>NZ_JBEPDF010000001.1:603620-1918426 GCF_040300125.1 Terrabacter sp. NPDC000476
ACGACGTCCGACCATGCCGCTCGTCGGACGACGTCCGACCATGCCGCTCGTCGGACGACGTCCGACCATGCCGCTCGTCGGACGACGTCCGACCATGCCGCTCGTCGGACGACGTCCGACCATGCCGCTCTGAGAGCTCCGCGCATCAGCCGCCTGGTGCTCATCCCGACGAGAAGCCCCTACGGCCCCCACCTGCCGCCACACCACTTGGACCCAGGGCGCCGGTGCAGGGTCAGCGCATGTTTCCGGTGTGACCGAGCGAGAGACGCCCTGGCTGCGGCCAGACCAGTAGTCCATGCGGTCCCGGCCGGACGCGGATGCGATGCCTCAGGTGCCCGGTCACGGTGTCGATGACGTAGACGCAGGCGTCATAGCGTCCGGAGAACCAGAGTTCGCGCCCGTCGGCCGTGACTCCGCCCATGTCGGGCGATCCTCCGCCAGGAAGGCGCCACCGTGCGACCGGCTCGAAGGTCGTGGCGTCGAGGACGCTCACGCTGCCCTCGTCACGGTTGCTGACGAAGACCCGGCGGGCGTCCCGCGCGGGATAGACGCCGTGGGCGCCGAGTCCCGTCCGGACGAAGCGAGTCTCGCGGAAGCTTGCGGCGTCGATGATCCAGATGCCGTTCCGCAGCATGTCGGCGACGAGGAAGGACCTCCCGTCCGGTGCGAGGCGGACGTCCTGTGGCATCGCGCTCGCCCCCGGTGCGAGCGAAGCAGCCGGGCCGGGCATGTTTCGTGCATCGGACGGATGGGTCGCCCCGGGCGTCGGGATGTGGTTGAGATCGACCATTCGAATCACGCGGGTGGCGTCTGCGTCGAGCACAGCGAGCTGGCCACTGAACTCGCAGCTGACGACAATCCTGGAGAGGTCGTTGGTGAAGTCCGCGTGGTTGAGCCCCCTGCAGGGGACCCGGAGTGAGCGCTTCAGGGTCATGGTTTGGACGTCACGGACATCGACGCGCCCCAGCCGCTCCGCCATGACGAGGGCTTCGGCGCCGTCCGGTGTGAAGTAGAGGTTGTACGGGTCACGCACGGACACCGGCGCGCCGAGCCTGCCGGTCCGCGGGTTGACCGGAGTGAGCGCGTTTCCCGCATCACTGTTCACCCACAGTCGCCTCAGGTCTGGTGATGGCACCACGTGCTCGGGTGAACGCGGCACGGGCCAGGTCGAGATCACGGCATACGTGCTCGGGTTGATGACCTGGACGGTCCCGGAGAGCTGGTTGGGCACGTATACCAGCCGCCGTGCCCTGCGGGCTTCCGCTGAGAGGGCGCCGCGGCCGGCATGGCTGTACGGTCCGCGGAGGGACGGTGCCCGTGGGGGCGGGGCCCCTGGGCCCGTCAGCGGGTCGGGCGTGGATGCGCTGGCGCCCCTCGAGGGGGCAGGTGCGGGAGCGCTACCAAGGGACTGCGGTCGGTCGCCCGCGCCGTCAGGCAGCGACGAGCATTCGGACAGCAGAAGGGTCGTGCATAGCGCGAGGGCCGACACGGACACCACGGAGGCGAGGCGCCCATGGCACCGCCGCTTCACGACAGGAGATCCGAGATCGTGACCGCCTTGAGCCCCTTGGTGCGCAAGCCGGCGAGGATGGCGGGAAGCGCGGCGACCGTTCCGGCATGCCCGAGGTGCAGGCTGACGATGCTTCCTGCTCGGACTGCTGAGAGGGTGCGATCTCGCACCGCGGCCGGGCCTGGATCCAGGTAGTCGTGCGGGTCCACGTCATACGAGATGCAGCGGTGGTAGCCGGACGCCCGGGCGGCATCCCGGATGAGTGGGGTGCTGCTTGGCGTCCCCGACGGTCGGAAGAGCAGACCAGCGGTGCCCCGCGCGGCTGCCACGGCGGCCGCTCCTCGACTCACCTCGAGCTCGGCCTCTGCGGCGGAAAGTCTGCCCATCGGCCGGTGACTCCACGTGTGGTTGCCGAGGTCGTGCCCCCCGGCCAGGATCGCCTGCCCGACGCCGGGGGTCGCGCGCAACCAACGTCCGACAGCAAAGACGGTCAGCCGCGCGTCGTGCGCCCTGGCAACCTCGAGCACGGCCGCGGTCAACGCCGCGGGGCCTGCGCCGTGAAAGGTCAGAGCCACGAGCTGCGCCCCTGGGGGGCCTGCTTGGATGTCGGGACCGGAGGTCTCGAGCAACGCGGCCTGTGTCCGGGTGGCTGACCCACCTCGATCCGGCGAGGAATGGGGGCCGCTGGGCACGACGCGGGCTGGCGAAGGGGCTACCGATGCCATGGCGCGGGGGGCCCTGCTGGCCCGGCCCGACGACGTGCTCGCGTCGACGTCTGTCGACGTCGAGCAGGCGGCGACGCCCCCGGCGCCCAGCACGCCGGCGGCCGCAGCGAGCAGAGCTCGCCGAGAGGCGCGTCCGGTGGCGGGATGGCCTCCCTCGACGGGTCGCGGGTCGTCTCCGGCCTTCTTCACCCTGCGACCGCCCTCGTGGTGTCGTCACGCAGACGCATGAGCGCGGGTCTCGCGACGACCGTGGCCACGAGTATCGACGCGGCGGCGAAGCCGACGGATGCGATGACGTCCCCGAGGTAGTGCACCCCGAGATACAGCCGTGAGAGCCCGACGACGACAACGACGGGCACGCCCAGAAGCCAAGCCGCGACTGTCCGCCTGCCAGCCAACGCCAGAGCAGCGACACTCGCGAAGAGCACGGCCGCCACGAACGCCGTGTGCCCACTGGGATAGCTGTCGGCCGCAGTCTCCGAGACCAAGGCGTGGACGGTGGCCGCCGGGGGGCGCGGTCGTCGCACCAGGGCCTTGCCCAGCTCGACGGACAGCCACCCCACCGTCGTCAGTGCACCGAGGGCAACTGCAGCAAATCTGTGTCGCGTCCAGAGGATCCCGCACGCGACCAGTAGAAGGACTGGCGCGACAGTCGTGCCGAAACCGACGTCGATGCCCCGCGCCACGGCGCTCAGGGCTGCGTCTCGATGACGGGAGATCGACTCGTCCAGAGCCAACTCCCCCGTCCGGGCGGCGCCCACGGCGGTGAGGACGAATCCAAGCGCCAGCGCGATCGCCAGCAGGCCTCCGCCCGCCAGGACCATGGTGGTGCGGTGTGCGACATCGATGTCGCCCGGGGTCCCGGAGAGGTCTGCACCCTCCCGGTTCATGCGAGCGACCCGCTCGCTCGTGCAGGGCTGCGCCGGTCGGTCGTCGAGCATGTCGGATTCGGATCCTTCGGGGTCGGGCGGACGCCTGCACGGGTGTCAGGTCCTGTGCCAGCCACGCATCGCACGTCGTCGATGACCAGGGCGATGGGCGTGCACTGGGAGCCCTGGCCCAACGGGTTGTCGGCGAACATCTGCTCGAACCTCGTCGGGGCACCCGATGTGTCGGTCCCGAGCACGTTGCACCCGAGGTCGTTCGCGTCGATGACGACTGTGCCTCCGAAAGATGCGGCGAGGTTCGTCGGGAGCGATCTGCGGATGGCTTCGGAGAGGGTCGCGGCGACGTCGCCGGGGTCTTTGGGCGCGAGCTTCGCCGACATGTTGGCAGGAGGGACGGAGTGCTCGGTAGGACCGTCGATGGCGCGCACGTCGCTGCCGACGACCGCGTAGAAGATTCCGCGCCGCCGAATGATTCGGCCGACGGCGCCCGCCGCCGATGCGAGGAGGACGCGCGGCAGGCCTGCCTCGTCGATCGCCAGCTGCATCGTGAAGGGCGAGCCGAGACCGATCCCGGCCGGCGTCCGTGTGACGTATCGGCTCAGGAGCCTTGCGGCGCGCGTGACGTGGATGTCCCAAAGGTAGAAGGACCGATGCTGGGTGATCGCGACGACCTTCTCGGAGACGAAGACGTACCAGATGCCGAGCTGCTCGACCGAGCCTTCACGATCTGCGCCCAGCGCAGCGAGTCGACCCATGACGCCCGCCACGACGAGGGACGTGAGGTCGACGTCGTCGGTGATCTCCGGGGTGCGCACCGGGTGGCGGCGTACGCGCGCCCCGTCGGACAGCACGATGTCCAACGCCTTGCCGGGGTTCGTCCAGTCCCACCTCGGTTCCGACACCTCGTGGCCGCTGTGTGCGGTCTCGGCGACGTCGGGGATCGGCTGCTCGTCGAAGAACTCGCGTAGCCAGAGCTCGACGTTGAGGATCCGCCAGAACGCCATGGAATCGAGCGACCCCCTGCCGCTGAGCCAGCCCTCGAACGCGTCGACCACCGCGGAGCGGTCGAAGTAGGGGCGGCTCGCGAAGGACGCCGAGAGAAACACCTGGTAGATGAACTCGCGCTGCTCGTGGAACCACTCGTTCTGCGGCGTGGTGAAGCCGATCTTGTTGCGACGCCGCGTGATCGGGTCGGGGAGCACATCCTGCACGGCCTCTCGAAGCACCCGCTTGTTCCACCCCTCCCCGATGACAGCGTCGTCAGGCATGGCGAAGACGGTGCGCACCAGATCGGGGTCGAGGAACGGCACACGCCCCTCAACGGAGAAGCGCATCGAGTTGCGGTCCTCGTAGCGCAACAGAGCGGGCAGCGAGGCGACGAAGAGGTCGTGCACGAGCCGTTGGCGCAGCGTGGCCCCCTCGACGGCATACCCGTCCGCGGCGTGTGCGGCCACGAATGCCGGGCGCAGCAGGGCGCCGACCGACCCGCCCCCCCTCAAACGCGTCCGGAGCCGTGACTTCACCTGGGCCACGAGGACGTCACGTGTGGCGAAGGCCTCCCGGATGCCATCGCGCGGGTCACGCGCGAGCAGGCTGCGCAGGTGCGTGACCGTCTGCGGTATATAGCCGGCGAGCATCTCGTCCGCGCCTTGGCCATCGAGCATGACGGTGACGTGTCGGCTCGCCTCCTTCATGACGCGGTACTGGGCGTAGGGGCCGCTGGAGACGACGGGCTCCTCCTGCGTGCGCACGAAGTCGGTCAGGTCGGTGAGCAGCTCGACCGAGGTGGGCCTGATCCGGTGTGATCGGACCGGTCCCGCGCAGGCGGCGACGGCGTCGTCCACCCATCGCTCCTCGTCGTTGCGGTACCCGGGGAAGACTGCCGAGAAGGTCTGCTGGCGGTCGCCCACTGCCACGGCCGAGACGTCGTCCGCCGTGAGCAGACGGTCGATACCCACGGCGATGGCGGAGCTGTCGAGGCCGCCGGACAGCGAGGTCCCCACCGGGACGTCCGAGCTCAGCCGGAGCGCAATGGATTCCCGCAGCCCGTCGCGCAGCGCGGCCACGTGCTCAGGGCCGACGCCCGTCGGCGCGCGGCGGGCGCTCTCGAGATCCTGGTGCAGCGTGCTGTAGCGGCGTCGTTCGAGCCCGCGAGGGCCGAGAGTGGCCATCTCGCCCGGTAGCAGACGTTCGATGCCCTCGAAGAAGGTCTCGGCGCCGTCGTCGTGGACGCGGTGACGCAAGTAGCGGTAGACACTGCGCTCGTTGGGGGCTCGGTCGTGACGCCCGCTCACGAGGATCGGGGTGATCTCGCTGGAGAAGAGCCATGCCCCAACTGTCGTGCTGCCGTCGTCACCCCCGACGCGGCTCAGGTGCAGCGGTTTGATGCCGAAGTGGTCACGGGCCAGCGTCAGCGTCTGCGTGACCGCGTCCCAGACGGCGATCGCGAACATCCCGTTGAAGCGGTCGAAGGCCTCTGTCCCCCACTCGGCAAACGCCTGCAGCACCACCTCGGTGTCGCTGCGTGTGGTGAAGGTGCGCGACACGGCCTCCAGCTCGTCCCGCAGCTCGCGGTGGTTGTACACCTCACCGTTGTAGGCCAGGACGAAGCGTCCGTCGGGCGTGGCCATCGGCTGTCGGCCACCCTCCCGGTCGATGATCGACAGCCGCTGGTGAGCCAACCCGACGAGACCGTCCAGATAAGTCCCGTGGTCGTCAGGTCCCCGGTGGTGCTGGGCTGCACCCATCCGGTCCAGCAGACCCCGGTCCCCTTCGAGTCCGTAGTAGCCGGCGATACCGCACATGCGCTTCCCTCCGCGTCCTTCGTCTGAGACGCCATCGTGGGACGCCGCGGCTGAGAGGACCCTGAGGCACGTCTCAGCCAGTGCTCAGGGAGCGCGACCTAGGCTCAGGAGATGAGCGCCCCTCGCGAGACCTCGACCCGCCACATCGACGCCGTGGGGGTGTGACGGGTGCGCGTGCTGGTGGTAGAGGACGAGGCATCGCTGGCGGACGTCATCCGGCGTGGCCTGAGTCGGGAGGGCTTCGTCGTCGACGTCATGTACGACGGCCAGGACGGGCTCTGGGCTGCTAGCGAGTCGGCCTACGACGTGATCGTTCTCGACATCATGCTGCCGGTGCTCGACGGGTATCAGGTGATCGCGCGACTGCGAGAAGCGGGAATCTGGACGCCGGTCCTGATGCTGACCGCCGTCGACGGTGAGCACGACCAGGCAGAGGCCTTCAACCTGGGGGCGGACGACTACCTGACCAAACCGTTCAGCTTCGTCGTGCTCGTCGCGCGCCTTCGCGCGCTGATTCGACGTGGCGCACCGCAACGTCCGGCCGTCCTGACCAACGGTGACCTCTCCCTCGACCCCGCCCGGCGCCGAGTCCAGCGGGGCGTGAACGAGATCGCCCTGACCCCAAAGGAGTTCGCGCTCCTGACTTTTCTCATGATGCACGTCGGCGAGGTAGTCACCAAGACCAGCATCCTCGATGCGGTGTGGGACCCGGCGTTCGACGGGGATGTGAACATCGTCGAGGTGTACGTGGGGTACCTGCGTCGCAAGATCGACATCCCCTTCGCGCAGGCGAGCATCGAGACGGTGCGGGGGGTGGGCTATCGGCTCGTCGAAGCGGAGCCGGCCTGATCCTCCACCATTTGGTCACCGAGCTGCGGGTCCCAGGGGGTGGCGGGCAGGGGCAGCGTCAGCTCGAAGGAGGCGCCCCCCAGTGGCGAGTCGCGCACCGAGAGGGCGCCGTGATGGGCAGCCGCGAGCTCGCGCGCGATCGCCAGACCGAGTCCGGAGCCCCCGGAGTGGCGTGAACGGCTCTCATCGAGACGGAAGAACCGTTCGAACACCCGCTCACGGTCGGACTCACGGATGCCAGGTCCGTCGTCCTCGACCCGAACCAGCGCGTACTGAGCGTCCTGCTGGACGGTGACCCGCACGCTGGCCACCGCGTGCCGAGCGGCATTGTCGAGCAGGTTGCGCAGGACCTGCTGCAGCTGATGCACGTCACCGCGCACACGGACAGCAGCACTCGCCACCTGCACGGTCAAGCGGCTCACCTGTCGGAGCCGTCGCGCCTCCTCGTCCACTAGGTCATCGAGGTCGACATCGCGCCAGCTGACTGTGAGGGCATCGTCATCGGCCTGCGACAGCAGCAGGAGGTGATCGACGAGGCGACTCATTCGCTCCGTCTCCCCGCGCAGAATCGGGTCGAGCTGCTCCCACGACGTGTCCGGGTCGTCGGGGCTGACGACGTCGAGCGACGCGCGGATCGTCGCAAGTGGCGAGCGTAGTTCGTGGCTGGCGTCTGCGACGAACCGGCGCTGCGCGCTCTGGGAGGCCTCGAGCCTCGCCAGCATCGAGTTCATGGTCAGCGCGAGGTCCGCGATCTCGTCGCGCGACTGCGGCACGGGAACGCGATCGCGCAACCTCGCGGCACTGGTGCGTTCGACGTGTGCGCGGATGGCTTCCACAGACCTGAGGGCACGCCCGACCCTCCACCAGGTGACCATCGCAGTGAGCGCGACGAGGAACGGCACGGCCACCGCGAGCAGGAGGGCGGTGGTCCGGACGGCCTGCCCCCGCGCCTCCTGCGAGGCTTGGGCCGCCAAGACGTAGGGGCGACCGTCGATGTCGACACCGCGGGCGACCACCAGCGGGTCCTGGAGGTCGCCCGGCAACGGGAGCGAGGATCGGCCGGTGATCACGGTCTGGCCGACCGTCGGCCGGGCATCCGTGATCGGCGCAGTGCGGGAAGCCTTCGAGGTGTAGACCACCCGACCCAGGCCGCCGTCCTGCGAGATGACCTGCACGAGCACGTTGTCCGGCCCCTCGTCGCGCTCGCTGCGCTCGAGACCGGTCGTTCCGTCGACCGCAAGCACGCTTGCGTCCTCATCGACGACGGCAGTGACGCTCTCCTGGAGAGCTTGGGCCAGCGCCCCCTGCAGGACCAGGACGAGGACGACGCTCCCGAGGAGCAAGGCGACGGCCACCACCGCAGCGGCGGCGACCGTCGCCTGCCCACGGACGCCGGTCGGCAGCCGGAAACGGGCCTTCATGGGGCTCCCTTCCGATCTGTGTATCGGGCGCTTGTCACCTCGATTCTGCCCGACCGGTATCGGCTCCTACGACTTCTGCTCCAGCGTCCCGATGGTCGACTGCAGCGCCCGCAGGGCCGTGGCACAGTCCGCCTTGGACGGGGGCGTTGCTCGGAGAGCGGTCAAGGCCTGGTCGATCGAGGAATCCAGAGCGTGCCAGTCATCCGGCGACGCTGGTTTCATCGCCGCCTCGCCACTGTCCCAAGCGACCTCGAGATCCTTGATGCGTGCCGTCGCGGCGCCCAACTGGCCGGCCTTGGCCTTGGCCGCGACGTCGTCGACGATGACCGCGAACGGGCTCAGATTGCCGATGGGCGATGTGGTGTCCGTCTCGAGGGGGTTGGCGTGAGCGGCGGTCCCGGGCTTCCCGGCAGACGTGTCGGCGGAAGGCCGCGACGCAGCCGCGGCGGGCGTCGGCGAGGGAGCGAGAGCAGTTGCGGCGGCCACGATGGCCACGGCACCTGCTGCTGCCCAGGCGTAGTCGTGACGGTGGCTCACCGCCGGGCGCTCACCCTTGGCGCGAGTCCCGTGACGGTTCACGTTGATCTGCTCACGAGCCACGAGCAGGACGATCACCACGAGGAAGATGAGGCTCGTCAGGCTGGCGCCGAGACCGACACCACCGAAGTCACGACTCTGGGTGAGCAGGTCACCGAGGGACGCGCCGAGCGGCCGGGTGAGGACGTACGCGATCCAGAACGCCAGCACCGCGTTCAGACCGGCGCGACGAGCCGCCCACACTGCCAGGATCAGTCCGCCGAAGATGACGGCTCCGTTGCGGAAGCCCAGGGAGAGGGCTTCCGTCGCCAGGTCGCCAGCAGCGGTACCGAGGGCGAAGGTCGTCAGAATGGCGCCCCAGTAGAAGCGCTCGCGCCGAGGCGTGTCGATGGCGGTGATCGCGAGCGTGCGTTCCTGGCGCCACCAGACCGTGAAGACCGCGGCCAGGATGAGAGCGAAGACCGCGGTACTGGCATAGAGGCTCACGCCGAGGGTGTCGGTGAAGAAGTCGGTGATCTGTGTGCCGACGATGCTGACGAGGATGACGGTCAACCAGTAGAGCCACGGCACCAGGCGTCGCGACCTCAGCTGCGCCACCAAGGCGATGACCAGGAGGGTCACCATGGCTCCGTCGGTGACGAGCGTCCCCAGCCCCACTTGAACGGCCAGGTAGTCGGCGAAGGTCTCGCCGATCGTGGTCGACAGGATCTTGATGAGCCAGAAGGTCGCCGTGATCGCAGGCACCTTGTTGAGGAACTCGGCAACCACGGGTCGGCGATCCTCGTGGGAGTCCGAGCGTGGCGCGATATGGATCAGGTCGTCGGTCATGCAGTTCCTTCGCTAGGCGTGGAGTCGACGGTCCTGCTGCTCGGTCGGCCATGTTGTCAGGCACCCCTGGCTCGGGGCACGACAAGCGACCAGCTCTCGAGCGTTTGGGCGTCGGGCGCCGAGGAAGGTCCCCGGCTCCCCGACGATGACGCAGTGCTGCTGAGCGCACGCTGAGCAAGGTGGGAGCGCCGCGTCGTCACGATCGCAGCACGTGAGCCCGCCTGAAGGTGACGTGCCGTTCAGTCCTCGAGATAGGGGTCGGTGAGTTGCCGAAGGTCGACAAGCGCGTCCACGAGGGCGCGCGCCCGCTGCTCGCCCAGGTGGTCGCGCCACTCCTGCTCGATGCCCTGCTGGACGGCCGTGGCGACCGCGATGACGTCGCGGCCCTTGGCGGTGAATCGGATCAGTCGGGCGCGGGCGTCGCGTGGATCAGCGGCCCGCTCGATGTAGCCGTCCTTCTCGAGCTGGTCGACGAGGTAGCCGGCCGTGGGCTTGGTGACCTGGGCGGCCTCTGCGAGCTCGGTGAGCCGTGAGCCGGCGTCGGCGATGCGCTGGGCCATCCGGGCCTGGGCCAGGGTGATCGGGTAGCCGGCCTCGTTCACCGCGCGGAGAACGCGCTGCTCGAGGTGGCGGTAAGGAATGAACAGCAGGACGCCCAAACTCAGGTCTGGCACCCGAGAACCTCCTTGCACCTCGCCGGCGCGAGTGGGAATGTAGTAAGAACTTCTTACCATATGCAGGGAGGTCCCCATGGACGACACCAGGTGGCGTGCACTGGAGCAGGAGCGCCTCAGCCTGGCGGCCTTGCTCGAGGACTTGACGTCCGCGCAGTGGGAGACGCCCTCGCTCTGCGTCCTGTGGCGCGTGCGGGACGTGGCCGCCCACGTGGCGATGACGCCGACGGCGCCCACGACGCCGACGCTGCTCCGGCGGCTGGCCGCGGCGCGGGGGAACCTCTGGTCCGCCGGCGCACAGATCGCCATCGACCACGCTCGACGCCCCACCGCCCAGATCATCGAGCAGCTGCGGCGCGACGCGGCCGCGCGAACCATGCCGCGGATCACGAACCCGGACAACCTCCTGATGGACGCCGTCGTGCACGGCCAGGACATCGCAGTCCCCCTGGGCACCACACGGCTCGTGCCGGCCGAGGCCGGCCGAGCCGCCTTCGACCGCGTGTGGGGAATGGGTTGGCCGTTCCACGCGAGACGCCGGCTCGCCGGCTTGCGACTCGTCGCGACCGACGCCGACATCGACGTCGGCGAGGGCCCGGTCGTCGAAGGCGAGCTCCGGTTCCTGCTGCTGCTGGTCACCGGCCGCACGGAGGCCGCGGTCCCACACCTGCGTGGCGCCGGCCTGGAGCGGGTGTCCGCGTGACCCGCGACCACGCCACCGACCTCGGCCGCTCACGGTTCGTGCTGCTCACCACGTTCCGCGCCACCGGCGAGCCGGTGCCGACGCCTGTCTGGATCGTCGGTGACAGCAGCAGGCCCGGTGGGCACCTGGCCATCCTCACCAATCTCGACTCGGGCAAGGTCCGAAGGCTGCGGCGCGACCCCACCGTCACTTTGATCCCGTGCAACCCACAGGGCCAGACGGGCACGTCAGCGCGACTCGTCCACGGGCGTGCCGAGGTCGTCACGGACCCTGACGTCGTGAGCCGCGTCTGGACGTCAGTGCGTCGGAAGTATGCCGTTGAGCACCTCGTGATCCGTCTGCTTGGTCTTGTTCGTCCGGCTTGGCGGCGGTGGGACGGACCGCAGGCAGTGCTGCGTCTGGCGCTCGACCCGGAGGAGAACTGACGGGGGCCGACGACACATCCGGGTGGCGGTGAGGGACGACCCCGGGACGGAGCACCCAGGCCGCCGCCCGGGCGACAGGCTCCCGCAGCGGTCCTCGGAGCCGATGATGTCGGGCCCGGGCCAAACGTCACGTGCGTCGACGCCTTGGGCGAGCGTCGCTGCGGCCAGGTCGTCACGTGGATGCCGATGAAGCCGCGTCCTTCCGCCAAAATCCCGCGCAAGCCTTTCACCCGGCGCCATGGCGATGCGCGAGAGCACGTCGGCCGCGCGGGCGCGCATCGACCTGCTCGACGCGCGCACCGTGGCCGGCCTCCCCGTCGCGGTGGCGGCCGCGGGGATGTATGCCGTGTCGGCCGTGCTCGTGGTCGCGCCCCTCACGCTCACCCACATGCTGACAACCGGGCGTGTGAAGCGTCAGCGCCACCCGATCGGGATACGTCGGTCTCAGCGTGATGGCATGATCTGCGGACTGGGTGACAGTAAGGGGAGCAATGAGACGACGTCCGTGGCTCTTGGCACTGGCGGCGGTTGTCGTCGGTTCGGCGTACGGGTTGACGCAGGGCCCCATCATTCTGAAAGCCGCCTGTTTCCTTAGTGTCCTGGCGGCGGTGACCCTTGGCATGGTCTTCGAAGGTCAGTTCCGACGGACTGACCGTCCGGCAAGCCGAATCAGGCGGGACGGACCTTTGAGAGAAAGCGGGCCGAATGACTAGACGACTGCCCAGTCGTCATTGCCCACGGCCTTGTCCGGTGATGCCGTGATCCACTAGTACCTGAACTCCACGGGCTCAAAGTCTTCGGCGCTGTCGACGCGCTCGGCGACGGGCCAGGGCCACTTTTCCGTGCGCCCTGTCCATGTCAAGTGAACCAGGTACGTGAGGTCCCCGGCCTCTACGAGCACCTCGTCCTGCGGGATCACCTCAGCAACGACCGCCCATTGACGCCCGTGGAGCTCATGGCCCGGACCGAGTTCACGTGCCAGTTCTGCGCAAAAGGATGCGTGCACGGTCTGGCTCGGAGCGCAGGTCCAGCATCGGGTCTACAAGACATGCGTCTCGGTCCAGGACATGGCGACACCGTAGCGACGGCGCACCCTCCGGCGGCAGGCCCGGACGCCCTCTTCTGCCGCGAACCGCAACTATGGCGCCAGATCTGAAGATATCGAGGAGCAGGAGGCCAATATGCAGGCGTGGCACTGGTGTCGAACTCAGCCGGCTTGGGCACGATCGGTGCTCGCGGTCATCGCCGCGGTGGCCCTCGTGGGCGCGGTGATTGGCTTATGGGCGCTCGTAGTAGCGCTGACTTCGAGAGCCCTGCCCGCCTGACTTCAGGGATAAGCTGGACGCCCGGCATGCGGTAAGCCGCTCAGCCGGGGCGACAGAATCGTGTCGTTGCCGGTGCTTACCTAGTCCTCCCTCGACACTCAGGAGATGACTGAGAGCACGAATGACGTACAGTCCGACGGCCGCCTCCCTCTTGCAGAAGTTCTCGCGGAGGTGGCCGAGTCTTTTCGCGCGGCAAAGGCCAGCGGCGACGCGCACCCGGACGGACACATCATCGGGTGGAGCCACGCAGAACTCGAGCTCAGCGTGAGTCTTACGCGCGACGGTGGTGGCAAGGTCCGCGCATGGGTCGTGGAGGCCGGCGGGAACGTCGCGAAGGCTGACACGGTCAAGATTTCGGTGGGTCTTTCTCCGTACGGGACTGAGATGCTCGGGGGCGGCATGTAGTCACAGCAACCAGCGGCGAAACGTCCGCAACTGCCGGGACCCGGCGGGCGGACGACTGGCCTGCACTGCTCCGCGGAAGTACCGTGCATCATGCGCGTTCGCGAGGTTGATGAACGGGACAGCTCGTGGGAGGACCACAACCCCGTGTTCCGGGTCTATCTCTTCCGGGGCGGTGAGCATCCGGACACGTCCTGGACGACGTGGACCTACGACGTCGAAGACGCGGACCTGCTCGACGTGGCGCAATGGGCTCAACAGGAGGTCGCCGGCTCCGGTCTCTACGCCGTAGCCCTCGTCGGCCATGCCTCGGCTGCGCCGAACGAACCTCTGCGCAAGGGGCTCGTCTGGCTCATCGGGGACGACGCGAACGGCGAGCCGCCTAGCCCACGAGAGAGTGCCGCGCAGAAGCGGATGAACGAGCTTCGGGGAAAGAGCATTACGTTCCGCTGACGCCGTAGCGATGCTCGCTCATGCCGCGGCGCGGGCATTCGTGCATCCGAACGGCCGGCCTCGCCAGTGAAGCGGGCGCCCGTCGACGAGATGTCAGCCGACGCCGTGCGGGACTGCTGCCAGCAGTCGTGCCTGCATGCGAGCCGCCGCGAACGACACGTGCAAGGTGTAGGTGATCACGTCGAATCCGTCGGCACTGTCCCAAGAGAATGACGAGACCTGGCCGTGGTGCTCGGATTCTGCGAGAGCGTCGATGTCGGTCTCCCAGGCCTGCATCTCGACTTGGGAAAACGACAACTCGATCACGGGGGTGTCTTTGGCTCCGTACAGGGGCGCTGTCTCCCCGTCGTAGCTGAAGAAGAAGCGCAGCGTTGCGTCCGGGAGCCAAGCGAGCTCGAGGAAGTCGGCATCGTGCAGGTATACGTGCGCACCGTCAGGGGTGAAGAACTCATAGGGTCCGACCCCCTCACGGATTCCTCGGCCAGGCTCGATGGACACGCCTTCGAACTCGGTCACGCGGCCATCCCGCCCGCCGGATCTCGCGTTCGCGGATCTCACCCGCGCAACATAGCCGAGACAGCCCCACGCGCGTTGATCGAACGCCGCCGGATTTGCCGCGCTGAGGACGGCTATGCACCCCGATCGGGCGGGCAGGCTGGCCGAGGGCCGACCGACCACGTCGGGTGGAGGATCCGGCTGGAGCGTTCTCATCGCCGGTCGCCGGACTAGTCTGAGTTGCGTGTCTCCGAGTTCTGAACGGCGTGCGGCGTGGGAGACCGTCAGCGCCTATCACGAAGCGCAACTTGCCCTATTACTGGAGCGAGTCGGGGTTGAGATCGACCGATTTCGCGGTGGTGGCATGGACGCGTTCGAGGCAGACCAGGTCTTGTTCCAGTACTCCCGCGCGGCCAAGGAGCTCTGGAAGTTCTGCAATGGCGTGAACATCGAGTGGGTGGCACGTGACATCCGTGAGCGGGCACCGGACCAGTGGTGGGAGCGTGGAGCACCGCGGCGACGCTGATCGGAGCCATCCGACGGTCCCGCCGCGTGTGCAGGCGCCCGCATCTGCCCCGTCGAGGACGGCCACGCTCGTCCGGAGACGCAGCCAAGGTGGCCCGGCTCGCGGCGGTATGACCCGTGCTCCTGAATGGCGCGACGTCCAAACCCGGTCGAGGAGCTGTAGGGTCGGCGCCTTGGGCGATGGCGAATGCAGCGTGCTCAGCAGGGAACACGCGTCAGCAGGTGGCCGGTGAAGTTGCAGTTTCCACAGCAAGAAGGATGAAGCGTTCATGCTCGTAAGTGCGCCCACCTGGATCGAGTCGAACTTCTGGGCAGCAGTAGTCGGTGCGGTATTAGCTGCCCTGCTCGCCGCTGCGCTGGCTGTCGCCCTCCGATGGGCAGACCTGCCACGGCCCTACTGGGTCTTCGCTCAGGGAGGTGCAGGTGGCGGGCCTCTTGGCGAAGGTGGCGCCGGCAGGATTACTCTCATCAATGCGGGTACTGGCCAGGCCGTGGATGTGTGGGTAACCGGAGTGAACTGCGATGCCCACATAAGCTCTGAAGAGCAGCCAAACGACAACTTGGGTAACCGCCTAGTGACGTGCAAACCCGGGGACGCCCTCACCATCTCGATCACGTGGACGGACGCACCGCTGACTCTGGTCGACGTAGAAGTCTCGTGGGGTCAGGCTTCTGTCCGCAGGAAGTCGCGCCGGTTTAGCCTTTGGATTCACGTGTGGGGGCCACCATGGGTCGAGCGGCCAAAACGTGTGAATCTGTCTCGACTGCAAAGGTGGCGCAGGGCGCGCCGGGCTCGTTACCGGATGGGACGTCCCTCTCGCGATCGGTGATCGATGCGACTGTGAGTCGGAGAAGCGCCTCGTCGCTAGCTTGGCGGTCCGCCTCCGGGCCACGACCCTTGTCCGCGGGACGCCTCCGCCCAGATTGGTTGTCAACCATCGCTGGACCTGAAGGCCTCGACACGCCGGAAGGACGCGCCTCGGGGAGGCAGCCCGGATGCCCCCGGTCGGACGCCTTCGCGCAAAGGGACGTGTCGTCCCCACATGATGCCAATGTCAAGACATGCCTTTCGCTCGGGATGATCTAGCAGTCTGTCCCAGCATCTAGCGGCGGAGACGAGCTAATCGGCAGTGTTGAGCCCGTCGGCGGGTGAGCTTCCCGACAGCTCCTCCGGCTCGCTAGCTTTAACGTGCCCGTTCGCCTCGATGAGCTCGTCAACTTCTCGAGTCTCCGCCGGCTCGGTCGCTTCCGGTGAAACATCCGAACGTGCTCCCCGCCTCGCCAGCTGCGCGTTGTGCTCCCAAACGTGGTTAAGGTGCCGCTCGAGCGACGGGTCGACCTCGCCTAGGCGCATGCCCGCCCGTCCAAGAAGCTCGACCAAGCACTCAGCTGTCTGCGGAGCGAAGGTGCGCAAGCCCTCAACTGCCTCACGGGCGGCGAGCTCCTGAGTCAGGTCAAGTGCACTGCCGCGGGCGGTGAACAGAGCCAGATCTGGGTCGGTGTCCACCTGCAACTTCACCAGCAGCTCGCGAGCGCCGCCCCAGTCCGAACGCTTTGTCAGATGGGCGAACTCGCCTAACGCCACGTTCAAGGGCCCAAGCCGTCTCCACCCCGCAGCCTCGAGCCACCGGCTCGGGGAGGGCGCGCTGATATCGAGACGCGCGGCCTTATCGGGCCGGCGCCGCCACGTGCGCAGCCGAGCGAGCTGCTCTAGAACGGTGCGCTGCACCGCCATCGACCGGTCATCATCCTCTAGCCATAGCCATCCACTCGACCGGATCGCCGCCGACGAGGACACCGCAGCGTCGGCGGCCGGGCCGGTGAGCCACTCACCCAGCAGGCCGAGGGCCTCACTGACCAGCGTCCAGATCGTGGCGCGGGAGGCGAGTGACTGCAGGTCGAAGTCCTTGCCGAAGTGGTCCTTTTCCCGCCTGAGAGCCGCCTGCGCTCCTAGAACGCTCCGGTAACGGTGAGCCGCGAACGCGATGGTCACCATCTCGTCATCCTTAAAGAGCCGTCCTGCCGGTCGCTCCCCTCGCCACACCCGCGCGTACACCCTCGACTCGTCCGCGAGCCGACGCACCGCCCGCGAGTTCAGCCCCTCCCCAGGGGTCAGCGGCGCCAATGCCCACAGGCCAGGAGTAACGGAGTCCTCGGAGATGTCGTAGTCGCGCAGGCGGACACTCCGGTTCGAGCCCGCGAGAGAGAACGAGTCCAGACCCGACTTGAGCACTTTCGCTGAGCCTGTCCACCCGTTCCCCAGGTGAATAGCCTCGAGGATGCGGCGCAGATGCGCCATATTCATGGCAGTGGCGTCGATGACCGCGGCGGCGGCCACGTCCACGTCTGTCGGGACCGAGTCGGGGTCCAAACATCTGGTCACCTCCCAATGAACTGCTCCGACGGGCCCGCGCCCATGCACCAGCTCGCTCAAGATGGACCACATTGCGGCGGGGCAGACCTCGCGACCGTCATTCAGGGTGACGTGCGCATGGTCGTTCAGCTCATCTGCAGAGACCGCCGCATCCTGAAAGAACGCTACGTGCAACTCCGGGTCGGCCTTGACTGCGTCAGCGTCGACGGGGCTACTCCATACACGCGCGATGAAGTCGGCGTCCGACTCGCCCGCGGTTTTGTCGACGCGCGCGAGGAATGCGCGGTTCGCCGTCCACCGTTCCAGCTGATTCCTCGCGATGGCTGCAGCACCGATGAACTGGCCACACAAAAGCATCCGCACGGTTGCGACGGCACTGTCGATACCCCAGGCCAGTTGGTCCGGCCAGCTGCCGGGTAGCAGCAAAGCGGGGGGTCGCCCCGGCGTGGGAGAAAGCCGGGCGATGGCTTGGTCGAGCACAGTCAGGGAGGCGAGAGTAGACAAGGCCTCAATGCGATAGCGCGCCGAGAGCTCCTGTGTGCGGGCCATGCGCCTCGTGTACCGCGCGATGAGCGCCTCGGCCACCCTGTCCTGATCTCCACCGAGGGCTTCATAGGCCTCAGGCGTGGGCAGGACAGCAGCCCCGCGAGCGTCAGCCGCGGCCGCCGTCGATTGCCGCGCGTGGTGTGACCGGACGGCGACCTTGCGGCGCTGCGTTGCACGACGTCGCGCGCCCTTGGCGCTCTTGGGCCGCATGTCGTCAACGCCCACCAACCGCCTCCATTCGTTCGGTCACCGTCGTTTCGTAAGCGCTGAACGTAACCCTGCGGGCACTGCCTGCACGACGGGGCGCCGCACCCGATATGCGGAGACACTACGAGGTCACCGAGTCAAACGTCCAACCATCAGCGTGAGGCGTTTAGCGTCAAGGGCTGGGCGTGGGCCGATGTCTCGTCGTCGGTCCTGAACTGGTGGCAATGGCTGAAGGTGTTCTCCGCGCGGCGCCTGCTGATTTACACTTCGGACCGCACGAACCGCGGACCGAACCCAAGGCCGTTTGGCGGAGGTCTGGCCCAACGCGTCCTAGCGGACGTCGACCCAAAGCCGAACGGGCTCGCCTCAAGCTGACGGCATGGTGAACCGGCTAATCTTGCGCCAACTTTCAATCATTTGCTTAGCCAGAAATCGCGCTCTACGCCGCGGGACTCTTCCACCTCGCCGTATCTTGCGAGTCGTCCAAGAAAGAAAGGTCTCATCCCAAGCGTCAGAAAAGTCACTTGGGGGGACTTCTGCCAAAATCCGCGGCGATTCCAGAGAATCGCGGAAGCGCTCGCCTGGCCGAGAGGGCACGATATAGACGGCCCCCGCCTGAATTATGGCATCAACTAGGGAAAGATCCTTTGACATGGGATCGAATGCAATGCATAGCTGACTCTCATTTGGCTTCACAAAGTCTATGCAAAGGAGTATATATCCTTTGAAGGGCCCACCCGCAGCCGTCGCCCAGATGACCTCAATGTCACCAGAGGCGAAGTGGCGATGCAGTTCGACAGATTCAACGAATTTGGGTTTCCCTGAGCAGTCCACCAGCAGCACCGGGGTCAGCCTGCCTTCCGCCACAGACTGAGTGGCGATCGCACCGTCGCTAACAACTCGTCCAACGGTTGACCCGTCAATCCAAGCCTTTCGAGTCTTCAATTATGACCTCCATCGGGATGCTAGAGACTACAGTCAGATTGCCGCCCTCGCCGTCTGTTAGGACAAGCTCGTATCTTCTAATAGCGGTCCCGGCCAAAGCTTCACGGGGGATCGCGAAACGTGCGTCGAGAAGGGCCGCGCCCTTCCCCGCGACGAGAAGTGGATCTGCACCTTGGTAGGAGCTGGTGAGTCTGCCTCCACGCCACCCATGGGCGTAAAGGACTAGATCGCGCTGCTCGGCGCGATCGTAGACTATTCGCAACTCTGTACCCGTGATTGAGTTCTCCATGTGGGACCTATTGGCCACGAGCACCGAGAACTCAAGCAGGTGGTTGTCGGGCTCCCTGACAAGAGTGGCGCTTTCCAGATGCACGAACCAGTTGGCCTTCATGGCGGAATCCTGTCGAACGGCGAGATCGAGCTCACTTCTTGCCGTTCGCGCCGCAGATCTCTCAAAGAATGCACTCAACCACCCAGAAACTCCGAGAATCCAGCCAACTACGGCGATCGCGTTCGCCCGGAGGAATTCCAATGCGGTGCCAATCCAGGACATGCCGCGCAACCTATCACGCAGCGAGGCAGTACTATCGGCCCTCGTCCGCGAGATGCCAACCCGAGCAACAGTTCCACCCCTGCGCGAGGACGCGCAGGGCGACCTCTGCCTCTGCTTGTCTTGATCCCAACCGAGTGGCGTCCGGATCTGCTCGCTTCAGCTTCCCCTGAGAGAACGGTCCGGTACTCCCGTCACCGGGTCACAGGGCAAGGCGCACTATCTGGGCGGTAGGACGCACGTCTCGAGTCTCGTGATCAACGGAGACCCTCGGCCCCGGCACGCGTCCGTCCCGGCGAGCGATGTGTCCTGTGCGCCGGGGCCTGGCTCAGTCGTCGCCGTAATCGAGGATCTCGCCGGTCTCGAGGTCGACCACCTCTGGGGTGACGTGTCCGGTGTCGACGAGGTGCAGCCGGAGGGACTCGCTGGCGTCACGGCCCCTGGGGCTCATCAGGGCTTCGTCGTGGGCGAAGACGGTGTCGCGATGCTGGACTGCCGGGTCGGCGCCGTGGCGGTTGTAGCGTGCCCGTGCTGGCCAGTCGCTGTGGCCTTCCTCGCAGTGGTCCTTCAGTCGGGTCCGGCCCCGTTCGGTGAACGCGGGAAGGGCGTAGCGGTGCCATTCCTCGAGTGAGTCGCTGGTGAAGCCCAGACCGGCGCTGCGACGTTGGTCTGCCAGGACGGCGATCTCGTGGACGAGGTGGGGGTGCTGCGGCCAGCAGGGCGGGATGATGCCTACGACGTCCCAGACGTACTCGGCGTTGAGCCAAGAGACGACCTGGTCCAGCCACGTCCAGAGCTCGCGCCGCAACTGCGGCTCTCGGATGCTGCTGGGGTCCCAGGGGCGGGGCAGCATGCGCAGGTCACCGAGGGCTTTCCTCTGCTCGGCGGTGCCGTTGGCGGCGAGGTACAGTTCGCGGTAGCAGTGCCTCAGTGCTCGGCCGGGCTCCGGGAACGGCCGGACCATGAACGCCCCCAAGTGGTTCGGCTCGGAGGTGGTGCTCATGGCGACAAACCGCGGTCCGGGCCGTTGATCGTGTCGCTGGACAGGCCGTGCCGTCGCGCCTCGACAAGGGCAGCGATCGAGCGCGCCTGCGGGGCGACTGCCAGCCGGCGTCGCTCCCCCAGCCTGGCGCGCGTGTCCGCCTGTTCGGCCAGCAGCTGCCGCCCACGGCGGCCGTCGATACACCGGCGCAGGGCGGCGATGATCGGCTTACCGTTCTCGGCGACGACGAGCGCGTGCCGTTCCTTGAGCTGGCGCACCTCGGCCCCGGTGAGGATGGGGATGTCCTCCCCGGCGACGTTCCGCCCGCCGCGCTGCCCGCTCTGCCAGCTGGTGCGGGCGACCCTGACCGGTCCCAGAAGGTCGCTGATCTCCTGGTTGAACGCGACGTCCTTGGACCCGCCAAAGAGGATCAGGTTGTTCGTCAGCCCCAGCAGCGTCCGGGCCTCCTGGTCGCCGAAGATGGAGGACAGCTGCGGACGAGTCTGCGCGGCCCAGATGAACGAGATCCCCAGGGCGCGTTCGTTGGCCATCCGGGTGCGCAGCGTGGGCAGCGGCGCGGTGGAGGGCAGCTCGTCCAAGCAGGCGAGCATCGGCGGGCAAAGCCGCCCCCACCGCGACTCGTTCGCGGTCGCGAGGGCCGTGTCGAGCACGTGCTCGGCGACGGCCGTCATCAACGGCGACGCGCTGGCGTACGGGTCCTCCCGCCCGAGCAGGTAGATGGTGCCACGCCGTGCGATGACGTCGGCGACATCGGTGGCGGGCCTCCCGGGGCCCGGGACGCACCTGCGCCGGATGGGCTCCTGGAAGAACAGGCTCATCGTCTGCTGCACCGTGGTGATCGTGTTCCCGGCGGTCCGGTCGTCTCCGCGGAGCGCCCCGAACAGCAGCCCGTGCCAGAACGGCGCGGCATGCGGGTGCTCCCGCAGGATCTCGGTCGGGTCGGTGGCACTGAGCGGGTTCGCGACCCAGCGCAGCACGTCCTGCAGGGTGCGGCCCGTCAGGGCGGCCGCGTGGAAGTAGGCCTGGACGACCTTGGCGGCCTCGGCCGCGTAGAACCGTGCCGCGTCGTCGCCGTGCCCGCCGGCGACGGCGCCCTTGACGCTGCCGGCGGTGAACGCCTTCGCGCGCCGCTCGGCCAGCATCGGGTCCACGCACCCGTCGATCGGGTCCCAGACCAGCTCGGGCAGCCCGGTGGCGGCGCCGAACGGGTCGAGCACGACGCAGGGCCGCTCCCCCGCCGAGCGCGCTGTCAGGCTCAGTAGCAGGTCGTCGAGCTTCGTCAGCGTGACGAGGGCCGCGCCGGGCGCCTGCAGCAACGCGGGGATCAGCGCGTCGAGGGTCTTGCCGCTGCCTTGGGGGCCGATGACCCCGGTGGTGCGGTCCCACGGCACCCACAGCTGCCCGCCACGCGGCTGGGAGGAGGTCCCGAGCCGCCACCCCACGTCTTTCGGCTCGAATCTTGCTCCAGATGGTGACCGTCGCGGAGCCGGCATTCTCGTGGTCGCTGGCGGCATCAGGGTCGCTCCTTGCCGTAGAGGTCGGGGCGAATGATGGCCCGGACGCGGTGCAGCCGGCGACGCCCGAGCAGCCTCTGCGCCTGCGCCTTGCTGGCCATCCCGTGGATGCGGTGCGGTCCCCACCGCAGCCAGATGTCCCTGCCGGCCCAGCCCAGCACCGCCAGGACCATCAGCTCAGTCCCGGCCACCCAGGCCCGCACCGCGGCCGGTGACGCCCGACCCGCTGTGCCTGCCGTGCCCGTGTTTCTCGGTAGCCCGGCGCTGGCGTCGCCGGCGAGGATCCGGGGCACGCTGGTGAACAGCGCGTCCCGCGGTGGGAACGACATGCCCGATCCGGCAGCGAGGTTCGCGGCCGCGCGGCCGGTCTGCATCCCGAGCACGAGCAGCAACAGGACCGTGATAGCGAGCATCAGCGGAATCTCCCATGTGAACGGGTACGGGTTCGAGCGTCGTGACTGCTGCATGAACGGCCTCCTTCACCGACCAAAGCCGCACGGACCGCCGTCGGCGTTCACCGCCGCCGACTCCGCCGTTCCTGCGTGGTGGCGGCTCGTCCTGGTGCTTCCTGGAGGTGTTGGTGGCGCCACAGCCAGGCCGCCGGGTCCTGCCCTCCGTTGCCGCCGTCGAGGGTGGGCTGCTCCCAGCCGCGAGCCCGGACGGCGCTGTGCCAGTGGAACGCCGGGTCGCAAGGGTCGAGCAGGGCAGGGTCGGCCTCAGTGACAGCCTCACCAACACCCCCGCCAGCGCCCGCCGGGACGGCACCCGGCGCCGTGTCGCATGACAGCTGCCATGGTGCGGGCTGCTCGGGGTCGTCGGCACGTTCGGCGGGGATGTCGCTCATTCGGATCACCGGGACACGGTCGGCTGGTCGGCCATGTTGCCGGCGCGCCAGATCTCGAAGATGTGGTGGCTGCTCCCGCTGGCGTAGGAGAAGTGCCCGACCCCGAGGGATCTCGACCGGGCCTCGATCGTGATCCGGGTCGCGGGGTCCCACACGAGCATCACGTGCCCGATCCGTGACGGGCCGAGGTAGGAGTCCCAGAAGAGGACGTCGCCGGGCCGCTCCGTCCCGGGCTGGACGCGGAAGCCGTTGCCTTTGGCGAGCCAGGCCCGCTGCGCTCCGGCGGTGCGGGGCATGCTGATCCCGATCCGCGCGAACGCCGTCTGGACGAGGGATGAGCAGTCCCACGCGTCGGGGCCGTTCGCACCCATGACGTACGCGTCCCCGGTCTGGCTTCCGGCCCATTGCAGGAGCTGTCGCACCCGGTCGCTGGTCAGCGGCGGCAGGGTGCGGTCACCGCCGGCGTCGGTGAGGGCAGGGGCGTCGCAGCCGCTCGGGTCGCCGAGGACGATCCCGCCGCCGTACGCGTGGGCGTAGAACAGGACGTCGTCGACGTATCGGGCGGCGTGGTTGTACGCGTACAGCGCCTTGGTGACGCCGTTGGGGCCGTCGGTGGCGCCGGAGCTCACGAGGTAGTTCGCGGCGGAGGTGATGCTGTCGGCGTCGTTGCGGATGTCGGCGCGTCCATCGCCGTCGCCGTCGACGCCCACCGCCGCGAACGTGGCCGGCAGGAACTGCATGAGCCCTTGGGCGCCGGCGCTCGATGTGGCGGCTACGCGGCCGTGACCGGTCTCCTCCATGCCGATGCCGGCGAGCAGCGTCCACGGGATCGCGTACCTCGCGGCCGCAGCCTCGTAGAGCGCCTTGACGCGGACGGGTATCGGCAGGGGCGGGTTGCGCAGGGAGGCCAGCCGTGGGTCGCCGGGCGCGGGAAGCGGGAACCCGATCCCGCCCTCCATCACTCTCGCCGTTGACCCAGCCGCCGCTCCGGTGTCTCCCGCTCCCCCAGTGCCTGCTCCGCCCGTGCCCGCTCCGCCAGTGGCCGTGCCGTCACCGGACCCGGTTGCCGCTGATGTGCCCGACGTGACGGCGTGGCCGTTGAGGGGTGCGCCGTGCGCGAGCATCCACGGGACGGGGTCGGTCGCGACCCCGTGCAGGAGGATCTCGAGGTGTAGGTGGTTGCCGGTGCTGGTGCCGGTGCTGCCCTCGACACCGAGCCGCTCCCCCGCCGTGACGGGCTGTCCGGCTCGGACGTCGATCCGGGCGAGGTGGGCGTACCTGCTGGTGACGCCGTAGGCGTGCGTGAGGTCGACGTAGTTGCCGTAGCCGTTGCGAGACGCCCCGGCGAAGCGGACCCTGCCGGGTCCGATGGCGACGACCGGGCCCGGTCCCGGCTGGGAGACGAGGTCCTGGCCGGAGTGGTGCTCCCAGCGCAGGTAGATGGGGTGGAACTCGCGCCCGAACCCGCGCCGGCTGACCGTGTAGGGCTGGGTGAACGGCGGCCGCCACTCCCCTGTTGCAGGGACCGCGGCGCCGCACGCGACGGTTCGCAGCTGCTCCCCCGCTGCTGGACCGGCGACCGTCATGACCAGCGCCGCGGCCGCGATGGGGATGCACGCCAGCAGGACCAGCGGCAGCAGGATGACGGCAATCCTCTTCATCGCCAGCGTCTTTCAGCGCGCAGTCTCGAGGGCTTGGTTGGTGAACGTGAGCCGCCGCTCGAGCGGGTGCAGGACGGTGGCGACCTTGTAGTGCTGGTCACCGACGCACCACAGGGCGCGGCCCTTGCCCTGCATCGCCCAGCCGGTGACGAGGTCGCGGGCGATCGGGCCGAGGCCGAGCATCGTCTCGAGCTCGGCCGCCACGGCGCGGTCCTGCCCGTGCAGGATCTTGATGTCGGCCAGGTGCAGCAGGTCCTTGGCGATCGCGACGGCCTGCGAGCCGCTGTCTCCGGCGGATAGCAGGTCCGAGGGTTTGTGCGCGATGGCGAACTGGACGTCGCCGTCGCGTCGGGACAGGCGCAGGTCCGCGTCGAAGCTCTTGACGGCCTCCGGGCCGAGCCGTAGCTGCTTCCACGACTCGTCGCGGACCACGACCCGCGCGTCTCCGGGGGCAGCGAGCTCCCGCATCCCGCGGCCCCACGAGTTCAGGCACGTCAGGGCGATCCCGACGGCCTCGTCGCCGAGGGGTTCGAGCCGGGACAGGCTCAGCGACTGGATCGGCGCGGCCCAGTCGACGTCGATGCTGGTGTGGTCATCGAACAGGCCGGCCAGTGCCCCGGAGACGAGCTGCCCGAGGGCGTCCCGCAGCGTCCGGGTGTCGTCGAGGAAGTGGCGTTCGTCGGCGTACCGGCACTGCGCGACGAGCTCGCTGGTTGGTGCGTCGAGCAGGCGCCACAGGTGCGGGATGGTGGTCTCCCGCATCCTGGTGTTGCCGTGGGCGTAGCCGGTCAGGTGCGCCAGGGCGGCCTTGACGACGACCTCGTCGGTGGGCCCGAACGGCACCCGGTGTTCGCCGACGCGTTGGGAGCCGACGAGGCCCCGCACGAGGGTGAGCCAGCGGGCGAAGACGATCGCCGCGCGGCCCTGGGCCTGCTCCGCGCTGAGCTTGTCCCAGCCGGCGATGAGCGGCCCGAACGCGAGCGGGTTGATGCGCGTGGGCATTCCGTGGCCGATCGCGAACGGCTGCACGCCCAGGGCGTGGCAGAGCGGCTCGTACTCGTCCTTCGGGTCGCCCAGGACGAGGACCCGGTAGCCGAAGTCCATCATTCGCAGGCAGAACGCTTTGGTGGTCGCGGACTTGCCTCTGCCGGGTTTGCCGAGGCTGAAGATGTTGGGGTTGGTCACCGGGACCGTGTCGTCGAGGACCCAGCCGAGCGGGTCGGCGTAGAACGACCCGCCGGAGAGCAGGTCGATCCCCATCTGCGCCCCGGTCGGCGGCAAGCCGGGGGTGGAGATGAAAGGCCACAGCACCGGGGCCTGCTCGGAGGTCATCCGCCACGCCGAGACCGGCGCTGACCCCGACGCCCAGCCCCGGCCGGGTCGGCGTGCCCCGCGCCGCGGGACGTGCCGGAACAGCCGGGAGTCCCTGGGTCGGTGCAGGGTGGGCGGGACGGAGGGCAGATCGTGCCCGAAGTCCGACAGGAGCCGGGACATGTCCCGACCGTCTCTCCCAGTGAGCACTCGACCGTGCCGGGGACCGTTCGTGAGGTTTGTGCGTGCGGGGCGCATGTCAGTCGGGCTCTCAATCGGCCTTGCGGGTGAGGCTGACCCCGAGCGGGACGCTCGACGCGGCGAACGCGACGTCCTGGGCGAGGTCCAGCCGCAGGGGTGCGAACCCGGCCCGGCGCACGGACGCGTCGAGGTCGCGCCCGAACGCCGAGACCCTGGCGGTCTTGGGGACGGTGACGGTCACGACGGCATACGGGCGGGTGAGGCTGTTGCCGCGGGCGAGCTTCGCGTCGAGGCGACGGACGGTCTCGCTCTCCTGGCTGGCCTTGGCCCGCTTCTTCACCTTGGCCCGGTGCCGCAGCTCGTCACCGATGTCAGCGGCCCACTCGCTCGTGGCGCTCTGCCGGTTCGCGACCGACGCGCTCAGGATCGGGTAGCAGGCCATGAAGGAGCGCCGCTCCCCCGGCGCGGTCGGGGTCAACGCTGGCGCGAGGGCTCCCATCGCGGCGCCCCGGACGGGCAGCTTCACCGTCGAGGAGATCGAGTTCCACGCATCGTGGCTGTAGTGACGCACGGCCGGGTCCGCTCCGGACGGCCCAGCCATCGCCCACGGCACATCCGCATTGATCCCCGCGTTGACCCCGACGCTGCGCCGAGACTCGTCGGTGATGTCGCGGATGTCAGTGCTGTCGGTGCTGTCGGTGGTGGCACGGCCAGCGAGGGCGTCGACGATCCCGGCCCGGTCACCAGGCGCGAAGCCGGTGCGGCAGGCCAGCGCCAGCTCGGGGCTGGTCAGCCAGGCCACGCTGGTCATCCCCATCCCGCCACGCAGCTGTGCCTCGACCTCGTCGGCGAGGCTGTAGAGCACCCGGGCGCGTCCGTCGAGACCGCCGCCAGATTCCTTGGCCTCCCGGGCAAGCCGCCCCTCGGGGACGACGACGGTGACGAACGACTCGGTGCGGACGCTGGCCCGGGTGAGGTTCGCCTGCAGCTCGTCGTTGACGAGCCGAGCGACCTGGGGCCCGGTGGGCCGGCGGTGCCGGGCGATCCACTGGTCGCGTTCAGCGCCGTCCTCCGGGACGGTCCGCACCAGGAACACGACCGCGTCGATCAGCTCGGTCCGGGCTGCGAGGTCGAGCAGCTCTCCCAGCCCTGCGCCGAGTCGTTCGCGCTGGTCGAGCTCGGCCAGGCCGATGCCGGGGTGGATCACCGACGCGGTCAGTGCCCACGTCCGGCAGCGGTGGTCCTGGATGATCGCGGTCCGGGTGGACGTGGCCCCGCGCGGGGGGCCGTCGTGGATCCGGACGCCCTGCAGCACCCCGGGCAGGTCCGGCTCCTCGAGCGAATCCGCCTCTCCGGTGGAGGCTTTCGAGCGGAACCGGGTCCACCCAGTGAGGCCACCGGCCGCGAACGAAAGGGATGCGAGGACCCAGCCCACCGCCGACCGTCCACGGACCGGCGTCACTGTGACGAGTACGACGAACGCCCACAACAGCGTGAACAGGGCCACCGACGTCCACGCCGCCTGCTGCATCGCCCACGCGATCGGCAGGAAGGTCAGCGCGACCGTGGTTAGCTGCCACCCGGACAGTCCGAAGAACCACCCGATCCGGGCCCGCGAGAAGTCGGAGTAGATGACTCCCATGACGTGCTCCCTCTCTCCTATGCCGGCACGGCGGGCACGGCGCCCGCGGCAGCCGCCCCGCCGGCGCCCGCTCCCCCAGCGCCCGCAGCGCCTGCAGCGCCTGCAGCGCCACCTTCGGCGCCTGTGGGTACGCCACTGCCACCGGGCACCGACTGCGCGCTCGGAAACGGGGGCTGCCCGCCTCCACTGCCTCCACTGCCTCCACTGCCTCCACTGCTGCCGCTGCTGCCGCTTTTGCCGTCAGGTCCGGTGCGGTCGGCGCCGTTGATCTCCGGGTTGTCGTCGTCGCGGCGCTGGTTGGGCTGTTGGTTGCGCTGGCGGCTGTTTCGCCGGTCTGAGCTGAAGTCGGGAACATAGCTGGAGTCCCCGACACCCATCTGGTTGGTCAGGTCCGCGCCCACTGCCGCACCCCGGGCGCCGACCGTCGCGACCAGACCCAGACCTGCCCCGGCGAGACCCCCGAACCGGCTGCTGGTGGAGCTCTCCGCGGCGCCCTCGGCCTGGGAGCGTCCGTGCTCGTCGGTGCTCGACGCGGCTGCAGAGGTGGAGTCCCCAGCACTGCTTTTGCCTCCGAGGACTCCGCTCAGGCCGCCCTGGGCGGCCATCCCGGCGCGCAGGGCGGCACCGGAGGAGGTGCCCGGGTCGGTAAAGGCGAGCAACTTGAACAGGGCCAGCGGGCTCGCGCAGCCGATGCAGATCAGGATCACGCCGGGCACCGCGGTGCCGATGGCCTTCTGCAGGTCGTCGGTCATCCCGGTGGCGACCCCGGAGGTCATCTGCACCCCCACGCCGAGGACGAGGACCATCAGGACCGGGGTGAACGCGGCGGCGTGGAACCAGCGGAAGCTCTTCCAGAACCAGCTACGTCCGAAGTCGGAGGACAAGCCGGCCGCGGAGATCGGTGTAGTCGCGGCCAGCACCATGAGCGCACCGGCGCGGGTCAGCAGGACGAGCAGGTGCCCGATCGCGGCGAAGACCAAGACGATGCCCATCAGCCCGAGGACGGTGGCGACCGTGCCGTCGGAGATGTCGGCGGTGGAGACCGGGGTGCCCAGCGGGCTGAACTGCGCCCAGCTGTCGACGTGCAGCAGCGTGGTCATCAGGGCCTTGGTCAGGCCGCCGCACGCGGCGAGGACTGCGAGGCCGTAGCCGATCCAGGCGACCCACACGAGCAGGAACTGGCCGGTGCCGACGAGCACCTGCCCCACGGAGCGGCCGTCTCGGCGGAAGGCTGCGATCCCGAGCTGCGCCACCGTGAGGACCAGCATGAGGGTCAGCCCGATCCAGAACGTCACCCGGTAGAGCGGCCCAGCCGGCCCGCCCTCGCTCAGGTCCGGGGTGGTGAAGTCGTCGACGATGCCCAGTACGAGCCTGAGCAGCCACAGGCCGGCGTTCCACAGACCGAGCATCGCAACCGTCCAACCGTCGGCGACGACCTTGCCGGCCGCCGACGCCAGGTAGGAGAACGGGTTGAGCATGCTCAGGACCCCGCGCTTCCAGCGGCCGCACCCGAGTCGCGTGTGGGACCTGATCCTGCGGCGTCGACCCACGTCCGCCACCCCGCCTGGAGGGCCAGGTCGGTGCCCGGCCATGTGGACGGCGCCGGGGCCGGGCTCGGTCCGGACGCGATCATCCACCGGCCACCGTTTACCGCTGGTTGCCGGGCTCCGCCGGTGGGGTTGGACGCGGGCTGGGCGGTCCATTGCATGCGTTCGCAGTGGCCGTACGCGATCTGCGCGTCGGTCGTGATGACGGCCTGCACGTCGAGCAGGACGCAGGCGAGCACCCAGTCGTCCCCGTCGACGCCCTTGACCATCCCGGCGGCCGGCGTGACGGTGACCGTCACCCCGGGTTCCGTGCTCTGGCCTTGTCTGGCAGCGGCGAGGAAGGTCTGGACGTTCTGGGTGAGCGGCCATGAAGCCACCCCGACCGCCCCGGTGAGGGTCCAGCGATTGTGGACGTCGTTGACCTTCGCGATGGACATGCCTTGCAGCACGGTCGCATCGATCGCGGCGAGCTGGGCCACCGCCCCCGTCGGGGTCTTTGGGAAGCCGGTCGGGACGCCCGCTGGACCGGTACCAGACGCCGCCGGCACGAGCAGCGTCGGGGCCGGGCGGGCCGAGGGGACGCCTCGACGGGCACTGTCCGGGTCGACCTCGAGCATGGGTGCGGCGGCGATGCTGTCGCGGTACGCCTGACCTCTCACGGCACCCGCTGGTAGGCCGCGACCGGAATCGCCCGGGTCGTCGGTTTCGCTCGTTCCCGCGGCGGCTGCGTGGGCGGAGGACGAGGCTGTAGCGGGGCCGAGGGAACCGAGCGCGTAGTAGACGGCGAGACCCAAGCCGATCAGGAAGACCAGCGCGGCAAGAACACCGGCCGCGAGAACAGCCAGCAGCCGTCGCCGGTCCCACCTGGTGCCTGCGACGGATCGGCTGGGGTTGTCGAGCCAGACAGCGGACCGATCACCAGGTCGGACGGCAGACCGGAGGGCTGCCCGCATCAGACGCAACCGTTGCCGGTCATGGCACTGACGATCCCCGGGAGGATGAGGTAGCCGATGACGGCCACGAACACCATCGCCAGGCCGACGACGCCCGCCTTGCTCGCGTGCGGCATACCGAAGATGCGGCCTCCGACGACGGCGCCGATGCCCACGACGATCCCGAGGGTGAAGAGGATCCCGACGCCCCACAGGACGTAACCCATGAGCTGGTCGGCGTAGACCTGAGCACCCGGCGGGGCCACCGGGCACACCACGTGCGGAAGGGCCGCATACGCAGCCGATGAGTACGGAGAGGTGATGGCGTTCATGACGGGAGGTCCTTCTCGTCGATGTCGGCCCTGGCGAGCCGACGCAGGGTGGCCGCCGCGCTCAGCAGCGCCGGCGGGAGGGGCTGGGAGTCGAGTCCTCGAGCGGCCAGCGCCGCGTCGGTCGGGATGTCGACGAGATGACCGCGCCGGTCCAGCTCCCGCGTCCGCGGACCCGCGGTCGCTGTAAGCCCGCGCGACCACCGCGAGCGCCGAGGACCCACAACACCGGCCACGACGACAACGCCCTGGAGCAGGGCGGCGATCCCCTCGAGCCGCCGCAGGCCCGGCACGGTCGCCGAGGTGACCGCAATGATCGTGGGCGCGTTCCGCACGTGCTCGGCCAGCCAGGTCGACCCGGCCAGCAACTGACCGAGCTCGCACGAGAGATCCAGGACGCTGAGCCCCATCGGTCGTGTCGGCATGGTCGGAAGTGGCAGGTCCTCAGGCCTGGTCACCGTCGCGGTCGCACGCTCGAGCAACACCTGGTCACGGCTGCCCCGCGACCAGCCGTTACTATCACCGAGCTCGGCGGTGGCCGCCGCGGCCAGGCCCGAGGCGGTGGCGCTGGCGCACTCGATCACCCGCGCGGTCCCCGGACCAGACGCCACCGCGACGGCGAGGGTGGTGGCGCCGGCGCCGCCGTGGCAGCCGACCACGGGCAGGATCGGCTCGGTCGGCTCCCACACACCCTCGGGCCCCGACCTGGAGCCGCCCGGTGAGTTTCCGCAGCGGCGGGGGCCGTTGCGGAACTGACCCGCCTGAACGGCTAGCCAGGCCTGCTTCAGCTCGTCCGTGCTGACCGCCGGGCGCGCGAGGGCGGTGCTCACGACGGTCCCCGATCGAACGCCATGCGGCGCGCGTCGAGAACTCGCCGAAGTTCGTCTGAGTCGAGCCGTGAGAGCGCCTCCTTGGCGCGTTGCACCTCGTGCAGCCCCTCAACACAGGCAGCGAGCTCGTCGAGCGTCGCCACCTCCGTGCTGGCGAGGTCCATCAGGTGCTCGGTGTCTCTTGGGTCAGTCTCGCTGACGGTCACTGTCATCACCTCGTCGCCTAAAGCCCGCCCGTTCCGGCAGGCGGTCACCGGTCACGCCGGGACCCTCACGGCCGTGACGTCCCCACGCAGTGCTCGGATGGCTCGGCTCGTGCGCCGGCGCACGGTGATGGCGGCGACTCCCCGCCGCTTGGCGACTTCGGCCGAGACGTCGTTGCCGAGCAACCCCGCGTGGCCACGCCCCGATCTCATGGTCTGCTGCCGGTCGGCAGTCTGCGCAACGTCAACCAGCAGAATCCGGTCCTCGTTGGTGATGACGCCGGCAGCGCACGCGCAGTCCAGCAGCTCGGTTAGCTTCTCGTGCGCCGAGGCCCCGGAAACCTCAGAGGGCTCCGCCGGCATGGCCTCCCAGATCCTCTCGAACGGCGCGACCGGGAAGGTCCGCGACCACGTCGGATCCGCTGCCACCCCAACACCGAGGTCGCGCATCACGGCCTTGCGGGTGTTCATCAAGATGTTCGCCGCGACCCGGTGCCCCCGATGCCACCGGAAGGTCCGCGCCTCCATCCACAACGCGGCCGCCAAGAGCTGGTCGATCCGCGGGGACAGCGTGAACATCCCTAGAGCCAGCAGACTCACCCCTGGAAGCAGCACCCACGCCAGAGCCCCGGTCGCAGCGACGTCGTCCCCGCCCTCGGGCGAGGACAGCTCCGCCAACGCCAACAGGACCGCGTCCGCGTTATCGCGGTCGGCCTGCCGCAACCAAGCCGGCAGCTCCAGCAGGTCATCCACCACACCCAGCACCGGGTGGGCCGACACCCAGCAGGGCCACCGAGACCGGGCCGTTGCCAGGATTTCACTCTCCGGGTCATCCAGACCCAACTGCTTCGCGACACTCATCATGAGCCCTTCCGCCGTGTAGACACGGCCCGAAGGTCACGCTCGGACGTCCCCGGGAAGGTCACCCACTCGGGCGTCGCAGCAGGGGTACGCGTCCTCGCCAAGGGGGGGGTACAGCACCCCTGACCTGCATCGATGCGACGTACCCCCGAAAGTCAAGAACAGTCGGCCTGTCCCGTACCGGGTCTGGCGGAGGCTGCGGTGTGACCCCGACACCAGGACCGGGACGCTCAAGCGGGTCAGTGACCAGCTCGGGATCAACTCACAGACGTTGCGTATCTGGGTCCAGCAGGCCGAGGTCGACGAGTTCCACCGGGAGGGGGGTGACTACGGCCGAGGCGAAGCGGATCGCGGAGCTCGAGCGGGAGGTCAAGGAGCCGTGCAGGCCAGCTGCGGAGCTAGGGTTCGAGGCCCACAAGTCGAGTGAATGCCGTCGAGAACTGGTCTCCTGGCCTGCCGCCACCGATCTGGCGCAGGCTCTCTCGCCAGCGGGGCAGCTCCGGGTACGACCGGGTCACGTCGGGAGCAGTCAGCATGTCGTTCCGCTGCCCCCAGTGCACAGTGCCTCCGGCCTTGATCGCTTCGGTCTGAAGGCGCTGCAGCAGTGTCGTGAGCCCCTTGAACCGCTTGAGTCCTGCCACTTCGATGATGCATGACTGCGTCCATCTCTCAATGCCGAGCAGCGCCCGCGTCGAGGACGTGAACCGCAGCGTGACGTACACGCCTACTGCCTCCTTGCGCGCCAGCAGGTCAGCTGCCGCCGTGAAGATGTTCCTCTCCACGAAGTCCACGTGGGCTGTTCCTGAGGCGTCGAAGGCTACCTCGATGGAATCTCCGTCGGTCACGCAGGCGTGGTCCGCGTAGTCGAACATGTCCATCACGGCATAGGAGTAGTCGACATCGGGCTGCGGGAGCTCCGGCTGGCCCGAGTTTACGACTGCGTCGACGAGCAGCGACAGGGCCCAGCCGTGCCCTTGTTCAACCATCCAGTTTGCGAAGTCAGCGAGTAGATCGCCGACGCTTCCGGTGTTCTGCGCCGCGAGCTGCTTCGCGCGAGCGGCCACGAGCTCAAGGGCGACAGCAAGCTCGCTGGAAACAATGACCCCCGAGCCGGCCACCCCCGGCGGCAGCAGCGGGGCGAAGACCAGGCCGACCAGCAGTCCGGCTCCGACAGCCTTCCGGGCACCATCCTCGGCTCGTTCGGCGATCGTCAGCAGCGATTCGCGGACGCCGTTTCTGGAGCAGATCGTGGCGAGAAAATCACCCTTAGCGCCGCTTGCCGGTCCTGCCCTGCCAGCCCTTTCGCCAGTTCGCATCTTGCGCCCTGTCCACCCTGTCTCACCAGTCTCGGCGGGTACAGGAACCATCTCGCGCTGCTCTATCCAGACGTGATGCTGTTCCGAGTCGAAGGCCGGGTATGGGTTGACCATCACGCGCAGGTACCTGCTGTCGAATAGCGCTGAAGATACGCTTGTCAACCGATTCCGGACCTCGGCCCAACTCGTTCGTTCGCGCTTACGTGCCAGCCCGTATTGCGGGATGACCTGCAAGACCACGGACGTGATCACACCGAATCGACCGACGGCAGTCCGGACCGAGTTCAGCGCATCGTCGTTCGTGATGACTCCGATCACGTCGGTGCCACCATCACTGCCACTACCTGGTGCAATCACCTGCCGGGCCAACGCGGCCCTGACGCGTTCCTCGTCGCACAGAGGGATGCCGCCGCCGACGTCCTCGCCTTGGATCCAGAGAAGCTGCCCTCCGGGTCCGACCATCTCAACCGCGACCACGCTGTCCGGAAGGGGTGCGGCATGCTGATCGCCCCCGTGAGTGGACGTGGAGAACGCTCCTGTGATGCTCTGCCCTCCTGCACCACCCATGGTCCCCATGGCCCACGCCTTGCCCTTCGATGTTGGGCCCAGGCTTGGGGTCTGGCCGTCGAGCCAACTGTAGAGCTCGTAGATGCGCATTCCGGCGCCCACGTGTACGAAGGTGTGGCATTGGTCATGGTCGACACCGCTGCGGTACTCCATCGCGGCTAGCGCATCGGCGACCTGTCGGTTCATGGCAGTCGGCAGGACGTCGGTCCGCACGCGGTTGAGAGCTCGCGTGTCGATCAGGTCCTCGCGCCATCCGGCGTCGCATACGGCGGGGGACAGGGCCCAGCCGCTGCCGGCGGCCCGGACATGCCTATTGGTCTTGGCGGCATCAAGGACGATCGTTCGGACCTGCGCGACGTTTTCGGGGTACCAATGGTTGCGGAGTTGTCCGGCGGGGACGTACGGCTTGGAGTCCTCGTCGTGCAGCCGGACGAAAGCTGCCGTGTCTCGCCGGGGTCCGGGGCTGGACGACGAGCATGACGCGACCGCTCCGGGAAGTGCGGGCAACAAGGGGGCGTATGCGACTAGTCGCAGGAACTGTCGGCGGGACCGCTGCCATCCCGGATCTGGCGTCGCCTGTGGCTCCTCCTTCATCGCCGGGCCGGGCAGAAGTCGAGAATGGTGCCTGACAGCCATGCGGGCCGCTCATCGTGAATTGAATGGCCGGTCGCGTTCACAGTGCGGTGAGCACCCGTCATCCCGCGGACGCTTGCCAACTTGCCGGCGAGCTCAACCGTCGGTTTGTGGAGGTCTGGGTCGTCCTTGCCGTCAAGCAGAAGCAGCGGGCCCCGCATAGAGCGCCAAGGTTCCTTGCCCTGTGGTGGACAGAACTCGGCGCAATCGTTCTCTAGGTGCGAGATCACCAGTTGTTCGAATGCCATTCGCCAGTGCCAGGTTCGGAAACGCGTGTTGTAGATCTCCACCCGATCGAGCATTGACGTGACACGCAGGTTATCTCTGCACGGCAGCCAATCTTGCCGGTACCAGTGGTCGCTCTGATCGATCTTCTTCTTGGCGATCGGCACTCCGAAGATCCAGACGTCGGACGCGTACACCTGCTCGAAGTACTCCCGGCGCCGCTCCAACCCATTGTCTTCCTGTTCGACGCGGACTCTGACTCGCGGCAGCGCCCCAGCTTCCTTAAATGGATCGAAGTAGTAACTCGACCAGGCTCCTGCGGGGTTCCACGCGACGAGATTGCGGATCCAAGGGTTCTCTGCGCGAGCACGCTGTTGGGCGAGTCGCAGCACCATGTTGCCACCGAGGGAGCCCCCGACCACCGCCAGTAGCCGACCTTCCAAGTGCATCTGCCCAACGAGCTGCTTCACAACCTCGTCGTAGTAGTCGAGGGCAAAGAAGTTATGCCCTTGCTTGGTGTCGATCGGCAATTGCTTGCCGATCTGCGCGGGATGGAGGTGGCTGCTGTATCCGCAGTTCGGCCAATCGAACGCCACGACGGAAAGGCGGCGATTTCGCTTCTTGGCGTCGGCGATCAACTGCTTCGCCAAGTTCTCCCCCTCCTCTGCGCGTGAAGAGTGACCGTGCAGGTACAGGATCACGTCGGTGTCGGGCACCCAGACCAAGCGCTCGTACAGGTCCTGTCGGCCGGACACCGGATCTTGGATCGGAAGGGGCCACCTAGGCTCTGCTTCCGTGACCGGTTCGGTGGACCAAACGACGGTGCGGATGATCGCTTCATTGCCCCACGCCAGAATCGGCACGTCCAGCTGGTTCGGCGCGGCGTAGACGTTCACCGGGCGGTGAGGAGCATCCACGGATCCGCAGACCGCGATGTACCCGAGCTGGCGACGAACGATTGGCTTTGTGTAGAGCACTCCCGCACGAAGGGCCCAAACGACGTTGTACGCCCGCTCCAGAGCTAACATCACAGCCCGATGGACGACGCGTTCGTCGGCGGGGAACCCGGGGCATCTGTGGGAGATCATGAAGTCGAGCGAGGACGCTATCGACTGTCGGCGGGTCGGCTCGGAAGCTGTTAAACATGTCGCGGCCGGTGACCGCTAGATCTGCATAAGCCCGGGCCTCCATGTCCGCGTCGGCGTCGATCGCCGAAGCACCGCCGGCTCGTCCTGAACGGACGAACCATGCGGTAGCCCAAGCGAGCGCCACTGCGGGGATGCGGGAGCCGGCTACAGCATCGAACCGCGGATCCATGGATCCAAACGTGCCATCCAGCGGCGGCCACCAGGTCGGAATGTTCCCGTCACCAACCTGACCCGAGACTGGCGAAAGTGTCAGCAACTGCTTGGGAGGTAGCACATAGCCCGCCCGAGCCACGGCGTTCGCGTTGCCGACCAGCGGCTCCTGATGGCATCGCTCGGGTTTGATCGCCTCGGCATCGACGTCGGGCAGCAGAGTAAAGGCGGCAGCTGGCACTGCACGAGCGGGCGAGGTCGTGTGGGTGCTGTCCTGGCCAGCCGGCTGTGCTTGATTCTCCGGGGTGCAGCCATCAAGGACCGCGGCGGAAAGCGCTGCGCCGGTGCCCCACCGGATCACTTGGCGTCGGTTCAGTTCCATGCAATCCGGCCCCTAATCCGAACTGCGATCGGTTCGCAAACGGGCCGACCGTGAGGGAAACGTGAAGACTTCGCTCCACGCATTCAGTCGCTACGAGATGACCAGCATAGCGACGGGCCTAGGCCCGCGCACTACACCGTGAGTAAATGCCCCGAGTCGGCGGGGGTTCTCACTCCCTCCACGAGCGCCGAGCCAAGCGCTGTGATTGAGGTTCAGGCCTTGGGCCCTTGGCCAGGCCTCTGCGCGACGATGCGCCAGGGACCGGGTCGCGCAACCCGATCAACTCTGGGGGGCGGACCGATCTCGAGGACGGCCAGGATGCGGTCATGGTCCTCGCGTCCAGCGAACTCGACGATGATGCGTCCTTTGATGCGTCCCGCGTCGATCCGCACCCGGGTGTCGAGCCGGTCACCGAGAAGGTCACCGCCTCGAGGACGGCGTCCGCCGTGGCCAGCCTTGGCCGCAGCGGCTTCATTTGTCCCCGCGACGTCGTCCTCCCAATGGGCTGGTGTTGATCTCCTCCGTGGACCGGACTGACGGGCCCTTGGTCGGCGATGATCCGCGCTGCGAGGCGCGGCGCCGCGGATGGCCCGCGGGGACGCGCTGCAACGCCCACCGCGACGACCCGAGTTCGCCTACCGCTACTTAGCCGACGAGGCCGCGATGCCGGCCAAACAGGCCTGCGACCGGACCATGTGACGGGTCTGCTCGGCCAACGGTTGGTGGACAGCGTGCGGCAAGAAGCGCGGCAAGAATGGCAAGGGGGAGGAAGTGGTCCAGCAACCCCGCATGCCGTCAAACCGGGGTGGCGGAGACAGGGGGTGACGCGTCGTTCTGATCGTACAGCTATGGAACAGTATGGAACAGGCGTTCGATCAATGCGCTGGGGGTGTAGGGACCGACCTGCTCTGCTCAACTGGCGTGCCGGGTCCGTTCCAGCCAGTCCTTGCCGGCGATGACCTGCCTGGTGCGGTCGCTGAGCTCCGGGGGCGCACCCTCGCCGTCCGAGCGGTTGAGGACATCCTCGCGCAGGATCCGGTCCGCCTTGGCGTGGCGGCCTTCGGCTTCGGCGATGGCGGCGAGGTCGAGCCGCGGGATCTCCTCGTCGGGCGCGGCGAGTGCGGCCGTCTCCGCGGCGAGTCTGGCCCGGCGAAGGTCGCCTGATCGGAGGCTGTGGGTGGTGACGAGGTGGGCGACGTCGACGATGGCGCACAACAGGTGCTGGTCGATCCGGTCGCCATCGACGAGCCAGTACCAGCGGTCCTCTTTGAGGCTGCTAAACGGTTGGCCCTGCACCAGCCGCAAGGCGGCGTCGAGGTCCTTGATCCCCGCGGGTCCGCGTGCCGTACCGCGCACTCGGAGGCGGCGGAAGAGGTCGGCGTCGACGAGGACGTCGACGACCTGGTAGACGCCGACCCCGCGGGCGAGGGCGGCTGGTGCCTTCCTGGCATCGGGGAGGTGCTTGTCGCCGGTGCGGGGGTTCACTCCGAGCCAGTCGCGCAGGATCCGGATGTAGTCGCGGGCCTTGGCCTGGGTGATGTTGAACGTGTCGGCGAGCTCGGCCGGGGTGGCGCCATGGGGCCGGGTGGCGAGATAGGTGAGCATCTCAGTGAAGTAGGACTTGCGCTTGGTCAGCGCCGTTCCGCGGGTCCGGGCGCTCACCGGCCCGAGCAGGGTCAGGCGTGGTTGTCGGCAGTCGTTGGACCACCACGCGGCGAGGTCGGCGTCGAGAGTGGGGTCGGCGGCGAGCACGGCGTCGCTGACCTGGGTGGTGACCTTGGGTGCGAGTGCTTGCAGATCCTCTCTGGTGGTCGCGCCGTCGCGGAGGTACTCCTCGTCGTCCCGGTCGAGCACGGTGGTGACCGGCTCGTCAAGGCTCTGCCCGTCCACAGAGCGGGGCATGGTGTGTTCGTCGCGGATGGCCCCGGCCTCGTTGGACCAAGAACGCCAGCCCTCGGCAGCATCGCCGGGGGTCGGGATGGGGATGTCGTCGAGGTCCTCGCTCTGGGCGAGCAGTGCTGCGCAGCCTTGGGCTTCGTCCGGGGTGAGGCCGACTGCGACGAGGTCGAGCCCGACGCCCGGCAGCAGGACCCGACCATCGGCCGTCACGGTGATCTCCATCGGTGTGGCTGGGCTGCCGGTGCCGGTGCTGGTGAGGTCGCCGCAGACGACGACGCCGGTGCCGGTGCGGCCGGCGTGTGTGTGGATGAGGTCAAGCAGCTGTGTCAGGGCTGGGGTGGCCGCGGCGTGGGCAACACTGTCGAGGACGAGGAGGCGTGCGGGCCAGGCGTCGGCGCCGGCCTGGGCGGCCCGGGCGGTGGGCACGTCGTCGCCCAGGTCGTGGGCCCGGTCAAGGGTCGCGATCGCTTCGGCGAGGACTTGCGCGGCCGGGTCGCCGCCGGCATGGACGCGGAGCCGGTCTGGGTTCATGGCGGCCACCTCGGTGCCGACTCCGATCAAGTCGACCCGCACTCCGTGTGACCACGGGTTGCAGGCGATCTCGGCGAGCAGGTACCGGGCCAGGTCGTGGCTGAAGTCGATGTCTCCGGTGATGCTGACGTTGAGGTCCTCGAGGTTGAGCAGCCAGGCGTCGCCGGTGTCGCTGGCTCCGATCGTCACGAGCAGAGGGTAGGGAGCGGGCTGGTCCGGCACGGCGGGCCCGACCTTGCCGAGAGGCGTGCCGTTGGGGAGGGTCCAGTGAAGCTGGTCGGGCGTGCCCTGCCAGGGCGCGGCGAGGGCGGCCGGGGCGGCTAGGTGCAGCCGGATCGTCGAGGCGGTCAGCTCGACGGCCGCGAGCTGCGGTACCGCGCCGCCGGCTCGGGTGTGGGCGGATGCGAGACGGCGCAGCAACCCGTCCACGTAGTCGACGGTCGGAGCGCTGGTGCCGCCCGCCGCGATGATGGACTTCTCCACCGGCGCCAGTGCCGGCTCGGGGGTGGCGATCGTGCGGCCCGGACGCCGTGCCCGGAGCTGGGCTGCCCGTCGCCTCCGCAGACTCAGGAGCATCGAGCCTGCGAGGAGCGCTCCCGCGCCGGAGAGGCCGGCCAGCATCCACGGGGCTGGCACGTCACCCTGCGGATCCGTGACCGAAGGTTCCTTGATCGACGCCCCGGGGGTTGATGTCTGCGCGGATCCGCTCGTGGCTCTGGACCTCTCGGCCGGTCTCGTCGGCCGCTGTATGGCCGGTGTCGGTCCCTCAGCCGCCGTCACGGTTGAACCTGCGACATCGTTGCGTTCTTGGGCGGATGAAGACGGTGGCGGAGGGTCGCCGGGTTCGGGCGCCGCCCGGAGTGGCCCGCGGCGCTCAGCTGATGGGGCTGGCTCGGCGGGTCCCGGCGGGATGACGGGTTCTTGAGGCACGGGGATGCTCAGGATCCATCCGGGACGGATGAGGTCCGGGTCGCGCATCCGCGCGCCGTCGGCCTGCCGGGTGTTGGTGGAGGCGGCGAAGATCTCCGGATAGCGGCTGGCATCGCCCAACTGCTCCTGCGCGACGTCGGACAGAGTGTCTCCCGGCTGCACGATGACAGCCTCCGCGCGGGCGTCGTCCGCCCGTCGGTGGCTCTCGAGAGCTCGAGACTCCTCTTCGGCTGCGCTAGGCATGGTCAGGGACCACCCCGGCTGGATGAGGTCCGGGTCCGTCAGCCGCGCGCCATCAGCCTGGCGAGTGTCCTTCGAGGCCTCGAAGATCTCCGTGTACCGGCTGGCGTCCCCCAGCTGCTCCTGCGCGATCTGCGACAGCGTGTCTCCCCGCCCGACCTCCACGGTGTGTGAGGCGTCTGCGGTGGCGGCCTCTTTGGGCAAGACGAGCACGGTGCCCGGGGTGAGGAAGCCGGGCTTGTCCCCGAGCACGTCGGTGTTGAGGGCCGCGATCTCACCGAAGCGTCCGCCGGAGCCGAGACGCTGTTCCGCAATCGACCACAGCGACTCGCCTCGCTTGACCGTGTGCGTCGGCCCCGGTGAAGTGCTCCCCCGATGGGTCCCGCGGCCTGAGGTCAGATTGTCTCTCTCGGCTGCGGCCACATCCGTGGCGGCGGGCGCGGAGTGCCCTACCTGCGGCCTGCCGTTGCTGTGAGGGTAGGCCCCTGCGGGGATTTCGACCGCGGCAGCGACGACGGATGGAGATCTCGCGATGGTCGCAGCTTTGGCCGGCTGAGCACCGACGGGCGCGGTGATGAAAAGCAGCAGCGCGGCGCTGACCAGGTTCCGGGCGGCCACTTGGGGCAGCGCCAGACCCGGCAGCCGGGGGGCTCGCACCCCACGTAACCGTGAGATCACCTCCAGCACAATGGATCCCGCCACGAAAGGCCAGACAGCCCAGCCGACGATCGTGAGAACGCCGAGCACGAGGGAGCCGTCGTCCGGGCTGGTCAGCGCCGCCCAGACGTGCCCGGCGGACGGTGGGGTGTCCGGGATGAGGTCCGCTCCGACGGCCAGCAACGCGGCGGGGAGGCCGACGACGATCGCGGTGAGCCCGGCCACCGCGGCCAGACCGATCAGACGTACCCGCCGCCGGGCGCTCCGCTCAGTCTCGAGGGTCATCGCTCGACCCCGTCGACGGAGCGGGTGGTGCGGGAGTCAGCGGCCCCGTGGACGGTGAACGAGCTCAGCCCGATGATGCCAAGGAACGTGCACTCGTAGGTCGCCGTGGTGGTGACGTGCACGGTCTGGCCGTCCACCAAGTACGCGGTCCCGGTCATGCCCGATCCGGCGAGGTAGGTCTGGGCGGCTCGTCGGGCGGCGGACGGATCGACGGTGACCCCGTCGCCGCGGACGGCTCCCGCCGCCTGCAGTTGCTGGCCGCCGGCGCGCGCAGCTTGACGGGCGACGTCCTGCGCGTGCTGCTGCGCGCCGACCTTTCCTCCGAGGTCCACGGCGAGCCCGACGAGGACGATCATGACCAGCCCACTGGCTGCCAGCCAGATGCTCACCGAACCGCGGTCGTTTGCCATCCTGCCGGGTGGGCGGCCTTCACGAATCGTCCAGCGCTCGGGGCTCGTTCGCCGTGTCGTCGTGCTCGTCGTGCTCGTCGTGCTCGTCGTGCTCGGCGTGCTCGGCGTGCTCGTCGTCATGGTCATCACCGCTCTCGGTAGGTGTCGATGGCAGACCGCATCGTGGCGGTAACGGTCTTGCTGCCGGGGACCCCGGGTACGGACAGGTCGGCGAGGTCGACCTCGCAGGTCACGGTCGCGGTCACTTGGGCGGCCGTTCCCACTGGTGCGGCGAAGCCGGTCGTGTCGACCGACATGGCCACGCTGGCGCACGTGATCCCTTCGTCGGTCAGCGTGGAGCCGGCTGCGGAGGACGCGGCCGTTTGCGCCTCTGCTTGCGTGCGGGAGATCGACGCCAAGCGAGCTGCGCTGTTGGCGGCTGCCTGGACAGCTTGGTGCGCGATGGCCATCCGGCCGGCGAAGATGATAAGCCCGACGAAGAGTAGGAACGCGGGGACGCCGATCACGGTCTCGATGACGGCGGAGCCACTGTCCGAGCTTCCCCGACGGCGTCGGAAGCGGGCGTAGCAAGTGCGTGAAAGGCGGGTCATCGAGTGATCCGCTCGACGGGCACCGTCGCCGACTGCCGCACCACCGGCGACCATCCCGGGATGACACTGAGCGAGGTCCCGGTGACGGTCACGGTCACGGCCTCCGCGGTGCGGCTGCTGCTCACGCGGGCGCTCTTGAGGACGTCGTCTCCGCCGGCCGCGGCAACGAAGGATGCCGCCGCCTCGGCGCCCGCTCGCCCGGTGCCGTCCTCGACCGAGGAGGCCCTCGCGCCTTCCTGCGCGGCGGCGATCGCGACGGACCTCGCGTGGTAGAACAGCGCCGCTTGCATCCCGAGGAACATGACCGTGAAGAGCACGGGCAGCAGCAGCACCATCTGGATCGAGGCGGAGCCGCGCTCGGACGGCCCCGCCGCGGTTCGGCAAAGCTGTCTCGTCGGCCGGTTGCCGTTCATCGCCAGCCAGTGGATCCGGCGGCGGCTATCTGATGCTGCCGGCCTTGGAGGTGACGTAGTTGGTGATGGCGGCGACGACAATCCCGACGATGCCGATGATCGCGACGGCCCAGATCACCATCTCCATGGTGACGGCACCAATGTCAGGGACATGGTCATCGCCGGGATTCAGGTCATGTCTGGGCCTGATCGCCATCTCGGCCTTGTCCGTGAAAGTGGCGCCGAGGATGTGCAGGGTCGCTGCGAGGTAGTGCATGAGTCTCTCCTGTCGTCGTGTTTGCTGCCGGGTGGTGCCGAGTTCTCCCCGGCTGTTTATGTTCTTTTGGTGCTGCGGGCGATGGAGTTCGATTGCGCTGCAGTGCGCTTCCAGTTCGTCGGGGTCAGGTGTCGCCGATAACCCGAAGTAGCGCGGGCGCGACGAGGATGGCGAGGAAGATGACGCCGAGCAGGCTCATCGGGATGGACATGCGTTCCCCGACCTCGTTGGCCTTGGCCTTCTCGGCGCCCAGCATCGCGGCGCGCATCCCAGCTGACCTGGCTCGCAGGTTGGAGTAGATCTGTGCGCCTTCCTCCCCGGACAGGCGCATGATGTCGGCCAGGTCCTGTAGCTCGGGTAGTCCGAGCTCGTCGGCGAGGTTGCGCAGCGCGTCCCACGGGGTGAGGCCGGACCAGCGGGTGCGGGCGAGCTCCTCGCCGAGGCGTCGAAAGACCCAGGAGTCGCCGACGTCGGCGGCGGCCTCCATCGCCTGCCGGGGACCGGCTCCGCTGTTGCGTTCGAGGGCGACGAGGTCGATGTAGGCGCCGAGGGCGCGGGCGAACTCCGCCCGGGCCTTCTTCGCGTCGTCGCGGGTGTTGTAGTCGGGCAGGAAGAAGCAGACCCCCGCCGCGCCGAGCGAGCCGATGACCGGGATGACGACCGGCACGGGCAGGCGCATCAGGGTGAAGAAGGTCGCCAGCAGGGGCGGAGCCAGCAGCCCCAGCCCGGCGAACATGAGCTTCTCGCCGTAGAAGCGGCTCACCGGGATCCGCAGGATCGCCAGCTCCTTGACGGGGACGCTTCCCCACGCCCCGGCGGGGAGCGTCTTCATCGCCCACACCCCGAGCCGTTCCCGTGTGTCGCCTGCGCCCGCGCCGGCCCGGTCGAGGTCTCCCTGCGACCGGGTCCGGTTGGGCGAGAGCCGCTTCAAAGCGTCGCCCAGGTCCGGGTCTGCCGGGGTCAGGCGCCACACGATCAGGGCGACACCGAGGCCGACGAGACCACCTGCCAAGATCGCCAGCTGCAGCCCGGTCGGCATCAGCGAGCCACCTCCCTTGCTGCTGCGCCGATGAACCGAGGGAGGCTCTCCCCGATCGCCATCCGCTTCATCCAGATCAGGGTTGCCACGTAGAGGCTCAGCAGCGCGACGAGGATGACCTGACCGAACGGGGTCGCGTACGGGGCGATGTAGTCGCCAGTCAGGGCGAGCACGCCGAGGACACCTATCGTGATGATGGTGACCCAGCGGGCCGTTGAGCGGGGCTTGGCGCGGTCGGCCTCGATCTCACGTCGAGCCCGGACATCAGCGGCGACGGACTCGGCGAGGGCTTCCAGGACGCTGGCGACGCCGGCGCCGCGGCGGCGGGCGCCGAGGATGAGGTTGGCGGCGACGAGGTCGCCGGTCGCGTCGTCGAGCTCGTCGGCGAAGGCCCGCAACGCTCGTTCGGTGCTCCACCGGGCCCGCAGCCGGGACGCCAGCCGAGTGACCTCGGGCCGGATCTCCTCCGGTGTCGAGCGCAGAGTGGAGATCAGGGCCTGCTCGAGCCCGACACCGGCGGTGAGAATCCCGGACAGGGACCGGGTCCACTCCTCCATCGCTTCAAGACGCTCGATCTTGCTCGCCGACTCCGGGGTGGATAGCAGGTAGGGCAGCCCGGCGAGTGTGGCCGGCACGATGAGGATCTCGACGACCCACCCGGTCAACGCCGCCGCCAGGACACCGGTCGCGAGGCCGGCCAGGATCAGCCGCTGGCTGCGCCTGCTGACCCGGGCCATGGGCAGCCAACGTGGCCCGCGTGAATCGGGTAGACCCCGCCGCCGTGGCGCGGCCGACCCCACCGGCCGGCGGCGCAGGCCCAAGACGAGCCCGAGCAGGCCCGCGACGACCAGGGCACCGGCAACGGCGGGGATCAGCGGGGTCATGACGCGGCCTCGTCCCGGGGCTCGTCGTGGTGCCCGTAGAAGCTGGGGAGGTCGAAGCCCCACTGCTGCAGCTCCCGGTAGTCGTCGGGAAGCACGTTCGGGGTTGCCACCCGCGCGCCGGGCGCGGTCGTGAAGACCTTCTGCACGGCATACCCCTTCTCCCGCTCGCCCGGGGCGACGGTGATGACCTCGGAGACCCAGCGGGCGCGTTGAGCGGTGCCGTCGGCCAGCGGGCTGGTCTCCAGATGGACGTGCACGACGAGGTTGATGCTCGCCGTGATCGCCCGCACCGCGTAGTCGTGCGTCACGTGCGGCCCGGCTTCCATTGCGCAGGTGACAAGCTTGCTGATGGCGCCCTCGGCGTTGACGGCGTGCGTGGTGCTGATGGAGCCCGCGCCGGACTCCATGGCCTTGAGCATCGCGAGGATCTCGTGGCCGCGGACCTCACCGACGATCTGCCGGGAGAGGTTGAACCGGAACGAGTCGAACAACGCCTCACTGAGAGTGAACTCGCCCGCCTGCCGCCCGTCCACGCCCCGCTCCCCTGACCCGGGCCGGGCCTCCCAGGCGAAGACGATGGGGTGGGTCTCGGTCAGCTCGTGCAGATGCAGTTCGTACTCGGTCTCGAAGGTGCCGATGATCTCGTGCCTCGGGATCTCGGCGCACAACGCGCGCACCAATGTCGTCTTGCCGGCGCCCTGGGCCCCTGACACGACGATGGACTTGCGGGCCCGGACCGCCGCCCGCAGGAATGAGGCGGCTGTCTCGGACAGGTTGCCCCGCTGCACGAGATCGGCCAGCGTCACCTGTCGCAGCCGGTGCCGGCGGATCACCATCGACGGTCGCGGCATCACCCAGGCGACCGCGGCCAGCCGTGCCCCACCGTCGAGGCGTAGGTGCAGCTTTGGCTGCGCCTCGGAGAACGGCCGCGCGTTGGCCTCCGACCTGCTCGCCAGGAACACGAGGAAGTCGATGAGCTCTTGGTCGCTGTTCGCGACGGCTGGACCGGGCACCATGCGCCCGTCCGTGAGCTCGAGAGTCACCCGGTCGCATCCGTTGACGATGATGTTCTCGACCCGATCGTCGTCCACTAACGGCTGCAGCCTGCCGAGCCCGAACAGCGCGTCGTCGAGGGCCTGAGCCATCTCGTCCTGCTCGGCCGGGCTCCACTGAGACTGGCCCGCTTCGACGCGGGCCACCGACTCGTCATTGAGCAGGTCCAGGATGATCGCGCGACCTCGCTCCCGCTGAACCGCCGCCGCCAGGTGTGCTCGCTCGTCCCCCAACGCGGCGCTGAGCCGGTCCGAGGCCTGCTGCCGTAGCGCTGCGACCAGCTCCCAGTCCAGTCCGCTGCCGTGGGCCGCGCTGACCCGAGGCCGGTCTCCCGGCGCCCGCCCTTGCCGGTCCGGTGAGGAGCCTCGCTCGCTCGTCGGCCGCATCGAGAAGGTGCCCCGCACCCGGCCCGGTCGTGGCGGCGGTGTGGTCGATGCCGCTGGTGGCGTGAGCGTCTGCGTTGCCGACGGCGTCGCGAACAGCGGCAGCGATGTCGGGTCGGTCGGGTCCATCGAGTCGCGGTGGTCCGCCCGCGATGCTGGGCTCGTGAAGCCGACGTGCTCGTTCATGCTCGGGCCCCGATCGGGCTACGGGCCGGCTGGCCCGCGATCTCGGCCCGGTTGGTGGCGATTGTTGAGTCGATCGCGTCCCGCGTCGCGGACAGGCTGCGCACGAGCGGTGACGTATTAAACTTCCGCGGCGCGTTGGCGCCCCTGCTGAACACCTGCGCAACGGTCGGATCCCATGCGAGAGAGGCGATCAGGGGAGTCTGCAGTACCTTGCGGACCTCGCGGGCGCTATAGGGCCGGCCCTCGCCGACCATCAGCAGACCGAACGACGCGCAGCCACCGACGCGCTCGAACCCTGACCGCAGGGTCTGCGCCCAGGAGCGGGCCCCGGACAGGGACACCAGGTCCGAGCGCATCGTCAGCAGGCACAGGTCGGCGGCGTACAGCAGCGGCTCCGGGAACCCAGTAAGACCGAGCCGGCCGGCGTCCACGATGACGTCCTGGCCCGTCCGCTCCAACGACTTGAGGGCGGTCGCGAGAGGCTCCCACAGCGGCACCAGGCTGGGCGCTTGAGTGTGTGAGCGGGTGCCCGGCAGGAGCGCGGCTGAGGTTCCCTCGATCCGCACCGTCGCCTCGGGGATGGCCTGTTCCAGCTGGCCGTGCCGATGTGCCAGCGCGAGGTCGATCAGTGACGCTGCCGGGGCGGTCTGGCCGCGCAGGTAGCCAGCGAGGATCGAGGACCCGCCCGTCGGGTCGGCTTCGACGAGCAGCGACGGCCTCGGCCACGTCAGCGCGAGGCCCACCGCCGAGGCGGTCACTCCAGGTGACCCGGAGGCTGAGGTGAGCACGATCAGGGCCATCAGGTCACCGCTCCCGGCTGTCCAGCACGAGCACGACCCGGCCCGTCGCGGCGCGCGCGGCGAGCTCGCCGGCCTCGTCCTTCGGGACGAGGACGGACACGACCGTCTTGTCCTGCTCGGCGCCCGGGTGCAGGCCCACCACGGTCGCGGTGACCTCGACCGGCGGGCCGTCGGTGACCTCGCCCTGCGCTCCCGGGGTGGACACGATGCGCACGTTGTCGCCGGGCTGCAGCGACTCGCCAGGCATGAGCGAGGGCGGCAACGCGACACCAACGACAGACCGGCCTGCCGGCGGGATAACCGAGCTCGTTACCGATTCTGACGTCACGAGGCTCCCAGCGGCCATGTCCATCGCGGCGCGTTGACCCACCAGATCGGGCAAGGCTTCCCCAGCGACGGTCCGCAGGCCCGGGTCGACACCGACCTGGACGGTCATCAGGTCGGCCTGGTCGATCGTCTCGCCGCGGGCAATGGTCGCGCGGACAGCAACGACCTGGTGGGTGTTACTCGTCGAGGTCCACGCCCACACCCCGAGCAGCGCACCGAGGCACACGGCGGCCACCGAGGCGACCACCAAGATGGGGCGACGCCGCAGCTTCGGGGCCTGTGTCACCTGGCTGGGGCCGGGCGGCGCGGGTCTGGCGCGGCCGTTCTGCCGGCCGGTGTCGGCGCTATCCGTGTGCCCTGTCGTCACGCTCATCCGCGTTCCCCTACCGACCTGTTACCGGTTGATGACTTGGCTCTCGCCCATGGTGATGCTCGTCGTCCGGGACAGGTCCAGCGGAATGACGCCGCTCTCCCCGACCCCGGCCCACGTCACGCTCCAGTAGCTCGTCGCCGTGACGGTGTACGAGCCTTGGCGGGTGTAGGTGTGCCCGCAGTCCGGGCTGGACTGCCTCCCATAGGAGTCCGCGTACGGGGTGCCCTTGGTGAAGCACACGACCTGGGTTCCGTCGCCCATGTCCCACACGACCCTCTTGACCCTGGCGGTCGCACGGACCGCAAAGCCTCCCGCGGACGCGGTGCGGGTGATCGGACCCCATGTGTCGTCCGCGGCGCCCTCAACCCACATCCACGTCGGCAGCCCGATGATCCCGACGCTTCCAGGCCGCGGCTCCGGGACGATCCCGATGGTCACTGCCTTGAGTTGCATGGCGTTCATGGCCTGCACGGCCAGGACCCGCGGGTCGGGTGGTGGGGGTGCGGCTGGCGGCGGTCCGGCAGCCCAGAAGAGCAGCACCCTGTCACCGTTGACATCACTGCCGGGAACCAGGCATTGGTAGATCGCGCCATCGGCGTGTCCACCCCAGATCGGGGTCGTCTTCGCAGGGGGCGGGGAGAGCGGCCCCATGAAGAGACACGTGACCCCGTTAACGTTCAGGATGTTGGACGCGTCGCCCCCCGACCCAGCGCTTGCTCCGCCTGCAGCTGCTCCGCCAGCGCCTGAGCCCCCAAGGGATGTGCCGCCGGGGTTCTCTCCTCTGCCGGCCCAGATGATGCAGTTGCCCATGTCGCCGTACTTCTCGCACGTTGGACTGTCCGCTCTGGCGGTCGCTGTTGCGCCGAGCGCTCCGGTGAGGAGAGTCGCTACGAAGATCGCGGCGCGGCGGCCTAGCACGAGTCAGCCTTGGGCTGGACATACTCCACTCGCCACCCATCCGGGCTCGGATAGTCACGGTTAACCACACCGACCAAGCGCAGACCTGTCGGCTTCCGACTGGCTGGCACGATTGACTTGCCCCTGTTGTCTACGACGTCGACGCCCGTGACGTCGTAGCAGACCAAGAACGTCACGATCGGGACGGTCGGAGGCGTCGACTTGAGGTCCATCGTGAGATCTGTCTTCACGTGCTGCACCGACTCGAGTTTGGTCTCCCCCGTGACACGGATCTTCTGTGCCTTGGCCGCGTTCAGAGCATTGACGTTGTCGACCAGGGCTGTTCCGCTCGAGGAGCCCTCGAAGAACGAGGGGCTGGTCTTGGTCGGCTCGTAAAGACCGCGTGCGGCGTCCCTGTAATACCTCGCCACCATCCCCCGGGCCTCCTCTTGCGCGAGCAGTTCGGGACTCGTCGTCGTCGTCGAGGTCGGTGAACCCGAGGTTGAAACCGAGACGCTCGACGTCGAGGACGGTGAAGGCACCGTCGGACTGGGCGCACTCGTGCACGCTGCGAGCGTCGCCACGCAGATGGCGGCCGCGGCGACTGTCGCGGATCCCATGCGTACTCGAGTCATGCCTTCTCCCCGGTCCTGAGAGATAAAGCCACTGCACCTGGCCCCCAGCGATCAGCCACGGCGAAGTCAGTGGTTTCACGTTATGGCGGGACGCCATCCGCTCGAAGGCTCATTGGCGGGCTGTGGATAACCGCCCCGTCGTCACATGCCTGTGGATTCGCCCGGGTTGCGCTGCCTGCTCATCCATGGCACCACACCTGCCCTCATCCGAGGATGAGTTTCCGAGGATTGCGCACGCCAGCGTGCCCGGCAACAGCGAGTGACTGCGCCAGAGCCTAGGTGACCGATGGGGCGCGCGTTGCATCCTCTCTGGCGTCAGAGTCTGTCTGATCGCCCGAACGACCGGCCCAGGCTTTCGAGGTTGGGAGGTCACCATGAACCAGAAACACCGGCGCGAGTTCGAGTCCCTGGCCGAAGCTGCTGAGAGAACGGGCTTGAGCACCAAGACGCTCCGACGGCGCATCGCCAGCGGCATGCTCGCCGCGTACCGCAGTGGTCCTCGCGTGCTCCGCGTCGATCCAGACGACGTTGACCGGATGATGGTCCGTCTACCAACCGTGTCGCTAGGCACCGACACCCTGCGCGCGACTCACTCTTCCCGCTGAAGCGGCAGCGCCCGCCGCCATCCTTCAGAGCCGGACAACCATTGGGCTGACCCGTCCAGTGCGGGCCTCGAGTCCCGGAGCTGATCCAGCCCAAGGCGTCTCTGCTAGTCCGGCTGTTTCGGCGCAGTATGGACTGTCTTCATGGTCACGAGCGAATCTGCGGTGCGCCTCGACCTCGGCGCGGCACGCCCGCGGAGGTGAGGGCACGACGGACGGCACCTGTTGACTGCACTCGGCGGCGCGTGTGGTTCAGGACGTTTTGGCCTCTGGGAGTGGGATGGTGCGGTGGTGACTCTGGTGCGTGACATCGCCGGTCTGGTCGTCCCTCCGATGATGCGGGTCGTGCCGGAGCCGACGCTCTGCTGGGTCATCCGTGACGACGGTGGCCGGGTATGCGAGCCGGTTCGGGAGTTCATGGCGGAGTTGACGGCCAGTGGCACGTCTCCGGCCACCAGGCGCTCGTACTGTCACGATCTGCTGCGATGGCTGCGGTTCTGCGCGGCCATCGGCACGACGTGGGACCAGGCGGGCACTGAGGATGTGCGCGACTTCGTCCGGTGGTTGCGGGCGGCGCCGAATCCGCAGCGGGCCCGTGCGGGGTCCGGTTCGCGTCCTCCTGCGGGGAGCGTCAACGCGGTCACGGGCAAGTCGTACCTGCGCGCGGGGTACGCGCCGCGGACGATCAACCATGCACTGTCGGTTCTCTCGGCCTTCTACGCCTTCATGTATGAGTCCGGTCGGGGCCCGTGGAGCCCGGTCCCGGCCGCTCGCCCGCAGCGGGATCGGGTTCCTGCTCGCCGGGCCCGATATCGGCAGAAGGTGCCGGCATTCCAGCCCAGGGCCGTGTCCGAGGAGGGCCTGCTGGATCTGTTCGCTGGGCTGCGCAACGACCGCGACCGGGCGCTGGTGGCGGTCACGTTGTCCTCGGGAGTCCGCGCCGGCGAGCTGCTGTCAATGACGGCGAAGGGGATCGATGCCGGGCAGGGAGTGGTGGCGATCGAGCCGAAGGGCGGCCTGGGGTCCCGCATCTGGGTGCCGGCAGCGCCGGAGTCGTTCGTGTGGATCGCCCGGTACCTGGCCGAGGGGCCCAGCGTCGACGTCGAGGGTCCGTTGTGGCTGACCCTGCGTCCACCGCACCGGCCGATGGACTACTTCGCGTTGCGGCAGGTCCTCGAGCGGGTCAACGGGCGGTTGGGCACGAACTACACCTGGCACGACTTCCGGCACACGTTCTCGCATCGCATCCTGGCCGATGATCGGATGACGTTGACCGACGCTCAGGCGCTCATGCGCCACCGCAACCTCGACACGTTGAACGCATACGCCGCTGCTCGGCTCGACGAGCTGGTGGCCGCGCTGCACCGGCACCTCGCGACTCCAGCGCCCTACCCGCCGTCCTCGAGCATCCGCTACGACGCGGGCGACCTGGCGGTGCTGTTTCCCGGGTTGGGCTCGTGACCCCGGCCAGCCGGGCACGACCGCTTCCAGAGGTCGCGAAGGCAATCGCCACCGGGCGGCTGCCGACCGCGGCCCGGACCGAGCTCGCACCGGTCCTCGAAGCGCTCACCCGGGCCATGCTGCCGGTGACAGCCAAGCTCAATCCCGACGTCCGCGCACGGCGCGTGGTCGGGCGGCTGCTGGACTGGCTCGAAGGGCAGCCGGGCGCCACCTGGCAGGACCGCTGGGACAGCTGGATCGGCCAGGGCGAGCAGGACTGGCGGCCCCACCCCGGATCATCCGGGCAGGGCGTCAAGTGGGAAACCGCGTACGGCATCAACGCCTTGATCATCGTCGGCGCGGTCAGCCCCTCCTACGACTGGATGCTGTCCCAGCGCCGGGTCCGGCTCTGGAAGGACTGGGCCGCCTATCACGACGTGGAGGTGTTCCAGCGGGTCGCCGAGGCCGTCGATGCCCGCGGGGGCTACCGCGACACCACCCGGGTCATCACCCTGCTGGCGATGATGTCGATCAGGCTGCGCAAGCCGGTGGCGGCACTGGCAGCGCAGGACTTCCGGGACCTGCGGGCCGTCCACCACGCACGGGGTGTGAAGCACCACGGCCTGCCCGGCGCGTGGACTGCCTGCAAGCAGGCTGGCCTGCTCAGCGACGAGCCGTCGAGCTACGCCGAGCTCGTCCACGTCCAGAAGATGACTCCCGAGCAGCTCGTGGACCGGCACGGGGTGGACGACCCCGCGATCCGCGAGGTGTTCATCGCGTACCTGACCGAGGTGTCGGTCTCCTGCGACTACAAGACGCTCTACCAGCTCGAACAGCTGCTCGTGAAGAACTTCTGGGGCGACATCCAAGCCCACTATCCCGGCCACGCCACGCTGCAGCTCACCCCGGAGCAGGCCGCCGCGTGGCGGGCCCGGATCAAGACGCTGCCCACCGGGCAGCCCCGCAAGGACTGGGCCCAGGTGATGGACCGGGTGCGCACCTTCTACAACGACATCGCCGCCTGGGCGCTGGACGACCCGGGAACCTGGGCGCCTTGGGTCGCCCCGAACCCGATCCCCCGCTCGCTGATGAAGGGCGCGCGGATGAAGAACACCCGCCGCCAGCAGAGCGACTTCAAACGACGCACCCGCACCCTGGCGCCGTGGGTGCCGCAGATGGTCGCCTCCGTCACCGCCGACAAGGAGCATCTCGGTCAGCTGCTGGCTGCTGCCTCGTCGGTCGCTCCAGGCAGCGACTTCACCTTCCAGGGACAGCCCTGGCACCGGCGCGACCACCAACGCAACGAGCACGGTGACAAGAGGTACGCGCTGATGACCACCCTCGTCGTCGACCCCGCCGGCGGCGTGCTGGACCTGACCCACCTCGAGCACAAGGCCTACTGGACGTGGGCCGACCTGGAGGTGCTGCGCCACACCGGGCTGCGGATCGAGGAGATGCTCGAGCTGACCCACCTGTCCCTGCGCCCGCTGCGCAAGCAGAACGGCGAGCTCGTGCCACTGCTGCAGGTCGCCCCGTCCAAGACCGACGAGGAACGCATCCTGCCGATGAGCCCGGCCCTGACGAAAGTCATCAGCGACATCATCACCCGACACCAGGGCTGCCACGGCACCATCCCGCTGCTGCGCCGCCTGGACCGGGCCGAACGAGAGTTCAGCGCGCCGCTGCCGTTCCTGTTCCAGCACCACTTCCGCTCCGGCGCCGGCTACGTCTTCAGCGACAGCACGATCCGCAAGTACCTCGCTCAAGCAGCCTCGAAAGCGGGTCTGCGGGACGCGGACGGCGCCCTGCCGCGCCCCACGCCGCACGACTTCCGCCGGCTCTACCTGACCGAGCTGGTCGCGAACAAACTGCCCGTGCACATCGCCGCCCAGCTCGCCGGACACCGCAGCCTCAACACCACCCAGGGCTACGTCGCCATCTACCCCCAGGACGTGTTCGACCACTACGACCAGTTCCTCGACCGACGTCGCGCCACCCGCCCCAGCGAGGAGTACCGGCAACCCACCGTCGAGGAGCTGCAGGTCTTCGCCGACCACTTCGGACGCCGCCGGGTCGAGCTGGGCGACTGCGTCCGGCCCTACGGCTCCGGCTGCACCCACGAGCACGCCTGCATCCGCTGCCACTTCCTCACCCTCGACCCAGCCAGTGGCCCGCGGCTGCAGGTCATCGAACAGGACCTGCACCAACGCATCAAGACCGCTCAGGAGCACACGTGGCTCGCCGACGTCGAACAGCTCCGAATCACCCTGCGACAGCTCGAGCACAAGCGCTCAACCCTGCAACCACACGTTACGACCGACCAAGCCCTGGATTTGGCTGCCCACCCCACCTGGGAAGTGCCTCCCCGGAATCGCAATCATTGACATGCGACCAGGGCGGCTCTCTCACGGAGTTCGCAACCGAGGCTGTGCCGCGGGTTATTCGCCACATGAGCGACCCGTCCTTGCCCAAACATTTAGTGAATCTTGACGGACTCCATACAAGTCAGGTCGATCGTTTGGGCACGGCCGCTCCCGCCACGCAATAGGTTCCGCTTGTCTTGGCCACGACAGGAAGCACTCACATCGACAAGCAAGGGAGCTTAGATGAAGAAGAAACTGCTGGTCCTCGCCACGGTCCTCTTCGCCACCCTCGGTGCAGCGGCCCCGGCACAGGCCTTCCCGGCGAGCTGGAAGAACCTCGTCCAGTTCGACGCCATCGGTACCGGCGACAAGCAGGCTTGGATCTACGACATCGCCTGTGACGGAGTCCCGGTCCGCGCCGTGTACGGCCGCTCGGACGGGTCCGAAGGAGCCATCGCCAACGGCAACGGATGCAAGACCAGCTCCACTGGGGCTGTCGGCTCCTACCGGATCAACTGGGCCATCCTCTGCAACGACTACTCCATCAACGACGACTGCTCTGGTCGCCTCGGCTGACCCACCTTCGTCACGCGAGGCTGGCGGCCCGTACGGAACACGGGCCGCCAGTCCCACGAAAGGCAAGAATATGACCGAGGTCCTGCAGCTCTCGAACGTCAGCTACCAGGTTAAGACCGGGCGCAAGCAAAGCAAGCCGATCCTCAGCGGCATCACATTGAGCTTGCACGCTGGTCAATCCATCGCGGTGATGGGTCAAAGCGGAGCGGGCAAGAGCACGTTGCTCGCTTTGTGCATGGGCCTGATCGCGCCCACCAGCGGAACCGTTGCACTGGCTGGGCACCCACTCGCTGGCCTATCCCAGGCCCAGCTCGCCGCGTTGCGCGGCCGCCACCTCGGCGTCGTGTTCCAAGCCGGCGAGCTCATCAACGAATTGACGCCTGCGGAAAACGTCCTCCTGCCGGCGCTCCTGAACCCAGTGTCACCGACCTCATTCCGCCCGACGAGAAGGGCTGACGGCCACCAAAGCGGGCCAAGCGGCCAACTTTCGGCAGCAGCCCCGAATCGACCGACACGAGGTGACGCCGCCCGCCGGGCCAAAGAACTCCTTGCCGCGATGGATCTCCACCTTGGGGACACTCCCACCGACCGCCTCTCCGGTGGTGAACGCCAACGCGTCGCGGTGGCTCGCGCCCTGATCAACGAACCGGACCTCGTGCTCGCCGACGAGCCCACTGGCTCCCTCGATGGGGACACCCGCGACCGGGTGGCTGACCATCTCTTCGCCATTCCGCGCGAGCAGGGCTGTGGACTCCTCGTTGTAACCCACGACCCAGACATCGCTGCCCGCGCGGACATCACAGTCCGTATCGGGGCCGGCACACTGGTCGCCGCCTCATGAACTCCGGTCAGGCACAAGTAGCCTCGGCCACGAGAGAACCCGCAGGTGAGGCGCCACCGGGTACCTCCGCCGAAACCGTGCCATCAACCATCGTTTCAGGCAGCCCGTGGCGTGCGCTCTTCCGCATGGGCCACCGGATGCGTCGCGCCTCCGACACCCGACTCCTCCACGCCGCAGCGGTGTACGCAGGACTCGTCGCCACCGCCGTGTTCGCGATCGCACTGAGCGTGACCGCCATCGCCTACTCCGGCCGGGCAGAGCACGACGCGGCGCGCTGGATCAAGACGAGCGAAACGTTCGACAGCAAGTTCGTGCCTCCCGACTTCACCACAGCCGACGCCGACGCGCGCGACCGGTGGACTGCGCAGCTCAAGAACGCCCCAATCCTGTGGTCTAACCGGTATGACACCATCAACAACGGCCCTGAATACAGCGTCGACATCCTGGTCGGGCAAGAGCCCACGCTGCCGCCGCCACCCGGACTACCCCGCTGGCCACAACCGGGCGAGGCCTTCCTTTCCCCTCAGCTGCTCGCGGACGGCGCGAACGAGAACATTTCCGCGCGCTACGGAAGGTTTGCCGGAACCATCGGTCCGGAAGGCCTCTCGGCAGTCGACGAACGCTACGCCGTCGTCAACCCAATCCCGGGCACCTTTCCGACCTCAGACCTCTACCCCGTCGAGTCACTCGGGGTGCCCCGCGCGCAGCCATGGTGGTCCTTGGACCTACACGCACCGACCGGGGAAACCGGGGTCATCTTCGCCGCGCCGTTCATGCTTGCCGCCATCCTCCTGCTGATCGGGATCCCCGCCCTGATCCTGCTCCTCGTGGCTCGTCGCGTCGACCAAGAACCACGCCAGCGGCGACGCATGGTTCTGCGCGCCCTCGGGGCCAGCGACTGGCACATGAGAGCTGTGCGACTAGGAGAGATCGCTGCCCCGGCGACCGCCGCCGCAGCAACAGGGGTCCTCCTCGCACTTGTCCTGGCATTTGTGCAGATACGAATCCCAGTCACCACCTACCTGCTCCCTACCGCATGGATCCGGTCCGCGCTGCCCTCATTGATGGGCTTCACCCTGCTGCTGATGGCCCTCGCCATCGGGCTCCTCCTCGGAGGTAACACCCGTTCCGCACCGGACTCCGCCAGCCCCCGTGCCAAACGTCTCACCCTCCCGATCTGGCTCGCCGTACTCAGCCCCCTGTTCGGGATCGCCGCCGCGCAGCTGCCCAACGTCATCGATCCAGGACGCCAAGCCCCCTGGGTGCTGACCTACGTCGCCTGTGCGGCGGGCGCAATCGTGACCCTGCCACTGACCATCTACATCCTGATGCGCATGTTTGGCTCCAGCATCGCCACGGCATCCGTCCGGCGCGGATCTCCCTCCGGCCTGCTGGTGTCTCGCCTGATCCTTGCCCATCCCCGGTCCCTCGTCGTAACAGTTGCCGCCATCGTGGTTGGTGCCGGACTCCTGTCTCAGACCCAGTTCATCAACAACGCTCTGCAGGAGCGGACCCGTCAAGCCATCTCGGTGCAGGCCCACGTCGGCGACCGCACCTTGGTCGCCACCTACATGGAAGGCATCACCGGCCTCAAGCAAGTCGCTGCCGCCCTACCCACGGGTGCCCATCACATCGTCATCACCGGAAACACGAAGGGAGGTAGCGCCCAGATCAATGGCAGCTGCAGCGACCTGGCCGCGTTCGCTCTGCCATGCCCCGCTGGTACCGACCCAGTCCCGCTCAAGCAACCCATCACAGGCGATCTCGCGTTCGTCGGGCTCAGCGCGCCCCTGGAGCCAGGAATGATCAACCTGAGTACCACTCCAGCACCGCAACTCGCGGGCACTCAGGTCCCGCAGTGGCTGGTCGTGCACTCCGACGAACCAATGGACCAAGCGGCTTTGAAGGCCAGGATCATCCCAACCAGCTGGCCCAACATCGGGCCGGAATCACCAGCCTGGAACTTCACGGGCGGAGCAGCCGCCAACGCCGAACAGGGACGATGGATCACAGTCCTTGGAGCTCTTGGGATGCTCATCGCCATCGCGGCTCTAGGGGCAACGGCCCTCAATGACTTCGCCCGCCAGGCCCGCGGTCTCGGAGTGCTCAACGCCTACCTTCGCCAGACCCGCACCCTCATCATGATCACGACAGGAGTCGTCGGCATCCCTCTCGCCGTCGGCGGCATTCTCGCGGCTGCTCAGTCACTGGCCCTGGTCCAGGTGCCTATCGCCGCGAAGATGGCCGAGCCCTTCGGCCTCCCACTGGCCATCAGCATCTCCATCGCGTCGATCCTGATCGCGGCAGTCTGCTCCATCATCGGCACCGTCACACTGCGGGCGGCTCTCGTTCGTTGGAGACCAGGTAGCGCAGACCAGTAACTCGAACAGTCGGGCGTCCCACCCAGCCGCGACGCACCAGGTCTCCAATCGGTTATTGACAGATGCAGAGAACCGTCTGGCTCCTCCCTGTGAGCTCCGCCAGTTCATGGATTGACCGTCCCGCCTCATACTGCTCGGCGCAGAACGCGAGCAATCGCGCGCGCTGCTGCGCTGTCTGCTTGATCGTGGCGGTGCCGACGAACTCCGCGAGAACTGGGAGGGTCGGGCGCCCGGGTCAGGGCATGGCGCAAGTTTAGGAAGTGCCGCCCCGCGTCGCGCCGCCTTGAGGCAGGGTGCTTGATACTGGCCCCCATGAGTAGGAGGCGGCCTTACGTCGGACCGACCTTGGTGAGCAGGTCGGCCGCGAGCCACTGCTGCGCCAGCACGCCCTCGCTCTCGAGGTAGTAGCTGACGAGGGCGTACCAGGCGCCGCCGCGCTTATCCCACGCGAGCAAGATGCCGGGGTGCGGCCCGGGAGCTTCGCGGGGACCGCGGACCCAGACGTGTCGGCGGCTCGGAGGCACGGGCGGGATCGGGTGCGCGTGCCCTCGACCTGATCCGCCTGCCATTGCTTAAGTATCGAACATTAGTTCCAATGGCGCGGCAACTCCCCTGAAGGGAGTCCCGGCTCATCGAGCCGGATCAGCAACGTTGGTCCACGTCCGCGACGGGTCGCGTCGAGGGGCATTCGGCGTCAAGCCACGGACATCCTCAACGCCGGCGTGGTCCACGTGTGGTCCACGCCGGACAAAATTGAAGGACCCCTGACCGGCGTTTCCGCTGGTCAGGGGTCCTTTTTCAATGGTGGGCGATACTGGGTTTGAACCAGTGACCTCTTCCGTGTCAAGGAAGCGCGCTACCGCTGCGCCAATCGCCCGTGGGTCCTGCTGTCGTGCTGGGTCATGCCGTGGTGCTGATGGTGCTACCGAGGTGGAGACGGGATTTGAACCCGTGTACGCGGCTTTGCAGGCCGCTGCCTCGCCTCTCGGCCACTCCACCGTGGAAGGCAAGTGGATCTTTTGCCTCCGAGCGGACGACCGGGCTCGAACCGGCGACCTCAACCTTGGCAAGGTTGCGCTCTACCAACTGAGCTACGTCCGCGGAACACCAGCGGTGTAACTTCCCCGCTGCGTGCTTGGTAGACATTAGCCGATCGATCCACGAGATACAAAACCGGCTCCCGCGGCCTCCTCAGCCCTTCCTGGCGGCCCCTCGCGAGGCCTCCCGGGAGGCCTCCGCAGCCCCCTTCGCGCCCTCCTCGACCCCGCGCCGGACGGCCGCGGCGATGGGTCCCTGCTCGACGTGCTCGTACTGCTGGTCGCGCGCCTGGGCCGCGATTCCCGCCGCCGGCTCCGCGTCGTCGACCGTCCGCGGCGCGGTCGAGGCATCGGCGCGGGACGGGTCGTTCCGGCTCAACAGCCCGCCGGCGCCCTCCATGGCCCAGTTGACGAGGCGCACGTCCGCACCGGGGTGCAGCGGGGCGGGCCAGAGGGTGCGGACGGCCGCGTTGAGCCCCGCGCCGATGAGGATGGCGACCGCCAGGGCGTAGAGCCAGACGAGCAGCACGATGGGCGTGCTGAGCGGCCCGTAGATCGAGGAGCCGCCCATCGACGCCTCGAGCGAGATGCGCACGACGTAGGAGGCCCCCACCCAGATCGCCATGGCGAGCACCGCGCCCGGGATGTTGCGCCGCCACGGGCTGCGCTGCGGCGTGGACACGTGGTACATGGCGGCGAGCAGCACGACGCTGAAGACCACGAGCGTCGGCCAGTAGAGGGCCTTGGTCACCGTGGCCGCGCCGTCGGGCAGCCACGAGGCCAGGATGCCGGGCCCCAGGAGCATGAGCGGCAGCACGACGATGGCCGCCAGGATGCCGACGGTGTAGAGCAGCAGGCTGAAGGCCCGCATGTGCACGATGCCGCGGGCATCCTTCTGGCCGTACATGATCGAGACGGTGTCGATGAAGACGTTGAGCGCACGCGAGCCCGACCACAGCGACAGCAGGAAGCCGACCGAGATGATGTCGGCACGCCCACCGCGCAGGACGTCCGTGATCGTCGGCAGCAGCAGCTCGTTGATGCTCGACTCGGTGAGGAAGCGCGAGGCGTACACCTGGATCGTCGAGACGATGCGCGCAACCGTGTCCTCACCGATCCAGCCCCCGACGAAGCCGAGCCCACCGAAGAGCCCGAGCACGAGCGGCGGCAGGCTGAGCAGCATGAAGAACGCCCCCTCGGCCGCGAGCCCGGTCACCCGGTAGCGCAGGCACACCCGGATCGTCTCCAGCGTCAGTCGCGCCAGCGGCACGCCCCACGGCACCCGCTCCAGCCCAGCTCGCACCCGCTCACGCACGTTCATCGCTCCCGAGGCTAGTCGCTCGCGCTCCCCCGCCTACCCTCGAGCCGTGAGCACCCACGACGTGACGAACCAGGTGCCGCCCTTCGTCGGCGGCGACCTCCTCGCGGACGACCCTGCGCTCCTCGAGGGCGTGCGCCGCTGGGCCGGCCCCGCCGCCGTCGAGGACCTCGCTCCCCTGGCCCGTCTCGCGGGCTCCGAGGAGGCGCAGGAGCACGGCCGGCTCGCCGACACCCACCGCCCGGTCCTGCGCACCCACGACGCGCGCGGCAACCGCGTCGACGAGGTGGAGTTCCACCCCTCGTGGCACTGGCTCCTGACGCAGGCGACCGGGGCAGGCCTCACCGCCGAGCCGTGGACCCGCCCGCCCCGCAGTGGCGCCCACGTGCGCCGCGCCGCCGGCTTCGTGCTGTGGTCACGTGTCGAGGCGGGCCACGGCTGCCCCGTGTCGATGACGTACGCCGCCGGCTCGGCCCTGCGCCACGACGTGACCCTGGGCGACCGCTGGCTCCCCGCCCTGGCCAGCCGCTCCTACGACCCCGCGCTCCGTCCCGTCACGACCAAGACGAATGCCCTCGCGGGCATGGGCATGACCGAGAAGCAGGGCGGCTCCGACGTGCGCGCCAACACCACCCGCGCCGTGCCGTCGCCCGGTGGTCCACTGCCCGGTGACACCTACCGGCTGACGGGTCACAAGTGGTTCTGCTCCGCCCCGATGAGCGACGTCTTCCTCGTGCTGGCCCAGGCGCCAGGCGGGCTCACCTGCTTCGTCGTGCCGCGCGTGCTCGCCGACGGCACCCGCAACGCCTTCGCCCTCCAGCGGCTCAAGGACAAGCTCGGCAACCACTCCAACGCCTCGAGCGAGGTCGAGCTCGACGGCACGTGGGGCAGCCGGCTCGGCGACGAGGGCCGGGGCGTGCGCACCATCCTCGACATGGTCGCGGCCACGCGCCTCGACTGCGTGCTCGGGTCGACCTCGACGATGCGCGACGCCGTGTCGCGGGCCGTGCACCACGCCCGGCACCGCCGGGCGTTCGGGGCGCTGCTCGTCGACCAGCCGCTCATGCGCAACGTGCTGGCCGACCTCGCGCTCGAGGCCGAGGCGGCCACGGTGCTCGGCCTGCGCCTGGCGCACGCCGTCGACGCGGGCGAGACCGAGCTCGCGCGGCTCGGCGTGGCGCTCGGCAAGTTCTGGGTGTGCAAGCGCACCGCACCGATGGTGGCCGAGGCGCTCGAGTGCCTCGGCGGCAACGGCTACGTCGAGGAGAACGGCCTCGCCCGCCTCTACCGCGAGGCGCCGCTCAACTCGATCTGGGAGGGCTCCGGCAACGTCAACGCCCTCGACGTGGTGCGCGCCCTGACCCGCGAACCCGCGACGCTGCAGGCGCTGACGAAGGAGCTGCACACGGTGCGCGGCCAGAGCAGCGAGCTCGACGCATACGTGGACTCGGCTGTCGCGCAAGCGGACTCGCTCGACGCCGACACGGCTGCGGCAGCCTTCGGCGCCCGCGCGGTCGTCGAGCGGCTGGCTGTCGCGCTCCAGGCCGCGCTCGTGCTCCAGCACTCCCCCGGCCCGGTCGCCGACGCCTTCGTCGCGAGCCGGGTCGGCGGACGCCGCGGGCACACCTTCGGGTCGCTCGACGTCGACCTCGCCGGGGCGACCGACGCCGTGCTGGCCCGGGTCAGCTGAGCTCGAGCCGCTTCTTCTCGGCCTCGACGTCGAAGTCGGCGGGCGGCCACTGGAGGTTCATGCCTCGCAGCGCGTCGAGCAGCAGCTGCTGGACGGCGAGACGGGCGTACCACTTGCGGTCCGCCGGCACGACGTGCCACGGCGCACCCACGGTGGACGTCTTGTCGAGCACGGCCTGGTAGGCCTCCATGTACTCACCCCAGTGACCCCGCTCGTCGACGTCACCGGGGTTGTACTTGTAGTACTTGTCGGGACGGTCGAGGCGCTCGCCGAGCCGCTCCTTCTGCTCGTTCTTGGAGATGTGGGTCATCACCTTGATCACCGTCGTGCCGGACGCCGCGAGCTTGCGCTCGAAGGCGTTGATCTGCGCGTAGCGCTTCGACCACACCTCGCGCGGCACGAGGTCGTGCACGCGCACGACGAGGACGTCCTCGTAGTGCGACCGGTCGAACGCCCCCAGCTGGCCGGGCTCCGGCAGCGCCCGCTCGATGCGCCAGAGGAAGTCGTGCGCGCGTTCCTCCTCGGTGGGCGCCTTGAACGCCGTCGCGTGCACGCCCTCCGGGTTGACCGAGATGACGTGCCGCATGATCCCGCCCTTGCCGGAGGTGTCCATGCCCTGCACGACGAGCAGCACCGACCGCGTCGACCCGCTCCGCGACTCGGCCCAGAGCCGCTCGAGCAGGTCGGAGAGCTCCGCCTCGCACGCCCTGAGCGCCGCCTTCCCGGCGAGCTTGTCGCCGGTGAACCCCGGGGTGGCCCGGGTGTCGACCTCGGCGAGCACGAAGCCCTTGCCGACGCGCAGCTCGTTGGTCAGGTCGGTGATCTGCTCGACCGACTCGGCCTCGTGCGCAGCCACGGCCTCGTCGAGCTCGGCCTGCTCCTTCAGCGCCCGCTCGGCGGCCGCACTGACGGGCGACCCGCCCTTGCCGCCCTTGTTGCCCTCGTTGCCCTTGCCGTGCTTGCTCTTCGCGCCCTTGGCTCCCTTGCCCATGGCGCCATCCTGCCCGACCGGAGCGGGCTCTGCCGGAGTTGTCACCGGGTGACCCGTGCGCAACCCGACCGATGCCTGTCCGATACTGCTCGCATGCGCCTGCTCCTGCCCGGCTCCAGCGGTCTGCCCGCCCTCACCGCCCTCGACGACGCCGGTCTCTTCGCGGCGTACGCCCCTCCGGCCCGGGCCTGGCTGCGCTGCAACATGGTCAGCTCCCTGGACGGCGCCGCGACCGGCGCCGACGGCCGCTCGGGCTCGATCAACAACGAGGCCGACCACGCCGTCTTCGAGGTGCTGCGGGCCCTGTGCGACGCCGTCGTCGTCGGGGCCGGCACGATCCGCGCCGAGGGCTACCCGCCGCTGTCGGTCGCCGAGCCGCTGCGGGCCCTGCGGCGCGAGCACGGGCTCGCCGACGCGCTGCCCCTCGTCGCCGTGAGCAACCGCGGCATCGTGCCCGAGACGCTCCGCGGCTGCCGTGACGGCCGCGCCCTGCTCGCCGCCCCCGCCGGCGCCGAGCACCTCGACGAGGCGCGGCAGGCCCTCGGCGACGAGCACGTGCTCGTCTGCGGTGACGAGACGGTCGATCTCCCGGAGCTCGTCACGGCGCTGGGGGCGCGCGGCTGGCGGCACCTGCTCACCGAGGGTGGCCCCGGTCTGCTCGGCTCGTTCCTCGCCGCCGGGCTCGTCGACGAGCTGTGCTTCACCATCGCACCCCAGGTCGTCGGCGGCGAGCACCCACGGCCCGTCTCGGCCGACGGAACCCCCAGCGACCTCGACCTCGAGACGCTCGTCGAGCAGGACGGCACCCTCATGGGCCGCTGGTTCGTCCGCCGTCCCACGGCGGGGTCGGACGGGTGAGATCTCCTCAGGCTCAGCGACTCTCGACGAACTCGCGGAGCGAGCGCTCCCAGCGCTCGCTGTCGTAGTTCCACTCGCGGCAGTGCCGCGCCGTCTGCCACCGGTCGAAGCGCACGAGGTCGGGCCGTCTCCCGGCCAGCGCCACGGCGGGACCGATCGGCACGAAGTCGTCGCCGTCCGAGTGGATGACGAGCATCGGGTGGCGCAGCTCGTCGGCCCGCCCGACCCAGTCGGTGCGGGCCACGTCGATGGGCTCGTGCACGCCGACGAGCCGGCGGCTGCGTGACGATCCCATCAGGTCGGTCGCCATCCGCACGAGCGGGCCCGGCACCTGGTGGAGGCGGCCGTGGTGGCGCAGCACGACCCCCCAGTCGAGCACGGCGGAGTCGAGCACGACGCCGACGACGAGGTCCGAGAGCGGGGAACGGTCGAGGGTCTGCAGGACGATGGCGCCGCCCATCGACCAGCCGAGCAGGAGGATGCGGCGCGCTCCCTGCGACACGGCATACGCCATCGCCGCCTCGACGTCGCTCCACTCGGAGAGGCCGAGGTTGTAGCGCCCGTCGGGGCCACCGGGTGAGTCACGGTCGTTGCGGTAGGCGGCGACGAGGCTCGTCCACCCGGCCGCGCGCAGCACGGGGACGGCGCGCAGCGTCTCCTCCTTGCGCGCGCCGCGCCCGTGCACGAGCACGGCCCAGTCGCCGGGCCTGCCGTCCCGCCCCGGCTCCGGGCGCACCACCCAGCCGGGCAACGGGCCGACGTCGGAGTCGATCGCGACGTCCTCGTCGGGCAGACCGAGGCTGACGGAGGGGCGGTCCCAGTAGTAGTACTGGTTCCAGCGCGCCGGGCCGTCGGCGAGCGTGCCGCGGTCGACGGCCAGCAGCCTCCGCGTCACGCTCGTGGCGTCCTGCCCGACGATGTCGCCCACGCGGGCGTGACCGGCTCCACCCTCGAGCCACACGCCGTAGCGTCCCGGCACGAGCGGGTCGGGCCCGGCCGCGAAGGTCACGGTGTCGGCGTCGTGGCGCAGGATCGTCACGTCGTCGGGCTGCAGCTCGTCGGGGGTGACGACGCGGCGGGCGAACCAGGCGGCCGCGGCCACCGAGCCGGCGGCGGCCCCGACGACGGAACCGGTGCCGGCCGCAGCAGCGACGAGCACCGGGCGCGAGACGAGCTGACGCACCTGCACGTCGTCATCCTCGCAAACACGGCACTCCGGGCGCCGCGCGCCCCGCCGTCGGCGCGGAGCCGGGCACAAACCACGCCGTCGTGGCGTTGGTCAGGACATGAGCGACCAGAGCACCTCCCAGCAGCCGTATGCCGTCCAGCGCACCGAGGACGAGTGGCGCGCCGCCCTCTCGCCCGCCGAGTACAAGGTGCTGCGCCAGGCCGGCACCGAGCCGGCCTTCCGCGGGGAGTACACCGACACCAAGACCCAGGGCGTCTACTCGTGCCGCGCGTGCGGCGCCGAGCTCTTCCGCAGCGACACGAAGTTCGAGTCGCACTGCGGGTGGCCGTCCTTCTACTCACCCCTCGCCGGTGACTCGGTGCAGTACATCGAGGACCGCACCTTCGGGATGAAGCGCGTCGAGGTGCGGTGCGCCACGTGTGGTTCGCACCTCGGTCACGTCTTCGAGGGCGAGGGCTACGACACCCCGACCGACCAGCGCTACTGCATCAACTCCATCTCGCTGCGCCTCCAGCCCGACGAGACCTCCGAGCCGGGCAGCGCGCCGGCCTGAGCGTCGGGCCCGCCTCGGTCGTGAGCGACCGGGCGAACGGGCGACCGTGCGGCCGCCTCGCGGGGACACCCCTGCTGGGCGGCCGCACCCGGATCGCCTAGGGTTTTCTCCCATGGCTGACGACGGGGACCTGCGCATCGGCACGCGCGAGCGCGAGGAGGCGCTCGCCGCCCTCGCGCAGCACCACGACGCCGGCCGGCTCGACGCCGACGACTACGAGGACCGGCGCGGCCGGGCCGGCGACGCCGTGACCCGGCGCGAGCTCGCCGAGCTCTTCGACGACCTCCCCGAGCCCCGGCCGCGCCTCGACCCACCCACCGACGTCGCCCACCCCGCGACCGGCGCGCCGGCGGCGCAGACCCGGCCCAGGGGACCCGTGAGCGGCCCGGTCCGGGCCGCGCGGCTGCTCACCGCGCTGTCGCCCTTCATCGCCGTCGGGCTCTTCATCGCCACGGGCAGGTGGTGGTGGTTCCTGCTCATCCCCGCGCTCGCCGTCATCGCGCGCAACCTCGAGGAGTGAGCGGCCTCAGCGCAGGTTGGCGACCAGCTGGGCCGGCTCGACCTTGGGGCCGGTGAAGAACGGGATCTCCTCCCGCACGTGCATGCGGGCCCGGGAGGCACGCAGCTCGCGCATGAGGTCGACGATCCGGTGCAGCTCGTCGGCCTCGAAGGCGAGCAGCCACTCGTAGTCGCCGAGGGCGAACGAGGCGATGGTGTTGGCCCGCACGTCGGGGTAGTCGCGCGCCATCTGGCCGTGCTCGCGCAGGAGGTCGCGCCGCTCGCCGTCGTCGAGGAGGTACCACTCGTACGACCGCACGAAGGGGTAGACGCAGACGTACTTGCGCGACACCTCGTCGGCCATGAAGGCCGGGATGTGGCTCTTGTTGAACTCCGCCGGCCGGTGCAGCGCTGCTGCGCTCCACACCGGCTCGAGGTGCGAGCCGAGCTCGGTGCGCAGCAGGCGGTGGTAGGCCGACTGGAGGGCCTCGATCGTCTCGGCGTGCCACCACACCATGAAGTCGGCGTCACCGCGCAGACCGGCCACGTCGTAGAGGCCGCGCACGACCACACCCTCGCCCGCCACCTCCTCGAGGAAGGCCTCGAGCTCGGCGACGTGCTTGTCGCGGTCGTCACCGAGCGGGGTGACCGCGCTGAAGACCGACCACATGCAGTAGCGGATCGTGTCGTTGATCTCCCGCATCCGGGCTGGTGTCAGGCGCTCGCTCATGGGGCCATCATCCCAAGGCGTCGGAGCGCTCGTCCCAGTGGGTCTGCACGACGCGGGCGGCCGCCCGGCCCGACGCGACGCAGGCCGGGATGCCGACGCCGTCGTAGGCCGCCCCGCACCGGGCCAGCCCCGGCGGCAGGTCGCGCGTGGGCGCCAGCCGCGACCGGTGCCCCACGGCATACTGCGGCAGGCCGCCGCCCCACCGCTGCACGTGCGTCGCGACCGGCGCGGGCAGGTCGCCGCCCAGAACCGTGTGCAGGTCGGTGAGCGCTGCGGCCACGAGCTCGTCGTCGGAGCGCTGGAGGGCGGCCTCCTCGCCGTGCCGACCGACCGACGCGCGCAGGTAGGTGCGGCCCGGGTGCGCGCGGGCGAGCCACGGCCACTTGACGGTGCTGAAGGTGGACGCCTTGATCGTCAGGGGCTCGGCGGGCGGCACGAGGAAGCCGCTGCTGCCCTCGAGCGCCTCGGGCGGAGGCCCGTCGAGCGCGAGCGTGACGATCGCCATCGAGGCGTACTCGACCCCGGCGAGCGCCGCCGCGGCCACGGGCGCCACCTCGCGCAGCAACCGGGCCGTCGGCGCCGCCGGCGTCGCGAGCACCACGGCGTCGAAGCGCTCCTCGAGCACCTGGGTCGTCGGCCCCGAGGAGACGACCCAGCCGGCGCCGTCGCGCCGCAGGCCGCGCACGACGGTGCCGGTGCGCACGCGCACGCCGGCCTCCGCGAGCCGCGCCCCGAGCACCTCGGGCAGCCTCCCTAGCCCGCCGACGAGGGAGGCGAAGACCGGGGTCCCGGCGAGTGGACCGTCCGCCGCGGCGGCCGCAGCGGCCCGCGCGACGTCGAGCAGCGGGCGACCCTCGTGGGCCGCGGCGGCCAGCACCGGCACGGCCTGGTCGACGGATATCTGGCGCGCGTGGCCGGCGTAGACGCCGGCGAGCAGGGGCTCGACGAGGCGGTCGGTCACCGCCGGGCCGAGCCGCGCGTCGACGAGGTCCCCCACGGACAGGTCGCCCGGCACCGGTCCCGTCGCCCGCTCGTGCGCGAGGCGGTCGACCTCGGCGTCGGTGAGCAGACCCCGCACCGACTCCGGGTCGGAGGGCACCCCCATGACCGTGCCACGCGGCATCGGCCAGCGCACGCCCCGCGAGACGATGGCGGCCCCGGCCGGGCCGGGGTGCGTCACCTCACCGGTGAGACCGAGCTCGTCGAGCAGACCCACCGCCTCGGGCCGGCGGGCGAGCACCGACTCGGCCCCGACGTCGATGCGCGCGCCGCCGACGTCCTCGAGCCGGAGCTTGCCGCCGAGGCGGTCGGTGGCCTCGAGGAGCACCACCGAGGTGTCCGCCCCGGCACGACTCAGCTCCCACGCCGCCGCGAGCCCGCTGATGCCCCCACCGATGACCGCGACCGACCTGCCCATGCCGCCACTCTCCCACCCGGCGCCGACGGCCCGAGCAGCGGTTCGGTCGAGGGTTCGGTCGAGTCGTTCGGTCGAGTCGTTCGGTAGAGGCGTTTGGTCGAGGCGTTTGGTCGAGGCGGTGTCCATGAGGGACCGTTGACCCATGGGTACCCTCGCGCTGCTCGCCGCCGCGCCCGCCATGACCCCCGTCCACGCCGGCGTCGCCCCGGCCCTGCAGCCCTCGGCCGACCTCTCCGGCCTGGTGGGCGTCGCCTACCGCGTCATCGCCGCCCTCGGCGAGTGGGGCGTCGGCGCCCTCACCTTCCTCGAGACGGTGCTGCCGCCGATCCCGAGCGAGGTCGTGCTGCCGCTCGCCGGGTTCATCGCCCGCCAGGGCCAGCTCGGCCTCGTGCTGCTGCTCGTGACGAGCACCGTGGGCTCCTACCTCGGCGCGCTCGTGCTCTACCTGCTCGCCGCGCGGCTCGGCCAGGAACGCGCCATCCGGGTCATGGCGCGTCTCCCCCTCGTCGACCGCCACGACTTCGAGCGCGCGACCGCCTGGTTCGCCGACCACGGGCGCCGCTCGGTCTTCCTCGGCCGTCTCGTGCCGGGCGTCCGCAGCCTCGTGTCGCTGCCCGCCGGCGCCGTCCGGATGCCGTGGACGAGCTTCACGGTCTTGACGATCGCCGGGAGCGCCGTCTGGAACGGGCTGCTCATCGGGCTGGGCTACGTGCTCGGCTCCCGCTACGAGCTCGTCGACCGCTACTCCGGCGTGCTCGACAAGGTCGTCATCGGCGTCGTCGTCGTGCTGCTCGTCGCGCTCGTCGTGCGCCGGGTCCGCCGGGGGCGGGCCGTCCGCTCCACCCCGTCGGCCCCGGAGGTGGGTCCCGGCGCCGGCACCAGCGAGGAGGAGACCGCGACCCCGCGTCGCTGACGGCGGCGCTCGGCCCGGCAACGATCGGGCTGCGCCGCGTGTCCTAGGGGCAGGACGTCGCCACGCAGGCCGCGGCACGACGCGGTGGGCGACCTGTCGAAAGGCACGCCATGACCGCCTCACCCCACCTGCGTCCCCTCCGCCGAGGGCCGGTCGTGCCGGCCTCGCGGCGCCGACCGGTCGTCGCGCTCGCCGTGGTGGCGCTGCTCCTGCTCTCGGTCCCCCTGGGCCTGGGCGCGCTCCGATCCGGCTCGGCCCCGTCCATGTCGACGGGGAGCGCGGACCCGGTCGGGCGCGAGGCGAGCGGGGGCACGTCGCCCGGGGCCGCCTTCGACGGCAGCTCGGCGGCCAAGGCGCCTGCGACGGACAGCAGCCCCTCCTCGGCCGGGGGCGCGGCGGCCGCGGTCGTCGGGGCGAAGATCGCGCGCACCGCGTGGCTCGGCCTCCAGGTGGGCGACCTCGCGGCCTCGGCGGCCAGGGTGCGCCTCCTCGCCTCGGGGGCGGGCGGGTCCGTGACGTCCGAGAACGTCGTGACCGCGGCCGGTCCGGCGGACGGCCAGGTCGACGGCCAGGTCGGCGATCAGGTCGGCCGTCAGGGCGGGGACCAGACGGTGGGAACCGGGTCGGCGCCGTCCGTGCCGGGCGTCGGGGTCGACGAGGCCCGGCTCACCCTCAGCGTGCCCGCGGCGGCCCTCGACGACGTGCTCACCCAGCTCTCGAAGCTGGGGTCGGTCTCGTACCGGTCGTCGACGTCGGAGGACGTGACCGACGGCTACGTCGACACCAAGGCGCGGATCGGCCCGATGCAGGACGGAATCGACCGCGTGCGGGCCCTGCTCGCCAAGGCCACCGGCCTGCCGCAGGTCATCACCCTCGAGAGCGAGCTGACCCGGCGGCAGGCCGACCTCGACTCGCTGCGGCAACGGCTGGCCGAGCTCGACCGCATCACCGCCACGAGCACGGTGACGGTCGCCCTCTGGACCGGCTCCACCCCGGCGTCGACGACCGACGACGGCGGCTTCGTCGCCACCGTGCGCGCGGCGTGGGAGGCCCTGCTCGGCTCGCTCACCGTGATCCTCACCGGCCTGGCCGTGCTGCTGCCCTGGCTCGTCGTCGGCATCCCGATCGTCGTCGTGCTCGGGCGGCTCTGGCGCCGGCGTGCGACGACGCCGGCTCCCAGCTCGACGACCACCTCCCCGAGCGCCGCAAGCACCCCGGGCGCCCCGGCGTCGGTCCCGTCGCCGACCGGCAGCCCGGGCGCCGACCCGTCGGCATAGCCGTCAGCGGCCGAGCTTGCCCCGGACGAGCCCCGCGACCTGGCGCATCTCGCGCACCCCGAAGGCGTGGGCGAGACCGACGTAGACGACCCCGAGGACGAGCCCGACGAGCCCGATCTCCACGGCGCTGGCGAACATCCGGCGCAGGGCCGAGCCACCCTCGGCGATGGCCGCCCCCGTGATGGGGTCGAGCACCGTCGTGGCGCCCCAGGCGACGAGTCCGGCCAGCGCCGCGGCGGCGCCGACCCGCGACGCGGTGACGAGACCGCTCGTCAGGCCGAGCGGGCCGATGCGACGGCGGAGCAGGTGCAGGCCGACGGCCGAGCTCACGACGTTGCCGACGGTCTGCCCCACCGCCATGACGCCGATCGCCCACACCGGGTTGATGAAGAGCGTCACGACGCCGGCAACGGCACTGATGCCGGTGAGCAGCACCTGCATCACCACCGTCGGCCGGCCGTCCTCGAGGGCGAAGAACATCCGGTAGCAGAGCAGGTCGAGGCCGAACGGCACGAGACCGAGGATCATGATGACGAGCACGCTCGACGCCACCTCGACCGAGCGCTGGTCGATACCGGGGTTGAGCAGGGCCACGACCGGCTGGGCGAGGACGATGACCGCCACCATGATCGGCACGTTGACCACGAGCGGCATCGTGAGGCCCGTGCGGAAGTCGCGCCGCAGCGTCGCCCGGTCGTCGGCCGCCGCGGCCTTCGAGAAGCGGGGGAAGAGCGCGGTCATGATCGAGACGGTGACGAAGGCGTGCGGCAGCATGAAGAGCGTGAAGGCAATGCCGTACGCGGCAGGACCACGCGCGTCGAGCGAGAGCCCGAGGGTCTTCGCCGACGCCGTCGCGTTGTTGAGCGCGCCCTGGCTGATGAAGAAGCCGACCTGCGAGACGGCCAGACCCACGAAGGCCCACACGGCGAGCCGCCTGACCCCGCCGAGCCCGACCCCGCGCAGGCCCCAGCGCGGCCGGTAGCGGAAGCCGGTGCGCCGCAGGGCGGGCACCAGCGAGAGCGCCTGCACGACCACCGACAGGGTGGCCGACCCGGCGAAGAGCCAGATCATCGGCCCGGTCCACTGCGCGGGGTCGCCCGGCTGCGGCTGGCCCTCGACCGGTTGCCCGAGGGGGCGCCCGAAGGCCACCAGGAAGACGAGCAGCCCGGCCACGGCGACGACGTTGGCGAAGAACGGCGCCCACGCGAACGCCCCGAACTGGCCGCGGGCGTTGAGGATCTGCCCGAGCAGGGCGAAGAGGCCGTAGAAGAAGATCTGCGGCAGGCAGATGAGCGAGAAGGCGAGCGCGAGGCTCTTGAAGTCGTCGGAGTTGTTGCTCGCGAGCAGCCACACGAACCCGGCGGCGCCCGCCATGACGGCGGCCGTGATGACGGCCATGCCGGCCAGCGCGACGGTGATGACGCGGTCGGTGAACTCCTGCCCGCCGTCCGCGAGCTTCATGGCCCGCGCGAGCGACGGGATGAGCACGGCGTTGAGGATGCCGCCGGCCGCGAGCACGTAGAGGACGTTGGGCAGCGTGTTGGCGAGCGAGAAGGCGTCACCGGCCAGCTTCGCGCCGATGATGAAGGTGATGAGGCCGTTGCGCACGACGCCGAGCACGCGCGATGCCACCGACCCGCCGAGCATCGTCAGGCTCGAGCGGGCGACGGAGGGAGCCGCGGTCGCGGTGGTCGTCGTCATGGGCGGCTCGAGCACTCGTGGACGAGGGCGGTGACGCGCGTCAGGACGTCCGGGTCGACGGCCGGCAGCACCCCGTGGCCGAGGTTGAAGATGTGCCCCGGCGCCCGGCGCCCCTCCTCGACGATCTCGCGGACCCGTCGCTCGAGGGCCTCCCACGGCGCGAAGAGCAGCGCCGGGTCGAGGTTGCCCTGGACGGCGTACGTCGGCCCGAGGCGCTCGACGGCGTCGGTCAGCGAGACGCGGTAGTCGACGCCGACGACCTCGGCGCCCGCCTCGCCCATGAGCGCGAGCAGCTCGCCGGTGCCGACGCCGAAGTGGATGCGGGGCACGTCGAGGTCGGCGACCATCCCGAGGGCGACCGCGGAGTGCGGCATCGCGCGGGCGGCGTAGTCGGCCCTGGACAGGGCACCGGCCCACGAGTCGAAGAGCTGCACCACGCTCGCCCCGGCCTCGGCCTGCACGCGCAGGAACTCCCCGGAGATCTGGGCGAGCTTGGCGCACAAGGCGTCCCACAGCTGCGGGTCGCCGTGCATGAGGGCCTTGGTCTTCTCGTGGTTCTTCGACGGACCACCCTCGACGAGGTAGCTGGCGAGGGTGAACGGCGCGCCGGCGAAGCCGATGAGCGGGGTCTCGCCGAGCTCGGCCACGAGCTGGTGCACGGCCTCGGTGATGAAGGGCACGTGCTCGGGCGTCAGCGGCACGAGCTGGTCGAGGTCTGCCGCGGTGCGGATCGGCCGGGCCACGACGGGGCCGACGCCGGGCACGATGTCGAGGTCGACGCCGATGGCCTTGAGCGGCACGACGATGTCGCTGAAGAAGATGGCGGCGTCGACGCCGTGGCGGCGCACCGGCTGGAGGGTGATCTCCGTGACGAGCTCGGGGCGCATGCACGACTCGAGCATCGGCACGCCCTCGCGGATCGCGCGGTACTCCGGCAGCGAGCGACCGGCCTGGCGCATGAACCACACCGGCGTCCGGGTGGTCGACTCGCGGCGCGCAGCGCGGACGATGTCGCTCTGGCGGGTGTCTGGCGGGGCTGTGGTCGGCACCGGTCAATCCTGCCACGGTGCGCCGAGCGCCTCGCGCCACGCGCACGGCGCGCCCTGAGGACAGAACGCCCGGACCCGGCATACGCTCGGGTGGTGCACACGAGAACGCTGCCGGGCAGCAGCGGCGCCGTCTTCGCGAGGACGCTGAGCGACCTCCGGGACGTCCGTCTGCGCTCCGAGGTGCGCCTGACGGAGGTTCCGGCACCGACGCGCATCGCGCCCTTCGCGGCCGCGCTGACCGCCGACGTCATCGACGTCAGCGACCCCGAGGAGGACCTCGCGACGGGCCGCTTCGTCGTGCTCCACGACCCGGCCGCCCCCGACACGTGGAACGGCCAGTGGCGCATCGTCACGTTCGCGCGCGCCGAGCTCGAGCCCGAGCTCTCGGGCGACCCGATGCTCGGTGCCGTCGGCTGGTCGTGGCTCACCGACTCCCTCGCCGAGCGCGGGCTCACGTGGACGGCCGAGGCCGGCACCGTGACGCGCGTCGTCAGCGAGAGCTTCGCCGGACTCGCCGAGCGCGAGGCGAGCGTCGAGATGGAGCTCCGCGCGTCGTGGACCCCCGTCGCCGGCGACGTGACCGACCACCTGCGGGCCTGGGCCGACATGCTGTGCACGGTCGCCGGCATCCCACCCCTGCCCGACGGCGTCGTTCCCCTGCCGGGACAGCGCCGGTGACGGCTGAGCCGCACGACCCCGCGCCCGACGTGACGGCGCCGGAGGTCCTCGAGTCCCAGGCCGTCGAGCCCCAGGCGGTCGAACCCCAGGCCCCGGAGCCGGAGGCGCGCGTCCTCGTCCCGTTGACGCACCCGCGCGACGGCGTGCCGGACGTCGTCACCGACGAGCGCACGCTGATGCGCGCGGCCGAGGCCATCGCGAACGGCACCGGCCCGGTGGGCGTGGACGCCGAGCGGGCGTCGGGCTACCGCTACGGCCAGCGCGCCTACCTCGTGCAGCTGCGCCGCGAGGGCTCGGGCAGCTGGCTCATCGACCCCATCGCCTGCCCCGACCTCTCCCCCGTCGGCGAGGCCATCGGCGACGCCGAGTGGATCCTGCACGCCGCCACGCAGGACCTCCCGTGCCTGGCCGAGGTCGGCATGCGGCCCACCGCGCTCTTCGACACCGAGCTGGGCGGGCGGCTCGCCGGCCTGCCGCGCGTCGGGCTCGGCGCCATGGTCGAGCACTACCTCGGGCTCCAGCTGGCCAAGGAGCACTCGGCCGTCGACTGGTCCGACCGCCCCCTTCCCGAGCCGTGGCTGCGGTATGCCGCCCTCGACGTCGAGGTGCTCGGTGACCTCCGCGACGCGGTGGCCGCCGAGCTCACCGCACAGGGCAAGGCGGGCTGGGCCGCCGAGGAGTTCACCCACCTGCTCGGCTTCACCGGTCCCGAGCCCCGCACCGACCCGTGGCGGCGCACGTCCGGCATGCACAAGGTGCGCGGGCGCCGCGGCCTCGCCATCGTGCGCGAGCTGTGGCTCTGGCGCGACGGCGTGGCCCAGGAACGCGACACCTCGCCCGGCCGGGTGCTGCCCGACGCCGCGATCAGCGAGATCGCCATCGCCAACCAGCGGGCCGCGCGCCCGCCGCGCACCGTCACCGTCAGCGAGCCCCGCCTCGCCCGGTCGGTGCGCCGGCACCAGAGCGCCATCCTCGAGGTCGTCGCGCACGCGCTCGACCTGCCCGAGAGCGACCTGCCCGTGCTGGCCCTGCCGCCGAGCGGCCCGCCGCCGCCCAAGGCCTGGGCCGACCGCGACCCCGTCGCCGCGGCCCGCCTCGCCCGCGCCCGTGAGCTGCTCGGCGCGGTCTCCGACGAGCTGGCCGTGCCGGTCGAGAACCTGCTGACGCCCGACCTGCTGCGCCGCTACCTCTGGGAGGGGCCGGCCGCACCGACCACCGCCGAGGTGGCCGAGGGCCTGTCGGCCATGGGCGCACGCCGGTGGCAGACGACGATCACCGCCCCCCTCGTCTCGCTCGCCTGCAGCGAGAACCCACCCGCCTGACGCGCGGTCGCGCGCGGTCGCACGCGGTCGACGTGCCGTCGACGTCCGAGTGCGCCGACGGCCCTCGGCCGTGAGGATGGTCACCCGCAGGGTTCGTCGCCGCGGAAGTTACCGAGAAGTAGGATCAAGGAGGCCGCGCTCCTCGCGACCCGTTGCCGGCCGCGTCCGGCACTCCGATTCTCGATCCACTGGGAGGCACCCGTGCCCCGCGCACTTTCCGAGGTCGTCTTCGTCGACGGCGTCCGCACGCCGTTCGGCAAGGCCGGCGAGAAGGGCATGTACGCCCAGACCCGGGCGGACGACCTCGTCGTCCGGTGCATCCGCGAGCTGCTGCACCGCAACCCGACCCTGCCCAAGGACAAGGTCGAGGAGGTCGCCATCGCCGCGACCACCCAGATCGGCGACCAGGGCCTGACGCTCGGCCGCACGGCCGCGCTGCTCTCCGGACTGCCGAACACGACCCCCGGCTACTCGGTCGACCGCATGTGCGCCGGCGCCATGACGGCCGTCACGAACACGGCGAGCTCGATCGCCTTCGGCGCCTACGACATCGCCATCGCCGGCGGCGTCGAGCACATGGGGCGCCACCCGATGGGCGAGGGCGTCGACCCCAACCCGCGGATCGTCAGCGAGAAGATCGTCGACCCCGACGCGCTCGTCATGGGCAAGACCGCCGAGAACCTGCACGACCGCTTCCCGGCCCTCACCAAGGCCCGCTCCGACGCCTTCGCCGTCGGCAGCCAGGACAAGCTCGCGCAGGCGTATGCCGACGGCAAGATCCAGCGCGACCTCGTCACCGTCGCCACCCGCCACGCCGAGCTCGGCTGGGGCCTCGCGACCGCCGACGAGCCCCCGCGGCCCGGCACGACCGTCGAGGACCTCGGCCAGCTCAAGACCCCGTTCCGCGCGCACGGCAACGTCACCGCCGGCAACGCGGCGGGACTCAACGACGGCGCGACCGCGTGCCTGCTCGCCTCCGAGCAGGCGGCGACCGACCTCGGCCTGCCCATCCGCATGCGCCTCGTCTCCTACTCCTTCGTCGGCGTCGAGCCCGAGGTCATGGGCGTCGGGCCGGTGCCCGCCACCGAGAAGGCCCTCGCCAAGGCGGGCCTGTCGATCGAGGACATCGGCCTCTTCGAGCTCAACGAGGCGTTCGCCGTGCAGGTGCTCGCCTTCCTCGACCACTTCGGCATCGCCGACGACGACCCGCGCGTCAACGAGTACGGCGGCGCCATCGCCACCGGCCACCCGCTCGCGAGCTCGGGCGTGCGCCTCATGACGCAGCTCGCGCGCCAGTTCGAGGAGCACCCGGAGGTCCGCTACGGCCTCACCGCGATGTGCATCGGCATCGGCATGGGCGGCGCCGTCGTCTGGGAGAACCCGCACCACGAGGACTACGTCGCCTCGATCGAGAAGGAGGACGTCGCGTGACCGCCACGACCGAGAAGCCCACGGCTGCAGCAGACTTCGCGACCGAGGTCGTGACGCGCACGCCCGTGCGGGACGTCGCGCTGCCCGGTGGCGCCGGCACCCTCGCGCTCATCACCCTCGACAACGGCTTCGACCACACCAAGCCGAACACCTTCGGCCCGCAGTCGATCGCCGGCCTCGCCGCCACGGTCGCCGAGCTGCGCGTCCGCGCCGAGGCGGGCGAGGTCGCGGCCGTCGCCGTGACGGGAAAGCCGTTCGTCTTCGCCGTCGGCGCCGACCTCACCGGTGTGCCGTTCCTCGGCTCCCGCGACCAAGCGCTCGAGATCGCGCGTTCCGGCCACGCCGCCTACGCGGCCTTCGCCGACCTGCCGGTGCCGACGTTCGCCTTCGTCAACGGCGCCGCGATGGGCGGCGGCGTGGAGCTGGCGCTGTCGGCGACCTACCGCACCATGAGCGCCGGCGTCCCGGCCGTCGCGCTGCCCGAGGTCTTCCTCGGCCTCGTGCCCGGCTGGGGCGGCTGCTGGATGCTGCCCAACCTCGTCGGCATCGAGAGGGCGATCACCGTCGTCGTCGAGAACCCGCTGAGCCAGAACCGCATGCTCAAGGGTCCGCAGGCCCACGCGCTCGGCATGTCCGACGTGCTGCTCGAGCCCGCCGACTTCCTCGAGGAGTCGGTGGCGTGGGCCGCCCGCGTGCTCACCGGCGAGGTCACCGTCGAGCGACCCGAGGTGGACCGCGACGCGATGGCGTGGGACGCGGCGATCGCCAAGGCCCGCAAGCTCGCCGACGTCAAGACGGGCCGCCAGGCCAGGAGCCCGTACGCCGCCCTCGACCTGCTCGCCGCCGCGCGCACCGCGACCCGCGAGGAGGGCTTCGCGGCCGAGGACGAGGTGCTCGCCGACCTGCTCATGAGCGACGAGCTGCGCGCCGGGCTCTACGCGTTCGAGCTCGTGCAGAAGCGCGCCAAGCGCCCGGCGGGAGCGCCCGACCAGGCGCTCGCGCGGAAGGTGACCAAGGTCGGCATCGTCGGCGCCGGCCTCATGGCGAGCCAGCTCGCGCTGCTGTTCATCCAGCGCCTTCAGGTGCCCGTCGTGCTCACCGACATCGACGACGAGCGCGTCGCCAAGGGCGTCGGCTACGTGCACGCCGAGCTCGACAAGCTGGCCGGCAAGGGGCGGCTGAACCCCGACCGGCTCAACCGCTACAAGGCGCTCGTCACGGGGTCGACGAGCAAGGACGGCTTCGCCGACGCCGACTTCGTCATCGAGGCCGTCTTCGAGGAGATGTCGGTCAAGCAGCAGGTCTTCGCCGAGGTCGAGGCCGTCGTGTCGCCCGAGTGCGTGCTCGCGACGAACACCTCGAGCCTGTCGATCGCCGAGATGGCGTCGCAGCTCGAGCACCCCGAGCGCGTCGTGGGCTTCCACTTCTTCAACCCCGTGGCCGTCATGCCGCTGCTCGAGATCATCCCCGGTGAGCGCACCGACGACCCCACGCTCGCAACGGCCTTCGCGGTCGGCAAGGCCCTGCGGAAGACGTGCATCCGCGCGGCCGACCGCCCCTCCTTCATCGTCAACCGCCTCCTCGGCCGGTTCATGGGCGAGGCCGCGAAGATCCTCGACGAGGGCACGCCGATCGAGGTCGTCGACCGCGCCTTCGCGGGGCTCGCGCCGATGCCGCCCTTCGTGCTCATCGGGCTCGTCGGTCCGGCCATCGCCCTGCACAACGGCGAGACGCTGGTCCGCGCCTTCCCGGACCGCTTCTACGCGTCGCCGACGCTCCAGCGCCTCGTCGCGGCCGGCAAGCGCGGCTTCTACGACATGAGCACGGGGCGCCCGGTCCTCGACCCCGAGGTCGCCGAGCTCGTCGAGAAGCCGGCCGAGCCCGTCGTGCTCGACCTCGCTCAGGTGCGCCAGCGCGTGCTGACCGTGCTCGCCGACGAGGCCCGCCGGATGCTCGACGAGGGCGTCGCGCAGGCCCCGATGGACATCGACCTCGCGATGATCACGGGCGCGGGCTTCCAGTTCTGGAACGGCGGCATCACGCCGCTGCTCGACCGCACCGGCGTCGCCGAGGCGGTCACCGGCGCCCGGTTCCTGCCCGCGGGCGTCGCGAACGCGCGCGCCTGACCGGGCCCACCACACGGCATACGGCCGCCGGCCCACGACGGGGCCGCTCCGGGACCACCCGGGGCGGCCCCGTCCGGCGTGGCGGTTTGCCATAACTCATATATGAGTTAGCCTCGAACGCGTGCCTCAGACCTACCTGACCCGGATCGGCGGACTCATCCGCGACGCGCGACGCCACAAGGGGATGACCCAGTCGGACCTCGCCGAGCTGCTCGGAACGTCGCAGGGCGCGGTGACCCGCATCGAGCAGGGCAAGCAGAACCTCAGCCTCGACATGCTCGCCAAGATCGGTGACGCCCTCGACTCCGAGTTCGTCTCGCTCGGCCACTCCGGCCCGCAGCACCTGCGCATCGTCGGCGGCCAGAAGCTGACCGGCTCGATCGACGTCAAGACCTCCAAGAACGCCGCCGTCGCGCTCCTCTGCGCCGCGCTGCTCAACCGCGGCCGCACGACGCTGCGCAGCCTGGCCCGCATCGAGGAGGTCAACCGCATCCTCGAGGTGCTCGCCTCGATCGGCGTGCGCACGCGCTGGCTGCCCGACAGCAACGACCTCGAGATCGTGCCGCCGGCGGTGCTCAACCTCGACGACATCGACGTGGCCGCCGCCCGCCGCACCCGCACCGTCATCATGTTCCTCGGCCCGCTGCTGCACGAGCACGAGGACTTCCAGCTGCCGTATGCCGGTGGCTGCGACCTCGGCACCCGCACCGTCGAGCCGCACCTCAGCGCCCTGCGCGCCTTCGGCCTCGAGGTGACCGCCACGCACGGGTTCTACGAGGCCCACTCGGACCGCTCGGTCAACCCCCAGCGCGCCATCGTGCTCACCGAGCGCGGCGACACCGTCACCGAGAACGTGCTGATGGCCGCCGCGCGCCACGCGGGCACGACGGTCATCCGCAACGCGAGCCCCAACTACATGGTGCAGGACCTCTGCTTCTTCCTCGAGAAGCTCGGCGTGCGCATCGACGGCATCGGCACGACGACGCTGACGGTGCACGGTGTGGCCGAGATCGACGTCGACGTGGAGTACTCCCCCAGCGAGGACCCGATCGAGGCGATGAGCCTCATCGCCGCCGCAGTCGTCACCGACAGCGCGATCACGATCCGGCGCGTGCCGATCGAGTTCATCGAGATCGAGCTCGCGACCCTCGACGGCATGGGGATGAAGTACGACCTGTCGCCGGAGTACGCCTCGGCCAACGGCAAGACCCGCCTCGTCGACCTGACGACGATCCCCGGGCCGCTGCACGCCCCCATCGACAAGATCCACCCGATGCCGTTCCCCGGCCTCAACATCGACAACCTGCCCTTCTTCGCCCTCATCGGTGCCGTCGCCGAGGGCAGCACGATGATCCACGACTGGGTCTACGAGAACCGCGCCATCTACCTCACCGAGCTGACGAAGGTCGGCGCGCGCGTGCAGCTGCTCGACCCGCACCGCGTCATCGTCGAGGGCCCGACCCGCTGGCGCGCTGCCGAGGTCGTCTGCCCGCCGGCCCTGCGCCCGGGCGTCGTCGTCCTCCTCGCGATGCTCGCCGCGCCCGGCACGTCGGTGCTGCGCAACGTCTACGTCATCAACCGCGGCTACGAGGACCTCGCCGAGCGCCTCAACGCCCTCGGGGCCACCATCGAGGTCTTCCGCGACATCTGACCCCGCCCCCGCCTGCGCAACACACCGAACAAGTCGCAACCCACCGGCATCCGATCCCGGTGGGTTGTGACTTGTTCGGTGTGTTGCTGCGGGGTCAGGCTCGGGGCTGCAGCGGGCCGCCCGCGGCGAGGGCGAGGTCGGCGAACCGCGTGCCGATGAGCGCGTGCGCCGCCGTGTCCGGGTGGAGCCCGTCGGGCAGCGGCAGCTCGGCCGCGTCGGCCTCGCCGTAGAGCTCGAGCCCGTCGAGCAGGTGCAGGTTCGGGTCGTCGGACCGCGCGGCCACGACCTCCGCGAGCGCCTGCCGGATGACCCGCAGCGTCAGGCGACCCGCCGCCGTGTCGTGCTCCGTGCCGGTGGCGACGAACCGCACGGCACCCTCTGCGAGCGCGGACGGGTCGACGGCGCCAGGCCCCGGGGTGTCCTCGTGGATGCCGCAGAAGATCGGGGTGACGAGCAGCAACGGCGTGTCCGGGTGGCCGTCGCGGATCGTGTCGAGGAAGCCGTGGACGGCTGGCACGAAGCTGCGCAGCCGCATCGCGTCGAGGTTGACGACGTTGATGCCGAGCTTGGCGCTGATGAGGTCGGCCGGGGTGTCGCGCATGAGCCGCGCCATGAACGGGTCGACCAGCGCGCTGCCGCCGAAGCCGAGGTTGTGCAGCCGCACGCCGGCCCGGCGCGCCGCGACGGCCGGCCAGGTGCTCGCCGGGCCGGTCGCGTTGGAGCCGTGGCTGATCGAGCTGCCGTGGTGCAGCCACAGCGGCCCGCTGGGCGGCGTAGGGCGGAGCGGCGCGTCCGAGCGCAGCGCGACGAGGTCGACCTGCTCGTTGTGCGGCAGCCAGATCTCGACCGACTTCTCCCCGGCCGGGAGCTCGTCGACGACCACGACGTCGGGCCCACCGGGCGCCAGGGTGCTCGCGCCCGTGGCCATGTCGAGCTCGAGCGCGTCTCCGCCGGTCAACGCGTGGGACGCGAGCCGGGCGCCGTCGACGACGACGTCGACGGCCCCGCGGGGGCGCGGCATGCCGCGGTAGGCCACCCGGGTGGCGTGCAGCTCGAGCTCGAGGTGACGAGCCGTCGTGGTGACGGCGATGCGCACGCCGGCGGGCTGCGCCTCCATGAGCCGCAGCTGCGGGTCGGCGAAGCGCTCGCGCACGGCGTGCGGCAGCCGGTGCGGCCGGAGCCCGCGCTCGGTGCGCTCGAGCTCGGCGGCGCCGACGACGAGGTCGGCAGCGAGGTCGGCAGCGAGGTCGGCAGCGAGGTCGGCATCGAGGTCGGCATCGAGGTCGGCAGTGAGGTCTTTCAGGTCCGGGTCAGTCACGGGTCTCCTCCCGTCGGAGTGGCTCACGCTCGCGCCAGTGCACGAGCAGGAAGTGGAGCGAGTCGAGCAGCTCGTCCCAGGACAGGTCCGACCCGGGGTCGCTGTGCGCGAAGCTCCCGATGCGCTCGAGCTCGAGGAAGCCGCGCACGGCAGCGCCCATCACCCGCGTCGCGTGCGTGCGGCCGTCGTCAGGTATGCCGTAGCCGTGCAGCACCGCGTCGATGACGCGGACCATCCGGCGCGCGGCGTCGGAGCCCACCGCAGCCGCACCGGCGCGCCGCTGCAGCGACTCCCACCGCCCCGGGTGCTCCCGCGCGTAGGTGCGGTGCGCGTCGCAGTAGCCGAGCAGGGCCTCGCCCCGCGACCGGCCGAGCACGGCGTCGCCGATGAGCTGCGCGAGCTCGTCGAGGGCGAGGACCGTCACCCCGTCGCGCAGCGCGGCGAGGTCGCGGACGTGCTCGTAGAGGCTGGGCGGCCGCACCCCGAGCGACCGCGCCACGGCGGCCAGGCTCAGGGAGGCGAAACCGTCGGCGTCGGCGAGCTCGGCCGCGCGGTCGACGACCACGGAGGCGTTGAGCTGGACCCTTTCCATGCGCACACCCTAACACCCATAGGGAATTACCTATGGATGGAAGGTCGACGAGACTCGTGGGGCGCACCGGCGACGTGCGGAACGGCGACGCGTCAGCCCGTGGACGGCTCACGCGGGAGCGGGAGGGACAGCACAAGCGGGGTGAGCCGGATCCACATGGATCCGCGGGTTTTGTGGCGGCCGACCACACAGGTGCCGCTCGCGGGCCTCCCTAGTCTTCCCGCATGCCCGCCCCCCGCACCGACGCCAGCACCGAGGTACCGGACGCCGCTCCGGGCCGTTCCCGGGCGGGCTCCCCCGTCGCCAACGACCCCGTCGACCTGACCGGCCGCACCGCCCTCGTCACGGGTGCGGCGAGCGGCATCGGGGCGAGCGTGGCGCGCGCCCTGGCCGCGGCCGGCGCCAAGGTGCACGCCGTCGACCGCGACGCGGCCGGTCTCGCGGCCCTCGCCGACGGCGCCGACCTCGCGACGATCACCGCCGACCTCGCCGACCTCGATGCCCTGGCCGACCTGCCGACCGAGGTCGACATCCTCGTCAACAACGCCGGCATCCAGCACGTCAGCCCCGTGGAGGACTTCCCGCTCGAGCGCTTCGACCTCATCCTCGACCTGATGCTCGCCTCGCCCTTCCGGCTGATCCGGCAGAGCCTGCCGCACATGTACGACCGGGGCTGGGGCCGCATCGTCAACGTCTCGAGCGTGCACGGTCTGCGCGCGAGCGCCTACAAGGCGGCGTACGTCACGGCGAAGCACGGGCTCGAGGGCCTCTCCAAGGTCGTCGCGCTCGAGGGCGGCCCCCGCGGCGTCACCTCGACGTGCGTCAACCCGGCCTACGTGCGCACCCCCCTCGTCGAGCGGCAGATCGCCGACCAGGCCCAGTCGCACGGCATCCCGGAGTCGGAGGTCGTCGAGAAGGTCATGCTCGCGCCGGTCGCGGTCAAGCGGCTCGTCGAGCCCGACGAGGTGGCCGCCCTCGTCCTCTTCCTCTGCGGACCGGCGTCGGCGTCGGTCAACGGCACGTCGTTCTCGATGGACGGCGGGTGGACGGCGCACTGAGCCGCGGCCGTCGCACCTAGGATCTGCCCGTGGCCCACCCCGAGACGCAGCCGCCCACCGACGAGACCGGACAGGTCGTCCGCCTGCTCGAGCTGCTCGCCGCGGACGCGCCCCTCAGCGAGGTCGCGGCCGTGGACGCGCCGTCGCCCGCACGAGAGCTCGCGCTGCGCATCGCCGGGGCGCGAGAGGTCCACCAGCACCGCGAGGCCGGGCTCGCAGCCCTGCTCGACACCGCGCGCGAGCTGGCGGCCGCCAGCGACCCCGGATCGGTGCTCGAGGCCATCACCCGCCGCGCCCGGCGCCTCGTCGGCACCGACCTCGCCTACCTCACGCTCTACGACCCCGAGGCCGGCGACACCTTCATGCGGGCCACCGACGGGTCGGTCAGCGCCGCGTTCCAGTCGGTGCGGCTCGCGCTCGGAGCGGGGCTGGGCGGGCTCGTCGCCTCGACCCACAAGCCCTACTGGACCGCCGACTACTGGTCCGACGAGCGCTTCCGCCACACCTCGGCCATCGACGGCGCGGTCGGCGAGGAGGGCATCATCGCGATCTGCGGCACGCCGCTGCTCGTCGAGTCGCACTTCGTGGGCGTGCTCTTCGCCGCCAACCGCTCCTCCCGCCCCTTCACCCGCGAGGAGGTCGCGCTCCTCGGCAACCTCGCCACGCTGGCCGCCGTGACGCTCGTGCAGACCCGGGCGCTCGCCGACGCCGAGCACGCGCACGAGACGGTGCGCCAGTATGCCGACGGGGTCGAGAAGGCGGCCGCGGCGCACGACCGGTTCGCCTCGCTCGTGCTCGGCGGCGGCGGGGTCGACGACCTCACGGCCGGCCTCGCCGAGCTCCTCGGCGGCTGGGCCGTGCTGACCGACGAGACGGGCGCCCGGCAGAGCGCAGCCGGCCCGGCGCCGGAGCCCCGGCCCGAGCGACGGTCGCGCGGCGCCGACCCCGTCGAGGCGTTCGACAGCCTCCCGGAGCTGGCCACGGGCCGCCTCGTCGAGCACAACGGTGTGTATGCCGTCGCGGTCACCGCCGCGCGGGAACGCCTCGGCACGCTCTACGTGGGCGGTGTCGGGGCCCTCAGCGACTCGGAGCAGCGCACCGTCGAGCGCGCGGGGCTCGTCACCGCCCTCGTGCTGCTCTTCGAGCGCCAGGCCGCCGACGCGCGTCAGTCGGCGCGCAACCGCCTCGTCAGCGACCTCGTGACCGGCCGCGGCTCGCGCGAGGAGCGGCTCTCGCTCGCCCGGACCACCGGCTTCGACCTCCAGCGGCCGTTCAGCCTGCTCGTGCTCCGCGGCGACGACGCGGCCGGCCACCGGGCGCTGCTCATCTCGGCGAGCGCCGCGACGGGCGAGAACGCCCTCGTCGGCTCCCACGACGGCGACGTCGTGGCGCTCGTGCCCGCTGCGCACCCCGGCCCCGAGCCGCGGGCCATCTCCTCCACGACCGCGGCCGCTGCCGGCGCTCCGTCGGGCCCGGCGGCGACCGACCTCGCGAGCGACCCCGACGCGCTCGCACGCTCGGTGGCCGCCCGCATCGGCAAGCGCACGTGCGTCACCGTCGCCGGGGTCGGGCCGATCAGCGACGTCGACGCCGTCGGGGTGGCGCACGACGAGGCCGCTCGCACCGTCGGGGCGCTCATCGCGCTCGGGCACCGCGGCCAGGGCGCCGCCGCGACGCAGCTCGGCTTCGCCGGGCTCATCGTCGGTTCGGACCCGGACGTCGACGACTACGTGCGCAAGCTGCTCGGCCCGCTCGCCGACTACGACGAGCGGCGCGGCACCGACCTGCTCGGCACGCTGTCGGCGTACTTCGCCGCCGGGGGCAGCCCCCGGCACGCCGCCGGCACCCTGCACGTGCACGTCAACACGGTCTCGCAGCGGCTCGAGCGCATCGGTGCCCTGCTCGGGGAGTCGTGGCAGTCGCCCGACCACGCGCTCGAGCTCCAGATCGCCCTGCGCCTGCGAGCCCTGCAGGCCCCCGCCTGAGGCTCGCTGCGCCGCCGGCCGACCGGGCCGCGCTCAGGCCCCGAGCTGCCGGTCGACGGCGTCGGCGACGGCGCGCACCCCGGCGTCGCCGAGCACGACGTCGTAGTGGTTGGCGTCGACCTTCGTCACGTGCACCCCGTCGGGCACCCCGAGCGCGGCGAGACGCTGCTCGTCGTAGAGGCCCTGCGGCTCGTCGAGCAGCCCGCGCTGGGCCCACACGAGCTCGCCGGCGACGCCCTGCCCGACCGCGGTGCGCAGCGCGGCGTGGGTCTCGGCGTCGGCGAGCACGTCGGCGCCGTCGGCGCGCACCGCGTCGAGCACGCAGGTGCTCCGCCACCGGTCGCCGCGGCCGGGCTCGGCCGGGCCCTCGACGAGGTCGTGCTCGATGTAGGCGCGGGCCGCCTCCCCCGCCGGCCCGTCGAGGATCGGCCCGAGAGCAGGGTGCTGGCCCCAGAAGGCGAGGTAGGCCGCCGGGTCGGCGAAGCGCATCGAGAGACGGTCCATGGCCGGCCCGATCACCGACCGGAGCGCCGCGTCGACGTCGAGGCCCGCCGGCACCGGGAAGGCGAGCCCGCCGTCGACGAGCACGGCGGCCGGGAAGCGGTCGGGGTGGCGCGCGGCGGCGAGTGCGGCGACGAACGCCCCCATCGAGTGGCCGACGAGGACGGGCGTCGAGCCGAAGGCCGTGGCCGTCGCCACGAGGTCGTCGACGTGCGCGCCGAGGCCGTAGGGGCCCGGCACCGACCGGCTGTCGCCGCGGCCGCGCAGGTCGGGGGCGAGGAAGCGCACGGCATCGGGGCCGTGCCGGCGGGCCACCTCGTCGGCCACCCGGCACCACGACAGGCCGTTCGCCATGATGCCGTGCACCGCGAGCACGACCGGCGCGGTGGCGGCGGGGTGCCCCGTGCTGAGGTCGTGGATGGCGAGGCTGCCCACCGGCAGCTCGATGACGAACGCGGCCGCAGTGCTCACCGGGAGCCCGCCTTTCGCAGGAGTCGAGCGCCGAGCCCGGTCAGGCCCGCCGGAGCGAAGTAGACCACGACGACGAAGCCGACGCCGAGGATGAAGAGCGGTTGGGAGAGCACCTGGCGCACGACGTCCGGCAGCGAGTCGAGCACCGGCAGGCTGCTCACCTCGACGAGCCGCGCGTCGGCATACGTGTAGATCACCCCGCCGAGCAGGGCACCCCACCGGCTGCCGGCGCCGCCGAGCACCACCATGACGAGGAGCGAGAGGGTGAACTCCGAGGTCGTCAGGTGCGGGTTCGACCCACCGAGCACGAGGGCGTGCACGATGCCGCCGAGGGCCCCGAGCGCGGAGCCGGCGACGAGCGCGAGCAGCCTGACGCGGTAGGTGCCGAAGCCGAGCACGGCGGCCCGGTGCTCGTTCTCGCGCACCGCGGCCATCGCGTGACCGGCGCGCGAGCGGACGAGGGCCGCCACGACGAGCCACGCGACGACCGCGAAGCCCAGCGCGAGCCAGTAGCGGTACGGCGCGTTGGACACCCCGACGAGGGCCGCCGGCAGGGCGTCGCGGTCGAGGGTGCGCCCCTCCTCTCCCCCGGTGACGCCACCGGGGTTGCGCAGCACGAGGATCGAGGCCGCCTGCGCGAACGCGAGGGACACCATGGCGAAGGCGATGCCGCCGACGCGCAGGGCGATCGAGCCGACGACCGCCGCGAGCAGGGTCGACAGGCCGAGGGCACAGAGCACGGCGAGCGGCAGGGGCAGCGACCAGCTCGAGAGCGACACCGTGAGCAGGTAGCTCCCCGCCGCGACGAAGAGCGCGTGCCCGAAGCTCAGCAGCCCGGTGCGGCCGAAGAGCACGTCGTAGCTGAGGGCGATGCCGCCGACGACGAGGCAGGTGGCGAGCAGCTGCATGCTGCCCGGGCCGTTGACGCGCCCGGGCAGGAGGCCGGGCAGCTCCACGGGCACGTAGGGCAGCCAGGCGAGCACCGCCAGCGCGACGAGGGGAAGGACCACGGACCGAACGCGTCGCGGCAGCGGCCGGCGCCCGCGGTCGGGGGCCGGCCCGTCGGGCGCCGGCCCGCCGGGCGTCCGCCCGTCGGGGGCCGGCCCGAGGGGGGTCTGTGCGTCGGCGGCCGCCTCGACGGGCGCCGGGTGGGCTGCGGTCAGGTCGTCGGTGTGCGACGTCATCGCGTCGCTCTCTTCAGGGACGTCGGGCGGAGCAGGAGGACCGCCGCGAGCAGCAGCACGACCGAGAGGTCGCCGACCCCGCTCGCGGCGTAGTAGTTCGCGAGCTGCTGCACGAGGCCGACCGCCACGGCGGCGACGGCCGTTCCCGGCACGGAGCCCATGCCGCCGATGACGACGACGATGAACGCGAAGATGAGCAGCGAGCCGCCCTGGGCGGGCGACACGGCTCCGGCGTACTGGGCGTAGAGGGCCCCGGCCAGGCCGGCGGCCGCCCCACCGATGGCGAAGACGACGGTGAAGGTGCGGTGCACGTCGATGCCGAGCGCCTCGACCATGGTCCGGTTCTCGACGCCGGCCCGGATGACGAGCCCGAGGCGGGTCAGGTGGAGCACCGCCATGAGTCCGCCGAAGAGCGCGAGGGCGGCGAGGAGGTAGACGAGCCGGTCGTTGGGCAGTCGCGCGCCGAGCACCTCGCTCGTCGCCGACATCCACGGGGGCTTCTCGACGGCTCTCGGGTCGGCACCCCAGATCGCCTGCGCCGCAGCGACGCCGGCGAGCGACAGGCCGACGGTGACCAGCACCTGCTGGATGTGGTGACGGTAGAGCGGCCGGATGAGCACGACCTCGACGACGAGGCCGACCAGGGCGCCCACGAGCACCGCCACCCCGAGGGAGACGACGAGCCTGGCCACCACGGGCCACGAGGACGGCAGGGCGCCCATCGACGACCACGCGGCGTAGGCACCGGCCGTCATGAAGGCGCCGTGGGCGAAGTTGAGCACGCCCATGAGGCCGTAGACGAGGCTGAGGCCGCTCGCCGCGATGAAGTAGAGCGCCCCGAGCCCGAGGCCGGTGACGAGGAGCAGCAGGAGGTCGCTCACGACGCAGCCTCCCGTCGCATCGAGACGCCGAGCAGCTCGCGCGTGAGGTCGGCATCGGCGACGAGGTCGGCCGCGGTGCCACGGTGCACGACCGCGCCGGCGTCGAGCACCACGACCCGGTCGGCGATCCGTCGCACGAGCGGGAGGTTCTGCTCGACGAGCAGGATCGGCGTCGTGCGGGCCACCTCGGCGAGCACGTCGGCGACCTCGGTGACGAGCTTGGGCGCGAGCCCCTTCGTCGGCTCGTCGACGAGCAGGAGGGCGTTGTCGCGCAGCAGGACCCGGGCGAGCGAGACCATCTGCTGCTGCCCGCCCGACAGCGTGCCGGCCCGCTGGCCGCGCCGGGTCACGAGGTCGGGGAAGAGCGCGCCGACGACGGGTGCGTCGGCGCCGCGCTCGGGGTCGACGAGGCGCAGGTTCTCGTCGACGGTCAGCCCGCCGAAGACCTCTCGGTCCTCGGGCACGTAGCCGATGCCGTCGCGCACGATCCGTGAGGTGGAGCGGGTCTGGATCTCGCTGTCGTGCAGTCGGATCCGGCCGGTGCGGGGGGCCAGGCCGAGGATCGCCTTGAGCGTCGTCGTCTTGCCGACGCCGTTGCGGCCCAGCAGGGCGGTGACGCCCGTCGACGGCACGTCGAAGCCGACGCCCTGGAGGATGTGCGACCCGCCGTAGCGCACGTGCAGGTCCTCCACCGTGAGGACGGCATCGGTGGCGGTGTGTGCGGTGGCGGCGTGTGTGGTGGACGCCTCGCGCCCGGTCACAGCGCCTCCCCCACGTAGGCCTGCTGCACGCGTTCGTCGGCCACCACGTCAGTGGGCGCGCCCACCGCGAGCAGCTGGCCGTGGTGGAGCACCGCCACGCGGTCGGCGAGGCCGAGCACGACGTGCATGTGGTGCTCGACCATCGCCACGGCCACCCCGGAGTCGCGCACCTCACCGATGATCTCGCCCAGGCCGTCGACGTCCTCGGCCGAGACCCCGGCCATCGGCTCGTCGAGGAGCAGCACGGCGGGGTCCGAGGCCAGTGCCATCGCCAGCTCGAGCTTGCGACGGTCGCCGTGCGAGAGGTCACGGGCGAGCGTGGCCGCCCGACCCGGCATACGGACCCGGGAGAGGAGCGTGTCGACGACCTCGAGGGCGGCGGACCCCACCCGGCGGAAGGGCGAGAAGGCCGCGGGGCCGGCGGCCTGCACGGCGAGGCGCACGTTCTCGCCGGCGCTCAGCCCGTCGAAGAGCGCCGAGGTCTGGAACGAGCGGGCGAGCCCCATCCGTGCGCGGCGGGTCGAGCTGAGCCGGGTCACGTCGGCGTCGCGGATGCGGATGCGTCCGCTCGTGGGGCGCACGACGCCGCTCAGCACGTCGACGAACGACGACTTGCCGGCACCGTTGGGCCCGATGATGCCGAGCAGCTCGCCCGGCGCCACCGCCAGCGACACGTCGTCGAGGATCTGGGCGCCGCCGACCTTCCAGCCGACCGCCTCTGCGGTGATCACGTCAGGGGTGTCCGCTCACGAGAAGGGCGTGACCGGCGGCGCCACGGCGGCCGGGTCGAGGGTGTCGACGAGCTTCGGCACGACGTTCGTGCCGTCCTTGGTCAGCGTGGCCGTGAACATCGGCTGGAGCAGGGCGTGGTCCTCGGCGCGCACCTGGAGCGCACCCTTGGGTCCCTCGAAGCTCCAGCCCTCCAGCGAGCCGACCATCTTCTCCACGTCGGCGCCGCCCTCCTCGAGGGCGTGCACGATCATCTGCCCCGCGACGAACCCGTCGTTGGTGAAGAGGTCGACGGTGCTCCCCTGCTTCTCGAGCCCGGCCTCCAGCGCCTGGTACGCCGCGTTGTCGGCCGCGCCGGCGAAGAAGTGCGACAGGAAGTCGATCTTCGTCGCGACGGCGCCGAAGAGCGTGTGGGTGGCCTTGATGTCGAGGCCGGTGACGACCTTGGTCTGCTCGAACACGCCCTGCTGGCCGAGGGTCGTCCACATCGCCGTCGCGTTCGCACCGGCCCACGCGACGAAGAGCAGGTCAGGGGCGGCGCCCTTGACCTTGGTCGCGAAGGGCGTGAGATCCGTTGCCGCAGAGGGCACCTCGACGGCATCGACCGTCGCGCCCTTCGCTCCGAGCACGGCGGTCACGGCAGCGACGTTGGCCTTGCCGAACGCGCTGTCCTGCGCGAGGACGGTGACCTTCTTGCCCTTGACGTCGCCGAGCATCGAGCCGGCCGTGGCGACGTCCTGGTAGGTCTGGCGCCCGGAGCGGAACGTGTATCGGTTCGCGCCCGTCACGCCGTCGGCCGCGGCCGGACCGGAGATGAAGAGGACCTTGTTGTCCTGGGCCAGCGGCGCCACCTGCAGCGCCACACCGCTCGAGGTCGAGCCGGCGATAATCGTGTTGCCCTGCCCGATGAGGTCGGTCGCCGACGCGACGGCCTTCGCGGGGTCACCGGCGTCGTCCTGCTCGGTGATCTGGATCCGGTGGCCGCCGACCGCGCCGGAGCCCTTCGTGGCGTAGTCGATGCCGGCCGTCAGCCCCTGGCGGTACTGGGCGCCGTAGCTGGCGAGCGGCCCGGACTTCGAGTAGACGAGGCCGACCTTGTAGGGGGCTGCGGACCCGCCTCCCGACGCCGCGCCGGCGTCACCCGCGGCCGGCGCCCCCGGCTGGCCCGGCGAGCCGCAGGCCGCGACCGACACCGTCATGAACACGCTCGCGAGCGCGACGCTCCACCGCTTGGACACCGATGTCCTCCACCTCTGGCGGGCGCTCGCGCCATTGCCGCAACGAGATCCGTCGACGCCCAACCGTTCGGGCGAAGGTATTGGAGGCCCCGCAGCGCGACGGTGGGACCGGGGCCCACAAACACGCCGGCCGCATGTGCGTCGCCGCCACCCGGATCGGGCCTTCCGCGTCAGCCGTTCCGGGACGGATGCCGGCCGGGGTGTCACAGGCGCGACGGCTGTCTCGTCTGAGATGGCGTGGGTGGACGACCCTGAGCGAGAGAGAAGGAGCGGGACATGAGGATCCTGGTGGCGGGAGCGACGGGCGCGATCGGTCGGCAGCTGGTGCCGCGCCTGGTGCGGGCCGGGCACGAGGTGCACGGGACCACGCGCACCGACACGAAGCAGGCGTTGCTGCGCGGTCTCGGGGCGACACCGCTGGTGGTCGACGCGCTGGACCCCGAGCAGGTGGCGCGGGCCGTCGCGCAGGCCCGCCCCGAGGTGGTCGTGCACCAGCTGACCGCCATCGGGGCGATGGACCTCAGGCACTTCGACCGGGGTTTCGCCGCGACGAACCGGCTCCGCACCGAGGGCACCGACCACCTGCTCTCGGCCGCGCGCGCCGCCGGGGTGGAGCGGTTCGTCGCGCAGAGCTTCTTCGCGGGCTACGACCGCGTCGGCGGGCCCGTCAAGACCGAGCTGGACCCCTTCGGCACCGTGCCGCCGAGCGGGATGGAGCAGACCGTGCGCGCGATCCGGCACGTCGAGGACAGCGTGCTCGGGGCGTCGTGGACCCAGGGACTCGTGCTGCGCTACGGCGGCTTCTACGGTCCGCACACCTCGCTCGGCCCGGACGGCGAGCAGAACGAGGCGGTGCGCCGTCGCCGGTTCCCCGTCGTCGGCGACGGTGGCGGCGTGTGGTCGTTCGTGCACGTCGCCGACGCGGCCGAGGCGACGGTCGCCGCCGTCGAGGGCGGGGCGCCCGGCGTCTACAACGTCGTCGACGACGAGCCGGCCACCGTCGCGACGTGGCTGCCGGTGCTCGCGGAGTCTCTGGGGGCCCGCCCGCCGATGCGCGTGCCACGGCTGGTCGGCCGGCTCCTCGCGGGCGAGACTGGCACCGTGATGATGACCGAGCTGCGCGGCGCGTCGAACGCCAGGGCAAGGCAGGCGCTGGGGTGGGCACCGCGGCACGCCTCGTGGCGCGACGGCTTCCGCGAGCTGGGCGACCCGGCCCGGACCGAGAGCGGCACGCCGACGTGAGCGACGCGGACCGTCCCGCGCCCACGGCCCGGGACCGTGAGCAGCTGCTGGCCGACGTGCGGCCCGTGGCCTTCGGCATCGCCTACCGGATGCTCGGCAGCGTCACCGAGGCCGAGGACGTCGTGCAGGAGGCGCTGCTGCGGGTGCACCGCTCGCTCGAGGCCGGCGAGCCGATCGCCTCGCCCCGGGCCTACACCGCCACGGTGGCGACCCGCCTCGCGATGGACGAGCTGCGGTCGGCCCGGGTGCGGCGCGAACGCTACGTCGGTGACTGGCTGCCGGAGCCGATCCTCACGGACGGCCGAGGTGACCACGTCGACCCCGCCCGGGCGACGGAGACCGCCGACTCGCTGTCGATGGCGCTGCTCGTGGTGCTCGAGAGCCTGTCGCCGGAGCAGCGGGCGGTGCTGCTGCTGCACGACGTCTTCGGCTACGGCTACGGCGAGGTCGCGACGATCGTCGGCAAGGGCGAAGCCAACGTGCGCCAGCTCGCGGTGCGGGCGCGCCGCCACGTCGAGGACCGCCGCCCGCGCTTCACGACGACGCCTCAGGCGCAGAGCGAGCTGGCGAGCCGCTTCTTCGCCGCGGCCCGCTCGGGCGACCTCGCCGGGCTCGAGTCGCTCCTCACCCACGACGTGGAGCTCGTCGGCGACGGCGGCGGCAAGGCGCCCTCCCTTGCGCGCTCGCAGCGCGGCCGCAGGCGCGTCGCGCACACGCTCACGAACTGGCTGCGCGCCCTGCGGCGCCTGCCCGACACGGAGGTGCGGCTCGCCGAGGTCAACGGCGGACCGGGCGCGACCTTCCTCGTCGAGGGCCGGCTGCTCGCCGTCTGGGCCCTGGAGGTCCGCGACGGCCAGGTGGCCGGCATCCGAGCGATCGTCAACCCCGACAAGCTCGCCCACCTCGGACCGGTGGGCGACGCCAACGCCCTCGTCCGTCGCGTCAGCGGCGCCGGTCCACCACGGCCCACGACGCCGCCGCACTGACGGCCGCGACCGCGAGGACGGAGGGCCACGGGCCGATCCGCCTGGCCAGCACGTGCGACGCACCGAAGCCGCCGAGGTAGACCGCGGCCAGCCCGGCCGTCGCCGGGGCGCCGGCCCTGGCCAGCCAGGTGCGGCCGGCGTAGAGCCCGGCGGCGCCGAGCACGACCCCTCCGAGCGGACGGATGCCGGACTCGCGGGCGGCGACGTAGCCGCCGACGAGCCCGAGGGCGGCGATGGGTGCCGTCGTCACGTCGGTCGCGTCGCGCAGCCCCACGTCAGAGCCTCGGCTCGAGGTCGGCGACGACCTGGTCGGCCGTGAGGCCGAGGTCCTCGAGGATCTGGCCGCGCGAGGCGTGGTCGAGGAAGCGCTTCGGGATGCCGTAGGTGTGCACCGGCACGTCGAGCCCGGCCTCGCGCAGCGCCAGCGTGACGGCCGCCCCGATGCCGCCGCTCACGAGGTTGTCCTCGACGACGGCGACCGCACCCGACCGGCGGGCCAGCTCGACCACGCCGTCGCCGACCGGGAGCACCCAGCGCGGGTCGACGACACGGACCGTGCGCCCGTGGGCCGCGATCTTCTCGCCGGCCTCGGTGGCCAGCGCGGCGAAGGCCCCGACCCCGACGACGAGCAGGTCGACGTCGTCGCCGGCGTTCTCGAAGAGCACGTCGACGCCGTCGACCGTGCGCACCGCGGTGAGCGGGTCGGCCACGTCGCCCTTGGGGAAGCGGATGACGGTCGGCCCGTCCGAGACGTCGACCGCCTCGCGCAGCTGGCGGCGCACCTGGTCGCCGTCCCGGGGCGCCGCGAGCCGCAGCCCGGGCACGATGCCGGCCAGGGTCATGTCCCACATCCCGTTGTGCGAGGCACCGTCGCTGCCGGTGACACCTGCCCGGTCGAGCACGAAGGTGATGCCCGCGCGGTGCAGGGCGCAGTCCATGAGGAGCTGGTCGAAGGCGCGGTTGAGAAAGGTCGCGTAGACGGCGACGACGGGGTGGAGGCCGGCATACGCGAGGCCGGAGGCCATCGTGACCGCGTGCTGCTCGGCGATGCCGACGTCGAAGACACGCTCGGGGTAGGCGGCGGCGAAGCCGTCGAGGCCGACGGGGATGAGCATGGCGGCGGTCAGGGCGACGACGTCCTCGCGGTCGCGCCCGAGCGCGACCATCTCGTCGTTGAACTCGTCGGTCCAGATGCGCCCGCCGACCTCGAAGGGCAGGCCCGTCTCCGGGTTGATCTTGCCGACGCTGTGGAACTGGTCGGCGGTGTCGTCGATCGCGGGCTGGTAGCCGCGGCCCTTCTGGGTGATGACGTGGACGATGACGGGGCCGCCGAACTCCTTGGCCTGGCGCAGCGCCTTCTCGACGGCGGGCTCGTCGTGGCCGTCGACGGGGCCGAGGTACTTCAGGCCGAGGTCCTCGAACATGCCCTGCGGCGCAACGATGTCCTTGATGCCCTTCTTGACGCCGTGCAGCGTCTCGAACATCGCGCCGCCGACGACCGGCGTGCGGGCGAGCGACCGCTTGCCCCAGTCGAGGAAGCGCTCGTAGCCGCGGGTCGTCCGCAGGGTCGCGAGGTGGTCGGCGAGCCCGCCGATCGTCGGGGCGTAGGAGCGCTCGTTGTCGTTGACGACGATGACGAGCGGGAGCGTCTTGTCGACGGCGATGTTGTTGATCGCCTCCCACGCCATGCCGCCGGTCAGCGCCCCGTCACCGATGACGGCCACCGTGTGGCGGCCCTGGTCGCCGCGCAGCCGTCGGCCCTTGGCGATGCCGTCGGCCCACGACAGCGACGTCGAGGCGTGCGAGTTCTCGACCACGTCGTGCTCGGACTCGGCGCGGCTCGGGTAGCCCGAGAGCCCGCCGCGCTTCTTCAGCTGGCTGAAGTCGTGGCGGCCGGTGAGCAGCTTGTGCACGTAGGACTGGTGGCCGGTGTCGAAGACGATCGCGTCGCGCGGCGAGTCGAGGACACGGTGCAGCGCGATGGTCAGCTCGACGACGCCGAGGTTGGGCCCGAGGTGCCCACCGGTCTTGGACACCTCGCCGACGAGGAAGGTGCGGATCTCCTCGGCGAGAGCCGGCAGCTGGGTCGCGGGCAGCGCCTTGAGCGCCGCCGGGCTCGTGATGGTCTCCAGCAGGGCCACGCTGCCTCGTCCTCTCGGTGGTGGGTCGTGCGCCCACGCGTGCGTGGGTCGATCGAGTCTACGGGTCAACGTCCGGCGCCTCGCAATGGTGCGCGCCGGGGCGCTCGACCGCGTCACACGATCCTCACCGGGGCTCCCGCACCGCGTCACAGACGGGGCGCGAAGACCTTGCCCTGGAGCGCCTCGTGGAGCAGGCGGGTGGAGCGCGAGGCGGCGAGGAGCCGGATGCCCTCGGCCTCGATCTGCCCGAGGATCTCGGTCAGGGCGTCGGCGGGCACGTGCGGCCCGATCGCCACGCGCGCCTCGCGCCACGCGTCGCGCATGGCGACGACCTGGCCGTCGAGGTGCCGGCCGGTCAGCCAGGCGAGCGCGATCGGGTGTCGCCGCCACCCGGCATACGCCCGGTAGTCGGGCGGGCACTGGTCGAGCAGCCACAGGACGGCCCGCTCCTCCCAGCCGGGGGTGTGCGCGGGCGGGACGCCCGGCGGCCACCCGGGCGGGGTGTGCCCTCGTGACCCGGACGGCGTCGGACTCGGCATGCCCCCAGTCTGCCTCGCCTACGCTCGGGTCATGACGACGGTCGGCTGGGTCACGGCGTTCGTCGACCTGCCGCCCGGGGTCCACGAGGCGGGCACCCGCTTCTGGTCCGCAGTGACGGCGTATGCGGTGTCGCCGGCCCGCGGCGACGAGGGCGAGTTCACGACGCTCGTGCCCCCGGTCGGCGACCCCTACCTCAAGCTCCAGCGCACCCGTGGCGGGGGCGGTAGCCGTGGCGCCGGCGGCTCCGGGCCCGGCACCCACCTCGACCTGCACGTCGCGTCGCCGATCGAGTCGGCCGCTCACGCGGAGGGGCTCGGGGCCGAGGTCGTGCACCGGTCGGAGCACGGCTACGTCGTGCTGCGTTCCCCCGGCGGCTTCGTCCTCTGCCTCGTCCACGAGCCGCTGGGCTCGCGGCCGTCGCCCACCCGGTGGCCGCAGCAGCACGAGAGCATCGTCGACCAGGTGTGCCTCGACATCCCGCCGGACGCCTACGAGGTCGAGTGCGCGTTCTGGTCGGAGCTGACGCGGTGGCCGGTCCGCCGGTCGGTGAGCCGGCCCGAGTTCCGGCACCTCGTGCGCCCGGACGGCATCCCGCTGCGGCTGCTGCTCCAGCGACTCGACGAGGCGTCGTCCGGGCCGGTCACGGGACACCTGGACCTCGCGAGCGACGACCGGGCCACCGAGGTCGCCCGGCACCGCGCGCTCGGCGCCACGGTCGTCGGCGACCACGGCGGCGGCTGGACCGTGCTCCGCGACCCCGCGGGCGGGCTCTACTGCGTCACCGACCGAGACCCGCGAACGGGCCTCGGCCGCTGACGCGTCCGATCAGGTCACCAGTTGCGCTCGTGGCGCGGGGCGTGCGGTAACCGGTGGCGCTCGGGGTGGATGACGTAGACGATCCCGCCGCTGTGCGGCACCCACACGTTCTCGAACTGCTCCCGGTCGTAGACGACGCGGACCTCGCGGTTGTCGCGGATGAGGTGCGAGGCCGGGTCGTTGCACACGACGTCGCCGTCCCGGGTGAAGCCGACGACGACCATGAGGTGGCCGTTCGTGCCGTAGCCCGCGCCGTCGAGCTCCCCCTTCTCGAAGGACACCGACGTCACGAGCGGGATGCCGGCGGCGATGAAGTCCTCGGCCTCGGTGAGCGACCGCAGTCGGGTCACGAAGCCGCGCATGCGGGGTCGGGTCGCGGCGTACGCGGCGTTGAACGGCCAGTTGCCGGCGCCGTCGTAGGTGTAGTCGAAGACGTTGCGCGCCGCGAAGTCGACCTGCGGGTCGGCCTCGTCGGGGCGGGCCTGCGTCACCCACGCCGTCTCGTCGCGGCGGGGGCCGGCGCCCCAGTACGCGAGCACCATCGACGTCGACGTCGGCGAGCACCACGCCTCACCGCCGTTGTCCCACTCCGGGAAGTGCCCGATGTGGGTCTCCTGAGAGAAGGTCGGCACGTCGAGCACCCGGCCGCGGGCGCGGCCCTGCGGGCTGCGCGGCACGCGCTCGGTGTCGGGCAGCGCCGAGGCCATGGCGCCGACCGCCCGCAGGCGCGGCGTCTCGTGGGTGCCGGCGGGACGCATCAGCCGCACGACGAGCTGCCACTCGTCGAGAACGTGGCCGCTGCGGGTCGCGAGGGTGTCGGTGTAGACGGTCGCGACCGTGTCGCCCTGCCCGTTCACCGACGTGCGGTGGATGCCGCCGCCCTGCTCGGGGTCGTAGCGGCACCAGCGCCCCAGCACGTACTCCTTGGTGGCCGTGCCGCCGCTGCGGCCACGCACCCCGACCTCGATCCACGAGCGGCCGGGGGTGTCGGCGTTCCACGACGACACGAGCTCGGTGAGGCCGAAGCCGGGACGCACGACGGGCGAGACCCACGTCGCGACCTCGTATGAGCGCACGCTCGCCGAGGCGTCGTGCGGGTCGACGTAGTCGCGCTTCTCGCCGAAGCGGCCGACGCGCAGCTCGCGCCCGCTCCACTCGCGGTAGGCGATGTGCCGGTCGCTCGGGTGGGCACCCTCGTCGGGACGGGACGGGTGGCGCGTGTCGGGAGCCGTCGGGGCGGCCGGTGCACCGGTGGCGTGGGCGGAGCCGGCCGTCACCAGGCCGACGAGCGCGGCGCCGGCGGTGGAGCCGAGGACCGTCCGACGGCTCGGCGGGACGAGGGCTGGGGTGGGTTGACGCGACATGACGCACCTTCCGGGCAGGGCTGCGGGGCTGTGGAGCGCCGTCAGTCAACACCCACCGCACGGCCTCGCGGGAGGTTTGTGTGGAAAATTCTCGCGATGCGAGCAGCAGACGCAGGAAATTTACGTCCTCTTGACCGGACGCGCCGGACTCACGCCCAGTTGGCCTCGGCCGGGGCGGTTGGCAGCGCCACGTCGTGCGGGTGCACGACGTACGCGAGGCCGCCCGTGTCGCCGAGCCAGACCCGCTCGAACTGGTCGCGGCGGAAGACCGAGCGCACCTGCTCGTTGCTCGCGGTCCGGTGCGAGTTGGGGTCGTTGGAGATGACGTCGCCGTCGGCCGTGAAGCCGACGATCGTCAGCAGGTGCCCCTCGGTCTCGTACCCGGCGCCGTCGAGCTCGTCCTGCGTGAAGCTCACCGAGACCACGAGCGGCACGCCGGCCGCGACGAACGCCTCCGCCTCGGTGAGGTCGCGCAGGCGGGTGACGTAGGCACGCAACCCGCGCGCGCCGGCATACGCGGTGTTGAAGGCCCAGTTGCCGGCGCCCTCGTAGCGGTGGTCGAAGACGCGGCGGACGCCGTGCACGACCTGTGGGTCGGTGTCGTGCCCCACCCAGGCGTGCTCCTCGGGGCACGGGCCACGGTCCCAGTGCTCGAGGATCATCGTCATCGACGTCGGTGAGCACCAGGACTGGCCGCCGCCGTTCCACTGCGGGAACGTGTCGATGTGCAGTCGCTGCGAGTACGGCGGCACGGCGATCTCGGTGCCGTACGCCGCCGCCGCCTCGCCGCTCGACAGCGGGCTCGTGGGCTCGGCCGGGTCGATCTCGAAGCGGGACGCCGACCCCGCGACCAGTGAGAGCTCGGGCTGCTCGGTGGCACCGGCCGCCGTGAGGGCGGTGACCCGCACCTGCCACCGGTCGAAGGTGCGACCGTCGGCGGCGCGCCACGTGTCCGTCGACACCCGACCGGCGTCGAAGCGCTGGTCGTCGACGGTGGTCCGCGTGATGGGGGCCCCTCCCTCGGGGTCGTCCTCCGCCCAGTGCGCGAGCACGAACCACGGGGTCCACCCGGAGTCGTCGGCGACCCGACCCTCGACGCACAGCCACGTTCCAGCGGGCGTGCGGGCGTTCCACGACGGGATGAGCTCCGTTGCGGCGAAAGGCACTTCGGCGACGGGTGAGGTCCACGACCGCGCTGCGTAGGTGCGCTCGGGCGCACCGTCGACGTGGGCGTCTGCATGGCGGACGTCCTGGCCAGGTGCCCACTCGAATCCGGACTCCCACACGGACAGGCTCGCGCGTCGTTCACTCACGCGTCGAGCATGCCACTGATGCCCGGATGCCGTCCGGCCGGGTCCCACCTCTTCGTGGACGCCCGCGGACGCCGACGGGCCCCGCACACCGCGCGAGGCGGCATACGGGACCCGTGGGGTGCTGGCTGCGTCAGCCGGCGACGAGCGAGCGCAGGACGTACTGCAGGATGCCGCCGTTGCGGTAGTAGTCCGCCTCGCCGGGGGTGTCGATGCGCACGACGGCGTCGAACTCGACCGTCTCGCCCGACTCCTGGGTGGCGACGACCTTGACGGTCTTCGGCGTCGAGCCCTCGTTGAGCGCGGTGATGCCGGTGATGGAGAAGGTCTCGGTGCCGTCGAGGCCGAGCGAGTCGGCGTTCTCGCCCGCGGGGTACTGCAGCGGGATGACGCCCATGCCGATGAGGTTGGAGCGGTGGATGCGCTCGTAGCTCTCGGCGACGACCGCCTTGACGCCGAGCAGGCTGGTGCCCTTGGCCGCCCAGTCGCGCGAGGAGCCGGAGCCGTACTCCTTGCCCGACAGGATGACGAGCGGGGTGCCGGCGGCGGCGTAGCTCTGGGCCGCGTCGTAGATCGTCGTCTGCTCGCCGCCCTGGGTGAAGTCCCGGGTGAAGCCGCCCTCGACGCCGTCGAGGAGCAGGTTCTTCAGGCGGATGTTGGCGAACGTGCCGCGGATCATGACCTCGTGGTTGCCGCGGCGCGAGCCGTAGGAGTTGAAGTCCTTGCGCTCGACGCCGTGCTCGGCGAGGTAGCGACCCGCGGGGCTGTCGTTCTTGATGGCACCGGCCGGGCTGATGTGGTCGGTCGTCACCGAGTCGCCCAGCTTGGCGAGGACGCGGGCGCCCTCGATGTCGGCGACGGGAGTCGTCTCCATCGACATGCCGTCGAAGTACGGGGGCTTGCGCACGTAGGTCGACTCGCCGTCCCACGCGAAGGTGTCACCCTCGGGGGTCGGCAGCGACTGCCAGCGCTCGTCACCGGCGAAGACGTCGGCGTAGTCCTCGGTGAACATCTCCTGGTTGATCGACGCCGCGATGGTGCGCTCGACGTCGGCGGGCGCCGGCCAGATGTCCTTGAGGAAGACGTCGTTGCCGTCGGTGTCCTGGCCGAGCGGCTCGGACTCGAAGTCGAAGTCCATGGTGCCGGCGAGGGCGTAGGCGATGACGAGGGGCGGGCTCGCGAGGTAGTTCATCTTCACGTCGGGGTTGATGCGACCCTCGAAGTTGCGGTTGCCCGAGAGGACCGAGGTGACAGCGAGGTCGTTGTCGTTGATCGCCTGGGAGATCTCCTCGTTGAGCGGGCCCGAGTTGCCGATGCACGTCGTGCAGCCGTAGCCGACGAGGTGGAAGCCGAGCTTCTCGAGGTAGGGCCACATGCCGGCCTTGTCGTAGTAGCCCGTCACGACCTTGGAGCCCGGCGCCATCGACGTCTTGACCCAGGGGGCGACCGACAGGCCCTTCTCCACCGCGTTCTTCGCGAGCATGGCCGCGGCCATCATGACCGACGGGTTCGAGGTGTTGGTGCAGCTCGTGATCGAGGCGATCGAGACGATGCCGTGGTCGATCTCGAACTCGCGGCCCTCGGCGTCGGTCACGCGGACCTTCTTGGTCGGGCGGCCGTTCGTGGCGCCCTCGGCGGGCTTGTCACCGCCGTCGTCGACGCCGGGGTCGCTCGCCGGGAAGGACTCGGCCTCGCCGGAGTCGCCCTCGTCGTGCGCGACGTACGTGGGCAGCACCTTGCGGAAGGCGTCCTTGGCGTCGCTCAGGGCGATGCGGTCCTGGGGGCGCTTCGGGCCGGCGATCGAGGGCACGACCGTGGAGAGGTCGAGCTCGAGGTACTCGCTGTAGCGGGCCTCGGGGGTCTCGGCCGAGAGCCACATGCCCTGCTCCTTGGCGTAGGCCTCGACGAGGGCGACGCTCTCGTCGGACCGGCCGGTGAGGCGCAGGTAGTCGAGGGTGACGTCGTCGATCGGGAAGATCGCGCAGGTGGAGCCGAACTCGGGGCTCATGTTGCCGATCGTGGCGCGGTTCGCGAGCGGCACCTGGGCCACGCCCTCGCCGTAGAACTCGACGAACTTGCCGACGACGCCGTGCTTGCGCAGCATCTCGGTGATGGTGAGCACGACGTCGGTGGCCGTGGCGCCCGAGGGAATCGAGCCCTTGAGCTTGAAGCCGACGACGCGCGGGATGAGCATCGAGACGGGCTGACCGAGCATGGCGGCCTCGGCCTCGATGCCGCCGACGCCCCAGCCGAGCACGCCGAGGCCGTTGACCATCGTCGTGTGCGAGTCGGTGCCGACGCAGGTGTCGGGGTAGGCCACGCGCTCGCCGTCGATCTCGCGGACCATGACGGTGCGGGCGAGGTGCTCGATGTTGACCTGGTGGACGATGCCGGTGCCCGGCGGCACGACCTTGAAGTCGTCGAAGGCCGTCTGGCCCCAGCGCAGGAACTGGTAGCGCTCCTTGTTGCGCTCATACTCGATCTCGACGTTGCGCTCGAAGGCGTCGGCGCGGCCGAAGACGTCGATGATGACCGAGTGGTCGATGACGAGCTCGGCCGGCGCGAGCGGGTTGATCTTCGCGGCGTCGCCGCCGAGGTCGGCGACGGCCTCACGCATCGTGGCGAGGTCGACGACGCAGGGCACACCGGTGAAGTCCTGCATGATGACGCGGGCGGGCGTGAACTGGATCTCGGTGTCGGGCTCGGCGGTCTCGTCCCACGAGCCGATGGCCCGGATGTGGTCGGCCGTGATGTTGGCGCCGTCCTCGGTGCGCAGCAGGTTCTCGAGGAGGACCTTGAGGCTGTAGGGCAGCGTCTGCTGCCCCTCGACCTGGGCGAGGCGGTAGATCTCGTAGGACTGGCCTCCGACCTCGAGGGTCCCCTTGGCCTTGAAGCTGTCAACACTGCCCACGACGGGCTCCTTCCAGCAGCGAATGATGGATCGCGGTGCTCAATTTATCTTGACGTCAAGATATATCTAACCACACGGACCGCCTCTTGTCAGTCCACCCCTACCCGCCCATCCTCGCGGGCTCCCAGGCCCGTGTCTGCCCCGGCGGTGCACGGATCCGTCGACTCGGGACGCCGCGCCGACCACACCAGCCCGGCCACCGGCTCCCCCGCCTCGAGCCGCAGGTGGACCGGCCGCAGGGTTACGTCGTGCAGGCCGGCGGCGCCCGAGGTCAGCTCGAGCTCGCGCGCCCGGTGGGCATACCGCCCCGAGGGGGTCAGCCGCCACCCGTCGGCGCCCTCCCCCGCCAGCTCCTCGACGGTGGCGACGAGCACGCCGCCCGGGCGCAGGGCGCCCCGGACGGCCTCGGCCACCTCGCCCAGGTCGCCGAGGTAGCAGAGGGTGTCGACGCACACCACGAGGTCGTATGCGTCCGGCTGGTGACGCAGGAAGGTGACGAGCTCAGCCCGGTGCAGCATGTCGTAGCAGCCGCGCCGCTGCGCCCGGCGCAGCATGCCGAGCGAGAGGTCGCAGCCGACGAGGGTGCGCGCCCACGGACGGACGAGCCGCCCGGCGAGACCGGTGCCGCAGCCGAGGTCGGCGACGACGAGCACCCCCGCCGGCGCGCCCAGCAGCTCGGCGACCCGCTCGGCCGCGAGCTCCGGAGCGCGGTATCCCAGCCCGGCGAGGTGCGGGTCGAACTGGTCTGCGACGGCGTCGAAGAGCGCCGTGACGTAGTCGTCGGGCGCGCGGCGCGGCACCGGGAGCCCGCCGAGCCCACCGAGCGCGGCGAGGCGGTGCCGGGCGGCGGGATGGTCCGGCTCGAGCGCGCACCACCGGCGCACGAGGTCGAGCGCGTCCTCGTGCCGGCGCTCCGCGGTGAGCGCGTGGAGCGCCGCCGAGAGGGCCGACCGGCCGCGGGTTGCGTCCGGGTCGAGCTCGATCGAACGCAGCGCTGCCGTCCCGGCGCCGACGGCGTCACCGCCCACGCGTAGGGCGGTCGCGAGGTTGGCCCACGTGGGCGGGTCCTCCTCGTGCGCGTCGAGGCTGGTCCGGTAGGCCTCGATCGCCTCGGCCGTCCGCCCCGACTCGAGCCGCAGGTTGCCGAGGTCGTTCCACAGGGCTGCCACCACGCGGGCCGCCCCGGCCGCGACCGGGCCCGCCGATGCCGACCCCAGCACCTCCTCCGCCGTCGGCGCTCGGGCCGCAGCCAGTGCTGCGGCGATCAGGGCCTCGGCAGTCGCGTCGTCCTGCTGGAGGTGCGCCGCGACGGCGCGCAGCTGGAGCACCGCGACGTCGTCCGGCGCGCCGGCCAGGACGCGATCCGCTCCCACTCCGTCGCGCGCCCGCAGCCGGTCCCGGGCAGCCTCGAGGCGAGCGCCGAGACCGCTCTGGGCACCGCCCATCAGCCCATCTTGTTCGACCGGACGTCCCAGGCGAACCGTGAGGTGCGGCCCGTGGGTCCGCCCCCGTGGCCCGGCTCGGCGTAGTCGATGCTGATCCACGACGGCTGCAGGCTGACCTGTTCGTTGAGCTCGTCCTCGTCGCCCGACACGAGCACCTCGGTGACGACGAGATCCTTCATCGTCACGGTGACGAAGTCCTCGTCGGCACCCGGCCGGGCGACGGTGAGGATGGCCTCCTTGAGGTGCTTGCCGGTCGCGGCGCTGGCCGCGAGCAGGGGCGAGGCGAGGTCGTAGCGGTGGATGATCTGGAACTCGTGGGCCCGCGCCTTGCCGGCGCCCGCTCCCCCGCCCGTCGGCGCGCTCGTGGTCGCGCTGATGCCCCAGTCCCACGAGAGGACCTCGACGGCGCCCTGGTGGTCCTTGCTCTGGCTGCCGCCCTCGATGCCGTCGAACTTCATGAACGCATCCATGTCGCCTCCACCTCGTGCTGGCCTCTCCTGACGCTAGCACCGGGTGGGTGGGGCCACCCGGCTTTCGAGCGGTGGCTCCCAGCCGCCCACGGACCCGCAGACCCACGGGCTCGCCCACTGCTCGACTGCCCTTACCTCGACTCCCGCACATCGACTCCCGGCACATCGACTCAACTGGCTCAGGCCGCGTCCAGCCTGACGTCGGCCGGGTGCGTGACGTAGGTGCGTCCCGTGGGCGAGGTCCAGGTGCAGTCGCCGTTGGGCGACAGGACGAGCGTCCAGCCGGCGTGGTGCTTGAAGCCGTGGTGCGTGCGACAGAGGCTCAACAGGTTGTGCTCTGTGGTCGGGCCCTCGGGGAACGGCACCACGTGGTCGAGGTCGCAGCGCCGTGCGGCGACGCCACACCCCGGGAACCGGCAGGTCCGGTCACGGTCCCGCACCGCCCTGGCCAGCGCCGCGTTGGGTCGGTATCGGCCCGGGTCACAAGCCGACGTCACGCCGGTCGTGGCGTCGGCGCGCGACAGTCGCAGCACCACGTCGGGGTCGGTGAGCACGGCGACGAGGGCATCGGTGAGGATCCAGCCGGCCCGTGGATCTCGCACCCCGAGCTCGGGCGGTCGCCACCGGCCGAGGTGCAGGCCGTGTCGTGCCAGCATCTGGGCCGCCAGCTGCTCCCAGCCACGACGACGCGACTCGTGCTCATGGAGCATCAGGACGTGCGCGAGCGTGTCTGCCGGCAGGGGTGGCGATGGCTGGCCGTCGACGAGGCCGGCCGGCCCGAACAGCTCCGACGCGACAGCCTGCTCACTCGCGAGGGTATGGCCTGCCACATGCTCGAGACCGTGCGCGGCCAACCACGACGACGCGCTCTCGGCGATCCTCGATGCGGTCCTCTCCGAGCGCCGGAGGCTCCACGCGAACGCCGCCACGCCAGTGGGATCCGGGGCGGCGCCGGTGCTGGGGTCGGTGCCGGACTCGAAGACGACAGAGCCTGATGCAGCGTCTGGCTCGAGGCCCACGCCACTCGCCGGACCGGCAGTCGCACCGTCTGGCCCGTCCGCACCCGCGCGCTGACGTACGACGGCACCCGGGGTCGCTGCGTCGTCGGCAGCCGAGCCCGGCACGGACGCGTCGCCGGCGTCTCCGACGAAGGCCGGAAGGATCAGCTCCACGGTCGTCGTGACAGTGGCCTGGCCCAGGAGCAGGTCGACGAGCGCGTCGGCCCGCGCCTGGTCGATCGTGAGACCCGGATCGGCCCGGACGTACTCGTGTGCGAGCTCGTCGATGGCCGCCCACGCCTGCGCCGACCGCATCGACGGCAGGGACGCCCTCCACCAGGCCATGCCGGGGTCGGTGCCGGGCTCCACCCGGACGAACCGGTCGCGCAGGCCGAGCTGCGCCCGCCGCTCCATGGCCGCGGGATCGACGGCCAGAGCCGCGCGCTCGCAGACCCGCCGCAGCCGTTGCGGTGTCAGCGAGGTCACGTCGGGATCGCAAGTGACCGCGGCGTCGAAGATCGTGCGGGCCGGGACCGCAACGAGCTGTGCGTGGTCGACGATGACGTCGGTCTGGCGTCGGTCGAGCTGCCCGCCGAGCGCCAGGGCCAGCGTGCGGGGCAGGTCGTCGACGAGGCAGAGCGCACGCGCCACGTGCGCCTCACACGCGCGTGGGGTGGCTCGAAGGAGCGGGGCGACGCTCGAGGCCACCTGCTTGACCGACGAGGGACGGTACTCGCTGCCGTCTCCCCCGTCGTCGGCGAGGTCGGCGTAGTCGATCTCCTCTCCCCGGACGAGGGCCGCCAGTGCGAGCTCCTGCAGCGCGTCGAGCGCGTTGACCGCGCGCTGCGTCACGACCAGGACGGCTTCGGCGCAGGACTGGTCGAGCGTGCGGACGCCCTCCGGCACGATCCGCGCCACGACCGCGGCCTGCGCGGTGAGCGGCAGGGCGTCGAACACGGCAGCCGGGATCCGCGTGAGCACCTCGAGCGCAACGCCCGGCGAGACCTCGCGGGTCTGCTCCGATGCTGACGTCTTTGCCATGTTCGAACACTAGTACGAACCACCGACAGCCCACGACCGTCGTCCACAGGCCCCGGCCGGGACGTCGGATCAGGCGCGTGCGGCTTCGAGCGCCTCGCGGAAGTCCGCGTCCAGAGGCGCCTTCGCCGTCGCCACCGTGTCGAACCACACATAGGTGATGACGCAGGTGGCGGCCAGCAGCGGCACCTCGCCCCGCCGCCAGATCTCGTGACGCAGCGTGAACGACGAGGAGCCGATGCGCTCGACGACGACCCGGATGTCCGCGTGGTCGAGCGGCTTGAGGCTCGCCGTCCAGTCGATCTCGGCGTGCCGCACCAGCGCCAGCCGGTCGGACTCCGCGAACCGGTAGGGGCCGTAGCCCAGGTCGTCGAGGAAGGCCATCTTCGCGTCCTCGCACCATGTCAGGTAGTGCGAGTTGAAGACGACACCGGCGAGGTCGATCTCGGAGAACTTCACGGCGACCGGGTAGCTGAACGTCACGCCCCCATCGTCCCGTGCCTCGGTGCGGCGCCCGCAGGCGGGCCCCCGCCGACCACCCGCCGACCCCTGCGGCCCCGTACCGACCCCCTTCCAAACCCCCGGCAAGGGAGGGACCGTCCGCCCCGGTCGGGTCCGCTCAGCTCGAGCGCTCGAGCACGGCGATGCACTCGACGTGGTGGGTCATCGGGAAGGCGTCCCAGGCCTCGAGGGAGGCGAGCGCGTAGCCCTGCTCCCCCGCCGCCCGCACGTCGCGCGCGAGCGCCGCCGGGTCGCAGGCGACGTAGACGACGCGGCGCGGACCGAGCTCGCCGACCAGGGCCATGACTCCCTTGCCGGCTCCGGTGCGGGGCGGGTCGAGCACCACGAGGTCGGCCGTGACGCCCTGCGAGACGAGCGAGCGCAGCTCGCGGTCGACCCGGTTCGCGCGCCACTCGACGTTCTCGAGGTGCTCGGTGTTGCGCTCGCCGTTCTCGACGGCGCGGCGGTCGCCCTCGACGCCCAGCACGAATCCGTCGGGCGCCACGAGCTCGCCGAGGCGCATCGTGAAGAGGCCTGCGCCGGCGAAGAGGTCGACGACGCGGTCACCCGGCTCGGCGCCGAGCAGCGCCACGACACGCGTGAGGAACGTCGTGGCCGCACCCGGGTGCACCTGCCAGAAACCCCGGGCTCCGACGACGTACTCACCCTCCCAGTCGCCGTCGCGCGCGAGCTCGCCGACCAGCCCGCCGCTCCCGTCCGACCCCTCGGCCGGCGGCAGCGGCACGAGCACCGGCTCGTCCGGGTGCGCCGCGTCGACGACGTCGACCGACTCGACGTCGGGCCACTCGGTGTCGAGCACGCCGCTGTCGATGACGCCGGGCGTCGCGATGAGGCAGTCGTCGACGGGCACGACCTCGCGCGACCGGTGTCGGCGCAGGCCGGCCCGGCCGGCCTCGTCCACCGCGAACTCGACGCGGGTGCGCCACCGCAGACCCTCGGCGTCGCCGGGCACGGGCTGCACTTCGACGTCGACGTCGAGGCCGGCCACCCGGGCGAACTGCTCGCGCACGACCGCGCCCTTGAGGGCGCGCTGCGTGCCGACCGAGGCGTGCTGGAAGTCGCACCCTCCACAGAGGCCGGGGCCGGCATACGGGCACGGCGCGGGCACCCGACCGGGAGCGGCCTCGAGCACCTCGACGGCGTCGGCCCGGACGAAGGAGTCACCCACACGGCCCTCGGTGACCCGGGCTACGACGCGCTCACCGGGCAGGGTGTGGCGCACGAAGACGACCTGGCCCTCGTGGCGCGCCACGCAGTGCCCGCCGTGGGCGACCGGTCCCACCTCGACGGTCCACTCCCGGCCGACGAGCGACTCGCCGCCCGCGGCCCGCTCACGCGGGCGTCGCTCGCTGCCCGCCGCCCGCTCACGGGGGCGTCGCTCGCCGCCGGTCCGCTCGTTCGGGCGTCCCTCGCTCACAGCGCACCGCCGCGCACGGAGCCCGGGATCGGCGGCTCGTCGATCCAGTCGCGCTCGGCGCCCTCGGACGACTGCAGCTGCCACGGCACGCTGACGACCATGACGCCCGGCGTGAAGAGCAGCCGCGCCTTGAGGCGCAGGGCACTCTGGTTGTGCAGGATCTGCTCCCACCACTTGCCGAGCACGTACTCCGGCAGGTAGACGGTGACGATGTCGCGCGGGTTGCCGCTGCGGATCGAACGGACGTAGTCGAGGATCGGCTTCGTGATCTGGCGGTAGGGCGAGCTCAGCACCTTGAGCGGCACCGGGATGTCGCGGCGGTCCCACTCGTCGAGCAGGCCCTGGGTCTCCTCCGGGTCGACGTCGACGGTGACGGCCTCGAGGTAGGTGGGGCGGCTCGCCCGCGCGTACGACAGCGCGCGCATCGTCGGCTTGTGCACCTTGGAGATGCAGACGATGGCGTGCACGTGGCTCGGCAGCATCGGCCGCTCGACGTCCCAGTCGATGGCGAGCTCGTCGCGCACCCGCGAGTAGTGCTTGCGGATGGCGAGCATGAGGAAGAAGAGGACGGCCATCGCGAGGATCGCGTAGCGCGCGCCCTGCTGGAACTTCGTGACCAGCACGACGAGCAGCACGGTCGCCGACATCGCGGCGCCGACGGCGTTGATGACCCGCGAGCGCTGCATGCGGGCGCGTTCCTTGGGGTTGCGCTCGAGGCGCAGGTGGCGCGTCCAGTGCCGCACCATGCCGGTCTGGCTCGTCGTGAACGAGACGAACACGCCCACGATGTAGAGCTGCAGCAGCGCGTTGACGTTGGCGCGGAAGACGACGACGAGCAGGATCGCGGCGGCCGCGAGGATGAGGATGCCGTTCGAGAAGGCGAGCCGGTCGCCGCGGGTGTGCAGCTGGCGCGGGAGGTAGCCGTCGCGCGCGAGGATCGAGCCGAGCACCGGGAAGCCGTTGAAGGCCGTGTTGGCCGCGAGGAAGAGGATGAGGCCGGTGACGATCGAGACGAAGACGACGCCGACGTGGAAGTTCGAGAAGACCGCCTCGGAGAGCTGGCCGATCGCGGTGTGCTGCACGTAGGCGTCGCCGACGGGCTGCCCGTCGCGCAGCAGCTGGGTCGACGGGTCCTCCGCGATCTTGATGCCGGTCCACTGGCTGAGCGTGATGATCGAGGCGAGCATCGCGATCGACAGCCCGCCCATGAGCAGCAGGGTCGTGGCGGCGTTGTCGCTCTTCGGCTTCTTGAACGCGGGCACGCCGTTGCTGATCGCCTCGACGCCCGTCAGGGCCGCGCAGCCCGACGAGAACGCCCGCAGCAGCAGGAAGCCGGCCGCGATCCCGGTCAGCTCCTCGCCGCCCTCGGGCACGAGCGTGAGCCCCGCGCTCTCGGCCGGGGCGAGCCCACCGGTGGCCTTCTGGATGAAGCCGTAGACGCCCATCCCGATGATGGCGATCATGAAGAGGTAGACGGGGACCGCGAACGCCTTGCCCGACTCGCGCACGCCGCGCAGGTTCATGGCGGTGAGGAACGCGATGATGACGACGCCGACGACGACCTCGTGTCCGCGCACGAAGCCGAGCACCGTCGAGGCGTTCTGCACGCCCGAGCTGACCGACACCGCGACGGTGAGGACGTAGTCGACGAGCAGCGCGCTCGCCACCGTCAGGCCCGCCTTGGGCCCGAGGTTGACGGTCGCCACCTCGTAGTCGCCGCCGCCCGAGGGGTAGGCGTGCACGTTCTGCCGGTACGACGCGACGACGACCACCATGACGAGCACGACGGCGATGGTGATCTGCCAGCTGTGCGTCATGGCGAACGCGCCGCCGGCGAGACCCAGCATGAGCATGATCTCGTCGGGGGCGTAGGCCACCGACGAGAGCGCGTCGCTCGCGAAGATCGGCAGCGCGAGCCGCTTGGGCAGCAGCGTCTCGCCGAGCTTGTCGCTGCGCATCGCGCGACCGAGGAGGAGGCGCTTGAACAGCGAACCGGTACCTGGCACGACGACACTGTAGAACGTTTCGGGGACGCGCACCGACCGCCTCCCGCGCGTGCGGCCACCCGCGCTCCCCCGTGCGCGCCGCCCGCCGAGCAGGTATGCCGTCCCGACCGTTTCGTGGTCCGGCGCGCTGGCGCGACCCGCACCGTCGGGGGCTGCGCCACGGTGTAGCGTCGCGTCCGTGCACTTCGTCATCATGGGTTGCGGCCGCGTCGGCTCCACGCTCGCGCGCACGCTCGGGCGCGGGGGCCACGACGTCGCCATCATCGACGCCGACGCCTCCGCCTTCCGTCGCCTCGGCACGTCGTTCGACGGCCAGACGGTGACCGGCATCGGCTTCGACCGCGAGACGCTCATCGCCGCGGGCATCCGCGAGGCGTACGCGTTCGCCGCCGTGAGCAGCGGCGACAACTCGAACATCCTGGCCGCGCGCGTGGCCCGCGAGACCTTCGGCGTCGAGCACGTCGCGGCCCGCATCTACGACCCGCAGCGCGCCATGGTCTACCAGCGGCTCGGCATCCCCACCGTCGCGACGGTGCGGTGGACGGCCGACCAGATGATCCAGCGGCTCCTGCCCCAGGGCGCCGTGCCCGAGCTGACCGACCCGAGCGGCAAGATCGTCATCGCCGAGGTGCCGATGGCCGAGGCGTGGGTGGGCCACCCGTTCACCGTCGTCGAGGAGCAGACCGGCGCCCGCGTCGCCTACGTCACCCGACTCGGCGAGGGCACGCTGCCCCGGCCCGACATGGTCGTGCAGCAGGGCGACCTCGTGCACCTCACCGTGCCGCGCGACGACCTCGCGCGCGTCGAGCGCCTCTGCGACCAGCCGCCCGCGGCCCACTGACCCGGTACGAGGAAGAAGAACACCGCATGCGCGTCGTCATCGCCGGAGCCGGGAGCGTCGGACGCTCCATCGCCCGTGAGCTGCTCGGCAACGGTCACCAGGTGCTGCTCATCGACAAGGACGCCGACGACGTGCAGGCCTCGCGCGTGCCCGAGGCGTCGTGGCTGCTCGCCGACGCCTGCGAGCTGGCCGCGCTCGAGGAGGCCCGGCTCGAGGAGTCGGACGTCTGCGTGGCCGCCACCGGCGACGACAAGGCCAACCTCGTGCTCTCGCTCCTCGCCAAGACGGAGTTCGGCGTGCCCCGCACGGTCGCGCGCGTCAACAACCCGAAGAACGAGTGGATGTTCGACGAGTCGTGGGGCGTCGACGTCGCGGTGTCGACCCCGCGCCTCATGACGGCCCTCATCGAGGAGGCCGTCAGCATCGGCGACCTCGTGCGGATCTTCGAGTTCCAGCAGGGCCGCGCCTCGATGGTCGAGATCACGCTGCCCGAGGGCAGCCCGTTCGCGGGCCGCCGCGTCGGCGACGTCGACTGGCCGGTCGACACGGTGCTCGTGGCGATCATCCGCGAGGAGCGCCCGCTCGCCCCGACGCCCGACGACGCGATCGAGGCCGGCGACGAGCTGCTCTTCATCACGACGACGGAGCAGGAGGACCGCCTCCAGGACCTCGTCGCCCCGGGCGAGCGGCACCGCGCCGACGCGAACTGACACGGACCGGGGCCGGCTGGCACCGACTCGTGCCGATCAGGCGCGACGGCGTCAGGCCACCCGGCCGGGGTCGATCGGGGTGCGACCGCGCACGAGGATCGCGCCCATCGCGGTGACCGCGAGCAGGTAGGCCGGCCAGCCGAGCACGATCTTGGCGACGCCGAGGGCGGCCACCTGCTCGGCGAGGTAGAGCGGCACCATGATCGCCAGGCGCACGACGTTGAGGGCGACGAGCACCCAGGCGAGCCGGGCCGCGACGGTGACGATCCCCGGGTGGCGCCGCCACCAGGTGGGGTCGGCCGCGAAGGCCTCGGGCTCGGCCACGCCGACGATGAAGCCGAAGAGCGGCCACCGCGTGAGGTTCGTGACGACGAGCAGCACGAGCAGGCCGGCGTTCTGGAGCATGCCGGGCAGGAAGGCGTCCTCCGCCTTGCCCGACCGCAGCGCGAAGAAGGCCGAGATGCCGACGCCGACGGCGGCATACACGATGAACCGGGGGTCCTGGCGCTGCAGGAGCCGCAGCACGAGGAGGAGGACGACGCAGGCACCGGCGACGACGAGCGCGGTGCGGAGGTCCTGCGTGCGCGCCCACGCGACGGTGAAGGCGACGACGGGCACGGCCGACTCGGCGGCGCCGCGCCAGCCGCCGATGGCCTCGGACAGCTTGTCGCGCAGCAGCTCCTCGACGGTGTCGTAGCGGCGCAGGTCGGCCTCGGATCGCGCGACGCCGTCGCCCGGCTCGCGCGACTCGGCCGCCCCGGGCACCGTGGCCCCGCCGTCCGCCTCAGCCATGCGGCTGCCCCGCGCGGCCGACGATCTCGTAGGCCGGGTTGAACATCGTGGCGACCTTCCGTCGGGTCGTGATGCGGCCGGTCGCCTGCACCTTGATGCCGGGCACGATGCCGGCGATGCGCCGGCGGCCCAGCCAGACGAGGTGGAGCGACTCGGTGCCGTCCCACACCTCGACGTCGAGCGCCGGGGTCTCCTCGCGCGGGCGCAGCGTCACCGAACGCACCTCGCCGCAGATCGTGACGCGGGTGCGCAGGGGCGCCGCCGCGATGTGGACGACGCCGAGGTCGCTCGACTCGCGGGCCAGCTGCGCCGCCTCGATGTCGTGCGAGGTGCGCGTCAGGCGCTCGCTCAGCCGGCGCAGCGCGCCCGGCATGCCCGTGCTCACGAGGACGACCCGTGGTCGCCCGGCGCGCGGCGGCCGGCGCCACGCATCAGCGGACCTCGGTGATCTCGGGTCCGCGTTCGAAGGGGTTGAGGTCGCCCTCGGTCGGAGCGCCCGGGTCCTCGCCCTGGGCCTGCTCGGCGCCCTCGGCGTCGGGCAGGCGCAGCGGCAGCAGCTCGCGCGGCGGCATGGCGTCGCCACCCCGGTCGACGACCGCGGTGCGGATGAGGTCGTGCACGGCCGCCGCGGCCTCCGGCTCGATGGCGGCGCGGCCCGAGACGACCGCGCGGAGGAACCAGCGCGGTCCGTCGACGCCGACGAACCGGGCCGGCATGAAGACGGTGCGGCCGTCGGGACCGGTCTGCGGCATCCGGGTGAGCAGCTCCTCACCGAAGTCGCCGGTCAGCACCTCGGCGGTGCCCCCGGCGCCGACGATGCTGTCGGCGATCTCGTTGCGGATGTCGACCCAGACGCCCTCGGTGCGCGGCGCGGCGAACGCCTGCAGCTGCACGGCGGACTCGCCGATCACGGCGGTGACCCCCGTGATCTGCTGCTCCTGCTCGTTGATCTCCAGCCGCAGCTCCATGCCCTGCTGGCCGCGCAGCCAGATGGAGCCGAGGTTGAGGTACTCGCTGTCGTCGTCGACGGCGGCGCGGTCGTAGGGACCGTCGGTGCCGTCACCGGGCACGGAGGCCGGGCGGTCCGCGTCGTCCGCCTCGTCGACGCCGGTCGCGTCGGGGTCGAGCTCGTCACGGTCGAGGTCGTCGTTCACGTCCACGCCGTCGGCGTCCGGGCGGTCCTTCGACTTGCCCCGGCTGAAGAGTCCCACGTCATTCCGTCCTTTGAGTCCTGCGTCCCGGGTGGCGCGATGCCGCCCGCGGTCGTCGCGGCGCTGACGCAGCGCCCGGCGAACCGTATCCGATGATCAGGCCCCGGCGGGTGAGTCCCCCGCGATCGGCGAGGCGGCGCCCTCGGGTCCGGGCCCACCGAACCCTCCGGTGGATCCGTGTCCAGTGTCCCCCCGACTGGTCGCGTCGAGCGAATCCACCTCGACGAAGGACGCCTGCTCGACGCGCTGCACGACGAGCTGGGCGATGCGGTCGCCCCGGTGCACGGTGAACGGCTCACGGGGGTCGAGGTTGACGAGGTTGACGAGGATCTCGCCCCGGTAGCCCTCGTCGACGGTGCCGGGGGCGTTGACGATCGAGATGCCGTGACGCGCGGCCAGGCCCGAGCGGGGGTGCACGAAGCCGGCGTGCCCCGGCGGCAGGGCGATGGCCAGGCCGGTCGGCACGAGGGCCCGCTCCCCCGGGGCGATCGTGACCTCGGTGCTCGAGCACAGGTCGGCACCGGCGTCGCCCGGGTGCGCGTAGGCCGGCAGCGGCAGGTCCGGGTCGAGCCGGCGCACCCGCACGACGGCATCGCCCGCGAGACGGTCCGGGACAGCACAAGGGTCGGTCACGAGGACCGACCCTACTTGCTCCTGCTCTGCTGCCTGCGGGTGCCGCCCGGGCTCCGGACGGCGTGGGGATGCGCTCAGGCGGCGCACTCCGTGCAGATCATCATGCCGTTGCTCTCCTTGGCGAGCTGGCTGCGGTGGTGGACGAGGAAGCAACGCCCACAAGTGAACTCGTCGGCCTGCTTGGGCAGGACCCGGACCGAGAGCTCCTCGCCGGAGAGGTCGGCGCCCGGGAGCTCGAACCCTTCGGCCTGCTCCGTCTCGTCAACGTCCACGCTGGACGACGTCTTGTCGACGCGCCGGGACTTGAGCTCCTCGATGGAGTCTTCGCTCAGCTCGTCGTCCGTCTTGCGTGGCGCGTCGTAATCGGTTGCCATCTGTTGTCTCACTTCTACTCGAACTGCGCCTTGCGGTCTGTGACGCGAAGAACGCTCGTGGGGCCGTGCTTGTTCCCGTGGAACCCGCGTGGTCGACGGCGCTGTCATCCCCCACGAAACTGCCGCGTGCGCGCATGATGCCCGATCGCCGCCGCGTTGTCACCTTGCGCCCGCCACCCCCTGAGACGTGCCCGGGCCCCGGTGGCACCTTCCTGTCGTTTCCGGACCAACCGTTCACCGTCCCTTTGCCATCCGGCTGCCATCCTCGGTGCACGGTGGGGGTCCGACGGCGCGGTAGGGTCTGCGAACCCGACCCAACGTACCCAAGCCCGGAGGTGGCACCATGACCGAGTTCGTCGAGCAGATGAGGCAGCGGGTCAACGACGCCCTGGGCGACCTCGCCGAGGCGCGCGCCGCCGACGACGAGTACCGCATCCAGGTGCACACCGGCGAGCTCGAGTCGTTCGCCCGGCTCGCCGCCGAGAACGGCGTGCGGGTGCCCGGCCTCGAGGCCTTCGACGCGGCCTGAGCCCCGCGTCAGGCGCAAGGCTCAGTCGCGGGCGCCCTCGGTGAAGAGCGCGCGCACCTGATCGACGAGCGCCGGCCCCGCCGCGACCGTGAGCTCCTTGCCCGGGCGGCCCTGCGACCCCACGACGACGCCACCGGCCTCCTCGACGATGAGCCAGCCGGCCGCGAGGTCCCACGCGTTGAGGCCCGTCTCGGCGTAGGCGTCGACCGAGCCCTCGGCCACCCGCACGAGGTCGAGGGCGGCGCTGCCGATGCGGCGGATGTCGCGCACCGCCGGCAGCACGCGTCGCATCACGTCCGCCTGCCGGGCCCGCACCTCGGGTGCGTAGCCGAAGCCGGTCGCGAGCAGCGTGCGCGCGAGGCGGTCCTCCCCCGAGACGCTCAGCACCGTCGCGCCGGCACCGAGCGCACCGAGCGCGGCGAGCGCGTCCGGCTCGTCCGGCTCTTCGCGGTCGGCGACGTCACCCTCCGGCCGGGTCCGGGCACCCGTGCCGCGCCCTGCGTGGTGCACGAGCCGCAGCGACGGGTCGGCCACCGCACCGGCGACCGGCTCCCACCCCTGCTCGGTACGGGCGTCGCCGACGACGACCGCCACGGACACGGCATACGCCGGCACCTCGTAGAGGTAGTTGACGGTGCCGTCGATGGGGTCGACGACCCACGTGAGACCCGACGTCCCCGCCACGTCGGCGCCCTCCTCGCCGAGGATGCCGTCGTCGGGGCGCGCCTGCTGGATGAGGCGGTGCAGCAGCTCCTCGGAGCGGCGGTCCATGACGGTGACGACGTCGGTCTCCGTCGACTTCGTCGCCGCGACGCCCATCCGGGGCGGCCGCTCGTCACGGATGAACCGGCCGGCCTCGACGGCGAACCGGATGCAGAGCCGCTCGAGCTCCTCGACGGTGGTGCCGGCGGGCAGCTCGGGCGCGCCCTGCCGGCCGTGGTCGCTGCGTGCTGTCGTCACGGCGCTCCTCAGTCGCTGCCGCAGAGGGCGGGACGGGCCTGGCGCAGGTTGGGGCAGCACCCGGGTGCGCACACCGACGGCATCCGGCCCTCGAACTGCGGCACGGCCTCGCCGCGTGCCTCGGCCGCACGCTCGAGGAGCGCGTCGACGAGGTCGCGCACGAAGGCCGCGTCGGTGCCGACCGTGGGCACGCGCACGTGGGTGAGGCCGAGCTCGTCGGCCGTCTCCTGCGCCTCGGTGTCGAGGTCGTAGACGACCTCCATGTGGTCGCTGACGAAGCCGATGGGGGCGGTGACGACCGTGCGCACCCCCGCCGCCGCGAGCTCGCGCATCCGGTCGTTGACGTCGGGCTCGAGCCACGGCTGGGTCGGCGGGCCCGAGCGCGAGCAGAAGACGAGCTCACCCGTGAGGTCGCGGCCGAGCACGCGGTTCGCCTCCTGCGTCAGGCGGGCCGCGAGGGCCAGGTGCTGGCGCTGGTAGAGGTTGCCCTCGCCGTCGCCCGGGCCGGACGTGTCGTCCATGGCGTCGGGGATCGAGTGGGTGACGAAGAGCAGCGCGATCTCGGCGTCGGGCGCCCCGTCGAGTGCCCGCAGCGCCCGCACCAGCTCGCCGAGGTTCGCCTCGGCGAACCCCGGGCGGGGCGCGTACTGGGCGACCTTGTCGATCTCGAACGAGAGCCCCTCCTGCGTCACCGTGCCGAGGGCGTCCGCGAGGTTCTCGCGGTACTGCCGGCAGGAGGAGTAGGAGGAGTAGGCGCTCGTCGTCAGCGCGACGAGGCGGTGCTGCCCGGCCGCGTAGGCCTCGCGCAGCGCGTCGTCGATGAACGGCTCGCTGTTGCGGTTGCCCCAGACGATGGGGGTGTCGATGCCGCGGCCGTCGAGCTCGGCGCGCAGCGCGGCGAGCAGGGCACGGTTCTGGTCGTTGATCGGGCTGCGGCCGCCGAAGTGGTGGTAGTGCTCGGCCACCGACTCGAGGCGCTCGTCGGGGATGCCGCGGCCGGCCGTCACGCGGCGCAGGAACGGCATGACCTCCTCGGGGGCCTCGGGCCCGCCGAAGCCGAGCAGCAGCACGGCGTCGTAGGGCGAGAGGTCGGCGGTGGTCGGGGGGTTGGTCTGCGATGTCATGTCTCCGCCATCTGGTCGATCCGGTCGTGGGAGGTGCGGTCTGGCTGTGGTCCGTCGGTGGGTCCGCGCTGGGTCCGTGGTGGGTCCGGGGTGGTCTAGGGGCCCGGGGTCGAGCGGAGGGGCGTCGGCGCGTTGAGGTCGAGGCGCACGGCCAGCATGCGCACCGCGAAGACGAGCGCCACCGCCGTCCACAGCACCCAGTCCTGCAGCGAGCCGACGCGGGCGGCGACGACGATGATGACGGCGCCGAGCATGGCCGGCACGGCATACAGCTCGCGGCGCAGCACCTCGGGCACCTGCCCGGCGAGCAGGTCGCGCAGCACACCGCCGCCGATCGCGGTGATGACGCCGACGAGCACGGCGGCGATGGGCGAGACGCCGACCGTCGTGACGGCCTTGAGGCTGCCCGCGACCGCGAAGGCCGCAAGCCCCGCCGCGTCGAGCACGCGCACGAAGCGGGTGATCCGCTCGACGCCGGGGTGGAAGAGGAAGGTGACGAGGCCGCCGAGCGCGGCCGCCGTCAGGAGGCGCCAGTCGCTGATGCCGACGGGCGGGATGTCGCCGATGAGCAGGTCGCGCACGATGCCGCCACCGAGGGCGGCCGCGCAGGCCAGGACGATGACGCCGAAGAGGTCGAAGCGCTTCTTGACCGCCACGAGGCCGCCGGAGAGCGCGAAGACGAACACGCCGACGATGTCGAGGGCGAGCTGGGCGGACGCGAAGGTGGTGGGCATGCCAGAGCAAACGGTACCTGTGCGGCGTGGTCGCTTTGGCGGGTGCCCGCGCCGGTGGCATGCTCGACTGCACAGCACCCGCCGAATCGCCGTGAGCGACGCCCGGCAGCGGGGCACGACCACCGCACGACACGCAGACACGTTCCCGGGAGACCCACCCATGCAGCACCTCAGGCTCGTCGGCGTCCACGAGGACGGATCGCACCTGCTGCTGGCCGACGACGAGGGCAACAGGTATGCCGTCCCGCTCGACGAGCCGCTGCGCGCGGCCGCGCGTCGTGACCGTCCGCGTCTGGGACAGCTGCAGATCGAGATCTCCGGTGGCCTGCGCCCCAAGGACGTCCAGGCCATGATCCGGGCCGGCCTGACGGCCGAGGAGGTCGCCGAGCGCGCGGACTGGCCCGTCGAGAAGGTGCACCGCTACGAGGGCCCGATCCTCGCCGAGCGCGAGCACGTCGCGAGCCTCGCCCGCCAGGTACGCCTGCGCTCGCGGGGTGCGACCGGCGGTTCGGCGCAGACCCTCGACGCCCGCGTCGCAGAGCGCCTGCGCTCGCGGGCCATCGACGCCGGCTCCGCCCGCTGGGACTCACGTCGCACCGACAAGGGCGCGTGGACCGTGCTGCTCCTCTTCGCCGCCGGCGGCCGCGAGCGCGAGGCCGCCTGGCACTTCGACCCGCTCGCCCGCACGGTGTCGGCGACGGACGACGAGGCGAGGTGGCTCAGCGAGGACGAGGACCAGCAGGCCCCCGGCCCCATCCCCGCCCCGCACCTGTCCGCCCCGAGCCGGCCCAGCCGCGTCTACGACGTCGAGGCCGAGGGCGGCGTGTCGGCCGCGACCCCGGTGCGCCGCCGCGAGGGCGAGACCGTCGACCTGATGGCCGCGATGCGCGAGCGCAGCGCCCAGCGGGGCCGCCGTCGTCGGCCGAAGTCGGCTGACGTGCCGGGACTGGAGAGCGCCCCCGAGGAGGCGCTGCCGCTCGAGGAGCTGGCCCGCGACCCCCGCGACGAGCTGCCTCCCGCCGCGCACACCCACCCCGAGGACGACCCCGAGGTGGTCAAGACCGGCGCCGCCGAGGACCGCATCGGCGTCGAGGCCGCGCAGCGCCAGGCCCGCCGCACCGAGGCCACCCAGCCGGTGCGCCAGACCCTCCCGCCCGAGCCCACCGCCGAGCCCACCGCAGAGCCCGCCGCCGAGCCGGTCGTCTCTGGAGCCACCGAGTCGGTCGAGCCGGACGCGGAGTCGAACGAGCCCGTCGCCGGGACCGGCCTGCCCGTCGAGGAGCCGGCCGAGGACGACGTGACGGACGTCCCCGCACCCGAGGAAGCTGCACCCCAGGACGCGGCTGGCGAGTCCGACGAGTCCGCCGAGGCAACCGACGAGGCAACCGACGAGGCCCGGGTTGCCGACGCGCCGGCCACCGAGGCGCCCGTCGACGACCGGCCCGACATCCTGCCCGACCTGCTGGCCGACGCCGCACCCCGCGAGGAGCACGCCCCGGCGTCAACGCAGGCCACGCAGGCCGCGCGGGTGACCGAGCCCGAGCACGACGACGTCATCGAGCGCCGCACCCCGGCGACCCCGGCGACCCCGGCGACCCCGGCGACCCCGGCGCCCCCGGCAGCCGCTGCGACCCCGGCGACCCCGGCGGCCGCGTCGACGAAGGACCGCCCGCGCCCCGGCATCCCGAAGCCGAAGCCGGCCGCGCGCAAGTCGGGCCGTCCCGGCGTGCCGAGCTGGGACGACATCATGTTCGGCCGCAAGGGCGACTGACCCCGGCGCTCCCCCCGCCCGGGTGCCGGCGGCGTCAGTCGGCCTGGGTGACCGGCAGCGGCGGCAGGGGGCAGACGTCGAGGTCGAAGGGCAGCACCTCCGGCGAGATCGCGGCGGCCTTGGCCGCGTGCGAGGTCATCCGCCGCATGTAGTGCCGTCGGCACAGCACCTCGTACTCCACGAGACCCGTCGTGCCCGGCTTCGTGTCGCCGACGACGACCTGCTCCCCCTCGACGACCATGACGCCGTCGAGCACGCGGGCGTTGGTCGTCGCGCGGCGGCCGCACCAGCACAGGGCCTCGACCTGCAGCACCTGCACCTTGTCGGCGAGCTCGATGAGGCGCTTGCTCCCCGGGAAGAGCTCGGTGCGGAAGTCGGCCGTGATCCCGAAGGCGAAGACGTCGACCTCCATCTCGTCGACGATGCGCGCGAGCTGCTCGACCTGGTCGCAGGTGTAGAACTGCGCCTCGTCGCAGATGAGGTAGTCGATGCGCGTGCCGGCCGTGGCCCGGCCGACGATCGACTCCCAGAAGTCGAGGTCGTCGCCGACCTCGAGGGCCCCCGTCGAGAGGCCGAGGCGCGAGCTGAGCACGTTGCTGCCGGCGCGGTCCATCTTCGTGTAGATGAGGCCCACCCGCCCCCGCACGCGGTGGTTGTGGTCCATCTGCAGGGCGAGGGTCGACTTGCCGCAGTCCATGGTCCCGGAGAAGAAGACGAGCTCAGCCACGAGGCACCACCCTAGCCACGACGCGGCGGCACGACGACGACCGGCACGGCGATCTCGGCCTCGCTCGTCGACCCGTGCAGGCCGAGGAGCGCGACGACCTCCCGGCGCATGAGCCCGGAGTGGACGATCGCGAACGTCCCGCTGGTCACGACGACGAGGTCGCCGATGCGGCCGAGCACGTCGGGACGCACCGTGCCGAACCAGCCCTCTTCGACGGCGCGCTCACGGGTCAGCACGCGGACCCGCTCGCCGAAGCGCGCCGTCCAGGCCTGCTCGACGTCTGCTGCCGCACCGGCGTCCGTGTAGAGCTGGAGGTTGCGCGCCTCGCCGCCGAGGTGGCGCACCCCCGACATGAGGGCGGGCTCGTGCGCGAGGTCGACGCGGTCGGCGAACGGCACGTCGACCATGCCGTGGTCGGCCGTCACGACGACCGACGTGTCGTCCGGCACGCTGGCGCAGAGCCGTCGCAGGGCCGCGTCAACGGACTCGACCTCGTCGCCCCACTGCCACGACTGGCACCCGTGCACGTGGCCGACCTTGTCGACCTCGCCCCAGTAGAGGTAGACGAGCGAGCGGGGCGTCGCGCGCACGGCCGCCACCGCGGCGTCGACGCGGTCGTCGATGCTGCGCGCGGCCCGGAAGCCGGCGCCGCGGAGCGCCGCCGTCGTCAGGCCCGACCCGTCGAAGTAGTGCGGCCCGACCATCGTCACGGTGACGCCGGCGTTCTCGGCGGCCTCGAAGACCGTCTCGTTCGGCTGCCACCGTCGCGGGTCCGGACCGTCCTCCCACGACAGCTCGTTGAGCAGCCGGTCGGTGTCCGGGTCGAGCACCTGCATGCCGACGAGACCGTGCGCTCCCGGCGGCAGGCCCGTGCCGAAGGTGCCCATCGACGTCGCCGTCGTGGACGGGAAGCCGCAGGGCACCCGCGCCGCGCCGCCGAGGTGGCTGCGCAGGAAGGGTGCGTGACCGCTGCGCTGGCGCAGCAGGTCGTGCCCGAGCCCGTCGACGAGCACGACGACGGTGCGCGGCACCGCGGGGAGGTCGAAGACGTCGCGGCCGGCATACCGGCTCACGCCGAGGCGGTCGGCGACGGAGGGCAGCACCGAGGCGAGGGTGCCGGCGGACCAGTCGGGGGGACGCGTCGCGGCGTCGGGCAGGGCGGTCACGCGTCAGAGGGGGGAGCCGCCGCCGATGCTCGCGGACAGCGTCCGCGCGAAGCTCATCGCGTGGCCCACGGCGTCCTCGCCGTCGGCGGCCGAGCTGACGCGCAGCGAGATGTCGTCGGAGGCGATGGTGCCCTCGAAGCCGTGGTCGGCCGTGCAGTCGGGGTCGCCGCACTGGGCGGGGATCATGTCGAGCCGGCTGACGGCGCCCCAGCCGAGGGTGAGTGTGAGGTCACGCCCGTGCGTGCCCGGCGTGAAGGTGTCGGGCTGGGCCACGACGTGCGTGAGCATGACGCCCCGGACGGCCGCGAGCGGCACCGTCTCTGTCGTCGCGGTCGCCATCAGCTTGTCCTCGGACTCGGCGTGGTCGTCGGCGTGCGCGATGACGAGGCGCTTCGGGGTGATGACGAGGACGGTGACGTGGCGGCGCACGGTCTCGTGGTCGAACGTCGTCTCCTGGTGCACGAGGTGCGAGACGACCTCCTCGTCGGCGAGCGCCGACTCGACGACGTCGCACACGAGCGCGGGGTAGTACCCGGCCCGGGTGATGGCCTCGGTGAGGTCCGTCGGAAGGGTTCGGCCGGTGCCCGGGCTGGCGTGTCGCATGGCCCCATCCTTGCACCTGCCGGCCGTGACCCGGCCCGCGCCGCCCACAGGCCCGATCGGCCGCCTCCCCCGACGACCCGGGTCCGGGACGACGCTCAGGTCATCCGTCGACGGCCGGGGTCCTTGCGCACGAGTGCGGGGCGCACGACGACCTCGGCCCCGAGCACGTCCACGCCGCCGGTCCACGCGTTGACCGGGTTGAGCTCGACCGACGCGAGCTCGGGGTGGTCGTCGGCGAGCACCGAGAGCCGCGCCACGAGGTCGCTGAGGGCGGCCCGGTGCACCGGCGCGGCGCCGCGGTGGCCGCCGAGCAGCGGCGCGGCCTTGACGCCGTCGATGAGGTCGGTGACGTCGACGTCGGTGAGCGGCGGGATGCGGTGCGCGACGTCGCCGAGCAGCTCGGTGGGCGGTCCGGCCACGGAGAAGCTGACGACGGGCCCGAAGAGCGGGTCCTCGCTCGCCCGGATGACGCACGACACCCCGGGCACGGCCATGCGCTGCACGACGAAGCGGTCGGCGCCGAGCGGGCCGAGGCGCTCGCTCAGCGACGCGTGCGCGTCGCGCACCGACTCGGCGTCGACGAGGTCGCCGCGCACGCCGACGAGCCCCGGCTGGTGGCGCACGATGGGCGAGGTCGACTTGAGGATGACCGGGTAGGTCAGCTCGTCGGCGGCCGCGACCGCGCTCGCGGCGTCGGTCACCTCGACCGCCGGCCACACCCGGATGCCGTAGGCGCCGAGCAGCTCGCGCGTCTCCTCGCGCGTCAGCGCCCTCCCGTCGGGACAGCCCGCGAGGTAGCCCTCGAGGAGGCGCTCGGCCCGCAGCCGGTCGACGCCGACGGGCGCGACCGGCGTGCCCCGGTCGCGCTGGCGCCACTGCGCGTAGCGCGTCACCGCGTTGAGGGCACGGATGCCGTCCTCCGGCATCGAGTACGCCGGCACCGACCGCCGCTGCCCGTGCTGTTCGTAGGACAGGCCGTCACCGACGCCGCGCATGCCGAGGAAGGTCGCCACGCAGGGCTTCTCGTGGTCGGCGACGATGTTGCGCACGGCCTCGTGCACGTCCTCGTCCGGGGTGACGAGGGGCGGGATGAACGCCGCGACGACGCTGTCGACCTCGGGGTCGGCGAAGGCGGCGTCGAGGGCGGCCGCGAACTCCTCGGCCGACGCCTGCGGCTGGAGCGAGACGGGTCCGTGGGTGACCTTGAGGCCCCAGCTGAGGCAGGCGCTCGCGCTCAGGGCGCCCAGCGCGTCGGAGTTGCCGACGATGGCGACGCGGTCGCCCTTGGGCAGCGGCTGGTGCAGCGTCAGCTGGGCGACGTCGAAGAGCTGGTGCACGTTCTCGACCCGGATGACGCCGGCCTGGCGCAGCAGGGCCCGGAACGCCTGCGGCGGCACGTTGGTGACACGGGTGCGGTGCCCGGGCGGGGCCGCGAAGCTCGAGACGCCCGAGGAGACGACGATGACCGGCTTGACCGTCGCGAGGTGGCGGGCGATCCGCGAGAACTTGCGCGGGTTGCCCATCGACTCGAGGTAGAGCCCGACGGTGTCGGTCTCCTGGTCGTCGATCCAGTACTGCATGAGGTCGTTGCCCGACACGTCGACGCGGTTGCCCGCGGAGGCGAACACCGAGATGCCGAGGCCGCGGCGGGCGGCGGAGGCGAGCACCGCGACGCCGAGCGCGCCGCTCTGGGCGAACAGGCCGAGGCGCCCCTGCTCGGGGATGACGGTCGCGAGCGTGGCGTTGAGCCGCACCGACGGGTCGTTGTTGACGATGCCGAAGCTGTTCGGCCCGACGATGCGCATGCCCGCGCGGCGCACCCGGCGGCGCAGCTTCTCCTGGAGGCGCACGCCCTCCTCGCCGGCCTCGGCGAACCCCGCCGAGAGCACGAGCAGGGCCTTCACCCCGGCCTTGCCGCAGTCCTTGACGACGTCGACCGCCTGCGCGGCGGGCACGACGACGATGGCGAGGTCGACGGGTTGCGGCACGTCGTGGATCGAGGGGTAGGCGGGCACGCCCTGGATCCGGTCGGCCACGCGGTGGATCGGGTAGAGCTCGCCCTGGAAGCCCGCCGCGAGGATGTTGCGCATCACGAGCGCACCGATCGACTCCGCGCGCCGGCTCGCGCCGATGATGGCGACCCGCTCCGGGAAGAGGATCGTGTGCATGCTCCTCGACTCCGCACGGTGCTCGCGCGACAGCTGCACCGCCTTGCTCTGCTCGGTCGGCGAGATGTCGAAGCTCACCTCGACGACGCCGTCCTCGATGTGGTGCGTGACCTCGTAGCCCGCCTCCTTGAAGACGGTGAGCATCTTGCGGTTCTGGGGCAGCACCTCGGCGACGAACCGGTTGATGCCCATCTCCTGCGCGATGGCCGCCAGGTGCTCGAGCATCACCGACCCGATGCCCTTGCCCTGGTAGTGGTCGGAGATGTTGAAGGCCACCTCGGCCGAGCCGGGCTCGATGCGGTCGTAGCGCCCGATGCCGATGATCTCGCCGTCGAGGGTCGCGACGAGGGCCACCCGGTCGTGGTGGTCGACGTGCGTGAACCGGTGGACGTCACGCTCGCTCAGCTCGCGCAGCGGCGCGAAGAAGCGCAGGTAGATCGACTCCGCGGACTGCCGGCTGTGGAAGTGCCGGATGCCCTCGGCGTCCTCGGGGGTGATCGGCCGTACGTGCGCGACGGTGCCGTCGCGGAGCACGACGTCGGCCTCCCACTCGACCGGCGCCCCCGTGGCCCGGGCCGAGACCCGCTCGAGTGCACCCGTGTCGTCGCTGAACCCGCCAGCCGTCATGCGCACATCGTGTCACGTCGGGCTGCGGGGGCCACCCGGATGGCAGTCTGCTCGCATGGAGTTCACCGAGGTCGTCCGCACCCGCCGCATGGTCCGCCGCTACGACCCGGACCGCCCGGTGGCCCGTGAGGTCGTGCAGCGCTGCCTCGACAACGCCGTGCGCTCCCCCAGCGCCGGCTTCAGCCAGGGCTGGGACTTCGTCGTGCTCACGGCTCCGGCCGAGCGCGACGCGTTCTGGGCGGCCACGACGGGGCCCGGCGCGGCGCCGGACGCCTGGCTGGACGGCATCCGGAACGCGCCCGTGCTCGTGCTCTGCCTCTCGCACAAGGACGCCTACCTCGACCGCTACGCCGCCCCCGACAAGGGCTGGACCGACCGCGACGAGGCCCGCTGGCCCGTGCCCTACTGGGACGTCGACACGGGCATGGCCTCGCTCCTGCTGCTGCTCACGGCGACCGACGAGGGCCTGGGCAGCCTGTTCTTCGGGGTGCCGCCCGAGCGCCACGCGGCCGTGCACGCCGCGTTCGGCATCCCGGGCAGCCGCACCGTCGTCGGCGTCGTCGCGATGGGGTATGCCGTCCCGGGACCGAGGAGCCCGAGCCTGCGCCGGCACCGGCGCACCGGGAGCGAGGTGGCCCACTGGGGTCGTTTCGGCGTGGCAGGTGAGGACGCGTGAGCGGCCTGCGCGAAGATGGGGCGTTGACCCGCTAGGCAAGGAGCACCCCCCGGCATGGCCCGACGAACGACCACCCCGCCTCCTCCCGAGGACTTCGAGGAGAAGATCGTCGGCATCGACGTCGAGGAGGAGATGCAGAACGCCTTCCTCGAGTACTCCTACAGCGTCATCTACTCCCGGGCCCTGCCCGACGCCCGCGACGGCCTCAAGCCGGTGCAGCGGCGCATCCTCTACGGCGCGAACGAGCTGGGCCTGCGGCCCGACCGCGGGCACGTCAAGAGCCAGCGCGTCGTCGGCGAGGTGATGGGCAAGTACCACCCGCACGGCGACCAGGCAATCTACGACGCCCTCGTGCGCATGGCGCAGCCGTTCACGCTGCGCCTGCCGCTCGTCGACGGCCACGGCAACTTCGGCTCGCTCGACGACGGGCCCGCCGCGGCCCGCTACACCGAGGCCCGCATGGCGGCCGCCGCGCTGCTCATGGTCTCGGGGCTCGACGAGGACACCGTAGACTACGTGCCGAACTACGACGACACGCAGCTACAGCCCGAGGTGCTGCCGGCCGCCTACCCGAACCTGCTCGTGAACGGCGCGGCCGGCATCGCCGTCGGCATGGCCACGAACATGCCCCCGCACAACCTCGTCGAGGTCATCGGGGCGGCGCGGCACCTCATCGCGAACCCGTCCTGCTCGCTCGAGGACCTCATGAAGTTCGTGCCGGGGCCCGACCTGCCGTGCGGCGGCAAGATCGTCGGCCTCGAGGGCATCCGCGACGCCTACCTCACGGGACGCGGCAGCTTCCGCACCCGCGCGACGGCGCGCATCGAGTCGATCACGCCGCGCCGCAAGGGCATCGTCGTGACCGAGCTGCCCTACCTCGTCGGGCCCGAGAAGGTGATCGACAAGATCAAGGACCTCGTCCAGGGCAAGAAGCTGCAGGGCATCGCCGACCTCAAGGACCTCTCCGACCGCGCGAACGGGCTGCAGCTCGTCATCGAGATCAAGAACGGCTTCAACCCCGACGCCGTGCTCGAGCAGCTCTACAAGCTGACGCCGATGGAGGAGAACTTCGGCATCAACAACGTCGCGCTCGTCGAGGGCCAGCCCCGCACGATGGGCCTCAAGGACCTCCTCAAGGTCTACGTCGACTTCCGCACCTCGGTCGTGCGCCGGCGCACCGAGCACCGGCTCGCGAAGCGGGAGGAGCGCCTGCACCTCGTCGAGGGCCTGCTCATCGCCATCGTCGACATCGACGAGGTCATCCAGGTCATCCGCGGCTCCGACGACGCCGCGACGGCCCGCACCCGCCTCATGGAGGTCTTCGACCTCTCCGAGGCCCAGGCCACCTACATCCTCGACCTCCAGCTGCGGCGCCTGACGAAGTTCTCGCGCATCGAGCTCGAGACCGAGAAGGCCGACCTCGAGCGCGCCATCGAGGAGCTGCGCGCGCTGCTCGAGAACGAGAAGCTGCTGCTCAAGCTCGTCAGCAGCGAGCTCGCCGACGTCGCCAAGGCGCACGGCACGCCGCGGCGCACCGTGCTCCTCGAGAGCTCCGGTGCCAACGCGGCCGCCACCTCGGCGACGCCCCTCGAGGTCGCCGACGACCCCTGCTGGGTGCTGCTGAGCGGCACCGGGCTGCTCGCCCGCACCGGCACCGCCGAGCCGGTGACGGCCGAGGGGTCGCGGGCCAAGCACGACGTCGTGGTCGGCGCGGTGCGCACCACGGCCCGCGGGGAGTTCGGCCTCGTCACGAGCGCCGGCCGCATGGTGCGCCTCTCCGCCCTCGACCTGCCGACGCTGCCGCCGACGAACGGCGCGCCCGCCCTCTCCGGTGGCGCGCCCCTCGCGGCGTACGTCGACCTCGCCAAGGGCGAGGAGCCGCTCACCATCGTGCCGATCGGTGCGGACGCGCCCGTCGTGGCGCTCGGCACCGCGAGCGGTGTCGTCAAGCGCGTCACGCCGGACGCCCCGAAGACCAACGACTGGGACATCATCAGCCTCAAGGACGGCGACCGGGTCGTCGGGGCCGCCGTCGCCGACCGCGACGACCTCGACCTGGTCTTCCTCACGAGCGACGCCCAGCTGCTGCGCTTCCCGGCGAGGTCCGTGCGACCGCAGGGCCGCTCGGCCGGTGGCATGGCCGGCATCAAGCTGGGCGGCTTCGGGCGGGCCGTCTTCTTCGGCGTCGTCGACCCGACCCGCGAGGGTGTCGTCGTCACGTCGTCCGGCTCGTCGGGGGCGCTGCCGGGCACCGAGGGCGGGTCGCTCAAGGTGACGCCGTATGCCGAGTACCCCGCCAAGGGGCGTGCCACCGGTGGCGTGCGCTGCCACCGCTTCCTCAAGGGTGAGGACACCCTCGTGCTCGCGTTCGCCGGCAACACGCCGGTGCGCGCGGCCGCCGCGAACGGCGTCGCCATCGAGCTGCCGGCGGCCGAGGGGCGCCGCGACGGTTCCGGCCTGCCCACGACGACGGTCATCGCCCACGTGGCGGGGCCGCCCCCCGCGGCGGACCCGACGCCGGGCGGTCAGGGCAGCGCTCAGGGCAGCGGCGGGGCGGGCGACGTGCCCGCCGCCGAGGGATCGGACCCGGGAGGCAGCGAGTGACCACCGCCGACGAGCAGGGCCGCCACCCGGCCACGACGGGGCACGCCACACCGGCCTCCGACGCGTGCTCGGTGCTCTTCGACCACGATGGGACGAGCGCCTACGGCACGGCGGCCGCGGCGACCTTTTTCGTCGTCGTGGAGCAGCCCGGCCCGTGGGGTCGCGACGCGGCACGGGAGTCGCACCTCGACGTCGAGCTGGCCGGCGAGCTCGAGGCCCGCACGACGCGGGCGGGCGGCCGCTTCATGCTGATCCGTCGCCCCGGCGGCCACCCGGTGCACGAGGGCCCGCGCCGGGTGCTGCTCGCCCACGCCGGTGGCCCGCCCGACGAGGCCTGGCTGCTCGTCGCCGACCTGCCGCACGTCGGCGACCTGCTCGGCCTCGACTGGGCGGCCCTCGCCCGCGGCAACCGGGCGCTCGTCGAGGCCTCGTTGCCGGGCGCCCGCGAGGGCGAGCCCACCCTGCTCGTCTGCACGAACGGCCGCCGCGACGTGTGCTGCGCCGTGCGCGGCCGGCCGCTGGCGGCGCACGCGGCTCGCCGGGCCCCCGGCCGGGTCTGGGAGGTCTCGCACACGGGTGGGCACCGCTTCGCGCCGACCGCCGTGCTGCTGCCGTGGGGCCAGACCTACGCGCGACTCGACGACGTGGCGGCGGAGTGGGTGCTCTCGGCGAGCACGACCGGGCACACGCCCCTCGAGCTGCTGGGACCGACCCACGACCGCGGGCGTTCGGGCCTGCCAGCCGCCTCGCAGTGCGCCGAGTCGTTCGTGCGCGAGCACCTCGGCGAGACGCGTCTCGGCGCGCTCTGGGCCGGACCGGCCGAGGCCACCGACGACGGGTGGGAGGTCATCGTCACCCACACCGACCGCCGCCGCTGGCGCATCGGGGTCACGCGCCGCAGCGCCGGGCTCACCCGCCCGGAGTCGTGCGGCAAGAAGGCCGTCGAGGTGCACGAGCACGCGGCCACCCTGCTGGAGGCGTGGTTCTGACGGTCACCACGGCTTGGGGTAGGTCGGCCCGCCGTCGCCCGGCGAGGTGTCGTCCTGGCCCTGCTGCTGGTTGCGCTCGATCGTGTTGCGGCGCTGCTGCTCCTTGAGGTAGTCCTGCTCCTCCTGGCTGGGGGTCCTGCCGGGCGCCGGCGCGGGCTGGGTCGGCTGGTCGGGGGCGGGCTGGTCCCGCTGCTCCTGCGGCTGCGGAGGCTGGTCCGGCTCGGCGCCCGAGCTCTTCTCCTCCATGCGCTGCTGGGCCGACTCCAGCTGCTCACCGGTCTGGCCACCCTCGGGGGCCTCGCACAGGGGCGGTCGCTCGCTCGTGATGGCGATCCCCTTGTCGTAGAACTGCTTCCACTCGTCGGTGCGCTCCCGGGCCTTGGCCTGGTCGCCGAGCGCCTCGTAGGTGAGGCCGAGGTTGACGCGCACCTTGCAGTCGTCGAGGCCACCCTTGGGCACCTGCTCGAAGGCCTGCTCGAACCACGGGCGGGCGAGCTCGAAGTGGCCGGACAGCACGTGCGCGTCACCGATGGCGAAGGGGCTGCGGAACGGCTCCACGACGTTGACCCAGCCCTGGCGCTCGCCCCAGGCGAGGGTCCGCGGCTTGTCACCCGCTGCGTAGCCGTCGATGGCCTGAGCGGCGACGAGGTTGAGCGAGACGAGGCGCACGGCGGCGAGCAGGAGCAGCACGACGACGGGGGCCGACGCGAGGAGCAGCCGCCGGCGCCGGCGGCGCAGCCGCGGCGGCAGCGGTCGCCGAGCGCGACGCCGCCACGCCCCACGGCGAGACGGTCGCTCCCCGTTGGCCGCGGACGCCCCGGTGGCACGTGGGTCGGGGCCGTCGCCCGATCGGGCCGGGCGGTCGTCGAGCACGGTCATCGGCTCGTCCCCTTCCGTCGCCGGGTCTGTAGCAGGGCCGTGACCCCGGCCCCGACCTCCCAAGCCGCGAGGCCCGCGACGCCGAGCAGCAGGGGCCAGTAGAGCTCACGTCGTCCGAGCACCTTCTGCTTCTCGATCTGCTCGCTCGTGCCGAACCGGTCGAGGTCGACGCCCGCCACGGCCGGGGCGATCGGGTCGCCGGACTCGCGGTGCAGGTAGGGCAGGCCGAGCTGGGTGCCGATGTCGCGCAGGGTGTCCTCGCTGATGACCGACCGGGCGTCCTCGCCCGTCGTGGGGTCCTTGATGTAGTCGTTGCTCGTGTCGAAGCGCGAGCGCGTCGCCTTCATCCGGCCGCCCCCGGTCGTGCCGTAGCCGAGCACCGCTCCCCCGTTGACGAGCGAGCGGTCGATGTCGAAGGGTGCGGGCGCGTCGGGGGCCGTCTGCTCCCCGTCGCCGAAGTAGTAGACGACGCGACCCCGCTCCGGGGTGCGCGCGTCGGCCTGCTGGAGCAGCGTCTTGAGCCGGTCGTTCGCCTCGCTCACCGACGTGCCCCGCGACGCCTCGTACGACTCGGGCAGCAGGGTCTCCACGGCCGCGTCGAGTGCGGTCGTGTCGGTCGTCAGCGGCAGGCGCACCCGGGCGGCCTGGTCGAAGGTGAGCACCGAGTAGCGGGCGCCGGGCAGGGCCTGCGCGATGGCCGCGATGTCGCTCGCCACGCCGCTGACGCGCGGCGCCCCGTCGCCGTAGTCCTCGGCGATGATGCTGCTCGTCGTGTCGACGACGAAGTAGACGTTGAGGTTGGCGGCCGTCGTGTCGACCTGCTCCCCCGCCACCGCCGGGCGCACCGCGGCGACGCCGAGGAGCAGCACCACCGCCGTGAGGCGCCAGTGCGTGCTGCGCGACTCGCCGGGCACCGAGCGCGACGTCGGGTTCCACCACACGGCCGCGAGCGCCGCGACGACGAGCACGAGCAGCACCGGCCACGGCGCCACGGGCAGGAAGCTCACGACCCCCACCTCCGGCTCGCGCCGATGAGCCCGACGAGGCCGACCCCCGCGAGGGCGATCGGCACCGTGGGGTCGTCGGTGTAGAGGGCCCGGGACGCCGCGTCGATGAGGGTGGCCTCCTGGGCCTGGACGGAGTCGACGATGCCGCTGATGGCCGACTGGTCGCTCATCGGGTAGTAGCGCCCCGAGGTGCCCGTCACGACCTCGCGCATCTCGACGGCCTCGTCGTCCGGACCGCTCTCCTCGGGGTTCAGCCCGTAGACGCGCACCCCCTTGGCCTTGGCGAGCTCGCCCGCCTCGTCGAGCTCGATGACGGGGCGGCCCGCGACGTGGTTGTCGGTGGCGAAGACCACCGAGCGGGCCCGCTGCAGGTCGACCTTGTCGAAGCTCGACACGCACGTCGCGAGGCCGTCGCCGATGAGCGAGGTGCCCCGCCCGTTGAAGGTGCCGGCGAAGAACGACTCGAACTCGGGGTCGCCGCCCAGGGCCTTGGACGCGTCGTCGAGCTCGTCGTTGATGAAGTCGTAGTCGTCGGTGAGCGGGAAGACGGTGGCGGCCGAGCTGTTGAAGATGACGAGGCCGATGCGCTCGCCCTCGAAGCTCTTGACGAGGGTCTTGAAGGTCGTGACGAGCGTGGCGTCGTAGGCGGCCATCGACCCGGAGATGTCGAGGCACAGCATGATGTCGCGGCTGCGCGTCTGCGGCTTCTCGACGGTCGTGTCGAGCGGGCGCGCCGCGCCGACGAGCGCGGCACCGCCGAGCAGCACGGCGCTCACGGCGAGCACGGTCATGCGGACCCGGTGCAGCCGCAGCGCCCGCCGGAACTCCGGCAGGGCGGTCAGGGTGTCGCTGTTGGCGACCGCCGCCGCCGCCCGGGCCGACCGGCGCGCGAGCCGGCGGTGCACGGCATACGCCACCGCGACGGCGACGAGCGCGCCGACGGCGAGCAGCCCGGGCCACCTGAGGTCGAGACCGGTCAGCTCCATCGCGCGACCACCGCCTTGGCCACGGTGCCGGCGCCCACGAGCGTCGCGGTCTCGCGGGGACCGAACTCCCCCGGGTAGAGCGCCCCCACGACCTCGGAGACGGGGGTGAGGCGCGACCCGGACGCGTTGAGCTCGGTCAGGGTCATCGTCGGTGCGTGGATGCCCGAGACCTCCTGGACGAAGTGGCGCACGAGCACGCTCAGCTGCTGGTGCGCGCGACGCTGCGTGATCTCGCCGGCCGCCGCCCGGTCGAGCACGAGGTCGATCTGTCGCGTGTAGTCGGCCCGCAGCCGGCTGAGGCGGTCGGGCGTGACGCGGGGCGGCACCACGACGGGGCGCTCCCGCGTCGACCACCAGACCCAGGCGTACCAGGCGGCGACGAGCGCGACCGCGCCGATGCCCACCCACAGCCAGTGGGCGGCATACGGGTCCGGGGCGTAGAAGCCCGGCGGCGGGGCATCAGCGGCGCGCACGGCGCTGTCTCTCGAGCAGGGCGAAGACCGTCGTGACGACCTCGTCGGACGAGCCGAGACGGCCGTGGTTGATGCCGCGCCGGTCGAGCAGCTCGGTCGTGCGCCGCACGCGCGCCTCCACCGTCGCGGCGTACGCCTGGCGCACCTTCGGGTCGAGGCGCACGAGCGTCGGCAGCGTGTAGGCGTCCGCGACGTCGTATGCCGTGCGCTCGCCCCCGATCGAGGTCGGGTCCGCGTCCTCCACCGTGAGCCAGAGGATCTCGTGCTGGGCGTGCAGGCGACGGAGCAGGTCGTCGAGCTCGGGGTCGAGGTCCCTGTCGTCGGCCACGACGAGCAGCACGAGGCGGCGGCGCACGGTGCGCACGATCCAGCGCAGCTGCGTCGCGAGGTTGCTCTGCTCCCCGTCGACCCGGGTGGCGGACTCGACGGCGCGGAGCAGCTGCTCGAGGTGCGCCTCGCTGCCGCGCAGCTCGTGCGCGACCGTCGACGTGGCGGTGCCGCGGACGAGGCCGACGAGGTCGCCGTGGCGGTGCGCGAGGTAGCCGACGAGGCCGGCGGCCGCGATCGCGACGGCCGACTTGGGCTCGCCGCTTCGGGTCGAGGCCGCCATGCCGCGGCCGGTGTCGACGACGAGCATGAGGTTCTGCTTGCGGCTCGCGACGTAGCGCTTGACGAGGGGCGACTGGTGGCGTGCGGTCGCGCGCCAGTCGATGTCGCGCACCTCGTCGCCCGGCACGTAGTCGCGCAGGTCGTCGTAGTCGAGGCTGCGACCGTGGAAGACCGACGCATACTCGCCCTCGAGGAGGCTGCGCGAGCGGCGGCGCGCGTGGACGAAGAGCTTGCTCTTCACCCGCGTCAGCAGCGTCGTCATGTCACGTCCTCGCCCGGCCCGGTCAGGGCGTGCGGATCCCGGCGACCATGGCGTCGATGACGCTCTCGACGGCCACCTCGTCGGCGGCCGCCTCGAAGCCGAGGGTGACGCGGTGGCGCAGCACGCGGTGGGTCAGCGCCTTGACGTCGTCGGGCACCACGTGGTTGCGCCCGTCGACGAGGGCCCGGGCACGCGCCGCGCTCGTGAAGGCGATGCTCGCGCGGGGGCTCGCCCCGAACTCGACGTAACCGGCGAGCCGCGGCTCGACGTAGTCCTGCGGGTGACGGGTGACGTAGCCGATGCCGACGATGTAGTTGACGATGGCCGGGTCGATGTAGACGCGGGAGACGAGGCCCTGCAGCCGCTTCACGTCGTCGGTCGAGACGACCGGCTCGGCAGGTGCGCCGAAGACGCCCGAGTCGATGCGGCGCAGCACCTCGGCCTCCTCCGCCGGCGACGGGTAGTCGAGGACGTCCTTGAGCATGAAGCGGTCCATCTGCGCCTCGGGCAGCGGGTAGGTGCCCTCCTGCTCGATGGGGTTCTGCGTGGCCAGGACGAGGAAGGGGTCGGGCAGCGCGTAGCTCTTGTCGCCGATCGAGGTCTGCCGCTCCTGCATCGCCTCGAGCATCGCCGACTGCGTCTTGGCGCTGCTGCGGTTGATCTCGTCGAGCAGGACGAAGTTGGCGTGGACCGGGCCGAGCTGGGTCTCGAACGTGCCGGCGTGCTGGTTGTAGACCTGCGTGCCGACGATGTCGCTCGGCAGCAGGTCGGGGGTGCACTGGATGCGGTGGAAGCGGCCGCCGACGGCCTGGGCGATCGTCTGGGCGGCCGTCGTCTTGGCGAGGCCGGGCACGCTCTCGAGCAGCACGTGCCCACCGGTCAGCAGCGCGATGAGCAGGGTCTCCTGCAGGCGCGCCTGGCCGACGACGCGCGAGGCGAACGCCGTGGAGATCGCCTCGACCTTCTCGCCGGCCCAGCGCAGCTCGTCGGGGGTGAGGTAGCGCGCCGGGGCGGGGACGGTGCGCTCGGGCACGCTGTCGATGCCCGCGACGGCGACGTCGTCGTGCGGTGAGGACGGGGCGCCGGCGAGCTGCTCGGGCTCCTCCGGCGCCGTGGTGCCGGGCACGGCGACCGAGAAGGACGCGGTCACGTGGTCGCGCTGCGCGTCCTGTTGCTCGTCCTGCTGCTCGTCGGTCGCCGACTCATCGGCGTTGACGTTCGACACCATCGATCCCCTTCTCGACGCGTACCGGCGCGCGGGAGCGCCGGCACGCACATCGTAAGCACTGCGGCCACCCGGTCGGGCCGGCGCACCCACAGCGGCGCCGGTGGTGACGGCTCCCGTCAGGCGTCGATGCGCTCCCGGTCGACCTCGGCAGCGGACTCGATGATGAAGTCCTTGCGGGGGGCGACCTCGTTGCCCATGAGCAGCTCGAAGACCCGCTCGGCGGCCTCGAGGTCGCGCATCGTCACCTTGCGCAGCGTGCGGTGGCGCGGGTCCATCGTCGTGTCGGCCAGCTGGTCGGCGTCCATCTCGCCGAGGCCCTTGTAGCGCTGCATCGGCTGCTTCACCTTCTTGCCCGACTTCTCCAGGCGCGTCAGGGTGCGGCGCATCTCCATCTCGTTGTAGGTGTAGATCAGCTCGTTCTTCTTGGCGCCGGCGTTGATGACCTCGATGCGGTGCAACGGCGGCATCGCGGCGTAGACGCGCCCGGCGTCGACGAGCGGGCGCATGTAGCGGAAGAAGAGGGTCAGCAGCAGGGTGCGGATGTGGGCGCCGTCGACGTCGGCGTCGGTCATGATGATGACCTTGCCGTAGCGCGCGGCCGAGAGGTCGAAGCTGCGGCCCGACCCGGCACCGATGACCTGGATGATCGAGGCGCACTCGGCGTTCTTCAGCATGTCGCTGACCGAGGCCTTCTGGACGTTGAGGATCTTGCCGCGGATCGGCAGCAGCGCCTGGAACTCCGAGCTGCGGGCCTCCTTGGCGGTGCCCATGGCCGAGTCGCCCTCGACGATGAACAGCTCGGAACGCTCGACGTCGGTGCTTCGGCAGTCACGCAGCTTCGAGGGCAGGGTCGAGCTCTCCAGGGCGTTCTTGCGCCGTTGCGTCTCCTTGTGCAGGCGCGCGCTGATGCGCGACTTCATCTCCGAGACGACCTTCTCGAGCAGCAGCGCGGCCTGCGCCTTGTCGCCCCGCTTGGTCGACGTGAGCCGCTCGGTCAGCTCCTTCTCGACGACCTTGGCGACGATGGCGCGCACGGCGTTGGTGCCGAGCACCTCCTTGGTCTGGCCCTCGAACTGCGGCTCGGCCAGCCGCACCGTGACGACCGCGGTCATGCCGGCGAGGATGTCGTCCTTCTCCGGCTTGTCGTTGCCGGCCTTGAGCCGGCGCCCGTTGACCTCGATCTGCTTGCGGAAGACCTTGACGATCGACTGCTCGAAGCCGGCGACGTGGGTGCCGCCCTTGGGCGTGGTGATGATGTTGACGAACGACGAGACCTTGGTGTCGTAGCCCTGGCCCCAGCGCAGCGCCACCTCGACGCCGCACTCGCGCTCGAGCTCGGTCGGGGTCATCTGCCCGTTGACGTCGAGGACGGGGACCGTCTCGGTGAAGGTGCCGGAGCCCTCGAGGCGCCACACGTCGGTGATGGGGGTGTCCGGCGCGAGGAACTCGACGAAGTCGGTGATGCCTCCGTCGTGCTGGAAGACCTCCTCGATGGGGCCCTCCTCACCGGGCGTGCCCTTGAGGCGACGCTCGTCGCGGATGACGAGGCGCAGGCCGGGCACGAGGAAGGAGGTCTGCCGCGCGCGCCCGAGGATCGCGTCGTAGTCGAGCTCGGCGTCCTTGAGGAAGATCTGGCGGTCGGGCCAGAAGCGCACCCGCGAGCCGGTCACGCCGCGCTTGGCCTTGCCGACGACCGGCAGGGCGCTCTTCTTCTCGTAGGGAGTGAACTCCGCCTCGGGCGAGTGCACCGGTGAGCGGTCGGTGAAGGTGCCCGGCTCGCCGCGGCGGAAGCTCATGCCGTACGTCTTGCCGGCGCGGTCGACCTCGACGTCGAGGCGGGCGGAGAGGGCGTTGACGACGGACGCGCCGACGCCGTGGAGTCCACCGGTGGCGGCATACGACGCCCCGCCGAACTTGCCGCCGGCGTGCAGTTTGGTGAAGACGACCTCCACGCCGGAGAGGCCGGTGCGCGGCTCCACGTCGACGGGGATGCCGCGGCCGTTGTCGCGCACCTCGATCGAGCCGTCGCCGCCGAGGATGACCTCGATGCCCGTGCAGACGCCCGCGAGGGCCTCGTCGACCGCGTTGTCGATGATCTCCCAGAGGCAGTGCATGAGACCGCGCTGGTCGGTCGAGCCGATGTACATGCCGGGGCGCTTGCGCACCGCCTCGAGGCCCTCGAGGACCTGGAGGTGCCGCGCGGTGTAGTCGCCGGTGCCGGAGGGGGCGGGTCGGGAGGCGGAGGCCACGGTGTGTCGATCTCTTTCGGTCGGGAAGCGGCCAGCGGTTCGCCGCGGGTGCGTGCTGGCAGAGGCAGCCTAACCACCGGTGGTGACGGCCCCCGGGAGGCTCGCGGCCCCGCCCGCGGGCACGCCGGTGAGGTCGGCGGAGCGGGTATGGCATCCGTATCGGGCGGCGGCGCCGAATCACCGACACATAACGATGTCGAGCCGTGGGGTGTCTCACCGACCGAGCCTGCCGATCGGGAAGGTTTCCACGTGATTGACTGTTGCAACGTCCGCGACGCACACCCGGTCCACCCGGTGGACCATCGAGTGTCGCAGGCACATGGCAGGGTTTCCCTGACGGGAGACCCCCGAGGGAGGAAAGAGGCGAAGACATGACGACAGCACTGGCACCCGAACTGACTGCTGCTGACCGCTGCGACCGATGTGGGGCTCAGGCCTACATCCGCGCCCGCCTCGTTTCCGGCGGAGAGCTGCTCTTCTGCGCGCACCACGGACGGGAGCACCTCCCGGCGCTGAAGGACAAGGCTCTCGACATCCGCGACGAGACGGACCGACTCAACGAGGTCCCGGGCTCCGCGCCCGTCGACGAACGCTGAGCACTGCAGGCGATCTCCGACCCGGCCCTTCCTGACCCCATCCCGACCCGCACGCCGCCGACGGCGCACCCATGATCACCGCGACGAACGTCCTCGTCCTGCTCGCGATGCTCGTGGGGACCGTCGGCATCGTCGTCCCGGTGCTCCCGGGACTTCTGCTGGTCTGGGGTTCGACGCTCCTGTGGGCGCTCGGACGTCAGGACGGGCCGGGTTGGCTCGTCCTCGGCCTCGCCACGCTCTGGTATGCCGTGGGCCTCGTGACGCAGTACACGGTGCCCGGGCGCGGGATGAGGACCGCCGGCGTGCGCGGCTCCGTCGTGGCGGTCGCCCTCGCGGTCGCGGTCGTCGGCTTCTTCGTCGTGCCGGTCGTCGGTGCACCGCTCGGCTTCGTGCTGGCGGTCTACGCCATCGAGCGGGTGCGACGTCGGGAGCACGCCGGCGCCTGGCGCGCCACGGTGGCAGCGATCCGTGCGGTCGCCCTCAACGTGGGCATCGAGCTCGCGACGGCGTTCGCCATCATCGCGACGTGGGCCGTCGCGGTCTACGTGACGAGACCCTGATTCGACACCGACGACCCTGAAACGACGACAGGGCGGCGTGACCACTGCCGAATCGTGTTCACCGCTGCTGCGTCGTGGTCACCACTGGTCGCGGCGGCGCTTCTCCCAGCGTTCCTCGAGGCGCTCCATGAAGCTGCCGCCCTGTCGGGAGGCGTTCGCCTTGGCCTTGCCACCGGCGCGCGGCTTGGGCTGCCCGTCGGTGCCGACGGCCGCCAGCTTCGTCTTGGACGGCGTGATCGCGTAGACGATCCCGGCCACCATGACGGCGAAGCCGACCGCACCGAGCCAGATGTAGCTGCTCATCGCCGAGACGACGACGAGCGCCAGACCGGCGACGCCGGCGACGATGCCGGCCAGAACACGGCCTCGGCCCAGCCCTCGCGACTTCGTCTTCTCGATGCGCGAGGCAAAGCGTGGGTCTTCGGCGTAGAGAGCCTCCTCCATCTGCTGAAGGAGGGCTTCCTCGTGTTCCGAAAGTGCCACCCGGCACCTCCCTGGTGCGAAATCGACTGTGCCCGAATCGTATGTCGGAAACGGCCGACGCGGACTTCTTTCCCTCAGGATAAGTCGCGTCGCTCCCGTTGGGAACCCGAGGGTCGGTCGGGCATGAGTGATGCCGGCCGCACCGACCCGGCGCCGAAGCGCGCGCTCGCCCGGTCGACCGCCCGGTCGGCCTCCCGCCACCCGTGCTCCGGCTCGTCGAGGGTTGCCTGGATGGGCGCGACGGACGACGGGACGAGCCCCTCGAGGCGCACGCCGACGAGCCGGATCCGGGCGCGTTGGAGGCCGAGCCGGTCGTAGAGCTCGCGCGCCGTCGCGAAGATGTCCCGCGAGACGTCGGTGTGGTGGCGCAGCGTCTTGGCGCGGGTGATCGTCGTGAAGTCGGCGAAGCGCACCTTGATCGAGACGGTGCGTCCCGTCATCCCCGCCGACCGGGCCCGCGCGGCCGTGCGGTCGGCGAGGCGGAGCAGCTCGCGGTGGATGCGCACGGGGTCGTCGATGTCGTGCGCGAAGGTCTCGTCGGCCCCGATGGACTTCTCCCGCCGCTCGGGGACGACCGAGCGCGGGTCGCGGCCCCACGCGAGGTCGTGCAGGCTGCGGCCCGACACGTCGCCGAGGGCCCGCTGGAGGGTCTCGACGGGCGTGTGCGCGAGGTCGGCCACGGTGCGCAGGCCGAGTCGGTGCAGGTGCTCCTCGGTCTTGTCGCCGACGCCCCAGATCGCCCCGACGGGGAGCTGGTGGAGGAAGGAGACGACCTCGTCGCGGGGCACGACGATGAGACCGTCGGGCTTGGCGAGGTTGGACGCGAGCTTGGCGACGAACTTCGTCGAGGCCACCCCGACCGAGCAGGTGATGCCCTGCTCGTCGGCGATGGTGTCGCGCAGCTGCTCGGCGATCTGCGTCGGGCGACCGAGGCGGCGCACGGCCCCGGCCACGTCGAGGAACGCCTCGTCGAGCGAGAGCGGTTCGACGCTGTCGGTGATCGTCGCGAAGGTGGCCATGACGGCCTCGGAGATGGCGGCATACCGGCGGTGGTCCGGCTCGATGATGACGGCCTGGGGGCAGAGCCGCTGCGCGCGGGCCATCGGCATCGCCGAGGTGACCCCGAAGGCGCGCGCCTCGTAGGTGGCCGAGAGCACGACGGAGCGCCCGCTCGCCCCACCGATGATGACGGGGCGACCCCGCAGCTCGGGACGCGAGATGAGCGAGGCGGAGGCGTAGAAGGCGTCCATGTCGACGTGCAGGACGGTGCAGCCCGTGTCGTCCGGCGGCTCGGAGCTGCCCCGCGTCGGCGCCGTGAACTGGCGGCGGCTCACCGGGTCACCCCCCGGCACCCGGTGGGGCGACGGGACGCGCCGGCGTCAGCCGCGGCGTGCGGTGACGTGCAGGGCATTGCCGAGCGTCCGGAGGAACTCGCGCCCCGGCCCGGCGACGAGCAGCTCGTCGAGCTCGGCGAGGGCGGCCCGGTCGGCCTCGGTGTCGACGAGCTGGGCGGGCACGAGGTGACCGAGGATGTTGGTGCCGCGCACGACGACGTCGTGGAAGCCGGCGTCGGAGAGCAGCGCCTCGAGCTGGTCGACGTCGAAGCGGCGCGGCAGTGGGTCGGTGCTCCCCCAGCGGCCGGACGGGTCGACGAGGGCGGCCCGGGCCTGGGCGAACTCGCCCGCGACGGCCTTGGCGAAGACGACGGAGAGGCGACCGGCGACGAGCAGCGAGAGCACGCCGTCGTCCCCCAGCGCCTGGGCGACGGCCCGCAGGGTCGCCGCGGGGTCGTCGACGAACTCGAGGGTGCCGTGGCAGCAGGCGAGGTCGACACGGCGGCCGGCGAGCAGCACGTCGAGCGAGTCGCCGTCGCCCTGCACCGCGGTGACCCGGTCGACGATGCCGGCCTCGCGCGCCCGCCGGGCGAGCGCGGCGAGGGCGTCGGGGCTGGGGTCGACGACGGTGACGTGGTGCCCGGCCTCGGCGAGCGGGACGGCCACCCCGCCGGTGCCGCCACCGAGGTCGAGCACCTCGAGCGGTCGGCCGAGGTGCGCGGAGCGCTCGTCGGCGAGGCGTGCCACGGCCGAGACGACCGCCGTCGGGCGGACGCCTCCACGTCGCTGGGGGCGGTGCTCGTCGGGCACAGGGTCCTCCGTGGGGTTGCCGTGGGGCAGGGCCGGACCCGGGGTCGGGGCCGCTGCGCTGCCGGTGCCGACCGACCCCGCGTCATCGGGTGGCCGGGGCGGCACGAGCGGTTCAGGATCGTCTTCACCCTAGTGCCCCGAGCTTCCCGGGCTCGCGTGCCACAGCTTGCGTGGCGGCCCGCCCGCGGTGTCGGACGGCACGAGCGACCCGGTGGCCCGGCCCCCTCTGACGTCGTCGCCCGCCGGTTTGATGTCGGCGTACGGGGACTGCTTGAACCCCGAGGCGTGCACGAGCACCCGGCGACCGTCCGGGCCCTCCCCCACGCCGCGCGGGGACCCGTCGGGACCGGCGAGCGCCGCAGCCCGCTCCCAGGCCGACCGGTCCGCGGCGTCGAGCGCGTCGCGGACCGCCGTGATGCCGCCCGCGGTCCACGCGTCCTGCAGCCCGGAGAGCTCCCACGCCCCGGTGGCGCGGATCGAGATCCCCCGCGGACCCGTGCGTCGGACGAACCCGCGGCAGAGCAGCAGCCACGAGTGGAAGACGGTGGCGGCATACGGACCCTGGACGTCCTCGAAGAAGGTGAGGTCGACGGGCCCGGTGGCGTCGTCGAGAGTGAGGAATACGACGCGGCGCCCCGTCCGGATCGGCGGGGTCTGGGTGGCGACCTTGACGCCCGCGACCCACACCTCGCGGCCGCTGCGGCCGGAGAGGAGGTCGCGGCCGCGGGTGACGCCGAGCGCGTCGAGGAGCGGACCGTAGAAGTCGACGACGTGGCCGCTCGCGTCGAGGCCGAGCACCTCGAGCTCGGCCCGCACCCGCTCGGGACCGGTCATCTCGGGCAGCCCACTCGTCGCCGACAGGCGTGGCGTGTCGCCGAGGTCGAGCGTCAGCTGGGTCGCGACGTGCGCGGGAGCCCCGGCCGACGCCTGGGACTGCGCCGCCGCGAGCGCCCGGATGTCGCCGGTCGCCGACACGGACGTCACCCGCCGGGACGCCCGGCTCGCCGCGGAGACCCGACGGGTCGAGCGCCGCTGCGACGACGACCACCGGTCGAGCTCGGCGACGTGGAGCAGCAGGTCGCGGCGGGTGATCCGCCCGCGCCGGCCGAGCCCGTGGCGGGCTCGGCCCACGACGCCCGAGCTGCCCTCGTCGAGGCGGGACGGGCCGCCGAGGTCGATGTCGTGCAGGGCGTCGAAGCCCCCGGCGAGCACGAGCTTCTCCGCGACGGGTCGGGAGACGTGCGCGCGCTGCCAGAAGTCGGAGAGGCTCGAGTAGGGCTGGCCGGCCACGATCTGCGCGACCTCGGCCTCGCTGATGCCGTGCACGTCGGCGAGCGAGAGCCGGATCGCCTCGCCCCCGTCCTCGGTGCGCTCGAAGCGGTAGGTGCCGGTGGAGACGTTGACGTCGAGCCCGAGCACCGTGATGCCGAAGCTGCGGGCGTCGTCGAGGATGAGCCGCTTGGGGTACATGCCGGGATCGTGGGTCAGCACGCCGGCGAGGAAGGCAGCCGGGTGGTGCGTCTTGAGCCACGCCGACTGGTAGGTGGGCAGCGCGAACGCCGCCGCGTGCGCCTTGCAGAAGCCGAACGAGGCGAACGCCTTGAGCACCTCCCAGATCTTGTCGGCCACCTCGGGGGCGTAGCCGCGGGCCAGGGCAGCCGGGCGCCACCACTGCGCGATCTGCGCCTGGCCGGCCGGCGTGCCGAGGGTGCGGCGCACCTCGTCGGCCTGGGCGAGCGTCACCCCGGTCGTCTCCGCGACGATCATGAGCACCTGCTCGTGGAAGACGACGACGCCCTCGGTCTCCTCGAGCGCGGGGACGAGCGTCGGGTGCAGGTAGGAGGGGTCCTTCCACCCCTGCCGGGCGTCGAGGAACGGGATGATCATGTCGCTCTTGACCGGACCGGGCCGGAAGAGCGAGATGTCGATGATGAGGTCGTCGAAGCTGCGGGGGCCGAACTTGCCGATGAGCTCGCGCTGTCCGGGGCTCTCGATCTGGAAGCAGCCGAGCGTCCGCGTCGAGCGGACGAGCTCGAAGGTCTCCTCGTCGTCGAAGGGCACCTGAGCCTCGTCGTCGAGGTCGATGCCGGTGTCGTCGACCCGGGCCACCTCGGCGACGGCGTGCGCCATCGCCGACTGCATCCGGATGCCGAGCACGTCGAGCTTGAGCAGGCCCATCTCCTCGACGTCGTCCTTGTCGAACTGGCTCATCGGGAAGCCCAGCCAGCTCGCCTCGACGGGGGTGCGGTCGAGCAGCACGGAGTCGGAGAGCACGACCCCGCACGGGTGCAGCGCGACGTGCCGGGGCAGGCCGTCGAGCCGTTCGACGATGTCGAACATCAGCTGGAGGCGGGGCACGTCGAGGCCGCTCGCGCGCAGCTCGGGCAGCTCGGCGAGGGCGTGGCGCACGTTGCGCGCGGCGATGTGCGGGAAGGCCTTGGCCATGGCGTCGACCTCGGGCGGGGGCAGCCCGAGCGCGGCGCCGGCGTCACGGATCGCGTGGCGCACCCGGTAGGTGTCCATCATCGAGACGCAGGTGACCCGCTCGCCGCCGAAGTGGTCGAGGATGCGCTCGTAGATCTCGGTGCGGCGGGCCGACTCGACGTCGATGTCGATGTCGGGCAGCTCGGCACGGAGCGGGGAGCAGAAGCGCTCCATGAGCAGGCCGTGGCGCATCGGGTCGACGCCGGAGATGCCGAGCAGGTAGTTGACGAGCGAGCCGGCGCCGGAGCCGCGCGCCGCGACCCGGACCCCCATCTCGCGGATGAGGTCGCAGACCTGCGCGACGGTGAGGAAGTACGTCGCGTAGCCGAGCCCGCCGATGACGCCGAGCTCGTCCTCGAGCCGGTCGCTGACGGCCCGGAGCTCGGGCTCGGACCGTCCGGGGTAGCGCCCCGGGATCGCCTCGCGGCACCGGCGGGCGAGGACGTGGTGCGGGTTGGTGCCGGCCCGGATGCCAAGGACGCCGGGCTCGGGCAGGTGCACCGAGCCGATGCCGAGGTCGGCACGAGGGTCCTGGATGCACTCGGTGGCGAGGGCCGTGGTGCGCGCGACGAGGGCGCGGGCCTGCTCGCGCGCACTTGCACCGCCGCCGGCGAGCCCGGGGCCCGAGACCTGGACGACGTCGAGCGCGAGCGCGTGCATGACGGGAGTCGGCGAGAGGTGGCCGGCCGTCGTGACCCGGTCGAGGTGCCGCTCGTCGAGCGCGACGAGGCGCCGGGCGGCGTCGAGCACGTCGACGATCGCGGCGTCCTGAGGGTCGGCGTGCCGCACCGCGGCGGTGATGACGCTCGGCACGCCGACCTCGCGGGCGAGCGCGAGCATCCGGCCGGCCTGGCCGAGGCTGCCGGGCAGGTGCTCCGGCCCGCCGTGGCAGACGACCTCGACGGCGACCGCGCCGCGCGGCAGCAGGGAGACCCAGCGCTCGAGGGCCGCCCGGGCGCGGTCGCGCCGCTTGGCGAGCACGGCCCGGCCGACGTCGGAGTCGGGGCCGAGGAGCACGACGAGCCGGGCGTCGGCCGCGTCGGCGGCCGCGCCGGGCGACGCACCGCGGGCCGGTTCGGCACCGGCCGCGTCCGGACGCGGCCTCGCACCGGCGTGCTCGGCGAGCAGGGACGCGGTGGTGACCGGGTTGCCCCGCTCCCCCCGCAGGTGCGTGGCCGTGACGAGCCGGCAGAGGGCCGCCCACCCCTCGCCGGGCTGCAACCCACCGTTTGCTCCACGCGCGAGCACGGTGACCCGGGGCAGCCTCGGGTCGACGAGCGCACCGCCGCGCACGGGGGTGCGCACCGACGGTCCCCGCCGGACCTCCGCCGGCTCCGGCCCGAGCGCCAGGTCGACGCCGAGGACGGGCGCGACGCCGTGCTCCATGCAGGCGCGGACGAACTTCACGGCGCCGTAGAGCCCGTCGCGGTCGGTGAGGGCGAGCGCCGGCTGCCCGAAGGCGGCCGCGCGCTCGACGAGGTCGTGCGGCTTGGCCGTGCCGTAGCGCATCGAGTAGCCGGAGGCGACGTGCAGGTGCACGAAGCTCTCCCCCGAGCGGCCGGGCGCCGGTCGGTGCAGGCGTCGCGCCGGATCCGGGTCCGGGTGTGGGGACGAGGGGGCGGGGTGGGGGGTCGTCATGCTGCTCGTCACCCGATCGCCCGGCTCCTCGCCCCGGAGCTGACCGAGACCGGGGTGATCGACTGCGGCAGCGGGACCGTCTGCGGGATCCCGAGCAGGTCCTGGACGATCTCGAGGAACATCTCGGCCTGGCGCAGCAGGTCGTCGGCCTCCCGGGTGCTGAGGTGTCCGCCACGGTCGATGACCGACCGCTGCGCCGAGCAGGCCGCGAAGAAGCCGGCCCACTCCCCCAGCTCCGGCGCGACGCCGGGCAGCACCTGCCACACGCTGCGCGGCCGCGAGCGCGGGGTCGGGACGGTGCGGGCGGCGACGATGGCCGCCGCCGCACGCAGCGCTCCGAGGTGGGCGTCTCGGTAGCGCTCCGAGGCGTCGGTCGTGCGGCAGGCGCACTCCAACGTGGTGCGGGCTCGCTCGAGCAGGTCGATCACGGCGACCGAGATCGGCGGGCGGCGCAGGTGGCCAGCAGTCACGACGGTCTCCTCTCTGGGTTCGGCGGTCCGGGCCGGGGGCCGGACCGGGTCTGGTTCGTGGGTGGTTCTGGGCCCGAAGCCCGGGTCCGGGATCAGGAGCCCGGCGTCTGGAGCCCGGCGTCTGGAGCCCGGCGTCTGGAGCCCGGCGTCTGGAGCCCGGCGTCTGGAGCCCGGCGTCTGGAGCCCGGCGTCAGGAGCCCGGCGTCAGGAGCTCGGCGTCAGGGCAGCAGGTAAGGCCCGGAGCGGTTCCGGTCAGTCGGCGACGCGGACGAGCGACCAGCGGTCGTCGGCCCGGGCGGACTCGTCGTGGGCGAGGTCGTAGACCCCGGGAGCGAACGACCACCCCGGGCTCGCCTCGACCCGCCAGACGTGCTGCTCGCGTGCTGCGGCGGCGAGCGTCTGACCCGGCTGCACCTGCGCCTCCTCGGCCTCGAGCGCGTCGTGCCACCACGCCCGCCGCTCGCGCCACTGGGCGAGCACGCCGCGCACGACGTAGAGACGTCCACGCCAGATGAAGGCCTCGGGGGCCGGCGCAGCGGCACCAGGCTCCTCGTCGAGGTGGCTCCCGGCGACACCGCTGCCGCTCCCCTCGTCGAGGCTCCGGAGCGGTCCGCGATGCGGCATCGCCCGTCCGCTCGCGACGAGCTGTCCGTTCGCGCCACGCCACCCGGCGGACCGGTCCCCACCCCCGGACCGGACGGCCCCGGCTGCTGACCGTTCCTGCTCCGGAAGCTGCGTGCGGGACTGCTCCTGGGACTGCTCCCAAGACCGCTGCCGCTGCTCCTGCTGCTCGTGCTCTTGCTGCTGCCGCAGCCTCACCTGCACGGAATCCCTGAACCTACGCACCGCGACACGTCTCCCTCGGACACGTCGAGGCCGACATCACGACCCGACACGCTCGCGCCCCACACGAGCGGCCGACACCAACCGACGACTGGACTGAATTTCTCGAACACCTGTTCGATACGACAACAGTAACCCCTGCCGCCGACACCGTGTCAAGACGGCCATCCAGCCTCCGCCGGACGCCTGTCGCAGCCCCGTCGGAGGCCCGTCGGAGGCCCGTCGCAGGCCCCGTCGGAACACTTCCGGAAGCCCGCAGAGGCGCGGTCCCGACGTCATCCAAACCGACCTGAGTACCCGTGCTCAGGCCTCCCGGCCGCGCTGACGGAAGAGTGGCGCACACGCGGGTCCGGTCCGCGAACGGAGAGGCTCAGGGGTCCTGTCCGCCCACGGATCGGGCCCGTCGTCATGCCCCGCCGCAGCCTCCCGCGACTCCCACGACCGGGCGTCCTGCAGGGCGTCCGGCAGGGCGTCCCGTTGCGCGCCGCCGCGGAATGCGACACCGTCGGCAGCGACGACCTGCTCGAGCCGCCGGCCCGAGCAGCCCGTCATGTCGCCGGCGCACCGCACCCGGCACCGGACCGAAGGAGCGGCATGGGCGCCGAGCTCATCCCCCTGGCCTTCACCACGGGGTGGGGCAGCGGCATCAACGCGTATGCCGTCGTGCTCGTCCTCGGCCTCGCCGACCGGATCTGGGGCTTCGGCCAGATCCCCGACGCCCTCGCGCGCACCGACGTGCTCGTCGGCGCCGCCGTCCTCTTCGTCATCGAGATGCTCGCCGACAAGATCCCCTACGTCGACTCGGTCTGGGACTCCGTGCACACCGTGGTGCGCCCGGCGGTCGGCGCGACGATCGGCTACCTCATCGGCCACGAGACGGCGAGCCTCGACGCCGCCGTCGGCGCCGCGACCGGAGGCGTGACGGCGCTCGTCTCCCACGGCATCAAGGCCGGCCTGCGCGCCGTGGTCAACACCTCCCCCGAGCCGGCGAGCAACGTCCTCGTCAGCACGACCGAGGACGTGACCGTCACCGGCGTGACGGCCCTCGCCCTCGCCCACCCGTGGTGGGCGGCCGGGATCGCCCTCGTGCTCCTGCTGCTGGGGGCCTACCTCGTCGTCACCCTCACCCGACGCCTGCGTCGGTACAAGCAGCGCTACGACGCCTGGGGTGAGCGCGTCGGCGTCACCACCCCGCGCACCGGGCGGGACGGACCGGGCGGCCCCCGCGGCCGGCCCGGCCGTCCCGGTGGGCCCGGCGGGCGCGGGAGACGCCCCCGCCAGCACACCGGCATACCTGAGCGGGGAACGTCCGACACGCCCCGACCGCCGGCCGCCCGCCCCGAGGAACCTCCCTTCGACCAGGACGCCTGAGCGCCCCCGCCCACAGGAAGGGCGCGTTCTCACAGCCGGGTGCGACGCCGCGGCGGGTGGCCGCACAGGGCGCCGTCCGACGGTGGGACCACTGGCACGAGGCCAGTCCACCGAAGGAGCGGGAACCATGAAGAAGAAGACCATCACGCTGGCCGGGGCCGGCATCGTGGCCGCGTCGGCGCTCGCGCTCGGCGGGGCCGCCCTCGCCAGCGCGGACGAGAGCGGCACCACGGGCACGACGACGACCGGCGGCTACGCGCAACTCGGCGAGGGTTCCGGGGGCCAGCGCGGCGGGCCCGAGGCCCGCGGCGGCACCGACCCGAGCCAGCCGATGCGCTCCGACGAGAAGCTGCTGACCGGCGACACCGCCGCCAAGGTGACCGCGGCCGCCAAGGCCAAGGAGCCGACCGCGACCGTCGAGCGGGTCGAGACCGACTCCGACGGCGTCTACGAGGCCCACATGGTGCGGGCCGACGGCACCCACGTCACCGTGCAGGTCGACGCGTCGTTCACCGTGACCGCCGTGCAGGAAGGTGGGCCCGGTGGTCCGGGTGGCGGCCCCGGTGCGATGGGCGACCACGACGGCGACGGCCCGCACGGGCAGGCCGGCCCGCAGGGCGAGTCGCCCAGCTCACCCACGTCGCCCACCTCGCCCACGGGCTCGGCGACCTCGTCGGGCAGCGCCACCACCTGAGCGCGGCCATCTGAGCGCCGCCATCTGGGCACCGCCATCTGGGCACCCCGCGTCCGGCCGCCCGGTCAGAGGTTGTGGAAGACCTCGAGGGCGGCCGACGAGCGGTTCATCGTGATGAAGTGGATGCCGGGGGCCCCCTCGTCGAGGAGCCGCCGCGACGCCTCGCTCGCGATGGCCATGCCCTCGGCCCGCACCCCGTCCGCGTCGTCGCCGTGGCGTGCGAGCCGGTCGGTCACCGCCGAGGGCATGGGCTGGCCGGCGAGCTGGGCCATGCGGACCACCTGGCGCGCGTTCGTGATGGGCATGATCGCCGGCACCACGGGCAGCGCCGAACCGCGCCGGGCGAGCTCGTCGCGCAGGCGCAGGTAGTTGTCGACGTCGAAGACCATCTGCGTGATGGCGAACTCCGCGCCGGCGCGCTCCTTGCGCACGAGCGTCTCGGCGTCCTCGGCGACGTCGCCCGACTCGGGGTGCCCGTCGGGGAACGCCGCGACGCCCACGGTGAAGTCGCCGAGCCCGCGGACGAGCTGCACGAGCTCGTCGGCGTGGTCGAGTCCCTCGGGGTGGGCCACCCACGGCTCACCGAGCCCACCCTGGGGGTCACCGCGCAGGGCCAGGATGTTGCGCACCCCGGCGGCGGCATACGACCCGACGATGCCGCGCAGCTCGGTGACCGAGTGGCCGACGCAGGTCAGGTGCGCCATCGGCGTCAGGGACGTCTCCTCGAGCACCCGCTGGGTCAGGCGCACGGTGCGGTCGCGCGTGCCCCCGCCGGCGCCGTACGTGATGGACACGAAGCTCGGCGACACCTTCTCGAGGCGGCGGATGGCGTCCCACAGCTGCGCCGCGGCCGCGTCGTCCTTCGGCGGGAAGAACTCGAAGCTGAACGTCGGGGTGTCGGCGGCGATCATCGCCGGGATGGACCGGGTGAACCGCTCCGCCCGAGCCATCGAGGACGCCGTGCCGTGTGCCATGCCGCACACCCTAGGACGCGCGGTCGCCGGACGCGTGGGCTGTTCACGGGCTGTGCACGGGCCGTCACCGCCGCCGCGTAGGCTGACCACGATTCCCGCGACTCGATGGAGGACCCCGTGCAGACCCCCACCGACCTCGACGTGCTGCGCCGTCGGGTGCAGCAGGCGATCGACGGGCAGATCGCGGGCGCCTCGCAGTCGCTGGCCGCCATCGGCGACGAGACCGCGCCGCTCGTCGCGGCCGTGTCCGGCCTGCTGAGCGGTGGCAAGGGCCTGCGCGCCGGCTTCCTCTACTGGGGCTACCGCGCCGCCGGCGGTGCCGACTCCGACGCGCTGGTGCGGCTCGCCGCGAGCATGGAGCTCTTCCAGGGCGCCGCGCTGCTGCACGACGACGTCATGGACCGCAGCGACACCCGACGCGGTATGCCGTCCGCGCACCGCGCCGTCGCCGCCCTGCACGCCCGTCGTGGCTGGTCGGGCGACGGCGACCGCTTCGGTGAGGGCACCGCGATCCTCGCCGGCGACCTGTGCCTGACGTGGTGCGACGAGATGTATGCCACCTGCGGGCTGCCGGCCGACGAGCTGGCCCGCGGTCGCCGCCTCTTCGACACGATGCGCACCCAGCTCATGGGCGGCCAGTTCCTCGACCTGCTCGAGTCGGCCCGGGGCTGGGAGGGGCTCGACCTCGAGGCCCGGGTCGCCTCGGCCCGCACGGTGATCCGCTTCAAGAGCGCGAAGTACACCATCGAGCACCCGCTCCTCATCGGCGCCCTCGTCGGCGGGGCGCCCGACCGCTCGCTGGCCCCGCTCTCCGACTACGGCCTGGCCCTCGGCGAGGCGTTCCAGCTGCGCGACGACCTGCTCGGCGTCTTCGGCGACCCCGAGGCGACCGGCAAACCGGCCGGCGACGACCTGCGCGAGGGCAAGCGCACCGTGCTCGTCGCGCACGCGCTCGACGCCGCGACCGACGCCGACCGCGAGGTCGTCGAGCGCCTGCTCGGCCGCGACGACCTCGACCTCGCGGGTGTCGAGCAGATCCGGCGCGTGCTCGTCGCGACCGGCGCCGTCGACCGCGTCGAGAGCCTCATCGAGACCCTGGCCGGCGAGGCCCGCGCGGCCGTGCGCCGGGCGCGCGACACGGGCGACTACGACGACGCGGCGCTCGACGTGCTCGAGGCGCTCATCGCCGTCTCGACCGCCCGGCACGCCTGACCGGACGGACAGGACCGCTCGCCGAGGACCGGTCGCTCAGGTCCGGACGAACCGGACCGGTCGCCGGCCCGGTCGCCGGACCGGTCGCTCAGAAGGCGAGCTCCTGCGCGCGGCGGCGGATCTCCGTCTTGTGCCCGGCCCGCATCGCGTCGATGGGAGCGCCCTCGACGGGCAGGGTCGCGTCGGGCGTGAAGAGCCAGGTGATGATCTCGTCGTCGTCGTAGCCGCCGTCGGCGAGCACGGTGAAGGTGCCACGCAGGTCAGGACGGGGGCCGGTCTCGTCGAGGAACTTCTCGGGCACCGCCATCACCCGTCGCTCCCCGATGCGGGCGCCGAGCAGCTCACGGTCGGCGAGCAGCTGGCGCACCCGTGAGAGCGGCACGCCGAGGCGCTCGGCGACGTCGGGGACGGTGAGCCACTGCCCGACGAGCGACTCGAGGTCGCCGCCGGACTGCACGGCCTCGTCGGGCTGCTGGTCGGGCTGCTGGTCGGGCTGCTGGGTGGGGTCGGTCTGCGCCTGGGACTGGTCACTCACGCTGCGCAGTCTGCCACCGTCGGGACCCGGCGCGCGCACCCGTGCGCGCCACCCGGCATCCGGCGGCGGGGCGCGGACGTCGTCGACGCCCGCGTGCGTGAATTACACCGCTGTATTTTTACTTTAGTGCTCAATTATGCGTTATCGTCACTGGCGCCACTCCACTCACAACCGTCACACTTCGTCATAGACCCGGCGAATTGGACATTCCTCCGCTCCACCCAGGCGGCCGCTCCCCTGCGACCGTCCCCCACCACCTTCTCCCAGCCCCTCCACGACGCACCTCGCCCGGGCTCCAGGAAAGGACCTCACCCCCATGCCCTTCGCCGACGCCGCTGCCCTTGCGCCGCCTGCCCACGCTGCAGTCGCCCCCGTGGCTGCGACCCCGTGGAAGACCGTCACGGTCCGCCCCGGTGACACCCTGTGGGGTCTCGCCGTCGCCAACCACACGAGCATCGCCGCCCTCGTCGAGAAGAACCGGCTCGCGCTCGGCGGCTCGGTGATCCACGCCGGCCAGAAGCTGCTCGTTCCCGGCCGCCCGTCGGCCACCCCGTCCCGCGGCGCTGCCGCCAAGCCCGGCACGAGCCGTCCGGCGGCCACGGGCGGCACCGGCGCCGTCATCCACGTCGTGCGCGCGGGCGAGAGCATGAGCGTCATCGCCCAGCGCTACGGCGTGTCGCTGACCAAGCTGCTCGCCGCGAACAAGCTGGCCAACGCGAGCCTCATCTACGTCGGCCAGCGGATCACCGTCCCCGGCGCGACGTCCACGACCCCGGCCACCCCCGCGAAGCCGAGCAAGCCCGGCACCAAGCCGGGCACCACCAAGCCCGGCGCCGCCGACTCGGTCTACGTCGTCAAGGCCGGCGACAGCATGAGCGTCATCGCCCAGCGCTTCGGCGTCTCGCTGACCAAGCTGCTCGCCGCGAACAAGCTGGCGAACGCGAGCCGCATCTACGTCGGCCAGAAGATCGTCATCCCCGGCACGGCCTCCGCCCCGAAGCCGACGACGCCGACGACGCCGACGACGCCCCCGGGCGGCTACACCTACCCGAGCAAGACGGCCCAGGCCGTGGCCGAGAGCAAGGCGAAGCTGGCCGCGATGACCGTGCCGAACCGCACCGAGACGGCGGCGCTCATCCGGGCGACGGCGACCCGCAACGGCGTCGACCCGAAGCTCGCCCTCGCCATCGGCTACCTCGAGTCGGGCTGGTCGCAGCGCGCCGTGTCGTACACGAACGCCGTCGGCGTCATGCAGCTCATGCCGGTGGCCGAGACGTGGGCCTCGCAGCTCGCCGGTCGCGACCTCGACCGCTTCGACGTCAAGGACAACGTCACCGGCGGGGTGCTCATCCTCCGGGCCCTGCAGGCCATGGCCGACTCCCGCGAGCAGGCCATCGCCGGCTACTACCAGGGCATCTACTCGGTGCGCACCAAGGGCATGTACGCGGACACGAAGCGCTACGTCGCCAACGTCCTCGCCATCTACGACCGGATGTGAACCGACCGGCCGGGTGGGGTGGCGCAGCGCCTCCCCGCCCGGCCGACGGCTGGCCTGCACGGGATGCGCCCGGTCTGCCCGTAAACTTCCGTGCGTGACGTCCAGCGTGGCGGACGCTCTCGTCGGTCGGGTGATCGACGGCAGGTACCGCATCCTCTCCCACCTCGCAGCCGGAGGCATGGCCTCGGTCTACGTGGCGCTCGACGCACGCCTCGACCGGGAGGTCGCGCTCAAGATCATGCGGCCCGGCCTGGCCACCGACCCGGTCTTCGTCGACCGGTTCCGGGCCGAGGCCCGTTCCGCCGCCCGGCTCAGCCACCCCAACGTCGTCGCAGTCTTCGACCAGGGCGAGGACGACGGCGAGGTGTTCCTCGCCATGGAGCTCGTCGAGGGCAAGACGCTGCGCGACGTCATCCACGAGGAGGCGCCGCTCACGGCCCGCGAGGCGCTCGCCATCCTCGAGCCAATCCTGCTCGCGCTCCGCGCGGCGCACACGGCCGGCATGATCCACCGCGACGTCAAGCCCGAGAACGTCATCGTCCGTCGCGACGGTGAGGTCAAGGTCGCCGACTTCGGCCTCGCCCGCGCCATCACCAACCAGACGACGACGAGCCAGACCGGCGTGCTGCTCGGCACGGTCTCCTACCTCTCACCCGAGCAGGTCGAACGGGGCGTGGCCGACCAGCGCAGCGACGTGTACGCCGCAGGCCTGCTCCTCTTCGAGATGCTGACCGGGCGCAAGGCCGTCACGGGCGCGACCCCCATCCAGATCGCCTACAACCACGTGCACGGCTCGATCCCGACGGCGTCCGCGGTCGTCTCGAGCGTGCCGCCCGACCTCGACGACCTCGTCGCCCGCGCGACGGCGGTCGAGCCCGAGGACCGGTTCGACTCCGCGGCCGAGTTCGTCGCCGCGCTGCGCTCCGTGCGCCGGGGCCTCACCCCTGGCGAGCTCGACCGTCGCGGCACCGCGAGCGACTCGACCGACGCGACCGACGCGAGCGGCACGGCCGGTTCGACCGGCGTGGCGGGCGCGACCTCCGGGACGTCTGCGACCGGTGCCACGAGCCGCTTCGAGCCCCCTCGCTCGTCCGACCGGACCGACGGGCTCGAGCACACGGCGCGCTTCTCCCCCGCTGCCGGCCGTCCGCCCGCGCGCTCGCCGCTCGCAGGACTGCCCGTCCACGACGACGGCCCCGTCGTCGAACGCACGACCGCCATGCCCATCGACCGCGGCCCCGGCCGCGGCGGGGCTGATGGAGCAGGCCGCCGCCGGTGGCCGCTGTGGCTCGCCGCGGCCCTGCTCGTCGTCGCGGGCGGCGGCGGCTGGTGGTTCACGGCCGGCCCCGGCGGCAGCACCGTCGTGCCGGCCGTCGTCGGGCAGCAGGTCGCACAGGCGGCCTCCGTCATGGAGCAGGCGTCGCTCGCCATGGACACCACCGAGGAGTTCTCCGAGACCAAGGCCAAGGGTGTCGTGCTCCGCGTCGAGCCCGCGCCCGGCAGCGAGCTCGGCAAGCAGTCGACCGTGCGGGTCGTGCTCTCCAAGGGCAAGGAGCGCTACGCCGTCCCGACCCTCGTCGGCACCGACCTCGACGCCACCGGGCGTGCCCTGACCCCGCTCACCCTCCGCCTCGGCGACACCACCAAGGCGTGGAGCGAGACCGTGCCCGCCGGCCAGGTCATCTCCCAGGACCCCGCGCCGGGCGCGTCGGTGCGCCGCAGCACGGCCGTCTCGGTCGTCGTGTCCAAGGGCCGCGAGCCGATCGACGTGCCGAAGGTCACCGGCTCGGGCGCCGACGCGGCGGCCGCGGCCATCACGAAGGCCGGCCTTAAGGCCGTGCGGGCCCCGGACGTCAACAGCGACACGGTGCCGACGGGGCAGGTCGTCTCGCAGACCCCGGCCACGGGCACGCTGCACCGGGGCGACACCGTCTCGATCGTCGTCTCCAAGGGCCCGGTCATGGTCGCCGTGCCCAACGTCGTCGACCAGCAGGACACCGCGGCCGAGAGGACCCTGACCGGCCTCGGCTTCAAGGTCGAGAAGCGCTACCCCTTCGGCCAGCTCTTCGAGAAGAAGGTGCGGGCCCAGGAGCCCGGCACCGGCACGTCGCTGCCCAGGGGCAGCACGGTCGTCCTCACGATCGTCTGAGGCGGCTCGTGACCCTCACGGCGCGCACGCGCCTCGCGACGCTGCTCCTGCTCGCCCTGACGGCGGTGTGGGGCTCGACCTTCTTCCTCATCCACGACCTCGTCGAGCACGTGCCCCCGGTCGACTTCCTCGCCGTGCGCTTCGCCATCGCCGCCGTCGTCATGCTCGTGCTGTTCCGGAGGGCGGTGCGGTCGCTGACCCGCCGCGAGGTGGCGATCGGCGTGGGGCTCGGCCTGCTCTACGGCCTCGCGCAGATCTTCCAGACGCAGGGCCTGGCCACGACCCCCGCCTCGGTGTCGGGCTTCGTCACGGGCAGCTACGTCGTGCTGACGCCCGTCTTCACGGCCCTCGTCCTGCGCGAGCGGGTGCCGGGCTCCACGTGGGCCGCCGTGGGCATCGCGACGGCGGGCCTCGCGCTGCTCTCGCTCAACGGCTTCTCCGTCGGGGCCGGCGAGGCGATCACGCTGCTCGCGGCCGTCTGCTACGCCCTGCACATCGTCGGCCTCGGCCGCTACAGCGCCTCACGCATCGCCACCGGACTCTCGGTCGTGCAGGTGGTCGTCATCGCGGTGATCTGCCTCATCGGCGCCCTCCCCGGCGGCATCGTGCTCCCCCGCACGCCGGCGCACTGGGCCTCGGTGCTCTACATGGTCGTCTTCGCGAGCATCCTCGCGCTTTGGGCGCAGACGTGGGCCCAGGCGCACCTGCCGGCCACCCGCGCCGCGATCATCATGACGGTCGAGCCCGTCTTCGCCGCGTTCTTCGCCGTGACGCTCGGCGCCGAGACACCGACGTGGCGGATGGTCGTCGGCGGTGGCCTCGTGCTCACGGCCATGTATGCCGTTGAGCTCCTCGCGCGCCGCCGACCCGGCGAGCTCCCGGTGGAGGCCCTGCACCACGAGGTCTGACCCGGCCCCGGCACCGCGGCACGTCTTGGGCCCCGACACGTCCCACCACCTGCACCACCTGAGTCACCTGCCAACTGCGCCTTGGCTGAGTTGGCGCGCCCGATCACCGACCCGACCACCCGCCACCTGCGCCTTGGCGGAGTTCGCGCGCCCGACCACCAACCCGACCACCCGCCAACTGCGCCTTGGCGGAGTTCGCGCGCCCGACCACCAACCCGACCACCCGCCAACTGCGCCTTGGCTGAGTTCGCGCGCCCGATCACCGACCGAACCGCCCGCCACCTGCGCCTTGGCGGAGTTCGCGCGCCGGATCACCGACCCGACCGCCCGCCACCTGCGCCTTGGCGGAGTTCGCGCGCCCGACCACCAACCCGACCACCCGCCAACTGCGCCTTGGCGGAGTTGGCGCGGTCGGCTCGGGGTGGTCGGCCTCAGGTTGTCGGCGGCGGGGTGCGGAGCAGGCCCGTCAGCACGTCGACGGCGGCGTCGGTGGCCGCGTCGTCGACGTCGAGGTGCCAGACGAGGCGCACGGATGCCGGCCCGACGGCGTACGTGCGCACGCCCTGCTCCAGCGCGGCGGCGACGAAGTCCGCCGAGGTCCACCCGGCGGCGGCGACGTCGACGAGCACGATGTTCGTCTCGACCGTGTCGAGGTCGACCGAGCCGGGCGCGGCCTCGGCCATGGACATCGCCGCGCGGCGCGCCCGGGCGTGGTCGTCGGCGAGGCGGTCGACGTGGTGCTCGAGGGCGAAGAGCCCCGCGGCGGCGAGGATGCCGGCCTGTCGCATGCCACCGCCGAAGCGCTTGCGCCAGATCCGCGAATCCGCCATCGCGTCGGCCGACCCGACGAGCACGCTGCCGACAGGGGCGCCGAGGCCCTTGCTCAGGCAGATCGACACGGTGTCGAACTCACGGCCGTAGTCTCCGACCGGCACGCCGGAGGCGACCGAGGCGTTGAAGAGGCGTGCGCCGTCGAGGTGCATCGCGACGCCGCGCTCGCACGTCAGCTCGCGCGCCGCCCGGATCTCGTCGAGCGACTGCACGGTGCCGCCCCCGAAGTTGTGGGTGTTCTCCACGATCACGAGCGAGGTGCACACCTGGTAGGGGCCGACGCCGGTGATCATGAGCGACGCGGCGTCGGCGGCCCGGAAGCGGCCACGCGCCGAGACCCAGGTGCGCGACGAGATGCCCGAGAGCACCGCCGCCGCGCCGAGCTCGGCCCGCACGACGTGCGCGAGCGAGTCCCCGACGAGCTCCTCGCCGGGGCGCACGTGCAGCCGCACGCCGAGCTGGTTCGCCATCGACCCGGACGGCGTGAAGAGCGCCGCCTCGTGCCCGAGCAGGTCGGCCACCCGCTCCTCGAGCGCCCGCAGGGTCGGGTCCTCGCCGAAGACGTCGTCGCCGACCTCGGCGCGCACCATCGCCTCGCGCATGGCCGGGGTCGGCCGGGTGAGGGTGTCGCTCAGCAGGTCGGCCCGGTAGGTCGTCGCCACCGTCAGGCCTGCGAGAGCATCTCGGCGACGAGGAACGCGAGCTCGAGCGACTGCTGGTGGTTCAGGCGCGGGTCGCACACCGACTCGTAGCGCTTCTCGAGGTCGGAGTCGATGATCTTCTCCGCGCCGCCGAGGCACTCGGTGACGTCGTTGCCCGTCAGCTCGACGTGGATGCCGCCGGGCACGGTGCCGAGGGACTGGTGCACCTCGAAGAAGCCGCGCACCTCCTCGACGATGTCCTCGAAGTCGCGCGTCTTGTAGCCCGACGGGCTCTCGAAGGTATTGCCGTGCATGGGGTCGCAGATCCACGTCACCGTGGCGCCCGACGCCGTCACCTTGTCGACGATGGCGGGCAGCGCGTCGCGGATCGTGCCCGCGCCCATCCGCGTGATGAAGGTGAGCCGGCCGGGCGTGCGGTTCGGGTCGACCTTGTCGATGAGCCGCAGCACCTCGTCGATGTCGGCCTTGGGGCCGAGCTTGACGCCGATCGGGTTGCTGACGCGCGAGACGAAGTCGACGTGGGCACCGTCGAGCTGGCGGGTGCGCTCGCCGACCCAGACGAAGTGCCCGGACGTGTCGTAGAGCCGGCCCGAGCGCGAGTCGATGCGGGTGAGCGGCCGCTCGTAGTCGAGCAGCAGCGCCTCGTGGGCGGCGAAGAACTCGACCGTGCGCATCGCGTCGAAGTCGGCGCCGCAGGCCGCCATGAACTTCATCGCCTTGTCGATGTCCTTGGCGATCTTCTCGTAGCGCTGGTTGGCGGCGTTCGCGACGAAGCCGCGGTTCCAGTCGTGCACGTGACGCAGGTCGGCGAATCCGCCTGTCGTGAAAGCGCGCACGAGGTTCAGCGTCGCCGAGCTCGCGTGGTAGGCGCGGACGAGGCGCTGCGGGTCGGGGATGCGCGCGCTCTCGTGGAAGGCGAAGTCGTTGACCATGTCGCCGCGGAAGGCGGGCAGGGTGACGCCCTCACGGGTCTCGACGGTCGAGCTGCGCGGCTTGGCGTACTGCCCGGCCATCCGCCCGATCTTGACGACCGGCACGGACGCGCCGTAGGTCAGGACGGCCGCCATCTGCAGGATCGTCTTGATGCGGTCACGGATGTTGTCGGCGGTGGCCGACGCGAAGGTCTCGGCGCAGTCACCGCCCTGCAGCACGAAGGCCTCGCCGACGGCGGCCTGGGCCATCCGGTCGGTGAGGATGTCGCACTCGCCGGCGAAGACGAGCGGCGGATACGACGCGAGGGTCTCGATCACCTCGGCGAGCGCGGCCGTGTCGGGCCAGCTCGGCTGCTGGCCGGCCTCCAGCTCGGCGGCTGCTGCCGTGAGGGCAGCGAGGGCCTCGGACCCGTCCACGGGTTCCAGGCCGGCATCGGCGGTGACGGTCCTCGTGTTCACCCGCCCAGCGTAGACGGCGCCGGAGGTGCCCCCTGCACGGGTCCGCGATCCGAAACCCCGGACGCCGGGCCAGCTCAGGGTCCGGGCGGGTCCGCGAGGTCGAGCCCGCGCTCCATCGCGAAGCGCACGAGCTCGACGCGGTTGTGCATCTGCAGCTTGCCGAAGATGTTCTGCACGTGGTTCTGCACGGTGCGGTGCGAGAGGAAGAGCGTCGCCGCGATCTCCTTGTAGCCCATGCCGGTCGCGACGTACTTGAGGATCTCGGTCTCGCGGTCGGTCAGCTCGGGCACCGGGCGGGTCGGGTTGGCGCGCCCGGCGGCCTTGACGCGGCGGAACTCCCCCAGCACGAGCCCGGCCAGCCCTGCGGTGAAGACCGGCTCGCCGGCGGCGGTGGCTCGCACGGCGGCGAGGAACTCCTCGCGCCCGGCCGACTTGACGAGGTAGCCGAGTGCCCCGGCCTTGACGGCCTCCAGCACGTCCTGGTGGTCGCCGCTCGCCGAGAGGATGAGGATGCGCGTCGGCACCTCGGCCGCCGCGAGGGCGGCGCACACCTCGGCGCCGCTGAGGCCCGGCAGGTTGAGGTCGACGACGAGCACGTCCGGCACCGTCGCCCGCGTGCGGGCCAGGGCGGAGCGCCCGTCGTCCGCGGTCGCGACGACCTCGAAGCCGGCGTCGGCGAGGTCGCGCGCCACGGCGTCGCGCCACATCGGGTGGTCGTCGGCGACGACGACCCGGATGTGCTCGGCCGCCGCGTCCTTGCCGCTGCGGCCCGCGTCGGTGCCTGCGCTGCTCCCCTGCTGCGGCATGGCCGCCTCCTCCTGTGTCACGGTGCCCGCCGGCGCCCGGGGCGGCGGATGGCCGCGGGACCATGGTCGTGTCTCGAGCGCTCCCGCGCCGCGCCCGCGCCCGGTCCGGCCGGCACCTTGAGCTCGACGGTGGTGCCCCCGGCGGCGCCGGAGGTGATGCTGGCGCTGCCGCCGAGGTCGGCCAGCCGTCCACGGATGCTCGACGAGACCCCCAGCCGGCCCTGGCCCACGGCCTCCTCGAGTCGGCCGGCCGGCACGCCCCGGCCCGAGTCGCGGATCGTGACGCAGACCTCGTCGTCCGCGTCGTCGAGCAGCACCCAGGCCCGCGCCCCCTCGCCCGCGTGGCGACGCACGTTGTCGAGCGCCGCCTCCACGGCCGCGACGAGCTCGTCGGCGACCCGCCGCGGCAGGAGCACCGGCTCGGTCGGCGACACGAGCTGCACGCCGGCGCCCTCGACGTGCCGCAGGAGCGCCCGCAGGTCGGTCTCGCCGCTCACGGCGTGGTCGACCTCGGTGAGGTCGGCCTGGCTGACCAGGGTGCGCAGGATGCGCTCCTGCTCGGCGGCCATGGCTCCGAGGCGGGCCGTCTCGCCACCGATGTCGAGGCCCCGACGGTTGATGAACGACAGCGTCTGGAGCACCCCGTCGTGCACGGTGCGCGCCAGTCGGTCGCGCTCCGCGCGCGCGGCGTCGAGGCGCATCGCCTCGGCGAGGGCGGCGTGGCTCGCTCGGGCGAGGTCGGCGCAGTAGCCGACGCAGCCGCCGAGCAGCAGACCGAAGATCGTGTTCGTCACGGTGTTGGCCGTCGGCTCGACGACCTCGACGAAGGAGGCCGCGCCGACGAGCGCGCCCGCGGCGAGACCGCCGCGCCACCCGCGCAGCACGGCGAAGCCGACGATGGCCGCTGCCGGCCAGATCGTCGGGATCGTCTTCGCGCCGGCCGTGATGACCTCGGCGTCGTCGACGAGGCGGGTGGCGAGGATGGCGCCGCAGCCGATCGCGAGCTCGACGGCGTACGCGCGCACGGTCCGCATGGGCCGCACCGCCTGCGCCACGGTCCACGCCCCGAGCACGGCGAGCACGACGACCGCGCGGACGGGGTGGGCGACCTGCTCGTGGCGCTCCCACACCGACCACACGGCATACGCGAGCGCGAGGAGGCGCAGCACGTCGACGCCGCGCCACAGGCCACGGACGATGGCGTGCTCGTCGTCGAGCACGGCCCGGGTCGGCACCGTCATGGCCTCAGGAGGCCGCCACGACGGGACCGCCGCCGTCGGCGTCGTCGTCACCGGCCTCGTCGACGGCGGCGTCGCGCGCCGTCGCCGACGCCGGGCGCACCCGGCCCTCGGCGGCGTCGAGGGCCTCCTCGAGCTCGGGGGCGGCGCTGCCGGGCTTCGCGGCCTCCTGCAGCTCACGCGCCTTGGCGCGGGCCGCCGACACGAGGCGGTCCTTCATCGAGGTGGCGTACATGTCGACGTACTCCTGGCCGGAGAGCAGCATCAGCTCGTACATCACCTCGTCGGTGATCGAGCGGAGCACGAAGCGGTCGTCCTCCATGCCCTCGTAGCGGGAGAAGTCGAGCGGCTTGCCGACGCGCACCCCGACCCGCATGATCCGCGGGATGACCTTGCCGGTGGGCTGCGCCTTGTCGGTGCCGATCATCGCGACGGGGATGACGGGCACGCCGGCCTCGAGCGCCATGCGGGCCACGCCGGTGCGTCCGCGGTAGAGCCGGCCGTCGGGCGAACGGGTGCCCTCCGGGTAGATGCCGAGCAGCTCGCCGCGGCGCAGCACCTTCAGGCCCGAGGTCAGCGCCGCGTTGCTCGCCTTGCCGCCGGACCGGTCGACGGGCAGCTGGCCGACCCCCTTGAAGAAGGCGGCCGTCAGGCGTCCCTTGATGCCGCGGCCCGTGAAGTAGTCGCTCTTCGCGAGGAAGGTGACCCGGCGCGAGACGACGAGCGGCAGGAAGATCGAGTCGGAGAAGGACAGGTGGTTGCTCGCGAAGATCGCGGCACCCTCCTCGGGGATGTGCTCCTCCCCCTCCACCCACGGACGGAAGAGGAGCTTGATGATCGGCCCGATGACGATCGTCTTGAGGAACCAGTAGAACAACTGTGTCCGCCTTCCGTCTGTGACCGCTCGAACTCTACGACACTCGCGCACACCGGGCGGCGCATGCGAGGATCAGCAGGTCCAGCCGCAACGCCTCCGGGAGCTCCAACGTGACGGTCCTGCACGACGCCCCACCCTTGACGGGCGCGGCCTGCGCGGTGCGCGAGGCGGCGGCATGAGCGACCGCGACCTCGACGCCGAGTTCGAGCGCATCATCGCGGGCTGGGACGACGAGGCCCCCGACCCGCAGGCGCGCAAGCACACGAACCCCGCGCCCACGCCCGCGAGCGCATCGCCGGACCCCGCGCGTCCGGATGCCGCACGTCCGGATGCGGCGCGCCCCGAGGCCACCCCGGCGGGCTCACCCGCTGCGCCGGTCGCGGGCGGCGTCGAGCCCACCGCCGGTCAGACCACCCCGATGACGGATGCCGTCACCGACGCGGGCGCGCCGCCCGCCGGTGGCCCGGGGTCGGGGCTGCTCGAGCTCCCCATCGCTCCGGGCGCCGACCACGCCTGGCGCAGCAGCGGGACACCGCGCCGCGACGACGCGGACGAGCTGCTCGACGCGGTCGGGGCCGACGACGACCACTTCGTGCCCCCGTCGGAGATCGACCTGCCGTCGGCGGAGAACGACCCGATGTTCTGGGCGATCGTCGGCGGTCTCGTGGGCGGGCCCCTCCTGCTGCTCTACCTGCTCTTCTTCGACCGCGACGGCAGCGGCTGGTGGGTCGTGACGGCGCTCGCGATGGTCGTCACCGGCTTCGTGCTGCTCGTGCTGCGCGGTGGCACCGAGCGCGACCCCTTCGACGACGGCACGCGCGTCTGATCCCCACCCGGCCGCGAGGTCCCGGTCTCAGCGGCCGGTGACGGTGCCGGCTGCTGTCCGGCGCGCCGACCAGCCCCGCTGCACCAGCCAGGCGGCCGCGGCCAGGCACCAGGCCGCGTGCACCCACATCCACGGGTGGACGTCGGCGGAGGCCGAGACGGAGGCGGCCGCGGACGCACCGGTGCCCGCGAGCACCGCGCCCCGGTAGAGGGCCATGCTCCACTCTTGGCCCGGCCTCGACCGCGACACGAGGTCGGCGCCGAACCGGCCGGAGGCCGCACCGAACGCCGCCACCAGGACGATCCCCGTCGCGGTGCCCGTCACGGCGCCGGCCGCGGAGTCCGCGACCGGGTCCCACGGGCCCGACATGATCGGCAGGGAGGCGAGGGCGAAGAGACCACCGACGACGACGGCGACCAGCGCAGCCACCAGGTCGCGCCGGGTCACACGAGCCCTCCACGGGACGCGGGGTGCGGGGGGTGCCGCGCCCCGGGCACGCGCCGCACGGACGTGACGCGGCGGCTCCCCGGGCGGCCACCCGGTCTCGCGGGTCAGCTGCGGCACGCGCACCTCGGGGGTCACGCGGCAAGGCTAGGGCGGGGAGCGTCGAGCCGCGCCCGGAATGCGTGGAGTGGCGTCGCCGCCCGCCGGTGACGGCGGCCCGGGGCCTGCGTCGCGACGCGACGCAACGCAGAGCAACCCCACCGGAGACGCTGAGTCGTGACGCGACGCAACGCAGAGCGACCCCACCCGGGACCCTGCGTCGCGACGCAACGCAACGCAGAGCGACCCCACCGGAGACGCTGCGCCGTGACGCGACGCAACGCAGAGCGACCCCACCCGGGACCCTGCGTCGCGACGCCAGGCAACGCAGAGCGACCCCACCGGAGCCCCTGCGTCGTGACACGACGCAAGGCAGAGCAACCTCACCCGGGACCCTGGGTCGTGACACGACGCAACGCAGAGCGGCGCACCCGGGACCCTGCGTCCTGACGCGACGCAAAGCAGAGCGGCGCGGCAGGGCCCACAGGAGGTGTCAGGCGGGGCGCGGCCGCAGGTCGAGGTCCACCCAGACGGGACGGTGGTCCGAGCCGCTCGCGAGGTCGCGCTCGGGGAGCTCGACCGTCGCGCCGGGCACGCGAGACAGGCCGGGCGAGGCGAACACCACGTCGATGACGACCGACGGGCGATCGGCGGGGAAGGTCGCCTCTGCGGACGACACCACCGGCAGCCGCGCGGCGACGAGCCGATGGGCAGCGCCGTCAGCGCCCTCGTTGAGGTCGCCCGCCACGACGGCCCGCGCCGAGAGCGTGGCGAGCAACGCCGCAGCGTGCCGCACCCGTTCGGGGGCCTTCAGGCCGAGGTGGACGCTGACCACGTCGACCGGCGCCACGGTGGCACCGCCACCCGGCAGCGAGACGGTGGCGACGGCATACCCCCTCGTGCGGTCGGGGAAGCGGACGGGCAGCCGACCCCGACGCGAGCCGTGCACGACGACCCGGGGGCCGGTGAGCACGGCGGTGCCGCCGGTGCCGAGTCGCCGCCCGTCCCAGCGCAGGCCGCAGGCGCGCGCGAAGGGTGGGAGCCGCAGCTCGGTCGTGAGCCGCCGCGGCACCTCCTGGAGGCAGAGCACGTCGGGGTCGACGGCCCGCACGACGCGGGCGGCAGCCGTCCGGTCGTCACGCAGGTCGTGCAGGTTGTAGCTCATGACCCGCAGCACGTGCGCCCTGCGGCCGTCCGCGGGCCGGGACGGCACGACTCAGCGACCCGCCCGGGCGAGCTCCGCGGCGCCGATGAGCCCGGCGTCGCTGCCGAGCACCGCCCGCACGATGCGTGCCTCCGGCCGGTAGCCACGACCGGGCAGCTGGCGCCGGAACGCCTCGCGCGCCGGCCCGATGAGCATCTCGTCGGCCGCGCTCACTCCCCCGCCGATGACGAAGAGGCCGGGGTCGAAGGCGGCGGCCAGGTTGGCGAGCCCGACGCCCAGCCACTCGCCGATGTCGGCGAGCAGCTCACGGGCCGTCGGGTCACCCTCGCGGGCGGCCTCGGTGATGAACGGTCCGGTCAGGGCGGCGGCGTCGCCGCCGAGGCGGACGAGCAGGTCGGCGACGACGGGCGAGCTCGCCTCGATCATGGCGCGGGCCTCGCGCACGAGCGCGTTGCCGCTCGCGTACTGCTCCCAGCAGCCGCGGTTGCCGCACTCGCAGCGGATGCCGCCGGGCACGATCTGCATGTGCCCGAACTCGCCGGCGATGCCGTGGCGCCCGCGCTGCACCCGCCCGTCGATGATGAGGGCGCCGCCGATGCCGGTGCCGAGGGTGATGACGACGACGTGCGACTCGCCGCGCGCGGCCCCGAAGGACGCCTCGGCCCACGCCGCCGCGTTCGCGTCGTTGTCGACGGTGATGGGCAGGTCGATCCGCTGCGAGAGCGCGTCGCGCAGCGGCTCGTTGCGCCACGAGAGGTGGGGCGCGAAGACGACGGTCGCGCGGTCCTCGGCGACGAAGCCGGCGGCGCCGATGCCGACGGCCACGACGTCGTCGGCGCCGACCAGGCCCAGCAGCTCCTGCACCGACTCGACGATGGTGTCCTCGACGACGGCCGGTGACGTGGAGCGGTGCGGCGTGTCGCGGCGGGTGCGGTGCAGGATCGCCCCCGTCTCGTCGACGACGCCGCCGGCGACCTTCGTGCCGCCGATGTCGATGCCGATGGCGAGCCGTCTGCTCATGCGCTGCCTCCCGGCGCGTCGTCCCGTCCGGTCGGTCCGTCGGTGCGGTGGTGGTGGTCGGTTTGCCCGGGATGCGCGGGCCGCTCGCGCCGGTCGCGCTGCGCCGTCGCGAGGTCGCGCAGTGCCGTCGCCGCGAAGCCGACCACGTCGGCGACCCTCTCGATGGTGTCGGGGTCGACCTTCTGGACGAAGGCGATGAGCTGGCAGACCGGGCAGACGCGGCAGGAGGCGGGCGTCGTGCCGCCGCACGTGCACTCGCGGTCGGGCGAGCCCGCTCCGTCGCGTGCCCCCGCGTGGGCCGCGCCGGCTCCCCCGTCACGAGCAGGGTCGGGGGCGCCGTCGGCAACCCCGGCGGCAGCACCGCCGGCGGCACCGTCACGCGGACGGCGCCGCGGGCCCGCCTCGGGGTCGGCGGACCAGCCGCGCGCCGAGAGCAGGTCGAGCAGCAGGGACGCCTCATGGGCCACGCTGCTCGGGGGCGCGTCGTCGGGCACGGCGCCCGCTGCGTCGTCGGAACCCACCGGGGTCAGGCCTCGACGCGCTTCTTCAGCTCCTTGAGCGCGGTGTCGACGATGACCTTCTCCGCCTTGCGCTTGAGCAGCCCGATCATGGGGATCTTGACGTCCACGGCGAGGCGGTAGGTCACCTTGGTGCCCGCGCCGTCGGCCGCGAGGGTGTAGGAGCCGTTCATCGCCTTGAGCACCTGGGCCGAGACGAGCGACCACGAGATGACGCCGGTGCCGTCCTCGACGACGTCCCACTCGTAGTCGAGCACGTAGGTGTCCTTGATCGCCCCGGCGTCGAGGGTGAACTGCACCTGGTCGGCCCAGCCGTCGCCCTCCTCGGCGAGCACGCTGACGTCCTTCACCTCGCCGGCCCACTCGGGGTAGGCCTCGAAGTCCGCGATGACGTCGAGCACCTCTCCCGGAGGGGCGTCGATGACAATGGAGGACTCCGTGCGATCGGCCATGCGCCGAAGGTTATCGCGTCACCGGGCCGGCGACGCCGCCGACCGCTCGCCTGTCACGGCGTCCTCGTCGCGTGCGAGGATGAGGCCGGCGTCAGCCCACGGCCGGTGTGACCACGGTGACGTGGCCACCCTGGTTACCGATCGGTATGGTGCAGCAGAGTTCCCGGCCTCGCCCACAGGAGTGACAGTGAAGGACAACGTCGTCGCACCCCTCGCGCCCGTCACGACCGAGGGCAGCCTCGCCGACCTGCCGGTCCGCAACGCTGCCGAGGCCGGAGGCGAGACGGCGTTCTCGCGCAAGACGCCGTCGGGCGGGTGGACCCACGTCACGTGGCGCCGGTTCGCCGACGACGTGTCAGCCGTCGCCAAGGGTCTCGTCGCGCACGGCGTCGCACCGGGTGACCGCATCGCCATCATGTCGCGCACCCGCTACGAGTGGACGCTCGTGGACTTCGCGGCGTGGACCGCGGGCGCCGTCGTCGTGCCGATCTACGAGACCTCCTCGGCCGAGCAGCTGCAGTGGATCCTGTCGAACTCCGACACCCACGTCGCGGTCGTGGAGACGTCCGCGCACGCGGCCGTCGTGGAGCAGGTGCGGGCGGACGTGCCGAGCCTGCGCGACGTCGTCACCATCGAGGACGGCGGCCTCGACGCGCTGCGCGAGAAGGGTCGCGAGGTGCCGGACGCCGACCTGGACGCGCGCCGCGCCGGCCTCGACCGCCGGGCCGTGGCCACGATCATCTACACCTCGGGCACGACCGGCCGGCCCAAGGGCTGCGAGCTGACCCACGGCAACTTCCTCGACCTCGCCGAGAACGCCATCGGCAAGCTCGGCGACGTCGTGCTCACCGAGAACGCCTCGACGCTGCTCTTTCTCCCCCTGGCGCACGTCTTCGCGCGCTTCATCGAGGTGCTCTGCGTGGCCGGCCGCGCCCGGATGGGCCACTCGGCCGACATCAAGACGCTGCTCGACGACTTCGCCGGCTTCCAGCCCACCTTCGTGCTCGCCGTCCCGCGGGTCTTCGAGAAGATCTTCAACTCCGCGGAGGCCAAGGCGTCCGCCGAGGGCAAGGGCAAGATCTTCCTCCGCGCCGCCACGGTGGCCGTCGCCTACAGCGAGGCCCTCGACACCGCCGGCGGTCCCGGGCTCCTGCTGCGCCTGCAGCACGCGCTCTTCGACCGGCTCGTCTACGGCAAGCTGCGCGCCGCGATGGGCGGCAAGGTGCGCTACGCCGTCTCGGGCGGCGCCCCCCTCGGCACGCGCCTCGGACACTTCTACCGCGGCATCGGCATCCTCATCCTCGAGGGCTACGGCCTGACCGAGACAACGGCGCCGGTCGCCGTCAACACGCCCGACAAGATCAAGATCGGCACGGTCGGCCCGCCCCTGCCCGGCACCGGCATCCGGATCGCCGAGGACGGCGAGGTGCTGCTCAAGGGGGTCGGCGTCTTCACGGCCTACCACGACAACCCGGCTGCGACGGCGGAGGCCGTCGTGGACGGCTGGTTCCACACGGGCGACGTCGGCGAGATGGACGAGGACGGCTACCTGCGGATCACCGGGCGCAAGAAGGAGATGCTCGTGACCGCCGGCGGCAAGAACGTCGCCCCGGCGGTGCTCGAGGACCGCCTCCGCGCGCACCCGCTCGTCTCGCAGTGCATCGTCGTCGGCGACCAGAAGCCCTTCATCGGCGTGCTCGTCACGCTCGACGAGGAGATGTGGCCCCTGTGGGCCAAGAGCCACGGCGTCGAGGGCGTGACCCTGGAGCAGGCGCGGACCAACGAGGTCGTGCTCGGCGCGCTGCAGGATGCCGTCGACCGGGCCAACGAGGCGGTCTCCAAGGCGGAGTCGATCCGCAAGTTCGCGGTGCTCTCCGGTGACTTCACCGAGGCCAACGGCTACCTGACGCCCTCGCTCAAGCTCAAGCGCAACGTCGTCATGAAGGACTACGCCGACGAGGTGGAGAAGCTCTACGCCTGAGCCGTCCGCTCGGGCAGAGGCAGCCAGGGCCGTCGGGCGCCGTCCGGGTCCGCCGGGCGCCGTCAGCGCAGCAGGGTGGCGTCAGCGCAGCAGGGTGGCGTCAGCGCAGCAGGGTGCGCAGGCGCGCGCGCCAGTCGCGCACCAGCACGGACCGGCTCGTGCCCAGCGTGTCGGCCAGCGCGTCGTCGGTCGTGGCCTCCGCGTCGCCGAGACGCGAGGTGGGCTCGGCGAGGCCACCGGCGGCCGCCGCGTAGAGACGCACGACCGCGGCCGTGCCGTGGGTGTCGTCCAACGTGCGCAGCGCGAGCAGCGCCAGCCCGTATGCCGTCGGCAGGCGTCCGGTGCTCGGGTCGAAGTCGGCGTCGGCGGGGAGCGACCGGGGCAGCCCCGACGCGCGGACCGTGTCGAGGGCCTGCGCGACGACGGTCCGCTCGGGCAGGTCGACGGAGCGGTAGGCGACGAGTTCGGCGAAGCCCTCGGACAGCCAGAGCGGCACGGCGCGGGTCGTCGACGCCCGCACCGCGACGTGGGTGAGCTCGTGGGTCATCACGACGTCCCGGCCCCCGGGTTGCAGCGATGCCCAGGGCCCGGGCACGATCACGACGCGGTCGGCGCCCGCCGTCTCGCCGGGAGTCAGCGGTCCGTCCGTGGCGGCCGCCACCCCCGCGAGACCGGCGGGGTCGCGGCCGAGTAGGGCGCCGGCGTCCTCGTCGGTGGCCGGCGCGATCCACACGGCCGGGGGGACGCGCCCCCAGACGGCCGACACGTGGGCGGCCGCCGTGGCCGCACGGCGCACGACCTCGTCGACGGTGGCCGGCGAGCCGACGGCGAGCACCAGGGCGGAGGGCGACCGGCGCACGACGAGCCCGTCGAGGTCCCACGGCTGGGGACGGTCCGACGGGCTGGACGCGGTGACCACCGCGCTGCTGGGGCGGGCCGGGTCGGCTTTCAGGGTGAGGTCGAGGTCGAAGGTCCGGGGGCGCCGGTCGAAGCCGGTGAACCTGTAGGTGAAGCTCGCCCTGACGTCCCAGCCGACGTCGGTGCCGGCCGCGGCGGGGACGGGCGGCGTGGCCTCGCGGACGCCGACGAGCCTGAGGTCGCCGACGCGCATCCGCAGGAGCCTCTGACCGATGGTGAGCTGCCCGCGCCGTACTTCCTGGCCCTGCACCGGCGCGAGCCAGGCCGTCAGGTCACCGCGGGACAGGGCCGCAAGGCGCCGCTCGACCAGCGCCCGGACGGCGTCCCGTCGGGGGACCTGCCACCGCTCGGGGGCGATGTCGCCGCGCGTCGCCGTCGGGGTGGCGCCGGGATCCTCCGTCGGCACGGTCGGCACGGTCGGCACGGCCGGCACCGTCGTGCCGTCCGAACGGCTCGCGGCTGTTCCTCCGTTCGTGCCGCTCCCGCTCGGATCGGCTCGGGGCGGCGCAGCGCCGCACCCGGAGAGGGCGGCCAGCACGAGGCCGACAGCAGCCAGCCGGGCCGCCCGGCCTCGCGACCGGCGGTCGGCTCCGGGCCCGAGGGGGCTGGGTCGTCCGAGGCGTCCGAGGCGTTCGAGGCGTTCGGGGCTGCGCACCGCGTCATCGTGCCACGGTGCGCGGGACGCGGGCTCAGACCGCGCGGCGGACGTGCGCCGTCGTGACCTCCTCGTCGAGCACGGCCCGGGCGGCGTTCGCCGTGGCCGTCGTCACGAGGCCCGCGCCGAGGAACGCCGACACGGCACGACGCTCGGCCCGGTCGAGCGGTCGGTCGAGCGGTCGGTCGAGCGGCCGGTCGAGCGGTCGGTCGAACCCGCCGTCGGGCGCGCTCGGGTGGGTGCGCCCGTGCTCCCGGTCGGGGCGCCCCGGGCGCAGCGGGATCGTGGTCAGCGCGGTCACCATGCAGTCTGCGCAGTGGACGTCCCGCACCGGGCAGGTCTGGCAGTCGACGAGCATCATCTGGTCCAACCCTTCGTCTCTCGTTGCGATCTGTCGTGCCGACGCTAGGCGGACCCACCGACAACGCTCCCCCGGCCCGGCCCCTGGGCCAGCTCCGGCCGCGCCTCCCGGGCGCTGTCGGCGGCCGCGCATACGGTCGGGTCATGCAGGCGATCCAGTCCACGTTCGACGACCTCGGCACCCCCCTGGCCGGCGTCACGTTCGTCGTCGTGGACCTCGAGACGACCGGCGGCACCCCGGCCCAGTGCGGCATCACCGAGATCGGTGCCGTCAAGGTCCGCGGCGGTGAGGTCCTCGGCGAGTTCCAGACGCTCGTCGACCCAGCCGAGCCGATCCCCGCCTTCATCTCGGTGCTCACCGGCATCACCGACGCCATGGTGCGCGACGCGCCGCGCATCGACAGCGCCCTGCCGGCCTTCCTCGAGTTCGCGGCGGGCAGCGTCCTCGTCGCCCACAACGCGGGCTTCGACATCGGCTTCCTCAAGGCGGCCGCGGCCCGCGTCGGCGCCCCATGGCCCGGATTCCCCGTGCTCGACACCCTGCAGCTGGCGCGCCAGCTCGTCGTCCGCGACGAGACGCCGAACCACCGCCTCTCCTCGCTCGCCCAGGTCTTCGGCTCACCGACGACGCCCGACCACCGTGCGCTGCACGACGCGCGGGCCACGGTCGACGTCCTCCACGGGCTCATCGCCCGGGTCGGCGGCCTCGGCGTCCACACGCTCGAAGAGCTGTCGAGCTACAGCTCTCGGGTCACGCCGTCGCAGCGGCGCAAGCGCTTCCTCGCCGACCCGCTGCCGAGCGCGCCCGGCGTCTACCTCTTCAAGGACGGCAACGACCGGGTCCTCTACGTCGGCACGAGCCGCGACATCCGCACCCGGGTGCGCACCTACTTCACCGCCTCGGAGCAGCGCAGCCGGATGGCCGAGATGGTGCGCCTCGCGCACGTCGTGCACCCCATCGTGTGCCAGACGCCCCTCGAGGCCCAGGTCCGCGAGCTGCGCCTCATCGACGAGCACAAGCCCCGGTTCAACCGACGGTCGAAGGACGGCCGCAAGGCGATGTGGGTCAAGCTGACCCAGGAGCGCTTCCCCCGCCTGTCGATCGTCAAGCAGGTCCGTGACGACGGCGCGCACTACATCGGGCCGTTCCGCTCCCGGGCCACGGCGCAGTCGGCCGTCGACGCCGTCCACGAGGTCGTCCCGCTGCGACAGTGCACCGGCCGCCTCGCGCGCCGGGGCAGCGCCTGCGCCCTCGCCGACATGGGTCGCTGCGGGGCACCGTGCACGGGCGCCCAGTCGGAGGGCGACTACGCACTCGTGGTGGCCGAGTGCCGCGAGATCTTCACCGGCAACGCCCGTCCCGGCGCCGACCTGCTGCGCTCCCGCCTCGAGGAGCTCGCGTCCCAGGAGCGCTTCGAGGACGCCGCGCGCGTGCGGGACCGCTTCCTCCAGCTCGTCCGGGGCGCCGCGCGGGCGCAGCGGCTCACACCGCTCACCCGCTCCCCCGAGGTCGTGGCGGCCCGCCGCAGCGACCTCGGCGGCTGGGAGCTCGTGACGATCCGCCACGGGCGCCTCGCGGGCACCGTCGTCAGCCCGCGCGGCGCCGACCCGATGCCCTACGTCGAGTCCATGCGGCTCACGGCCGAGGTCGTCGCGTCGCCGACGCCCGAGCGTCCTTCCGCGCTGACCGAGGAGACCGAGATCCTGCTGCGCTGGCTCGAGTCACCCGGCGTGCGCATCGTCGAGCTCGACGGGCTGTGGACGTGCCCGGTCGGCGGGGCGGGCTCCGTACGCCGCGAGCTCGAGCCCGCCGTCGCGTCGGCCCACGAGGTGGCCGGCTTCGACGACGACGTGCCCCACCCAACCCGCCCCGGCCGCCCCCGTCGCGCCGGCGCGACGACCGGCCGCGCGGGCACCCCGGCTAGGGTGTCCTCGTGATCACCGCCATCGTCATGATCAGCTGCGAGGTCGACCGCATCCCCGAGGTCGCCGAGGCCGTCGCCGACATCCCCGCCGTCTCGGAGGTCTACTCGGTGACGGGCGACGCCGACCTCATCGCCATGGTGCGGGTCAAGGCGCACGAGGAGTTCGCCGACGTCATCGCCGGCCGCCTCAACAAGGTCGAGGGCGTCGTGGGCACCTCGACCCACATCGCATTCCGCACGTACTCCTCGCACGACCTCGAGGCGGCCTTCAGCCTCGGCCTCGACGGCGAGTAGCCGCCCAACGGCGAGTGGCCGCTCTACCGCGAGTAGCCGCCCGACGGCGAGCAGCCGACCGAGCGGGTCAGCGCCGGGTGGCGGCCACCCAGCGCTCCACGACCGCGGTCGCGGCGCCGCTGTCGATGGCGTCGGCGGCGACGGCCAGACCGGCCCGCAGGTCGTCCTCGAACGACTCCTGCGTCGAGCCGGAGTCCGGCCGCGTCAGGGCCAGGGCGATGCCGGCGTTGAGCAGCACCGCGTCGCGCACCGCACCGGTCGCGCCGGCGAAGACCTCGCGCACGACGCCGGCGTTGTGCGCGGCGTCGCCCCCGCGCAGGTCCTCGATGGGGTGCAGGGCCAGGCCGAGCCGCGTCGGGTCGACCGAGCGCTCCGTGACGGAGCCGCCGCGCACCCACCACACGTGCGTCGTCGTCGAGACGGTCACCTCGTCGAGCCCGTCGTCGCCGCGGAAGACCGCGGCATCCTTGCCGCGCTCGGCGAAGACCCCCGCCAGGAGCGGGGCCATGCGGGCGTCCGCGCAGCCGACCGCGGCATACGTCGGCTGGGCCGGGTTGGTGAGCGGACCGAGGAAGTTGAAGGCGGTGCCGATCCCGAGGTCGCGCCGCGGCGCGGCGGTGTGGCGGAACGATGGGTGGAACGTCTGGGCGAAGCAGAAGGTGATGCCCGCCTCATGGGCCACCTCGACGACGCGCTCGGGCGCGAGCGAGAGGTCGATGCCGAGGGCCTCGAGCACGTCGGCCGACCCGGACGACGACGACGCCGCCCGGTTGCCGTGCTTGACGAGGCGCACGCCGGCAGCGGCGGCGACCACCCCAGCCATCGTCGAGATGTTGACGGTGTGGGCGCGGTCGCCGCCGGTGCCCACGATGTCGAGGCTCGGCTCGGGCACCTCGATGCGGCGGGCGTGCGCGAGCATCTGCTCGGCGAGCCCGCGCATCTCCTCCACGCTCTCGCCCTTCGCGCGCAGGCCGACGAGGAACCCCGCGACCTGCGAGGGGGTCGCCTCCCCACCCATGATCCGGCCCATCGCCCACTCGACCGTCGCACGGTCGAGGTCGCGACCGGCGATGAGGTCGCCGAGGACGGCGGGCCAGTTCGTCGAGTCCGGCGCCATGCTCAGGCCGTGGGCACGCCCGAGCGCGCGAGCGTGGCCACGGCCGACGTCAGCGCGATCGGGTCGAGCGGGTGCGGCACGGCGAGGTCGGCCTGCGACCAGGCGGCGAGCCAGCTGTCCTGCGGCCGGCCGGTCAGCACGATGATGGGCGGGCACTCGAAGATCTCGTTCTTCAGCTGCCGGGCGAGGCCGAGACCGCCGACCTTGGCGGCCTCGCCGTCGAGCACGAGCACGTCGAAGCGCTCGGCGTCGACGGTGCTGATGACGGCGTCGGCCGTGGCGCACTCGTGCCAGCGGACCACCTCGACGTCCTTGGCCGGACGCCGGCCGACGGCGGCGCGCACGGCGTCACGCGTCGTGATGTCGTCGCTGTAGAGCAGGACGCTGATCCGCGCGACCGGCCGCGCGGACCCGGCGGTCGTCGCGACGTCGGTGGACGTGCCGTGGGGTGCGCTGTCGTTCGAGGCGGTCGAGGCGGTCATGGCCCGAATGCTACCGGGCCGCCCCGCGCAGCCGGCAGCGCCCTCCCGGCGGCAGGCGCGCCCACCTGCGACCCGGTGCACGGCGTCGCCGGGGCCGTGGGAGGGTGGTCCCCGGACGGCCACCAGGACGGCTGTTCAGGGTTCGTGTCGGAATGGTCACGAATCCTCTACACCCGCGCGAGAAAAGCCTCCCTGGCAGGGGGTGCCTCGCGCAGCCGGACAGGAATGTGGGAATAATGTCCAACGTGGCGACAGCATCGGCAGTTCCTTCCAGCGCAGTGGCGAGTTCGGCCCATCACGGACCGGCGACCCGACCCAACATGGTTGCCGTCGGCACCATCGTGTGGCTCTCCAGCGAGCTCATGTTCTTCGCGGGCCTCTTCGCCGTCTACTTCCAGCTGCGCTCGGTGCGCGGTGAGCTGTGGGCCGAGCAGACCGAGAAGCTCAACCTGCCGTTCGCGAGCATCAACTGCCTCGTGCTCGTCATCTCCTCCGTGTGGTGCCAGCTCGGCGTCTGGAAGGCCGAGCGCGGCCAGAAGGCCCGCACCGGCTCGCTGCTCGACGTCAAGAACTGGGGCATGCGCGAGTGGTACGTCCTCACGTACTTCTTCGGTGCGTTCTTCATCGCCGGCCAGGTCATGGAGTACGCCGAGCTCGTCCACGAGGGCATCACGCTGAGCTCGGACGCCTACGGCTCCGTCTTCTACATGGCGACCGGCTTCCACGGCCTGCACGTGACCGGCGGCCTCATCGCCTTCCTGCTCATCATCGCCCGCACCTTCACGACGCGCCGCTACACGCACGCGAACGCGACCGGCGCCGTCGTGACCTCCTACTACTGGCACTTCGTCGACGTCGTGTGGATCGCGCTCTTCGCGACGATCTACATCCTGCGCTGACGCGCCGGTGCGACGCATGAGCCCCACCCCGACACCCTCCACCACGGACGACAGGAACCCACAGTGAACGCCTTGGCCGCCCGCCGCCGACACCCCGCCGCGATCGCGGTGCTGCTGCTGCTCGGGCTCCTCGTGACCGGTGGCGCCTACTCCTTCCTCGCCCCCAAGGACGCCAACGCGGCCGCTCCCACCGCGGCCGCGGACGCCGTGGCCGACGGCAAGAACCTCTTCGTCGCCAACTGCGCCTCCTGTCACGGCATCGCGGCCCAGGGCACGAAGTCGGGCCCGTCGCTCGTCGGCGTCGGTGCGGCCTCCGTCGACTTCCAGGTCGGCACCGGCCGTATGCCGCTCGCCGGCCCGAACGTCCAGGCACCGAAGAACAAGGTGAAGTTCGACGACGAGCAGATCAGCGCCCTCGCCGCGTACGTCGCCTCGCTCGGCCCCGGCCCGGCCATCCCCGAGGAGCAGTACACCAAGGTCATCGAGCCGGGCACCGCCGAGAACAACAAGGCGATCGCCGAGGGTGGCGAGATCTTCCGCGTCAACTGCGCCATGTGCCACAACTTCGCCGGCGCCGGTGGCGCCCTGACGCGCGGCAAGTACGCCCCCGCCCTCGACAACACCACCCCGAAGCACATCTACGAGGCCATGGTCAGCGGGCCGCAGTCGATGCCGGTCTTCAACGACAGCAACCTCACCCCCGAGGCGAAGCAGAAGGTCATCTCCTACCTCAAGGCGCAGGAGGCCGAGACCAACGTCGGCGGCCTGACGCTCGGCAACCTCGGCCCGGTCTCCGAGGGTCTCTTCGCCTGGGTCTTCGCCCTCGGCATCCTCATCGGCTGCGCCGTGTGGCTGGGCAAGAAGGCCGCATGAGCGCGCGCACCCTCGTCCTCATCTCGAAGAACCACGACAGGACCACCACCCGATGAACCACAACGAGACCACGGATCCCGGAACGGGCAGCGCCCTCGTGCCCGCCTCGGACAGCTCCGACCACAGCCACGAGCTGCTCCCCGCGTCGCTGGTCCGCGACGCCGACCGGTTCGAGAACCCGGGCCTGCCGGCCCACGTGCACCGCCAGGCCGACGACGACCCCAAGGCGGCCCGCCGTGCGGAGCGCCAGGTCGCGACGCTCTTCGGCCTGTCGATGCTCGCCACCCTCGTCTTCCTCGTGAGCTACTTCGCGATCCCCGACGAGTCGGTCTTCTTCTTCCCCGGCATCGGTCGGGCCAAGACGCAGAACGTCGTGCTCGGCCTGTCGCTCGGCTTCGCGATCTTCCTCATCGGCATCGGGGCCGTGCACTGGGCCAAGACGCTGATGTCCGACGAGGAGGTCAGCGAGGAGCGCCACCTGCAGGCCTCCACCGACGAGCAGCGCGCCAAGGCCGTCGCTGTCGTCAAGGAAGGCGTCGAGTCGACGCAGTTCGCGCGCCGCCCCCTCATCAAATACTCCCTCGGCGGGGCCCTCGGGCTCTTCGCCCTCCCCCTCGGCCTGCAGGTCGCCGGCTCGCTCGGCCCGGTCACGGTCGAGGAGCTCAAGCACACGATCTGGGACCCGAAGGACAACGGCGGCAAGCCGATCCGTCTCATGCGGGACCCCGAGATGACCCCGATCAAGTTCGACGAAGTCACGAACGGCTCCGTCTTCCACGTCATGCCGGAGACGCTGCAGAAGTACATCGACGAGGGCAAGCACGTCCTCGAGGCCAAGGCCAAGGCGGCGGTCATCCTCATCCGCCTCGACCCGAACGACATCAAGGTGCAGAAGGCCAGGGAGTGGGGCGTCGACGGTGTCGTCGCGTACTCCAAGATCTGCACCCACGTGGGCTGCGCCGTCGGCCTGTACGAGCAGCAGACCCACCACCTGCTCTGCCCGTGCCACCAGTCGACGTTCGACCTCACCGAGGACTGCGCCGTCATCTTCGGCCCGGCCAAGCGGCCGCTGCCGCAACTCAAGATCACCGTCGACGACGCGGGATACCTCGTCGCCCCCGAGGGCTTCGCTGAGCCCGTGGGACCGAGCTTCTGGGAGCGTGCGCGATGAGCACCATCAACGACACCCGCCCGGCTGACGCCCTGCGCGCCGGCGACCGTCAGGCCGACGAGCGCGCCACGGCAAGCAAGCCGCTGGGCGGCATCGCCGGGTGGATGGACGACCGCCTCGGCGCGGCCAAGGGCGTCTCCTTCCTCGCCAAGAAGGTCTTCCCCGACCACTGGTCGTTCATGCTCGGCGAGATCGCGATGTACTCGATGATCGTCTGCCTGCTGACCGGTGCGTTCCTGACCTTCTGGTTCGTGCCGAGCGCCAGCCAGGTCGTCTACGACGGCTCCTACGTCCCGCTCCAGGGCGTGACGATGTCGGACGCCTACCGCTCGACGCTCGGGATCTCCTTCGACATCCGCGGTGGCCTGCTCATCCGCCAGATCCACCACTGGGCCGCCCTGATCTTCGTCGTCTCGGTCTTCGTGCACATGGCTCGCGTGTTCTTCACCGGCGCCTTCCGCAAGCCGCGTGAGATCAACTGGGTGTTCGGCACGATCCTGTCGATGCTGGCCTGCATCGAGGGCTTCGCCGGCTACTCGCTCCCCGACGACCTCCTCTCGGGCACCGGCATCCGCGCCATGAACGGCTTCGTCCAGTCGGTCCCGGTCGTCGGGTCGTACATGAGCTACTTCATCTTCGGCGGGGCCTTCCCCGGCGAGGCGATCATCCCGCGCCTCTACTCGGTGCACGTGCTGCTCGTGCCGGCCATCCTCGTCGGCCTCTTCACGGCGCACATCCTGCTCGTCTTCGTGCACAAGCACACGCAGTTCCCCGGACCGGGCCGCACGAACAACAACGTCGTGGGCTACCCGCTCCTGCCCGTCTACATCGCCAAGGCCGGTGGCTTCTTCTTCATCGTCTTCGGTGTCATCGCGCTCATCTCGGCGGTCGTGACGATCAACCCGATCTGGGCGTACGGCCCGTACGACCCGTCCCCCGTGACGGCCGGTTCGCAGCCCGACTGGTACATGGGCTTCGCCGACGGTGCCCTGCGACTGCTGCCGGGCTTCCTCGAGTTCACGACGTTCGGCTTCACGTGGAGCATGAACATCTTCCCGGGCTCGATCCTGCTGCTGCCCGTCATGTGGGGCATCATCGGGGCCTACCCGTTCGTCGAGTCCTGGGTGACCGGTGACAAGCGCGAGCACCACCTGCTGGACCGCCCGCGCAACGCCCCGACGCGCACCGCCATCGGCATCGCCGGCATCACGATGTACGTCGTGCTCTTCTTCGCCGCCGGCAACGACCTCATGGCGATCAAGCTGCACCTGTCGATCAACGACATCACGCAGACCCTGCGCGTGCTCTTCTTCATCGGCCCGCCGATCGCCTTCTGGATCACGAAGCGCATCTGCCTCAGCCTGCAGCGCGCCGACCGTCAGAAGGTGCTCCACGGCCGCGAGACCGGCACCATCTGGCGTCACGCCGACGGTCGCTTCGAGGAGATCCACGCCCCGCTCACGCCCGAGGAGCGCTGGACCCTGGTCCAGCACGAGTCGCCGGAGCCGCTGCAGCTCTCGGCCGCCAAGGACGAGAACGGCGTCGACAGCCCGGTGGCCCGCAAGGAGCGCCTGCGCGCGAAGTTCTCGAACTTCTACTTCAAAGACCGCGTCGCGCCGCCCACGCCCTCGGAGCTCGAGGCCGCCCACCACGCGCACGACGACCACGGCGTCGTCGCGGCTCCGGGTGCCCACGAGGCCATCGAGGCCGGCGAGGCCACGGGTGCCGGCCAGGAGCGCGAGACGATCAAGGCCGACAAGCAGCACGACTGAGTCGGCTGCGGCTCGAGCCGCCCGCACGAGAGGGACCTGCCCACCGGGCAGGTCCCTCTCGTCGTGTCGGTGGGCTTTGCTCCCTTGTGAGAAGTTTCTGAGACGGTCGCGGCAGCATCGGGACGCTCGGTAGTCCCCCGTTGGTCCCACGAGAGGCACCCCATGCTCGACACCGTCTTCGGTCTGCCCGTCCACCCGCTCATCGTGCACGCCACGACCGTCGTCGTCCCGGCGGCCGCCGTGGCGGTGCTCCTGGCCGCCGTCTGGCCGCAGCTCCGTCGCTGGAGCGGGTGGCTGCCCGTCGCCCTCGCCGTGGCTGCCGTCGTGCTGACTCCCCTGTCCACGGAGTCCGGCGAGTCGCTCGAGCGACGCGTCGAGCACAGCGACCTCATCGAGACCCACTCCCAGCTCGCCGAGGGCCTGCTGCCGTGGGTGATCGCGCTCGCGGTGGCCGCCGTGGCCCTCTCCGTCGTCGGCCGGCGCGAGCGCGCCGCCCGTGCCGCCGAGACCGAGGCCCGCGCCACCACGACGGCCACCACGACGGCCACCGCCCGGCGTGGAGGAGCCGCCCGGTGGCTGCTCACCGGCGCCGCCGTCCTGGGCCTCGTCGCGGCGGTCGGCACGTCGGTGCAGGTCGTCCGGATCGGCCACAGCGGCGCCCAGGCCGCCTGGGGCGACGCCGTCTCCCAGACGCCCCCGCCCGCGGGCGGTGGCGGCGACTCGGACGGCAACTGAGCCCGTTCCCCACCTGGCCACCCAACCCCTGCAGGGGCGTAGGGGCCTCCCCAGAGGCTCGTACGCCCCTCCGAGGGGCCCCGAGAGGCCACAGCGGACCTCGTCGCGCCCCAGGGCCTGTACGCGCCGCGCGCGGGTGTCCCCCGCCCGCGCGTGACAGACTCGGGCCATGGACGAGCTCTCGGACGCCGCGTTCGAGGACGCGGTCTCACGCGCCCTCGACTCGATCCCGGCCGAGCTGGCCCGCGCCATGGACAACGTCGTCGTCCTCGTCGAGGCGGAGCCCCCCGCCGACGACCCCGACCTGCTGGGCGTCTACGACGGCACTCCCCTGACCGAGCGCGACGGCTGGTGGGGCGCCGGCTCCCTGCCCGACCGGATCACGATCTTCTCCGGTCCGCTCCGGCGGATGTGCGCCGACGCCGAGGAGCTCGAGCACGAGATCGCCGTCACCGTCGTGCACGAGATCGCGCACCACTTCGGCATCGACGATGCGCAGCTGCACGAGCTCGGCTGGGGCTGACCCACCCGGCCCGACGAGGACCGGCGCATCGCGAGGAGGTCTCGCGGGCGGGACAGATCCTGCGGTCGCCCCGGGGCGACCCTTTACGCCGCGCCGGAGGTGATCTACCGTCGAAGGACAGCAGAACCGGATCGGACGGAGGTGCTCGCCTTGTTCAATCCCTCACGATCGCACCACGAGCCCGAAGGGCCGTGAAGGAACAGATCGCCACGAAGGGGAAGGTCTCGCGCCTTCCCCTTCGTCATGCGCGCCGGGCGCCGGACGCGCCGCGGTCATCGGCATCGGCGGGCGCCCGGAGGCGGCCCGCACACGCAGCCCACACACGCAGCGCACGCACGCAGCCCACACACGCAGCCCACACACGCAGCACGGGCCCCGGTCGCGACGACCGGGGCCCGTGCTGCGTTGCGTCGTCACCGCGCACGCGGCGCGGTCGACACCTCAGATGGAGTACTCGCCCGAGAAGGACTCGAAGACCCAGAGGCAGACGGCGACGACGGCGAGGAAGCCGCCGATGATGAACAGCCACCAGCCGACGGCGAGGCCGGCGAACATGATCGCGGCCGAGCCGGCGAGCCAGAGCGGCGTCCAGGAGCTCGCGACGAAGTAGCCGTAGTTGCCCTCGGCGTCCTCGATCTCACCGGACGCGTTGTCCTCCGGGCGGAGCGGCAGCTTCTTGCCGGTCATCGCCAGATAGAAGCCGCTCAGCGCGAAGAGCAGGGCCGTGAGGATCAGCGCCGTGACGCCGATCGGCTCCTGCCACTTCGACCAGAAGCCGTAGATCAGCGTGATCGGCACGAAGAAGACGAACAGGTAGAGGAAGAGCTTGGTCTCGACACGCATCGGGGTCAGTCCTCACGCTTCGTGGTGCTGGCGGTCTCGTGGCCGGCGACGTCCGCCGGGCCCATGACCTGGACGAGGGTGCTCTGGTCGGCGACGATCGCACCGCCACCGCTGGCCGCCTCCGGGTGGTGCAGGTCGAACGCAGGGCGCTCGGACCGGATCCGCGGCAGCGAGGTGAAGTTGTGGCGTGGCGGCGGGCACGAGGTGGCCCACTCGAGCGAGGCGCCGTAGCCCCACGGGTCGTCCGACTCGACGAGCGGCGCCGTGCGCCACGTCTTCCAGACGTTGTAGACGAACGGGATCATCGAGGCGCCGAGCAGGAACGAGCCGAGGCTCGAGACGATGTTCGCGGCCTGGAAGCCCTCCTCGGGCAGGTAGTCCGCGTAACGGCGGGCCATGCCCTCGACACCGAGCCAGTGCTGGATGAGGAAGGTCATGTGGAAGCCGATGAAGAGCATCCAGAAGTGGATCTTGCCGAGCGTCTCGTCGAGCATCCGACCGGTCAGCTTGGGCCACCAGAAGTAGTAGCCGGCGAACATCGCGAACACCACGGTGCCGAAGACGGTGTAGTGGAAGTGCGCGACGACGAAGTAGCTGTCGGAGAGGTGGAAGTCGAGCGCGGGGCTCGAGAGGATGATGCCGGTCAGGCCACCGAAGAGGAACGTCACGAGGAAGCCCATCGACCACAGCATCGGCGTGGCCATGACGACCTTGCCGCCCCACATCGTGCCGATCCAGTTGAAGAACTTCACGCCGGTCGGCACGGCGATGAGCATCGTCATCACCGCGAAGAAGGGGAGGAGCACCTGCCCCGTCACGTACATGTGGTGCGCCCAGACGCTCGCGGAGAGCGCGGCGATCGCGATGGTGGCGAAGACGAGCGTCTTGTAGCCGAAGATCGGCTTGCGGGAGAAGACCGGGAGGATCTCGCTGATGATGCCGAAGAACGGCAGCGCGATGATGTAGACCTCCGGGTGTCCGAAGAACCAGAAGAGGTGCTGCCACAGCATGGCGCCGTTGTTCTCGGCGTCGAAGATGTGCATCCCGAAGCGCCGGTCACCGCCGAGCGCGAAGAGCGCGGCCGCGAGGATCGGGAAGACGAGGATCGCGAGCAGCGAGGTGATCAGCACCGTCCAGGTGAAGATCGGCATGCGGAACATCGTCATGCCGGGCGCACGCAGGCAGATGATCGTCGTGATGAAGTTGACGGCGCCGAGGATCGTGCCGAAACCACCGAGGGCGAGGCCGAAGACCCAGAGGTCACCGCCGAGGCCGGGCGAGTAGCTGACGTCGGAGAGCGGCGCGTAGGCGAACCAGCCGAAGGCGGCCGCACCCTGCGGGGTGAGGAAGCCGATCGAGGCGATGAGGCCACCGAAGAGGTAGAGCCAGTACGCGAACATGTTGAGGCGCGGGAACGCGACGTCCGGCGCACCGATCTGCAGCGGCATCACCGCATTCGCGAAGCCGGCGAAGAGCGGCGTCGCGAAGAGCAGCAGCATGATCGTGCCGTGCATCGTGAAGAGCTGGTTGTACTGCTCCGGGTTATCGACGATCTGCAGACCGGGAGCCATCAGCTCGGCGCGGATCAGCAGGGCCATGAGGCCGCCGAGCAGGAAGAAGACGAACGAGGTGACGAAGTAGAGGTTGCCGATCACCTTGTGGTCGGTCGTCGTCACCCACTTGACGAAGGTCTGCCCCTTGAGCAGGCGCGGGCGGGCGGCGCTGACGCCGGTCGCCTGGGCCTCACGGTTGAGGGTTGCGGAGGTCATGAGCTGCTCCCAGAGCGTGCGGGTGCGGGGATCTTGTCGGCGTCGGCGGGGACCATCTTCTCGCGGCTGACGTCGACGGGGATGAGGCCGGTCTGGCCGACGGAGCGCAGGCGGGCCATCTCCTGGTCGTACTCGGCCTGCGGCACGACCTTGACCATGAAGAGCATCTGCGAGTGGTAGGCGCCGCAGAGCTCGGCGCACTTGCCCTGGAAGGTGCCGACCTCGGTGGGCGTCAGCTGGAACTTGTTCGTCTTGCCCGGGAGCATGTCCATCTTCATCATGAACGCCGGCACCCAGAAGCTGTGGATGACGTCACGCGCGTTGAGCACGAACTCGACGCGCTTGTTGACGGGCAGGTAGAGCACGGGCATCTGGTCGCGCTTGCCGGTCGTGCCGTCGAGCTCGGTGTGGACACCGCTCTCGTGCACGTCGGAGTCGACGTAGTTGAAGTCCCAGCTCCACTGCTTGGCCACGACGCTGACCGTGAGGTCCTTCTTCGTGCTCGTGTCGACGAGGGCGGCCTCGTCGCGCGCCGTGTAGGCGAAGAACACGGCCACCATGAAGACGGGGATGATCGTGTAGAGCAGCTCCATCGGCACGTTGTAGCGCAGCTGCACGGGCAGCGTCTCGTCGCCCTTGCGCTTGCGGAAGCGGATGGCGGCGTAGAGCATCAGGCCCCACGTGATGGCGCCGACGCCGAGCACGGCGATCCAGCTGCCGACCCAGAGGTCCGTGACGCGCTGGCCGCTGTCGGAAACCACTTCGGGCAGGTATCCGTTGGACACCTTGCCCTGGCATCCGCTGAGGGCGAGACCCGCGAGGGTCACGATCCCGGCGACACGCAGACCGGTGCGTCGCCGCCCGGTCCCGCCTACCACCGACGTCACCACCGGCGTCGCCGCTGGGGTGTCTTCGTGCTCAGGCACCAGGTGCACCTTTCGTTCCATACGTGGGCGCGCGAGGCGCGCGTCGAACGTGTTCCCGTCAATCCCAGTCAATCCGTCAGGGCAGCCATGGCCCACGGCGCAACCCTACCGCCCCACTTGTCACGGTGTCCGCGGGGGGCGGCTAACGTTGCGGAGTGGCCAGTCACGATCCGGGAACGAACGTTGGACCCGGTGCCGGACGCGGCCCGGAGCGCCCCGTACCCCCGCGTCGGCTGCTCGACGCGGCGGCCGGACCGCTCCACCCGGCCGCCCGCTCCACGCTCCTCGCCGCGGTGGACGTCGGGTGGGCCGACCCCGCCCGGCTGCACGCCGAGGGTCGCCGCGCCCGCGGGCTGCTCGACCGGGCGCGCGAGGTCGTCGCGGGTGGCCTCGGGGTGCGCCCCGTCGAAGTGAGCTTCCTGCCCAGCGGCCCCACCGCGCTCGCCCGGGCCGTCGACGGCATCACGTATGCCGCCCGCCGGCGTGGAGCGCGCACCGTGACCTCCGCGATCGAGCACTCCGCGGTGCTCGTGCCGGCCCGGGCCCGCGCGGCCGCCGCCGCCGACCCGACGCTGCTCGAGGAGGTCCCTGTCGACGCGCGGGGCCGCGTCGACCTCGGGGCCTGGGCCGCCGCGGTGGCCCACCCGGCGACCGTCGTGGCTGCCCTGCAGAGCGCGAACGGCGAGGTCGGCACCCGCCAGCCGCTCGGCGAGGCCAGGGCGGCCGCCGCGGCCCACGGCCTGCCCCTGCTCGTGGACGCCAGCGCCGGGCTCGGCCGAGACGCCGTGCCCACCGAGTGGGACGTGCTCGTCGGCGACGCCCGCTCGTGGGGCGGCCCCCCGCTCGGCGTGCTCGTCGTCCGCGAGGGCGTGCGTTGGCACTGGGACGGTGCCCGCGCCGACGTGGAGCACGGCCGCACCGACGTGACCCCGTGGGTGCCGCTCGCGCTGGCCGCGGCCGAGGCGTGGCAGCAGACGGCCGCCACGCGGCCGGCCGACGCCCCCGCGGCGCACGCGCTCGTCGACCGCATCCGGGCCGCGGCCGCCGAGGTGCCCGACACCGAGGTCGTCGGCGACCCGGAGGACCGCCTCCCCCACGTCGTGACCTTCTCCAGCCTCTACGTCGACGGCGAGGCGGTGGTCGGGGCGTTCGACGCGGCCGGCTTCGCCGTCTCCAGCGGCTCCGCGTGCACGTCGAGCACCCTGGAGCCCAGCCACGTGCTGGCGGCGATGGGGGTGCTGACCCACGGCAACGTGCGCGTCACCCTGCCCCTGCCCGCCGCCTCCTCCGCGCTGGCGGCCGACGTCGACGCATTCCTGGAGGCCATCGCCCCGACGGTGCGGGCCGTGCGCGACCGGCTCGGGGTGGGCGACCTGTGACCGCCGGCGCGGACGATCCCGCCGTCGTCGACGCACGCGGCCAGCGGTGCCCGCTGCCCGTCATCCGCCTCGCCCGCCTCGTGCGGCTGGTCGAGGACGACCCCACCGTCCTCGAGGTCACGGTGCTCGCCACCGACCCCGCTGCCGCGCACGACGTGCCGGCGTGGTGCCGGATGCGGGGACACCGCTTCGTCGGCGCGCGCGACGAGGGCGACCACACGGCATACGTCGTCGGGGTGGTCAGGCCCAGCGCGCCGGCAGCGGGGCGCTGAGCACGGTCGGGAGCGCCGCGAGGTACTCCTCACGCGGCACCTCGCGCACCCCGAGCGACGAGAGGTGCGGCGTCTGCCACTGCACGTCGACGAGCCGGCGCGGGTCGCCGTCGGCCACGAGGAGGTCGCGCAGGCCGACGAGGGCGACCTTCGAGGCGTCGCGCACGTGGTGGAACATCGACTCCCCGGCGAAGAGCCCACCGATGGCGACGCCGTAGAGCCCGCCGACGAGCTCGCCGTCCTGCCAGGTCTCCACCGAGTGCGCCCAGCCCGCGCGGTTGAGCGCGAGGTAGGCCTCGGCGATCTCCGGCGTGATCCACCGGCCGTCGCGGTCGGGCGCGGCACAGGCCTCGACCACGCCCTCGAAGTCCGTGTCGACGCGCACCTCGAAGTGCGCGAGCGACTTGCGCAGCGACCGGCTGACGAGCAGCTCGCTCGGGCGCAGGATGCCGCGGGGGTCCGGGCTCCACCAGCCCATCGGCTCCGCGCCGTGGTCGCCGATGCCCATCGGGAAGACGCCGACGGTGTAGGCCTCGTAGAGCGTGGCGACGTCGAGGTCCGCGCCGATGCCGACGAGGTCCTCCCCGGGGGTCACCCGGTCGAGGGCGAAGTCCCAGGGGGTCGACGGCGGCGGGGTGGGCACGAGCTCACGGCCGCGGGCACGTGATGTGCGGCGCGATCTCCTCGGCCGATTCGGGGCCGTAGGCCTCCGCGAGCCGCGCGAGGAAGCGGGCCTTGCCGAGGACGTACTCCTGCGTGCCGACGGTCTCGATGACGTAGGTGGCGAGCATCGAGCCGAGCTCGGCGCACCGGCGGTGCGGCAGGCCGGCGGCGAGACCGGTGAGGAAGCCGGACCGGAACGCGTCGCCGACACCCGTCGGGTCGGCCTTGCGCACCTCGCGGGCGATGCCGACCTCGATCGGCTCCTCCCCGCGCACGCGCACCGTGACGCCGTCCTTGCCGCGCGTCTTGACCTGCACCCGCACCCGGTTGCCCAGCTCCTCCTCGCTCCAGCCCGTCTTCTGGCAGGCGAGGTGGCTCTCGTACTCGTTCGTGAAGAGGTACTCGGCGCCGTCGACGAGCCGCTCGATCGTCTCGCCGTCGCAGAACGCGAGCTGCTGAGACGGGTCGGCCGCGAACGGGATGCCGCGGCTGCGGCACTCGTCGGAGTGGCGCAGCATCGCCTCGGGGTCGTTGGCGCCGACGACGACGAGGTCGAGGCCGCCGACGCGGCGCGCGACCGGCGCGAGCTCGATGTCGCGCGCCTCGGTCATGGCACCCGCGTAGAACGTCGCGATCTGCGCCATGTCGCGGTCGGTCGTGCAGATGAAGCGGGCCGTGTGCTGCGACTCGGAGTAGTGCACCGAGTCGCAGTCGACGCCGTGGCGCTGCAGCCAGCTGCGGTAGTCGGTGAAGTCCTCGCCCACCGCGCCGACGAGGACCGGGCGCTGGCCGAGGTTGGCCATGCCGAAGGCGATGTTGGCCGCCACACCCCCGCGCCGCACCTGCAGGTCCTGCGTGAGGAACGAGAGGGAGATCTTGTCGAGCTGCTCGACGACGAGGGAGTCGGCGAAGAGCCCGTCGAAGGTCATCAGGTGGTCGGTGGCGATGGAGCCGGTGATCGCGATCTGCACGGGAGCAACCTACCCGGCGGGGCCGCTCCCCCGACCACGGCCGCCCGGACCGCAGCCGGACCGCAGCCAGACCCGGACCACGGCCGGACCACGACGAAGGGCCCGACCGAGTGGTCGGGCCCTGCGTCGTGGTCGCGCTGGTGCGGCTCAGCTGAAGGAGTCGCCGCAGGCGCAGCTGCTGCCCGCGTTGGGGTTGTCGATCGTGAAGCCCTGCTTCTCGATCGTGTCGGCGAAGTCGATGGTCGCGCCCTCGAGGTAGGGCGAGCTCATGCGGTCGACGACGACCTCGACACCGTCGAAGTCGCGCACGAGGTCACCGTCGAGGGTGCGCTCGTCGAAGTAGAGCTGGTAGATCAGGCCCGAGCAGCCGCCGGGCTGCACGCCCACGCGAAGGCGAAGGTCGTCACGACCCTCCTGCTCGAGGAGGCTCTTGACCTTCGTCGCCGCGACGTCCGTCAGCACGACACCGTGGGCGGGAGCCTCGGTCTGAACCTCGGCGGCAGATGCGTTCGTCTCGACACTCATGTGGTGGTCCTTCACGTCGTGGTGCATGGGTCAGGAGTGACAACCCACGCCGTGCGGGAAGTGTTCCCTGCTGCTTCAGGATACGACCGGGGCGCCCGGATCCGTGCATCCGGGCCCGATCAGGCGCGTGTGGGCGACCACGTGCGGGCCACCCGGGCGGCCCGGTCGGCGAGGCGCGCGGCGGGGTCCGCGAGCGCCGCGGCGACCTGGTCGGGGCGCTCGGCCACGGCATACACGCCCGAGAGGCCGGCCGTCATCGACTCGCGCCGCCCGACGAGCGACTGGCCGGGCACCGCGACCGCCGGCACGCCGACGCGGCCCGCGGCCTCGGCGACCCCGACGACGACCTTGCCGCGCAGCGACTGCCAGTCGAAGCAGCCCTCCCCCGTCACCACGAGGTCGGCGCTCGCGACGAGGTCGGCGAAGCCGACGGCGTCGAGCACCGCCTCGACCCCCGAGACCCGGCGCGCGCCGAGCAGGTGCAGCGCGTAGCCGAGGCCGCCCGCGGCGCCCGCCCCCGGCTCGCGCTCGGGCTTGAGCAGGGCGCCGGTGATGAGGTCGCGGGCCGGCGGGCGCACCCGGGCGACGACGCTCGCGAAGTGCCCGAGGGCGTTCTCGAGGCGCTGGGCGTCCTCCTCCGACGCGCCCTTCTGCGGCCCGAAGACCGCGCTCGCCCCCTTGAGCCCGAGCAGCGGCGAGTCGACGTCGCTCGCGATGACGAGGTCGACCCCGCGGAAGCGGTCGCGCGCGGCGTCCAGCCCGGCCACGTCGTCGGCCGTCGTCGTCCCGAGCGCGAGTCCGCCGCGCCCGAGCCGTGCGACGGGCCCCGCACCGAGCGCGGCCAGCAGGCCGGCGCCTGCGTCGTTGGTGCCCGAGCCGCCGAGCCCGACCACGATGCGGCGGGCGCCGGCGTCGAGCGCGGCCTGCAGGAGCGTGCCGACCCCGGTCGTCGTCGTCACCGTGGGGTCGCGCTCGTCGGGCGCGAGCAGGTGCAGTCCGGCGGCCTGGGCCGACTCGACGTATGCCGTCCGGCCGGCCGCGCCGGTCGTCAGCAGGATCGTCGCCGGCACCTCGCGCCCCAGCGGGTCGGTCGTGACGACGGCGTGCACCTGCCCGTCGAGGTTCTCGGCGAGGACGTCGACGAAGCCGGGCCCGCCGTCCGAGAGCGGCACGAGCGTCAGCCGGTCGTGCGGGGCGCTGCGGGCCCACCCCTCGGCCAGGGCGGAGGCGGCCTGCCCGGCCGTCAGGGTGCCGGTGTAGCAGTCGGGGGCGAGGATCACGTGCACGCCGGCATCCTCCCACCGGCGGCGCGCGGGCGGCACGCGCGGGCGAGGCAGGCGCCGGGGGTCGCCGCCGTCGGCATACGATCTGGGGCATGACGACCGACACCACCTCGGCACCGGCCCCGCTCCCCCTCCTCGTGCTCGGGACGGGCACCGACCTGCACACCGAGCGCGGCGTCGAGTGCCCGGGAGACCTGCCCGCGGCGTCCGACCCCGGGCTCGTGGAGCGCGCGCGCGCGGCCAAGGCCGCCCTGGGCGACCGCGTCTTCGTGCTCGGCCACCACTACCAGCGCGACGAGGTCATCGAGTTCGCCGACGTGACGGGCGACTCCTTCAAGCTCGCCCGTGACGCCGCCGCCCGGCCCGACGCGCCCTACATCGTCTTCTGCGGCGTGCACTTCATGGCCGAGTCGGCCGACATCCTGACGAGCGACGAGCAGAGCGTCATCCTGCCCGACCTCGCGGCCGGCTGCTCGATGGCTGACATGGCCGCCATCGCCCAGGTCGAGGACTGCTGGGAGCAGCTCGAGGCGGCCGGCGTCGCGGGCTCGACGATCCCCGTGACCTACATGAACTCGTCCGCCGCGATCAAGGCCTTCACGGGCCGGCACGGCGGCACCATCTGCACGAGCTCGAACGCGCGCACCGCGCTCGACTGGGCCTTCGAGCAGGTGGGCGGCCTCGGGCTCGACGGCACGGGCACCGGCAAGGTGCTCTTCCTGCCCGACCAGCACCTCGGCCGCAACACCGCCGTGCGCGAGCTCGGCCTCTCCCTCGACGACTGCGTCGTGTGGGACCCGCACCGCCCGAACGGCGGCCTCACGCGAGAGCAGCTCTGGGCCGCCCGGATGATCCTGTGGCGCGGGCACTGCTCGGTGCACGGCCGCTTCTCCGTCGACGCCGTCGAGACGGCCCGGCGCGAGATCCCCGGGGTCAAGGTCATCGTGCACCCCGAGTGCCGCCACGAGGTCGTCGAGCTCGCCGACGAGGTCGGCTCGACGGAGAAGATCATCCAGACCATCGCGGCGGCCCCCGCCGGCACGTCGTGGGTCGTCGGCACCGAGCTCAACCTCGTGCAGCGGCTCGCCCGGCAGTTCCCCGAGCAGCGGATCGCCTTCCTCGAGAAGAACGTCTGCTACTGCTCGACGATGAACCGGATCGACCTGCCGCACCTCGTGTGGGCGCTCGAGTCGCTCGTCGAGGGGCGCGTCGTCAACCCGATCCGCGTCGACCCCACCGTGGCCGCCGAAGCGCGGGCGGCGCTCGACCGGATGCTCGCGCTGCCGGGCCACACCTCGAAGGACTGAGGCGTGGCGCCCACGCTCGACCGGATCGCGGTCGTCTCCGACGTCCACGGCAACGTCACGGCCCTCGAGGCGGTGCTCGACGACATCCGCGCCCGGAACATCACCCGCGTGCTCAACCTCGGCGACGTGGTCGGCAAGGGGCCGCGCGGCTCCGAGGCGATCAAGCTGACACGTGAGTCCTGCGAGCTGACGGTCCGCGGCAACTGGGACACCCTCATCGGCGACTGGGAGGGGTTCGTCGCACGCGGCGACGTGCCCCGCTTCCCGGCCGGGCAGTGGACCCGCGACGAGCTCACCGACGAGGACGCCGCCTGGCTGACCGGCCTGCCGAACGCATACGACCTCGTGATGAGCGGCAAGCGGATCCGGCTGTTCCACGCGTCGCAGACGAGCGAGTTCGTGCGGGTGCGCTGGGATCACACCGTGGACGAGTTCCGCGGGATGTTCACCAACACCGACTTCACCGGCCCGTGGGCACCGGGGCTGCCGGGCCACCCGGACGAGGCGTGGCCCGAGGGCACCACGCCCGACGTCGTCGGCTACGGCGACATCCACGGCGCCTACCTCGAGGCCGACGAGGGGCTGGTCCTCTTCAACGCGGGTGCCGTCGGCAACCACCTCGACGGGCCGAGCGCGCCCTACTGCATCCTCGAGGGGGTCACCGACTCGCTCGTGCCGCACAGCTTCTCGGTCAACTTCGTGCGGGTGCCCTACGACATCGAGGCCGAGATCGCGGCCGCGCGCGACCTCGGCATGCCCGACGCCGAGGCCTACGCCCTCGAGCTGCGCCACCAGGTCTACCGGGGAGCGGGCAAGCCGTCGTCGTGAGGGCGCTGCCCTGGCCGCCGACGTCCTGCCGCCCGCTCCCCCGACGCGTCAGCGGGGCAGCGCGCCCAGGCGGGCGAGGAACACGGCCTCGGCCACGCAGACCTTCTCGAACTCGGCGAGGTGCAGCGACTCGTTGGCGCCGTGCGCGCGGGTGTCGGGGTCCTCGACGCCCGTCACGATGATCGACGCGTCCGGGAACCGGGCCGAGAAGTCGGAGATGAAGGGGATCGAGCCCCCGACGCCCATGTCGACCGGCTCGGTGCCCCACGCGTCGGCGAAGGAGGCGCGGGCCTCGTCGTAGACCGGGCCCTCGGCGTCGGCCGCGAAGCCCGAGCCGTACTCCTCGGACTCGACGGTGACCCGGGCGCCCCACGGGGCGTGGTCGAGCAGGTGCTTCTCGAGCAGCTCGAAGGCGGCCTGCGGGTCCTGCGTCGGCGCGAGGCGCATCGAGACCTTCGCGGACGCGCGGGCGGCGAGGGTGTTCGACGCCTTGTCGACCGAGGTGACGTCCATGCCGATCGTCGTGATCGACGGCTTGGTCCACAGCCGGGAGAGGATCGAGCCCGAGCCGATGAGCGAGACGCCGTCGAGCAGCCCGGACTCCTCGCGGAAGCGGGCCTCGTCGTAGTCGAGCTCGGCGGCGGTGGACTCGTCGAGCCCCTGGACGGCGACGTTGCCGGCGTCGTCGTGGAGCGAGGACAGCAGGCGCACGAGCGCCGTGACCGCGTCGGGGGCGGCGCCTCCGAACATGCCCGAGTGCACCGAGTGGTCGAGCGTCTCGACCTTGACCACCGCCCGCACGCCGCCGCGCAGGGTGGTCGTCAGGGCAGGCGTGCCGATGTCCCAGTTGCCGGAGTCGGCGATGACGATGGCGTCGGCCGCGAGCCGGTCGCCGTGCTTCTCGAGGATCGTGCCGAGGGAGGGCGAGCCGGACTCCTCCTCGCCCTCGACGAAGACCGTCACGTCGACGGGGAGGTTCCCGGCGTGCGCACGCAGGGCGGCGACGTGGGCCATGACGCCGGCCTTGTCGTCGGCCGCGCCCCGGCCGTAGAGGCGCCCGCCGCGCTCCTCGGGCTCGAAGGGGGCGCTGTCCCAGTCGGCGTCGTCGCCGGGGGGCTGCACGTCGTGGTGGGCGTAGAGGGTCACCGTCGGCGCGCCCTCGGGACCGTCGAGGTGGCCGATGACGGCCGGTCGGCCACCCTCGACGACGACCTCGACGTCGAGGCCCTCGCGGCGCAGCAGCTCGGCCACGGCCTCGGCGCTGCGCGCCACCTGGCTCTGGTCGAACGACGAGGCCGACACGCTCGGGATGCGCACGAGCTCCTCGAGGTCGGCCCGCACCTGCGGCATGAGCTCTGCCACGCGGGCGCGGATCTGCTCGATCTGGTCAGGGGTCAACGTCGCGTCAGTCACGCCTGCGACCTTACCGACCGGCGGGTCCGGTGTGCCGGGCGGTGGCCGGGCAGCGGTCGCGCGGTGGTTCGGTGGTGGGCAGACGGTGGTCCGCCGGCCTGCGCGATGCGGGGCCCGGGCCCCGTTCGGCTTAGAGTGACACCGTGTTCGGACGCAAGAAGACCCTCAACGACGAGCTCGCCCCCACGGTGACGGCCGACCCGGCCCGCCCCGGTGCGAAGAACCGCCCCACGCCCAAGCGGCGCGAGCAGGAAGCCCTCAACAAGCGTCCGCTCATCGTGACCGACCGCAAGGCGGCCGGTGCCCAGGACAAGGCGGCCCGCCGCGAGGCGATGGCCAAGCAGCGCGCCGGCATGATGACCGGCGACGAGAAGTACCTGCCGGCCCGTGACAAGGGCCCGCGTCGCCGCTTCATCCGCGACACGGTCGACGCCCGCTGGAACATCGGCGAGTTCATGCTCCCCGTCATGCTGCTCGTGCTGCTGCTCAGTTTCGTGCGCACGAACTGGGCCCTGCTCATCGTCTTCGTCATGGTCTACGGCCTCATCCTCATCGCGGTCGGCGACGCCGTCCTGATGTGGCGTCGCACGCGCCGCAAGGTCGAGGACAAGTTCGGGGCGGCCGAGAAGGGCGACGCCTGGTACGCCATCATGCGCGCCTTCCAGATGCGTCGCACGCGCATGCCGAAGCCGCAGGTCAACCGCGGCGAGCACCCCGCCTGACAGCCGCCGCCTGAGCGCCGCCGCCCGACCGGGCGGCGGCCCAGCTCAGGCCTGGAGGTCGGCGAAGGCGAGCGGGGCCCGCGTCACGGCGTACGTCGCGAAGTAGAGCTTGGCGACCGAGCCGTCCGCGTCGCGCACCACCTCGAGCACCTCGCCGCGCTCGCGGCCCTCGACGGCCCGGAAGCGGTCCGGGCCCTCGGCGGCATATCGCGTCTCGGACAACGGGTCATGCTCGTCGAGGCGTGACCACAGCCCGCCGTCGCGCACGAAGAACGTGAGCGGCGAACCCTCCGACCACCAGAGCCCGAGCAGCTCGGCGAGCGCGGGCTGCTCCGACTCGGGCACCCAGGGCGCCGGGGCCGACGGCTCGGAGTCGAGCACCGCCTCGACGAGGTCGGTCGCGAGCGCGAGGGTCAGGGCGTTCGACGTCGCGTTGGCGAAGACGACCGCCCCGATGCCGTTGCGCCGGCGCACCCGCAGCCCGGTGAGGAAGCCGGGCATGGCACCGCCGTGGCCGACGAACACCCGGTCGCCGCGCCGGCCCATGCCGAAGCCGAGGCCGTAGGCGCCGCCCCACCCGTCGACGTCGGTCATGATGATCGGCCGGCACATCTCGTCGATCGTCTCCGGCCGCACGACGCGGTCGTCGGGGCGCGCGACGTAGGCGGCGTAGCGCGCCATGTCCGCGACCGTCGACCAGAGGCCGCCGAGGGGCGCCGTCGCGTTGAGCGTGAAGAGCGGCTCCTCGCTCGCCGTGCCGGCGTAGGGGTCGACCTGGTAGCCGATCGCGCGATCGGGCGCCGGCACGAGACCGGTGCGCGTCATCCCGAGCGGCTCCAGCACCCTCTCCTGCACGACGTGCTCCCAGTCCTGCCCGGTGACGCGCTCGACGACCTGGCCGAGCAGGCCGTAGGCGAGGTTGGAGTAGTGGAACGCGTGGTGGGCGGGCAGCACCTGCTCCGCCTCCTCGACGCCCGCGAGGAAGGCCTCGCGCTCCGGGGCCTCGAGGCTCTCCCAGATGTTGCCGACGGGCTCGCGCTGGAGGCCGGATGCGTGAGCGAGCATCTGTCGCAGCGGGACCCTTGCGTGCCGGGTGCCCGGCAGGTAGGTCTCCAGCGTGTCGTCGAGCGACAGCCTGTCCTCGTCGCGCAGCGACATCACCGTCAGGGCCGTGAAGGTCTTGGTGACCGAGCCGATCATGAACTGCGTGTCGTCGTCGGCGGGCGCCCCGGCGCCGCCCGCAGCCCCCGGCGCGCCGAGCCGGGCCGACCCGACGTGACCCGACCACACGAGGTGCCCGTCCCGCACGACACCGGCGCTGACGCCCGGCGACCGCCAGGAGCGCTGCGCCTCGGCGACGCGGTGGCGCAGGTCGCGCGCGAGCGCGTCGGAGAGCGGCTGCACCTCAGCGCTCACTCGGCCGCCCGCAGGCTCATCGGGCCGTAGACGACGGCGTCGTCCTCGCGGAGCGTGACGGACTCGACCCCGGCGGCGACGAGGTCGCGCCACGACTCGCCGAGGTAGTTCTCGGCGTCGCTCTGCGTCGGGAACGTCGTCGAGCTCAGGGCCTCCCCCGTCATCGGGTTGCCGTGGGCGTCGAGGTACAGCCAGGACCAGTCAGCACTCATGCCCGCCACCCTACGGGTCGGCCGTTTGACGCGCGGGGTGGCCGCGTGCCACGGTTCGCGTACCGAAGGACGATGGGGCAAGCCGGTGGGAATCCGGCGCTGACCCGCAACCGTGACGTCACCCGCAGCCGAACGAGGCGCGGACGACCAAGTCGGAAAACCCTCGTCCTGCCGGCTCCTTTGTCAGTCTGTCGTGGAATGCGGACCGGAGTCACCCGCCGGGGCCGCGCCAGCGCAGACCCGACACGGTGTCCGACCGCGAGGAGGAAACCGTGTCCCCTGTTCGTCGTGCCCCTCTCCGGGCCCTGCTCGTCGCCCTCGTCGCGGCGTGCCTCACCGCCCTCACGGTCGGGCCCGCGCAGGCCGCCGCCTACCGCTACTGGGGCTTCTACCAGCTCACCGACGGCGCCTGGGCCTTCGCGCAGAAGGGCCCGGACCAGACGGTGCCCAAGGACGGCAGCGTCGAGGGCTGGCGCTTCGCCGTCGCCGACGAGGCCTCCACCCGCTACCCCCGCGCCGTCCTCACCTTCGACGCGCTCTGCGCGAGCACGCCCGCCGAGTCGGGCAAGAAGCGCGTCGGCCTCGTCGTCGACTTCGGCCGGTCGGCCGACGCCGCCGACGCCGCCACTCCCCCGGAGCCCAAGGCCCTCTGCGCGGTCGTCGCGAGCGACGCGACGAGCGCCGCCGTGCTGGCCACCGCCGGCGACGTCCGCGTCGAGAAGGGCCTCGTCTGCGGCATCGCCGGCTACCCGGGCTCCGACTGCGGCGGCGCGGTCAAGGAGGTCACCCCGGAGGCCAAGGCCGCCGACCAGCCGGTGACGATCGCCGGCCCCGGCGCCACCCCGACGGCCGGCGCCACCCCGAGCGGCTCGGCCACGACCGCCGGCGACGTCGCCGCGGCGCCCGCGTCGTCGTCGACGGGTGGCAGCACGACGGCATACGTCGTCGGTGGCCTGCTGCTGCTCGCGCTCGTGGCCTACCTCCTCGTGCGCAGCCGCGCCCGGGCCCGCCGGGACGGCTGAGCGGGGGTCGGCGCCGCGATGGCGCAACGGGCGCGACTGCAGCACCCCGCAGCCTGGTGGCTGTGGGGGCTCGGTCTCGCCACGGCGGCGTCGCGCACGACCAACCCGCTCCTGCTCGTCGGGGTCATCGGCGTCTGCGTCCTCGTCGTCGCCGAGCGCCGCGACCCCGCCGTGGCCAACCCGCTGCCGGCCTTCCTCGCCATCGGCGCTGTCGTCGTCGCGTTCCGCGTCGTCATGACCGCGCTGCTCGGCAACGGCATCGTCGGCGGCACCGTGCTCTTCACGCTGCCGCAGGTGCCCCTGCCGGAGTGGGCGGCCAGCATCCGCCTCGGTGGCCCGGTCACGCTCGACGCGATCCTGTATGCCGTGTACGACGCCCTCCGCCTCGCCGCAGTGCTCGCGTGCCTGGGTGCGGCGAACGCGCTGGCGAGCCCGCGCCGGCTGCTGCGCTACCTGCCCGCCACCCTCTACGACGTCGGCACGGCCGTCGTCGTGGGCCTGACCTTCGCGCCGCAGCTGCTCTCGGACGCGCGTGACGTGCGCGCGGCCCGCACCCTGCGCGGCCGCGACGGCCGCGGGGTGCGCGAGCTGGCCCGGCTCACCGTGCCGGTGCTCGAGACCGCCTTCGAGCGCTCGCTCGGCCTCGCGGCGTCGATGGAGTCGCGGGGCTACGGCCGCTCCGTGCGGTCGAGCTCCACGTCACGCCGCGCCGCCACCACGCTGGCCCTCGTCGGTCTCGTCGGCGTCGTCGCCGGCCTCTACGGGCTGCTCGACGCCTCCGCCGGCGGGCTGCTCGGCCTCCCGCTGCTCGCCCTGGGTGCCCTCGTGGCGGCGTCGAGCCTCGCCGTCGGCGCCTCGCGCGACGGGCGGTCGGGGCACCGGCGTGACCGGTGGGCCTGGACCGAGACCGCGACCGTGGTGGCCGGAGCCGTGCCGGCGGCGGCGCTCGTGGTCGCCTCCACGCGCGGGTGGGACGGGGTGACGCCCGCCCAGCAGGCCGGGCTCCCCGCCGTCCCGCTCATCGCCGTGCTCGCCCTCCTCGTGGCCGCGCTGCCCGCGTGGCTCACCCCGATGCCCCGAGAGGTGGCCCCGTGATCACCTTCGACCACGTGTCGGTGCAGTATGCCGACGCAGCCGCTCCCAGCCTCCGCGACGTGACGCTGGAGGTGCCCGAGGGCGAGCTGGTGCTCGTCGTCGGGCCCACCGGCAGCGGCAAGTCGACGCTGCTGCGCACCATCAACGGGCTCGTGCCGCACTTCAGCGGCGGCACGTTGCGCGGACGGGTCACCGTCGACGGCCTCGACACGGCGGAGCACCGGCCGCGCGACCTCGCGACCGTCGTCGGCCTCGTCGAGCAGAACCCGACCTCGACCTTCGTCACCGACGTCGTCGAGGACGAGGTCGCCTACGGCATGGAGACGCTGGGTCTCGACCCGACGACGATCCGCCGCCGCGTCGAGGAGACCCTCGACCTCTTCGGCCTCACCCCGCTGCGGGCCCGGTCGTTGCGGGCGCTCTCGGGCGGGCAGCAGCAGCGCGTCGCCATCGCGGCCCTCTTCGCCGCCGGGCCGCGCGTGCTCGTCCTCGACGAACCGACGTCGGCCCTCGATCCCGTTGCGGCAGAGGAGGTCCTGGCCTCGCTCCACCGCATCGTGCACGACCTCGGGGTCACGGTCGTGCTCGCGGAGCACCGCCTCGAGCGCGTCGTGCACCACGCCGACCGGGTCGTGCTCGTCGACGACGGGCGCGTGTCGGAGCTGCTCGACCCGGCCGAGGCGATGCTGCGCTCGCAGATCTTCCCGCCGGTCGTCGGCCTCTCCCGGCTCGTCGGGTGGTCGCCGACCCCCCTGTCGATCCGTGACGCGCGGCGGAAGGCCGCGACCCTGCGCGACACGCTCGGCGCGAGCACGCCGCGGCCGACGGCCGACCTGCGCCTCATCGGGCCCGGCGACGCCGTGGCGGTCACGGGGCTCACGGTCTCGCGCGGCGGCCGGGTCGTGCTCGACGGCGTCGACCTCGACGTGGCCCGCGGCTCCATCACGACGCTCATGGGGCGCAACGGTGCGGGCAAGTCGACCCTGCTCGGGGCGCTGGCCGCCCAGCACCGACTCACGCGCGGGCAGGTGCGCCTCGGCGCCGACGGCGTCGACCCGCATGCACGGAGCCCGCGTGAGCGCGTGCGCACCGTCGGGCTCGTGCCGCAGCAGCCCGAGCTGCTCCTCTACGCCGACTCGGTCGCCGCGGAGTGCACCGCCGCCGACGAGGACTTCGCCGTGCCGGCGGGCACGGCCCGGGCGGTGCTCGACCGGATCTCGGACGGTGTCGACCCCGACCTGCACCCGCGCGACCTCTCCGAGGGGCAGCGGCTCGAGCTGGCCCTCGCCGTGATCCTCGCCGGCTCCCCCGAGGTGCTCCTGCTCGACGAACCGACGCGAGGCCTCGACTACGGCGCCAAGAAGCGGCTCGGCGAGGTGCTCACCGGGCTCGCCGCGCAGGGCACCACCGTCGTCCTCGCCACGCACGACGTCGAGCTCGCGGCCGAGGTGGCCGACCGCGTCGTCATCCTCGCGGACGGGGAGGTCGTGACCGACGGGCCGGCACGCGAGGTGCTGGCCTCCTCCCCCGCCTTCGCGCCACAGGTCACGAAGGTCCTGCTCCCGCAGACGTGGCTCACGGTGGCCGAGGTCGCCGGGGCGCTCGGGCGGATCGCGTGACCTCGCGCCGCGTCATCCCGCTGCGCTGGCCGGCCGTCGTGGCCGTCGCCGTCGTCGGGCTCGTCGGCCTCGTGGCCTTCACGTGGCCCTTCTTCGCCACGGGCGACGTCGCGCGCGACCACGGCAACGACGCGCCCTGGTTCTTCGCCGTCCTGCTCGCGCTGCTCGCCGTCGTGTGCCTCGCGGAGGTGACGGCCGGGCGCCTCGACGCGAAGACGATCGCCGTGCTCGGTGTGGCGGCCGCTGCGGGCGGCGCCCTGCGCCTGCTCAGCGCGGGCACGGCCGGGCTCGAGCCGATGTTCTTCGTCGTCATCGTCGCCGGGCGGGTGCTGGGCCCGGGCGTCGGCTTCGTGTCCGGGTCCCTCGCGGTCACGACCGGAGCCCTGCTCACGGGCGGTGTCGGGCCGTGGCTGCCGTTCCAGATGATCTGCGCCGGTGGCATCGGGCTCGGGGCCGGGCTGCTGCCGGGACGCGCGGGCGGGCGCACCGAGCGGTGGTCGCTCGCGGCCTACGCCCTCGCCACGGGCCTGGCCTTCGGGGTGCTCATGAACCTGTGGTTCTGGCCCTTCCTCGGCACCAACGCCCCGAGCGGCATGGGCTTCGTGCCGGGCGCCCCGCTGACCGAGAACCTCGGCCACTACGGGCTCTTCTACCTCGCGACGTCGCTGGGGTGGGACGTGCCGCGTGGCGTGCTCAACGCCGTGCTCGTCGTCGTGGCCGGCCCCGCTCTGCTCCGTGTCTTCCGCCGCGGCGCGCGGCGGGCCGCCTTCGGGACTCCTGTCGCGTTCGAGCCGGCGTCGGGAGCCACGGCCCCCGCCCCGGGAGCCGCCGCCCCCGCCCCGGGAGCCGCTGCGCCGGGGCCCCAGCGGTTGCACGGCGCGGAGAACAGCCGGTGAGCACTCCCCCGGGGCGGGTGGACGTGCCCGGCCCGGCCCGTCGGGCCGCGACCACCACTCTCGTCACCGGGCCCGTGCGCAGCGGCAAGAGCCGACACGCCGAGGACCTCGTCGACCTGCTCACCGCGCACCCCGGCGAAGCCACGTACGTCGCGACCGGCCGCCGGGCGGATCCGAGCGACCCCGAGTGGAGCCGGCGGGTGGCGGACCACCGGGCCCGGCGCCGGGGGTCGTGGCGCACCGTCGAGACGACCGACGTCGTCGCGGCCCTCGCCGCCGCCACCGGACCCGTCCTCGTCGACTGCCTCGGCACGTGGCTGACGGCCGTCGTCGACGGTGCGGGGTGGGACGACCTCGTCGTCGCCGCGGCGACGGTCCGGCGCGAGGGCGACCGGCTCGTCGCGGCACTCTGCGAGACGACGGTTCCCGTCGTCGTGGTGACGAACGAGGTCGGCTGGTCGCTGGTGCCCACGACGGCGTCCGGGCGGCTCTTCCAGGACGAGCTCGGCCGGCTCAACGCCCTCGTCGCCTCCGTCGCGGCGCACGTGCACCTCGTCGTCGCCGGGCGCGTCGTCGACCTCACGGACGCCCCGGTCGTGGCCGCACAGCCAGGTGGCGGGGCCACGCGTGCGTGACGCGTGGCGGCTCGCCCTCGGCACCTTCACGGCCCTGCCCGTCGCGATGCCGTCGCACGTCGACCGGCGCGTCCTCGGCCGGGCCATGCTCCTCGCGCCGCTGACGACCGCGCCGGCGTGCCTCGTGTGGGCCGCCCTCGGCGCGGCGGCCGTCCACGGCTGGGTGCCCAGCGGCGTCGCCGCCGTGCTCGCGATCATCGTCACGGCCCTGCTCTCCCGGGCGCTGCACCTCGACGGGCTCGCCGACCTCGCCGACGGCCTGACGTCCGGCCACGACCGCGAGCGGTCCCTGGCCGTCATGCGTCGGGGCGACACCGGACCGGCCGGGGCGGCGGCGATGGTGCTCGTCCTGCTGCTCGAGGCCGCCTGTCTCGCCGGCCTGTTCACCACCCCCGCCGGCACCGCCCTGGCCGTCGTCGCCCTCGTCGCGAGCCGGCTGGCCTGCGCGGTGTGCACGCGCGACGGCATACCTCCCGCGCGCGACGAGGGTCTGGGTCAGGGCGTCGCGAGCACCGTGGGACGCGCCCGGCTCATCGGTCTCGTGACGCTCGTCGCCGTCCTCGGCGCGGTGGTGGCGACGTGGGTGGACTCGGGCCAGACGGGGTGGCGGACCGGGGTCGGCGCCGCCCTCGTCGTGCTGGCCGCCGTGGCGGGCGCCGTCGCCACCCGGCGCCGTGCCGTCCGACGCCTGGGCGGGGTCACTGGCGACGTCATCGGCGCCGCGATCGAGGTCGCGCTGTCCGCCGCCGCAGTCACCGCCACCCTCGTCACCTGACCGTCGAAAGGCCACCCTTCGCGGGTCCCGAACCGTCGAAAGGCCACCCTTTGCGGGTCCCGAACCGTCGAGAGGCCACTCTTTGCGGGTGCCGCCTAGTCGAGGGGCCGATCCGCGCAGCCGAGCCGAGTGACCACTCGACCGACAAGGACCCGCAAACGCTGGCCTTTCGACGGTTGGGGTTGGGGGGAAGGGTTCAGCGGTGGAGGCGGGCGGCCACTCGCGCGGGGAGGCGGCTGCGCCAGTCGGCGCGCGGGGCGTCACGGCGCGCCTCCGCGATGCGCTGGGTGCGGGCGCGCTCGACCGACGGCACGGCCAGGGTAGGCCACGGCTCGGTGCGGCCCGCGGCGCGCGCGAGCACGAGGTCGGCCAGCTCGGGGTTGAGCGCCAGCAACGGCCCGTGCAGCCGCGTGCCGATCACGGATCCGGCGAGCACGCCCTCGGTCACGTGCCCGGACGCGTCCTCGGTGCGGTTGCCCGCCCCGAGCTCGAGGGTGAAGAGCGCCGGCGCGCCGTCCTCGCGGACCGTGCGCAGGTCGTTGGCCTCCCAGCCGGTGAGGGCCGGGAGCGACAGCGCGGCGTCGGGGCGCGTGACGACGGTGCCGGTGGCCTCGGCGGCCGGCTCGACCGTGACCGGCGCGAGGCCCAGCCCCTGCCGGCGCGTGCCCGACGCGTCGACCCAGGAGCGCGAGACCGCGTCGAGCCCGGCGTCGACCGCGAGCAGCAGCGCGCCGTCGGTGACCCGCCGGGCGAGGTCGGTGGACGTCAGCGCCTCGACGAGGGCGCCGACGCCGCCGCGCCCGGTGCCGCCGACGAGGTAGACGTCGGCCTCGACGAAGGAGTCGGCGCGGTCGACGGTGACGGTCTCGACCGTGATGCCACGGGCGGCGCCACGGCGCACGAGCGCCGTCGCGTTGGCCTCGTCGGCCGCGGCGACCGTGGCGAGCGGGAAGAGCGTGGCGACGACGAGCCGGCTCACGGGGTGCCTCCTCGGAACTGCTTGGAGATGCGTCGGAAGGCCGGGTAGTTGCAGGCCACCATCACCTCGCCGGGGGGCTGAGTGCGCAGCGCCGACGCGATGTCGGGCGCCTCGACCGGGTGGACGCCGGCCGCCTCGAGGATCGCGACGGCGTCGGCGGTGCGCCCGCCCGTGACCCCGACCCGCTGACCGGCGAGCCGCTCGAAGGGCGCCTCCCACATCGTCGCGGTGTCCTTGGGCCCGAACGGGTCGACGGCGAGGACGAGCGGACGGCCCGTCGAGACCGACACGTCGATGGCCTCTGCCCATCCGGCCGGGTTCTTCAGCATGAGCAGCCGGGCCACGTGGTCGCCGAGCCGTTGGGGGGCGTACCGCCCGTCGACGTCGGCGACGGCGCTGACGCGCTCGGCGGCGGCCGCCACGTCGACCCCGAGGGCGTCGGCCGCGGCGAGCGCGAAGGCGCCCCCGACGGGACCCGTGCGGCCCGGCACGGTGACCTCGACGCGGGTGCGCCGGCCGTCGTGCTCGACCGCCCACCCGTCGCCGTCGGGCACGACCGTCCAGTCGGGCGTGGGCCGCTCGCGACCGCAGCCCGGGCAGCTCCACGACTCCGCGGTGAACTCCTGGATCGAGCCGCAGGCCGGGCAGACGAGGGCGTCCCCGCGCCAGTAGAGGCCACCGGTGACACCGACGACGCGTGGTGCGGTCTCGAAGGCCCACGTGACGAGGGGGTCGTCGACGTTGACGATGGCGACGCAGTCGGAGGGCAGGGCGGCGGCCGTGCGGCGCCAGTGCTCGAGGGTGCTCTTCAGCGAGACGCCGCGCGTGTACTCCCGCGAGGAGTTGAGCACGACGACGGCGCGGGGGCGGGTGCCCCGGGCCACCGGCTCGAGGTAGACCTCGTCGACCTCGAGGGCCGCGAGCCCGGAGGTGCGGTCGCCCGAGAGCGCGGTGACGATGCCGTCGGTCATGTTGGCGCCTGTCGTGTTGCTGACGACGTCGCCGCCCGGCGAGATGGCCGCGGCGACGAGGGCCGTGACGGTGCTCTTGCCGTTGGTGCCGGTGACGAGCACGCTGCGCCGCTCACCCGCCACGGCGCGCAGCACGCCGGGGTCGACGCGCAGGGCCAGCCGACCGCCGATCATCGAGCCGGAGCCCTTGCCGAGGGCCTTCGAGAGACGGCCCGCGGACCGTCCGGTCGCCAACGCCAGTCGGGCGCGGAGCGGATCGCGTGCGTCGGACAAAAGCGGTTACCCTTCTCGACATCGTCGGTCGCGTCGCCAGTCGGCGAGGGACGACCGCGCGGTGACAGGCCAGATCGACAAGCCAGATGGTAGCCGCAGTCCCGGTCGTCCCGGCCTGCGGGTGGACGAGGAGAAGACCGTGCGAGCCTCCGACGTCGGGATCGAGATCGGGACGGGCGAGTCGGGTCCGCTGAACGCCATCACCGACGTCGCGGGCGTCCGCGTCGGCTACAGCACCATCGTGCAGGGCGACGGCGAGATGACGGTCGGCGGGGGGCCGGTGCGCACGGGCGTCACGGTCGTGCTCCCCCACGGCGGCCGCGCGTCGACCGAGCCGGTCTTCGCCGGCTACCACCGGCTCAACGGCTTCGGCGAGCTGACCGGCCTCGAGTGGCTGCACGAGTCGGGCATGCTCTCGAGCCCGATCGCCCTGACCAACACCGACAGCGTCGGCATCGTGCGCGACTCCCTCATCGCCCGCGAGACGCGCGTGCCGGGCCGGATGCCCATCATGCTGCCCGTCGTGGGCGAGACGTGGGACGGCATCCTCAACGACATCAGCGGCCAGCACGTGCGGCGCGAGCACGTGTACGAGGCGTTCGACGACGCCCGCACGGGCGCCATCGCCGAGGGGAACGTCGGCGGCGGCACGGGCACGCAGTGCTACGGCTTCAAGGGCGGCACCGGCACCGCGTCGCGGGTCGTCGACCTCGGCGACCGGCACTTCACGGTGGGCGTGCTCGTCCAGGCGAACCACGGTGATCGCAAGCACTTCGAGGTGAACGGCGTGCCGGTCGGGCACGTGCTGCCGAAGAAGGTCGTGCCCTTCCCGCGGTCGTCGGAGATCACCCGGGTGCCGCCGCCGGGCACCGGTTCGGTGCTCGCGGTCGTGGCCACCGACGCGCCGCTGCTGCCGCACCAGCTGAACCGCCTGGCCCAGCGCGCGGGCCTCGGCATCGCCAAGTTCGGGGCGCGCGGCGACAACTACTCCGGCGACCTCATGATCGCGTTCTCCACGGCCGCGCACGGCATGCCCGACCAGGGCCCGGGCGCCCGCACCGAGATCGGCATGCAGGTCGAGATGCTCGCGCTCGAGTACTTCGACGCCATGTTCGGCGCGGTCATCGAGGCGACGGCGGAGGCGATCCTCAACGCCATGCTGCAGGCCGAGACGATGGTCGGCCGCGACGGCCTGACGATCCACGCCCTCGACGGCGAGCGCCTCGCGGGCATCCTCGACCGCCACGGCCGGCGGAAGTTCTCGCTGCGCCCCTGACGCACGGCGGCTAGGGCACGTCACCAACTGCCACCACGAGGTATGCCGGCCGGCGCACGTGGGTGCGCAGGCCGGCATACCTTGTGGCGCAGTCGAACTCAGCTCGCGCGGACCTGCACCTTCACGAACGGCGGCTTGACGACCGTGGCCTCGACGGCGCGGCCGCGCACGTCGATCTCGACGGTCTCGCCGTCGGCGATCCCCGGCTCGAGCAGGGCGAGCGCGATGCCCTGCTTGAGGGTCGGCGAGAAGGTGCCGGAGGTGACCTCGCCGGCCGCCGCACCGTGCGACGACACGGTGCAGTGGGCGCGCGGGATGCCACGGCCGGTCACGAGCAGGCCGCGCATGAGCCGGGTCGGGTTGGCGCGCTCGAACTCGAGGGCGGCCTTGCCCCAGAAGGTGTCCTTTTTCCAGCCGACCGCCCAGCCGGCGCGGGCCTGCACCGGCGAGATCTGCAGCGAGAGGTCCTGCCCGTGCAGCGGGTAGCCCATCTCGGTGCGCAGCGTGTCGCGCGCGCCGAGGCCGCAGGGCTTGCCGTCGAAGGTCGCGATCGCGTCGACGAGCGCGTCCCAGAGGGCCGGCGTGTCGTCCCAGCGGGGCACGAGCTCGTAGCCGCGCTCCCCCGTGTAGCCGGTGCGGCAGACGATGACGGGCGCGCCGTTCCAGTCGGCCTCGACGAACGACATGTAGTCGTGGCCGGTCGGCAGCCCGAGCGACTCGAGCACCTCGTCGCTCTTCGTCCCCTGCACGGCGAGCACGCCGTAGTCATGGTGCAGGTTCGTCACCGTGATGCCCTCGGGCGCGGCGGCCTGCAGGCGGCGCACCACCTCGGCGGTGTTGGCGGCGTTGGGGATGAGGAAGACGTCGTCGTCGGCCTTGAGGTAGACGATGAGGTCGTCGACGACGCCACCGGCCTCGTCGCAGCACATCGTGTACTGCGCCGAGCCGGGCTGGATGCGGCGCACGTCGTTGGTCAGGCACGCGTTGACGAAGTCGGCCGCACCGGGGCCCGTGACCGAGGCCTTGCCGAGGTGGCTCACGTCGAAGACACCGACGCGCTCGCGCACCGCGGTGTGCTCGGCGACGACGCCGCCGCCCGGGTACTCGATCGGCATGTCCCAACCGCCGAAGTCGGCCATCTTCGCGCCGAGGGCGACGTGGCGGTCGTGCAGGGGTGAGGTGAGCGGGGCGGTCGTCCCCGACGTCTCTGTCGTCATGAGCGCCAACCTACCGCCCGCCGGGTGGGCCACCGACGCTCGTTATCATCGAACGCCGTCACCCGGCAGCCTCCGCACGCACCCGTGCACCCCGCCCCTCGACGCACGCCGATCGACCCCGGACCCGTGCGCCCCGGAAGCACCTCGACAAAGGAGTCCTTCGTGGCCAACCTGACCATCTCGAACCGCTCGGCCGCCGACACGCCGGGCGACGCGCTCGTGATCGCCCTCGTCAGCGGCGAGCCCACCGCAGCGCTCGCCCCGGGGCACGGCCTCCCGCGCAAGACGGTCGCGCACCTCAAGTCCGTCGTGGCCGACCTCGAGCTGACCGGGAAGGTCGGCGAGGTGACCTCGCTCGCCGCCGTGCCGGAGGTCGCCGCCAGGATCGTCGTGCTGGCGGGCGTCGGGGCGCTCTCGGCCGAGGCGTCGGCGCTCGAGGACGTCCGCAAGGGCATGGGCGCCGCACTGCGCTCGCTGAGCAAGCGCAAGAAGGTCGCCGTCGTCGTGCCGGGCACCTCCGTCGAGCTCGTGGCCGCGGTCGCCGAGGGCGTGGCGCTGGGGGCGTATGCCGTGTCCAAGGCCGGCGCGACGAGCACCGACGCCGTCGCGGCCGTCGCCCTCGTCGGCCCCGCCGACGCCGCGTCGCGCAAGGCCGTCAAGCGCGCCGCCGCCCTGGGCGAGGCCGTCGCCTACACCCGCGACCTCGTCAACCTCCCGCCCAACCTGCTCTACCCCGAGACGTTCGTCGACTCGCTCGCCGACCGGGTCAAGGGCACCAAGGTCAAGCTCAAGTCCTACGACATGAAGGCGCTGCGAGCCGGCGGCTTCGGCGGCACGGTGGCCGTCGGGCAGGGATCCGCGAACGACCCGCGCATCGCGGTGCTCAGCTACACCCCGTCGCGACCCAAGGCCTCGATCGCGTTCGTGGGCAAGGGGATCACGTTCGACTCGGGCGGCCTCTGCATCAAGCCGGCCACCGGCATGCTGACGATGAAGTGCGACATGGCCGGCGCGGCCGCCGTGGCCGGCGCCGTGCTCGCCATCGCCGAGCTCGGCCTGCCCATCGCCGTCACGGGCTACCTCGGCCTGGCCGAGAACATGCCGAGCTCGTCGGCCTACCGCCCCAGCGACGTCGTGACGATGCGCGGCGGCAAGACCGTCGAGGTGCTCAACACCGACGCCGAGGGCCGCATGGTGCTCGGCGACTGCATCGCGCTCGCGTCGGAGTCGACGCCGGACGCCATCGTCGACATCGCGACGCTCACCGGCGCCCAGGTGGTCGCGCTCGCGAACACCGCTGCGGTCATGGGCAACGACGAGGCGTTCCGCACCCGCGTGCTCGACGCGGCCGCGTCGGTCGGCGAGGCCGCGTGGCCGATGCCGCTCCCGACCGAGCTGCGTGCCGGCCTCGACTCGATGAACGCCGACCTCGCCCACAAGGGCGGCGCCGAGGGCGGCATGCTGACGGCCGGCATCTTCCTCGGGGAGTTCGTCGGCGAGGGCATCCCGTGGAGCCACGTCGACATCGCCGGCCCGGCGTTCAACGACAAGGCCCCCACGGGCTACTGGCCCAAGGGCGGCACCGGCTTCGGCGTGCGCACCCTCGTCGGCGTCGCCGAGTCCTACGTCTGACCCACCCGCGGGCCGCACCTGCGGGCCGGGCGGACGCTCACGGCACACGCACGCCGACCGACACCGTCGAGAGGCCGCGTCTTGCGGGTCCGGGAACGTCGAAGGGCCAGAACGCGTCGCGCGTTCTGGCCCTTCGACGTGGAGGCACCCGCACGGGATGGCCTCTCGACGGTCTGAGCTGCGGTCAACCGCCGGACTTGCGGCGGAACATCTGCTGGGCCTTGGCCGGGCCGTGCGCGCCGTGCACCTTGCTGCGGTCGTGGTCGTCGGCGACGTCCTTGCCGCCGTGCGCGTGCTTCTTGTCGAGCGCGGCCCGGAACTTGGCCTTCATCTCCTCGCTCGGACCGCTCGATGCGTCATCCTGCTTCGACATCCGCCAACCTCCTGTTGTGCCGTGGCGCCGGATCCGGCACGCACTGTTCGGGTTTCACCCTGTCAGCCGTTGCGGTCGGGGTCCACCCCATTTGCCGGCGGGGCGCCTCCGGTTCGCGTCGGGGACCCGGCGGCCGGTGGCTGCTCAGGCGTCGCCGCGCCGGCGCCGCTTGCTCCACTCGCGCATCCGGTTGGGGTAGCCGGTCTGGTTGACGTCGTAGACGGGGACGCCGAGCTTCTGGCTGATGCCGAAACCGTCCTTGGGCGAGCCGACGGCCCGGCGCGTCCACTCCCCGTCCCAGGCGATGAGGACGATGGTCGTCGTCGTGATGCTCGTGGCCGGCTCGACGTACGCCTCGACGCCGCGCTTGGACTCGACGAAGGCACGCAGGTGCTCCTCCACGGCCTTGCGGTCGATCTGCATCTGCGGCCCGTCGGAGCGACCCGGACGACCGTTGCCCGACTCGCGGCGGCGTGAGAACCAGCCCATGGCGGCACTGTACGTGCTCATCGCCCCGTCACACCGTGACCCGGCCATGAGCACGCCATGAGCTCGCCATGAGTCCGCCGTGCGCGCCGTGAGCACGAACCCGGCGGCGCGGGCACCGGGCCCGCTTGCGGGCCGGGCGGCGCGGAGCCGCGGAGGCACGCGCGCAGACCTTCGCGGACGCGCGCGGACCTGCCTGTGACGTCCCGGGGGATCAATGACAAGATGCAGGTGCACGTCCCCTTTGCACCTCCCCGCCCTCCCGCCCCACCCCGGCCGGAGGCGGGCGATCCCCATGAAGGAGCACATCCACATGTCGGCTGACGCCGCAGGCGACTACGACGTCGTCATCCTCGGTGGGGGCTCGGGCGGCTACGCCTGCGCCCTCCGGTCGGCAGAGCTGGGGCTCTCGGTCGCGCTCGTCGAGAAGGGCAAGCTGGGCGGCACCTGCCTGCACCAGGGCTGCATCCCGACCAAGGCGCTGCTGCACGCCGCCGAGGTCGCCGACGTCGCCCGCGAGGGCGCGCAGTTCGGGGTGCACACGACGCTCGAGTCGGTCGACATGCCCGGCGTCAACGCCTACAAGGACGGCGTCATCAGCCGCCTGCACAAGGGCCTTCAGGGCCTGGTCAAGTCGGCGAAGATCGACTACGTCGAGGGCTCCGGCCGGCTCGACGGACCCACCACCGTCGTCGTCGGGGACCGTCGCCTGACGGGCCGCAACGTCGTGCTCGCCACGGGCAGCTACGCGAAGACGCTGCCCGGGCTCGAGATCGGCGGCCGCATCATGACGAGCGAGCAGGCGCTCTCGATCGACCACGTGCCCGACCGCGTCGTCGTGCTCGGCGGCGGGGTCATCGGGGTCGAGTTCGCCTCCGTCTTCAAGAGCTTCGGGTCGGAGGTGACGATCGTCGAGGCGCTGCCGCGGCTCGTCGCCGCCGAGGACGAGGCGATCAGCAAGCAGCTGGAGCGGTCGTTCCGCAAGCGCAAGATCGTCTTCAAGACCGGTGTCCGCTTCGCGGGCGCCACGCAGCAGGGTGACGTCGTCACGGTCTCGCTCGAGTCGGGCGAGACGATCGAGGCCGACCTGCTGCTCGTCGCCGTCGGTCGCGGGCCCGTGACCGAGGGCCTCGGCTACGAGCAGGCCGGCGTCACCGTCGACCGCGGCTTCGTGCCGACCGACGAGCGCCTGCGCACCGGCGTCCCCGGTGTGTATGCCGTCGGCGACATCGTGCCCGGGCTCCAGCTCGCGCACCGTGGCTTCGCCCAGGGCATCTTCGTCGCCGAGGAGATCGCAGGCCTCGCGCCGGCGCCCATCGACGAGAGCGGCATCCCGCGCGTCACGTACTGCGACCCCGAGATCGCGAGCGTCGGCCTCACCGAGGCGCAGGCGCGCGACAAGCACGGCGACGTCGCGACGTACGAGTACAACCTCGGCGGCAACGGCAAGTCCCAGATCCTCGGCACCCAGGGCTTCGTGAAGCTCGTGCGCCAGGTCGACGGGCCGGTCGTCGGGGTGCACATGATCGGCGCGCGGATGGGTGAGCAGATCGGAGAGGGGCAGCTCATCGTCAACTGGGAGGCCCACCCCGAGGACGTCGCGGGTCTCATCCACGCGCACCCCACACAGAACGAGGCACTCGGCGAGGCACACTTGGCCTTGGCGGGTAAGCCCCTGCACGCACACGCTTGAGCCAGAAACTGGGAAGAGGAGAAAACACGTCATGTCAGAACGCGTGACCATGCCGGCCCTGGGTGAGTCAGTCACCGAGGGGACCGTCACCCGCTGGCTGAAGAACGTCGGTGACCGCGTCGAGGTCGACGAGCCGCTGCTCGAGGTCTCGACCGACAAGGTCGACACCGAGATCCCCTCCCCCGTGGCGGGAACGCTGCAGGAGATCCTCGCCCAGGAGGACGACACCGTGCCCGTCGGCGCCGACCTCGCCGTCATCGGCGACGGTGCCGCCCCGTCCGGTGGCGAGGACGCGCCCGCCTCCGAGTCGGCCTCCGAGCCGGCCCAGGCCGAGGAGTCCGCTCCCGCGCCCGAGGCGCCGAGCACCGAGCAGGAGCCCCAGGCCGCCACGAGCGAGCCCGAGGCCGACGCGGCGAAGAAGCCGCAGGCCGAGGCGTCCGCCTCGAGCGGTGGCGACGGCCAGACCGTGACGATGCCGGCCCTCGGCGAGTCGGTCACCGAGGGCACCGTGACGCGGTGGCTCAAGGCCGAGGGCGACGACGTCGCCGTCGACGAGCCGCTCCTCGAGGTCTCGACCGACAAGGTCGACACCGAGATCCCCTCCCCGGTCGCCGGAAAGCTGACGAAGATCCTTGTCCAGGAGGACGACACCGTGCCCGTCGGCGCCGACCTCGCCGTCATCGGCGGGTCGGCTCCTGCTGCGCCGGCCGAGAAGGCGCCGGAGCCCGAGAAGGCTCCCGAGCCGGAGAAGGCCCCCGAGCCGGAGAAGGCCCCGGAGAAGGCCCCGGAAACCGCGAAGGCCCCCGCGCAGGAGAAGCCGGAGGAGGCCGCGCAGGAGGCTGCCGGCAAGCCCGCCGACGCCGAGCGCCCACCGGCCCAGCAGTCCCCCGAGGCGGCCGCCCCCGCACCGGCCCCGTCGCGTGACGATGCCGCCGCCTACGTCACGCCCCTGGTGCGCAAGCTCGCCGCCCAGCACGGCGTCGACCTGGGCTCGGTCACGGGCACCGGTGTCGGTGGCCGCATCCGCAAGCAGGACGTGCTCGACGCGGCCGAGGCCGCCAAGGCCGCCCAGGCTCCGGCGGCCGCACCCGCCCCGGCCCAGCCCGCCGCCGCCGCGCCCGCGGCTCCGGCCGCGAGCGCTCCGGCCTCCGGCGAGGTCTCCCCGAAGCGCGGCACGCGCGAGAAGATGACGCGCCTGCGCAAGGTCATCGCGACGCGCATGGTCGAGTCGCTGCAGGTCTCGGCGCAGCTGACGACCGTCGTCGAGGTCGACCTGACGAAGGTGGCGCGCCTGCGCGCCAAGGTCAAGGGCGACTTCGAGGCACGTGAGGGCACGAAGCTCAGCTTCCTGCCGTTCCTCGCGCTCGCCGCCACCGAGGCGCTCAAGGCGCACCCGATGGTCAACGCGAGCATCGAGGGCGACGAGATCGTCTACCACGGCAGCGAGAACCTCTCCATCGCGGTCGACACGGAGAAGGGCCTCATCGTCCCCGTCGTGAAGAACGCCGGAGACCTCAACATCGCCGGGCTCGCCCGCGCGATCGCCGACGTCGCGGCCCGCACGCGGAGCAACAAGATCACGCCGGACGACCTCGCCGGTGGCACCTTCACCATCACCAACACCGGCAGCCGTGGTGCGCTCTTCGACACGCCGATCATCAACCAGCCGCAGGTCGCCATCCTCGGCACCGGTGCGATCGTCAAGCGTCCGGTCGTCGTCACGGACGCCGACGGCGGCGAGACGATCGCCATCCGCTCGATGATGTACCTCGCGCTGTCGTACGACCACCGCATCGTCGACGGCGCCGACGCCGCGCGCTTCCTCGGCACGATGAAGGCGCGACTCGAAGAGGGCCGCTTCGAGGCCTGAGCACCACCCACCGCATCGCCGAACGCCCTCGGGCAGCAGGAGCAGCACATGACGAAGCGCGTCGCCATCACCGGATCCTCCGGTCTGATCGGCGGCGCGCTTCGCCGTCATCTCACCGAGCGGGGTGACGAGGTGGTCCGCCTCGTGCGGCACGCCCCCGGCGCGCCCGACGAGGTGCAGTGGGACCCCGCCCAGGGGCGGCTCGACGAGGCTGCCCTCGACGGGGTCGACGCCGTCGTCAACCTCGCAGGGGTCGGCATCGGCGACCGTCGCTGGACCGACGCCCACAAGCACGAGGTCGAGCGCTCGCGCACCGACGCCACCGGCACCGTGGCACGCGCGCTCGTGGCCCACTGTGAGCGCACCGGCGCCGCGATCCGACTCGTCAACGCCTCGGCCGTCGGTTACTACGGCGACCGCGGCGACGACGTGCTCACGGAGGCGAGCGCCCCCGGCAGCGACTTCCTCGCCGGCGTCGTGACGCGCTGGGAGGGCGCGGCCCAGCCCGCCGTCGACGCCGGCATCCCGACCGCCTTCACCCGCACGGGCCTCGTCATGGCCCCCGACGGCGGCGCCTTCTCCCAGGTGGTGCTGCTCGGCAAGCTCGGCCTCGGGGGGCCCATGGGCTCCGGCCGCGAGTGGTGGCCGTGGATCACCCTTGTCGACGAGGTGCGGGCGCTGACCCACCTCGTCGACCACGCCGAGCTCGTCGGTCCGTTCAACCTCACCGCGCCCCATCCGGCGCGCCAGAAGGAGATCGCGGCGGCCATCGGGGCGGAGCTGCGGCGTCCCGCCTTCCTCCCCGCTCCCCGCCTCGCCCTGCGCGCGGTCGTCGGCGAGTTCGCCGACTACATCATCGCCAGCCAGCGCGTCGAGCCCTCGGCGCTGCTGGCCTCGGGGTTCACCTTCGAGCACCCCGACCTCGCCGGCGCCGTCAGGTGGCTGGTGGGGCACTGACCGACCGGAGCCGCCACCCCTGCGCTCCGCGCACCACCGTGAAGTCGAGGCGCTCCCCCGCGTCGGCCGGCCTCGTCGTCACGCTCCCGTCGCTCCCCAGCACGACGTATGCCGTCCAGTCGACCCGTGCGCGCAGCACCGCCCGCGTCGACGAGCCCCCCACGTAGGTCGCCTCGGCCACCTGCAGGCGCAGCCGTTGCCAACGCAGACCGGAGCGGACGAGCTCGGAGACCAGCGCCCGGTCGGCCGCCTCGCTCGGCGAGCCGGTGGCGTCGACGGCGGCGAGCCCGGCGGGGTCCCGGCTGGCGAGCGCGGTCGCGCGCCGGTCGCTCAGCACCTGGAGGAGGTCCTCCGGGCTGCGGGCGGGGGCCGACACGGCGCGCAGCAGCGCCTCGGGCGACCCGACCGGTGACGCCACCGGTGACGCGACCGGTGACGGTGACGCGCGTGGCACCGGAGACCCCCGCGCGGGAGGCGCGGCGGACCTGCCACCGGACGACCCCACGGACGACCCCACGGACACCAGCCCGGGCGTCGCGGTGACGGACGAAGCCACACCCGGCGTCGGTGCCACGGCGGACCCGCCCGGCTCCCGGGCGACGGCCGCCCAAGCGAGACCCGCGAGGACCAGCGCCGCGACGAGGGGCGCGAGCCACCTCCGGCGCCGCCGGGCAACACGTCGTGGCGACGGGGGGTCGGCCCGCGCCTGGGCCCGTAGTCGGTGGGTCAGCGCGGCAGCGCCGTCATCGCCCAGCACGACCTCGACCGGCTCGGCGGGCACGTCCTCCCAGCACCACCGCGCGAGCTCGGCCGCCGACGGACGCAGGTCCGGGTCGGGGTCGAGGCACGCGGCGACGAGCGGACCGAGCTCCGGGCCGACATGGCTCGCGACGGTCTGCGGGTCGAGGCGCTGCAGCGTGTCGGGGGCACCGTTGCCCGTGACGCAGAACCACGCGAGCGCCCCCAGGGCGTAGACGTCGGAGGCCTCGCTCGGCTCGCCGCCCAGACGCAGCTCGGGTGCCACGAACCCCGGAGTGCCGACCACCTCGCCCTCGGGCTGCCCCGCGAGCCGGGCCGAGCCGAGGTCGAGCAGGACGGGGCGGCCGTCCGGGGTGACGAGGACGTTGCCCGGCGAGAGGTCGGCGTGCAGGCCGCCGGCCGCGTGCACGGCCGCGACGGCCTCGCAGACCGGTGTGACGACCGTGACGACCTCACCCGGACGCAGGTGACCCCGCGCGCGGACCAGGGCGTGCAGCTGCACGCCCCGGACGAGGTCGAAGACGAGCGCGACGCGACCGTCGGCGAGGGGCACGACCGAGCGGAGCGGCACGAGGTGGTCGTGGCGCACCGCCATCAGCACGTGCTGCTCCGCCGCCGAGCACGACGGCGTCGGGTCACCCGCCCCGCCCGTGCCGGGGTCCGGCGCGCGACGGGACACCTTGAGGGCGACGGGCCGCCCGGCCGCGTCGCGGCCCGACCACACCACCGCCGACGAGCCGATGCCCACGACGCCCTCCACGACGTGGCCGGGCACGTCCGGCGGCTCCGGCTCGTGATCCCGCTCCCCGTCACGCGGTCCCCAGGTGCCCGATCCCCGGGCACCCGACGTCCGGGTGCCCGACGTCCAGGCGTTCGCAATCACGGCGTCGGTCGGGCTCCCCTCGTGGCTCACCCCTCCATGGAAGCAGCGCGGGCAGGGCGCGCGAGCGCGTCGTCCACAGGCCCGCGGACCCGGGCGGACGGCATACCGCCTCGGTGACGGACGGGGCGGTGCCCGGGGCGAGCGCTCAGGGGGTCTCGCCGGGGGTCACGACGTCGACGACCCGGCGGTCACGCGCGCTGATCCGCGCGGCGTCGAGCACGGCGAGGACGTGGACCGCGTCACGCGGGTCGACCGGCATGGCCGACTGCGGGTCGGCGGACCCGAGCGCGCCCGCGACGGCGCGGTAGAAGTCGGCCTGGTCCGCGTCGGTGACGACGGGCCCGCGCTCGCGTTCGTCGCCACGCACGATCCAGCCCACCGCGTCGCCGTCGTTCTCGAACTCGGTGAAGGAGCTGACGTCGTCGACCTGGCGGCCGATGACGAACGAGCCCGACGAGCCGCTGACCCGGGCGCGCGGTCCCGGCGAACCGTTGACCGAGCTCGCCATGACGTGGCTGACGACGCCCGAGGTGTGGTGGCACGCGAGGAAGGTGTCGTCCTCGGCGGTCGTCGTGCGCGCGTCGAGCTCGGCGTAGACCGACTCGACCTCACCGTGCAGCAGCACCGCCTGGTCGACGAGGTGGGTCTGCAGGTCGAGGAGCAGCCCGCCGCCCTCCTCCGGTGACACCTGCTCGCGCCACCGCTGCTTCGGCACGGGACGCCAACGGTCCCAACGGTATTCGGCACGCCAGATCTCACCGACGAGGTCGTCGTCACGGACGATGCGCAGGGCCGCGAGCTCGGGGTCGAAGCGCCGGTTGTTGAAGACGGTGAGCGGCACGCCGTGGTGGCGGGCGAGGTCGACGACGCCGAGGGCCGCGCTCGCGTCGACGGCCAGCGGCTTGTCGACGACGAGCGGGATGCCGGCCTCGACGACCCGCTCCGCCTGCTCCGCGTGCACGCCGCTGGGTGAGGCGAGCACGACGAGGTCGAGACCCTCGACCGCGAGCAGCGTCTCGAGGTCGGGCACGACCTCGGCGCCCGGCAGGTCGGCGCGCACCTCGTCGGCCCGCTGCGCGTTCGACGTCGAGACGACCGCCACCTGCAGGCCCGCGCGGACGATGAGGGGGGCGTGGATCCCGCGGCCGGCCGAGCCGTAGCCGACCAGGCCGACGCGGAGGCTGGCAGGGGTGTCGGGCGACGCGGTGGGAGGCATTCCGGCATCGTATGCCGCCCGGCGTAGGGTGACGCCATGCGCTTCGTGCACCTCGGCCTCGACCCCGACCTCGTCGACTACGAGCACGCCTGGCAGGTGCAGCGCGACACCCACGCGAAGGTCGTCGCGGGCGAGGAGCCCGACACCGTCTACCTCCTCGAGCACCGTGCGGTCTACACGGCGGGCAAGCGCACCGAGCCGCAGGAGCGCCCGACCGACGGCACCCCGGTCATCGACGTCGACCGCGGCGGCAAGATCACCTGGCACGGCCCCGGCCAGATCACCGGCTACCCCATCGTGCGGCTGCCCGCCCCGATCGACGTCGTCGGCTACGTGCGGCACCTCGAGGAGATGATGATCCGCGTCTGCGCCGACTTCGGCGTCGAGGCCGGCCGCGTCGCCGGCGAGAGCGGCACGTGGATCGCCGCCGACGACCGCGGGCCACGGCGCAAGATCGGTGCCATCGGCATCCGGGTGAGCCGGCAGGTCGCGATGCACGGCTTCGCCTTCAACTGCAACCCCGACCTGTCGTGGGGCGAGGTCATCATCCCGTGCGGCATCGTCGGTGCCGGGGTCACCTCGCTCTCCTTCGAGCTCGGCCGCGACGTGCCCGTCACGGAGGTGCTGCCGCACGTCGAGAAGCACCTCGCCGACATCCTGCCGACCCTGCGGCCGAACCAGCGCGTCGCCACCTGACCCGCCCCGTCCCGCCCCTAGGGTGTGCTCAAACCGAGCCTCAGGGGAGAAGCGATGGACGCAGCGGTCCGCACGGTCAACTTGCGCAAGACGTATCTGAGCCGCACCACGAGGCGGGTCGCCGTCCAGGGCTTGTCGATGACGGTGCCCCTCGGCGGGGTCCACGGGTTCCTCGGCCCGAACGGCAGCGGTAAGACGACGACGATCCGCATGCTGCTCGGCCTCGCCCGGCCCGACTCCGGCACCGCCGAGGTGTTCGGCGAGTCGGTGCCCGACCGGCTCCCCCACGTCATCGACCGGGTGGGCGCCATCGTCGAGTCGCCGAAGTTCTTCCCCGCCTTCACGGCCCGGCAGAACCTCGTGCTGCTCGCGGGCGCCATCGGCAGCCCGCGATCGCGCGTCGACGAGGTGCTGGAGGCCACCCACCTCGGTGACCGGGGCCGCGACCGGTATGCCGGCTTCTCCCTCGGCATGAAGCAGCGCCTCGCCATCGCGGCCACGCTGCTCAAGGATCCCGACCTGCTCATCTTCGACGAGCCGACGAACGGGCTCGACCCTGCCGGCATCCGGGAGGTGCGCGACACCATGCGCTCGCTCGGCGCGCAGGGCAAGACTGTCCTCGTGAGCTCGCACATCCTGGCCGAGGTCGAGCAGGTCGCCGACACGGTCTCGATCATCGGCCACGGCGCGCTGCTCGCCGAGGGGCACGTCGGCGACATCCTCGGCGGCGCCGGCGTCAGCCAGGTGCGCGTGGGCGTCGCGTCGCCCGACCGCGCCGCGACCGTGCTCGAGGCCGAGGGGTTCGGCGTGACGCGCGACGGTGCGCTGCTGCTCGTCGGCACCGACGACCCCGCCGCGGTCACCCGGTCGCTCGCGGGGCACGGGCTCTACGTCAGCGAGCTCGTGCCCGTGCGACCCGACCTCGAGTCGGCCTTCCTCGCCCTCACCGCCGACGAGGGGCTCGGCAGTGATGCCGACCGGCTCGCCGGTGGCCACTCGACGGGAGGCGCGGCATGAGCAGCACCCTCGTCTCGCCCGACTCGCGGCCGCGCACCGCGCGCCGACCCGGCGGCACGTCGTTCGTCGGGCTCGTCGGCGTCGAGCTGCGCCGCCTGTGGTGGCGCCGGCTCACGAAGGCCGTGCTCGTGGCGATCGTCGTCGTCATCGGTGTCGCCGGCTTCTCGATCTACAAGGACACCTCCCCCGAGAGCCTCGCCGAGCGCCTCGACGCCTACAGCCAGACGGTCAAGCAGATCGAGGCCGACCAGGCGAGCGTGACGCCCGAGCAGCGCGCCGAGCAGGTGGCCGCGTGCAAGGCGGACGAGGCGAAGTCGCAGCAGGACGGCGGGCTGGCCGACTTCGGCTGCGACCGCATCTTCTCGCCCCCGTCCCCGGCGGACTTCGGGCTCGTCAACACCACGCGTGACGCGGTCGTGCGCAGCATCGTCGTGGAGGGCTTCTACGTCTTCGGCTTCCTCGCCTTCATCCTCGGGGCGAGCTTCGTCGCCGCGGAGTTCGCGAGCGGCTCCATGGGCAACTGGCTGACCTTCCAGCCACGGCGGCTGCGGGTGGCGTCGGCCAAGCTCGTCGCCGCGACCGTCGGCGGGCTCGCCGTCGCTGCCCTCGTGACGGCCCTGTCGACGGCGCTGGCGGCCATGATCACGACGGTCAACCGGCCCGGCGCCGACCTCCCGCTCGCCGAGGCGCCCACCGACGGCTCCCTCGTGCAGGAGCTGCTCCGGATCAGCGCGGCCATCGCCCTCGGTGGCCTTGGCGGCGCCGCGATCGGCCTGCTGCTGCGCTCGACGGCCGGCGTCATCGGCGCCGTGCTCGGCTGGGCGGTCGTTATGGAGGGCCTCGTCGCGCAGGGGCTCGCGAACGGACGGCTGCAGCCGTGGCTCGTGCGCGCGAACCTCGACGCGTTCGTCCAGAACGGCACGACGTACTACGCCACGACGTGCGGCCCGGACGGCTGCTCCTCGACCCGGCTGCCGCTCTCGTACACGCACGGCTGGGTCTACCTGCTCGTCATCGCCGTGGTCGGGGTCGGCGCCGCCCTGGTCGCCTTCCGCCGCCGCGACGTCAGCTGACCCACGCCCGGGCGGCTCGGGCCGGCCCCGAGTACGGCCGTCCCCGAGCACGGCCGTGTCGAGGGTTGTCGGTGCCGGGGCGTAACCTGTGCGGAGTCGTAGATCCCGACCAAGGAGCCCGTGTGTCTGTCGTTCCCGACGGCCGTCGTCTGCTGCGCGTCGAGGCGCGCAACTCCGAGACCCCCATCGAGCGCAAGCCGTCCTGGATCAGGACGACGGCGAAGATGGGCCCGGAGTACACCGCGCTGCACTCGATGGTGAAGACCGAGGGCCTGCACACGGTGTGCCAGGAGGCCGGCTGCCCCAACATCTTCGAGTGCTGGGAGGACAAGGAGGCGACCTTCCTCATCGGCGGCGACGTCTGCACCCGGCGCTGCGACTTCTGCGACATCGCGACGGGCCGCCCCACGACCCTCGACCTCGACGAGCCCCGCCGCGTGGCCGAGTCGGTCGCCCGCATGGGCCTGCGCTACTCCACCGTGACCGGCGTGGCCCGCGACGACCAGCCCGACGGCGCGGCCGGCCTCTACGCCGAGACGATCCGCCAGATCCACCTGCTCAACCCGAACACGGGCGTCGAGATCCTCCCGCCCGACTTCGGCGCCAAGCCCGAGCTCGTGAGCCAGGTCTTCGACGCGCGTCCCGAGGTCTTCGCGCACAACCTCGAGACCGTGCCGCGCATCTTCAAGCGGATCCGCCCCGCGTTCACGTACGAGAAGTCGCTCAGGGTGCTGACCATGGCCCGCGAGGCCGAGCTCGTCACCAAGAGCAACCTCATCCTCGGCATGGGCGAGACCGACGCCGAGATCGAGGAGGCCATCCGCGACCTGCACGAGGCCGGCTGCGACATCCTCACCATCACGCAGTACCTCCGTCCGTCCAAGCTGCACCACCCGATCGACCGGTGGGTCAAGCCGGAGGAGTTCGTGCACTGGTCCGAGGTCGCCGAGGAGATCGGCTTCAAGGGCGTCATGGCCGGCCCGCTCGTGCGCTCGTCGTACCGCGCGGGTCGCCTCTGGGCGACCGCGATGCGCAAGTGGGGGCGCGAGATCCCGGCCCACCTGTCGCACCTGGCCGAGGCCGCCGAGTCCCCGGCCCGCCAGGAGGCGGCGTCGTTGGTGGCCCGCGCTCAGAGCGCCGTATCCTGAGCCCCATGGCACGCAACAAGAAGGACGGCGACGCGACGAGCGCGCCCCAGGAGAAGAAGCAGGGACGGCTGTCCCAGATCCGCGACGTCTACCGCGCCTCGAAGCAGGCGGACCCGGCCATCGGCTGGTTCATGCTGCTCGCGTTCCTCGTGGTGTTCGGGGTCCTGCTCGTCGTCGGCTTCCTCGTGAAGCTGCCCTGGATCTTCGGCATCTTCGGCGTGCTCTTCGGCATCCTCGCCGCGACGATCATCATGAGCCGGCGCGCCGAGCGGGCCGCGTACAGCCAGATCGAGGGCCAGGCCGGTGCCGCGGGCGCCGCGCTGACCTCGATCCGTCGCGGGTGGTACACCGACCGTGAGCCGGTCGCCGCAGACGTCGCCCGGCCGGGCGACATCAACTCGGCCGCCATGGTCTACCGCGCGCTCGGCCGCCCCGGCGTCGTCCTCGTCGGCGAGGGCCCGACCGCGCGCGTGCAGAAGCTGCTCGCCGCCGAGAAGAAGCGCGTCGAGCGCGTCGCCCCCGGCGTGCCGGTGACCACGCTGCGCGTGGGCTCCGGCGACGGCGAGGTGTCGCTGCCGAAGCTCGCCAGCAAGGTGCAGCGCCTCAAGCCCCAGATCACCAAGGACGAGATGGCCATGGTCAACAAGCGCCTCAAGGCGCTCGGTGGCCTCCGCGCCCCGCTGCCCCCGGGTGTCGACCCGATGCGCGCGCGGATGGACCGCAAGGCCCTGCGCGGCAAGTGATCCCGCCCGAAAGGGCACCCAACTCACGTATGCCGGAAGGCCAGGTTCGTGTCGAACCTGGCCTTCCGGCATACGTGCTCGGGGTGGTCGCTCAGCGGGTGCGCACGATGACGGTGTTGGGCACCTTGTCGTGCAGGCCGCGGCCGTCGCGGTCCCAGACGACCGCCGGCAGGAAGAGGGCGAGGAGCACCGTGCGCGCGAGGGCCTGGAGCGGCAGCACGCGCCCGCCGCCGAGCGAGCGCACCTGCAGGCCCATGATGCGGTGGCCGATCGTGAAGCCGACCGTGCCCACGAGCAGCAGGTGCATGACGGCGAAGACGCCGAGGACGACGAAGTTCTGGCCACCGGTGGCCGACGGCTGCGAGAACGGCAGCGGCACGGCGAACAGGCCGCGGGCGATCAGCGCCGCGATCGCCCAGTCGACGACCACGCCGACGAGCCGGATGCCGAACCCGGCCACCGACCCGGGTCCGCTCGGGGGCAGTCCGAGGTCGCGGCCGCGCCACTGCCCGTCGGTGTTCGTGCGGGCGCGCGGGCCCTCGAGCCACGAGCTGAAGTCTCTGCGGTCCACCACGGGTCCAGCGTAACGAGATCCGCGGCGTGTCCCCCGCCCGGCCCTGCCACGACCGTTGCCGGGACCTTGCCTGCGCCAGACCCGGCCGTAACACCCGCGAAACATGCGGGTCATGGCCGAGAAATCGGGGGTCGGTAGGGTCGACACCGACAGCACGAGGCCGTCCCACGATCTGCCGCGCTCCCCGGAGCCGGGCCGGAGCCGGTCTCGCCCCACATCAGGAGGTTGGATGTTCAGCTCAGCTGACGAGGTCCTCGCGTTCATCAAGGACGAGGACGTCAAGTTCGTCGACATTCGGTTCTGCGATCTGCCCGGTGTCATGCAGCACTTCAACGTGCCGGCTGAGTCGGTCGACGAGGACTTCTTCACCGTTGGTCAGATGTTCGACGGGTCCTCGATCCGCGGCTTCCAGGCCATCCACGAGTCCGACATGAAGCTCGTGCCGGACGTCCAGACGGCGTTCCTCGACCCCTACCGCGCCGAGAAGACGCTCGTCATGAACTTCTCGATCCTCGACCCCTTCACCGACGAGCGCTACAGCCGCGACCCGCGCAACATCGCGAGCAAGGCCGAGGAGTACCTCAAGTCGACCGGCATCGCCGACACCGCGTACTTCGGTGCCGAGGCCGAGTTCTACATCTTCGACGACGTGCGCTTCGAGACGAAGTCGAACGCGTCCTACTACTACCTCGACTCCATCGAGGCCGCGTGGAACACCGGCCGCGAGGAGGAGGGCGGCAACAAGGGCTACAAGACCCGCTACAAGGGCGGCTACTTCCCCGTCTCCCCCGTCGACCACTTCGCCGACTTCCGCGACAAGATCTGCCTCGAGCTCAAGGAGGTCGGTCTCAACGTCGAGCGCAGCCACCACGAGGTCGGCACCGCGGGCCAGATGGAGATCAACTACCGCTTCAACACGCTGCTCCACTCGGGCGACGACCTGATGAAGTTCAAGTACGTCGTCAAGAACTCGGCGTGGAAGCAGGGCCACACGGCCACCTTCATGCCGAAGCCGCTCTTCGGCGACAACGGCTCGGGCATGCACACGCACCAGTCGCTCTGGAAGGGTGGCGAGCCGCTCTTCTACGACGAGCGCGGCTACGGCGGCCTGTCGGACCTCGCCCGCTGGTACATCGGTGGCCTGCTCAAGCACGCCCCGTCGCTGCTCGCGTTCACGAACCCGACGGTCAACTCCTACCACCGGCTCGTTCCGGGCTACGAGGCTCCCGTGAACCTCGTCTACTCCGCCCGCAACCGCTCGGCCTGCGTGCGCATCCCGATCACGGGCACCTCGCCCAAGGCGAAGCGCATCGAGTTCCGCGTGCCCGACCCGTCGGCCAACCCGTACCTGTGCTTCGCGGCGCAGCTGATGGCCGGCCTCGACGGCATCAAGAACCGCATCGAGCCGCCGGAGCCGGTCGACAAGGACCTCTACGAGCTGCCGCCCGAGGAGCACGCGGCGATCGAGCAGGTCCCGGGCTCGCTGCCCGCCGTCCTCGACGCGCTCGAGGCCGACCACGACTACCTCCTCGAGGGCGACGTGTTCACGCAGGACCTCATCGAGGCCTGGATCGAGTACAAGCGCAAGAACGAGGTCGACCCGATCCGCTTCCGCCCGCACCCGCACGAGTTCGAGATGTACTTCGACATCTGACGGAGCGAAGCGGAGTCAGATGTCGAACAGAAGACTCGGCGACATCTGACGGCGCGAAGCGCAGTCAGTCAACAGCAGCCCGGCCGGGAGGTTCTCCGGCCGGGCTGTCGTCGTGGACCGACGGCATCGCGGCCGGTCCTCGGTCACGGGTCCCTGTGGATTTGCCCATTCCGGAACCTCTGGCTCAGAGGCACCGTAGCCTCGTCGGACACATCGACCAGGGGGATGCCATGAACCGATACACCCGTGCCGCGGTGGCGGCGCTCATCGCCGTAGCCGCACTCGGAGGCTGCAGCACCACCGACGAGACGGCGGCCGTGCCGGTCGGCTTCGTCGACACCACACCGACGGAGCCGTTGATCCCGACCACGAGCACGACTACGGCCACCCAGTCGCCGTCGTCGACGCCGGCCGCTCCACCGGTGTCCGCGACCCCGGATGCCGCTGCCAAGGCAGCCGTGGCCGCGCAGCTCGCGTCGGCGGCACAGGCCAAGTCGCAAGCCGCGGCAGCCGCGAAGGCCAAGGCCGTGGCGAAAGCCAAGGCGGTCGCCAAGGCCAAGGCCGCCGCCAAGGCCAAAGCCGTCGCCGCAGCGAAGAAGAAGGCAGTCGCGAAGGCCAAGGCAGTCGCTGCCGCCAAGCAGAAGAAGGCCGCCGCCAAGAAGAAGGCAGCGGCGAAGGCTCGGGAGCAGGCGCGTGCCCGCGAGGCCGCGCGCCTCGCTGCCGCGGACGTCTACTACCAGAACTGCACCGCGGTGCGCGCAGCCGGCGCGGATCCCATCTACGCCGGACAGCCGGGCTACTCGCGCAAGCTCGACCGGGACGGTGATGGCGTCGCCTGCGAGTGACCAGCTCGAGACGCAGCAGCCCGGCCGGGAGGGTTCTCCGGCCGGGCTGATGTCGTCGTGGATGGGCCGACGGATGGAACTGCGGATGATCCTGCGCCGGGTGGGGTGATCACCACACGTGGCGCAGGTTCATCCGCAGCTCCATGCGCAGCTTCATCCGGGATGCCCGAGCGCCCGCGCAGGGCCTCGCCTCAGATGGCGGCGCGGGCCTCACGCGGGTCCGCGGCCGCTCGCCGGGCGGCGTCGGCCGCGCTGTCCTCGGCGTGCGTCTGCGAGTCCCGCTCGGCCCGCACCCGGTCGCCGTATGCCGCCAGCTCCCCCGCCCGCGTCGCGTCGTCCCAGCCGAGCACCTCGGCCATCACGGCAGCCACGGGCTCGGCGGCGCGCAGGCCGCGGTCGGCGACCTCGATGGAGATGCGCGTGCGGCGCGTCAGCACGTCGTCGAGGTGGAGGGCGCCCTCGTGGGTCACGGCATACCGGACCTCGGCGAGCAGGTAGTCGTCGGCGCCGTCGACGGGCCGCAGCAGCGCGGCGTCCGACCGGGTCGGCTCGAGCACCTCGTGCACGAGGCTGCCGTAGCGGTCGAGCAGGCGCCGCACGCGCCACGTCGGCAGCCCCCAGGCGTGCGCCAGCGACTCGAGGCTGTTGACGAGCGCGGCGTACCCCTCCGCACCGAGGATCGGCGTGCGGTCGGTGACCGACGGCGGCACCGGCCGGTCGAGGTCGAGCACGGCGGCGTCGACGGCGTCGCGCGCCATGACGCGGTACGTCGTGTACTTCCCGCCCGCGACGCTGACCAGGCCCGGCGACGGCCGGGCCACGGCGTGCTCGCGCGAGAGCTGGCTCGTCTGCTCCGACTCCCCCTCGAGCAGCGGCCGCAGGCCGGCGTAGACGCCGAGGATGTCGTCACGGGTCAACGGCGTGAGCAGCACCGAGTTCACCTGTGCCAGAACGTAGTCGATGTCCGAGCTGCTCGCCGCCGGGTGCGCCTTGTCGAGCTCCCAGTCGGTGTCGGTCGTGCCGACGAGCCACTGATTGCCCCAGGGGATGACGAAGAGCACCGACGTCTCGGTGCGCAGGATGAGACCGGTCTCGGAGTTGATCCGGTCGCGCGGGACGACGAGGTGCACGCCCTTCGAGGCGCGCACGCGGAAGCGCTCACGCGTGCCGGCCAGCTCCTGAACGTCGTCGGTCCAGACACCGGTGCAGTTGACGACGACCGAGGCCCGCACGGATGCCGTCCGGCCCGTCTCGACGTCGAGCAGCTGCGCCCCGACGACCCGTCCGCCGTCACGCTCGAGCGCCACGACCTTGGTCGACGTGCGCACCGTCGCGCCGTAGTGGGCCGCCGTGCGTGCGACGGTCAGGGTGTGGCGGGCGTCGTCGGCCTGCGCGTCGTAGTACTGCAGGGCACCGACGAGCGCGTCCGGGCGCAGCGCCGGGCACAGCGCGCGGGCACCGGTGCGGCTGAGGTGACGGTGGCGCGGCACGCTCGAGCGGCCCGCGAGGGTGTCGTAGAGCAGCAGCCCGGCCCCGACGTAGGGCCGCTCCCACCCGCGGTGCCGGAGCGGGTAGAGGAAGGGCACCGGGTGCACGAGGTGCGGCGCAAGACGGGTCAGCATGAGCTCGCGCTCGTGGAGCGCCTCGCGCACCAGCCCGACGTTCAGCTGCTCGAGGTAGCGCAGCCCGCCGTGGAAGAGCTTGCTCGAGCGCGACGACGTGCCGCTCGCGAGGTCGCGCATCTCGACGAGGGCGGTGCGCAGCCCGCGCGTGGCCGCGTCGAGCGCCACCCCGGCGCCGGTGACGCCGCCGCCGATGACGAGCACGTCGAACGGATCCTGCTGCAGCGCAGCCCAGCTCGCCTCCCGGTGGGCGGCGTCGATGGTCTCTTGCGTGCTCACACGCTCTCCTTCGTCAGGTCGTCGACCGTGGGTGCGGCCGTGTCGTCGGCCGCGGCCGGATGCTGCTCGGTGGCCACCCAGCCGAGGGAGCGGTCGACCGCACGGTGCCACTCACGCCACCGGGTGGTGGGCAGGTCGCTGTCGGCGCGCGGCTCCCAGCGTCGCCCGGTGCGCCACAGCTGCCGCAGCTCGTCGCGGTCGCGCCACAAACCGACCGCGAGACCGGCGGCGAAGGCGGCACCGACGGCCGTCGTCTCCACCACCTCCGGCGCGACCACCGGCACCTGCAGCGTGTCGGCCTGCAGCTGCATGAGCAGCGAGTTGGCGACCATGCCGCCGTCGACCCTCAGCTCGCGCAGGCCCGGACCCGAGCCGGATACGTCGTCGGCGCGAGTGTCCGACGCCATCGCGTCGGCCACCTCGCGCGTCTGGAAGCACGTCGCCTCGAGCGCCGCACGCACGAGGTGCGCCCGGCCCGTGTAGGCCGTGAGCCCGGTGATGGTGCCGCGGGCGTCGGGCCGCCAGCGGGGCGCGTAGAGCCCCGAGAACGCCGGCACGAAGTAGGCGCCGCCGCTGTCCTCGACCGAGCCGGCCAGGCTCTCCACCTCGCCGACGTCCCGCACGAGCTCGAGCCGGTCCCGCAGCCAGTGGATGAGCGAGCCGGCGACGGCCACCGAGCCCTCGAGGGCGTAGGTCGGCGGCTCGGCCCCGAGCCGGTAGGCCACCGTCGTGAGCAGGCCGTGCCGGCTGCGGACGGGACGGTCACCGGTGTTGGTCAGGAGGAAGCCGCCCGTGCCGTAGGTACACTTCGACGAGCCGGGCTCGAAGCAGGCCTGCCCGACGAGGGCGGCGTGCTGGTCACCCAGCGCGGCGGCGACCGGGACACCGGCCAGGGGTCCCGCCCGGTGCCCGAGCCCGTAGACCTCGGCCGAGCTGCGGATCTCGGGCAGCACCCGGAGCGGCACTCCCACCTGCTCGGCGAGCTCCGGGCTCCACGCGAGCGAGCGCAGGTCCATGAGCAGGGTGCGGGAGGCGTTCGTCACGTCGGTCACGTGCATCCCGCCGTCCGCGCCTCCCGTGAGGTTCCAGACGAGCCACGAGTCCACCGTCCCCGCGAGCAGCTCGCCGGCCTCGGCCCGCTCACGCGCGCCGTCGACGTGGTCGAGGATCCACGCGATCTTCGGGCCGGCGAAGTACGTCGAGGGCGGCAGCCCCGTCACGTCGCGCCACCGCTCCACGGCACCAGCCGTCGGGGCGAGGCGCCGGCACCGCGCCTCGGTGCGGGTGTCCTGCCAGACGATGGCGTCGTGCACCGGTCGTCCGGTCTCGCGCTCCCAGACGACCGCGGTCTCGCGCTGGTTGGCGACCCCGCAGGCCACGAGGTCACGCGCCTCCACGCCTGCGGCCGCGAGGGCCCGGCCCACGACGGTCAGGGTGTTGTCCCAGATCTCGAGGGGGTCGTGCTCGACCCACCCGGGCTGCGGGTAGTGCTGGGCGTGCTCGAGCTGGGCACTGCCCCGCACGACGGCGCGCTCGTCGAGCACCAGGCAGCGGGTGCTCGTCGTGCCCTGGTCGACGGCGGCCACGAAGCGCCCCCGGCCCGAGTCGGCCGGGGTCGGCGCGGTCACCACGAGAGCACCCCCTTGACGACCGTGAAGCACGCGCCGGTCAGGGCGAGACCGATGGCGAGCCGACGCGCGGCGGCGTGGTCGACGTGGCGCGAGAGCAGCTCACCGCATAGCAGCCCGACGGCGAGGGCGCCCAGCGAGACGAGCAGCGCCGTCGTGCCGATGCGCGGCAGCCCGCCCTTGGCCGCGAGCGAGGCGACGTTCGTGAAGATCGAGTAGAACTGGAACGTCGCGACGAACTTGCGGTGCTCCCAGTCGGTGCTGACGGCATACAGCACGATGGCGGGACCGCCGACGCCGGCGGTGACGTTCATGAAGCCGCTCGCGCCGCCGGCGGCGACCGCACCGCGGGTGCCCTTGAGCACGCGCGCCCGCGTGCTCAGCACGACCGCGCCGAGCGCGACGATGACGAGCGAGCCGATGACGACCATGAGCGGCGCGGGCGGCACCGTGCGGGCGACCCACGCCCCCAGGGGGATCGCGACGAGCGCGGGCACGGCGAGCAGGAGCCCGCGGCGCCACTCCGTGTCGCGCCAGTGCGCGACGAACACGACGAGGCTGACGATGAGTCCGAGCAGGTTCGCGAGCACGACCCCCTCGAACGGCCCGGCGACGAGCACGAGCAGGGGCGCGCAGACGAGCGCGAAGCCGATGCCCGTGACCCGCTGCGTCAGCGCGCCGGCCACGACGCCGAGCGGCAGCAGCACCAGCTCCGTCGTCACGAGCCGTTCACCGCCCTCGTCACAGGCCGAGCGCGAGGTAGCGGACGTCCTCGAACTCCTCGAGGCCGAGGGCCGCGCCCTCGCGCCCGAGGCCCGACTGCTTGACGCCGCCCATCGGCGCGAAGGCGACCGACGGCAGGGCGTTGTTGACACCGACGATGCCGGCCTCGAGCGCCTCGGCCGTGCGCCAGCACCGCGAGACGTCGCGCGACCAGACGTAGGCGGCCAGGCCCATCTCGGTGCGGTTCGCGCGCGCGACCGCCTCGGCCGTGTCGGAGAAGCGGAACACGGCGGCGGCCGGGCCGAACACCTCCTCGCTCGCCAGGGCGGCCGTGTCGGGGACGTCGGTGAGCAGGGTGGGCGCGAGGTAGGTGCCCCCGGTCGGCAGCCGGCGATCGGCGGTGAGGCGCCGGGCCCCGAGCGCCAGCGCCTCGTCGACCATCGCGGTCACGGCCTCGACGCGCGAGTCGTCGATGACGGGCCCGAGGTCGGGGCACGGGTCGGCGAGACCGTCACCGACGGTCATGGCGTCGACGCGGGCGACGAGCTTCTCGACGAACTCGTCGTGCACCCCCTCGTGCACGACGAAGCGGTTCGCCGCGATGCACGACTGCCCGGTGTTGCGGAACTTCGCGAGCAGCGCCCCCTCGACGGCGGCGTCGACGTCGGCGTCCTCCAGCACGACGAACGCCGCGTCGCCGCCGAGCTCGAGCAGCGGGCGCACGATGCGCCGGGACGCGCCCGCCATGATCTCCCGGCCGACGCCGGTCGAGCCGGTGAACGTCACGGCCCGCACGGCGTCGTGGTCGAGCAGCGTCTGCGTCACCTCCCGGGCCGGGCCGTGCACGAGGTTGACGACGCCCGGGGGCAGCCCTGCGTCCGTCAGCGCCCGGAGCATCTCGGTCACGGCCAGCGGTGCCTTCTCCGAGACGCGCGCGACGACGGTGCAGCCGGCCGCGAGGGCTGGGGCGAGCTTGCGGGCCTGGATGGAGCAGGGGAAGTTCCAGGGCGTCAGTGACGCGACGACGCCGACCGGGCGCCGCAGCGTCAGGTGCCGCCGGTCGGGCAGCTCGTGCGGGATCACCTCGCCGTTCGGCCGCCTCGCCTGCTCGGCGAACCAGCGGAAGTACTCTGCGCTGAAGGCGACCTCGCCGACCGCCTCGGGCAGGCGCTTGCCGGCCTCGACGGCGAGCAGGTGGCCGATGTCGGCGGACCGCTCCGCGAGCAGGCGCGAGGCCTCGAGCAGCACGTCGGCGCGGCGCCGGGCGGGCTGCTCGGACCAGTCGCCGAAGGCGCGGGCCGCCGCGTCGGCCGCGCGGGTCGCCGTCGAGGCGTCACCCCAGGCGACGTCGCCCGCGTGGCTGCCGTCGGCGGGGTTCGTCACGGGCAGCACGGCGGTCCCGCTCTCCCAGGTGCCGTCGATGAGGTGGTGGGCGGTCGCGGTCACGGGAGTCTCCTTGGCGTGCAGGGGCGTGCGGTGGGGTGCGGTGGCGTGCGGGGGCGTGCGGGGGCCTGTGGGTCGTCGGCGGGCGTATGCCGTGGGGTGCCGGGCGCCGTCAGCGGACGAGGACGTCGGGGCGCGGTCGTCCCGCGACCTCGAGGGTGGGCCAGGTGGGGTCGTGGACGAGCGGCTCGCAGCCCGACGACGTGACGAGCGTCGTGTCCTCGACCTTCCAGCCGCCGCCGCTCGGGTTCCAGGCGACGACCTGCCCGGCGTCGAGCACGACGTCGCTGCCCGGGTCGGCGGGGAACTCCCGGGGCTGCCAGCCGGTCAGGCCGCCCTGGTGGTGGCGGTGCCACTCGTCGGGGTCGAAGCCGTGGGCGGCGTACGCGGTGGTGCCCGACGCCACGACGTCGCCGAGCCGGGCCCCGGGCCGCGTCGCGTCGAGGAACGCCTGCTCGACGGCGAGCAGGCGTCGGTAGCCGTCCTGCTCCTCGGCCGTCAGGGGCGCGAACGAGACGATGCGGGTGACGCTCGCGACGAGGCCGTGCCGACGGCCGCAGGCGACGAGCATCCCGCGACGGCCGAGGGCGGCTGCCGTCGGCAGCGGGTGGCGGTGGGCGTCGAGACGGTCCACGCCCCCGACGAGCAGCACGACGGGGTCGAGTCCCCGGCGCAGCAGGGCCGCGGCGAGCAGGCCTGCTGCGGCGTGCTCGCTCGTCGTCGGCTCGAGACCGAGGGCGGCCTCCGAGGCCGCGGCGGCCGTGTCGGCGGCCACGTCACGCAGCTGGCCCGACTGGTGCGGCGTCAGGGTGCGGCGCAGGGCCCTGAGGTCGGCGGCGAGGTCCAGCGCACCGGCCAGCGGGCGGTCCGTGCCGACGGGCGCCCCCGACGTGGTGGGCAGCGCCGCGTCGCGGCCCTCCCACCAGGGCACGACGCTCCAGCTCGTCCCGGGCGCGTCGGAGCCGTCCAGCCACGCCAGCTCGGTGTCGCGCAGTCGCGGCGCCTCGATGGCGTTCGTGACGATCTCGATCCTGGGGCCGTCGGCGAGGTGGACGACGACGTCGAGGCAGGCGGCGTCGAGGGTCTGGGGCACGTTGACGCGGCAGCCGAGCAGCCACGTCAGCGCGGCGGGATCGCGCAGCACGATCGTCTCCACGCCCCGCCGGGCAGCGAGCTCGGCCAGCCCGGTGAGCTTGTCGCGCAGGTCCGCTCGCAGCGCAACATCGTCAGCCATGGCGCACGACCTCCCCGGCGACGGTGCACGGCCGGCCGTCGAAGCCGACGAACGACCGCTCGTCGGCGGTGGCCGACCCGTAGGCGTGCAGCCGCCACGGGCGGTCCAGCAGGTCGTCGGTCGAGCGCACGGAGGCGTCGACGTCGGCGCGCGGCAGCACGGCTCCGGCCCGGACGAGCACGGGCATCCGGTCGAGCGGGACGCTCACCGTGTGGAAGCCGGGCCCGACGAAGCGGGTGTCGTCCTGCAGGTCGAACCACTCCCCCTCGGGCACGTAGAAGGTGCGCTCGACGGGTGCGTCCGCGTCGTCGAACACCGGCACGACGAGCAGGTCGGAGCCGAGCAGGAAGCTGTCGTCGACGGTGCGGGCCACCCGGTCGTGCGGGAAGTGGAACCCGAGCGGCCGCATGACCGGCCAGCCGTTGGTGGCGGACTCGACGGCGACCTGCCAGAGGTAGGGCAGCAGCGAGTAGCGCAGCCGCACCCAGTCGCGGCAGATCCCCAGGGCGTGGGCGCCGAAGGCCCAGGGCTCCCGCGGGCGCAGCCCGTGGGCTCGCATGAGGGGCGAGAGCGCGCCCAGCTGCGTCCAGCGCACGTAGAGGGCGGGGGTGAGCTCGGGACCGAAGAAGCCGCCGATGTCGTGGCTCCAGAAGCCCGGCGCGCTCATCGCGTAGGACAGCCCGCCGCGCACGGTGGCCTGCATGCCGGCCACCGTCGACTCGGCGTCGCCGCCCCACTGTCCCGGGTAGCGGTGCGAACCGGCCCACCCGCTGCGACCCCACACGAGCGGTGCCCGGCCGGTGAACTCGCGGATCGCGTCGGAGACGGCGCCGTTGTAGCGCAGCGGGTAGAGGTTGTGCGCCTCGTTCGCGGGCGTGCCGTCGAAGAGCGCGACGTCATCCGGCAGCGCCTCGCCGAAGTCGGTCTTGAAGACGGCGACACCGTCGTCGAGGAAGGCTCGGTGCTGCTCCTGCCACCACCGGCGGGCCTCCGGGTTGGTGAAGTCGAGCAGGGCCCGCATCCGCCCGTCGGGCGTCGGCGTCTTCTGGATGCCGGCGAGCGAGCCGTCGGTGCGCCGAACGAGATAGCCCTCGCGCTCGGCGTGCTCGAAGACCGGCGAGGCAGGGTCGAGGTAGGGCAGCTCCCAGACCGAGAGGCGGAAGCCCTCGTCGGCGAGGTCGGTGACGAACTGCCTGCGGTCCCCGAAGCGCCCGGTGTTCCAGATGAAGTCGGTGTTGAGCCGGTCGACGACGAGCCAGTCGGGGTCGAGGTGCAGCACGTCGGCCGGCACCTCGTGCTCGCGCATCGTCCGCGCCACCTCGAGCATCTCGGCGCTCGAGTGGTAGCGGCAGCGGCCCATCCAGTAGCCGAACGCCCACGGCGCCGGCACGTCAGGCCGACCGGTGAGGGCCGTGTAGGCCGACAGCCGCGCCGCCGGGTCCGACCCGGTCATGACGTAGAGGTCGACGGCCTCGCCGGCCACCCCGAGCGAGAGCACCGACGGGCGCGAGTGGCCCACGTCGGCCGTGACGACCGCCCCGGTGTTGACGAACCCGGTGTAGCCGCGCGACGAGTGCCACACGGGCACGGGCTTGTAGGCGAGGCCGGTGCCGGTGCCGCAGGCGTCCTCGCTGCGCAGGCGCAGAACCTGGCCGTTCTTGACGAGACGGCCGAACTGCTCGCCGAAGCCGAGGATGTCCTCGTCAGGCCCGAGCTCGAGGTTGAGCGTCGTCCCCTCGCCGTCGGTGAGGGCCGACGGCGCGGTCAGCAGCCCTGCGACCTGGCGCAGCCGGTCGGAGGTGCGCAGCACGACGGCGCCGGTGCGCGTGTCGCGGAGCAGCAGCGTGAAGGGAGCTCGGCCCACCTCGAGGGTCAGGTGGCCGGCCGTGACGGCCACGTGAGCCTCGGCCTCCTCGACACCGAGCGCGACGGGCGCCGGTGCGGGGTCGACGACGATGCCGCGACCGGTGCCGTCGTCGTCGAGGTCGGGGTGACCGGCCGGGGCGAGGACCAGCCGCAGGCAGTCCGGCTGCGGCGCGGTGACGCGCAGGGCCCACGGCCTGACGTCGGCCGGGGGCAGGTCGATCGTCGGCAGGTTGGGCATCTCGGTCTCGACGCCCTGGGCGGCGAGCGGCTCACCGGTGAGCCAGCCCGGCATGACGCCGAGCTGCACGCCCGGCAGGGCGTCGAGGTCGAGGGTCACGCCGGTGGCGTCGGCGGCGGTCGCGCGGACGCGGCGCAGCAGCAGGGTGGGCGACGGGTCGGTCACGGGTTCAGCCCTTCACCGCGCCGGCGGTGATGCCGGCGACGAAGTAGCGCTGCAGGAACACGTAGGCGATGACGATCGGCGCGGAGGCGACGACGACGCCCGTGAAGAGCAGCGGGTAGTTGGTCAGGAACTCACCCTGGAACGACAGGAGGGCGACGGGGATCGTCCGCTTGTCGGGGTCCTGGATGAACAGGAGCGGGTAGAGCAGGTCGTTCCAGTGGATGACGAAGAGGAAGATGGCCGTGGCCGAGAGCGACGGCACCGAGACCGGCACGACGACCGAGCGGTAGGTGCGCCACGGGCCGGAGCCGTCGACGGCGGCCGCCTCGAACAGCTCCTTCGGGAGGGTCTTGAGGAAGCCCGTCATGATGAACACCGCGATCGGCATCGTCACGACGACGTTGATGAGCACGAGCCCGAACAGCGAGTCGGTCAGCCCGAACGTCTCGAACTGGACGTACTGCGGGATCATGTTCGCCTGGGCCGGCACGGCCATGCCGAGCACGATGAAGCCGAAGAGCAGGCCGCTCTTCCAGCCCGTCGTCCGGGCGATGCCGTAGGAGGCCAGGCTGGCCAGGAAGAGCGTGATCGGCACCGAGAGCCCGGTGACGACGACGCTGTTGCGGAACGCGACCCCGAGGCCGGAGTCACCGACGATCGTGGAGTAGTTGCCGCCCTGCCAGTCGGTGGGCAGCCCGAAGGGCGAGTCGAAGAGTCCCGCGCTCGTCTTGAACGACCCGAGCACGACGACGAGGATCGGCACGACGATGAGCACGGCGTAGACGCCGAGGACGACACGTCGGGTGAGCTGGTATCTCATGGTGTTCTCCTCACACGTCCGGGTTGGTGGCCTTGACGGCTCGTCGCTGGACCCAGGTGATCACCGCGATGAGGGCCATGAAGACGATGGACTCCGCTGCGGCGTAGCCGAACTGGGAGTTGGCGAACCCGGCGTAGATGCGGGTCGAGAGGATGTCGAGAGAGCCCTTCGGCGGGTTGCCGCCGAGGCCGAGGATGAGGTCGAAGGCCTTGAAGCTCTGCACGGTCGTGTAGGCCATGACGATGGCCGTCGCCGGCGCCACCATCGGGAGGGTGACGTTGCGGAACTGCTGCCACCGGCTGGCGCCGTCGATGCGCGCCGACTCGTAGAGCTCGGTCGGGATCGACTGCAGGCCGGCGATGTAGATGATCATCATCTGGCCGACGTGGAACCACACCTGGGTGATCGCGACCCAGTAGATGGCTTGGTTGTCGTTGCCGAGGAACGCCCCCTGGAAGCGCTCCAGCCCGAGGGCCCCGAGCACCGTGTTGATGAGGCCGAAGTTCGGGTCGTAGACGAACTTCCAGATGAAGGCGACCGAGACGCTCGAGAGGATCGTCGGGAGGAAGTAGATCGACCGGAGCGCGACGGACGCCTTGGTGTTGCGCACGAGGAAGACGGCGAGCGCGAGGCTGAGCAGCGTCTGGAAGACGACGACGACGAGCATGAACTTGATGTTGTTGCCGAGCGCGTTGCGGAAGAGGTCGTCGCCCGTGAAGATCGTCACGAAGTTGTCGAGGCCGACGAACTGCGCCGTCGGGCTGAACCCGTCCCAGTCGGTGACCGAGTAGAGCACGCCCTGGATCGTCGGCACGACGAAGAAGACGGTGTAGAGCAGCACGGCCGGCGCCGGGAAGAGCCAGAGCGCCGGGTGGGCCGCCATCGGGCTGCATCGCCGGCTGCGGCCGCCGGCGTCACCGGTCCCGGCCTCCGCGGCCCGGCTGGGGGCGAGGGTCGTGGACATGTCACTTGCCCCGCTTCTGGTCGACGACGGCCTGCGCGGTCGCCGCGGCCTCGTCCGGCGACGTGCCGCCCACGACGGCGACGCAGGCGGCCTCGACCGCTGCGCGGATGTCGAGGTTGTTGAACTGGAAGCGCGGCGCCAGGAGCGTCTTCTTCTCCAGCCACGGCGCCGTGCGCTTGAGGTCGGGGTTCGTGTAGTCGACGTCCTTGACCGTGAGGTGCTGCGCGGTGCCGTTGGCGTAGACGCTGGCGTTGGCCGGGTCGGAGAGGAACTGCAGCCACTTGAGCGACGCCTCCTGGGCGGTGCCGGCGGTGTTGACCCCGAGGATGAACGTCGCGTTGTAGATGCCCTCGTACTTCGCCTTGTCGGCCGCGACCGTGATGGGGGCGATGAGGTCGATGGGGAACGTGGCGCCCAGCGCGCGGACGGCGCTGATGTGGAACGACCCGGTCGCCAGCATGCCGGCCTTGCCGCTCGCGAAGAGCTGCTGGAGCGGCTCCGAGCTCGTGCCCGTGGAGTTCGGCTCGAAGTAGGGCGCGAGCTGCTGGTACTGCTTGAGCGTGGCGAGGAACCAGTCGTCGGTCACCTTGCGGGTGCCCGCCTCGATCTCGGCGAACGCGGTGTCGCTCGGCATGTTGTTCATCACCATGGGGTTGAGGAACTGGCCCGAGTTGGCCGGCTCACCGCCGGGCCAGGCGATCGGCACGAGGCCCTTGCCCTTGAGCGTGTCGCAGAGGGCGAGAAAGCCGTCCCAGTCGCGGGGCGCCTCGGAGACGCCGGCCGACTCGAAGGCCGCCTCGTTGAAGATCGGCATGTTGAAGACGAGCTGGTAGGGCAGGCCCATCTGGGCCCGGCTCGTGGCCTGGCCGGACTTGATGAGCTCGGCGAAGTAGTTGTCGACGAACGGCTGCGCGCCGAGCCCGGCGAAGAGGCCGGCCTTGTCCATCGTGACGAACTGGGCACCGCGGAAGGCCGCGAAGGCGTTGCCGATCTTGCCGCCCTTGACCTTCTGCAGCGCCGTGCTCTGGTAGTCGTTCGACGGCGCGATGTCCTGGGTGACCCGCACGTCGGGGTTGGCCTTGACGAACGAGTTGATCAGCGTGTCGAAGACCGCCTTGTCCTCGGCGCGCCAGTGGGCGAAGGACACGGTGCCCGTCGCCTTCCCGGTGCCGACGGGGTCGAGGACCGCGGCCCCGGCGCCGGCGGCCGTGCTGCGGCCGCCACGGGCGGTGATCGTCGGGCCGACGCACGCGCTGAGCGACGCGCCGAGGCCGACGGCGCCGATCCCGGTGAGGAACCGACGGCGGGCGAAGGTGGGGGTGTCAGACATCGTTGTCTCTCCTCAGGTCCTGCGATCGGGTCTTACCAGTCGACGACGGTGATGCCCAGGCGGTCCGCCGCAGCCCGCAGCTGCGGGCGCACGTCGGTCCAGGCGAGCACGGTGTGGTGCGGGAAGCCTCCGGTCACGAGGCCGGTGACGAGCGCGGAGGCGTCGCCGTCGACCCGCACGGCGGCGGTGTTGCCCTGGAAGCGGTTGGGCTCCGGCAGGGACTCCCCCGCGGCGAGCAGCAGGCGCAGCTCACCGGGGCGGGACGGGTCCTCGGTCAGCCGCGCCATGACGACGCGACCGGTGCGCAGCGGGAAGTTGCCCGCCACGCCGAGCTTGCGGTTGCAGTGCGTGGACTGCGTCGCGGCGTCGGGTTCCGCGGCCAGGGAGGTCGCGGCCGCGCCGCAGTGCCAGAGCCGCACGACGTTGTCGGCGGCCTCGAGGTCGACGGTGTCGACGAGGTAGGTCGTGCCCGACCCGAGCGCCTCCATGAGGAGCATCGTCACGGCGCCGTAGACGTCGCGCTCGCACGCGGTCGGCGTCCCTTCGTCGGCCACGCGCGACAGCGACGAGCAGGGGCAGGCACCGAGCTGGGTCGGGAACTCCGGCCAGCAGCGGATCGCCATGCCCGACAGGGAGTCCCGGTCGCGCCAGTCGCGCATCGCCGAGGTGATCCGCGCCGAGGTCAGCGCCTGGTCACCGTCGACCTGCGCGAGGGAGGGCTGCGCGGCCAGCGCGGACGCGTGCTCCGTGCGGGCGGTGTCGTCGGGCACCGCCGCGACCCGGCCGAACATCGCGTCCACGTCGACCTGCTCCACCTCGATGCCGAAGAGGCGCTGGAGGAGGTCGCCGTCGTACTGGCTCGGCGTGAAGCCGGGAGGCGCGTCGCCGACGAGGCCGAGGCGTCGCCCGCGGAGCGACTCGAGGCCCCGCACGACCTCGGAGTCCTCGGAGGCGTCGGCGCGGTCGCCGCGTGTGGCGGGCAGCGGCACGACGGGCGGCAGCTCGCCGGCGAGGGCGGCCCGGAGCGTCTCGCGGGTGCCCGGCTCGCCGGGGTCGCCGTAGAGGAACCGCGGCGTGCGCCCGGCGTGCACGACGAGCGCGTGCCCGAAGAGGTTCGCGCCGCACATCGAGTTGAGCCACAGCCGGTCGCCGACGGGGCCCGGCTCGCGGAACGACCAGAGCAGCACCGGCTGCTCGAGGTCGCCGTAGAGCTCGAGGGCGGGCGTCGCGTCGGAGAACGAGGCGCAGACGTTGACGACGAGGTCGGCGCCGGCCTCGACGAACGGCCGCGCGGCCGCGACGTCCTCGGGGGTCATGACGAGGTCGTCGGGGCCGACCACCTCCGCACCGAGGTCGACGAGCAGGGCGCGGGCCTCGGCGGCCAGCGTGCGGGCGACGTCGACGGCGAAGGTGGGGCGGGCCGTCGGTACGAGGAGCACCCGCACCGGGGCAGCACCGTCCGTGCGCGCGGCGACCGTCTGGTCGAGCGTCCCCGTCATCGCTGCACGACCTCGTCGACGAGGGCGCCGAGGCGCTGGAGGCGCGGGATGGAGACCTCGTGGAGGTCGCGCTCCACGTCGTCGCTGCCGATGACCGAGGCCCACACCGCGCGGCCGGCGAGGAAGCCCGAGGCCCCCTCGCGGCAGGCGAGCTCGACGGCGTGCGCGAAGTGCTCGGCCGGCACGCCCGAGGAGAGCACGACCCAGGGCGAGTCGACGGCCTCGGTGATCTGCGCGCAACGGCGACGGATCTCGTCGTCGTCACCCTGCCCCTTGAGCGGCACCTCGGCCTTGTAGAGGTCGGCACCGAGGCCACCGAGCTCGCGGGCCGCCTCGACGACGCACTCGTCCCAGTCCCACACGCCACCGCCACGGGGCGCCTTGGCGACCGGCTCGATGATGCTGACGAGGCCGGCGCCGTGGCAGCGGTCGACGAACTCCTCGACCATCTCGATGCGCTGGGCGGCCGCCTCGTCGGGGCGGTGGATGACGAGCAGCTTCATCGCGACGGCGCCCTGGTCGCGCACCGTCGCCGCCTCGACGGCCCGGTCGATCTCGACGGCCGTGACGAACTCGCCGTTGCCGGCGATGAAGTGGTCGGCGGCGGCGATGAGGCCGCACGAGGGGTCGACGACGCCCTGCTCGACCACCGTGTCGAAGGCGAACTGCTTGTCGACGAGCACGCCGGACGCATACGGCGACAGCACCCGCGTGGCGGTCACCTTGAAGTCGGTCAGCACGGCGTCGGTGACCGGCTCGGTGCGGTGCTCGGCGAACATGGCCCGCATCGCCTCGCGCTGGTCGACGGCGAGCATGGCGAAGGCGCCGCTCGGGCGGGCGATGCGCGCCAGGCCCGCACTGGGGCTCGTGCCGGTCGGGACGGTGGTGACGGACGGGTCGGTCATCGGGTGCTCCTCGTTCGGGGTGGGGCGGCAGCGGTGGGGTCGGGACGGTCAGGCGGAGGTCGTGGACGCGGGAGCCGGCGCCGGGCGAGGCGTCGGAGGGGAGGACGTGGCGAGCAGGGCCGAGGCGCTCGCGGCCCGCGGGATGGCCGAGCGTCCGTCGAGGCCCCGACAGGAGAGCGCCGCGGTGACGTTGGCGACGACGAGCTGGTCGTGGAGCGGGAGGCCGTCGACGACGGCTGCGACGAGCGCACCGTGGAAGACGTCGCCGGCGCCGAGGGTGCTGAGCACGTCGACGCGGTGCGCCGGGGCGTGGGCGCGCTCGCCCTGCGCCGTGAGCGCCCACGACCCGCGAGAGCCCGCCGTGGCCACGACGGTGCCGGCGCCGTCGGCGACGGCTCGCGCCAGCAGATCGTCGACCTCGAGGCCGCCGTGCAGGCGCTGCAGCGCCTCGACGGTCGGGACGTAGAGGCCGGCGCTGCGGGTGTCGAAGTGCGGGATGTCGTTGCCGGCGTCGACCGACAGCAGCTGGCCGGCGCGCACCAGCCCGGAGGCGTGGACCGGCTCCCAGCCCGCATGGTCGACGTGCACGACGGGCGCCGAGGCGATGAGGTCGGCGCCGGCCGTGATCTCGACCCGGGGCGCGGGACGGTTGCTGATGGCGCGGGTCCCGCGGCCGCGGTCGACGACGACGACGCTCGCGGCCGACGCCTCGCCGGGCAGCAGGGTGACCCCGCTGACGTCGACACCCTCGGCCTCGAGCCCCGCCACGATGGCGTGGCCGTTCGCGTCGTCGCCGACCGCGCCGACGAAGGCGCAGGGGACGCCGAGCCGGGCGGCGGCGACCGCGGACGTCGCGGCCGGGCCACCGCCGGCATACGCCACCTCGTCGGCCAGCACGCGCTCGTCGGCGCCGGGGTAGCGGGCCACGAGGGCGATGGCGTCGAGCGTGGCGACGCCGACGAAGACGGCGGCGAGGTCGTCGCGGGCTGGGGCCATGGGGGCGCACTCCTTCGGGCGGTCCGGGTCCGTGCTGATGTTGCTAGGTTAACAGCGAATGTTGGATAGTCAACACTCATGAGCAACTTTCTCCCGTATGCTCGGACCGTGGTGAAGCGATGACGACCGAGTCCACGCCGGCGACGATGCGCTACGACAGCGCCCCCGACCGACGACGCAGCATCCTCGACGCGGTCGAGGAGGCCGGCTTCGTGTCGGTCACCGAGCTGGTCCGACGGCTCGGGGTCTCCGACATGACGGTGCGCCGCGACCTGCGCAAGCTCGCCGAGAGCGGTGGGGTGCGCATCGTGCACGGGGGTGTCAGCGCCCTGCGCCCGGCGCTGCACTCCCCCGAGTTCACCGGCCGGGCCGACGAGAACGCGGACGCGAAGCGCGCCATCGGCGAGGCCGCGGTGCGCGACCTCCCGGCGTCCGGCACCGTGGCCGTCGACGCGGGCACGACGACGTATGCCGCCGTGCAGGCGCTCGCGGACGACTTCCGCGGCACGCTCGTGACGCACTCGGTGCCGGTCATGCAGCTCGCGCTGACGCGCGACCTCGGCCGGGTCGTCGGCCTCGGCGGCGAGCTGCTCGCCGAGAGTCAGGCCTTCATCGGGCCGCGCACGGTCGAGGCGACCGCCGGCCTGCGCGTCGGCACCCTCCTGCTCGGGGCGGCCGCGGCCGACGAGCGCGGCATCTACGTCTCGACCGACAACGAGCGGCCGACCAAGCTCGCCCTCATGGACATCGCCGAGCAGGTCGTGCTGCTCGTCGACGCGACGAAGTTCTCCGCCCCCGCGCCGGTGCTGCTCTGCGGGTGGGACCGGATCACCGAGGTCGTCACCGACGCGACACCGCCCCCGGCCCTGGCCAAGCGCCTGGAGGCGGCCGGGGCGCGGGTGCGCCTCACGCGCTGAGCCGCCGTCCCGGTCGCCCCGGTCGCCCCGGTCGCCCCGGTCGCCCCGCGTCGTCGGGCCACCCACCCCCGGGAACGACTCAGGCCGCCCCCGTCGGGAGCGGCCTGAGGTGCGGTCGTGACCGCGAGCTGGTGGTCAGTGCGAGCTGAGCGCGAGCTCCCGCGGACGGGCCGGCGTGACGGCGATGCTGACGACGACCTCGTCGCAGGTGCTGCAGCGCCAGCCCTCGGCCCACGGCTGGTAGCGGTGGCCCGTGGCGCGGCACGGCTGGTAGGCGACGGGGGCCTCGGGAGCCTTGCGGCTCGACCGGTGGCACGCCACGCCGACGACGAAGCCGAGGATCGGGAAGAGCACGAGCAGCGGCCACATGACACTCGGCGCGGTGGCGATGGTGGTTGCAGCAGTCATGTCAGTCCCTTTCGATCCCCCCGGGCCGGACGGTTCGTCCGGTATGTGTTTCATCGTGCAGTGAGAACTGCAAGGCAGTCGGCCGCGGCCCGCAAGGTTTCCGCAAGATTGCCCCCGCCCCCGTCGAAGGCTCCGCCGCCGGTCCTTCGCGCAGCCACCACCGAGCACGGATGCCGGGTGGTGCGGTGCGTGCCCGGCGCGCCGGCTGGGTAGGGGGCAGTCGTGACGGACGCGGCGCTCGACCCCTTCTCGCTGACCCGCTTCGTGGAGGCGCAGGACGCCGGCGGCAGCTACACCGCGGCGCTCGCCGAGCTGCGGTCCGGGCGCAAGCGGGGGCACTGGATGTGGTTCGTGCTCCCCCAGGTGGCCGGCCTGGGGCAGAGCCCGACGGCCCGGCACTTCGCCGTGACGGGCCTGCCGGAGGCGCGCGCCTACCTGCGGCACCCCCTGCTCGGACCCCGTCTGCTCGAGTGCGTGGCCGCGCTCGACGGTCTCGGCGAGACCGACCCCGTCGCCGTGCTCGGCCACGTCGACGCGACGAAGCTGCGCTCGTCGATGACCCTGTTCGAGCTCGCGGCGCACGCCGAGGGCCCGGAGGCGGCGCGACCGTTCGCGCGGGTGCTCGAGCACTTCTTCGCGGGCCGGCGCGACGGTCTGACGGTCGGCATCCTCGGCCGGTGACGGCAGCAGGACGCCCGCGAGCTCGCGGCACTACGGAGACGGCCCGGCGCGACCGGACGGAGTCGCGGCGTGTCGGTCCCACACTTTCGGCGTTTGATATGCACTAACCGGACAAAACGGTTAAAGTGCGCCATCCGCGTGCGGCAGTTGACGCCGGCCATCCGGCCCGCGCCCGGGCCCGTTCCAGACCCCTCGCGCTCCGCCGCCCGGCCCCCACCGGGACGGCTCTCGTCCGCACCCTTCTGGGAGACCCCACATGTCAACACTGCTCAACCGGCGACGCCTGCGTGCCGCCGGGCTCGCCCTGTCTGCCCTCGCCTCGCTCGCCATCGTCTCGGCCGCTCCCCCGGCCCAGGCCGGCGGCAACGCCCCCGTGCCGCCGACCCCGACCGGCCTGCCGGTCGCCGTGGAGGGCCTGTCGCCGTACGTGCCGGCCACCGGCTGCGACCTGCGCACCCGGGCGGGCTCGGCCAAGCTCGGCAACCTCATCCGCGCGACCTACGGCGCGACCTACGGCCTCAGCCGCTCCTGCACGGCGGCCACGTCGCCGTCCTCCGAGCACTACGACGGCCGCTCGGTCGACACCTTCTTCAACGTGCGCGACACGACGGAGCGGGCGAACGCCAGCGCCCTGCTGACGTGGATGCTCAAGACCGACGCGGCCGGCAACCGCTACGCGAACGCCCGCCGCCTCGGGGTCATGTACGTCATCTGGAACAACCAGATCTGGAGCTCCTACCGCTCCGCCGAGGGCTGGCGGCCCTACAACGGGTGCGCCACGACGACCTCGACCGGCTACGACACCGCGTGCCACCGCAACCACATCCACATCAGCCTCTCGTGGGAGGGCGCCCTGGGCCGCACCTCGTTCTGGAGCAAGCAGGTCGCCCCCGTCGACTGGGGCCCCTGCCGCCCCGCCGACCTCAACTGGTCGGCGGGCGATGCAGCCCCGAACCCTCGTCGCTGCGTCAGCTACCCCACCGTCAAGGCCCCGGCGGGAGCGAGCGCGCTGCTGCGTGAGATGGTGCCGCGCTCCGGCATGGTGCTGCGTCCGGGCATGAGCGGTCCTGCCGTCATGACCCTGCAGAAGGCCATCGGCATCCCGGCGACGGGCAGCTTCTCGTCGACGACGAAGTCACGCCTCATCAGCTGGCAGCTGGCGCGCCACGTGCCCGCGTACGGCATCGCGTACCCCTCGACGTGGCGTGCGCTGCTGGCCGCGCACGGCATGCCGCCCGCCTGACCGCGAGCCACGGGCCCGACGGCCCACGCACCCGGCCGACGCCCGGCGCACCCACACGGGTGCGCCGGGCGTCGCGCGTACGTGGTCCACCCGGACGCACGTCTCCCGCCGCCGGCCGCGGCGGCGCGACCGGTCGGTCAGGCGGCGTGGGAGGTGGTGGACGGCGTGGCGTACGCCCGGTCGACGGCGCTGCGCACCCGTCGGTGCGGCCACGTCACCGCGAGCACGGCCACGAGGCCGAGGCAGGCGAGCGCGCACCAGGCCACACCGGCATACGGGCTCGTGTGCGCGCCGAGCCAGCCCGCGACGAGGAACGAGATGCCCGCGGCGGCGATGGACACGGCACCGGCGAGGCTGAAGATGCGGCCGCGCAGCTCGGGCTCGGTGACGAGCGCGAAGGTCGCCTGCAGCGGCACCATGAACGCCTGCAGCATGCCGGACGCGAAGAAGCACGCCGCCACCACGAGGATCGGCGGGTGCAGGGCGGTCACGAGCAGCGGCAGCGGCATCGCGAGCGCGAGCGGCACGATGGAGCGGTTCTGGCTCTGCACGTCGCGGCGGCCGATGAGCACGATGCCGACGACGGCCCCGACGATCGGGGCGGCCATGAGGGCGCCACCCCAGCCCCTGGTGCCGGCGATCGGGATCGCGAGCGCCTCGGGGGCCGCGATGCCCAGGCTCGCGAACGCGCTGAGCAGCACGAGGCGGGCGAGCACCGGGTGCCGCGCGAGGTCTTTGGCAGCCGTCGAGAGGTCTCCGACGAAGCCACGCACGCCGCGGCCGCGCCGACCCGTCACCGGGCGCGCCTGCACGACGAAGAGGATGACGAGGGCCGCCCCGACGAAGGTCAGCAGGTCGATGAGCAGGCCCGTCTCGTAGCCGACGAGGGCGACGAGGCCGCCGCCGACGGCGAGCCCGATGGCCTGGTTGAACTGCTCCGACATGGCGCCGAGGCCGACGGCCCGGGCATAGAGGTGGCGGTCCTCGAAGAGGTCGGTGAGCAGCACCATGTTCGACGCGCTCGAGGCCCCGCCGATGAGCTCGAGCACGCAGAGCACCGCGAACATGACGTAGACCGACGACCCACTGAGCACGAGCCACATGAGGCCGAGCACGCACGTCGCCCGCAGCAGGTGCGACCAGATGAGCACCCACTTGTACGGGAAGCGGTCGACGACCGGCCCGACGAGGCTGCGCCCGAAGAACGTCGGCACGAGGCTGACGGCGAGCGTCGTCGCGGTGGCGAGCGGCGAGTTCGTCCGGGCGTAGACGACGGCCGCGATGGTGACCCGCGCGATGTAGTCGCCCCACATCGACAGGGCGCCGGCGAGGAAGATCGGCAGGTAGCGCGGCACCCGGAGGACGGCGGCGTACGTCGGCACGCTGCCGGCGGACGCCTGGGTCTGGCTCACGGGATGACGCTACCCCGGGGCGCCGAGTCGTAAAAGTTGAAATCGGTTGCGTGGCGGGCCCGGCGGGCCACCCGGCGCCACAGCTCGGCGAGGGCGGCGCCCTCGCCTGCGGCCCGGCCCATGATCCGGCCGATGCCGTCGAGGTCGCGCAGGTCGGACGGGACGCTGTCGATGGGGCGCCCGCGCCAGAGCACGCCGGCGTTGCGCATCCGCGCCCCGAGGCGCCAGGCCTCCCGCAGGGCCGCGACGTCCTCGCCGGAGAGGATCCCCTCGGCCTCGAGCGCGTCGAGCCCGGCCATCGTGCCGGTCACCCGCAGGGCGGGGTGCGCGTGGGCGTGCCGGAGCTGGTGCAGCTGCACGACCCACTCGACGTCGGTGAGGCCGCCGCGGCCGAGCTTGAGGTGGGTGCGGGGGTCGGCCCCGCGCGGCAGCCGCTCGCTCTCGACCCTCGCCTTGAGGGTGCGGATCTCGCGCACCTGCTTCGTGTCGAGCCCGCCCTCGGGCCAGCGCAGCGGGTCGATGAGCTCGCAAAAGGCGTCGGCGAGGTCGGCCGGGCCGGCGATCGGCGTGGCCCGCAGCAGCGCCTGGAACTCCCACGTGAGGGCCCACCGCTCGTAGTACGTGCGGTAGCCGTCGAGGCTGCGCACGAGCGGACCGGCCTTGCCCTCGGGGCGCAGGTCGGCGTCGAGGCCCAGGGCGGGGTCGGGCCCGGCCCCGGAGAGCAGCTTGCGCAGCTCCTGCACCACGAGGGTGGCCCGCGCCTGCACCTGCGACTCGTCGGCGCCCGGGTGGGGCCGGTGGACGAACATGACGTCGGCGTCGGAGGCGTAGCCGAGCTCGCGGCCGCCGAGGCTCCCCATGGCCACGACGAGCAGGTCGCCGCCGATCGGGGCGCCCTCGCGCTCCTCCACCTGGCGCACGGCCGTGTCGAGCACGACCTGGATCGTCGCGCCCGTGAGGTCGGTCAGGGCCGCCCCCACCCCGGCGAGGTCGACGGTGCCGACGAGGTCGGCCATGACGATGCGGAGCAGCTCGTGCCGGCGGATCGCCCGCACGGCCGCGACGGCGTCGGCGGCGGTGTCGCGCCGCCCGGCCGCCGACTGCATGCGCGCCGTGATGCTCTCGCGCGAGCGTGGCGTCAGCCCGTTGTCGTCGCCGAGGATCGACACGCTCTCGGGCGAGCGCACGAGCAGGTCGGCGGCATACCGGCTGCGGGCGAGGCAGTGCGCGAGACGGTCGGCGGCCCGCCCCTCGTCGCGGAGCATCTTGAGGTACCAGTGCGTCGTGCCGAGCTCGTCGGAGACCCGGCGGAAGGAGAGGAGCCCGGCATCGGCGTCCGCCTCGTCGGCGAACCAGCCGAGCATGACCGGCAGCAGGGTGCGCTGGATCGCCGCGCGCCGGCTCACCCCCGTCGTCAGGGCCTCGATGTGGCGCAGCGCCCCCGCGGGGTCGTGGAAGCCGAGCGCGAGCAGGCGCTGCCGGGCCGCCTCGGGGCTGAGGCGCGCCTCGGTGGGGCTGAGCTTGGCGGCGGCCGCGAGCAGCGGCCGGTAGAAGAGCCGCTCGTGCAACCGGCGCACCTCGCGCGAGGAGGCCTGGCGGTCGGCCTCCACGGCCCGCCCGGGGTGGGTCCGGTGCCCCATGGCCCGGCCGAGCCGGCGCAGCTCGGCCTCGGCGACGGGCATCAGGTGGGTGCGCCGGAGCCGGTGGAGCTGGATGCGGTGCTCGAGGCAGCGCAGGTGGCGGTAGGCGCGGTCGAGCACGGCCGCGTCGTCGCGCCCGACGTAGCCGCCACGGGCGAGCGCGGACAGTGCCTCGAGCGTCGTCGCCGACCGCAGGCTGGGGTCGGTGCGGCCGTGGACGAGCTGGAGCAGCTGGACGCTGAACTCGACGTCGCGCAGCCCCCCGGGGCCGAGCTTGAGCTGGCGCGCGGCCTCGTTGGCGGGCACGTGCTGCTCCACGCGGCGCCGCATGGCCTGCACGTCCTCGACGAACTTCTCGCGACCGGCCGCCTCCCACACGAGCGGGGCGATCTCGGCCTTGTAGCGCAGCCCGACCTCCTTGTCGCCGGCCGAGACCCAGGCCTTGAGGAGGGCCTGGAACTCCCACGTCTTGGCCCAGCGCTCGTAGTAGGCGACGTGGCTGCGGATGGTGCGCACGAGCGGGCCCTGCTTGCCCTCGGGACGCAGCGCGGCGTCGACCGGCCAGAGGCTGCCCTCGGCCGTGGGCGTCGAGCAGGCGCGCATCGTCGCCGTGGCGAGGGCGGTGCCGACCCGCAGCGCCGTGTCCTCGTCGACGCCGTCGGCCGGCTCGGCGACGAAGATGACGTCGACGTCGCTGACGTAGTTGAGCTCGCCGCCACCCGTCTTGCCCATGCCGATGACGGCGAGCCGGCAGGCCTCGTGGCCCTCGCCGTACTCCTCGCGGGCGATGGCGAGGGCGGCCTCCAGGGCGGCCTCGGCCAGCTCGGCGAGCGCCTCCCCGACCCACGGCATCTCGGAGAGGGGGTCACGCGCCGTCACGTCGAGCGCGGCGATCCGCAGCAGCCCGCGCCGGTAGGCGATGCGCAGCGCGTCGAGCGGCGAGCGCTCGCCGCGCCCGTCGGTCACCGCGTGCACGAGGTCGGCACGGACCTGCTCGCCCGGGCGCCGCTCGGCCCGGGCCGCGTCGAGCCAGTGCTCGGGGTGGCGCACGAGCTCGTCGACGAGCGCGGTCGAGGCGCCGAGGACGCCGATGACCCGGTCGCGCGCGACCCCGGGCCGGGCCAGCTCGGCGCAGAACGCGGTCATGCCCCAGTCGGCCGGATCGCCGTGTGCAGCAAGGGACTCGCAGACCCGTACGAGACCCAGGAGGGCCTGGTCGGGGTCGGCCGTGTCGCCCATGACCGCCGCGAGCTCGTCGAGCTGCCCCCCGGGCACGGCCGCCCGCACGGGCAGCAGGGCGCGGTCGTCGACGAGCGTCACGGCCCGGTCGGGGTCGGCGAAGCCGAGTCGCGCGAGCGCGCCCTCGGTGGTCGTGGTGCGGGATGACATCGGGTGCCGGGTCGGGGGCGTCGTCGTCAGAGCCGCGGCAGGTAGCGCTCGAGCTCGAACCGGCTCACCTCGTGGCGGTAGTCGAGCCACTCCTGGCGCTTGTTGCGCAGGAAGAAGTCGAAGACGTGCTCGCCGAGCACGTCGGCGACGAGCTCGCTCTCCTCCATCACCTCGAGGGCACGCCCGAGCGAGGAGGGCAGCGGCTTGATGCCCATCGCGCGGCGCTCGCCGTCGGTGAGGCTCCACACGTCGTCCTCGGTCTCGGGCGGCAGCTCGTAGCCCTCCTCGATGCCCTTGAGCCCGGCGCCGAGCAGCACCGCGAAGGCGAGGTACGGGTTGCAGGCGGCGTCGAGCGAGCGCACCTCGACGCGCGTCGACTGGCCCTTGTTGGGCTTGTGCATCGGCACGCGCACGAGCGCCGAGCGGTTGTTGTGGCCCCACGTCAGGTGGGCAGGAGCCTCTCCCCCGCCCCAGAGGCGCTTGTAGGAGTTGACCCACTGGTTCGTCACGGCGGCGATCTCGGCGCCGTGGCGCAGCAGGCCGGCGATGAACTGCCTCCCGACCCGGCTCAGCTGGTAGGGCGCGCCGGCCTCGTAGAAGGCGTTCGAGTCGCCCTCGAAGAGCGAGAGGTGCGTGTGCATGCCGGAGCCCGGGTGCTCCGAGAACGGCTTCGGCATGAAGGTCGCGTAGATGCCCTGCGTCAGGGCGACCTCCTTGACGACCGTGCGGAAGGTCTGGATGTTGTCGGCGGTGCTCAGCGCGTCGGCGTAGCGCAGGTCGATCTCGTTCTGACCGGGCGCGCCCTCGTGGTGGCTGAACTCGACGCTGATGCCCATGTTCTCGAGCATCGTGATCGCGGCGCGGCGGAAGTCGTGCCCGGTGCCGTGCGGCACGTGGTCGAAGTAGCCGGCGTCGTCGACCGGGATCGGCCGCCCCTGCGGGTCTCGGCCCTGCTCGAGCAGGAAGAACTCGATCTCGGGGTGGGTGTAGAAGGTGAAGCCGAGGTCGGCGGCCTTGCCCAGCGCGCGCTGGAGCACGTGGCGCGGGTCGGCGAAGCTCGGCGTGCCGTCGGGCAGCTGGAGGTCGCAGAACATCCGGGCGGTGCCGGGCGGGTCGCCGCGCCACGGGAGGATCTGGAACGTCGAGGGGTCCGGTTTGGCGAGCATGTCGGCCTCGTAGACGCGGGCGAAGCCCTCGATGGCCGAGCCGTCGAAGCCGATGCCCTCGGCGAAGGCGCCCTCGAGCTCGGCCGGGGCGACGGCCACGGACTTCAGCTGCCCGAGCACGTCGGTGAACCACAGCCGGACGAATCGGATGTCGCGCTCTTCGATCGTGCGGAGCACGAACTCTTCCTGACGGTTCATGTGTCGATCCTGCCGCATCGGTGTTTCGCGCATGTCACGACACACGCGTTTCGGACGGGGTCGCCCGCCGACGTATGCCGTCCGGACCCACGGGTGGGGGCCGCGCCGGTCCGCGGGTGGGCACCGGGTACGGGCGCGGGCCCCCGGGGATGCTCTCCCCGGGGGCCCGCGCGTCGTGCGTGGAGCGTGTCAGCCGTTCCGGCGCCTCACGGGGCCGGGTTGGTGACGCGAACCGTCATGTTCTCGCCCTTGTGCGACGTCTTCGTGACCGTCATGGTCACGCCGGCGCCGGCCACTGCCGTCGAGCCCATCGGGTTCGCGGAGTCCCAGTAGCGCAGCGGGTCGGAGTCGTCGAAGGTCGGGATCGCCGGGCTCGACTTGACGTAGACGCCGTAGCCGTTGCGGTGGAAGGTCACCGCGTCGGTGCGCTCCTGGCCGAACGTCGCGTCGAACGGCTGGCGACGGTTGCCGAGCAGGACGGCGGAACCGCCGTTGGTGCCCGGGAACTTGATCGCCTTCGGACGGGCGTCGACCGGCAGGATGAGGCCGGCGCCGGGGTGGGCCGACGTGTTGTTGTTCGTCACCTCACCGTTGGAGAACCAGACGAGCAGGCCGTTCTGGTACGGGAACTTCTCGACCCAGTCGGGGCGCGTGTTGCTCCAGCCGAAGTTGTACGGGCCGGTCTTGAGCGTCTCGTCGTAGCCGGTGTAGGTCCGGTTCTCGGCGATGTAGTAGTCCTGCACCATGCGCGACGTCGTGCCGCTGGAGACCGTGAAGCCCTTCGCGACCCACGAGCCGGCACCCGACTCGACGTCGTCGACCGGGCCGGCCACGCCGTCCTTGGTCACCGTGACGTCGTCGATGAAGGCCTCGCTCGAGACGCCGCCGTCGGTCGAGACGCGGAAGCGGAACTGGACCGACTGGCCCTTGTAGGCCGAGAGGTCCCACGACTTCGTGGCCCAGGCGAACTTGCCGTCGATCGGGGAGCCGACCTGCGTCCACGTGGCACCACCGTCGGTGGAGACCTCGCCGTAGAGGAAGTCGTACTCCTTCTCGAGGTTGCCCTGGACCCAGGCGTCGACGGAGGCGGAGCTCGTGGCGCCGCTCAGGTCCACGGTGCGGGCCAGCGTCGAGTTGAGGTTGTCGCCGAAGCCGCTCCACCACTCGGCCGCACCGGAGTGCGGCGTGTTGCGCTTCGTGACCACGGAGCGCTCGGGCAGGGGAACGATCGTCGCCTGCGGCTTGACGCCGTAGGAGGTCTCCCACGTGCTCTTCTTGTCGAGCACGACCTTCGAGGCCGGGCCCAGGTCGACGTTCTTCTTCTGGCCGGGCTTGACCACGGCGTAGTCGAGCCAGCCGAGCTGCAGCTTCTCCCACGCGCCCATGTAGGACGGGCGGGTGCCGATGTCGGTGTTGCTCTTGCTCATCCACGAGCCGCCGCTCATGAGCGTCCAGTAGCCGGTGCCGTTGTCGCCACCGGCGGTGTCGTAGAGGTCGGGCAGGCCGAGGTCGTGGCCGAACTCGTGCGCGAAGACGCCGAGGCCGCCGTTCTCCGGCTCGGTGGTGTAGTCACCGATCCAGATGCCGGAGGTGCCGAGCTGCACACCACCGGCCTTGTTGTTCGACGGGCCGGTCTTGCCGGCGTTGTTCGAGTAGGCGTACCAGCGGTGCGACCAGATGGCGTCCTCGCCCTCGGCGCCGCCACCGGCCTCCTCGCCCTCACCGGCGTGGATCGCCTGGAAGTGGTCGATGTAGCCGTCGGGCTCGTTGAAGTCGCCGTCGCCGTCGTAGTCGTAGCGGTCGACCTTGTCGAACTGCGCGAGGTAGGTCTTGATCTGCGCGTCGGTCTTGCCGGCGGCCTTCTGCGCGTCGTACCACGCGGTCGCCGTGTCCTGGATGTAGCTCCAGTAGCCGTCGGCCTCGCTCGTGCCGTCGCCGTCCACGGGGTTGTGGCCGTAGCGGGCCTCGTTGTAGGGCACGGTGACCCAGTCGGAGACGTCGCCCTTGGCGAGGAAGCGGCCGTTGCTCTGCTTGAGGTAGAAGTCGCGGAACGAGTCCGTGGCCCCGAACATCATCTGCAGGTAGTGGTCGCGGTTGAAGTCCTTGAGCCAGTACGTGGAGTTGTTGTCGGTCGCGTTGCCGTCCCACTTGCGGTCGGGCGCCGGGATCGAGTTGTGCACCGGGCCCGCCGCGCCGCCCTGCGTCGGCTTCGTCTGGGTGCCGAAGTCGGTGAGGATCGTGAAGATGTCCTCCTCGCGGTCGACCGGGTAGTTCACGTACTTGGACTTGGCGACCGAACGGCCGTTCTTGTCCTTGGCCCGCGACTTCACCTCGATGACGCGGTTGCCGTTGATGGTGCGCGTGCTGGCCTCACCGGTCACGAGCTTGGTGATGGCGTCCTGCCGCTCGGTCGCAGCAGCCTCCGCCAGCGGGTTCGGCAGGTTGTCGTGCCGGGATGCCTGGTTCGCGGCGGGGTCTCCGCTCGTGGGGGCCTTGGCCACCGGCGTTGCCTGAGCCTGTGCCGGGGCGGTCAGGCCGGTGACGACGAGCGCCCCCACGGCCAACCCCGAGACAGCACTCCAATGACGCTTGTTCAAGATCAGTCCTCCTGGTCGCAGACGCCGTCCATCCGGCGCCATCCGTATGACAGCACAGATGTCAGGAGATATGACGCTGAGGCACAGGCGAATCGAAAAAAGTTGTGCTCCAAGGCAATTCGCGGCAAAGAACGTAAAAACTTCGTAAAGGTCGGGGCCTGGCCCTAGGCGTACGAGGTCCATTCGGGGTACTGCCAGAGACAAAGCGGACGTAAAGGCATTTACGCCCCTTCCGCCTCCCCCACCCCACGATCCGGGCCCCCGTTATGCTCGCCGGATGAGCGCTGACGCCCCCGAGGAAACCGCCCCCTACGGCAGCGGGAACCGCACGCCGGTCACGCCCGAGGGCGCCCCGAGCCCCCGTCGGGTGCGCATCCCCCACCTGCACGCGATGAAGGCCGAGGGCCGGCGCTGGGCGATGCTCACGGCATACGACATGTACGCCGCCCAGATCTTCGACGAGGCGGGCATCCCGGTGCTGCTCGTCGGCGACTCGGCCGGCAACAACGTGCTCGGTTACGAGACGACCGTGCCCGTCACCCTCGACGAGATGGTCCCGCTCGTCCGTTCCGTGGCGACCAGTGCGCGCCGCGCGCTCGTCGTCGCCGACCTGCCGTTCGGCTCCTACGGCGCGTCGGTCGAGCAGGGCTTCACCAGCGCGGTGCGCCTCATGAAGGAGGGCCTCGCCCACGCCGTCAAGCTCGAGGGCGGCCGCCCCATGGTGCCGCTCGTCCGGGCGCTCACGGACGCGGGCATCCCGGTCATGGCCCACCTCGGCTTCACGCCGCAGAGCGAGCACCAGCTCGGTGGCTACCGCGTGCAGGGACGCGGCGACGCCGCCGACGCGCTCGTCGACGAGGCGCGGGCCCTGCAGGACGCGGGCGCCTTCGCCGTCGTGCTCGAGATGGTGCCGACCCCCGTGGCCGCGCGCGTGACCGAGGCCCTCGCCATCCCGACCATCGGCATCGGCGCCGGCAACGCCACCGACGCGCAGGTGCTCGTGTGGAGCGACTTCGCCGGCCTGCGCAGCGGCAGGGCGCCGCGCTTCGTCAAGAAGTACGCCGACCTGCGCGGCACGCTCCTCGACGCCGCGCGCACGTATGCCGCCGAGGTCGAGTCCGGGGCCTTCCCCGACGCGAGCCACTCCTTCGACTCCTGACCCGCGGGCGCACCGGGACACTCCGACGGACCGCCACGACCGCGGCGCGCCACGCCCAGGGCGGTGGCGGATGCAGCGTCGTGGCGGTCCTTCGGGCCGGCGCCCAGACAGGTGCTCAGTCGGTGGTGGCGCTGCCGGCGGAGCCCCGCTCGTTCCAGTCGCGGTCCTCGGAGTCCCACTGCTCGGTCTTCTTGTGCGCCGTGTCGAGCGCGGCCCTGGCCTCGGCCTCGCTGGCGTACGGGCCGAGCACCTGCTCACCCCTGCTGCGGGTCTCGTCGGTCTCGACCTGACCCGTGTCGACGTTGTACCAGAAGCTCACGTGCGCTCTCCTTGTCGCCGGGTCCGCGTCGTGAACGCCCCTCTCGGACGGCACCCGCGGACGACCTAGACTCCACCGTATGCCGTTGCTCTCGCCGCGGGTGTCGCCGCACCCCCTCAGCCCACGCCGATTGGTGCCCGCCTCGATCGAGCGGCCGCACTACGTCGACGTGCCTAACCCGCGCGAGGACGGCGACGTGCACCTCAAGGACGCCGAGACCGTGGAGAAGATGCGGATCGCCTCGCGCATCGCGGCCACCGCCATGGTCGAGGCGTCGAAGGCCGTCGCGCCGGGGGTCACCACCGACGAGCTCGACGCGATCGCCCACGAGTACATGCTCGACCACGGCGCGTACCCCTCCCCCCTCGGCTACAAGGCGTTCCCGAAGTCGGTGTGCACCAGCGTCAACGAGGTGATCTGCCACGGCATCCCCGACGCCCGCCCCCTCGAGGACGGCGACATCGTCAACATCGACGTGACGGCCTACATCCACGGCGTGCACGGCGACACGGACGCCACCTACCTCGTCGGCGACGTCGACGAGGAGTCGCGGCTGCTCGTCGAGCGCACGCACGAGGCGATGATGCGCGGCATCCGCGCGGCCCGCCCGGGCCGCCAGATCAACGTCGTCGGCCGCGTCATCGAGAGCTACGCCAAGCGCTTCGGCTACGGCGTCGTGCGTGACTTCACGGGCCACGGCATCGGGCTCGAGTTCCACAACGGGCTCATCGTGCCGCACTACGACGCCGCGCCGCACTACGACACCGTCATCGAGCCGGGCATGACGTTCACCGTCGAGCCGATGCTCAACCTCGGCACGGCCGAGTGGGACATGTGGGACGACCGCTGGACCGTCGTGACCCGCGACGGGCGCCGCTCCGCCCAGTTCGAGCACACCATCCTCGTCACCGAGGACGGCTACGAGATCCTCACCCTCCCGGAGGGTGTCGCGGCCCCGTAGGCTTCGGCTGCGCCGCGCGGCGCAGCGAGCTCCGCGGTGCCGGCACGACCGACGGCATCGCGGCGGGCACGACAGCACGACAGCACGATCGACCACGTCCTCGACACGGAAGCAGGGACCATGGCCAAGCAGGGCACGCCCCTCGGCATCGACATCGGCGGCAGCGGCATCAAGGGCGCGCCCGTCGACCTCAAGAAGGGCGAGCTCGCCGGCAAGCGGCTCAAGATCCTGACGCCGAAGCCGGCCACCCCGGATGCCGTGGCCGAGGTCGTCGACCAGATCGTCGACCACTTCGCCGACGTGACGGGCGACTCCCCCATCGGCGTCACCGTGCCCGCCGTCGTCATCCGCGGCACCGTGCTCTCGGCCGCCAACATCGACCCGACGTGGATCGACACGGATGCCGAGGCGCTCATCCAGGAGCACACCGGGCGCTCGGTCACCGTCGTCAACGACGCCGACGCGGCCGGCCTCGCCGAGCTCTACTACGGCGCCGCGAAGGGCGTGCAGGGCCTCGTCATCCTCACGACGCTCGGCACGGGCATCGGCAGCGCCCTCATCCACGACGGGCGCCTCGTGCCGAACTCCGAGCTCGGCCACCTCGAGATCGACGGCTACGACGCCGAGGACCGCGCCGCGTCGTCCGTCAAGGACGCCGAGGACCTCTCGTGGGACGCCTACGCCGAGCGCCTGCAGACCTACTACGACACGATCGAGAAGCTCTTCTCGCCCGACCTCATCATCGTCGGCGGCGGCATCTCCAAGGACAGCGACGACTTCCTGCCGAAGCTGAGGCTGCGCTGCCCCATCGTGCCCGCCCAGCTGCGCAACCAGGCCGGCATCATCGGCGCCGCACACCTCGCGGTCGACCTCGCCTGAGCCGTCCGGCCGCTGACCCGGCCCGGGACCCGTTCCCGGGCCGGGTCAGCGCTGGAGAGCGGACAGCAGCTCGGGCGCGCGGCGGTCGTAGAGACGTGCGCCGAGCCACAGGCCCGCGAGACCGCCGACCGCTCCCAGGCAGGTGCCGACCGCACCCGTGAGCCAGACGAAGACGCCGCCGTCCTGCCAGGCGAACCAGGCGAGCACGAGGGTCGGCGCGGCCAGCACGGCCGTGCAGAGGCTCGCGAGCGACTGGGCGCCCAGGGTGATGCCGGCCGCGCCCGGGGGTGCGCTGAAGGGGCTCTCGCCCGACGCCGGCACCGGGTAGGGCAGCACGACGCTCATGACGCTCGAGACGCCGAAGCCGGCCCCGAGCACCCCGAGGGAGAGCCCGACCACGGCCGGCAGGAGGTCCCAGCGGCCGGCGAGCGCGACCCCGACACCGGCGTAGACCGGCAGCAGCACCGCGGCGAGCAGGGCGCCCGGCACGAGCCGCCCCACGCGGTCGTCACGACCCGAGAGCCCGGCGACGAGGTGCAGCCAGAGGGCATCACCCTCGTAGGCCACCGCGTTGTGCTCGCTCCAGCCGAGCAGGAAGGCGAGCAGGGGCGCCATGAGCAGCGGCGCCCAGGTGAGGTCGCCCGTCACGAACGGGATCAGCAGCACCAGCGGGAGCACCGGCGTCATCGCGAGGCTCACCTGGTAGCGCGGGTCACGGCGCCAGGAGGTGAGGGCCCGGGCGGCGACCGCCCCCCGCGGCGTGCCGGGCAGGCGCGCGAGGAGCCCGAGGTCGGCGCCCGTGGAGACCGACGCGTCGGACCGCGCTCCCCCGGTGGGGTTCTCGACCTGCTCACGGATGGCCGTCGCCCAGGCCCGCCCGACGAGGGCGAGCAGGGCGGCGGCGAGCAGCAGCCGCACGACCCCGGCGCCGACGTCGCCGGCCGCGACGTCACCCGCGGCGGCCCAGGCCCACCCGAGCGGCGTCCAGGCGACGACGCGCGCGGCCGTGGTCGCGAGCCCCACGAGGTCGCTGCCGAGGTTGCCCAAGAGGGAGAACGCGGGGCCCACGAGCACGAGCAGCAGCAGCCCGATGACGCCGACGGCATCACGGCCCTTGCGGCTGGAGATGATCCGGGTCATCCGGGCCGACACCCAGCGGCTCGTCGTCACGGCCGTGAGCAGACCCATCGCGACCCCGAGCACCGCTACCAGCGTCGAGGCGACGGTCTGCGACGAGCCGACGACGACACCGAGGCAGAGCACCGCCGAGGCGATGGCGGGCAGTCCGACGAGCGCCGCGGCGAGCAGGCCGAGGGCCAGGTCGCGGTGCGGGATCGCGAAGGTCGCGAAGCGCCCCGGGTCGAGGGTCGGGTCCGAGCCGAACGACAGGAGAGGCACCACGACCCACAGCACCGTCCCGGCCGCCCCGGCGAGGGGCACGACGACCCGCACGGCGTCGGGTGTCCCGCGCAGGGCGCCGAGGCCGACCGCCACGGCGACGACGAGGCCGGCGAAGTAGACGATGCCGATGACGGCCCCGACGGCCTGGGCCCGGCTGCGCCGGAAGGTGTTGCGCAGCAGCGCGAGCTTCAGTCGGACGAGGTGCGCAACCACGACAGCCCCACCACCTCGGTCGAGCCACCGACGAGGTCGACGAAGCGCTCCTCGAGCGACCGCCCGGCACGCACGTCGTCGAGCCCGCCGGCCGCGAGCACGGAACCGTCGGCGATGACCGCGACGTGCGAGCAGATGCGCTCGACGAGGTCCATGACGTGGCTCGAGAGCACGACGGTGCCCCCGGAGTCGACGAAGCCCGCGAGGATGCGCCGGATCGTCGCGGCGGAGACCGGGTCGACCGCCTCGAAGGGCTCGTCGAGGACGAGCACGCGCGGCGCGTGGACGAGCGCCGTCGCGAGCGTCACCTTCTTCGTCATGCCCGCCGAGTAGTCGACGACGAGCTTGCCCTGCGCCTCCGTGAGGCCGAGGGCCGCCACGAGCTCGGCGGCCCGCTCGGCGGCGAGGTCACGCGAGAGACCGCGCAGCAGGCCGGCATACGTGATGAGCTGGATGCCGGTGAGGCGGTCGAAGAGCTTGAGGCCGTCGGGCAGCACGCCGAGCAACCGCTTGGCGGCGAGGGGGTCGGCCCACACGTCGTGGCCCAGCACGAACGCCTGGCCCGCGTCGGGTCGCAGCAGGCCGGTGACCATCGAGAGCGTCGTCGTCTTGCCGGCACCGTTCGGCCCCACGAGGCCGAAGAACGACCCCCTCGGGACGTCGAGGTCGATGCCCTTGACGGCGATGACCTCGCCGAAGCGCTTGCCGAGCCCACGCACCGCGATGGCCGGACCATCGGCCGGAACACCCTGCGGCGCAGGCAGATCCGTCATCTTCGTCATGTCTCCCCCGCTCACGCCGTTGACCTCGCCGATGCCCGGGACGTCAGAACGTCGCCGACTCCGCGTCGCGCAGGGGCACGTAGGTCAGCCCGTCCACGCCGGAGAACTGCTCGACGTGGCCGGCATACATGCGGTGCCCCACCTCGCTCAGCAGGGCGTCGTGGATCGGGATGAAGACCCTGGGGGCGATCCGGCAGACGAAGGCGATCGAGTCGCGGCTCGCGGCCCATGGGGCGCTCAGCGGGTGGGCGAGCACGTCGACCGCCCCCGGCTCGCCGTCGTACGCGTCGCCGGGGTGGAAGATCGAGGGCTCCCCCTCGGCCCGGAGCACGACCCCGACGTTCGGGATGCGCGGCATGTCGGGGTGGTTGAAGGCGTGGAGCTCGCCGACCGGCGACACCGTGACGTCACCGACCGCGAAGTCCTCGCCGTGGCGGGTCGGCACCGCGTCCAGCCCCTCGGCCCGCAGCTTCTCGGCCGTCAACGGGTCGGTGTGCACGCTCGCCCGCGGGTTGTCGCGCAGTAGCGCCGCCACCCGCTCCGGGTCGAAGTGGTCGGCGTGGTTGTGGGTGACGAGCACCGCGTCGAGCTCGCGCAGCTGCTCGAAGCCCGCCGAGAAGGAGCCGGGGTCGACGAGGACACGGCGGTCGGCGAGCTCGACGAGCAGGCAGGCATGTCCGAGGTGAGTCACGCGCATGTCCTCACCTAACCACGACGGACGTCTGCGCCGGGCCGGGACACGGGCGGTCGCGAGCCGTCGGCGTGGCCGAAGGCCCTGACGGCCCCACGGGTGCGGTGACAGACTCGCGAGCAGGACGCGGCGCGACCCGGCGCCGCCCCGGGGCGCATCGGAGGCGACGCGTGGATCGTGCCGGACCTGACGACCTCACCCTGCTTCGGGCGCACGAGCCGGTCGTGCGCCTCACGAAGGGCGAGTACTTCGTGCCGGTCGCCGTCGACGCCTTCGTCGCGCACGCGAGCCTCGTGCGCGACGAGGCGGGCACGACCTCCGTGCTCGCGAGTCCCGGCGCCCTCGACCTCGACCTGCTCGCCGTGCTCGGGGCGCAGCACGACGGGCCCGGCCTGTCGCTGTCGGGCATCGCCGGGCCGAGCACGTGGGTCGACCGCCTGCGCCAGCTCCTGCCCGGCGCCCGGCCGAGCTTCCACGCCGGCAGCCGGCTCGCGCAGGTCGGCCTCCTCGGGCGCATGGTCGACACCCTGAGCCGCATCTCCCTGCTGCTGCGCGGCTCGGTGCCGGGTGGCAGCGCGGCGGCCGCCTACGCGGTGCAGGAGGCGCACCTGCACCCCGAGCAGCCCACGTACTACGGCCGCGTCGTGCGCGGTGACGCCTGGGTGGTCTGCCAGTACTGGTTCTTCTACGCGTTCAACAACTGGCGCTCCGGCTTCTCTGGGGTCAACGAGCACGAGGGCGACTGGGAGCAGGTGACGGTCTTCCTCGACGGCACCGGAGCGGTCGAGGACGACGGCCTGCCGCCGGCGCGGTGGGTCGTCTTCAGCGCGCACGACGAGACCGGCGACGACCTGCGACGGCGCTGGGACGACCCGGACCTCGAGCGGGTGGCGGGGCGGCACCCCGTGGTCCACGCGGGAGCCGGATCGCACTCCGGGGCCTACCTGCCCGGCGACTACCTCATCACCGTGGTGCCGCCCTCGTGGGGCGGGATCATCCCGGCCGCACGGCGCGCCGCCAAGCTCATCGCGCCGTGGGGCCGGGCCGCTCAGGGCAGCGGGCTCGGCATCCCCTACATCGACTACGCGCGCGGCGACGGTGCGGCGATCGGGCCCGGCACCGGCCGGGAGTGGCACCCCGTCGTCATCGACGACGACACCCCGTGGGTCCGCGACTACCGGGGCCTCTGGGGCCACGACACGAAGGACCGCCTCGGTGGTGAGCGCGGCCCGGCCGGCCCGCGCTACGAACGCTCGGCCACGGTGCGCGCCTCGTGGGGCGACCCCGTCGGGTGGGCCGCCCTGGCCAAGGTCGCGCCCGGCCCCGACGCCGAGGCGACGCTCGTCGCCGAACGCATCGGCGACATCGACGCCCAGCTGTCCGACATGGCCTCGCGATCCGACGAGCTCGCGCGCGACCTCGCCACGCGCGCGGCCGGCCTCGGGCCCGAAAGCCCCGACGTGCGCCGGCTGCGGCCCGCGGAGGACGAGCTGACGACCCTGCGGCTCGACGCCGTGCGGCTGCGCGACGAGCGCGCGCGGATGGAGCGCGTGCTCCGCGACGGGCTGCCCACGCCGTCGCCCCACGCGCACCTCTCCCACCGGCGCACCCCGATCGGGGCGAGCGAGCGCTCGCGCGACCGCCTGCTCGGCGCGTGGGCCGTCGTCAGCACCCCGATCGTGCTCTACCTCGTCGCCGGCTTCTTCAAGCCGCAGATGACCGACCGACCGCTCGGGGCGGTCGTGCTGCTCGCGGCGCTGCTCGGCGTCGAGGCGTTCACCCGCGGCTACTTCCTCGCGTATGCCGTGCGCGTCGCCGTCGTCATCGGCCTCGTCGCGCTCGCGGTGGCGTTCGCGGGCAGCTGGCAGCCCGTGACGTACTGGACCCTCGTCGGGGCGGCGGTGCTGATCCTCGTCGTCAACCTCAAGGACGCCCTCCGTCCCTGAGACGGGGACCGGCCGCCGGCCGCGCCGACCTCAGCCGGGACCGCGGTCCTGCGTCCCGGCCGAACGGCGGGACCACCGGAGCCGGCGCACGCGGCCCCACAGCGCCGACGACGTGGGTGGGAGGCGCACGGGGGCGGTGTCGGTGGGCACCACGGCCGACTCCCCCGCGAGCTCGAGCTCGTGCACGGCCCGCACCGAGTCGCTGAGGAGGGCGCCGTAGACGGTCCACTGCTCGGTGTCGTCGAACGGCGTCGCTCGCACCTGCTCGCCCAGCTCGCCGAGCACCTCGAGCGCGTCGGCGACCGCGTCCCGGAAGGCCCGGCGGGAGTCGTCGTCGTGGCGACCGAGCTGGTGCACGGCGAGCGCCATCGACCCGAGCGCCTCGGCGTAGCGCGCCAGGAAGTCCGGTGACGGGGCCGGCCGCCGGTGCGCCTCCCGCGCGGCGTCGACGAGCGTGCGCCCGATGCCCGTGACGTGCCAGACCGTGCAGCGCACGGCGGTCACGGTGCGCTCGTAGCCGTCCCAGTCGACGTCGGCCGGCCGGAGGTTGTCGCGCGGGTTGAAGCGGGTGCTCTCCCGACCCGTGCGCACGTCGTCGAGCACGAGCGGGGCGCGCTCGGCGATCTCGTCGGCGGACCGGTGCCACCGGCCGGCGAGCTCCTCGTCCCAGTCGCCGGCGAGGCCCTCCGCCATGGCCTCGAGCAGCTCGGCGGCCTGGCGCGTCAGCGCCCGCACGCGTTGGCGGGGCTGCGTGAGGTGCAGCGGCGCGAGGACGACCGCGTTCACGGCGACACCGATCACCCCGCCCGCCACCGTCTCGACGATGGTCAGCGCGGTGAACTGCTCGTCGGTGCCCTTGGCGGTGATGAGCGCGAGCAGGACCATCGTCGGCACCTGGATGCCGTGGTCGCCGAGGCGCGACCACCGGCCGATGACGAGCGCGACGAGCAGCACCGGGGCGACCGTCCACCACGTGACGCCGACGTAGGTCGCGACCACCCACGCGACGCTGAGGCCGAGCACCACGGCGGCGATGCGCTGCACGCTCGCCGACAGCGAGCGCACGAGCGTGCGGTCGACGACGAGCAGCGCCGCCATCGGCGCGTAGAAGGGCACCGGGCTGTGCAGCACCCGCGTGGCGAACTGCCAGGCGAGCACCGTGGCGACGGCCGCCTTGACGAGCAGCATGACGGCGTCGCGCTCGGGCCCCGGCCGCGCGGCCGCCGTGCGCAGGGCGACGAGCCGCGTGCGGGTGTCGTCGCGGCACCGGCGCAGCGCCGGGGAGGTCGGCGGCGGGGCGGGCTCCGCGGCGGGGGCCGAGGTGGGTGCGGGTGTGGGCGTGCGTGGCGAGGTCATGGCAGAGGGGTCGCGTCCGGTCGGTCGTGGGGGCGGGGTCTGCCGCGTGGGCTCCGGGGGCGGTCAGTCGGAGCGCCGTTCGGCGGCCACCTCGGCCGCCCGGCGGTCGGCCTCGTCCATGGCCCGGGTGTCGCGGGGCTCTGCGAAGGGCTCGAGGTCCTCGGGCACCCCCTCGGCGATGGCCCGGCTGCGGTCGAGCTCCGCGTTGACCTCGGCCCCCAGCAGGATGGCGATGTTGGTCAGCCAGAGCCACACGAGGAAGACGACGACGCCGGCGAGCGACCCGTACGTCTTGTCGTAGGACGAGAAGTTCGCCACGTAGACGGCGAAGACCGCCGACACCACGAGCCACAGCAGCACGGCGATGACGCCGCCCGGGCTCACCCAGCGCACACCGCCCTGCTTGGCGTTGGGGCTCGCCCAGAAGAGCACGGCGAAGAGCACCGAGACGAGCACGAGCAGCACGGGCCACTTGAGCACGCCCCACACGAGCAGCGTGGTGTCGCCGGCGCCGACGAGCCCGCCGACCTGCTGGGCCACCGGGCCGCTCACGACGACGATGACGGCGCTCACGACCATGACGACCACCGCCAGCACGGTGACCCCGATCCGGATCGGGATGGTCTTCCAGATCGGCCGCCCCTCGGGGATGTCGTAGATGACGTTGGAGGCCCGCATGAAGGCCGAGACGTAGCCGGAGGCCGACCAGAGCGCCACGAGCAGCCCGAGGACGGCTCCCAGCCCGGCGCCGGTGCGGTTCGACTGGGCCTGGGTCACGAGCGTGCGCACGAAGTCGGCGCTCGAGCCGGGTGCCACGGCCTGCACCTGGTCGACGACCTCGGCCGTCGCGTCGCGCCCGAGCAGGCCGAGGGCCGAGACGAGCACGACGAGCGCCGGTGCGAGCGACAGCACGCCGTAGTACGTGAGCGACGCCGCGAGATCGGTCAGGTTGTCACGCTTGAACTCGCCCCGGGCACGCTTCAGCACGGCGACGAGCGATTCCCTGGGCAGGTCGGTCGGGCTGTCGGGAGCCGCTTCGCGGGAGGGGTCCGGTGTCGTGGCCATGCCCCACGCATACCCTCGCGGTGGCCCGTCACACCACGATCACCGCGGCGATCCACACCGCCGGGCGGGGTCCAGGGGGGTACGGGGCCATGGCGTCCGGCGCCGTTCGGCGGTGGCAGGATGGACGCTCGTGCGGGCAGACGGCCCCGCGATCCGACTCGGGGACCGAAGGGAGTGCGACCGATGGGCACCGACCCCGCGCAGGTCATCGCCGGACGGTACCGGCTGCTGGGTCGCATCGGCTCCGGCGGCATGGGCCACGTGTGGCACGCCTGGGACGATCGGCTGAGCCGCGCCGTCGCGGTCAAGCAGCTGCACTCCCTCGCCGGCCTGCCCGAGGCGGAGGCCCAGGTCGCCCACGAGCGGGCCATGCGCGAGGCCCGGATCACGGCGCGCCTGCACCACCCCAACGCCGTGCCGGTGTTCGACGTCGTCGACCACGACGGGCGCCCGTGCCTCGTGATGCAGTACCTCCCCTCCCGCAGCCTGCAGCAGCTGCTGGCCGACGAGGGCCCCCTCGCTCCGACGGAGGCGGCCCGCATCGGCAGCCAGGTCGCGTCGGCCCTCGCCGCGGCCCACCGCGCCGACATCGTGCACCGCGACGTCAAGCCCGGGAACGTGCTCATCGCCGAGGACGGCACGGCCCGGATCACCGACTTCGGCATCTCGCACGCGCTCGGTGACGCCTCGCTCACCTCGACGGGCATGGTGACCGGCACCCCCGCCTACCTCGCCCCGGAGGTGGCGCGCGGCGCGTCGTCGAGCCCGGCCTCCGACGTCTTCTCGCTCGGCGCGACGGTGTATGCCGCCACCGAGGGCGAGCCGCCCTTCGGCACGGCCGCCAACGCCATGGCGCTGCTGCACCGGGTCGCCTCCGGCGCCATCACCGCCCCGACCGACGGTCCGCTCGCCCCGGTGCTCCTGCGGATGCTCGCCGCCGCCCCCGAGGACCGCCCGTCGATGCAGCAGGCGGCGCGCGAGCTCGCGGCCGTGGCGGCCGGAGCCGCACCATCGGCCGGCGCGTCGACCCCGGCCGGCGCCGCCACCGAGACCGTCGCGGTGACGCGAGCGGCAGACGTGACGCGACCGCAGCAGGTCACGCCCGCCGTCGGCGCCACCCGCGCGCTGCCGGTGGCCACGCCGTCCGGCGGCACCCCGTCCGCTGCTGCCTCGTCCGGTGCTGCTCCGTCCGGTGCTGCCCCGTCCGGTGGCACGTCGTCCGGCAGTGCGCCGCGGCGCCGGCGGCGGACGCCGATGGCGGTCCTCGCCGTCCTCGTGGCCGGCGGCCTCGGCGTGCTCGGCTACTCGCTCCTGGGTGGCGACGACCCCGGCGCCGGCCCGTCGAGGGCCGGCGGAGCCGCCCCGACCTCGAGCGCGCCCGCCGCGACGACCCCGGCGACGCCGTCGCGCACGCCCTCGGTCGCGACGTCGACGGCACCACCGGTGACGGCTCCGACCACCTCGCCCGCCACCCCGTCGGGGACGGCCGGCACCTCGGACGAGCCGACCCCGTCCGCGCCGTCGAGCACGGATGCCGGGGGCACGCTCACGTCGGACTCCGACCTCGCGGGCGCGGTGCGCGACTACTACGCCCTGCTGCCCGGCGACACGGAGGCCGGGTGGTCACGCCTCAGCGACCGCTACCGTTCGACGACGGCGCGCGACCGCGCCACGTACGAGTCCTTCTGGGGCTCGGTGCGATCCGTCGACGTGCGGCAGGCCGCGGGGTCCGCCCCGGGCACGGCGCAGGCGACCATCCGCTACGCGTTCCGCGACGGGCGGCGCTTCGAGGAGCGCACGACCTACCGCTTCGTCGAGGAGGGCGGCCTGCTCAAGATCGACGCCTCGACGGTGCGGAGCAGCCGGCAGCTCTGAGACCGCCCCGGTCCGGGGCCGGCGGTTCCCGTCGGCTCAGTGCGCGCCCTGGAGCACCCAGGCCGGCTCGTGCATGCCGATGGGGGCCACGGTGCGGGTCGTGCACGCCTCGACGAGGCGCTGGAGCACGACGGCACGCTCGCTCAGCGTCATCCCGATCGTGGCACCGGTGTCGTCACCCTGGGGCACTGCGCTCATGCTCATCTCCCTGCTGGTAGCCACCGGTGCGTCGGCGCGAACCGGTGTGGGGGTGCGGCTGGGGGGCTGCAGGAACAGAAATAGCACCGCGTCGGGTCCGGCAGGTCCGACTTGTCCTTTCTTTACCTAAAACGACGGTTTATCGGCATCGAGTCACGCAGCGGCCCTCACCGTCGCACCTCGCGGTGCGACCCGTCGGTGCGACGGGTCCAGCCGCGCGCGTCGAGGTGCTCGAGCAGCGGGATGGCGACCCGGCGGGTCGTGGCGAGCGCCTGGCGCGCCTCGCTCGTCGTGAACGGCTGCGGCAGCCCGGCGAGCACGCGCATGGCCTGTGCGGGCCCCGAGGGCAGCAGGAGCACGTCGTCGGCGAGCCGCAGCAGTCGCCCGGCGGCGACGGCCGCCGCCACCTCCCGGGCGCCCAGGGAGGCCTGGGCGAGCTCGCCCTTCTCGGGCGCGGCGAACGGGTGCTCGCGCAGCCGGGCCTCGACGGCGCGCAGGCCGCCCTCCGCGACCGGCCCGAGCGAGGCCCGCACCCCGGGCAGCCACACCCGGCCCCCGTCGACCTCGAGACCGGCACCCGTCGCCACCGCCGCGACGAGCGCCCGGTCGGGCAGCCCCGCCGCCGACCGGGCGGCCTCGAGCGACAGCGCCGGGTCGAGCGGGTCGGCCACGGCGCGCGCCTCGAGGCCGGCCCGGAGCGCGGACGCCCACCCCTGCCAGCAGGCGGGGTCGACGAGCCAGTCCCCCACCTCCCGCACGGGCGGCGCGACGGCACCGTCGAGACGGATGCCGAGGGCCACGGCATCCGTGCGCCGCATCGCGCCCCGGCGCCCGACCTCGCGGGCGAGGTCGAGCCGACCCGTCTCGGTCGCGAGCCGCTCGCCCCGCCGCACGGCCGCGCCGCGCCGCGTCAGCGCGGGCGGGTCGGTGTCGACGACGAGGACGCCACCCGCCATCCGGCGCGGCCCCGGGTCGCGCAGGATGCCGCGGTCACCGGCCCGCAGCGGCAGCGGCCGCGTCAGGGCCAGCCGCGCGGCGTCACCACCGAGCGGGCGCACGCCGACCTCGACGGCGGTCGTGCCGACGTGCAGCAGGAGGCGGCCGGGCAGGTCGGTGGCGACGCTGCCGAGGAGGCGCACGTCGACGCTCGAGGTGAGCGGCCAGGCGCCGGGCGTCAGCAGGGCCGTGCCCCGGCCGACGGCGTCGGGGCCGACGCCGCGCAGGTTGACGGCCACGCGCGCGACGGCGGGCACGGCATCCCTGGGCTGCTCCAGCGACTGCAGCCCGCGCACCCGCACGACCTGGCCACCCACCTGCAGCTCGTCGCCGGTCGTGATCGTGCCCTCCGAGAGGGTGCCCGTGACGACGGTGCCGGCTCCCCGGATCGTGAACGACCGGTCGACCCAGAGCCGCACGCGTGCGGCGGTGTCCGGTGCCGGGAGGTCGGCCACGAGCCGGTCGAGCACCTCCCGCAGCCGGTCGAGCCCCGCCCCCGTGCGGGCCGAGGTGGTCACGACCTCGACGTCGCCGAGGCTCGAGCGCGCCACCCGCGCGCGGGCGTCGGCGGCCGCCGGTCCCGGGTCGGCGAGATCGCTGCGGGTCACGACGAGCAGGCCGTGGCGCAGCCCGAGCGCGTCGATCGCCGCGAGGTGCTCCGTGGACTGCTCGCGCCAGCCCTCGTCCGCGGCGACGACCACGAGCACGGCCGGTGCGGGGCCGAGGCCGGCGAGCATGTTGCCGAGGAAGCGCTGGTGGCCGGGCACGTCGACGAAGGCCAGCTCGGCCCCGGACGGCAGCGTCGTCCACGCGTAGCCGAGGTCGATCGTCATCCCCCGCCGGTGCTCCTCCTCCCAGCGGTCCGGCTCGATGCCGGTGAGGGCGCGCACGAGCGCCGACTTGCCGTGGTCGACGTGCCCGGCGGTCGCGACGACGTGCACGGCTCAGCCGCCCCCGTCGGCGGCCCGCAGGCCGTCGGAGAGCGCCTGCGCCAGGGCGCCGGCCAGCAGCTCGTCCTCGTGCGGCGGCACGCAGCGCAGGTCGACGAGGCAGCGCCCACCCTCGAGGCGGGCGACGACGCCCGGGTCGCCCCGACGCAACCGCACGGCGCACCCCTCGGGCAGCTCGAGCGCGCACCCCGGCAGCTCGAGACCCGGCGCGCCGCCGCCGCCGACCGCGCCGACGACCGGCACGACGCGCACGCCGAGCCGGTCGGCGAGGCGCTCGGTGCGGGCGCGCACCGCGTCGGCGTCCACGTGCAGGTATGCCGTCACGGGAGCACGCGGGCCACGCACCGTCGCCTCGAGCGCGGCGAGCGTCAGCTTGTCGACGCGCAGGGCGCGGGCGAGCGGGTGACGGCGCAGCCGTTCCACGACTGCGGCCTCACCGAGCACGAGACCGGCCTGCGGGCCACCGAGCAGCTTGTCGCCGCTCGCCGTGACGAGGGTGGCGCCGCGCCCGAGGGCCGTGGCGGCATCCGGCTCGTCGGGCAGCAGCGGGTCCGGGGCGAGCAGCCCGCTGCCGATGTCGACGACGAGCGGCACCCCGAGCCCGACGAGCTCGGACACCTCGGCGGCCGACGTGAAGCCCTCGACGCGGAAGTTGCTCGGGTGCACCTTGAGGATGCAGCCGGTGTCCGGTCCCACGGCGTCGGCGTAGTCCCGCGCCGTCGTCCGGTTCGTCGTGCCGACCTCGCGCAGCCGCGCGCCGGTGCTGGCGATGAGGTCGGGCAGCCTGAAGCCGTCACCGATCTCGACCATCTCGCCGCGGCTGACGACCACCTCGCGACCGGCGGCCAGCGCCGTCGTCGCGAGCACGAGCGCCGCCGCGCCGTTGTTGACCACGAGGGCGTCACCGGCCGCGGGGACGGCCGCGCGCAGGGCAGCGAGGGTGCCGCGCCCCCGGCGGGCGCGCTCGCCGGTGCCCGTGTCGTACTCGACGTCCACGTAGCCGGATGCCGCCACCAGCGCCTCGACCGCCGCCGCGGAGAGCGGCGCCCGGCCGATGTTCGTGTGCACGACGACCCCGGTGGCGTTGAGCAGGGGCCGCAGGCTCGTGGCGCGACCGGGCAGGCCGGCCTCGGCGACGCGGGCGACGTCCTCGGGCGCGATCTCGCCGGCGCGGGCCCGGGCCTGCGCGCTCGTGACGGCGTGCTTGACGGTGGCCTCACCCAGGCGGGCGACGGCGTCCGCGAGGGCCGGCGTCCCGAGCAGCCGGTCGGTGCGCGGGATGCGGCGACGCGGGTCGTCCTCGGCCACGCCGGGCCACCTCCTCGGGCGGGTCGTTCGGGTGCGATTGGCGGAGGTGGACGGGAATCGAACCCGCCAGACCGAGATGCTCGGTCTCACCGGTTTTGAAGACCGGGGGGACCACCAGGAACCCTGACACCTCCACGCGCCACCGTACCCAGTGGCCGCCCGCCGGCTGCGCCCGCCCGCCCCGTAGCCGCGCCGTCCCACCCGTCAGGCGCTCGGCATACAGTCGCCGCATGGACACGACGACGACGGCCCGCGGGGCGGCCCCGCGACTCACGCAGTTCGCGCACGGTGGCGGCTGCGCGTGCAAGATCCCCGCCGGTGAGCTCGAGGCCATGGTGCGCGGCCTCGTCGGCGTGCCGTCTCCCGAGCTGCTCGTGGGCCTCGACGACGGCGACGACGCCGCGGCGGTGCGCATCGACGGGGGCGTGGCCGTGCTCGCCACGGCCGACTTCTTCACGCCGGTCGTCGACGACGCGTACGACTGGGGGCGCATCGCGGCGGCCAACGCCCTGTCGGACGTCTACGCCATGGGCGGGCGCCCGGTGCTCGCGGTCAACCTGCTCGGGTGGCCGCGCGACGTGCTGCCGCTGGAGCTCGCCTCCGAGGTGCTGCGCGGCGGCCTCGACGTCGCCCGCCAGGCGCAGTGCCCCGTGGCGGGCGGGCACAGCATCGACGACCCAGAGCCGAAGTACGGCATGGCCGTCACCGGTGTGGCCGACCCGGATCGCTTGCTGCGCAACGATGCCGCCGTGGCCGGTCTGCCCATCAGCCTGACCAAGCCGCTCGGCGTCGGCGTGCTCAACAACCGGCACAAGGCGACCGGCGAGGTCTTCGAGGAGGCGGTCGCCTCGATGGTGGCGCTCAACGACCGGGCCTGCGCGGCGGCCCTCGAGGCCGGCGTCCGGGCTGCCACCGACGTCACCGGCTTCGGCCTGCTCGGCCACCTCTACAAGATGGCGCGCGCCTCGGGCGTCACGGCCGTCGTGGACGCCGCGGCCGTGCCCTACATCGACGGCGCCCGCCAGTCGCTGCGCGACGGCTTCGTGCCCGGCGGCAGCCGGCGCAACCTCGACTGGGTGCGACCGCACCTGCGCGCCTCGCTCGACGAGGAGGAGCTGGTGCTGCTCGCGGACGCGCAGACGAGCGGTGGGCTGCTCGTCGTGGGCGAGGTGCCGGGCGCGCCCGTCGTCGGCGAGATCGTGCCCCGCGGCGAGCACGTCGTCGAGGTGCGCTGAGCGCCCTCAGCGGTTCTGTCAGCGGCGCGCCGCCGCCCTCGTCCCGACGGGCCGGGCGGCGCGCGGCGTCGGCTTCTTGGTGACCAGCGGCAGGGCCATGCCCGCGAGGGCGATGACCCCGACGACGGTGAAGCCCAGCGTGTAGGCCTTGTCCTCGCCGATGAGCGAGGAGATGAGGAGCGGGCCGACGACGCCGCCGATGCTCCAGCCGATGAGCATGAGGCCGTAGATCGCGCCCGCGTTGCGCACGCCGAAGAAGCGACCCGCCGTCGAGGGCATGGTGCCGAAGGCGCCGCCGTAGCAGAGGTAGACGAGGGCGGCGAGCACGGCGAAGAGCGCCGGCGACGACACGTGCGGGATGAGCAGGAGGCAGACCCCCTGGATGCCGAGGATGCCCATGAACGCCGGCATCTTGCCGACGCGGTCGGACAGCCAGCCCCAGAGGATGCGCCCGCCGCCGTTGAAGAGGCCGAGGACGCCGACCAGGCTCGCCGCCGCGGCTGCCGAGTAGCCCGCCACGTCGCTCGCGCTGCCCGCCGCGACGGAGATGAGCGAGATGCCGGCCGTGACGCTGAGCGTCAGGATCGCCGTGAGGAAGTACCACTGCCGGGTGCCCAGCGCCTCGGACGCCGTGAAGTCGGCGTCCGGCTCCGCGCCCGCGGTGGCCGCAGTCGCGGTGGGGGCCGCCGTGTCGGTCATGCCGGGCGGGCGGTAGCCCTCGGGCGGGTTGCGGAACAGGACGGCGCCGATGACGACCGCGACGAGGTAGCCGATGCCGAGCGGGAGGAACGCCTTCGTCGGCATCGACGGGTCGCCCGCGATGAGCCGCTGGCCGAGCGGCGCGGTGATGACCGCGCCGAAGCCGAAACCAGCCACGGCGATCCCCGTGATGAGCCCCGGCTTGTCGGGAAACCACTTCTGCAGCATGGCGATCGGCACGATGTAGGCCATGCCGAGCCCGAAGCCACCGAGCACGCCGTAGCCGAGCAGGAGGATCCAGAAGCGGTCCGCGTCGGCGAACGAGGCGATCATGACGCCGATGCTGTAGATGATGCCGCCGGTCAGTGCCACGACCCGCGGACCCCGCCGGTCCTGGATGCGACCGCCGATGTAGCTGCCGATGAAGATCATGCCGATGGCGAGCTCGAAGGGCACCGCCGCCTGGGCCTTCGACCAGCCGAACGCCTCGTCGCTCTGCATGGCCTTGGCGAAGACGCTCCACGCGTAGACGGCGCCGATGGCGAGCTGGACGAGGACGCCGGCGACGAGGATGACCCAGCGGTTGGCCACCGGCTGGTCGGTCGTGCGTTCGGGAACGGCACTGCTGGTCATGGACTTCCCCTGTCGTCGGTGTCAGCGGGTGGTGGTGTCGGTGGGAGGTGGTGTCACTGCGCGGTCGATCTACCGCGCGGTGGTGATGGAGTCGTCGACGACGCCGGCGGCGCGGCGCTTCTCGAGGCGCTCCCGCTGGGGCTCGACGGTGTACTTCGGGTCGATGGCGGAGACCATGCCGGCCTCGAAGACCCCGAAACGGGTGCAGGCGGAGGCGGCCATCAGGGCCGCGCCGCTCACTGCGGCCGCGAGCCGGTTGCCACCCAGCACCGCGGCGCCGAGGGCCCCGCCGACCGTCAGCGCGCGGCTGGCCCTGAGGAGGCGCCCTGCCTTGCCCGTGCGCAACGGCTCGGAGAGCGTCTCGCCCAGCTGCTCCTGCAGGCGTTCGAACATGACGAGCTCGGCCACCGCGCTGACCGCGGCCAGCTTGCGGGCCGGGCCGTTCTCGCGCGTCGGCACGGCCATCAGCGCGAGGCCCGAGGCAGCGAGGTTCGCGGAGCTGACGAAGACGAACGGCAGCTCGCGGTAGGACTCGTGCCACGTCGGCGTGGCGGTGTCGGCCAGGAGCACCGCCGTGTAGGCCGCCAGCGGCGGGGCGAAGAAGGCGGAGCCGACCGTTGCCGGCCCGTCGGCGAGCCGCAACGCCTTCGATGCCAACGACACGACACGGCCGCTGGATCGCCTGGAGCCGGAACGGCGCTCGAGGAGTGGGCGACCCACCTCGGCCGCGAGGGCGGCGCCCGCGAAGCTGCCGAAGGCCGTGAGGATCCACGAGCCGACCGACATCGGCGAGGTGAGCTTGACCGTGCGCATCATGTTGAGGGCACGGCTCGGCTTGCCGAGGTCCTTGGCGAGCGCGGCGCCACCGAGCGCGGCCCCGGTGACGGCGCCGATGCGCCCGACGCGCTGCAGGGCGGGGTAGCCACGGGCGGCGCCACCGGCACCGAGCAGCGCCGAGCCGGCGGCGACGCCACCGAGGAAGAGGTAGGCCGCCACCTCCTTCTCCCACGGCGCGGGCTTGACGATGTGGCGCCCGTAGTAGCTGTCGAAGCTGACGTCGGGCACCATGATCGACTCGTCGCGGCGACCACCGGAGCCCTTGCCGCCCTTACCGCCCTTGCCACGGCGACGACCGAGGTCCGGCGGACGGTCGGCGTCGAACGGGTTGGTCGTCACGTGCGGCTCCCTACGAAGGAGGCCGCGGCCATGGCGAGCATGGCGAGCCCCGCGTAGCCGGCCTTGCGGAACATGTCGGGCAGGTCGGCCGTCGTGACACGGGGGTCCGGCGGCAGCCCGTAGACCTCGGGCTCGTCGAGCAGCAGGAACGTCGAGCCCGTGCCGCCGACGCCGTCGTTGTCGTCCACGCCGTAGAGGCGGGCCTCCGGGAAGCCCTGCTCGTGCAGCTGAGCGACCCGGGCGCGGGCGGTGGCCCGCATCTCGTCGAGGTCACCGAACTTGATCGACGTCGTCGGGCACGCCTGGGCACACGCCGGCGTCTGGCCGGCGCCGAGGCGGTCGTAGCAGAGCGTGCACTTCTGGGCGATCCCGACGTTCTTGACCTCGCCGTTGCTGGCGGCGTGCGACGGTGCGTTCTGGTGCGAGCCCTTCGTCGTGTCGCCCGCTCCCCCGGCGCCCTTGATGCTGATGCCGTGCGACTGGCCGGTCTGCTCGTGCCCCTCGTTGCCACGACGGCGTTCGATGACGCCGAAAGGGCAGGCGGCCACGCAGTAGCCGCAGCCGTTGCAGACGTCGTCCTGCACGACGACCGTGCCGAACTCGGTGCGGAACAGCGCGCCCGTGGGGCACACGTCGAGGCAGGCCGCGTGGGTGCAGTGCTTGCACACGTCGGACGCCATCAGCCAGCGGACGTCGGGGAGCCCGGTGTCGACGGGGCCGGGAGCGGTGTCCTGGAGCAGGTCACCGGGCGCGGACTGCGCCTCCCCGGCGGAGCGCACCGACGGCATACCGAGTGAGACGAGCTTGCGGCCCGACTCGCGCGCCTGCTCGATGCGGTCGCTCGTCTGCTCGACGAAGGCGACGTGTCGCCAGGTGCTGGCACCGAGCGCGCCGGTGTTGTCGTAGGACTGGCTCAGCAGGTCGAGGCCGTCCTCGGGCACGCCGTTCCACTCCTTGCACGCCACCTCGCACGCCTTGCAGCCGATGCAGATCGAGGTGTCGGTGAAGAAGCCCTTGCGTGGCTCGACGACGTCCCAGGCGGCGTCGGTCGCGGGGTCGGTGGGGCCGGAGAGCTGGTTGCGCCAGAATCCCAACGGTCAGCCTCCTCTCGTGTCGGGGGTGGACTCCGGGTGACCGGTGCGCAGCTCGTTGCTCGTCATCACGGTGCTGCCGGCGCGTGACTGGTACTCCTCGACGAACCGCAGCAGCGCCTCGCCCGCCGGACGCCGGCCCGGAACGATGTCGCACGAGCCGGCCTTGCTCTCCTGGATCTGCACGTTGGGGTCGAGCGCGACCCCGAGCAGGTCGTTGGCCGCGTCGCCCGACACGACGGCGTCGCTGCCGACGCCCCAGTGGTAGGGCAGCCCGACCTGGTGGATCGTGCGGCCCTGGACGACGAGCGGCGTCATGCGCTCGGTCACCATGACGCGCGCCTCGACGGCCGCACGGGCCGACACGATCGTCGCCCAGCCACCGTTCTCGAGCCCACGCTCGGCTGCGAGCTCCGGCGAGACCTCGCAGAAGAACTCCGGCTGGAGCTCGGCGAGGTAGGGCAGCCACCGGCTCATGCCGCCGGCCGTGTGGTGCTCGGTGAGGCGGTAGGTCGTGAAGACGTAGGGGTAGACGTCCGCGCCGGGTGCGTCGCCACTCGGACTCCACAGGTTGTCCTTGCGCGGGAAGACCTTGCGCGAGGGGTTGGACTGCTGCGCGTAGAGCGGGTTGCGGACCGGGGACTCCTGCGGCTCGTAGTGCGTCGGCAGCGGGCCGTCGAGCATCCCCTTCGGCGCGTAGAGCCAGCCCTTGCCGTCGGCCTGCATGACGAACGGGTCGTCGCCGGAGAGGCCGGCGGGACCGCCCGTGCCGGGCTCGGCGCGGAACGAGGGCGCCTTGTCGGCGACGAAGTCGGGCACGTCATGGCCGGTCCACTTCCCCTGCTCCCCGTCCCACCAGACGTAGCGCTTGCGCTCGCTCCAGGGGTTGCCCTCGGGGTCGGCCGAGGCACGGTTGTAGAGGATGCGGCGGTTCGCCGGCCAGGCCCAGCCCCAGTCGAGGGCGGTGAGGTCCTGCTCGCGCCCGGGCCTGCGGTCGGCCGCGTGGTTGACGCCGTCGGCGTACACCCCGGTGTAGATCCAGCAGCCGCCGTCGGTGGAGCCGTCGGCCTTCATCTCGGTGTAGGCCGAGAGCGGCTGACCCGCCTTGTCGCCGGTGAGGTGACGACCGTTGATCTCGGCCAGCACGGCCTCGGCGTCCGGGTCGCCGTGCTCGTCGGTCGGGTAGTCCCACGTGAGGTCGAGGAGCGGGCGGTCGCGCGGGTCGGTCGAGTCGGCGAGCAGCTCGCGGACCCGGAGCCCGAGCTCGTAGAAGAACTGCAGCTCGCTCCGGCAGTCGCCCTCGGGCTGCACGGCCTGGTGGTGCCACTGGAGCATCCGCTGCGTCTGCGTGAAGGACCCGCTCTTCTCGGTGTGGGCGGCCGCCGGGAGGAAGAAGACCTCGGTCTGGATGTCCTCCGTCCTCAGCTCGCCTGACGCGATCTCCGGCCCGTCCTTCCAGAAGGTGGCCGACTCGATCATGTTGAAGTCGCGGACGACGAGCCACTTGAGGTGTGACATCGCCTGGCGCTGCATGCGACCGTGGGCCGACCCGACGGCGGGGTTCTGCCCGAGCAGGAAGTAGCCCTCGACCTCGTCCTCGAGCATCGCCATCGTCGTCTGATAGGTGCCGTGGGCACCGCTGAGTCGCGGGAGATAGTCGAAGCACCAGTCGTTCTCGGCGGTCGCGGCCTTGCCCCACCACGCCTTGAGCAGGCTGACGGCATACGTGTCGGCGTTGGCCCAGAAGCCCTTCTGCTGCTTGTTGCCGATGGCCGACACGTAGTCGTCCCACGTGTCGTGCAGACCCGCGACCGGCATGGCGAGGTAGCCGGGCAGGATGTTGTAGAGCGTCGGGATGTCGGTCGAGCCCTGGATGCTCGCGTGCCCGCGCAGCGCCATGATGCCGCCGCCGGGGCGGCCCATGTTGCCGAGCAGCAGCTGGACGATCGCGGCGGTGCGGATGAACTGCGCACCGAGCGTGTGCTGCGTCCAGCCGACGGCGTACACGAACGCGGTCGTGCGCTCGCGACCGCTGTTCTCGGTCACCGACCGGGCGAGGTAGGCGAAGTCGTCGACGCTGATGCCGCACGTGTCGGCGACCATCTCCGGGGTGTAGCGCGCGTAGTGCTTCTTGAGGATCTGGAAGACCGTGCGGGGGTCCTCCAGCGTCTCGTCGCGCAGCACGCGGGCGTGCTCGAGCGCTGGGCCGCCGGAGCCGTGCTCGTCACCCGCCGCACGCTCGGACTTGTCCTCGCCGTGCTCGTGGGTGGCTGCGGGACCACCGATGGTGCCGGGCGACTCGTCGCCGGGCCCGTCGGCACTCGCGTAGGCCCACGTCTCCTGCGAGTAGTTGCCCTTGGCGTCGTCGTAGCCGGAGAAGAGGCCGTCGAGGTCCTCGGTGTCCTGGAAGTCCTCGCTGACGAGCGTGGCCGCGTTGGTGTACGCGACGACGTACTCCTTGAAGTAGAGGTCGTTGTCGAGGATGTACTTGATGAGCGCACCGAGCAGCACGACGTCGCTGCCGGCCCGGATGGGGATGTGCTTGTCCGCCGTCGCCGACGTCCGCGTGAAGCGGGGGTCGACGTGGATGACCCGCGCGCCCTTGAGCCGCGCCTCGGTCACCCACTGGTAGGCGACCGGGTGGCACTCGGCCATGTTGCTGCCCTGGATGACGATGCAGTCGGCGTTGGACAGGTCCTGCACGTACTGCGTGGCGCCGCCGCGCCCGAACGAGGCCCCCAGACTGGGGACGGTGGAGGAGTGTCAAATACGCGCTTGGTTCTCGATCTGCACCGCGCCTGCCGCGGTGAAGAGCTTCTTGATGAGGTAGTTCTCCTCGTTGTCGAGGGTGGCTCCGCCGAGCGAGGCGATGCCCATGGTGCGCCGCAGCGGGCGACCGTGCTCGTCGTGGTCCTGCCAGCCGTGTCGGCGGCTCGCCACGAAGCGCTGGGCCACCATCTCGACGGCGTTCTCGAGGGAGAGGCTCTCCCAGTCGGCGCCGCCGGGGCGGCGGTAGAGCACCTGGCGCTGGCGCCCGGGGTTGTTGACGAGCTGCTCGCTCGCTGATCCCTTGGGGCACAGACGGCCTCGCGACACGGGAGAGTCCGGGTCACCCTCGATCTGCACGACGCGCTCGTCCTTGACGAAGACCCGCTGCCCGCACCCGACGGCGCAGTAGGGGCACACGCTCTTCACGACGCGATCGGCCGTCGCGGTGCGCGGGGCCATCCCGCGGGTCGCCGCGGACGTCACCGCGGGGCCGCGGCCGAGGAAGTCGCCGCTGCGGACCTGCCGCACCACCGGCCACGACAAGAACGTCGCCTTCGGATCGACCATCGGTTCCTCCTCGTTGCACCGGCCTGGCTGTCCATCTGAGCACCGACCGCGGCCGGGCACAAGCACCCTGTACCCCGTGTCCGTCGCGTCCAACCACGATGTCCCGTCCCGCTGGGAGCGCGCTGTGCGTGACGCGCGGGCCGGCCTGCTCCAGCGGTCCGGCGGCCCGGCTGCGCGGTGGTCAGCCCCCCGTCGGCGACCCTGCCGGCCACCGTTCGTGCAGCGCTGTGCGGACGGCCGACACCCGGATGCCCTCGTTCGCGGCGTAGACGCCTGGCTGCCCGTCGAGACGCGCCATGGACGAGGACCCGGAGTGGTGCAGGCCGATGAGGTTCCAGTGCCGGTCGAAGACGGGGCTGCCCGAGCTGCCGGGGTCGGTGGGTGACCGGTAGTGGATGAGGTGGTCCGAGTAGCCGAGAATCCGGTTGTCCTGCAACGAGAACTGCGGCTGCTCGAGGCCCATGGGGTGGCCGATCACGTAGGCCCGTGGCGTGACGTCCGCGCCGAGCGCGGGCAGCCGCGTCGAGACGGGAACGGGCTCGGTGGCCACCGGGAGCCCGTCGAGCTCCAGCAGAGTGGTGTCGAGGTGCGGCGCCTGGGAGCTGTCGTAGAACCACTGCCGCACGACGCGGAACCGCTGCGGATCGGAATGACCGGCGTCAGCGGCGTGGAAGGCGACGACGACCTGGTCGGCGTCGATCGCCTCGGGCACGACGTGGCCGTTCGTCATGAGGAGCACGGCGGGCAGCCGAGTGTGGAAGTCCGCGCCCCGGACCAGGAAGCCGGTCCCCAGACCCTCCTCGTCGGGCGTCTCCAGGCGGGCGACCGCCCGGCACCGCGTGAGCCCCTTGACGTACCAGCTCAACGTCACGTAGCGGTCGGAGCCGAACACCTTCTCGAGGCCGGGGCTCGAGAGCCGCTCGAGCCGCTCCGCGCCGACGTCCTGCGGGGTGACCGACACGAATCCCCCGCTCTTGCGCAGGAGCTCGGAGCGCAGCAGGGGCAGGAGGCTCGAGCCCGGCGCCGACTCGGTGTCGAGCCGCCAGACGACCGTCAGCTGGCGCAGGAGGGAGTTGAGGGCGAAGGCGTCGGGGCGGGCCATGGTGATGAGGGCCTCGAGTCGTTCCACCGCCTGCGCGTGCTCCCCCACGGCCACGTGGGCCTCGACGGCCGTGGCCTGCGCCCACCCGTCGTCGTCCGGACGGTCGCGCACGACGTCGAGCACGTCGGTGACGAGCTCGCGCAGGGCCGCGCGGGCATCTGGGTGTCCCTCGAGCGGCACCTGCTCGTCGACGGCTCGGGCGAGCAGAGCCACCGCGTTGATGCCGCTCCAGAAGCGCTCCCCGGGTTGCTCGTGGTACGCCTCCAGGTACGTCCCGAGGGCGCTGCGGAGGTAGTCCGCTCGCCGCACCGGGTCGGTGGTGCCGAGGAACAGCTCCTTGCCGCAGCGGCCGAGGAGTCCTCGGGCCTCCACCTGTTCGGCCGGAGGCACGGACTCGTCACCGATCAACGCCGCCAGCGTGATCCGCGCCGCAGCGGGGTAGCCCTGCTCGATCAGGGCCTGGCCGTAGTGCCGGCGCACGAGGGCGTCCGAGACCCCCTGGCTCAGCAGGGCGTCGACGACCCGCGTCATGGCGGTGTAGCGCCGGTTGCTCCGGAGCAGCTGGAGCACCGGGGCGAACTCGTCGTCCGACGCCGGCCGGGCCGCGGCTCGCAGGTGCGCCTCGTACTCGGTCGCCACCGCGTCGACCCCGGCCCAGTCGAACTCGGCTGCGGCCCGGTGGATGCGCACGGCCCAAGACGTGCTGCTCGTGGTCATCGCGGCCCCCGTCCTGCTCCAGCCGGCCCACCGCGCGGGCGCGGCACGGGCTCGGCGCGAGTGGAGGGCGCGCCGGACGAGGAGGCGTCGACGTCGCTGCACCCGCCCCTGCAGCGTAGCCCTCGCGTCCGCCGGTCTCGCCCGATTCGCCACCCGTCCCGGAGCAGCAGGTCTACGGTGGATGCACACGTTTCGGACTCCGCCATCGCCTGTCGAGGAGGTCCGTGTGCACTCGTCCGACCGGGCGCGGGGGCCGGCCCCGCGCAGCGCCACCCGGCCCTCCCCGTTCGCCCGGGGCGCGACGGCGGCCGCTGTCGCTGCGAGCGCGCTGTTCACCGCGGGCTGCCCCGCCGGGAGCGGCGCCGACTCCACCCAGACACCCGTCGGCACGCAGACGTCGCCGACGACCGAGCCGACGACCGTGCCGACCTCGACGGCAGGATCGCCGACGACCCCGGTGACGCGACCCCCCACGACTCCCACGACGACGTCCGCCTCACGGGCCTCGACCACCTTCACCGAGCAGACGCCGACCGATCTCTCGGGTCCGTGACCCCGTGGGCCCGCGTCGACGCCTCACCGCGGCCTGCGCCGGTGCCGTCCTCGCGCTGACGCTCGTCCGAACGGCCCCCGTCCCGTGGTCGCCGGACGGACCGGTGTCCGGGCCCGCCGTCGCCGACCTCCTGACCGGGACGCTGTCGCTGCTGCTGGCCCGAACCCTCGATCCCGTTCTCACGCGCACCGCCGCGGCCACGGCGGCGCTCGACCCCTCCGGGCGGGTCGGGCCCGTCACCGTGCTCGTCGTCGGCAACGACCGGCGACCTGACCGCGTCGGGTCCCGGCGCGACATCCGGGGTGACCGGGCCGACGCCGTCATGCTCTGCGTGGTCGGCGGGGGTCGGAACACCGTGGTGCTGAGCCTTCCGCGGGACCTGCGGGTCACCGTGCCGGGACACGGGGACGGCAAGCTGGGGGGCAGCCTCGACTACGGCCCGGCGGCCGTCGTGGCTGCGGTCCGCGGCGTCACGCGGGTCCCGGTGCAGCACTACGTCGAGGTCCGCTTCGCGGCGGTGGCGCGGGTCGTCGACCGGCTGGGCGGCATCCGCCTCGATCTCGCTGCTCCCGTGCGGGACCGGGCCAGTGGACTCCACCTTGCGGCCGGCCCACAGCGCGTGGGCGGGGCGGCGGCCCTGGCCTGGCTCCGCTCGCGCGAGCCGGAGCGGCTCGTTGCGGGGCGGTGGGTGGCCGACTCCCCCGGCGACATCGGCCGGATCGATCGTCAGCACGTGCTGCTCGCGGCCGTCGCGGCCGCCGTGGCCCGCGCCGACCTCCCGACCGACCTCGGGCTCGCCGCCGCCGCGCACGGGTCGGTGACGGTGGACGACGGCCTGCGCGGCCGCGACCTCGCGATCGTCGTAGCGGCGCTGCGCGGCGCGGAACGGTGGTCGTGGAGCACCCTGCCGACGGAGCCCGAGCTGGACCCCGCCACCGCCTTCTCCCCGTTCCCGCCCGCGCACGCGGGATCCGTCGGATACCGACGGCCGGCCGCGCCCGCCGATGCGATCCTGCGTGCCCTGCGCGCGCGGACGACCCCCGCCTCCGTGGGCGCGCTCCGGTGACCGCCGGCGTCCCGCCCGGCGGCGGCACCGACGGCCTGACCCACGACGCCTTCGTCAGCTACCGCCGGAGCGACCCCGACCGTGCCTGGGTGACGCAACGCCTCGTGCCGGCGCTGCGGGCCTCGGGCGTCCGCGTGCTCCTCGACGAGGACGACTTCCGCCTCGGCGAGCCGCTCGTGCTCGCGATGACGCGGGCCGTGGAACGCAGTCGCTACACGGTCGCCGTGCTGACGCCCGCCTACCTCGCCAGCTCCTACACGGAGCTCGAGTCCCTCATGGCCGAGCACCTCGGGCTCGAGAACGCGCAGAGCCGGCTCATCGGGGTCATGCGCGAGACCGTCGCACCCAGGCTCAGCCTCCGGCTGCACATCTGGCTCGACATGACCGACGACTCCGGTTTCGACACCGCGGTGGCGCGGCTCGCCCGGGAGGTCGTGCTTCCCTGGCCCGAGACGGGGGCCATCCCGTGACCGAGCGGTTCGACGTCTTCGTCGTGTGCGCCGCCGACGACCGAGCCTGGGTCGACGGCTTCCTGCTCAACGGGCTGCGGGCGGCGGGTGTGCGGTGCGGCGACGAGACGCAGTTCGAGCTGGGGCGCCCGCTGCCCCGCCAGTTCGTCGAGGCGGTCGAGCGGTCCGACCGGGTGCTGCTCGTCGTCTCGCCGGCCTTCCTCGCCGACCAGCGTGCCGAGTGGGTGCAGCTGCTCGCGACGCAGTACGGCCAGGAGCACTCGACCTGGCCGGTCGTGCCGCTGCTGCTGCGCCCGGTCGACCGGCTCCCGCTCGACCTCAGCCTGCTGACGCGCCTCGACGCGACGGACGAGTCCCGGTGGGAGCCCTGCCTGGCCCGGCTCGTCGCCGACCTCGACCGCGAGATCGTCGACCCCGACGCAGCGCCCGAGTGCCCCTACCCCGGCCTCGAGCCGTTCACGAGCGAGCGCAGTCGCGACTTCCACGGCCGCGCTGCCGAGACCGACCAGGTGTGCCGGGAGATCGGTCGCCACCCCGTCCTCGCGGTCATCGGGACCTCGGGCAGCGGCAAGTCCTCGCTGCTGCACGCGGGGGTCGGGCCGCGCCTCGCCGCCGACGGCTTCGTCGTCGTGACGTTCCGCCCGGGACGCGATCCCGAGCTGCGCCTGCGGGCGGCCCTGGCCTCGGTGCCGGCGGCTCCCCCGGGAACGCCCGAGCCCCCGGTCCTGCTCGTCGTCGACCAGCTCGAAGAGGTCTTCACGCTCGCCGGTGCTCCGGCGACTCCGGCCGACCGGTCCGCCCGCGTCGCCGCGTTCTGCGCGGCCCTCGAGCAGGTCTGGAGCGGGGGCCGGGTCCGCTGCGTCGTCGCGATCCGCGCGGACTACTACCCGCAGCTCATGACCTCGCCGCTCTGGGCGCACGTGCGGGCGCACCGCCTCGAGCTGCTGCCCCTGGGCGGGGACGGTCTCCGGCAGGCCGTCGTGGCCCCGGCGGCCCGGGTCGGGGTGCACGTGGAGGCAGCCCTCGTGGAACGCGTCGTGCGCGACGCGGCGGGTGAGCCCGGCAGCCTCCCGCTCGTGCAGGAGACGCTCGTGCTGCTCTGGGGACGCCTCACCCGGCGGTTCCTGCCGACGAGTGCCTACGACACGCTGATCCTGCCGGGTCGGTCCTACGGCGAGCCGCCTCGGACCGGGCTGCAGGTGGCGCTGGCCAGGCACGCGGACGCGACGATGGCGGTCCTCGGGGACGCCGATCGTCTCGTGGCCCGGCGCATCCTCCTGCGTCTCGTGCAGCTGCTCGACGGCCGCGAGGACGTGCGCCGCCAGCAGCGCCGCAGCGACCTCGCCAGCGACGACGACGACCCCGCCGCTCTCGACCGAGTGCTCGGCCACCTGGTGGCCTCACGACTCGTCACCGCCACGGCCGCCGAGAGCACGTCCGACCCCGGTGAGACCCTCGTCGACCTGTCCCACGAGGCGCTCATCAGCGGCTGGCCGGCCCTGCGGGACTGGATCGCCGACAGACGTGCGGCCGAGCGGTTCCGGCGCGGCCTCGAGGAGCACGCCGACGACTGGGTGCGTCGCGGTCGCGGCCCGGGCGGCCGGCTCGACGAGGTCGAGCTCGCGGAGGCGGAGGCCTGGCTCTCCGGGCCCGACGCCGGCGAGCTGGGAGCGAGCGCCGACGTCCGGGCGCTCGTGACCGACAGCCGCGCCGCCCTCGACGCCGCGGCCCGCCGCAAGGTTCGGCTCGACCGGCTCTTCCGGGTGCTGACCGCCGCCCTGGCCGTGCTCCTCGTGGCCGTCGTCGTGGCGGCGATCCTCGCCGTGCGTCAACGCGACGACGCCGAGGAGCGACGGGTGCTGGCGCGCTCCGGCGAGCTCGGTCAGGCCGCGCGGGCCCTCCCGGTCGAGCAGCTCGACCGGGCACTGCTGCTCGCGCGCGAGGGCCTGTCGCTCCGGAGCACCCCCGGGGCCCTCGGCGGCATGCTCGCGGCGCTGAGCTCCGGCCCACGGGCGGAGCACGTCCTCGCCGTCGAGTCGCCGCAGTACGCGGTCGCCGTCGGGCCGGGAGGCGGTGTGGCCGTCACGGGTGGGCTCGACGGGGTCGTCCGGGTGTGGGACCTCGTGAGTCGCCGACCCGGGCGTCCCTTGGCGCAGCTGGGCGGCGAGGTTCGCAGCGTCGCGCTCAGCCCCGACGGGACGGCCGTCGCCGCGACCTCGAGCACGGGAGACGTCGGCCAGTGGTCCGTGCCCAGCGGCACCCGCCTCCCGACCGCGTCGGCTGGATCCGACCCGAACACCACGCACCGGGGTTCGGTGCGGGCGGTCGCCTACAGCCCCGACGGCACCCTGCTCGCCACGGCCGGGCAGGACGGGCTGGTCATCGTGAGGGAGGCACGCTCGGGCCGGGCGCGGCACGTCCTCACCGGCTACCGCGACTGGCTCGACGCGCTGGCCTTCACGCCGGACGGCACCACGCTCGTCGCTGCCGGGGGACGCACCGAGGGCCGCAGCACCGATCGCCGGATCCTGCTCTGGGACGTCGACTCCGGCCGGCTGCGGGCTCAGCTGCCCGGCCACCCGGACGCGGTCCGCGCCCTCGCCGTCGACCCCACCGGCTCCGTGCTGGCCTCCGCCGGCGCCGAGGGCACGGTCAGGTTGTGGTCGCTGCCGGACGGTCGGCTGCAGCGCACGATCGCCGCCCATGACGGGCGCATCTTCGGTCTCGCCTTCTCGCCGGACGGCTCTCGCATCGCCACGGCGGGGCGGGACCACACCGTCCGCGTCTGGGACCGGGCGACGGGGCGAGCCGCGCTTCCGGCGTTGCGCGGTCACGGGGCCTCGGTCCGGGGCGTGGCCTTCGCCGGGCCCGATCGGCTCGTCTCGGTGGGCAACGACCCGCGGGTGTTCGTCTGGGACGTCCGGCCCCTCGAGCCGGCCCGCGCGGCCACGTTCCTCACCGACCGGGTCACGCCCAGCCGCGCCGTCGCCCTCGACCCGGGTCGCGACCTCGTCGCCAGCGGCGACGACGACGGCATCGTGACGCTGCGTCGGACGTCGGACGGCGTGCCGACGGGTCTCACGCTCGACGTGGGCGCGCCGGTCAGCGGCGTGGCCTTCGGCCCGGCCGGGCAGCTCGTCACGGCCACCTTCGCCGGACGGGTGCAGCTCTGGGACGCCGGCACCGGCACGCCGAGAAGCGCCGCCGTGGAGGCCGGTCAGGGCTCGCTCGTGGTGGCGGTCTCGCCCGACGGCCGCTTCGTCGCGACCGGAGGCGACGAGGACGTCGTGACGATCTGGGACGCCGGCCTGACACGCCGCCTCGCGACCCTGACCGGTCACCTCAACTGGGTGCGTGGTCTCGCGTTCCGTGGCGACTCCGCCCTCGTGTCGGTCGGAGCCGACGGGATGGCCTACGTGTGGACCGGACTGCCGGACGCCCGGCACGTGGCCCTCAACCTGAGGTCGAGCCCGATGGAGTCCGTCGCGATCAGCCCCGACGGCCGCCGGGTGGCGACGGGGAACACCGAGGGGCAGGTCATCGTCTGGGACGCCGACCGCACCGACGCGCGCGGCGTGGATCGCCCGACGCTGACGGGGCACGACGGCGCGGTCCGCGGGGTCGCCTTCGACCCGGGCGGACGGTGGGTCGTCACGACCGACGCCTCCGGCACCGTCCGGCTCTGGGGCCCGGACCCGTCCTTCGACCCGTGGGGCACGCTCGGCCGGGTGCGCTCCGTCTCGGACGTCGTGGCGGTCTCGTCGACGGAGGTCGTGACCGTCGGGTCGGACGGTCCGGCACGGTGGACCCTCGACGCGCGGGACTGGTCGAGGATCGCCTGCGACGTCGCCGGGCGCGACCTCGACGAGAACGAGGCCCAGCAGTACGGGTTCGCGACTCCACCCCGAACCTGCCCGGCGCGCCCCGATGGCTAGGCCGCTCGTCCGTCGCGCCGTCTGGGTCGTGCTCGTCGGGGCGATCGTGGTGACTGGGGTGCTCGGGACGCTCGCCCTCGTCCCCCGCACCCCCGTCGGCGCACCGACCGACGGCGGGAGCACGGGGGCGCGGCCGACGGCACCCACCGTGCGTCGCCTGCCCGACATCACGTATGCCACGGGCGCCGGTCTCGACGTCTACCTGCCCGACCCTCCGGCCGCCCCTCCGGCCACCCCTCCGGAGAGCCCCGGGACCGGGACGCCCCGCGCGGGAACGGTCGTCGTCGTCCTCGTGCACGGTTGCTGCGGGGACCGCTCGGACCTCGGCAAGCTCGCGGAGGCGCTGGCGGCGGCCGGCGCGGTCGTGCTGAACGTCGGCTGGCCCGGGATGGCCGCGGACGCCCGCTACCCGGGCGCCTACGAGGCCGTCGGCTGCGCGGCCCGTTTCGCCCGGGCCCGGGCCGCTTCCTTCGGTGGTGATCCCGACCGGGTCGTCCTCGTCGGCTGGTCGGACGGGGCACTCGTGGCGACGACCGTCGCCGGGACCGGCGACGACCTCGACGACCGGAGGTGCACGGTGCGGAACGTCACCACCCGACCGCGCGCCGTGGTCGGCCTCAACGGCTTCTACGGTTGGCGCGCACCCGTGCCACCGGCCTACGTCACCGCCCGGGCGGTGCGCTTCTTCGGGGGGACGCCGCGCGAGCGGCCGCAGGCGTGGATCGCGGCGACGCCGTGGACCGCCCTGCGGGAGGCTCCGACCGGCGGCACCTGGGTGCTCGTCGGTCGCACCGACCCCCTCCTGCCCGACGCCCGCCGTTACGCGGCCGCCCTCCGGGCGGTGGGCCGGCCCGTCCACCTCGTCGAGATGGCGCCCGACGGCGACCAGAGCCTCATCTCGCCGCGCTCACCCGAGGGGCGTCTGGTCGTGACGACGGTCGTCGCCGCCGGAGGCCGGCCCTGAGGACCGACCGGTCAGCAGCTGCACGATCCTGCGTCGCACGGCGTCGGGCTGCGCCACCTCCACGGCCTCGACCATGCCCGAGCGCGCGAGCTGGACGGCGCGCGTGTCACGACCCTGCCCGCGAACGGCCGCGACGAGCTCGTCGGCGGTGCGGCCCGAGCCGGCGAGGGCGACGACGGGACGGCGCTGCGACACGCTGTGCCGCAGGTCGGCATACGCGATGTCACCGCCGTTGAGCACCACGGTCACCGACGGCGCGTCGCCCGCCAGCACCATGGCGACCGCGGCGATCCACGGCGACTCGGCGCCCCACTCGTCGCCCGGCACGAGCACGAACGCGTCGTGCCGTGGTTCGAGCCTCGCGGTGCCTTCCCGACCGTCCTCGCCGGGGAGGTCGACGGTCCCGCGGGCGGCCACCCCGACGAGCGTGACGGGCGAGCCCACGTCACGCGCCTGCCCGAGGAGCGCCATGACCCCGGCGTCCGTGCCCCCGTCGAGCACGACGGCACCGGTGGTCTCGCACGCCGCGAGCAGTCCGTCCCGAACGACGGCGAGCAGGTCCCCGCTCGCCCGCGGCCCCAGCCCCGAGGCGCCGCCGACCACGACGACGACGGGCACGGGCGAACGCAGCCCCAGGGCTTCGAGGGCGGTCGTGAGCTCGGCACCGGAGTCGACGCACACGGCGCGCGCCTCCGCCCCGCCGGGCAGACGCAGGACCAGGGGGCGGGGCCCACTCGCAGTGCCCACGGCGCTCCTCCTTCGCGTTCCGACCAGTCTGGCACCTCGTGCGCGGGCCGGGCCCCGCACCGGACCGGACGGCCGGGCCGGACCCGGCTGGGCAAGCGGGTCGGTGGCAGGGGACGATGGGGCCATGGCGAAGCCCCGCAGCGGCCCGAGGTTCTTCAGGCGTCGTGGACACGAGCTGACCGTCGAGGACGCCGACGGCAACCGCCTGCAGGCCACGCTCGAGAAGCTCGGCGCGGACTCGACGCAGGAGGACGGCGCCTTCGTCCTCGGCTACTGCAAGAGCTGCGACTGGACCGGCCCCGCCCGCCGGGCGCGCGACAAGGCACGACGCGACGCCGAGGCGCACGTGGCCGAGTGCCCGAGCAAGGGCAAGATCCGCCTGGGCGTGGGCGACGACCCCACCCGGCCCGACTGAGCCCCGGCCCGCCGGCGGCGGCCCGGGTCAGAGCACCTGGGAGAGGAACCGCTGGAGCCGTTCGGTGCGCGGCGCCTCGAACAGCTGGTCGGGCGCCCCGGACTCGACGACGCGGCCGTGGTCCATGAAGAGCACCTGCTGGGCCACGGAGCGGGCGAAGCCCATCTCGTGCGTCACGACGACCATCGTCATGCCCTCGGCGGCGAGGTCGGCCATCGTCGCGAGCACGCCCTTGACGAGCTCGGGGTCGAGGGCCGAGGTGGCCTCGTCGAAGAGCATCACCTCGGGCTCCATGGCGAGGGCGCGGGCGATCGCCACGCGCTGCTGCTGCCCACCGGAGAGGGTGGCAGGGCGCACGTCCGCCTTGTGCGCGAGGCCCACCCGGTCGAGGTGGTGGAGCGCGCGCTCGGCGGCCTCGTCCTTGCCCAGCCCCTTGAGCCTGGTCAGCCCGAGGGTGATGTTGGCGCGCACCGTCTTGTGCGGGAAGAGGTTGAAGTGCTGGAAGACCATGCCGACGCGCTGGCGCAGCAGGTCGGGGTTGTCGGCCAGGACGCTGCGCCCGTCGAGGAGCACGTCGCCGCGGTCGGGTTCGAGCAGGCGGTTGACGACGCGCAGCAGCGTCGACTTGCCCGACCCGGAGGGACCAATGACGCAGGCGGTCGTCGCCGCCGCCACCTCGAGGTCGACACCGCGCAGCACCTGGTTGCTGCCGAAGGCGAGGTGGACGTCGCGGGTCGCGACCGACACGCCGGCACTCGTCGCGGAGGGGCTCGTCCCGGTCGGGCTCGTCTCGGTCGTCATCGGGGCTCCTGGGTCACGGCGAGGGCGGGTTCGGGGCTCCCCGACGGCTCGTCGGCGTCGGGCGCGTGGGCGGCGCCGTCGTCGCGGCGTCCGTCGCGCAGACGGCGGTCGATCGCGTTGACGGCGTGGGTGAGCGGCACGGTGACGACGAGGTAGAACAGGCCCGCGAGCACGAGCGCCGACTGGTTGCCCGTGTTCGCCGCGGCGTCCTGGCCGATGCGGAAGAGGTCGCGCTGGCTCGCGAGCAGCCCGAGGAAGTAGACGAGCGAGCTCTCCTTGATGAGGGCGATGAACTGGTTGACGAGGGCGGGCAGCACGCGGCGCACCCCCTGCGGGATGACGACGAGGCGCATGCCCGAGGGGCGGCTGAAGCCGAGGGCGCGAGCCGCCTCGAGCTGGCCGGCCTCGACGCTCTGGATGCCGGAGCGGAAGATCTCCCCGATGTAGGCGCTCGCGATGAGCGAGAGCGCGAGGATGCCGAGCGGGTAGGGGTTGGGTCCCCAGATCTGCAGCCCGACGGGAGACAGCCCGACGCCGATGAGCAGGATGGTCACCGCCGCGGGCAGACCACGGAAGACGTCGGTGAAGATCCTTGCGGGCCAACGCAACCAGCGTCGGTGCGAGAGCCCGCACACCGCGAGCACCATGCCGAGCACCGTGCCGATGACGGCCGAGGTCAGCGCGAGCAGGAGCGTGTTGGGCAGCCCGACCGTGACCAGCTCGGGCAGGGCCTCGCGCATGGCGTCGAGGTCGAAGAACGTCTCGCGCAGCGTGGTCAGGATGTCCACGTCGCCCTCCTCTCAGGGGTGCTCGGGCACTCGGTCGTCACGGTGTGGTCGACGGGGTGGCGCCGGCCGCGGCGCCGCTGCCGGGCGTGAAGTCCTCGGGGATCTCGCGGCTCGGGTAGTACTGCTTCTGCAGCTTCTCCCACGTGCCGTCGGCGACGACCTCGTCGATGCCCTTGTCGAGGGCGGCCCGCAGCTTGTCGTTGCCGGGGGCGACGGCATACGCGATGCCACCGGGGTCGAGCTGCTTGGCGACGGCCAGGACCTTGCCGCCGGAGTCGCCGGCGGTCTTCTCGCCGATCTCGGCCGGGGTGATCCAGGCGTCCGCCGTGCCGGCCCGCAGCTGGTTGAGCGCCGCGTTGTAGTCGGGCACGCGCACCGGGTTGAGGTTCTCGCGCGTGACGTAGTCGTCCTGCACCGTGCCCTGCACGACGACGACGCGCTTGCCGGGCAGCTGGTCGAACGAGGTGATCGGCGACCCCTTCGGCACGTCGAGGCCGAGGAAGCCGAAGTCGTACTTGTTCGTGAAGTCGACCGTCTTCTTGCGCGCCTCGGTGATGCTGATCGAGGAGGAGCCGACGTCGAACTTGCGCGTCTTCACCTGGGCGAGGAGCGAGCTGAACTCGGTGCCGACGAACTCGACCTTGAGGCCGAGCTTGCCGGCGACCGCGGTCAGCAGGTCGTTGTCGAAGCCGGTGAACTTCCCGTCCTTGAGGAAGACGTTCGGTGGGGCGTCGGTCAGCGTGCCGGCACGCAGCGTGCCCGGCTGCTGGAGGTCGTACGGGTTGTCGGCGGCGGTCTGGCCGGCCGACGAGCCGCCGCAGGCCGTCAGGGACAGCGCGACGAGAGCAGCGGCCGAGACGGCGAGGGAGCGCTTGAGCACGGGCATGGAGAAGTCCTTCGGGGCGGCGACGTGGCAGGGGACGGAGGCGGGCGTCGTTACCCGCTCGCGCGGCTCCCGGCCCCGGCGCTCCGGACGTCCTCCGGGGCCCTGGTCACCCAGGGGGTCGGACGCGCGCCGGCGGGATCGCCGCGTTCACAACGTCACGTTATCGTCGCCCCAACGTCGAGTCATGTTCGCCCTCGACCTGTCTCACAGGATGGGCAGCCCGTTGACGCCGCCCCTCGCTCGGTCGGGAGCCGTCAGAAGACCGCGCCACCGCCGGTGACGCCCAGCACCGTGCCCGACACGTAGCTCGCGTCGGCCGGTGAGGCCAGGAAGACGTAGGCGGGTGCCACCTCCCCCGGCTGCCCGGCGCGCCCCAGCGGCGTGTCGGCCCCGAAGGTCTCCAGTGTGTCGCCCTCCCGGGTCGCCGGCTGCAGCGGGGTCCAGATCGGGCCGGGCGCCACGGCGTTCACGCGGATGCCCTTCGGTCCCAACGATGCCGCGAGGTTGACGGTGAGGTTGTTGAGCGCGGCCTTGGTCGCGGCGTAGTCGAGCAGCGCGGGTGAGGGGTCGTAGGCCTGGATCGAGGTCGTGTTGAGGATGCACGACCCGGGGGCCAGGTGCGGCAGGGCCGCCTGGCAGAGCCACATGACGGCGTACAGGTTCGTGCGCAGCACGCGTTCCACGTGCTCGGGCCGCAGTCCCTCGAGCCCCTCAGGTCCCCGGGCCCAGTGGTAGCCGGCGTTGTTGACGAGGATGTCGAGGCCACCCAGATCGCGCACGGCGTCGGCGACGACCCCCATGCAGGTCTGCCGGTCGACGAGGTCACCGGGCAGCAGCGCGCCGCGCCGTCCCGCCTTCTCCACCCAGGCCAGCGTCTCCTCGGCGTCGGCCTGCTCCGAGGGGAGGTAGCTGATGGCGACGTCGGCGCCCTCACGGGCGAAGGCGATCGCGACCGCTCGTCCGATGCCCGAGTCACCTCCCGTGATGAGGGCGCGCTTGCCCTCGAGCCTGCCGTGGCCGACGTAGGTCTCCTCGCCGTGGTCGGGTCGTGGCTCCATCGCCGTCGTCAGCCCGGGTGGCTCCTGCTGCTGGGCAGGGAAGCCGCCCTTGTCGTCATGGCGCACCAGCGCCTCGGCGCGGTCGGCGATCTCGGACATCGGTGGTCCTTCGGTTCGGTGGCGTACGGCGGCGGTCGGTGCGACCGGGCCGCCGGGCTGGTCGTCGGCGTCGACTCCCGGTCCCTTACCCACGGCCCGTACCCAGGCACGCGCGCGGACGCGCCGTTCGTCCGAAGCGTCTCCCCGGGCGGCGCACGGGGTATGCCTGCCTGGACAGGCTCCAACCACGCGGCCTCGCCCCTCACCCACGCCGACCCCTCGCCCTCGGCGTCCGGTTGCTCCGAAAGGCAGCTGCGTGCTCCCCGTCATCGCCTCCGTCCCCGCCGGGCACGTCTACGTGCGCCACCTCGACCCGCCGGCCGGTGAGCCGACGGCCGTGCGGCTGGCCGACCCCCGGCCCCGGGCCGACGTGCCCGACGCGCAGTGGTGGCCGCCGCGGATGCTCGAGCCGGGCTGGGTCGACGCGCACGCCGACGACTTCGACCTCATGCACGTCCACTTCGGCTTCGACGCCGTGTCACCGGCCGACCTGGCCGACCTCGTGGCGTGCCTGCGGCGCCACGGCAAGCCGCTCGTGCTCACCGTGCACGACCTGCGCAACCCGCACCAGCTCGACCGGGCCCTGCACGACGCGCAGCTCGACGTGCTCGTGCCGGCCGCCGACGCGCTGCTCACCCTCACGCGCGGTGCGGCGGCGGAGGTGCGGGCACGGTGGGAGCGCGAGGCCACCGTCGTGCCGCACCCCCACGTGGTGGAGGAGCCGCGGCTGTCGCGCCCGCGCCGGCAGCGCGGGCCCGACGACCCCTTCGTCGTCGGCGTCCACGCCAAGAGCCTCCGCGCCGGCATGGACCCGCTCCCGGTCATCGAGGCCGTCGTCGACACGCTCCCGCTCATGCCGGGCGCACGCCTCAGGGTCGATGCGCACACCGACGTCATGACACCCGGCTTCGACCGCCACGAGCCCGCGCTGGCCGACCGGCTGCGCGAGCTGGAGCGCCGAGGTGACGTCGAGCTGCACGTCCACGACTACTTCACCGACGACGAGCTCTGGGACTACCTCGAGGCGCTCGACGTCTCGCTGCTGCCCTACCGCTTCGGCACGCACTCCGGCTGGCTCGAGGCGTGCCACGACCTCGGCACGACGGTCGTCGCCCCGGACTGCGGCTACTACGCGGACCAGCGCCCCTGCCTGCTCTACGCGGTCGCCGGCGAGAGCGCTGCGGCCGCCGACGGTGGCGCCCACCCCGTGGCGGCGGGCTCGCTGCGCGACGCGCTCCTCACGGCCCACCGCGACCGTCCGCAGTGGCGGGCCGACCCGCTCGAGCGGGCGCGTGAGCGCGTCGCCGTCGCGCGGGCGCACGACGAGGTCTATGCCGCAGTGCTCGCTGCCGTCGCCGCCGGGGGTGTCGCGTGCACGTCGTGATCCTCGCCGCGTCGACGTATGCCGTCGCCGAGCCCTTCGCGGGCGGCCTCGAGTCGCTGACGTGGCACCTCGCCCGCGGTCTCGCCGACCGCGGCATCGAGGTGTCGCTCTTCGCAGCGCCGGGCAGCGACCCGGCGCTCGGGGCGGTGCCCCTCGACGTGGCGCCGCTGCAGCTGACGGACGCCGCCCGCCAGGACGTCTCGATGGTGCCGGAGCGGTGGCTGCGCGAGCACCACGCCTACCTCCAGGTGCTGGTGGCCCTGCAGGGCCGGCGTGACGTCGACGTCGTGCACAACAACAGCCTGCACCACCTACCGGTCGCGATGGCGAGCTCGCTCCCCGCCCCGGTGCTCACCACGCTGCACACGCCGCCCACCCCGTGGCTCGAACCGGCCATCGCCATCGACTCGGGCGCGACCGCCGGCGGACCCGGCCGACCGCACCGTCGCAACAGCCACTACGTCGCCGTGAGCGAGCACACGGCCCGGGCGTGGTCGCACGTCGTGCAGCCCGGGGTCGTGCACAACGGCGTCGACACCGGGCGCTGGCTGCCCGGTGCGGGCGGGCCCGACCTGGCCTGGGCCGGGCGCCTCGTGCCCGAGAAGGCCCCGCATCGGGCCATCGCCGTCGCCAGAGCGGCCGGCCGCCGCCTGCGGCTCGCCGGACCCGTGGGCGACCCGGCCTACTTCGTGGAGGTCGTCGCGCCCCTGCTCGGTGACGGCATCGAGCACGTCGGGCACCTCGACAGCCGTGGCCTCGCCGACCTCTTCGGCTCGAGCGCCGTCACCCTCGTCACGCCCGAGTGGGACGAGCCCTACGGCCTCGTCGCCGCCGAGTCGCTCGCCTGCGGGACGCCGGTCGTCGCCCTCGACCGCGGCGGGCTGCGCGAGTTCGTGTCCCCGTCCGTCGGCGTCCTCCTGCCGCCCGCCTCGACGGCCGCCGAGGGCGCCGTGGCCGTGGAGGCCGCGGCTGCCCTCGATCGCCGGGACTGCCGCGACCACGCCATCGCCCACTGCTCCGTGACGCGCATGGTTGACGACTACGTCGCGCTCTACCACGCGCTCTCGAGCGTGCAGGGTGCCGCGTGATCGGCTGGTACGCCCACCACCACGGGCTCGGGCACGTCAGCCGCCTCCAGGCCGTGGCCGCCCACCTCGACGTGCCGGTCACCGGCCTGAGCTCCCTCCCTGCACCCGAGGGGTGGTCCGGCCCGTGGGTCCGCCTGGCGCGGGACGACGCCGCAGCGCTGGCGCCCGGGGGCCCGACGGACCAGACCGCGAACGGCACGCTGCACTGGGTGCCCCGCCACGACCCCGGGCTGGCCGAACGCACCGCGCAGGTCGCCGACTGGGTGACCCGCACCCGCCCCGGCCTCGTCGTCGTCGACGTCTCGGTCGAGGTCGCCCTCACCGTGCGGCTGTGCGGCGTCCCGGTGGTCGTCGTCACCCTCCCGGGGCGCCGCACCGATCCCCCGCACCGGCTCGCCCACGACCTCGCCGACGCGCTGCTGGCGCCCTGGCCGGAGGGCGCGCACTCCCGCGACTGGCCCGAGTCGTGGGTGGGCAAGCTGGCCGCGGTGGGCGGCATCTCGCGGTTCGACGGCCGCACGCCGGACTGCCGCGGCAGCGGCGGGCTCGGGCGCCCTCCGCGGGTGCTCGTCGTGTGGGGCGGTGGCGGCCGGCAGACGTCGCCGGCGCAGGTCGAGGCGGCCCGGGCGGCGACCCCCGGCTGGGAGTGGGTGGAGCGCTCCCCCGCGTCGCCCTCCCGCGACCTGTGGGCCGACCTCGCCCGGGCCGACGTCGTCGTCACGCACGGGGGCCAGAACGCCGTGGCCGAGGTGGCCGCGGCGCGGCGCCCCGCGGTCGTCGTGGCCCAGCCACGGCCGTTCGACGAGCAGGTCGCCACGGCCACGGCGGTGGACCGGCTCGGCATGGCGGTCGGGCTGCCGGCGTGGCCCACCGACCCCGACGAGTGGCCCGGACTGCTCGCACGAGCGCGCGCGATCGGCGGATCCCGCTGGCAGCACTGGTCTTCCGGTCACGGCGCCGCCACCGCCGCAGCGGTCCTGGAGTCCCTGGTGCGCAAGCTCTCCACGCCCACACCCACGTCCACGCCCACACCCACGCCCGGGTCGGCGGCAGACGCCGTCGCGGTCTCGTGAGCACGAACGCGCCGACCATCGCGGTCGTCACCATCGTGCACGGTCGCCACGCCCACCTCGACCGGCAGCTCCACGGCCTCGCGCGCCAGACGAAGTCGGTCGACCTGCACGTCGTGGTGGCCATGGACGACCCCGAGGTGGAGCAGGTGGTGGCGTCGAGGCCCGCCGCACGACGCACGAGGGTCGTCGACGTCGCGAGGCGAGGCCCGCAGCTCCCGCTCGCCGCTGCCCGCAACCGGGGTGTCGAGGTCGCCCTCGCGGCCGGCGCCGACCGGCTCGTGCTGCTCGACGTCGACTGCATCCCGTCACCGGGGCTCGTCGAGCGTTATGCCGACGCGCTCGCGACGCAGTCGGGTCCGCAGCTGCCGCAGTCGGATCCGTGGGCACCCCTCGTCTGGTGCGGCGAGGTCGCCTACCTGCCCCCGGCACCCGGCGGCCGCGACTACCTCGAGCTCGACCTCGACACGCTGGCCGACCCGCACCCCGCGCGGCCGGTGCTCCGGCCCGACGAGGTGCGCGCCGGCACCGACCTCAACCTCTTCTGGTCGCTCTCGTTCGCCCTGACCGCGCGCTCGTGGGCGGCGATCGGCGGCTTCGACGAGACCTACGTCGGCTACGGCGGCGAGGACACCGACTTCGCCCAGCGGCTGCGCGTGGCGGGCGGTGGTCTGCGGTGGATCGGCGGTGCCCGCGCCCACCACCAGCACCACCCGACGAGCTCGCCCCCGGTGGCGCACCTGCACGACGTCGTCGAGAACGCCAACCGCTTCGCGCAGCGCTGGGGCTGGTGGCCGATGGAGGGGTGGCTCGACGCCTTCGCCGAGCTCGGACTGGCCCGGCGACGGCCCGGCGGTGCCTGGGAGGTCACGGCTGGGGCGGACGAGGACACCCGGCCCCGGGCGTGACCGCCGCGGCTCCGGCTCGTGTCCCGCCGACCCTTGATCGCCCGATGCCCGGGGCGGGTCGGGCGACTCAGGCCCGGTGGTCCTCGTCGTCGTGGGCCTTCTCGGCGAGCAGGGCCAGGCGGCGCAACGACTCGCGGTTGCGGCGGTCGAGCACGACGTCGCGCACCGGCTTCGGCACGAGCTGGGCCGGGCCTCCCGACGCGTCCTCCTCCATCGTCACCTCCGTGCCCTCGGCAACCGGCCGGCACGAGATGCGCACGACCCCCTCGCCCGTCGGCCAGGCGCGCACCGTGAGCTCGAGGAGATCAGGTCGCTCCGACCGGACGACGGTGGTGGTGTCGTCGATGAGCATCGGCCAGGCACCCACCGAGTGGTGGATGTGCGTGCCCTCCGCCGGCCAGTCCTCCGAGACCGCCCGCACCCGTGAGGCGCCCACCACCCACTGGCTGTAGCTCCAGCCGTTGGCGAGGACGTCGAAGACCGACTCCGGCTCGGCGCGGATGACGCGTTTCGTCGTGCTCACTGCTTCCTCCATGGTGGTCGGGCTCGGTGGTGCCACAACGCGGCCCGTGCGGCGTTGGCCCCGCAGGCTCCGTGCACCCCGCCCCCCGGGTGCGCCGACGCGGATGCCAGGTAGAGGCCCCGCACCGGCGTCTCGGCACGCCCCGTGCCGGCCACGGGGCGGAAGACGAGCTGCTGGTGCAGGCCCGCCGTGCCGCCGTTGACCGCCCCACCGACGAGGTTGCTGTCGAGCGCCTCGAGCTCACGCGGACCGAGCACGCGACGCGCGGTGATGCGGTCGCGGAAGCCGGGCGCGCGGCTCTCGATGCGCTGCTCGACGCGCTCGGCCATGGCCTCGAGGTCGGACTCGTCCCAGCTGCCGGTCACGGGTCGCACGCCGTGACGCCCCTCGGCGGCATCACTCCGAACCCGTTGCGGCACATGGGTGTACGCCCAGAGAGCCTCGCCGCCGTCCGGAACCCTCGTGTGGTCGGCGACACCCATCTGGCCGACGAGGAGGAAGGGTCGCTCGGGCACGAGGCCGGCCGACACCTGCCCGCCGGCGAGGGTCATGTCATCCATCGAGTCGGCGACGTGGACGGTTCCCGGCGCACGGTCGGGGGCGTTCGACCAGGGCACGGGTGAGCTCAGGGCCCAGTCGACCTTGACGGTCGAGGGGTCCCACTCGAAGCGCGACATGCGGTCGCGCAGCTTCGTCGGCAGCGCGTCCCATCCCACCAGGCCCCCGAAGAGGGCCGGGGCGGAGACGTCCGCCAGCACGGCGCGCCTGACCGGGACCTCACCCGACGAGGTGCGCACGGCGACCGCGCGCCCGGAGCGCACGCACACCTCGGTGACACGCTCGCCGAGCCGCACCTCCCCGCCCAGGGACTCGAGCCGCCGCACCATCGCACCGCTCAGCGCGGCCGCCCCTCCCCGGGGCACCGGGAAGCCCACGGTCTGCCCGAGCATGGCGAGGAGGAGACCCATGACGGCCGAGCCGGGCGACTCGAGGGGGATGTCGGCGTGGCCGGCGTTGCCGGCGACGAGCATCCGCGCGCCCTCCCCGCGGAACCGGTGCTCGGTGAGCGACCGGGCCGGCATGAGCAGCTCGCGCACGAGCCCCAGGCCGCCCGCGCGGGTCAGCTGCAGCGCCATGCCCGCGCCGCCACGCACCGGAGGGAACGGGCTGAGGAGGCAGCGGACGAGGTCGTCGCCGACCCGGTCCCAGGTCGCGCAGAGGTCGAGCCAGGCCTGTCCGTCACCGGGCGCGTCGGCGTCGAGCGCACTCGCGGTGTCGTTGCGGTCGTCGTGGAGCACCGCCCAGCGCCCGTCGGGGAAGGCGTGGCCGAGCACCGACGGGGCCCTCGACCACTCGAGCCCGTGCTGCTCGAGGTGCAGGGCCTGCACCGTCGGCGATCCCGCGGCGAGAGGGTAGAACGAGCTGAAGGTGTCGTGGACGTGACCGGGCGCGACCGACTCGTCGCTCCACACCGCGCCGCCGGGCCGGTCCTGCTCCTCGAGCACGACGACCGACCAGCCGGCGTCGGCGAGGAGGTTGGCGGCGACGAGCCCGTTGGGCCCGCTACCGATGACGACGGCATCCGGGGTCACGATGTCCTCTCGGGGTGGAGTGCCCGGAACATACCCCAGGGCCGGAGCGGGAAACCCCGGCGGCGTCGCTCCAGGAGTGCGCGGCCGGGCGCTGCCGGACGACGGTCGTGGCTGCGGCGAGTGGGTAGGGGGAGGCCACGCGCCGCCTGCGAGTTGTGGGCGGCCCCGACGTCAGGAGAGCCACATGTCCACGGATGCCATCGTCCTGCTCAAGCAGGACCACCAGGAGGTGCGCAAGCAGTTCCGCGCCTTCCGCAAGCAGGGCCAGACGCCGGTGCAGAAGCAGGGCGTCGTCGACACGATCCTCGAGCTGCTGACGGTGCACACCTACATCGAGAACGAGGTGATGTACCCCCGCGTGCGCGAGCTGCTGCCCGACCTCGAGGACGACGTGCTCGAGTCCTACGAGGAGCACCACGTCGCCGACGTGCTCTGCCTCGAGCTCTCGACCATGGACGCGACCGACGAGCGCTTCGACGCCAAGACCACGGTGCTCATCGAGAACGTCGAGCACCACATGGACGAGGAGGAGCAGGACTGGTTCCCCAAGGTGCGCGAGGGCCTGGGCCGCAAGGCGCTGCAGGAGCTCGGCGAGGAGCTGCTGGCTGCCCGGGAGCGGGCGCCGCGACGACCGGAGCAGCCGAGCGCGATGAAGAAGGCCATCGACGCCGTCGTCTCCTGAGGTCGCACCGGCTGCGGAGGATGGGGCGCCGCGGCCGTGCTGGTCGGGCTAGCGCTCCGGGAGGTCGCCGGTCATCGTGACGTGCTCGGCGATCTCGGCGAGCTTCCGGTTGAGGTGCTGGCTCGATGCTCGCAGCTGCTCGAAGGCCTGCGCCTCGGACAGCTTGTGGATGCCCATGAGGATGCCGATGGCCTCGCCGATCTGACGGCTGGTGCCCAGCGCCCGGTGGAGGTTCGCGGCCTTGTCGGCCTGTGCGGCGTGCATGAGCAGGATGCGGGCGTGCGCGGCGAAGAGCGCGACGCCGGCCTGGGTCTCCGCCCCGAAGGCGCACCGCTGTCCGCTGTAGAGGTTGAGCGCCGCGCGGACCGGGCGCTCCTGGATGGGGAAGGCGAGCACGCTGCGCACGGGGGTGCGCGCCGCCACCGCCTCGCAGAAGATCGGCCAGCGACGGTCGGCGGTGACGTCCTCGACGCGGACGGGCATCGTGGCGTCCGCGGCCCGCAGGCACGGCCCGTCCTGCAGCTCGTGCTGGATCCCGTCGACGCTCGCCGCGACGTCGTCGGAGCACGCGAGGCTGTAGGGACGTCCCTGTTGCGGCCAGGCGGTCAGGCCCGCCCACTCGCACCCATCGATCGCCGTGACGGCCAGGTCGATGAGGCGCTGGAGCGCCGACTCCTGGTCGCCACCGGCATGCAGATAGCTGTTCAGCTCGACGAACTCGAGGGCGAGGTCCGCCGTGCCCATCGAGCGGTGTCGGTTCGTATCGACCCACACGGGCTGTGGTTCCGGGCTGCTCATCGCGTCAGCTTCCTTCCTCGACGCCGGACCGGTCACTGCGAGGGGTCGACCGTCGGTCGTGGTTGGGGCCTTCCCTCCGGAGTCTACGTTCGCCGCGGCGTCCCGCCCCTCTCGCGCGGCTCGTTCCTGCCGTGCTCGCGCACAGCCCACGCGCCGGCGGCAGGGCTGCCTATGGTGGTGCGATGGACCCCGATGACGCGGAGCTCGCGCGCCGGGTGGGCGAGGCGGAGCTCGTGCGCCGTGCCTTCGAGGCGAACCCGGTCGCGCAGACGGCGCTGCGCGGCTCCGACCTGCGTTTCGTCGCAGCCAACGCCGCCTATCGAGCGATGGCGGGCCGCACCGACTTCATCGGCAGGACGTTCACCGAGGTCTTCCCCGAGGTCGTGAGCCAACAGCTCTACGACCTCACGCTGTCCGTGCTGCAGACGGGGCAGCCGACGGTGGCCCGCGAGTGGCGTGTGCAGATCGAGCGGAACGGGTCGAGCACCCCGGACGAGCTCTACATCGACTTCACGCTCTCCCCCTGGCACGACACCGGGAGCGCCACGGACGCCGAGGGCCCCTCGGGCGCCACGGACGCGGGCGACGCCTCCCCGGGGCCGGCCGACGGGGTCTTCATCGTCGTCTCGGACGTCACCGACCGGGTGCGTGAGCGGCTGTCCGCCCAGACGCGCGCCGCCGAGGCCGAGCAGCGGTATGCCGCCGCCCGCGACGTCGTCACGCAGCTGCAGAACGCGCTGCTCCCCCACAGCGTGCCCGTCATCGACGGCGTCGACCTCGCCGCACGCTACCTCGTGGCGTCGCAGGACCAGGCGGCCGGCGGCGACTGGTTCGACGCCATCCCGCTCGCGGACGGCCGGCTCGCCGTCGTGGTGGGCGACGTCGTGGGTCACGGTGTGGCGGCGTCGGCGGCCATGGGGCAGCTGCGGGCGGTGCTGGGCGCCGTCCTGGCCCACACCGGAGACCTCGTGCAGTCGCTCGACTGGGTCGACGGGCTCGCCGGGAGCACGTCGACCCTGCGCGCTGCGACGGTCTGCGCCGTGGTCCTCGATCCCGCGGACGGGCGCCTCGAGTACGCCACCTGCGGCCACCCGCCGCCGCTCGTCGTCAGCCCTGACGGCAGCACGCGTTTCTTCACACCCACCGGCGGGGCCCCTCTCGGCACCGGACCCGAGGTGGCCGTGCGGCCCGACCGCCTCGGCCCGGACGACCTCCTGCTGCTCTACACCGACGGGCTCGTCGAGCAGCGCGGGCAGCCACTGCCGCTCGGGCTCGAGCGGCTGGCCCGCACCGCCGCCGACGCGCTCCGCAACCAGGTCATGCCCGCGCACGCCCCGACCTCGGGCGCCGAGCGCACCGTGCGCGACTGCGTGGAGCTGCTCACCCGTAACGGCTACGACGACGACGTGACGGCCGTCGCCGTCCAGCGGCGCCCCCGACTCCCCGCCCTGCACGTCGAGCTGCCGGCGAACCTCGCCAGCGTCAGCGCCGCCCGCTCGGCCGTGCTCGACTGGATCCACGAGATCGAGCCGGAGCGCCCCGACACGCAGGTGCTCGAGCTCGCCGTCACCGAGCTCGTCGCCAACGTGGTCGAGCACGCGTACCCCGCGCGTCCCGACGGCCCCGGCCCGGTGCACCTGGACGGCGCGCTCCTGCCCACCGGCGAGCTCCAGCTCGTCGTCGCGGACGACGGCGAGTGGCGCGAGCCGCCCGACCCGTCCGTCTCGAGGGGCCGGGGCCTCTGGCTCGTGTCCCGAGCGGCCGACAGCCTCGAGCTGCACCACGACGGCAGCACCCGGGCGGTCCTACGCCACGGGCTCAGCCGGGCGGTGGCGCTGGGCAGCGCCGCCACCGACGCCGACCGCGGTCGACGCCCCGAGTCGGAGCTGGACCTCGTCGTCGACGCAGGTCCCCCACGCCGCCTGCGGGTGAGCGGTGTCCTCGACAGCATGACGGCCCCGAGGTTCGCCGACGAGCTCGAGGTCGCGAGCCGCGGCGGTGTCCACCCGCTCACGGTGGACCTGTCGGGGGTCGACCTGCTGGCGAGCGCCGCCGTGCGCGTGCTGTTCGACCTCCGTGACCGCATGGCGGTGCACGACCTGGCTCCCACCCTCGTGGCACCTCGCGGCACGCCGGCGGCGTCCGTCCTCGACCTCGTGGGGCTGGTCCACGCCGAGGACGAAACGATCGACGACCCGATCTGAGCTCAGGCGCGTCGCGCGAGCGTGGCGCTGGGAAGCAGGCCGTAGCGCGCGCGGTAGGCCGCCGCGAACCGCCCCTGGTGACCGAATCGCCACGCCATCGCGATCTCCGTGACGCTGTCGCCACGGTCGACGCTGCCTGCCACGAGGTCGAGGTGTGCGCGTCCCATCCGCACGTGGCGCAGGTAGGCGAGCGGAGTGGACCCGACGTCGGCGAACGCGTACTGGACGGAGCGGACGGTGACGTGGGCCGCGGCGGCGATGTCGTCGAGGCTGACGGCCTCCGCCGCGTTCGTCTCCATGAAGGCCCGGGCCGTGCGCAGCGTCCGCCGAGCCGCGACGGAGAGCTCCCCCGGTGTATTCCGGGCGGTGCCATCGACCATGGCGCCTCCTCTCGTCGCGCTCGTGACGGTCCCTTACCCAGTTCTCGTGCGGCCGGCACCGGCTCCTCCGCGAGAAGCGTTTCTCCTGGAGGAGCAGGGGTACTTCTGCCCTCGAGGGTGCACAGGGCGCACCGGGAGAGAGGCGATGATGCGATCCAGGTTCGTGATCGTGGCGGCGACCGCCACGCTGCTCGCGGGGTGTGCGGGCGTGGGGGGAGGCGACGCCGGCGGCGCCGCCGCGGGCACGGCCGGCGCGACGCCCGCCGGAACGCTCAAGATCATGGGCTTCGGCGGCGAGGACGAGGTGGGCCAGGCTCGGGTGGCGGCCTTCAAGCAGGCCTATCCCGGTGTGACGGTCAGCAACGCCAAGGGCGACTTCGACGCCCAGCAGTTCCTGACGGCGCTGGCCAGCGGCAACCCGCCCGACCTCGTCTACATGGACCGCAACCTCGTCGGCACCTACGCCAAGAAGGGCGCCGTCGTGCCGCTCGACGACTGCATCGCGCAGCAGCGGATCGACACCAGCCAGTACCGCGAGGCCGCGATGCGGTCGGTGACCCTCGGTGGCAAGGTCTACGGCATCCCGGAGTTCTACGTCGTCACGACGAACCTCGTCGACGCCAAGACGCTCAAGACGGCCGGCGTCCCGACGAGTGCCATCCAGACCAAGGACTGGGCCGCCCTCAAGGCGACGACCGCGAAGCTGTTCGCCAAGAACGGCGCCAAGCTCCAGCGCATCGGCTTCGACCCGAAGCTGCCGGAGTACTTCCCCCTGTGGGCCACGGCGAACGGCGCCACCATCGTCAAGGACGACGGTGCCCCGAACCTCAACGACCCCAAGGCCGTCGAGGCCCTCGACTTCACGCTCGGGCTGGTGAACGACCAGGGCGGCTGGACGAGCTTCAAGTCGTTCCGCGACGCCTTCGACATCTTCGGCGAGAAGAACCCGCTGTCGGCAGGCACCGTCGTGGCCTTCCCCATGGAGAACTGGTACGTCAACGTGCTCCGGGACTTCCTCGGCAAGGGCCTCGAGCTCGACAGCACGCCCTTCACCGACCACGAGGGCAAGCCCGTCAGCATGGTCGGTGGCAGCGCCTGGGCGATTCCCAAGGGCTCGAAGAACGCGACCGCCGCCTGCGCGTGGGCCAAGACGCTCACCGACAAGGCGACGTGGCTCAAGGCGGCCGACGCGCGCATGGCGAAGGTGAAGCAGGACAAGAGCTTCTTCACCGGGCTCTTCACGGCGAACAAGCCGGCCGACGAGGAGATCCGCGCGAAGTACCTCACCGACGTGCCCGACCCGGGATTCAAGCGGGCCATCGACAACCTCTACGCCACGCTCGACACCGCGGTGGCCCTCAACCCCTCGCCGGCCGGGGCCGAGATCGACGCCGCGTGGCGCAGCGCCGTGACGCGCGCCCTCGGCGGCCAGTCCGCGCAGGAAGCCCTCGACCAGGCCCAGAAGGAGGCAGAGGCGGCCTTCAGCAAGGCGAACGGCAATGGCTGAGCGGCTGCGGGCCGGACGCCTGCAGCGCCGGGAGGCACGGGCGGCCTACGTCTTCATCACGCCGTGGATCGTCGGCTTCCTCGTCTTCACGGCGGGGCCGATGGTGGCGAGCCTCTGGCTGTCCTTCACCGACTACTCCCTCGTGGAGCCGGCCCATTCCGTGGGCGCCGCGAACTACCAACAGCTGCTTGACGATCCGCGTGTGGGCAAGTCCCTCGCCAACACGTTCGTGTATGCCGCCCTCTTCGTACCGCTCGGCACCGCCGTCGCGCTCGGGCTCGCCGTGCTGCTGCACCGCGTGGGTCGGGCCGCCGGCTTCTTCCGCACCGTCTTCTACCTTCCGGTGATGACCCCTGCCGTCGCAGCGGGGGCGATGTTCCTGCTCCTGCTCAACGGCCAGCGGGGGCTGCTCAACCAGGTGCTCGGGTGGTTCGGCCTCACCGGCCCCAACTGGACGACGGACCCCGCGTGGCTCAAGCCGTCGCTCGCGATCGTCAGCCTCTGGACCGTCGGCGGCAGCATCATCATCTACCTGGCAGCCCTCAACAACGTGCCCCGCCAGCTCTACGAGGCGGCCCTGCTCGACGGCGCAGGGCCGGTGCGCCGCTTCGTCAGCATCACGCTGCCGATGATCTCCGGCGCGCTCTTCTTCACCGTCATCACGCACACGATCGCCGCGATGCAGATGTTCGACCAGGCGTACACGATGTTCTACGGACCGCAGCAGAAGGCCACGGCCTCCGACGAGTCCCTCGTCTACATGGTCTACCTGTTCCAGAACGCCTTCGAGTTCTTCAAGATGGGCTTCGCCTCGGCCATGGCGTGGGTGCTCTTCGTCATCATCCTGCTCATCACCGTCGTGCAGGTGCGCATCGGCAACCGCTTCGTCTACTACGAGGGAGGCTCGACCCGATGAGCGTCGACACGAAGGCGACCCCTCCCCCGCTCGACCCGCCGCTCGACCCCGCCGCGGTCGAGCGTCCGACGGCCAACGAGCCGCTCACGCCCGCCGGCGTCCGCCGCCGGAGGCTGGGCCCCGGGGCGCTCCTGCGGTGGCTGCTGCTGCTCGTGGCCAGCATCGCCTTCACCTACCCGCTCATCTGGCTCGTCGGCGCCGCCCTCAAGCCGAAGTCACAGGTCTTCGACAACCGGCTCGTGCCCGAGACCGTCCAGTGGTCGAACTTCGTCGAGGTGTGGGACGCGGGACCCGTCGTGCGGTGGCTCTTCAACTCCGGCGTCGTCTCGGTCATGGCGGCCCTCGCCGTCACGTTCTCGAGCGCCTTCGTCGCGTTCGGCTTCGCCTACTTCCGCTTCCGCCTCCGCGGACCGCTCTTCGGACTCGTGCTCGCCACGATGATGCTGCCCGGAGCCGTGACGATGATCCCCGTCTACCTGATCTGGCACCAGCTCGGGCTCATCGACACCCAGGTGCCGCTCTGGGCCAACAACCTCTTCGGCTCGGCGTTCTACATCTTCCTCATGCGCCAGTTCTTCCTCGGCATCCCCCGCGAGCTGTTCGAGGCGGCACGCATCGACGGCTGCAGCCACCTGGGCCTGTTCCGCCGGATCGCGCTGCCGCTGTGCCGCCCGGCCCTCATCATCGTCTTCATCTTCGAGCTGCAGGCGAGCTGGTCGGACCTGCTGAAGCCGCTCATCTACCTCCAGACGGAGGAGTACTTCACGATGCCGCGCGGCCTCAAGCAGATCGTCGACGGCTTCGCACTGTCGGGCGAGTACCACTGGGAGATCGCGATGGCCGCGACGCTGGTCGCGACGCTGCCGATGATCGTGGTGTTCGCCTTCGCCCAGCGCTACTTCCTCGAGGGGCTGGCGACGACCGCGCGCCAGGGCTGAGACCCACCTCCCGAGCCGGGACAGGCCGGGACGAGGCGGGGGCGCTCAGACGCCCGATCCCGGGTACGGGCGCACCATGGAGCCCGTGCCCGCCACCCGCGACGCCCTCGGCTCGCTCGTCGCTGCGGGCGACGAGCGGGCTGTGGCCGACCTCGAGGACGTCGTGGAGCGCGCCGAGGCGATCGTGCCGGGTCTCGTCGGGCTCAGCCTGAGCTTCAGCCATCGGGACATCACCCTGACCTACGTGGCTGACACGACCGAGCCGGCCCTGCCCCACGAGTCGGCGAGCGCGGCGGACGGTCTCTCCGAGGATCCGCTCGACGAGGACGCGTGGCAGCGATCTGCGGAGGCACAGGCAGCGCCCGGGGTGCTGAGCAGCCTCTGCCTCCCCATCGTCGACGACGACCGGGTCATCGGTGACCTCAGCCTCTACGGCAGCCGGCGCGACACCTTCGACGCGTGCCGGGCCGCCCTGGCCGACACCGTCGGCGCCTGGGCGCCGGCAGCGGTGGCGAACGCCGACCTCACCTTCCGGAGCAGGGTCGCAGCGGCGGACGCTCCGCGCGTGCTCGCCGACGAACGGACGGTGGCGACGGCGGTGGCCGTGCTCGCCGAGGCCCACGGCGTCAGCCGGCGCACCACGCGTCGCCGGCTCGAGGAAGCGGCGGCCCGCGCCGGCATACCGGTGGTCGCCCTCGCCCTGCTCGTCCTCGAGGAGCGGGAGCGCGACTGACGCCCACCGGGCACGGCCAGGTCTTCGTTTCGTGGCTGTTGCGGAGCCCATCGGTGTGCGAGGGTCGAAGCACGCCGAGCGGTCCAAACACCGTGCCGACTCTGCCGTCCTCTGGACGGAGCAGACCATGGCAATTTCCGCACACCCCGACCGGCACGTCGACCACCAGGAGCGCGACGACCTCACGCGCGAGCTCTTCGAGCGTCGCCTGCAGACCCCGACCGAGCTCGTCCACTCCATCGACGAGCGGATCGTCGAGCTCTACCTCCCCTTGAGCGACGGCATGGCCCGCCGCTACGTCAACAAGGGTATCGAGGAGGAGGACCTCGTGCAGGTCGCACGCCTCGCCCTCGTCAAGGCGATCAGCCGCTTCGACGTCGGCAACGGCGGCTCCTTCGCCGCGTTCGCCGTGCCGACCATCGCCGGCGAGCTCAAGCGCCACTTCCGTGACCACGGGTGGATGGTGCGACCGTCACGCCGCGTGCAGGAGCTGCGGATCGCCGCCCGCACCCAGCGGCAGCAGCTGGAGCAGGAGCTCGGGCACACGCCGTCGCGCGCCGAGCTCGCCGAGCAGCTCGGCGTGCCCACGGAGGCGTTGGCCGAGGCCGACGCCAACGACTCGAGCTTCCGTCCGCTCTCCATCGACGCCCCGACTGCGGGCGGGGACGAGACCTCGCTCGGTGCGGCGGTCGCCGTCACCGACCCGGAGCTGGAGCAGGTCTGCGACCACGTCGCGCTCTCCGCAGCCCTGCGTGACCTCGACGACCGAACCCGCCGGGTGCTGCTCCTGCGTTTCGTCGACGAGGCGACGCAGCGCGACATCGCCGAGGAGCTGGGCGCGAGCCAGATGCAGGTCTCGAGGATGCTCAAGCGCACGCTCGCCGACCTGCGGGAACGCATGGACGACGAGCGCGATGCTGCCGACGTGACCACCGACGTCCCGGCCCACCGCGCGGGCTGACGGGAGGACGCTCCGTGCACCCCGCCGACCGGGAACCAGCAGCCACGCCGGAACGCGCACCCGACGTGACCGGGGGCGACGGCACACGGACGCCCCGAGCCGCCCTCACCTTCGTCGGCACGGCGACGACCGTGCTCCAGCTGGGGGCGTTCACCCTGCTCACCGACCCCAACTTCCTGCACCGCGGTCAGCGGGCCTATCTCGGCAAGGGGCTGTGGTCACGACGCCTGACCGACCCGGCACTCGTGATCGCCGACCTGCCCGCCCTCGACGCCGTCGTGCTCTCGCACCTGCACGGCGACCACTTCGACCGGGTGGCGCGGCGCGACCTGCCCCGCGAGCAGCCCGTCGTGACGACGCCGCAGGCGGCCGGTCGGCTCAGCAGCTGGGGCTTCACGACGCGCGGCCTCGACCCGTGGCAGACCACCGAGCTCGCCCGCGGCGACGAGCGGCTGACGATCACGTCGGTCCCTGGCATCCACGCGCGCGGCCTGCTGCGCGCCGCGCTCCCGCCGGTCATGGGCTCCGTGCTCGAGCACCGGGTCGACGGTCAGCTGCGGCACCGGCTGTACCTGAGCGGCGACACGTTGACGGGCAACCACCTCGACGAGATCAGGATCCGGTTCCCGGCGATCGACACGGCCGTCATGCACCTGGGCGGCACCCGGGTGCTGCTGCACACCGTGACCATGGATGCCGTCCAGGGCGTCGACTTCCTCCGCCGCGTCCGCCCGGCCCAGGCGGTGCCGGTCCACCACGCCGACTACGGCGTGTTCCGCTCACCCCTGCGCGACTTCCTCGGTGCGGCAGCGGGGGCGGGCCCGACCCGCATCCGTCCGGTCGAGCCCGGCCAGCGACTGGACCTGACGAGCCCGAGCTGACGAGATCGACGTCATGCCAGGCTGATCCGCCCTGACTCGATCAGCGGCGGTTGGTCGACACCCACTCGTCTATCGCCTCGACGACGGTGTCGACGACGCCGTGCGCCGGCACGAAGCCGAGCACCCGCCGCGCCTTGTCCATCGAGAACATCGGCGCCCGGGCGAGGTGGTCGATCGTCAGCTCGGCCTGGTCGGGCGTCAGCGTGCCCTCGAACTCGGCCCACGGCAGGAAGGTCAGCCGCGGCTCGTGGCCGAAGTGCCGCGCGAGCACCTCCGCGTAGCCGCGGAGCGTGAGCGCCTCGGTGCACACGCTGTTGAAGCTCTCCCCCGCCGCCGCCTCGGGCCGCTCGAGGCACGCCTGGTGCAAACGGGCGACGTCCTCGGCGTGGACGTGGTGGATCGTCTCGCCGCCCCGGTCGGGCAGCACGCACGAGCCGTCGGCGCGCAGCCGGTCGATGACGGCCGGGTCGACGTTCCCGGTGGGGCCGATCGGCATCCAGCCCGGGCCGCTGATGTGGCCCGGGTGCACGACGCTCGCGCGGACCCGCTGCTGCGACATCAGGTAGGTCTCGACCGCGAGCTTGCCGACGCCGTAGTCGCCGTACGGCTCCTTGGGCGCGTCCTCGGTCGTCGGCACGAGGGTGCTCGGCCCGTAGGACCACACGCTCCCGGTCTGCACGACGTGCTGGCCGTCGAGCGCCTCGACGAGCTGGCGCGCCTGCTCGGGGGTGAAGCACGTCAGGTCGACCACGGCGTCGGCTCGCAGTCCGGCGACGAACGACCCGAAGGTCCCGTCGGCCTCGGCGCCCGCGCGGTCGCACCGGCGCTGTTCGACCTCCTGCCAGAGCGGGTCTGGCCGGTAGGGCCGGCTCGTCCCACGGGTCACGACGACGACGTCGTGACCCGCACGCACGAGGTCCGGCACGAGGTAGGTGCCGATGTGTCCCGTCCCGCCGATGACGACCGTCCGCATGCCGCCACCCTACGAGCACACCGGCGCCCGTGGTGCGCCGGCCCGTGGCCGTCCGCCGGCCGGATGCCGGCCGGTGGCCTCAGCCGGCCAGGTGACCCCAGCTCGGGCTGAGCTCGCGCCACGGCGCCGCCGCCACGACCCGCCCTGCGTCGAGCACGACGACACGGTCGGCCTGGGCGAGCGCGGCCGCCTTGCTCGTGGCGCCGATGACCGTCGCTCCGCCGGAGCGGAGTGCCGCCCACAGCTCGATCTCGGTGGCGGCGTCGAGAGCCGACGAGACGTCGTCCGCGAGGAGCAGGTCGCTCTCGCAGGCCACCGCGCGGGCGAGGGCGAGGCGCTGCACCTGCCCGCCCGAGAGCCGCACGCCGCGGTGACCGACGAGCGAGTCGGGGCCGCCGGCCTCGGCGACGTCGCGCTCCATCCGGGCGGCCGCGAGGGCCGGCTCGACGCGCCGCTCGCCGTGGTCGAGCGCGACGTTGTCGGTGAAGGTGCCGGAGAGCACGCGCGGCACCTGGGCGATGTGCGCCACCCGGCCCGGTCGCAGCTCGTCCTCCGGCGAGCTCAGCACACGTCCGTTCCAGGCCACCTCGCCGGTGTGGGCGGTGAGCCCCGCGAGCGACGACAGCAGGCTCGACTTGCCCGAGCCGACCTGGCCGAGGAGCAGCACGAGCTCTCCCGCGGTGACGGTCAGGTCGACGTGCTCGACGCCGACGGTGCCGTCGTCGTGCACGGCGGTGACGTCGCGCAGCGTGAGGGTGCGCAGCGGCTCGCGCTCGCCGGCACGGGGCGCCGCGGCGACTCCCTGCACGAGGTCCATGCCCGCGGGGAGGACCATCAGGTCGCCACCGCCTGCGAGGCGGCTCGTGGCGTTCATCCACGACCGCACCCCGGGTGCCTCAGTGACGACGGAGCCGGCGACCCGGCCGAACCAGTCGAAGCCACTGACCGCGTTGGCGACGAGCAGCGCGATGGCGAGGGTCCACGTGCCGTGGAGGTAGCCAGCCCAGGCGGCGACCACGCCGCACTGGACCATGACGACGGGCACGCCGTCGAGCAGGGCCTGCACCCGGTGCTCGCGCACGGCGGCGTCGACGCGTCCGCCGTCGACCCGGCGCAGGTGCTCGTGCACCTGCGGCGTGGCTGCAGCGAGCTTGACGGTGCGGATGGACTCGAGCGCCGACACGAGCGAGCGGCCGAACCCGGCGCGGGCCGTCGAGGCCGCCGCCGCCGAGCGACCGGCGACGGGCCGGCCGAGGGTCGAGGCGAGGGCGGAGACGACCATGACGACGAGCAGCACGGCGCCGGCCAGCCAGGAGCGGGCGATGAGCGCGGTCATGGCGGCCACGACGAGCCCGTTGACGAAGTCGACCCAGCGGTCGGTGTAGCGGGCGAGCCGGTCGGCATCCATGGTGCGGGCGACGACCTCGCCCGCCGGGGTGCGCTCGAGGCGGCGCTGCGCGGTCTGGCCGGCGAGCACCGCGGCGCGCACCCGCAGGCGGACCTCGACCCACCAGTGCGGGTAGGACCGGAAGGCCTGCGACAGCACGAGCGGGCCGGCGACGAGCGAGACGACGAGGGCTGCCAGGCGCCACCCGGGGTTGCGGCCCTGCTGGAGGTCGGTGACGACGAGTCCCCAGAACCAGCCGGTGACGGCCCCGAAGGCGCCGGTGACCGAGGCGACGAGGAAGAGCGAGGCGCCGAGCAGGCCCCACTGCGGCTGGATGCGCACGGCGTGCAGCACCTGCCGGGCGAGGCCGGGCGTGGGCTCGAGCGACGGGGACGGCGGCGGGGTGGTGCTGCGCCGCACCGACCCGATCGTCGCTGCGTCGTGGTGGTGCTCCTCGACGGCCACCTCGTGCGCGGCCGCGTCGAGGAGCCGGCGGAACGGCCCGTCCGCGGCTGCGAGCTCGGCCCGGGGACCCTGCTGCACTACGCGGCCCGACTCGAGCACGGCCACCTGCTCGGCCCGCTCGGTCGTCGAGAGCCGGTGCGCGACGAGGATGCCGGTGCGCCCCGAGATGAGCCGGTCGGCCGCCCGCACGACCCGGGCCTCGGTGACGGGGTCCATGCGCGCGGTGGCCTCGTCGAGCACGACCACCCGCACGTCACGGACGAGCAGCCGGGCGAAGGCCACGAGCTGCTCCTCACCGGCGGAGAGGGTGGTGCCGCCCGGGCCGAGCATGGTGTCGAGGCCGTCGGGCAGGCCTGCCACCCAGTCGACGAGGCCGAGCTCGGCGACGGCGGCCTCGACGCGCGCCCGCGGCACGTCGCCGAAGAGCGTCATGTTCTCGGCCAGCGTGCCGGCCAGCACCTCGGTGCGCTGCGTGACGACGCCGATGGCGGCCCGCAGCTGCTGGAGGTCGAGGTCGCGCACGTCGGTGCCCCCGAGGAGCACCGAGCCCCGCGGCGGCTCGACGGCACGCGACAGGAGCGAGGCGAGCGTCGACTTGCCCGAGCCCGTGCGCCCCACGAGCGCGCACGTGTGGCCGGCCGGGACCGCGAGGTCGACGCCGCGCAGCGCGAAGGTGCCGGTGCCGTAGGAGAACTCGAGACCACGGAACTCGACGTCGAGCGGTCCTGCGGGCAGCGGCATACCTCCTGCGGGCTCGGCCGGCGAGGCGAGCATCGAGCGCAGTCGCAGCACGGCACCGAAGCCCTCCTGCAGGTCGGGCAGGTGCCGCGCGAGCATGTCGACGCCACCGACGAACATCGTCGTGACGAGGAAGAGCGTGACGAGGCGGGCCGTCGAGAGGGCGCCGCCCAGCACGAGAGCGGTGCCGACGACGGCCACCGCGGCGAGCGCGCCGTGGAGCAGCCCGCCGCTGCGCCGCGTGATCCGGGCCTCGACCTGGAGCACGCGGTCGAGGGCGGTGTGCACGCGAGCGGCCATCCGCGCGTTGCGGCCCAGCACGTGCGCCTGGCCGAGCGCCGTGCGCAGGTCGTCGCGGGCGGCGATGCCCTCCTCGGTGGAGGCGGCGTGGTCGGTCCACGCGGCCTCCTCGACGACCTTGCGCTCGGCGACCCGCGGCAGCAGCCGGCGCACGACCCAGTAGGTCGCGAGGCCGGTGAGGGGGAAGAGGATCGCGGCCGGCCACCAGGTGAGGCTCGCGACGACCCAGAGCGGCCCGGAGGCGAGGGCCGTGCGCACGGCCTGCCACACGCCCCAGCGCATCAGCTGGCCGACCTCCCACGTGTCGTCGTCGATGCGGTCGAGCACCTCGCCGACGGCCTGCTCCGACAGCTCCGAGAGCGGCTGCGCCATGGCGGCGTCGAGCAGGTCGGCCCGCAGGCGGCCCTCGGCCCGGTCGCACACCGTCGCCCACATCATCTTGGCGACGGTGTCGACGAGCGCTCCCCCGACGACGGCCGCCGCGAGCAGGAGCACGAGGGTCGACGTGGGGTTCGCGGCCAGCCGGCCCGCCACCATCGAGCCGAGCGACGCGGCGACGGCGCCGACGAGCGACATCGAGAAGCAGACGACCGTCAGCGGACGGCGCACCCGGCGCCAGTCGACCGGCGCACGGCCGGCCGGCACCCCGGACGGCGCGGCCGGTCCAGGTCTCGAGTCCCCGTTCGAGACCTCTGCCTCGTGCTGCCCCTGCGTCGTCATGGTCACAATCACTGAACGCTACCGACGACCACCGACACCGCGCCTCTCCTTTTGGTCCGGGCCCCCGGCATACTTCGGCGTGACCCGCCCCACCGAGCCGAGGAGCACCATGGCGACCGCCGAGCCCACGACGATCGAGCTCACCGCCGACGGACTCCTCCTCGAGGTCGTCACGGCCGGGGCCGCCGTGCGGCGCCTCGTGCTCGACGGCGGCAACGGACCGGTCGACGTCGTGCTCGGGTTCGCCGACCCGGCGCTCTACGGCACCGGCACCGACTACCTCGGGGCGACGATCGGGCGGGTCGGCAACCGCATCGCCGGCGGGCGGTTCACCCTCGACGGCGACGAGGTGCGGGTGGAGACGAACGAGGCGGGCAACACGCTGCACGGCGGCCCGGAGGGCTTCGACCGCCGCGAGTGGGCCGTGCTCGACCGCGCGCCCGACCGCGTGACCTTCGGGCTGCACAGCCCGGACGGCGACCAGGGCTTCCCCGGCGCGCTCGACGTGACGGTGACGTATGCCGTCGCGCCGGGTGTCGTGCGCATCGGCTACTCCGCGACGACAGACCGCCCGACCCCGGTCAGCCTGACGAACCACACCTACGTCAACCTCGACGGTGAGGCATCCGGCCGCGTCGACGACCACTCGCTGCAGCTCTCGTCCGACGCCTTCACGGTCGTCGGCCCCGGGCTGGTGCCGACCGGGGAGCAGCGCGACGTCACGGGCACGCCGTTCGACTTCCGCGCCTCCCGACCGATCACCGAGGCGCTCGGCGCCCACGACGAGCAGGTGGCGCTCGGCGGTGGCCTCGACCACAACTTCGCGGTGCGCGGCACGGGACTGCGCCACGTCGCCACCCTGCGCGGCACCTCGGGGCGCACGCTCGTCGTGGAGAGCGACCAGCCCGGCGTGCAGGTCTACACCGGGGCGCACTTCGACGGCACGGTCGTCGGGACGTCGGGCACGGCATACGGCCCCAACGCGGGAATCGCCTTGGAGACGCAGGGTTTCCCTGACGCGCTCAACCACGCCGGCTTCCCCTCGAACGTGCTGCGCCCCGGGGAGACCTACACGAGCACGACCACCTGGACGTTCAGCGCCTGACCGGCGGGCCCGGGCCACGCGAGCCCGTGGGCATTGCTAGCATCAGCGCGGCGCAGTCCTGAAGCGAGCCGGGAGCCGAGCGCCTCTGCCTGCAGGATCGTCATGACCCCGTTCCAGGACCCGGACGCCCCGGCCCCGTTCGACCACTGCCCGACGTGCGGTGTCGACGTCACCGTGCTGCGTGACCAGATCGCCGCGCTGACCTCGAGGTGCGAGCACCTCGTCCACGCCCTGCAACGGAGCCGCGACATCGGCGCGGCCATGGGCATCCTCATGGCGCTCCACCGCGTGACGCGCGACGACGCCTTCGAGCTGCTGCGCCGCCGCAGCCAGGAGACCAACACGAAGCTGCCCACGATCGCCCTGCACGTCATCGAGACCGGTGCGCTGCCCGAGCGGTGACGCCGACGACGACCTCCCGCGCACGTTCGGCAGACGTCCACCGCGCTCCCACCTGACGAGCAGGATCGCGCCCTAGCGTCGAGGGGTGGACGCAGTTCGCGGGACCGGTGCTCGGGGGACCGGACGGCTGCTCGTCGCCTTCGTCGCGGCGGCCGTCGTGCTGGGCGCGCTGGGCGCGGGCCTCGCGGCCCCACCCGTCGCGGCCGTCGGTGCGCTCGCCTCCGCCGGCGGCGCGGACTTCACCGACCTGCCGTCGGTGCTGACCACGGCGGCGCCCGAGCAGCGCTCGCAGATCCTCGCCGCCGACGGCTCGCTCATCGTCGCCCCCGGCGACGAGGACCGCGTCGTCGTGCCGCTGGCGGCCGTCGCGCCGGTCATGCGGCAGGCCCAGGTCGCCATCGAGGACAGCCGGTTCTACGAGCACGGGCCCATCGACGTGCAGGGGCTCGTGCGTGCGGCCGTGTCGGACCTGCGCACGGGCACCGCCGGCGAGGGCGCCTCGACCCTGACCCAGCAGCTCGTCAAGCTGACGCTGCAGTCGCAGGCGCTCGCGGCCGGCCACGACGCGGCGGCCGCCGCCGCCGTGGAGAAGACCCTGCCGCGCAAGCTGACCGAGCTGCGGTATGCCGCCGCGCTCGAACGCGCGTGGAGCAAGGACCGCATCCTCGAGGGATACCTCAACCTCGCCTACTACGGCGCCGGCGCCTACGGCGTCGAGGCGGCGGCCCAGCGCGACTTCGGCGTCCACGCCTCGGCCCTCACGCTGACCGAGGCGGCGACGCTGGCGGGCCTCGTGCAGAGCCCGAGCACGACCGACCCCGTGTCGCACCCGGCAGCAGCGAAGGCGCGCCGCGACGTCGTGCTCGGCCGGATGCTCGCGCTGGGGCTCGTCAGCCGCGCCCAGTGGCAGGCCGCCGTGCACCGTCCGCTCGCGGCGGACCTGCACGTCACCCACGAGCCGACGACGTGCGCGAGCTCCACCCACCCCTACTTCTGCTCCTTCGTCGTCAGCTGGCTCGAGCAGGAGCCCGAGCTCGGCCCGACCCGGCAGGCCCGGCGCGACCTGCTCTTCCGGGGCGGGATCACGGTCCGCACGACGCTCGACCCGGACGTGGAGCGGGACGTCGACCGGGCCCTGCCGGCGGTGGCACCGCGCGGCAACGCGCTCGGTGTCGCGGCGGCGGCCTACGTGACCCGGCCGGGCACCGGCGACGTCGTCGCGCTCGGGCAGGACACGGCATACGGCAGCGGGTCGTCGGCCGGCACGACGGAGCTCGACTACGCGGTCGACGCGCGCTACGGCGGGTCGAGGGGCTTCCAGTTCGGCTCGACCGCCAAGGCCTTCTCCCTCGTGACGGCGATGGAGCAGGGGCTGGGCACCGGTGCGAGCGTCGACGCACCCGCCGCCGACAGTGCGCACCCGGCGACCTTCCACCCCAAGGACTTTCCCCAGCCGTGCGGACTGTCGCGGCCCTGGCGTGTCTACAACGACGAAGCGTGGCACGGCGGCCGGATGCCGCTGTCGACGGCGACCGAGCAGTCGACGAACACGGCCTTCGTGGCGCTCGCCGCTCACATCGGGGTCTGCGCGATCCGGAGCACGATGACCGCCTTCGGCGTGCACGACGCGAGCGGCGGCCCGATCGGCACCTACCCGCCCCAGGTGGTGCTCGGCGCCCAGCAGGTGTCGCCCCAGACGATGGCCGACGCGTATGCCGGCCTCGCCACCGGCGGCGTCCTGTGCCGCACCCGGCCGGTCACGAGCGTCACCCGCGCGGGCCGCACTCTCCTCGCCGTCGCCCCGTCGTGCACCCGTGTCGCCGACGCCCGGGCGGTGCGGCAGACGACGCAGCTGCTCGAGGACAACATGACGCACGGCTCCGGCATCCTCAACCAGCTCTCCGGTCGGCCGTCCGCGGGCAAGACCGGCACGTCGAACGCCAACGCCCAGTCGTGGTTCGTCGGCTACACCCCGCAGCTGGCGACGGCGGTCTGGGTGGGCAACCCGACGCAGCAGAACCGCCCGATGTTCAACGTGTCGATGGCGGGCAAGAGCTGCGCCTCGATGACGGGCGCCTGCTACGCCGCCCCGATCTGGCGCCGCATCATGGATGCCGCCTCGAGCGGCCTCCCCGTCGCACCGATGCCGTGATCCGCGTGGCGGGGCGTGCGGTCGAGGTTCGGCCTCTCAGTGGGCGCGCGACATCCGCGCCGTGCACGACGACGCGGTCACGAAGGGCTGCAGCTCGACGCCGGCGTCCGGCTCCCCGACCGCGGCGAGCGTGCCCCTGAGCAGGCCGAGGTGGATGCCGCAGACCACCTCCGGGTGGGCGCGCGCCATGGCTGCGAACGGGCAGTCGTGCAGGGTGAGCTCGATCGTGCGGCCGCGGTCGGCCGTCCGCAGCTCGGGCTCGTAGCCCCACTCGGCGAGGATGTCGACGGTGAGGCCCACCTTGCCGAGCCAGGCCCCGGTCGTGCCGGCAGGGGCCTGCGTCGGGGTGTCCGCGCTGGTGCGGTCGGCGACCCACTGAGCCCCGGCCTCCTCCGGGGCCACGCGCTCACCACCCTCGCGGGCCTGCGCCCACGTCGCGGTGAGCAGCGCCGCGAACGAGTCGAGGGCGTCCGCCCCGCCCAGGCCGGGAGCGTGCGTCCCGGCCGCGCGGTACACCTTGCGGGGACGACCCACCCCACCGCGACGTTCGCCGGCGACGAGGTCACCCGCCACGACGAGACGCTCGAGGTGCCAGCGGGCCGTGCTCACGTGGATGCCGAGCAGGCGGCCGACCTGCGCCGCCGTCAGGCCCGAACCGTCGGCGCGCGGGTCGCCGGACTCGGCCAGGACGCGGTCGAGCACCGCCCGTCGGGTGCCGCCGACACCCTCGGCGTCAGCCGCCGCCTCCCCCACCTCATCACGCATCAGGTCCTCCACCGTGCCGCTCTTTTACGTGATTTGGAGGATAGTCGATCAAGCCGGCACTCCAACGGGCGACCCCTGAAGATGAGGGCGATGAGTGCGAATTGCCCCGCCGCACGGCGGGACTCGCTACTGTGAGGCGCGAGGGTCACCGTCCTCGGAACCACCGCCCGGCGGGAAGAGGTCGACGTAGACGCAGCATTTGGAGGACTCCCGACAGGGCCTCGCAGGGTGCGTCGCGACCCTTGATCGGCCGCGCCCCACCGCCACCGACGAGAGGTGCCCTCGTGACCGCCGCACGACCCACGCCAGCGCTCGACGGCCCCGCGTCGGACGCGCTCCTGCGCGCCGGCCGCTTCTTCACCCGCTGGGAGGAGTCCGACGACGGGCGGGCGGTCTACCGGTCCGGTGGGCGTGCCGGTGACGTCTTCTACCGCGACCGCTGGAGCCACGACAAGGTCGTGCGCTCGACCCACGGAGTCAACTGCACCGGCTCGTGCTCGTGGAAGGTCTACGTCAAGGACGGGATCATCACGTGGGAGACGCAGCAGACCGACTACCCCTCGGTCGGCCCGGACCGCCCGGAGTACGAGCCCCGCGGCTGCCCGCGCGGCGCCGCCTTCTCCTGGTACACCTACTCCCCCACCCGGGTGCGCTACCCGTACGTGCGGGGGGTGCTGCTCGAGCTGTACCGCGAGGCCAGGACGCGGCTCGGCGACCCCGTCGCGGCCTGGCACGAGATCACGACCGACCCGGTCAAGCGACGCCGCTATCAGAGTGCCCGCGGCAAGGGCGGGCTGGTGCGGGCGTCGTGGGGCGAGGCCGTCGAGATCGCCGCAGCCGCCCACGTGCACACCATCAAAAAGTACGGCCCCGACCGGGTCGCCGGCTTCTCCCCGATCCCGGCGATGTCGATGGTCTCGCACTGTGTCGGCACGCGTTTCATCCAGCTCATCGGCGGCGTCATGACGAGCTTCTACGACTGGTACGCGGACCTGCCCGTCGCGAGCCCCCAGGTCTTCGGCGACCAGACGGACGTGCCGGAGTCGGGCGACTGGTGGGACGCGACCTACCTCGTGATGTGGGGCTCCAACGTGCCCGTGACCCGCACGCCCGACGCGCACTGGATGGCCGAGGTGCGCTACCGCGGCACGAAGGTCGTGACCGTCAGCCCCGACTACGCCGACAACACGAAGTTCGCCGACGAGTGGATGCCGGCCCAGGCGGGCACCGACGCCGCGCTCGCCATGGCCATGGGCCACGTGCTGCTCAAGGAGTTCTTCGTCGACCGCGAGGTGCCGTTCTTCACCGACTACGTGCGCACCTACAGCGACCTCCCCTTCCTCATCCGGCTCGAGCCTCCCGTGGAGGCGTATGCCGACGCGTCCGGTGACGGCGCAGCAGTGCCCTGGGTGCCCGGCAAGTTCCTCACCGCCGCCGACCTCGCCGCCGAGGGCGGTGCCGGCGCAGACGAAGATGCATGGAAGACGGTGCTGCTCGACGAAGCGACGGGACAGCCGGTCGTGCCGAACGGCTCGATGGGCTTCCGCTACGCCGACTCCGGCAAGGGCCGGTGGAACCTCGACCTCGAGGGCGTCAGCCCTGCACTGACGATGGCCGGTGGCCCAGCGAAGGCGGTGGAGGTGCTGCTCCCGGCCTTCGCCGAGCCGGACGGCACCGGGTCCGTGCTCCGTCGTGGCGTGCCCGCACGCCACGTCGGCGGCCACCTCGTGACGACCGTCTACGACCTGATGCTCGCGCAGTACGGCGTCGAGCGGCCGGGTCTGCCGGGCAGCTGGCCCACCGGCTACGACGACGTGTCCGAGCCCTACACGCCCGCGTGGCAGGCCGAGATCACCGGGGTGCCCGCCGAGCAGTGCATTCGCATCGCTCGCGAGTTCGCGACGAACTCCGAGCAGTCGCAGGGCCGCTCGATGATCATCATGGGTGCCGGCATCTGCCAGTGGTTCCACGGCGACGCCACCTACCGGGCCATCCTCTCGCTGCTCGTCCTCACCGGCTGCATGGGGCGCAACGGCGGCGGTTGGGCCCACTACGTGGGCCAGGAGAAGTGCCGGCCCATCACCGGCTGGATCAGCCTCGCCAACGCCCTCGACTGGAGCCGGCCGCCGCGGACCATGACGGGCACGTCGTACTGGTACATGCACACTGACCAGTGGCGCAACGACGGCTACTCGGCCGACTCGCTGGGCTCCCCTCTCGCCAGAGGACATCTGAGCGGCAAGCACACGGCCGACACCATCGCGCAGTCCGCCCGCATGGGGTGGATGCCGTTCTACCCCCAGTTCGCCACCAACCCGCTGCAGGTGGCCGAGGACGCCCAAGCCGCCGTCGAGGCGGGCACCGCCGCCAGCACGGCGGCATACGTGGCCGGCGCTCTGCACGACGGCTCGCTCACCTCGGCCATCGAGGACGTCGACGCCCCCGAGAACTGGCCTCGCACCCTCGTTCTGTGGCGCAGCAACCTCATGGGCTCGTCGGCGAAGGGCAACGAGTACTTCCTGCGCAACCTGCTCGGCACCCACCACAACGTCATGGGCAGCGAGAACCCCCACGCGCCGAGGCCGTCCGAGGTGAAGTGGCACGACGAGGCGCCCGAGGGCAAGCTCGACCTGCTGCTGTCGGCCGACTTCCGCATGACGTCGACGACGCTCCTGTCGGACATCGTGCTGCCCGCGGCGACGTGGTATGAGAAGCACGACCTCAGCTCGACCGACATGCACCCGTTCGTGCACGCCTTCACCCCGGCCATCGACCCGCCGTGGGAGGCCAAGAGCGACTTCGAGCTGTTCCACCTCCTCGCCGAGAAGCTGTCGGACCTCGCGCGCACCCACCTCGGCGTGCGACGCGACCTCGTCAGCGTGCCGCTCATGCACGACACCGCCGGCGAGACCGCGCAGCCGGGCGGGCGCGCGGTCGACTGGCGCACCACCGGGCAGCCGGGCACACCGGGGAAGACGATGCCCGTCTTCCAGGTCGTCGAGCGCGACTACACCGCGATCGCCGAGAAGCTGGCCACGGTGGGCCCGCTCGCCGACAGCCTGGGCTTCACGGTCAAGAACGTGACGTTCCGGGTCGAGGAGGAGGTGGCCCGCCTCGCGGCCAAGAACGGCGTCATGCTCGGCGGCGCCGGTGACGGACGTCCCGCCCTCGACACCGACGCCAAGCTCGCCGAGGCGATCCTCACCTTCTCGGGCACGACGAACGGCCACCTCGCGGTTCAGGGCTTCCGCACGCTCGAGGAGCGCGTCGGCAAGAGGCTCGTCGACCTCGCCGAGGGCTCCGAGGAGAAGCGGATCACCTTCGCCGACACCCAGGTCCAGCCGGTGCCCGTCATCACCTCGCCCGAGTGGTCGGGCTCGGAGACCGGTGGCCGACGCTATGCCCCCTTCACCGTCAACATCGAGCGGCTCAAGCCCTTCCACACCCTGACCGGTCGCATGCACTTCTACCTCGACCACGACTGGATGCAGGACGTCGGCGAGGCCCTCCCGATCTACCGCCCGCCGCTCGACATGCACCGGCTCTTCGGCGAGCCGAGGCTCGGAGCCGACGGCGGCAAGCAGGTGACGGTGCGCTACCTGACGCCGCACTCGAAGTGGTCGATCCACTCGGAGTACCAGGACAACCTGCTCATGCTCTCGCTCTCGCGTGGCGGCCCGACCGTCTGGATGAGCCCCCAGGACGCCGGCTCCATCGATGTCGCCGACAACGACTGGGTCGAGTGCGTCAACGACAACGGGGTGCTCGTCGGCCGGGCGATCGTCAGCCACCGGATGCCCGAGGGCGTCGTCTACGTCCACCACGCGCAGGAGCGCACCATCGACGTGCCGAAGTCGGAGGCGACGGGTCGACGGGGCGGCATCCACAACTCGGTGACCCGCCTGCTCGTCAAGCCCACGCACCTCATCGGCGGCTACGCGCAGCTGTCCTACACGTTCAACTACCTCGGCCCCACCGGCAACCAGCGAGACATGGTCTCGACGGTGCGCAAGCGCTCCCAGGAGGTGACGTACTGATGCGCGTCATGGCCCAGATGGGCATGGTGATGAACCTCGACAAGTGCATCGGCTGCCACACCTGCTCGGTCACGTGCAAACAGGCATGGACCAACCGGGCCGGCACCGAGTACGTCTGGTTCAACAACGTCGAGACGCGGCCGGGCCAGGGCTACCCCCGCCGGTACGAGGACCAGGAGACGTGGCGCGGCGGCTGGACCCTCACCCACCGGGGAAGCCTGAAGCTCAAGGCCGGTGGCCGGGTGCAGAAGCTGCTCGGCATCTTCGCGAGCCCCGTCCAGCCCGGGCTCGCCGACTACTACGAGCCGTGGACCTACGACTACCAGACGCTCGTCGAGGCGCCCCTCGGCGACGACTTCCCGGTCGCCCGGCCGAAGTCGCTCATCACCGGCGAGAACACGAGGATCACGTGGTCGGCCAACTGGGACGACAACCTCGGCGGCGCGAGCCAGCTCGGCCACCTCGACCCCGTCGTCGAGCGCCTCCGGCGCCAGTCGGAGGACGCGGTGCGCTTCGAGCTCGAGAAGACCTTCATGTTCTACCTGCCGCGCATCTGCGAGCACTGCCTCAACCCGTCGTGCATGGCCTCGTGCCCGTCCGGCGCGATCTACAAGCGCGAGGAGGACGGCATCGTCCTCGTCGACCAGGACCGGTGCCGCGGCTGGCGGCAGTGCATCACCGGCTGCCCCTACAAGAAGATCTACTTCAATCACAAGAGCGGTAAGGCCGAGAAGTGCACGTTCTGCTACCCGCGGATCGAGGTCGGGCTCCCCACGGTCTGCTCCGAGACGTGCGTCGGGCGGCTACGCTACCTCGGGCTCTTCCTCTACGACGCCGATCGCGTCACCGCGGCCTCCGCCACCCCGGACGAGGGCGACCTCTACGAGGCGCAGCTGGACCTCATGCTCGACCCGAGCGACCCCGAGGTCGTCGCGGCCGCGCGGCGCGACGGCATCCCTGACGACTGGATGGACGCCGCCCGACGGAGCCCGGTCTACGCCCTCGCCAAGACCTACCGGGTGGCGCTGCCGCTCCACCCGGAGTACCGCACCATGCCGATGGTCTGGTACGTCCCACCGCTCTCCCCCGTCGTCGACGTGCTCTCCTCGCAGGGCCACGACGCCGAGAGGAGCGACGTCCTCTTCGGCGCCATCGAGGCGCTGCGCATCCCCGTCGAGTACCTCGCCGAGCTGTTCACCGCCGGGCGCACCGACGTCGTCACCGGCGTGCTTCGCAGGCTCGCCGCCATGCGCGCCTACATGCGCGACGTGTCCCTCGGCCGCGACGGCGACCCGTCGATCCCCGCGTCGGTCGGGATGAGTGAGGAGTCGCTCCTCGAGATGTACCGCCTCATGGCGATCGCCAAGTACGCCGACCGCTACGTCATCCCGACCGCCCACGTCGAGCGGGCCCACGAGCTCGAGGAGCTGGCCTGCTCGCTCGACTACGCCGAGGGGCCCGGCATGTACGACTCCGGCCCGTTCGGCGAGGCGAGCGGACGGCCGGCCCCCGTGGCGGTCGAGACGTTCAACGCGCTCCGGCAGCGCCAGACCACCGACTCCCCCACGTCCGACGACGAGCTGCGGGGCCGGGTCAACCTGCTCAACTGGGACGGCAACGGCGCCCCGCCGGGGCTGTTCCCGGGTCGGGACGGGGGGCGGTCGTCGTGATCGGGCGCCGTCGCCGCTCCGGGCCGGCCCTCGACCACCGGGTCGTCCACGTCGTGGCCGGCCGCTGCCTCGACTACCCCTCCGCCGACCTCGCGGACGCCCTGCCCGCCATGCGGGACGCCTTGGCCGAGCAGGGCGACTCCCCGGCCGCCACGACCCTGGGCGCGCTCGTGGCGCACCTGGCCGCGGCCGACCTGCCGGACCTCCAGAGGGCCTATGTCGACACCTTCGACCTCAGCCGAAAGCACGCCCTGTACCTCTCCTACTGGACCGACGGCGACACCCGGCGTCGCGGCGAGGTGCTCGGCCGCTTTAAGCAGGCCTACCGCGACAGCGGCGCGGTCGTCGACACGCACGGCGAACTGCCCGACTACCTCCCGATGGTGCTCGAGTTCTCCGCCAGGGTCGACCCCGAGGCCGGCGCGGCGCTGCTCCAGGGCTACCGCGCCAGCCTCGAGCTGCTGAGGATCGCGTTGCAGGAGCGGCAGAGCCCGTATGCCGCCGCCGTCGTCGCCGTGTGCGCGACCCTGCCGGGCGAGTCACCCCGCGACCGTGCCGCCGTGATGGAGATGGTCGGGATGAGCGGGGCGCAGCCGAGCGAGGCCGTCGGGCTCGAGCCCTACGACCCGAGACTGCTGCCGCTCCAGCCGGTCTCGGCCGGCACGACGCCCGGAGGCCGCTCGTGAACAAGTTCCTCTGGGGCGTGCTGCCCTACCTTTGCATCGCCAGCCTCGTCGGCGGCACGGTGTGGCGCTACCGCTACGACAAGTTCGGGTGGACCACCCGCTCGTCGCAGCTCTACGAGTCACGGCTGCTGCGGATCGGCTCGCCGCTCTTCCACTTCGGCATCCTGCTCGTCCTCGTCGGACACATCGGCGGGCTCGTCGTGCCGGAGGCGTGGACCGAGGCGGTCGGTGTCAGCGAGGGGCTCTACCACTTCAACGCGCTGCTCTTCGGTGGCCTCGCCGGGGTCTGCACGCTTGCCGGCATCCTCATCCTCGTGTACCGGCGCCGGCGCACCGGGCCGGTCTTCATGGCGACGACGCGCAACGACAAGCTGATGTACGTCCTGCTCGTGGCGGCCATCGTGCTCGGCCTCTGGACGACCCTGGTCAGCGTCGGCGCGGGCAGCGAGGCGCACAACTACCGCGAGACCGTCTCGCCCTGGTTCCGCTCGGTGCTGCTGCTGCGCCCCGACGTCGCTGCCATGGCGGCCGCGCCGGTGCAGTTCCACGTGCACGCGCTCGTCGGCATGCTGCTCTTCGCCCTGTGGCCGTTCACCCGTCTGGTGCACGCGTTCACCGCGCCCGTGCACTACCTGTTCCGCCCCTACATCGTCTACCGCTCCCGCGACCGCGGGACGACCGGCGCCCGTTCGGCCCGACCGGGCTGGAGCAGCGTCGGCACCCCGGACCGCGAGCAGCACGAGGAGACCCGATGAGTCGCACGGCGACACCCACCACGGCGGCCACCACCCCGGATCTCTCGGGGCAGGGCCGCAACCTCGCCCTCGCCCTGTTCGCCTTCACGGTGACCTTCTGGGCGTGGAACATCATCGGGCCCCTCGGGGTGCGCTACACCGAGCAGCTGGGCCTGACGAGCAGCCAGAAGGCGCTCCTCGTCGCCACACCCGTGCTCGTCGGCTCCGTGGGCCGCATCCTCGCGGGCGCACTGACCGACCGCCTCGGCGGACGCGTCATGTTCCCGGCGCTCACCCTCCTCAGCGTGCCCTTCGTGCTGCTCGTCGCGGTGGCTGGCAACGCGCGGTCCTACACCCTGCTGCTCCTCTTCGGCTTCTTCCTCGGCATCGCCGGCACGACCTTCGCCGTCGGCATCCCCTTCGTCAACGCGTGGTTCACGGCCGACCGGCGCGGCTTCGCCACCGGCCTCTTCGGCGCCGGCATGGGCGGCACGGCGCTCTCGGCCTTCTTCACGCCGCGGTTCGTCACGTGGTTCGGCTACACCGCGACCCACGTGATCCTCGCCGCCGCCCTCGTCATCACGGCGGCGATCTGCTGGGTCGCCATGCGCAACTCGCCGCTCTGGTCGCCGAACACCGACCCCGTCCTGCCGAAGCTGCGCGCGGCGCTGCAGCTGCCCATCACGTGGCAGATGTCGTTCCTCTACGCCGTGGCGTTCGGCGGGTTCGTCGCCTTCTCGACCTACCTGCCGACCTACCTCAAGGACGTCTACGCCTTCGACCTCACCTCGGCCGGCACCCGCACGGCCGGCTTCGCCATTGCCGCCGTCGTCGCTCGCCCGATCGGTGGCGTCCTCAGCGACCGCATCGGGCCGCGGGCGGTGCTCGGCATGTCGCTCGCGGGCACGGCGGTCCTCGCCGTGGTGCTCGCCTTCCGTCCTCCGCTCGAGCTGCCGGCCGGCGCCGCGTTCGTCGCGATGGCCTTCTTCCTCGGCCTCGGCACCGGCGGCGTCTTCGCGTGGGTGGCCGAGGCGGCGCCGCCCGAGCGGGTCGGCAGCGTGACCGGGCTCGTCGGGGCGGCAGGTGGCCTCGGAGGCTACTTCCCCCCGCTGGTGCTCGGCGCGACGTACGAGAAGGTGCTGCCGGCATACGGCGTCGGGCTCGTGCTGCTCACGGTGGTGGCCGTCGCCGCCCTCGCCTTCTCGCAGCTCGGCATCCGGTCGAAGGCATCTTGACGCGATCTTGACGCCGTCGCTCCCCCACCCGGTCACGGGTGGCCGGCCTTGGCTGGGATGATGTCGGCTCGTGGACCATCCAACGACCGGCGCCCGGCGCGGCGCGGCGACCCTTGCGCTCGGTGCCCTCGGCGTCGTCTTCGGCGACATCGGCACCTCGCCGCTCTACGCCCTGCAGACCGTCTTCTCCATCGACCACAACACGGTGGCAGCGACGCCCGACGACGTCTACGGCGTCATCTCGCTCGTGTTCTGGTCGATCACGCTCGTCGTGTCGGTCAAGTACGTCGTCTTCATCCTCCGGGCCGACAACGACGGCGAGGGCGGGGTCATGGCCCTCGCCGCGCTGGCCCGCACCGCGGTGCGCCCGCACGGACGGCGGTTCGGGCTCGTCATGCTGCTCGGGGTGCTCGGCGCGTCGCTCTTCTACGGCGACAGCGTCATCACGCCCGCGATCTCGGTCATGTCGGCCATCGAGGGCTTGTCGGTCGGCGCGCCGTCGCTCGCGCACCTCGTCGTGCCCATCGGGGCCGTCATCATCACGGCGCTCTTCGCGACCCAGCGCTTCGGCACCGCCGTCGTCGGCCGGCTCTTCGGCCCCGTCATGGCCGTCTGGTTCGTCGTGCTCGCCGTGCTGGGCCTCGGCCAGGTCGTGCGCGACCCCGCGATCATCACCGGCCTGTCGCCGCACCACGCCGTCGCGTTCGTCGTGCAGCACCCCTTCGTCGCGTTCGTCGCGATGGGTGCGGTCGTGCTCTCGATCACCGGCGCCGAGGCGCTGTATGCCGACATGGGCCACTTCGGGCGCGGGCCGATCCGCCGCGCGTGGTTCGTCGTCGTCTTCCCCGCCCTGACGCTCAATTACCTCGGGCAGGGCGCCCTCATCCTCGACGACCCGGCGGCCGCCACGAGCCCGTTCTTCCGCCTGGCGCCCGAGGCGCTGCGCCTGCCGCTCGTCGTGCTTGCGACCATCGCCACCGTCATCGCCTCCCAGGCCGTCATCTCGGGCGCCTACTCCGTCTCGCGCCAGGCCGAGCGGCTCGGCTACCTGCCCCGGCTCACGGTGCTGCACACCTCGAAGCAGGAGCGCGGCCAGATCTACGTGCCGGCCGTCAACTGGAGCCTCTACGTCGGCGTCGTCCTGCTGCTCGTGACGTTCCAGTCCTCCGAACGGCTCGCCACGGCATACGGCCTCGCCGTGACGGGGACGTTCCTCATCACGACGACGCTCTTCCTCATCTACGCGCAGAGCGCGTGGGGCTGGAGCCGCGGCCGGCTGCTCGCCCTCGGCGTGCCGCTGGCGCTGCTCGAGCTGACGTACTTCGGCGCGAACGTCACGAAGCTCTTCCACGGCGGCTGGCTGCCCGTGCTCATCGCGCTGCTCGTCGCGACGGTCATGCTGACGTGGCAGCGCGGCCGCACGCTGGTGACCCAGCGGCGCTCGGAGATGGAGGGGCCGCTCGAGCCGTTCGTCGACTGGCTGCACGAGGACCCCGTCACCAAGGTGCCCGGCACGGCGGTCTTCCTCCACCCCGACAAGCACTCGACGCCCCTGGCGCTGCGCGAGAACGCGATGTTCAACCACGTCATCCACGAGACGGTGCTCGTCGTCAGCACGAGCGCCGAGAACGTGCCCTTCGTGGCCGACGACGAACGCGTCGTGCTCGACCACCTCGGCGACCCCTACGACGCGATCACCCACCTGACGCTGCGCTTCGGGTTCCAGGAGGACCAGGACGTGCCGCGCGCGCTCGGGGTGGCGCGTGACCTCGGGATCATCGACGTCGACCCCGACACCGCCTACTACTTCCTCTCCCGGATCACGCTGCAGCGCGGGCCCGGCGCCGAGATGGGGGCGTGGCGCAAACGCCTCTTCCTCGGCCTCGCCCACAACGCCGCGTCCCCGACCCAGTACTTCCGGCTGCCCGAGGACCGCACCGTGGCCATGGGCGCGGCCGTCGTGATCTAGCCGGGCCGTTGCCGGCGGACGGCCCGGGACCGATACTGCGACGGTGGGCGTGCGCAACTACCTCGTCGAGGGCGTCTCCGGCACCGGCAAGACCTCGGTCTGCCGGGAGCTTGCCCGCCGGGGCCTGCACGCCGTCAACGGCGACACCGACCTTGCCTACCAAGGCGATCCGGTCACCGGCGAGCGGCTCGAAACGGCCGACCACGAGCACCACGTCTGGGACGTGGCCCGGGTGCGGGCGATCGTGGCCGACGACTCCGAACCGGCGACGTTCTTCTGCGGCGGCTCACGCAACTTCCCCGCGTTCGTCGAGCTGTTCGACGAGGTGTTCGTCCTCGAGGTCGACCTCGAGACCCTGCTCGCGCGGCTCGACCGGCGGCCACCCGGCGAGTGGGGGTCGGAGCCGGCCGAGCGCGACCTCGTCGTCCGGCTCCACGCGAGCCGGGAGGACGTGCCCGCGACCGGCGTCGTCGTCGACGCCACGCGACCGCTGACCGAGGTCGTCGACGAGATCCTCCGACACACGAGCTGACTGCCACGGCACACGCCCTCGCCGCGAGAGGGTGTGGGGATGCTGACGATCGAGGAGATCTTCCCGCCCTACGGCCTGCGCATCACGAGCGGCCCGGTGCAGATGCGCGTCCTGCGCGACGACGGCATCCCCGAGCTCGTCGACCTGGTCCGCGACGGGGTGCAGCCGCCCGGCCTGCCCATGCCCTTCCTCAACGACTGGCACGCCCAGCCCTTCGCGCCCGGCTCTCCGGAGGGCTTCCCGAGCGACTCGCTCGCGTGGTGGTGGAAGCAGCGGGCCACCTTCGCCCCCGACGAGTGGCGCCTGGCCCTGACGGTGCGCCGGGACGGCGTCCTCGTCGGGATGCAGGACCTGCACGCGCGGCACTTCCCGCAGGCCCGGCACGTCGAGACCGGCTCCTGGCTCGGCCTGCGCCACCAGGGACAGGGCACCGGCACCCTGATGCGCCGGCTGGTGGTCGGCTTCGCCTTCGACGAGCTCGGCGCCGGGTCGTGCGGCTCCGGCTACATCGCGGGCAACCACGCGTCCGCCGCGGTGAGCCGCAAGACCGGCTACGTGCCGAACGGCGTGCACCGGATCGTGCAGCACACCAGCGAGGGGACGGCCGGCGTCGACGAGCAGCGGGTCCTCGTGACCCCGGCCACGTACGTGCGCCCCGACGAACCGGTGACGGTCGAGGGCGCGGCCGCGCTGCGGCGCTTCCTGGGGCTCGAGGGCTGAGCGCGACGTCCCGGCATCCGTGCCGGGTGCCCGGACCGGACTTCGGTCCGGCGACCTGTCGCCCGAACGGACGCAGGTCCCCGGACCGAGCACGGGGTCACCCCCTGACGGCAGCCGTCTGGGGCTCGGTGGCCTCGTGGGCCGCCGGGTGGGCCCGCTCGAGCTTCGCGCCCTCGACGTCGACGTCGGGCAGCACGCGGTCGAGCCACCTCGGGATCCACCAGGCCCGGTCGCCGAGCAGGTGCATGGCGGCCGGGATGAGCAGCATCCGCACGACGAAGGCGTCGAGCAGCACGCCGAAGGCGAGACCGAACCCGATGGGCTTGATCGTCGTGTCGTGCGAGAAGACGAAGCCGGCGAAGACCGAGATCATGATGATCGCGGCTGCTGTGACCACGCCACGGCCGGCGACGAGTCCGCGACGCACCGCGAGGCGGGCGGGCGCGCCGTGCACGTACGCCTCGCGCATCCCCGACACGAGGAAGAGCTGGTAGTCCATCGCCAGCCCGAAGAGGATGCCGGTCTGGATGACCGGCAGGAAGCTGAGGATCGGACCGGGCTCGGTGATGCCGAAGAGCCCCGAGAGCCAGCCCTGCTGGAAGATCGCGGTGATGCCGCCGAACGCCGCGAGCAGCGACAGCATGAAGCCGAGGGTCGCGGTCACGGGCACGAGGATCGACCGGAAGACGAGGATGAGGATGAGCAGCGAGAGGCCGACGACGAGCACGAGGTAGACCGGCAGGGCGTCGGAGAGCTTCTGCGACACGTCGATGTTGGCGCTGGCGTTGCCCGCCACCCCGAGGGTCGCGGTGCCGCCCTCGGCGGTCGCCGGGCGCAGGGCCCGCAGGTCGTCGACGAGGGTGGCCGTCGACTCGCTGTTCGGCCCGCCGTCGGGGATGACCTGGAAGGCCAGGGCGGTCCGGTCCTTCGACACGCTGATGGGCACGACCGCCGCGACGTCGCCGGCGTCGTGGATCGCCTGACCGAGGGCGGCCTGCTCGGCCACCTGGGTCGACTCGGTCACTGCCGTCGGCAGGTCGGCCACGACGAGCAGCGGACCGTTGAAGCCCTCGCCGAACGTGTCGGCCTGCACGCGGTAGGCCTGGTACGCCGACGACTCGGCCGGCTGGCTCGCCCCGTCGGGCAGCCCCAGCCGCATGTCGACGGCGGGCAGGGCGACGACGCCGAGCGCGACGACGCCGGCGACGAGCGCGAGCACGGCCGAGCGGGTCGTCATGGTGCGGTCGGCGACGGAGCGTCGCTTGGCGCCGGCCCGCGTCTGCAGCGGGTCGACGTCGGAGGCGAGCCCGGCCCGCTCCTTGGCGCGCAGGATGCGGAGCCCGACGAGCGAGAGGAGGGCCGGCGTGAACGTCGTGGCGACGAGGATCGCGACGAGCACGGCCCCGGCGGCCACGGTGCCCATCAGGCCGAGGAACGGGATGCCCGTGACGTTGAGCGCGAGGAGGGCGACGATGACCGTCGTCCCGGCGAAGACGACCGCGTTGCCCGACGTGCCGTTCGCGAGCCCGATGGACTCGTGCAGCTCCATGCCGTGCCGCAGCTGCGTGCGGTGCCGGTTGAGGATGAAGAGCGAGTAGTCGATGCCCACGGCGAGCCCGAGCATGACCCCCAGCACCGGCGTCACCGACTGGAAGTCGACGATCCCCGAGAACGACATCGCGGCCAGCGTCGCGACACCGACCCCGAGCAGCGCGCTCGCGAGCGGCAGCGCCGCCCCGATGATCGTGCCGAGCACGGCGACGAGGACGAAGGCCGCGACGAGCACACCGGCGACCTCACCCGGCCCGAGGATCGAGGGCACGGTCTGGGCGATGTCCTGCGAGAGCAGGGCCCGCACGCCGCCGATGCCCGCGCCGGTGACGGCGTCCTCGATCGCGGTCTTCACCTCGGTCGGCACCTGCGGGGTCGGCGTGTCGAAGGTGACGGCGCCGACGGCGGCGGAGCCGTCCTCCGAGACGAACCGGAAGCCCGCGGAGAGGCCCGCGACGGCGGAGCCCGCCTCGAGCGCCTTGGACTGGGCAGCGAGCTCGGCACGCTTGGCCTCGAGCTGCTTCGTGCCGGCGTCGATGCGCGCCTGGCCCGCCGTCAGCTGGTCCTGCACCTGGGCGAGCGCGCCCGCCTCCTCCGCCTGCCGGCGCTGCTCGTCGAGCTGCGCCTGCGACGTCTTGAGCTGGGAGAGCCCTTCGGTGATCGCTGCCTCTCCCTGCGCGAGCTGCTCCTTGCCCTCGCTCAGCTTGGTCGTGCTCGCGTCGATGCGGGCCTGCGTCGCGAACGGGTCGTTGACGCCGCTGACGCCGTCGATCGTGCCGACCTTCTCGAGGAGGGCCGAGACGGCCTCGCGCTGGCTGTCGGTGAACGGCTTGCCGTCGTCGGTCGCGAAGACGACGCTGCCGGATCCCCCACCCGTGCCGTCGAACTCGGCCGAGAGCTGCTCCGTGACCTTGCTCGTGGGAGTGCCCGGGATCGAGATCGCCGAGGAGATCGTGCCGGCGAAGGCGAGGAAGGTCACCAGACCGATGACGAGGGCGGTCAGCCAGCCGCCCACCACCCGCCAGTGGTGTCGGGCGGCGAATCGTCCGATGCGATAGAGCAGTTCAGCCATGACGGGTTCAACGTCCTTCCGGGGCGGCCGGCGTGGCCGGTGCAGGGGTGGGCGGCGTCGCGGAGGACGCGGTGCGGGTGTAGCCGTGCGCGAGCTGGTCGAGCAGGCGCGCGAGGTGGTCGTCCCACGAGCGGCGGGATGCCGGTGTGACCCGGCCGGCGTGCTCGTCGAGCCAGCGGTGGGCGATGACGCCGATGCCGTTCATCAGCAGGGCGATCGTCAGCTGCAGCACGAGCGGGTCGAGTTGGGGGGCGTGCTCGGTCACGCGGGCGGCGAGTCGGTCGCCGACGTGGTCGAGGGCGGCCTGTGAGATCGCCTCGCCGCGCTCCCCCTCGTGCGCGCTGACGTCGAGGACGCGCACGATCGCGGTCATGGCTCGCGGCAGGTCGGCGTCACGGGTGGCCGCGCACAGCGCGTCGAGGGCGACGGCGTCCGGGAGCGCGCCCGTCGGGTGCGGGCGGGCACCGGCGAGCCGCCGGTCCAGCTCGAGGAGCACCTGCGCCGTGGTCTCCTCGAGGATCTGCTCGCAGACCGCGACGAGCAGGTCCTCGACAGTGGCGAAGTGGTTGAAGACGGTCCGCCGCGACACGCCCGCGTGCTCGGCGACCTGGTCGACCGTGAACCCCTCCTGGTCGGGCGAGCCGGCCATGGCGCGCACCGAGGCGAGGATCGCGTCGCGGCGCCGCTCGCGCTGCACGCTGCGCCCGTCGAGCGACCTCTCGGTGGTGTCCACACACCCATTCTAGTTGCACGCAGTGCAACTAGAAACCGCCGGGTCGCAGCGCTCGGGTGTATCGCGGCGCTGCCGGCCCGGCATACGGCGTCAGCGGTGGAGCGCGGCCGCCAGCGCCTCGGGGTCGGTCACCGTCATCGTCGCTCCCGGGTGGCGCAGGGTGCCCGTGGGCTCCATGGCCGCGACGGGGTCGACGAAGGAGACACACAGCCCGCGACGCGAGTTCGTCGCGAAGGTGATGCCACGGTCGGCGAAGGAGAGGTGGGCGGGGCCGGCCGTGCGGTGGAACGCGTAGTCGCCGCTGAGCTGCGTGCCCGCGACGTTGTCGAGCGGGGTCCGCAGGCGCCACGGCCCGAACCGCACGAGCAGCTCGTCGTCGCTGACGGTGGCGAGCGCCGTCGACGGGGTGATCCCGAAGAGCAGGGCAGGCAGGCGGTAGCGGCCCTCGAAGTCGAAGGCGAAGTCGCGCGTCACGACCGGCGCCGCAGCCGCGACGGCGGGTCGAGCAGGCCTGCGGCACCGCGCTGCTGCTCACCGAGGTAGGCGTCGAGGACGAGCAGGCCGGCCGTCGTCGCCGGAGTCCCCCACTGCAGCCTGCCCATCCGCTGGGTGAGCGTGCGCGCCCGGTCGCGGGCCGTCGGGTCGTTCTCCGCCTGCTCGAGGGCGTCGCCGAGCTCCGCGCCCGATCGGTAGGCCTCGGCGCTCACGACGACGGCGGCCGCCGTCAGCGCCGTCTTCAGCACGACGGCCGTCGTCGTCGGCCGGTGACCCAGCACGCGGCGACGGTTGTCGGCGAGGATGGCGATGCCGCTGGCGAGGTGCAGCCCGATCGCGGCCCCCTGCACCGGCCCCCACCGGCGCCAGCCCTCGTCGGCGATCCTGGCCCGCTCCCGCGCGTCGTCACCCGTGCGCGCCGCGGGGTTGAGCGCGACGGCGCCCGCCAGCGACCCACCGAACCAGGCTGCGTTCGTCAGCAGGTGCGTGGCCCGGACGATGGTGCTGTATGCCGTCATGTGCAGTGCCGTACCCGCTTCGCTCCCGCGCACACCCCCTTCGAGTCGGTGCCCACGAGTAGGCTCCGCGGCACCGGGGGAAGCCGTCCCCCGAGACGACAGGGGAACACCACCATGAGCACACGACTGCGCACCATCGCGGCCGGCATCGCACTCACCGTCGCATCGACCGTGGGCGTGGTCGCCGCGGCCCCCGCCACGGCCATCGAGCCCGTCGGCTTCGACGGCGTGAGCAGCTGCGCCGACCCGAAGCTCGACGCCTTCGACAACTGGTCGGGCCACACGCTGGGCGCCTACAAGGACACCAACTGGGTGCCGCAGGGCATGACGTACGACGCGAAGGGCGACCAGCTCTACGTCTCGATGTACCACCGCGACGCCGCCGAGGTGCCGCGCGTCGTCGTCTACAAGCGCTCGACGTCCGCCTGGGTCAAGACGATCGAGCTGACGGGGGTGCCGAAGTCGGGCCACGCCGGTGGCCTCACGATCGGTCGGGGCAGCCTCTACGTCTCCGACAGCGCCGGCGGCGCGTTCATCTACCGCGTGCCGATCGACACGGTGCGGGCGGTCCCCGCCGGCACGCGCCAGGCCGTCAAGACCACGCCCTACGCCCTGAACGACCTGAGCCGCGCGTCCTACGTCGACTACTACGACGGCAGCCTCTACGTCGGCGACTTCTACTCGAACCTCATGCGCCGCTACGCGACGTCCACGTCCGGCTCGGTCTCGCTCTCGCCGCGCGCGACCTACGGCACCCCGTCGATCGTGCAGGGTGTGCAGGTCACCGGAAGCCACTTCGTCTTCAGCCGCTCGTGGGGTCGTGACAACCTCAGCAAGGTGACGACGCAGGTGCGTTCGACCGGCAAGCGCACGAGCCACAACACGCTCCCGATGATGGAGGGAATCGTCTGGGCGCCGCGGTCGGCGGGGTCGTCGGTCAAGCGGCTCTACTCGGTGTTCGAGTCCACGTCCAAGGCGTATGCCGACTCCAACTGCCGCACGCACGACATCTGGAGCGCGCCGAGCAGCTACATCCTCTGAGCGCCACGTCGGCCCGGGCAGTACGCGCCCGGGCCGACGCCCGTTCCGGCAGCGCCGGCTCAGGCCGGGTGTCGCCAGTCGCGCCGCGTCGCGACGAGCCAGTACGCCACGAAGAGCCCGATCTCGACGTACTCGGTGACGATGACGGCGTAGGGCACCTTCAGGGCGATGCAGAGGCCGCCGACGACGAGCCCGCCCCACATCGCGACCATGATGGCGAGATAGCCGCGGCGGGCGGCCTCGGACGACGGCTCCCAGTCCTGGTTCTGCTGCGGCGTCCGCGCCCGTGCAGGCAGCGCGTGGCTCGCGACCGCGAACGAGAGGTTGCCGATGAGCAGGCCGGCCGCGGTGAAGTGCAGCATGCCGAAGATGCTGAGCCCGAAGAGCGTCTCCCGCCCGACGAGCACACCGCCCACGACGAGCACGAGGAAGGCGATCTGCGCCACCCACGAGACGACCGCGAGCACCCCGGCCAGCCGCGACTCGCCCGGACTCCACCGGAGCGCCTCGGAGTGGAAGAGCCGGTGGTCGAGGAGGACGAAAAGCGCTGCGATGACGAGGAAGGAGGTCAGGACGAAGCGCAGGTTGGTCAGCATCTGCGCACGGGTGACGACGTCACCGGTCGTGATGGACGTCGTGGCCGCCGCATCAAGCACGGCGGTGAAGTTGTTGGGCACCAGCGCGACGAAGAAGGCATTGAACCCGGCGAAGTTGAGCGCGTAGTCCTCGAGCTTGGCCCTCCCCTTGTAGGCGATCATGCAGACGCCCGACGCCATGAGCGCGCCGACGAAGACGTCGCGCACCGGCCCCTGGTAGGAGTCGCTGATCGACTCGCGGAACTGCCAGCCCCGCGACCAGGCCTCGAGGACCGTGGCGAGCAGCAGGAAGGCCGCCGGCAGGACGAGGATCATCCGCAGGTAGCGATACGTCAGGAGTGGCGTGTCGTCCTCCCGAGCGGGGAGGCCCCGGGTCGTCATGCCATGTCACGGTACTCGCGACCTCGGCGGCCCGTGCCGATTCCCATGCTCCACGCGGACGCCCGTCGGTCAGTCCGCGGCGCCCTGCTGCCGCACCTGGTGCGCGCGGAAGTAGTCGGCGACCTCGGCGGGCACCGGCGGCACCCGCTGCGGTGCGGCGCCCCCGCGCAGCGACGTCGTCGCGGCCACGCCGGCCGCGACGGCGTCGCGCGCGGCGAGCGGTGAGGTGTCGGTGGGGCTCCCGTCGCGCGCGAAGCGCACGAACTCGGCCACGGTGAGCGCGTCGGCGTCGCCGTGCCCGTCGGCGTCACCGACGACGGGGTGCTGCACGTGGCCCCGCTCGAGGAAGCCGCTGCGCCGGTTCCACACCCGCACCTCGCCGCCCTCGCCGTCGCCGAAGTTCTCGAGCCGGCCCTCGGTGCCGATGACGGTGTAGCTGCGCCAGTAGTCCGGGGTGAAGTGGCACTGCTGGTAGCTCGCGAGCACCCCGTTGCCGAGGCGCATCGTCATCATCGAGATGTCCTCGACGTCGATGACCGGGTTGAGATCGGTCTGCGCGAGCGGCGGCCAGTGGTCGGTCGAGTACCAGTCGCGCATCCGTCGGTCCGAGTTGTCGCGCCGGGAGGTCACGTCGCCGTAGACCATGAGGTCGCCCATCGCGACGACCTCCTCGGTCGACGACCCGGCGAGCCAGTGCATGACGTCGATGTCGTGGGCGCCCTTCTGCAGCAGCAGTCCCGTCACCCGCGCGCGCTCGGCGTGCCAGTCCTTGAAGTAGAAGTCGCCACCGGCCCCGACGAAGTGGCGGCACCAGATGGCGCGCACCTGCCCGATCTCGCCGCGGTCGATGATCTCCTTCATGAGGCGCACGACGTGCATGTGCCGCATGTTGTGCCCGACGTAGAGCCGCGTGCCCGTCCGGTGAGCGATCGCGAGCAGGTCGTCCGCGTCCTCCGTCGTGATGGCGAGCGGCTTCTCCACGTATGCCGCCACCCCCGCCTCGAGCAGCGCCGCGGTGACGGCGTGGTGCGTGTCGTCGGGGCTCGTGACGATCGCGGCGTCGAGGTCCGCGTGGTTCGCCAGCAGGGTGGCGACGTCGTCGTAGCGCGGGACGTCAGGGCCGAAGAGGTCCGTCACCCTCTGTGCGACAGCGGGATCCGGGTCGACGGTGGCCACGAGGACCGCCCCTGCAGCCTCGACGTGCTGCGCGAGACCCGCGCGCGCACCCACCCCGATGAGCGCGATGCGGAACGGTCGGTGGTCGGAAGGGGAGGTCACGAGCGGCTCCTGGAGGTGGTGGGGACGGTGGGGAGTGCGTGGGCGCTTCCCTCTGTCGCGAGGGGCGCGGAGGCGACGAGGGGCGCGGAGGCGGCGAGGGCCGCGAGCCCGCGCACGACCATCGAGCCCGGGTCGTCGTCGACGTCGAGGCGGCAGCGCTCCCAGGCCTCGGGCAGGGACGCCTCGCCTGCCGCGGTGACGACGGCGTCGGCGTACCCGGCATACCTCGTGGCACCCCCGCCGAGGACGACGCGCTCCGGGTTGAGGAGCGTGACGAGCATCCCGACGGCGCGGCCGAGCGCGGCGCCCGCGCTCGTGACGACCCGGACGGCACGCGAGTCCCCTGCGGCGAGGAGGCGCGCGACCTCGGGCCCGGTTCGGCCCAGGGCACGTTCGATGCTGCGCCCGGACGCGACCTCGTCGAGGACCGGTCCCCCGCCACCGATGAGGGATGCCGGCACGCTGCCCAGCTCACCCGCCCACCCGGAGCTGCCGGCGAGCACGCGTCCGCCCGTGAGCACCGACGCGGCGATGCCGGTGCCGGAGACGACCACCACCACGTCCCGCAGCAACGGCTCGCGGTGACGCACTCCGGCCAGCGCGGCCCGAACGTCGTTGACGACCAGGGCGGCCGGACCCACCGCGGTGGGCGCGGGCGACCACCCGGCGAGCCGCGGGAGGACGTCGGAGACGAGCACCCGACCGTCGTCGACGAGTCCCGGGACCGCGACCGCCACCGCCGACGCGTCGGGGTGGGCCTCGACGAACGCGCCGACGAGGGCGTCGAGGCGGGCGCCGTCCGTGTCCGGGCCCGTCTCGTGGCGTGCCTCGGCACGCACCCCACCCTCGGCGTCGCACGCCCTGAGCAGCAGCTTGGAGCCGCCGACGTCCGCCGCGACCACCAGCCCGGTCATGCTCGTGCCTTGAGGGTGGGCGCCATCAGCACGACGACCTGCCCCCTACGCCTCGGAGGGCCACACCGGCCCCACCTCGGTCCACGTGACGCCCGCGTTGCGGCACAGGCAGAACGGGTGGCCGACCGGGTCGGCGTAGACGCGCCACCCGTGGCCGTCGGCCCCGACCGCATCGTGCAGCAGCCTTGCGCCCAGCGCCACGACGCGCGCGTGCTCCACCTCGACGTCGTCGACCTCGAAGTCCAGGTGGAACTGCTTGGGATGCTCACCCTCGGGCCACTGCGGGGCGCGGTAGTCCTCCACGGGTGTGAAGGCCAGCTCGATCGGCCCGACCTGCAGGCCCGCCCAGCTGGCCCGACTCCCCGGCTTCACGGGGATCCCCGTCACCTCGGCGTAGAAGGCCGCCAACGCCAAGGCGTCGGGGCAGTCGACGATGACGTCGGTGAGTCGCAGCACGCCCGGATCCTGTCACAAGGTCGGTTCTCGCCGCGATCGCCTGGACCCCACCCCCGCAACGAGTCCGGCGACCGTCAGGCCGCCGAGCGCACCCAGCAGCCCGTGGTGCTGCGACGCCCAGAGCTGCATGGAGCGGTCGGTCGACCGGTCGGAGAAGAGCCCGCGCGTGCCGTAGTCCCGCTCGTCGTCCGCGGGGGTCTCGAGGTTGTCGGGGCGGTCGGGATCGCTGGGCTCGGTCGTCTGCTGGGAGCCGAAGCCGGTGCGGGCCAGGTAGCGGTCGAGCAGGCCGGGCGCCACCGCGTTGGCCACCAGCGTGCCCATCGTGCTGCCGCCCACCCAGTACTCCCGGCGCCCGGGGTGGTCGGCGGCGTGGACGACGGCGCGTGCGGCCACGTGGGGCTCGTAGATCGGGGGCACCGGCTGCGGCTTCCGGGGCAGGCGCGAGCGCACCCACTCGAACTGGGGCGTGTTGACCGCGGGCATCTGCACCATGGTCACGCGCACCGGGCTCTTCTCGTGGAGCAGCTCGCAGCGCAACGACTCGTGGAAGCCCTGGATGGCGTGCTTGGCCCCGCAGTAGGCGGTCTGGAGCGGGATGCCCCGATAGGCGAGGGCGGAGCCCACCTGCACGATGGTTCCGCTTCCGCGGCGCCTCATCCGCGGCAGCACCGCCATCGTCGCGTAGACGTAGCCCAGGTAGGCCACCTCCGTCACCCGCCGGAACTCCTCCGGCTCGATCTCCACGAACGGGGCGAAGACCGACGTGAACGCGACGTTCACCCAGACGTCCACGGGGCCGAGCTCGCGCTCCACCGTGTCGACGGCGGCGCCCACCGCGTCGGCGTCGGCGACGTCCACCTCGACGACGAACGGGTGTCCCCCGGCGGAGCGCACCTCGTCGGCGGCCGCCTCCAGGCCGGCGCGTCCGCGCGCCAGGAGCGCCACCGCGTCGCCGCGAGCCCCGAAGGCGACGGCGGTGGCACGCCCGATGCCACCGCTGGCACCGGTGACGGCCACTACCTGGCGGGTGCGTCGGCGTGCGTCGTCCATGGTCGGATCCTCTGGTCGCGTGGGGAGTGGGGCATGGCGCGGAACCTCACTTCCTGTCTACGCGCAACTGTTGCGGCACGCAAGGGTTGGCAGGAGGATTCGTCCATGACACCCAGAGCGCGCGTCGCCGGAGCCGACCCGACGACGCCGACCGACGACGAGGTGGAGGTGGTGCTGCGCGCGTGCCGAGTGCTCGTGGCCGTCACGGCCCGCTCGCTGGCCGAAGCCTCGGAGGTGACCGACCTGCTGCACATCCGCGCGCTGTTCGTGGTCTCGGACCAGGCCAGCACGTCGCTGACCGAGCTGGCCGAGGCGGTCGGCATCCACCTGACCCGCGCCAGCCGCCTCTGCGACCGCCTCGTCAAGGCCGGCCTCCTCCACCGCGCGGACGACCCGGCCAACCGCCGCCAGGTCGTGCTTCGCCTGACGCCTGCCGGCCGGGAGGTGGTCGCCACGGTTCGTCGGCGGCGGGCCGACGCCATCGCGCCCATCCTCGCGGGCATGAGCCCCGAGAGCCGTGACACGCTGGTGCAGGCCCTCGAAGACTTCGCGCGGGCGGCCGGCGTCGTCGCCGACAGTGATCTCTGGGCGTTGGGCTGGGAACGCTAGGCGCGCCCGCCGGCAGGACCAGTCACCAGCGTCACGAGCAGGGTCGGGCACGCCAAGGCTCTGCAGGACGAGGGTCTGGCCGGGCCGGGCGCACGACACGGGCAGCCCGTAGCCCTCATGCTGTGGGGAGCAGGAGGACCCATGCCCGCCACCACTCGTTCCCGCGCCCGTCGCCGGTTCCTGCTGCGACGCTGGAGCCGGCGCGCGCGCGGGCTGCTCGGCGGCGTGCTGGCCGTCGTCTCGGGGCTGGCGCTGTGGGTCGCCTTCCTCGGTGGCATCCTTGCCGTCGGCGTCACCGTCGACCAGGACTCGGGGCTCGACCCGGCCCTTCGCCCCGAGATCCTCACCGCCTGGCTGTGGGTCGTCGCCGTCGGCGTGTGCGCCCGGTATGCCGCTCGCACCCTGCGCGCCGTGCCCCGGCGGATGGTGCTGTGGCTCCGGAGGTTCCGGCACGCGGAGTCGATCAGGGCCGTGTCGACGGCGCTGGACCACCTCGGGCACTCCTGGCGCGTCGTCACCCTGGACGACGCGACGGCCCAGCCGACGGGCGCGGCGGCCGGTCTGCGGTTGACGACGTCAGCGGCCTCGCTCGTCAACCGCTTCGTCACGGCGGTCGTGCGGTGGTTCTCGACGTGGGGCGTCTGGGTGGTGCGCGCCTACGTGGCCGCCTGGGTCGCGCTGGTGGGGTGGACGGCCTTGCAGGGCCATCCGTTCGCGGTGCTCGAGGCCCTCGGCGGCGACTGGCGGCAGTGGCCGGTGCCGGCCGTCGTGGCCGTCAGCCGACTCCTCGCCGGCGCGGCCGTCGTGGCCTTCGCCGCGCTGCTCGCGTTCGTCGCCGTCCACCTCGCGATGCTGCCGCTGCTGCCCGTGGTGATGATGGCCGGTTCGGTCGGCGAAGGGGTCCGCAGGGCCGAGCTGCACAAGCGGCAGAACGTGGCCACGCTCTCCGAGCTGGCCGAGGTGTCGGCCACGGTCACCACGGGATCCTCTGCGGCAGTGGCCCCCCGGCTCACCGTGCTCACGGTCGCCACCCCCATCTGGCGCGAGTCGGTGCTCGAGATGGCCGATCGCTGTCACGTCGTCCTGCTCGACGTCTCGACCGCCTCCGAGGCGCTCCTGTGGGAGGTGCGCGAGCTCGCGACCGGTGGCCCGCCAGTGGTGTTCGTCGGCGAGGAGGGGGCGGTGACGCGACTGCTCGCCGCGACCGGGGTGGGACTGGGCGCCGAGGACGCCGCGCTGCGCCGGGCGCTCGACGACCGCGAGGTCATCACCTACCGCACGACCCTCCGGGGTCGCGTGCGCTTCCAGCGCGCGCTCTACGGCGCGCTCGAGGCGACCGCGCCGTCGCAGCTGAGCCTGGCGGGCGCCCGTCGATGGGTGGCGACGTGCGTCGCGGTCGTCGTCGTGGCCGTCGGACTGTGGCAGGCGGTGGCCATCGTCACGGCGTGGCCTTGGTCGCGCCTCGTCGGCCAGGCGCTGTGAAATCGAGTTGCCGCAGAAGGGACGCGAGGCCAGCCTGTCGTCATGCGGTCGTTCGAGGAGCTCGTCGCGGAGGCGGAGTCGGCCGACGTCACGGGCTGGGGGTTCGGGTGGCTGGAGGGTCGCGCGACGGAGGCGCGGCCGCCGTGGGGCTTCTCCCGCCTCCTCGCCGCCCGGCTGGCCGAGGTGGACTCCGCCCTGGACGTCGACACCGGGGGCGGCGAGGTCGTCGCCGAGGTGCCGCGGCTCCCTCAGACGATGGTGGTCACCGAGGGCTGGCCGGCGAACGCCGAGCGGGCGCGGCAGCTGCTGGGCCCGCGCGGGGTGCGGGTCGTCGAGACCGGCGACGACGGTCGCCTCCCGTTCGCGGACGCCTCGTTCGACCTCGTCACCTCCCGCCACCCGGTACGGCCGGAGTGGGCCGAGATCCGGCGGGTGCTGCGGCCCGGTGGTCGCTACCTCGCGCAGCACGTCGGCCCGGCCTCGGCCTTCGAGCTCATCGAGCACTTCCTCGGCCCGCTGCCGGAGGCGCGCCGGGGGCGTGACTCCGAGCAGGAGGTCGCCACGGCCGAGCAGCACGGCCTGGAGGTGACGCACCTGGAGCGGGCGCGCTGCCGCATGGAGTTCCACGACGTCGGGGCGGTCGTGTGGATCCTGCGCAAGTGCGTGTGGTGGGTCCCCGACTTCTCGCCGACGAGGTATGCCGGTCCGCTGCGTGCGCTCGACGCGCAGATGCGCGCCGGGCAGCCCTTCGTCGCCCACTCCACCCGGCACCTCATCGAGGCCCTGGTGCCGGCGCGGTAGCGCCGCCAGGTCAGCCCCGGCGCAGCGTGTCGACGAGCACGTCGGAGCCCTGGCGCAGCGGCTGCACCTCGCCCGTTGCCTCGAAGCCGTGCCGCACGTAGAGGCGGCGGGCATCGTCGTTGCCCTGCGTGACGTGGAGCACGACCGGCCGGCGATCCCGGTCGGCCCGCTCGAGCAGCTGCCCGAGGATGCGTGCGGCGAGGCCCTGGCCCCTTGATGCCGGGGCGACCCACATCCCCCACACGAACGCGTCGTCCGTGTCCTCGGGAAGGTGCAGGCCACCCATCGCGACCGGACGGTCGTCGGTGGACGCGAGGACCACCGGGCCGGGACCCGTCGCCCGGTCGCGCCACACGTCCGGAGGCTGCGCGGACGCCTCCGCGAGGGTGGCTCCGAAGGCGTCGGGCGAGTCGGCCAGGGCCATGAGGCGCAGCGCTCGGAACTCCTCCCAGTCGCCCGGACCGATGACGCGAAGCCGGCTGTCCATCGCCCGAGGCTACCGGCGCCACGGGATGCCTTGACCGCCCGAGTGCAGCTGGTCCTCGTGGGTACGCTGCGGCAGTGACCCGGCAGCCAGACGTCCTGCTGACTCCACGACTCTCGCTGCGGCGGCCGGTGCCCGCCGACGCGGCAGCGGTCCTGCGGATCCTGTCCGACCCTGCAGTCGCACGACACCATCCGTCCGAGCTGGTCACCGAGCTGGACGAGGTCGAGGCCTTGGTAGGGCGTTGGCGAGAACACTGGGAGCACCACGGCTTCGGCAACTGCTGCGTCGTCGAGGAGAGCACCGGCCTGCTCGTGGGCAACGCCGGGGTCCGGTGGACGAGCACCGGCGGCGGTCGGGGACTCAACCTGATGTACCGCTTCAGCCCCTCGACGTGGGGACGCGGCTACGCCACGGAGGCCGCGGACGGACTGCTGGGCTGGGTTCGGGCGTCGCTCCCCGACGAGCTCGTCGTCGCGCGCATCCGCCCCACCAACCTGTCCAGCCAGAGGGTCGCGACCAAGGTGGGCCTGCGCCGGGATCCAGACCACGACGCGCAGGGTGACGACGGCGTGGAGTGGGCCTTCACCAACCGCACGTGAGGACTGTTGTGCCCCTTCCTCGTCGGCGGACCGCGACAGTGACGACGGTGAGCGGCAGCCCGCTCATCCGAGGTCCCCGTGCAGGCCCACACGTAGGCTCGACCCATGGGGGCCACTCCACCGGAACCGGGATCGTTCACGCCGCTACCCGTTCGACGCGTGCGACGCTCTCACGACGCCACGCTGCGGGCGGGCGAGTGGCCCGCCACCCTGGCACCCATCGCCCACGTCCTCGACGAAGGGCTGGAGCTCGGCCCGACGACCATCGTCGTCGGTGAGAACGGGACCGGGAAGTCGACGTTCGTCGAAGCGGTCGCCACGGCATACGGACTCGGCGCTGAGGGTGGGTCCACGGGAGCCAGGCACGCCACTCGACCCACGGAGTCGCCTCTCGCGCAGTCGATCTCGCTCACGCGAGGAGCCGGCGCATCACGGTGGGGATACTTCCTGCGCGCCGAGACCATGCACGGTCTCTTCACCTACCTCGAGGACAACCCGTCGCGGCGCGGCGAGCCCGCCTTCCACGAGCTGAGCCACGGTGAGTCCTTCCTCGCCATGCTCAACAGCAACCGGTTCACGGGCGAGGGCTTCTTCGTCATGGACGAGCCGGAGGCAGGTCTGTCGTTCCACGCGCAGCTCGCCCTCGTCGGGGCGCTCGTGCAGCTCGTCGGCCAACCGGGGGTGCAGGTCCTCGTCGCCACGCACTCCCCCGTCGTCGCAAGCGTTCCCGGCGCACGCATCCTCGAGTTCGACGACGACGGCATCCACGAGCGCGCCTGGGACGAGCTCGACGTCGTCGACCACCACCGCCGCTTCCTCGAGGCCCCCGCCCGCCGCTTCCTCGAGGCCCCCGAGCGCTACCTGCGCCACCTGCTCCCCTGAGACACGTCGGGTGACCGCTCCGAGCCCGGGGGCGGCCCTCTCGGAAGAGTCGGCATACGGCACAGTGAGTGACGGGTGCGGCGGGCAGGCAAGCCGCTGCCGCCACAGGGAGACGGCGGGAGGAGGCGGAGCGGTGCGTGATGACGCGAGCGTGATGCACGTCGACGCCGACTCGTTCTTCGCCTCCGTCGAGACCCGGCACAAGCCGTCGCTCGCACGCACCCCGGTCCTCGTCGGCGGCACCGGCCCTCGCGGGGTCGTCGCGACGGCCAACTACGAGGCGCGCGCCTTCGGGTGCCGTTCCGCGATGCCGATGTCGCAGGCGCGCGTGCTGTGCCCGACCGCGACGGTGCTGACGCCCCGCTTCGCCGCGTATGCCGCCCACAGCGCGCTCATCATGGACACCCTGCGGCAGCTGTCGCCCCTCGTGCAGCCCGTCAGCCTCGACGAGGCCTTCGTCGACCTGGCCGCCGGCCCCTTCGCGGCCGACCCCGTGACCGCCGCCGACCTCGCCCGTCGACTCGTGTACAACCGGTGCGGACTGGTGGTCTCCGTCGGGCTGGGACGCTCCAAGCTGATCGCGAAGCTGGCCTCCGACGAGGACAAGCCGCACGGCTTCACGGTCGTTCCCGGTGAGGACGAGGACGCGTTCCTCCAGCCGAAGCCGGTGGGCGCGTTGTGGGGTGTCGGGCCGGCCACGCAGGCGACCCTGCGCACGATGGGCATCCGTACGGTCGCCGACCTGCGCGCCGCAGCTCGTGAGGAGCTGGTGCGGGCCCTCGGCGAGGCAGCGGGGTGGAACCTGTACCGGCTGGCGCGCGGGGACGACCCACGACCGGTCGTCGTGGAGCGCGAGGCCAAGAGCGTGGGCGCGGAACAGACCTTCGCGCAGGACCTCCTCCGCTGGGAGCTGCCGGGGGCGCTCGATGCCGTGCTCGCGCGGGCCCTGCGACGGCTCGCCCGCCACGGCGGGGGTGCGCGTACCGTCACCGTCAAGGTCCGGCTGTCCGACTTCACGACGCTGACCCGCTCGGTCACGCTGGCCCACCCGACCGCCGAGGCCGACCAGCTCCGGGACGCTGCCACCGCGGCGCTCACGGCGGCGATGGCCGTCGAGCCGGTCCGGCTGCTGGGGGTGTCCCTGTCCGGGCTCACCCACTGGGCCCAGCTGCGCCTGCCGCAGGAGGCGGCTCGCTCGGCAGTCGAGCGCCCGGACGCCCTGGACGTCCCCACCGAGCCGGCCTCCGGCGCAACGGCTTCAGGCGAGCCGCCCCCGGTCGCCGAGGGTCACGACGCACGCGACGGCGAGCTCCTCGACGAGGCCGTGTCGCGATCCTTCGTGGACGACGAGCCGGACGACTCCGACGAGGAGCGGCTGCCGGCGCCACTGACCCTGCACACTGTCGCGGTCGGGCTGGACGTGGAGCATCCGGAGCACGGCGCGGGCTGGGTGGTGAGGTCCGAGGACGGCCGTGTGACGGTGCGGTTCGAGGGACCGGACACCGGACCGGGTCCGGAGCGCACGTTCGACATCCGGCGCGAGCTGCTGCTGCGCGTGGCCCCGCCGGAGCCCTGCCCTCCCACGCGTCTGACGTCGCTGGCCGGTCTCGGTGACGTCGACGCGCTCACCGCGATGCTGCTGCCGAACGAGACGAACCCGCCGACCGCGTAGTCCGACAACGGCTGGGACTGAACAGGTTCGCTGCTTCAGCCTACGGCCGCGGCATCCCATCCACCGCCACGGACGTAGCCGTCGAACCGGTACCGCAGGATCAACACTGCCGCCCAGGCGACGGGGCAGACGTACAGCACGGCGCCCTCGTCGGGCGCAGCCAGCGTCGCCAACGGTCGCAACCCGATCGCCGTCGTCGTGCCGTGCCACCGCGTGGTCGGCAGCGACGGCTCGCTCGTCGGGTACGCCGGCGGCCTCGACCGCAAGCGTCTCCTCCTCGCGCTCGAGGAGCCGCCGGCCGCGGAGACCGGCCGGCTCTTCTGACCCCCGCTCCGTCCCGGGGCCGGGAGTCCGGCCCCGGTCCGGTGACCTGTCGGGCTCCCGGGACCAGGTCGCCGGACCGAAGCCGGATGCCAGGCCGTGGTCGGAGAGCACCTCATGGCCCGGCCCTCGTGCGCAGTCCACGTCACGTCCGTCGTCAGCGTCGGGATCTCGGGGCCGTCGGGCACGCGCTCACCATACGGATGTCGAGGACCGAGCGGAGAAGAACGTCGACCGACCTCCTGCGGGACGCTGCAACGCCAGAAGTGAGGCACAGGCGCGGGTGCCGGTCTCCCCGGGGACCCGGACCGGGCTTCGTCCCTGTCGGGCGCAACCGATGCACCGCTTAAGCGGCCTTTAAGCGCTGCCCGGCAACGTCGTCCTCGCCAGCTAGAAGGCCCGACACCATGAGGAGCACGACATGAGCACCAGCAGCCCCAAGCCCACCCGCACCATCGTGCGGCGCCTCGCGATCATCCTCGCGGCCCTCGTCGGCCTGCTGGTCGCCGCCCCCGCGCAGCCGGCCTCGGCCGCGTCGTACATCACCGCCCCGAGCAACCTGGTCTGCGAGCGGTACGACAACAGGCTGTCCGTCAGCCCGCCCCGCGTGTGGGCCTCGTACCGCACCGAGCAGGTCCTGTGGGTCGCTGTCGTCCAGCGGTGGAACGGCTCCCAGTGGGTCAGCTACTCGACGCACAACTTCTGGGCCTCGTTCAACGTCTACGGACAGAACGTCACCGGATGGAGCACCGGTTGGTACGCCAACAACACCATGAACATCCCCGTCTACCACACCGGCTACTACCGGGTCGCCTCCTCCATCAACGGCGCCCAGGGCGGGGTCACCTGGACCGGCTTCGTCAGCGGCGGCGGGTACTGCCGGGTCTACTGATCGACCACGGGACGCGACGTGCACCGTCGCACGGATGCCGGAGACCTCACGCGGTCTCCGGCATCAGCCGTGCGCGAGCGCCATCACCACACCGAGCGGCACCCAAGGCCGTGACTGCCACCAACCCGAGCGACTCGGCTCTGCAAGTGCCCTGCAGCTGATGTCGGGAGGGCGGTCGACCGCGAGCGGCAACTGGTGGTCAGCACCTATCCGGCCAGATCCCCGGTCCAACGTGTCTCCCCGTCCTCCATGATCTTCGTGGGTCGTAGTCCCAGCCGTCGGGCGACGCCTTGGGAGGCCGTGTGCTCGGGATGGATGTGGGCGACGATCTGCCGAACCCCGCGATCTCGCAGGTCACCGACCAGCCGCAATGCCGCTTGTGTCGCGTAGCCGCGGCCTTGCCAGGCTCGGCCGATCACCCAGGCGATCTCAGCGTGCGAACCGCAGACGGGAAGCGTGGCCTGGACGTATCCGACGGCGCGCTCACCATCCGGCGCCACGACGACGCGGTTGATCCAGATCTCGCTTCCGTCCGGGGAGCGACCGTGGACCTGGAGCGCGTAGCGCCGCTCCAGATCAGGCCGGCTCGGTGGTTCACCTCCCGTGAACAGGTAGAGGTCGGGGTGCGCGAGAACGACAGCCATCTCCTCCGCGTCCGCCGACTCGAGCGGACGGATGCTGACGGTCTCGGTCATCCAGGACCTCCCGGTGGACGATGCCGTTGCGCTCGACTCGGCGCAGCGTCGCACTGAGCGACTTCTGGGCGGCGGGGACGCGCCGTCGCAGCTCGTTGAAACGACACGGGTCCTCGCAGAGCTCCTCGAGGACGTGCACGGACCACGTGCCGGGCGGCGGAGTCGCGCCTCAGCGCCGAGATGGCGCGCTTGGTCCAACGCACTGCCGAGTCGGTGGATGGCAACCCAGGAGTGCCGGAGCGGCCCGCGCGGAACTCATGATCCGTGCCGCTCGGGCGTCCAGTTTTCGCGCGCGCGGTTGACGAGGACCTCGCCATGGAGCTGGTCGAGGTGGCGGGGATGCTCGCCATGCCGGACCACCCGAACCATGACGAGGCATGGGGCACGATGCTCACTTTGGGCCTCCAGTGGACCCGCATGTCCCTCAACCAGGAGAAGGCTCGGCTCGCGCAGGTCAGCTGGAGGTCGAGACTCGCGAGGCTCTTGCGGCGGCGACGTAGCGTGCAGTCGTAGACGTTCGGCGTTCTCACGCTGGCTCCTCGATGGTTGCGGTGGCGTGTTTGCCGGGTACGGTGGGCTCGGCGTCGTCTCCTGGTCTCTCCCCTGTGGCCAGCGAGGCGGCGCCTTCTACAGCCACCACGGCATCGGCGACTCGCGCGGCGATCTGCCCCCAGATCTCGAACGTGGGGGCGTCGTGCCACCCCAGCGCGCGCGTCGCCGCCTCGAGCTGGGCCGGAGTCAAACGCGCGGCGACAGGACGGACCGTCCCGGGCCGAGTCGGCACGTTCGCGGTGGGTACACCGCGAGTGCCGTCGCCGACGACGTTCAGACCGAGTGCGACGTCGGCGGCGACGTTAGGCCCATGCATGAGGTCCCCGCCCTCGCCCTGCCGTGCATCGGGTCGGACGCCGTGGTTTCGTCGTCGTAGGCATGAACGTCAACACCGCCACGACCGCCACCCCATCCGGATGGACGCTGCTCGCCGCTGGCCCCAACGACCAGTCGACGAACGCCCGCGCTACCGCGCGCACCCTCGACGCGAGCGACATCAGCGCCGGGTCGGTCACCTTCGCCTCTACGTCGACCCGGTGAGCGGGCGCCGGCGAGGCGCTCGGGCGCAAGCGGGATCGGCGCGGTCGGCACCCCGACGACCGCGGTCACCTCCACCGTGATTGCCACGCCCACGATCACGACGACGGCCGCAGGCTCCGAGGTCGTCTCCCTCGTCGTCGAGCGCAACGCCGCGACGCCGGCTGCTCGAGCGCGATGAGCACCGCGGCGGCTGCCCCCAGCGCGCGCCTCATCTCGACTGGCTCGACCGCAGCCACTTCGGCCACGACCGGGAGCCGCGACCTCACGTCTGAGCGCGGCCGGGACCTCGTAGTCACGAGCTCGGCCACCGGGTCCGCGAGCGTCATCGGTGGCGCAACCACCATCCCCGCAGAGGACCGTACCCTCTCCGTCCCCGCCGAGACGCGGGTGCTCGTCGTGCCTGCCAAATCCCGCGCCCTCACTGCCTAGGAGCCCGCCGTGCGCCTGACCAACGACCCGTCCGCCGTCCTCGACGACCAGGTCGACTGGAGCAAGTGGCTCGCCGCCGGCGAGACCACCGCGGCCCCCCTCTGTACCGTGCCGGCCGCCCTTACCAGAAACTCTGATGCCCAGGCCGACACCATGGGCACGGTCTGGCTCTCAGGCGGGCAGCTCGATGCCGTGCACGCGGTCATCAACCGCATCACGACCATCCAAGGCGGTCAGGACGAGCGCCAGGCGCCCCAGCCAACACCGCCGAGCCCAGAGCCCCACCCGGTCACGACCCGGGTGGGGGATCTTCGTCATGCCGAAATTTGTCGCGAACGCGCGCGACGCACTTGAATAGCAAGGTCCGCCACGGACCTCCAGGTGGACGCGGAGTCGCGCATTCGGTTCCCCACCGCGCGCGACATGCCCCTTCGACGCGGCACTGACGGCGTCCCCAGCCCCCTGGGAGACGCCGCCAGCCCTCGCACCCCCATGCCCTGATCGATGCCCCCCAATTACCCACGGCACCGCGGCTCACACCTCTCCGCGGCCTCGACCTATACGACGAAAGCATTGGCACGCAGATGGCGCCTCCACCACTGAAGGCGCCATCGTCGGGCAGCCACGAGCCCCCCTCAAAGTCGCGACAACGACACGCTCCCACTCGCGGCGAACTCCGCGGGGCAAACAGCTCAACCTCCTCCGAGGAAAGGCCAACGCGCTCAACCTCTTCGCCGCGGATACTCGGGCAGACAGCCCTGCTCGAGAACGTCCAGCGCGACCTGCCGGACCTTGACGTTGGACTGTTGACTGGTGCAACGGATCAACAGGTACGCCTCGTCATAAGTGACCCGATGCAACGCCATGATGACTCCGACCGCCGCGCCGATCTGGCGGCTCGTCTGCAGCGCCTGCTCGAGCTGCGCGACCTTGTCACGCGACATCTCCAACGCCTGCCGGACGAGGGCGGCATCGACCGCTTCGGGGGTCAGGTGGACGGGAAGCATTTTGTTGGGCATGAGGGGCCTCTGCTCTTCGAGCCTGCACGGCCTTGTGCTTGACCGCGTACCTCAGCCCTCGAGGATATCGAGCCAACTCCGGCCACGGGGGCTTGCGCACCTCAAGACCCCGCGCCTCGCGTCAGACTTGGCTGATGAGAGTGGTTCCCCGGCCACGTAGCTGCACGCCAGCTTGGTCGATCGCTCGGCGCACGGCGGTCTGCGTCCGACCGGTGACCTCGGCCAGCTGCCGGATCGAGCGGCTCTCGTGTAGGGCGCGGCGCAGAAGGCGATCAGCCGCGCGCGCTGCTCCGGACTCTGGTGCCTCGAGGCCGTGCCGACGAACTCGGGGAGCACCTCGAGCTCGGGACGGCCAGGGTAGGGCATGGCTACTGCGATGCCACGCGCAATTGGGCTCTTTGCAGCACGGCTACGGGGTCGACGCCGAGGACCTCGCTCGGCAAAGCGAGTTGGGTCCCGTCGATCGTTCGTGGGTCGTTGAGCACGCGCAGTGTCGTGCCGCGTGCAAGAATCGTCGCCGAGGCAAGGTCGTCGATGGTCATTCTCCTGGTGGCACGCTCTGCCCGCAGCTCGGTCGCCACGCCGGATGCGAGCAGGCTTCGTCGCCGCGCATCGGCCCCCTTGGACTCAGTCTCCATATGGAGCAGACCTGCTCACCCGCGTGGGTGAAGCCTTTGCCGTGCGCGAGACCTGGTTAACGTTGCGGCTCATCATTAACTACAGCGGCCCGCCTACCTGCGCCATGGGTGCGCGCGCGTCCGCCGATCGAGTCCCAGGTGCGTGCAGGTGCGCGGCCGGGACAACGTTATGCAGCGCCGCGGTTGACTGCGTTGGGCGCGCTGAGCATTTGAGGTTCGCTCGGACGTATTGCGGACTCTTTGCGCACTGAACGCGGCCCGGAATGGATGCCTCACGCCACTTGCTTCCACCGCTAAAGGCAAGCTCAGCTCGCCGGCGGGACGGAAGAGGCCTTCCCGTCAGGCCGAGAAGCCGACTTGCGCTCGAGGCATCTCGGCGCGTTGTTGCTAGTTGAGAGGATGAGCCGGGCGGTTGGGGTGCGGCGGCTCAGGCAGCGACCCGACGGACTCACCCCCGCTCGCGTGCCGCCTCAGACACATCTACACATCGGACCTCGGAGGCGAAGCCGCCTGACGATCCGCTCGACAGTCAACGAGGTAAAATCGGACCAAGGAAGGCAGGGCTTGAACTCTGACCGCCTGCCTTGTTCAGTTCTCGCCTCCGCTCACTACGGGGACGCGGCCGACGCGGTTCTTGAGCCAACAGGGGTCGCCTTCGAGGGTGATGACTGGGCCTGGCGCCTGAACCGGTCGATCGCAGAGGGCACGACGTCATCGCCCCACAACTCACCCACTACCCGAGAGGGTTGCTGCCGGTGACGATCGGCGCGGCCCGTTCATAGCCGAAGACCCCAGCGGGAAGAACATGTTCGCCGCGTCGGGCCCCAACGTGATGTCGGGGACCTCGTCGATGACCAGCAGCGGTTATCTCCGAGTGTGAGCAAGGGGCTCCCTCGGGTCACGGTTCCCAACTCAACGCCTCGACGAGCGCTTGCGCCAGGGCGACGACGCTCGTCCCGGCTTGGGCGGCGGCGCGCTTGAGCCTTTCTTCGGCAGCATCGGGGTCGAGATCGCGCGCGCTGATGAGCAGCCCGATGGCTTGGTCGACAAACGTTTGATCCCTCAATCGCCCGGGCGCTTGTACGGCCTCCAACCGTGTAGAGAACGACAGATCGGCATTGGAGACAGCGCCTGGCGCCCACCCTCCGAAGAGCATCGCAAGCTCACTCTGCATCCCTCTGAAAGAGCTGGACAGGCCACCGTAGAGATTTACTCCACCGGTGACTCGGCTCTCGGTCCCGAAGGGGATCGAGAGCGTGCTGCGAACCCCCGCAGCCGCCGTTGCCTGCGCGAAGAGCTGCCATCGCCCCTCGTCGAGGAGCGTCGCGGCGTCCGTGCTGATGGTTTCGTCCGCCGCTACGGCCTCAATGCAGGGGCCGCCGTCGACATACTGGACTGCGTCCATGACCGCGACCTCGCGGGCGGTGGCCACATACGTCAGGACGATGTTCTCGGCCACGAGCGTAACGCTCACCCCAACCAGAGTGGGAACCCTGCGCTTGGCCGCCGACGTGAGGTCTGTGAGCTCGTCACGCAGCTCGCTGTCGCCGAATCTCTCGAGCTCAGAGAGCGCTTCGTTCGTTTCTGGCGTCGGCTCCAAGGTGTTTCACCTCTCCTTTTCACGAACGGGACCGCAAGGTTGACACGCCGACCCGCCAGTGTTCTCCTGACCGTCACCTGCCCACCGCACCTGCGGCTCAAACGTCCGCCGTTGGCATCCAGGGTTGGAGCGCATCGGGATCGATGAGCATCTGCCAAGTCAGCGCACGGCCGACTGTCAACGGCGGCTGAAAATGGACCCCGTCGCGACGGGGTGGTTTCCACCGATTGATGCAACACCTGCCTGATTCTGGGAGTCGTGTTGTCTACTCGTCGTGTCGCCAAGGGGCCCGGCCGCAGGCCGCAGTCGGGAAAGCGTGAACAGTTCATGCGGCTGCTTTCCAAGGGGTGGAGCGTCGCCAGCGCCCGTCGTGAGGTCGGGGTAAGTCGAACCACCGGAAACCGGTGGAAGAACGGCTACAACCTGTTCCACCAGGGTGAGTTGGTCGGCTTCGTGCCGGCGCTCGACCCGGTGGTCGAACGCCGGATCTCGGCGCGATTCCTCTCCGCCGACGAGCGCGTGGACATAGGCGACCGGCTACGGGCCGGGGAATCGATCCGAGCGATCGCGGCGGCGTTGGGCCGCTCACCGTCCACGATCAGCCGTGAGCTGAGACGCCATGACCGGGGCGACGGCATCTACCGCCCGTTCGAGGCCCAACGTGCCGCCGCGCGCAAGCGAGCCCGGCCTCGACCGGCCCGCATCAGCTCCAACCCCGAGCTGTACGAGGTGGTGGCCTCGCTGCTCGCTCAGCGGTGGAGCCCGCAACAGATCTGCCGTGATCTGCGAGCAAGGTTCCCGGACCAGCGAGGCATGTGGCTGAGCCCGGAAACCATCTATCGCGCCATCTACCAACCGAACTCGACGCTGCGACGCCCTTCGCCGGGCCGCCCGGCAGCGCGCTCACCCTTGCGAACCGGACGGGACCACCGACGAGCGCAGGTGCGCGCCGGTCACCGCCGACGCCGCTTCGCCGCCACCATGACCTCCATCCATGACCGCCCCTTCCCGCCCGAGGACCGCAGCGAGCCCGGGCACTGGGAGGGCGATCTGATCGTGGGGCCAGCCCACCGTTCGGCGATCGGAACACTGGTCGAACGCCAGTCCCGCCTCGTCAAGCTCATCCACCTCGAGCGCGCCGACTCACGCACCCTTCACCAGGCGCTCGTGCGCGAGCTGTCCAGCCTGCCCAGACACGTGCTGCGCACGATCACCTGGGACCAGGGAACCGAGATGGCCGCCCACGAGAAGATCGCGACGGACCTCGGGGTCGATATCTACTTCTGCGACCCGTGTTCGCCATGGCAGCGTCCCAGCAACGAGAACACCAACGGCCTGCTGCGTGACTACTTCCCCAAGGGCGCCGACTTGTCCACCCACACGCGCGCTGACCTGCTCCGCGTCGAGCAGGAATTCAACCAGCGTCCCCGAGCAGTCCTCGGACACCGCACTCCGGCCGCGCTCTTCGCCGCCCTGCTAGCCTCCCCAAACCAACCACCGTTGCAATGACCAGTGGAAACCACCCCGTCGATCAGGGGTCAGTTTTCACCCGACGTCGACAGCTTCGTCGTCGAAAGTGCCCCCATGCGGGTGTAAGCCCGGGCAAGGAGGTTGCGATGACCACGTTGGACAACCCGGGCACCGGACTTGACTCGGCCACTGGCGCCCGAAGGACTCATGACTTCAGGCGAGGTTGCCACGCTCATACGCGTCCCCGAGGCCACAATTCGTTACTGGCGGCACATCGGTATCGGACCCCGAAGTTTTCAAGATGGGCCCGAAACGGGTGCTCTACCGGACCACAGACGTAGCTGCTTGGGTCGCCGAGCAGTACGACAACCACCCCTAGAGCCCCCGTGGGCAACATCGCCCGGCGACCGGACGGCAAGTGGCGTGCTCGCTACCGCGACGCCTCCGGTCGCGAACGCACGAGGCAGTTCGTACGGAAGGTCGACGCTCAACGCTGGCTCAGCGAAACCACTCAGGCCTTGGCTGACGGTCGCTACGTCGACCCGCGCGCCGGGCGCATCACGCTCCATGAGTACGACCACGACTGGCTCGCACGTCAGGTGCACCGCGAGACGACGGCCGAGCAGATGAGCGGCGTCGTGCGCCGCTACATCGATCCCGTCCTGGGCGACCTGCGGTTGGCGGCTATCCAGCCAGCGGACGTCCAACGCTGGGTCAAGACGCTGAGCCGCACCTTGGCACCTTCCACGGTCGAAGTGGCCCACCGCATCCTCTACGGCATCCTCAAATCCCCCGTGAGCGACCGTCGAATCGTCTCCAACCCCTGCGTCGGCACGAAACTGCCGAAGGTCACCAAGCCTCGTGTCCACCCCATCTCCGAGGATCAGCTCGCCGCCATCGTCCAGCACATGCCGCGCCGTCACCAGGCCCTGGTCATCCTCGCGGCCGGTACCGGGCTGCGCCAAGGAGAGATCTTCGGGCTCACCATCGACCGCCTCGACCTCGAGCGCCTAACGATCCTGGTCAACCCACAGCTGGTCAACGTCAGCGGACGCGAGCCCTTCTTCGGACCCCCGAAGTCCCAGGCCAGCGTCCGCGTCGTACCTCTGCCCGGCGTCGTCGCGCACGCACTGGAAGTGCACTTGCGCCTCTTCCCCACGAGCTCGCTCGTCTTCGCCAACAGCGTCGGAGCTCCCCTACGCCGCTCCGCCTTCTGGACTGAGTGGAACCGCGCCCTCAGCCAGGCCGGCGTACCGGCGATCCGCTTCCACGAGCTGAGGCACTACTACGCCTCGCTGCTCATCCGCCACGGCGAGTCTGTCAAGACCGTCCAGGCTCGCCTGGGGCATGCCAGCGCCAGCGAAACCCTTGACACCTACAGCCACCTCTGGCCGGACAACGACGAGCGCACCCGGGCTGCCGTCGACGGAGTCCTCCGAAATTTTGCGGACTTATTGCGGACTACCGGGGGTGACCAAACGCATCACCGCAGGTCAGAGACCTAAAAGTGGATGAGTCGGCCGATACGCCGGGTAACCCGGTGACCCGGTCCTGACCTGCACCGATGCCGCACTGGGTGCGCGACAGGTGCGTGCAGCATCAGACCGTTGGCCGGCCCAGGTCGCCATACGCGGCCTCCACCGCCGCTGCGATCCGCGCCTCGTCGGAGGGCCACAGGTGCGCGTAGGTCCGCATCGTCTCCGACGGATCTGCGTGCCCGAGCCGGTCCGCGACCGCACGCGGCGAGGCGCCCTCGCCGATGAGCAGCGACGCATGGTGGTGGCGCAGGTCGTGCCACCCCGACCGCTCCCCCGCGCCCTCGCCCAGGCCCATGCCGGCCGATGCGACGTCCCAGGCGTAGGACAGCTGCGACCGCCGCAGCGGCCCGCCCCGGTAGGAGGTGAAGACCAGGCCGTCCGGGCCGCGGTGTCCCTGCTCCAGCTGCTCGAGCAGCACCTTCTCGACGGTCGGCGACAGGCGCACCGTCCGGTACGACGCCTTCGTCTTCAGCGGACCCCACACCACGCGCGACGAGCTCGTGGCCGCGGCCAGCTGCCGGTCGAGCCTGACCATTCCAGGTGAGTAGCGGTCCTCGGTCACCGAGCGCCACTCCCCCGGCCGCATGCCCGTGCCGGCTGCGAACAGCACCGCTCGGCGGAGATGCTCGGGCGCCTGAGCGTGCAGCTGCAGCACCTGCGCCACGCTGAGCGGCACGACCAGGCGGTGCTCGACGCTCGGCAAGTTGATCGACCGGCACGGCGTCGCGGCGAGCAGCCGGTCCTCGACGGCCGAGTCGAAGACGGCCTGCACGTAGACCATCGTCAGGCGCACCGTGTCGGGTGCGAGCCGCTCAGCGGCCGCCGACACCATCTCCTGCACATCGAGGCGCGTGATCTTCGGCAGCGGCGTCGCTCCGAACGCCGGGAAGGCGTCGAGGCGCAGCCGGCGCTCGGCCGTCTCGGCCGTGCCCGGCTGGTGGTGGACTTGGTGGCGCAGCCACTGCCGAGCGTGCTCCTCGAAGGTGGTGCGCGTGTCTGCGACGTAGGTGCCGGAACGCTTCGACACGTCGACGAGCGCCAGATGCCCCTCGGCGGCATCGCGGCTGGGGAAGGCCTTGGACTGTGACGCCCCGCTGGGCTCCGTCCACCGCGCGAGCCAGCGCTTCCCGCGGCCGTAGCGCGGGCCCTTGACCTTGCGGCCGCTCGGGCCCCTCACCATCCAGCGGTCGACGACGTAGCCCATCAGGACACCGTCACGGCCAGTCCGGCGTGGCCGGCCCTGCGCCCTCGGCCGGCGCCGGCTTCTTCGGGCCCTGGTTGTTCACCATGCCCTCGAACGCAGCAGCGACGAGGACGAGCAGGCCGCCGCCGACGATGAGCTGCCACGTCGAGCGCGACGCCTCCGAGCGCAGCACGCCGCAGGCCTGACCCGTGAGCAGCGTGTTGCCGCCGGAGAACGCCGAGCCGCAGCTGCCGCCGACGGACATGAAGCCGGTGACGACACCGACGAGAAGCATGACGATGCCGACGGCGATGAGCGCCTGTCCCCTGGTGATGCTCGTGGTCTTCATCCCTGTTCCCTTCCTCGAGGCGCGGGGCTATCCCGTCGCCTGTTCTTCCTCGGCTGCCCGTCGGAGCACGGCGCGCTCCGACGGGTGCAGATGTCTCAGCCGGACGTGCACCACGTCCTGAGTCACGTTGAGCTCGTCGGCCAGCTCGGGCATCGAGCGTGCCCAGCGGGTCGCGTCGACCAGCTCGTCGAGCGGGATGAGCGCGTGCGCCGTCGCGACGTCGACGTACCGCTCCTCGCGGTCGCCATGCCCGCCCGGGCCGCGGAGCACGTGCTGGCGCTCGTGCTCGATGATGCAGCGGCGCTGCACCTGGGTCAGGCCGAACCGCAGCCAGATGGTGCGGTCCGACCACCTCGTGGCCGCGTCGACGCCCTCGGGCAGGTCGGCCGTCCAGTGCACGGTCCAGTCCGCCAAGGCGCGGATCTCCCGCCACGGATGGTGTTGCACGCAGTCCCCTGTCGATCCCCTGTGACCCGCTGCTTGGGTCGTGCCCGAGAACCTAGTGGTCAGCTCTGACGCTCGGGCCGGTCGACGCGCCGGGACTTGTGCGCGGCCGCGCGGCCGTCCTCGAGCTCTTCCCTCGTCGGAGCCTTCAGCTCCGTCACGCTTGCGCCGGCTTGCCCGGCCTCCTTGGTGGGGGCGGTGTCTCCACGGCCGTCCTCCTTCACGCGAGCGAATCGCTTCGCGATCTCGCCCAGTAGTTCCGCGTCCGTCGCCGTCGCCAGCGAGGGGCCATGCCCGCCCAGGTATGGGCCGAGGACCTCCTGCAGCTTCGGCAGCGCTGCGCGCGGCACAGTCTCGCCGCGCTCGTAGTTGCCGATGCTGCGCATGGAGACACCGACCAAGTTGGCCAGCTCGCCTTGGCTGAGCCCGGCCATCTGCCGAGCTCGCTTGATGTCGTCTCCAGTGAGCACGAGGGGAACACTCCCGAGGAAAGTTGAGGAAAGCAAACAGCACGTATCGCCCATGGTAGGGGCGAGAAGAGGAAAACCACCGGTGTAACTCACCTGCGTTTCCGCAGGTCAGACGCCTTTTGCCTATCCTTTCCCTTGCCTGCTTGACTGTCTTTCCTGTTGTTGCCTACGATAGGCAACATGAACTCCAAGCGCATGATCCACGGACCCGCGGTCCGGGCCATCCGTGAGGCGCTCGGCATCAAGCACGGAGAGTTCGCCATCCGTTGCAACATCAGCCCGGGTTACCTCACGAACATCGAGGCCGGCCGCAAGCAGCCGGCCCCCGACGTCGCCAGCGAGATCGCCAAGGCCCTCGGCGTCCCGCTCGACGCCATCGCCTACTCGATCCAGGTCGCGGCGGCATGAAGAAGTCGCCGACCGTCCTGCTCACCGCGCAGCAGCTGGCCGACCGACTGGGCGAGCACGTCCAGACGATCCGCACCCGCACCCGCCGCGGCGACTACAAGACCTTCGCCCTGAACCTCGGCACCGAGCAGCGCCCCACGTGGCGCTACGACGAGGCGCTCCTCGAGCGCTGGCTCGACACCCGCCGAGCCGCCTAGAACGCCAGGCCGGCGACGGAGGGTCCACCGCTCGCCGGTCTGAGCAAGACCAGCACCACCACCCGCACATGACGGAGCGCCCGCTCCTGGCAAGGAATCAACGGGCGCCCACGACGGAAGGAATCGTCTCATGACGAACCAGCAGCACACCAGCACCGAGCCGGTCGCGGTCATCAGCCCGACGCTCGACGACGCGACCATCGAGGCGACGCTCTGGCTCATCGACGAGCTGCGCTCCGACGGGTTCTCCGTGGAGCAGGTCGCGCAGACCGCGGCGGAGCACCTCGCCGACGCCGTCGCCCGCTACGGCACGGAGCGCAACCGCAACCTGCAGCTCGTCGAGTCCCACGCGATGGAGACCCTCGCCGCTGCGAGCAGCGCCGTGGACGTCGACTACGACCCGACCGACGCCGAGCTCGAGCAGTCGTTGCGCGCGGAGGGCTGGTCCGAGCGCAACGCCGCCGTCCTGCGCCTCGTCGCCGACATCGAGTCCGGGGCGGTGGCGTGATGCGCACCCTCGCGCAGTGCATGACCGAGCGCCCCGCAGGCCAGCCCGGCGAGGTCAGCCAAGGCAAGCTCCGTGTCCGCCAGAGCGGCGAGCGCTTCGGCCTCAGCTACCCGGCCGTGCGCGACGACGCCGGTGTCGTCTTCTACTGGCGCGACACCGAGTCCGCCACCGCGCACTGGATGGTCGCGCCGGCGAGGCTCGCCGAGTCGTTCATCCCTGGCGAGGAGTGGCAGGCCGACTGCGACCACGCCCACTCCGTCCCGTGGCGCACCTGCGACACCGAGGTCGACTGCCTGAGCCTCCGCCGCGAGGAAGAGTGGACGTGGGGCCGATGAGCGCCACCCAGCCCATCAACGGCGCCGTCCTGCTCCTGCTCGCGGGCATCATGCTCGTCGGCGTCTGGGCCTTCCTGAGCCACACGCCTCGGGCCCGCAACGCCGAGAAGGTAGTCCAGCGTGGCGACCGCCGCAGCGCCCAGCAGATCGCCTGGGCCGCGGCATCCGGCATCCCGCTCCACATCGTGTTCCCGTGCGCCCGCTGCGGCCTGCGCCGCCTCCGCAAGGACGTCGACCCCGCCGAGGCGACACGACTCATGAACGACCCCGACGGCCTCATCTGCGACCAGTGCGTCGCTGCCGAGATCGCCCGACTCGAGGAGGAGCTCGCGTGATCACTGCACCTGGCCTCTACTTCGACGTCGAGGAGAGCACGTATCACGGAGACAGCGACCTGGCTCCGCAGCTCGGACCGTCGCTGAGCCAGTCCGGCGCGAAGACACTGCTCACCAATCCGGCGCGGTTCGCGTGGGAACGAGAGCACGGACGGCCCGCCAAGGACGCCTTCGACATCGGCTCGCTCATCCACGCCTTGGCTCTCCGAGGAGGAGACAACCGGCTCCGCGTCGTCGACGCCTACGACTGGCGCGCCAAGGTCACTCAGCAAGCCAAGGCCGACGCCTACAGCGCTGGGCTCATCCCCGTGCACCGCGGAGACCTCCGGGAGGCATCGAAGGTCGCTCAGGCGGTCCGGCGCGACGAGATGGCAGGCGCGATCCTCTCCGCCGGCCGACCCGAGGTGAGCGCCTACGCCGTCGACCCCGAGACTGGAGTCACCCTCCGAGCGCGCTTCGACTGGCTCCGCGACGGCACCGGTGTGGACTGCATCTGCGACCTTAAGACCGCCGCCTACGGGCGGGGCACGCCCGACGCCTTCGGGAAGTCAGCCGCCGCCTACGACTACCCGGTCCAGGCCTGGTGGTACCGCTACGTCTTCTTCCTCATCACCGGGCGCTGGGTGCCGTTCTACACGATCACCGTCGAGACGCAGGCGCCCTACTTCGTGACCGTCGGCCAGTACAGCGACTTCGACCTCGCCACCGGTGAGGAGCGTGGCCGCACCGCCATCCGCGAGTACGCCGAGCGCAGGTCCACCGGCCTCTGGACCCTCAACCCCGTCATCCACACCTTCGACCTGCCCGGCTGGTACGGCCGGACCGCCTGACCTACAAGGAGACTCGCCATGACCGACCTCGTCCAGCACACGCCTCAGCCCACGCAGGCTGTCGACTTCCACCGCCCCGACCTGCACGAGTGGGCCAGCAACCTCGCCGCCGCCCACCAGATCGGCACCGCCCTCTGCGGCACCTCGTTCGCCCCGGTTCACTTCCGCGGCAAGCCGGACGAGGCGGCCGCCGCCATCCTCTACGGCTCCGAGGTCGGCTTCACGCCCACCCAGGCGCTTCAGAACCTCTACGTCATCGGAGGCAAGCCCGCGCTCTACGCGCGACCCATGGTCGCCATCGTGCAGGCCGCCGGCCACGAGGTCTGGACGGAGCAGAAGACCGACGACTCGGTCACCGTCTGCGGCCGGCGACGCGGCACCGAGCACGTCATCACCGAGACCTGGACCATCGACCGCGCCCGCAAGGCCGGCTACACGAACAACAAGAAGTACCAGACCGACCCGCAGGCCATGCTCTACGCCCGCGCCGCCTCCGACGTGTGCCGTCAGATCGCCGCCGACGCCCTCGCGGGCATGGCCTACAGCGTCGAGGAGCTCGAACTCGCGGGCGAGGTCCGCGACACCGGCCGACCCGTGGTGGCAGCCCCGCCCATGCAACAGCCCGGCCAGGTCACCGCAGCTGCGTTCCGCCAGCCCGCGCCGGCATCGGCTCCCGCCACCCACGGGGAGCGGCCGAGCGACACAGTCGCCGACGAGATCACGGGCGAGGTCCTCGAGGACGAAGCCGCCGGCGACGAGCCGGAGCAGCCGCGCATCACACCGAAGCAGCAGCGGCACCTCTTCCAGCTTTTCAAGTCCAAGGGCGTGCCCGAGGCTGAGCAGCTCGCCGGCATCGCTCACATCATCGGCCGGCCCATCGAGTCCCGAACCGCCATGACCGAGGACGAGTGGCACCGGGTCATCGACCGCCTCGAGCAGCTCCCCGACGGCGGAGCGGCCGCTGAGCCGGACGGAGACGCAGCATGAGCGACACGACCCCACAGCAGCACTACGCCGAGGCCGAGCGCCTCATGGACGAGTCCGACACGGCATACGAGGAGGGCAAGTACTCCGAGTCGGAGGTCCTCGTCGCGGCCGCTACCGCCAGGGCCACGCTCGCCCTCGCGGCCGCCGTCTCCGAGATCGCGAAGCACCTCGCGCCGCGCGACATCAAGGCCCGACCAGGGACCCCGCGATGAGCCGCGCCACCGAGTCGCTCGACGACATCGAGCGCGGGTTCGGAGTCCTGCTCTCCATTGCCGGAGACGCCACCGACCTGCACTATGCGCTCATCCCCGGAGCCCCGGCCTCGAAGTCGCGGCCCCGCTTCGGCAAGGGCGGGCGCGTCTACACCACGACCGAGCAGCGAGCTGCCGAGGACCGCACCGCCAACATCCTGCGCGAGAGCTTCCCCGAGCCGTTCTCCGGCAACGTCGCCTTGGCGTGCGTGTTCTACCGCCCCGACCGTCAGCGCATCGATGCCGACAACATGCTCAAGCACGTCTGCGACGCCGCGAACGGCGTGCTGTGGCACGACGACTCGCAGGTCACGGCCATCGTCGGCATCGTCGAGCTCGACGCTGACCGACCACGCACTCTCATCACCGTCGCACCCCACCTCACGAGCATGACCCGCGGCACCGACGCCCACTACCCCTGCGCGGTCTGCGAGAAGCCGATCACCATGGCCGGCCAGGGCAAGCTCCGCAAGACCTGCTCCCGCGACTGCGCGGCCGCCGCTCGCGGCTTCTCACTCCTCACGGAGCCAGTGCCGTGCGCCCAGTGTGGCCAGCCCTTCAAGCGCTCGACGACCGCTCAAACGATGTGCTCGCCCGAGTGCCGTATCGAGTCGTTCCGGAAGAAGCGCAAGGCCGCGGCCAAGCCGTTCTCGCGCTGCTCTGACTGCGGACTGCCGCTCACGCACTACCGCGGTGGGCGCTGTCGGTCATGCTGGCGCGAGCACATCAGATCGGGCTCGACGATCACCCCCGTCCTTGGCGGACAGGCGGTGTCGTGATGACCACGCTCCACACCGCGACCTGCGAGACCTGCGCCCGCCCCTTCTCCAACCGCAGTGAGGCACAGGTGCGCCGCGCGCTCACCATCCACTCCTGCGAGAAGTGGCTCGCCAAGCAGGCCTCCGAGAAGCGACGACTCGCGCGCGAGGCCGGCGTCGACAAGACGCCGAAGCCCTGCCAGCACAAGCACGCCCATCACGAGCACGGCACCCACGCGTGTTACGTCCTCGACCGGTGCCGCTGCGCCGACTGCACGAGCGCGAACACCGCCTACGAGCGCAAGCGCGGACGCCTGCACGCCTACGGCCGCTTCGGCCAGAAGTGGGTCGACGCCGGCCCCGCCCGCGAGCACGTCCTCGAGCTCGGACGTCAGGGTCTCGGCCTCAAGAAGATCGTCGCGCTGTCCGGCTACTCCCAAGGCGCCATGACCAAGCTCGTCTACGGCAACGGTTCGCGGCCGCCGACCAGGCGCATCCTGCGCGTGCACGCCGAGGCGATCCTCGCCGTCCGTGCCGACATCACCACGCTCGCCGGCGGCGCAGTCCTCGACGGCACCGGCACCCGTCGCCGCCTCCGGGCACTCATGGCGCTCGGCTGGTCCCAGTCGAAGCTCGCTCGGCGCATGGGCTACGAGGTCCGGAACTTCTGCGTCCTCATCAACGGCGACCGCGACGTCACCGCCAAGACCGCGCGCTCCGTGCGCGCCATCTACGACGAGCTCTGGAACACCCAGCCACCGCAAGCCACCCGCGGGGACAAGGGCGCCTACACCAGGTCCCTGCGCTACGCCGCCGAGCGCTCGTGGGCTCCGCCGCTCGCATGGGACGACGACTCGATCGACGACCCGGCGGCCGTGCCCGACCTCGGCGAGCAGAGCGCCACGAACCGCGGCCGGCCGATCGAGGACCTCGTCGAGGACGTCACCGACCTGCTGACCTTCGAGCCCTTCATGACCGCGCAGCAGCTCGCGGACCGGCTCGGCTACCGGGACCGCACCGCGGTCCAGAACGCCCTGCGCCGCGCCGAACGCCAGGACCTGCTCGACCAGCTCGCACGCAACGCACGACTCAACCAGGAAGGAACGGCAGCATGACCGCACAGCACCAGCACGACGGAGAGCCACGCATCAGGCCCTTCGCCGACTTCCTCCGAGAGCACGGACGTGGGCGCACCCACGACGAGCTCGGCGAGGCACTCCACACCCTCATCGCCCGCGTCAAAGACACCGGCAAGAAGGGCTCCCTGTCGCTGACCATCAGCGTCGAGCCGATGAAGAAGGCCGACGAGCGCATGGTCGTCGTCGGCGACAAGATCGCGATCAAGCTCCCGGAGCACGACCGCCCCTCTGCCGTCTGGTTCGTCGGCAAGGACGGCAACCTGCAGCGCGACGACCCGGACCAGCTGTCCTTCGACAGCCTCCGCGAGGTCCCACCACCGCCCGGCGTCAACCCGACGACCGGTGAGATCACCGACACCCGAGAGGCCAACTGACCCATGCCCGAGACCACCGAGAACCACGACCTCATCGAGACCGCTAAGCTCTCCGTCGGCGCCCAGCACCTCGAGCCCGGCATCTACTACGACGGCTTCACGCACCAGGTCATCGACATCCGCGCGGAGCTGCACGAGGAGCTCGAGCGCCGCCCCGACCGCAAGCGCGGCGGCTACACCGTCACCGACGTCCCCTCGTTCGTCGACTACCTCGGCAAGCACGCCCTCCCCGAGACCGAGCTGTGGGCCAACGTCACCACCGGCACCGTCCGCGCCGTCATCAACGCCCACCAGGGCGCCCACCTCGGCGACGAGGTCAGCGCAGGCCACGAGGACCACACCGCCACGCTCCACCTCGCCACCACCGACGACTGGAAGGACTGGACCGCCCGAGACGGCAAGCTCGCCACCCAGCTCGACTTCGCCGAGTTCATCGAGGACCACCTCCCGAACTTCGTGAGCCCCTCCGCCGCCGACATGCTCGAGCTCGCTCAGACCTTCCAGGCCACCACCAAGGTCGACTTCGAGTCCAGTCAGCGCGTCAAGTCCGGCGAGACCCAGCTGCGCTACGTCGAGCAGCAGTCGGCCAGCGCCGGCAAGAAGGGTGGGCTCGCGATCCCCGACACCTTCGACATCGCCCTGCAGCCGTTCGAGGGCAGCCCGCTCTACAAGGTCCAGGCCCGGTTCCGCTACCGCATCAGCGACGGCCACCTCGCCCTCGGCTACCGCCTCACCCGTCCGAAGGACGTCCGCAAGACCGCCTTCGACGACGTCGTGGCCCAGGTGTCCAAGGACGCCGACCGCGCCATCTGGGCTACCAGCTGACCGGTACCCCGCCGGGCGCTCCGCACACTCCTGACGGCGCAGCCCGCCGCGCGCACCCCATGGCGCGCGGCGGGCACCCCCAGACATCCAGCCCGATCCGAGAGACCACCGTGCAGCCCGAGCCCACACGAGGAGGTGACGCGTGACCGACCGACCACGAGCCAGCCACCTCGCCCCCGTCCCAGACGACGACAACCCAGGATGGGCGCCGCCATTCGACCGCGGCGCCGAAGAGGCCACCCTCGCAGCGGCCCTGACCAACCCAGCCAGCCTGGACGACATCACCCTCACCGTGACGTCGACCGACTTCTACGACCACGCGCACGAGCTCATCTACGACGCCATCGTCGCGCTCTACTCGCGCACCCGTCCTGTCGACAAGATCACCGTCGCCAACCAGCTGGGCAAGGACCTCGACCGCGCCCGCGGACGCAGTTACCTCGAGCACCTGACCAACCTCGGCATCGGCATCATCGACGGCAGCTGGCACGCGCAGATCGTCGCCGAGCACGCCGCCCTCCGCCGGCTGCAGCAGCACCACATCCGCGGACTCGCCGACATCGACAACCGCGGCGACTCGCCGGCCCTCGAGCTCTACGAGCGCGCCGCCGAGCAGCTCGAGCAGCTCCCCCGGGGTGTCCCCGGCGTCGAGCAGACCATCGTCAACACCTGGGCGCCCGTCGACCTCGCCGCCATCATCAGCGGCGACCTCACCGGCCCCACCGCCACGCTCTGTGCCCGTCGCGACGGCAAGCTGCTGCTCTACCCCTACGCCGTGCACTCCGTGTCCGGCGAGCCAGGTTCCGGCAAGACGTGGATGGCTCTCGTCGCGATCGCCCAGGAGATCACGGCAGGCCACGACGCGCTGATGCTCGACTTCGAGGACCGACCACAGACGATCGTCGCGCGCCTCCTCGCGCTCGGCGTCGGCCCTGAGCAGATCCTCACCCACCTGCGCTACATCCGCCCCGAGGTCGCCCTCACCCCCGCCTACCGCACGCTGCTCGAGCAGTCCGCCCACGGAACCACCATCGCCGTCATCGACGGCATCACCGAGGCCATGACCCTGCACGGCCTCTCCCTCATGGACAACGAGGACGTCGCCCGCTGGCTCGCGCTCGTCCCCCGCGTCCTGGCCGACCTCGGGCCGGCCGTCCTGCAGATCGACCACGTCGTCAAGAACGCCGACAACCGTGGCCGCTACGCCATCGGCGGCCAGCACAAGCTCGCCGGCATCACCGGCGTCGCCTACAAGATGCTCACCATCAAGTCGTTCGGGCACGGCGCCAAGGGCCACGCCAAGCTCGTCGTCGACAAGGACAAGCACGGCGACGTCGGCCCGAACGGCATCACCGCCGCCGACCTCCACCTCGATGCGACAGCCCCTGACGGCCAGCTCTACGCCTGGCTCGACAGCCCCGAGGTGTCGCACGACGACGAGGGCCACTTCCGGCCCACGACCCTCATGGAGCGGGTCTCGCAGTTCCTGCTCGTCACCGTCGGCCCGCAGTCGCTCGCGGCCATCCAGCGCGGCGTGAAGGGCAAGGCCGAGTCCATCTCTGAGGCCGTCGACGCGCTCGTCCGAGAGGGCTTCGTCCGGGTCGAGCCGGGCCCTCGCGGCTCCCAGATGCACCACCTTCTCGAGGCGTTCGAGGGGGACCGATGAGCACCGCCGCGACCTCTTCCCGACCGCTTCCCCGACCGCTTCCTTTTGGGGCCGGTCGCAGCACCTCTTCCCGCTTCCCCTCCCTACGGGAAGCGGAAGAGGTGCGACCGATTCCCGCGACCACTTCCCCGACCACCGTGACCGACGAGAGGACCGACCGATGAACGAGCACGCAGACCGAGACCACAGCGTCCGACCCGATGCACGGCGGGGCGAGGGCGGGGACCCCCTGCATGCGTCTAACGTCGCCGCCGACGTCGCACTCGGTTTGAACGTCGTCGACGACGGCACTCGCGGTGTACCCACCGGGAACGTGCCGACTCAGCCCGGGACGTCCCGGCCTGTCGCCGCGCGTGCGACGCCGGCCCAGGTCGAGGCGGCGATGCGGGCGCTCGGCTGCCGATGCGTGGTCGATTGGCAGTCGCAGACGACCTTCTGCGACGAGCATCAGATCGGCCGGGGTGGCGTTAACCCCTGTCTTCGAGCGGAGGCCGTCGCTGACGCCGTGGTGGCTGCAGAAGGCGCCGCCTCGCTGGCCACAGGGGAGAGACCAGGAGACGACGCCGAGCCCACCGTACCCACCAAGGACTTTCTCACCACCATCGAGGAGCCAGCGTGACCGACCAGACCCGCGAGGGCCCCACCGACACCGCAGACACCGCCAACGCCGTCCGCGAGCACCTCCGCACCATCACCACACACTGGGCCACCACCAGCGACCCCATGCGCCTCGGCGACGGCACCGGGGCCACCGCCGGCTCACGCCTCCCCGGCTCCACCGTTCGCCTGCGCGCCGACGTCACGCTGACCCTCGCGTTCTGGGTCCACGCCATGATCGACGAGTGGCCGGCCGTGCTGCAGCACCTCGAGCAGCGGCCCGTCCCCACGACCGACCCCGACCACACCGGCTCGAGGCTCATCGTCGTCACCGAGACCCTCGACTGCACCGACGTCTACGCCATGGCCGGCCTCCTCGACCGCGAAGCGGAGCGCCTCGCCGAGTGGGACACCTTCGGGCCCACCCTCGTCGAAGACCTGCGCCCCCTCGCCGCGGAGGTGCGCGCTATCGCCAAGCCGCCCAAGCGCGACGCTGTCGCCATCGGCGACTGCCACCGGTGCGGGGAACTCGTCAAGGTCCGCCTCACCCAGCGTGTCCCCCAGCCCACCACCGACCCCGACACCTACCCGGCCTGGACGTCCGCGCCGAGCACCACCGCGCGCGGCGCGATCATCCGCCACCAGTGCGGCGAGGCGATGACCCTCGACCAGTGGCACGAGAAGCTCGTCGGCAAGGGCCGGCCGCTGACCGCCGACCAGGTCGTGAAGGAGATCCACCAGCGGCTCGGGCTGCGCTACTCCGCGACGACCGTGCGCGTCTGGTCGCGACGTGGGCTGTTCGGCAACCAGGGCTACTCCTCGAGCGGGCAGGCGCTCTACGACCTGCGCGAGGTGCTCGAGGCGCTGGTCGCTCGGGAGGCAACGCGGGCTGAGATGGCGCGGTGCTCGTGAGACGTGCGTGGCTCGTGCTACCGTTTCAGCACTGGGCCAGAACTCCGCCCAGTCTCGGAGCCTCGGACTCGCGTTGAGTCCGGGGCTTTCCCGTTGCCTATGGCGCCAGGCGCTTGAAGAACGAATCACCCGGGCGGCTAGGCGCCCGCTTCGGCTTCGGCGGGTCGCTCGGTCGGGTGGGGTCACACTCGATGAGCGTCTGATTGAGCTGATTGACCGTGATGTTCACCGCGGGAGGTGTCGGCGCCCCTGGCAGCAGGCCTGTTTGGATCCCAAGACCGACCAATGCGGCGGCGGTGCTGATGGCCGTGAGGAGCAGGGTCAACTGCTCCGGCGACGTCAGCTTCCTGCCCCACTTCTTGGCTAGCTCAGGCTCGCGCTCGGCGATGACTGCGGCCGCGGCTTCGGGCCCCCGGGTCTTCCAGGTCTCTCGCACTTCGGCTGCGAACTCAGCCATCCGGTCGGCCGACCATCTGTTGGCTGCGACGAACGTCATCACATCGTCGACAGCCGAGTAGGTCCCGTCGAGGATTCGCGCCGTGTGGCCGCACCGCGGGCAGCTCTCCAGATTGTCGATGACGGTGACGGTCGACGAGCTGTCGAACCCGATGCCGTGACCCTCACTGAAGGTCTTGCAGTGCTCGCAGTAAATGAACGCTCCGTGCATGGTGGTCCCCCTGTGGCTGGTTGTGCTGCAGGTCGAGTGTGGCATCCGCCCACGACACCCGGTTCAGTTTGTCCCGATCCATTGCCGCTGGCAGGCCAGGCGCCTGCGCGGACCCCGAGGCAGGTGAGCACCCATGGCCGCCGCCTTCCCGTGGACCGACGCCCTCGACCTGCAGCTGCGCACCCTCGCCGCCAATGGCCGCTCCGTGCGCGACATCGCCGCCGAGATCGGCACGACGAAGAGCACGATCGACCGCCGGCTCAGGCACCTCGGCATCGTCCTCGATCGGTCCGCCACCGAGGCGGCCACCCGCGCCAACACCACCGACGCCAAGAGCCGGCGCATGCGGCTGCACCTGGCGCTGCTCGACGACGCCGAGAAGCTGCGCCAGCAGATGTGGGAGCCGGCCGTCGTCTTCAACTTCGGCGGCAAGGACAACACCTACGAAGAGCGCACCCTCGACAAGCCGCCGTTCGCCGACCAGCTCAAGATCATGCAGGCCACCGGCATCGCCATCGACCGCTCCCTCAAGCTCGACCTGCATGACGCCGGCGGCTCCCAGGCTGTCATCGGGCTGCTGCAGCAGACCGCGGCCGCGCTCGGCATCCACGACGACACCGACACCCAGCCGTGAGCCTCTCGCGCAAGCAGCTCGGCTCCGTCCGCAACGCCACCGGCACCGTCAACCTCTGGCACGGCTCGATCCGAGCCGGCAAGACCATCGGCTCCCTCGTGCGCTGGATGCTCTTCGTCGCCAACGCCCCCCGCGGCGGCGAGCTCGTCATGGTCGGCCGCACCCGAGACGCCGTCTGGCGCAACGTCATCGGCCCCCTGCAGGACCCCGCCCTCACCGGCACCGCCGCGGCCCAGGTCGTCGGCAACTACGGCGCGCCGACCGTCAGCATCCTCGGCCGCCGCGTGCACGTGCTCGGCGCGTCCGACGCGAAGGCCGAGCTCGTCATCCGAGGCATGACCGTCGCCGGCGCCTACGTCGACGAGGTCACCACGCTGCCCGAGCAGTTCTTCACCCAGCTGCTCGGCCGCATGAGCGTGCGCGGCGCGAAGCTGTTCGGCACGACCAATCCGGACAACCCCGCCCACTGGCTCAAGGCGAAGTTCATCGACCGGCACGCCTCGCTCCCCCACTGGCGCATCTTCCACTTCACGATGGACGACAACCCGGCGCTCACGCCCGAGTACGTCGCCCAGAAGAAGCTCGAGTTCACCGGCCTCTGGTACCGCCGCTTCATCCTGGGCGAGTGGGTCGCGGCAGAGGGCGCCGTCTTCCCGATGTGGGACCCGGAGCGGCACGTCGTGCCGTGGGCGTCGCTGCCGCGCATGCGCCGGATCTTCGGTGTCGGCGTCGACTACGGCACGAACAACCCCGCGACCGGGCTCGTGCTCGGCATCAGCGACGTCCCCGACGAGACGCTCGGGCTGCGGCCGCGGCTGTTCCTGCTCGACGAGTGGCGCACCGCCCAGGGCCACATGCTCACCGACCAGCAGCTGTCCACGCGGTTGCGCGCGTTCATGGACGGGCCGCACCAGCCCGTCGAGCCGGCCCCGAGTCCTGAGTGGGTCTTCGTCGACCCGTCGGCCGCGTCGTTCAAGACGCAGCTGCACGCCGACGGCGTCACGAACCTGCGCGACGCCGACAACGACGTCGCCTACGGCATCCGCACGGTCGCGTCGCTGCTCGGCACCGGTGACTTGGTCGTCTCCGACCGGTGCGCCGGCCTCATCGCGGAGGCGCCCGGCTACTCGTGGGACCCGAAGGCCGCCGAGAAGGGCCAGGACAAGCCGATCAAGGTCGCCGACCACAGCCTGGACGGCGCCCGGTACGTCGTCACGACGACCGAGTCGCTGTGGCGCCCGATGCTGGCGGCCGCGTGACCCATCTCGACCCGTCCAACCCGTGGCAGTGCCAGACGTGCGGCCGTGAGCACCCGATCAAGCCCCTCGCCCGTGACTGCGAGGCACGACACGCCAGCGAGGAGGACACCTGATGCCGCTGCCGCAGAACGGGATCGCGTGGCCGCCCGCCCAGCTCGAGGACATCACCCGCTAGATGCGCGTCTGGGACGCCTGGTACGTCGGCGACCCCGAGCGGCTCACCAGCGTCTACCGCGGCACCCCCACCCCGGCCCGCATCGACAAGCCCGCGCAGTACCGCGGCGGGCTCATGGGCGCGGCCGCGCGCTTCTTCTGGGGCCGGCCTGTGGGCGACTTGCAGCAGGCGCCCGCGCGGCTGCACATCCCGATCGCCTCCGACATCGCGCGCGCCGGCGCCGACCTCATCTGGTCCGAGGCGCCCACGTTCGCCGTCGACGACGAGAGCACGCAGGCCCGCCTCGACGAGCTCGTCGACGACGGCATGCTGCACTCGTTCGCCGAGGGCGCCGAGCTCGGGTCCGCCCTGGGCGGGCACTACCTGAAGGTCGCCTGGGACGTCACGATCCGCCCTGACGCGCCGTTCCTGACGCTCGTCGACGCCGACGCCGCCTGGCCCGAGTTCCGTTACGGCCACCTCGTCGCCGTCACGTTCTGGTGGGTCGTCGCCCGCGAGGGCCAGAAGGTCGTGCGCCACCTCGAACGGCACGAGACCGACGCGGCCGGCGACGGCGTCATCCTCCACGGCCTGTACGAGGGCACCGAGGACAAGCTCGGCATCTCCGTCCCGCTCGCCGAGCACACCTCCACGGCGGCCTTGGCGAACCTCGTCGACGCCGAGTCGTCCATCAGCACCGGCTCGCCCGGGCTGGCCGTCACCTACATCCCGAACGTGACGCCGCAGCGTCGCTGGCGCAACGACCCCATCGGGCGCCACCTCGGCCGCTCGGACCTCGACGGCATCGAGGGCCTCATGGATGCCGTCGACGAGGCGTGGACCTCATGGATGCGCGACATCCGCCTCGGCAAGGCCCGCGTCTTCGCCTCCCGCGAGCTGCTCGAGTCCAACGGGCCCGGGCAGGGCGCCACCTTCGACCTCGACCGCGAGCTGTTCTCGCCGCTGGGCACCTCCATCGGCTCGCTCAACATGTCGACGTCCACCGGCAACGCCAACGGCATCCTCATGGCACAGCAGTTCGCCATCCGGTACGAGGAGCACAAGCAGACCGTCAACGAGCTCGTCCTTAACACGCTGCGCGCAGCCGGCTACTCCGCCGCCACGTTCGGCGAGGCCGACGGGTACGGCGCCGCCGTCACCGCGACCGAGGTCGCCGCCCGCGAGCAGCGCTCCCTCCTCACCCGCGACCGCAAGCTGCGCGTCATCCGCCCCCGCCTGGCCGACATCCTCGAGAAGCTCCTCGCCGTCGACGCCGCCGTCTTCAAGAGCAGCGTGAAGCCGGCCCGCCCGGACGTGCAGTTCCCCGACGGCGTGCAGGACTCTCCGCTCGTGCTCGCCCAGACCGCGTCCGCACTGCGCACCGCCGAGGCTGCCTCCACCAAGACGCTCGTCGCCATGATCCACCCCGAGTGGGACGACAAGCAGGTCGACGAGGAGGCGAAGCTCATCCTCGAGGAGAACCAGGCGGCGCCCCTGTCGGACCCGATGGGCGGCTTCGCTCCCCCGCAGGACCAGGCGAACGGCGTGACCGGTGGCGACCCAGCCGTCACAGCCAGCTGACGACTCGGCCGAGCTCGCGCTGATCGTCGAGCTGCTCGCGGCCGGCGTCGTGCAGGAGTTCGCGACCGCCGAGCAGGACCTCATCGCCGAGGTGGCCAGCCTCGCCCGCCAGGGCCTCGCAGCGCCGGTCGGGTCCGCCGCCCGCCTCGACATGCTGCGCCGCATGCAGATCGCCGCGCACCGTGTCGCCGCCGAGCTGCGCTCCCGCGCTACCCCGCTCGCGCGCCGCGTCACCGACGAGGCCGCCCGGTACGGCATGGCCGCCGCCCAGCGCCGCCTCGCGATGCTCGCCGCGTCCCACCCGAGCTTGCTGCGCACCCTGACCGCGCCACAGCCGGAGCCGGTCTCGGCGCACGGGCTCGCCTCCACAGTCGCGATCCGCCTGGACCTGCAGCGCAACCTCGAGGACGCCGCCGTGCGCATCGCCCGGTTCGGCGACGACGCCTACCGTGCCGCGATCGCACGGGCTGCCGAGGCCGAGGTCCTGCATGGCGTCACCCCAGCGGCGGCGCAGCGTGGCGCGTGGGACGAGCTGATGTCCCAGGGCATCACCGGCTTCACCGACTCGCGCGGCCGGCGCTGGAACCTCGCGTCGTACGTCGAGATGGCCACGCGCAGCGCCGTGCAGCGCTCCTTCAACGCCTCGCACCGGGCCCGCATGACCGCGGCCGGCATCGAGTACTTCACCGTCGCTCCACACGCCCACCCATGCCCGATCTGCCTGCCGTGGGAGGGCGCGGTGCTCTCGGACCGCTTCGGCTCTGGGCTCACCTCGGCGCTGTCGACCGTCTCGGACGAGCGGGTGCAGTTCGAGGTCGCGGCGACCGTCGACCAGGCCATCGCGGCCGGCCTGTTCCACCCGAACTGCACGCACACGCTCGTGGCCTACCTCCCCGGCGCCACGCGCATGCAGCAGCGGTCCGAGTGGACGCAGGCTGACCGGGAGGCGTACCGGGCGGCGCAGCGGCTCCGGGAGCTGGAGCGGCGGGTGCGGGCGGCGAAGCAGCGCGAGGTCGCGGCGCTCGACGACGTCAGCCGTGCTCGTGCACGACGTGACGTGCGGGCTGGCCAAGCTGCGATCCGTGCCCACGTCGCGGCGCACCGGCTGGTGCGGCGGCCGCGACGTGAGCAGCGGGACCTCGGGAACGGCTAGCCGACGATGACGCCTCGACGCTGGCTCTTCTCCTCGCCGGCGCTCTCCTCGTTGACCGTCGACCACGCCCAGTGTCCAGGCGCGTAGATCGCCACCGTGTCCGGGCTGCTCGAGTCCGCGCTGAGGACGTGCAGGTGCCCGTCGCGCACGGCGACGTGATTCCCACCCTCGTGAGTCTTCTCGGTGCGACCGGTGTGGACCTTGACCGCCATGTTTCCTCCCTCTGTCTGCCGTCTCGCCTGGCGCGTGACGGTGCTTGCCCAGTCTCGGCTACGGCGCCGACACCGGGTCCGATCAATCCACACAGATCCGGCCAGGCGCCGGAGATTGCGAGTCCCAGCCATGTCGAAGCACGCACTACGCCGACCCACCGACCTGCGCGCCCCCGGCGCCATCGAGCAGCTGCTCGTCTTCCACCGCCAGCACTTCGGCGACGCCCGCATGGCGGCCGACGGTGACGGCGTCGGAGGCGACGCCGGCGACACCTCGACCGACGGCGGCGAGACCAAGACGGCCGACGCCGACACGAAGAGCGACACGGCCAAGACCGACGACGCCAAGACGACGGACGCCGGCGAGGGCAAGGTCGAGGACCTGCCCGAGTGGGCCCAGAAGCTCGTCCGTGACGCCCGCGCCGACGCCGGCAAGGCCCGCACCACCGCGAAGCAGCAGGCCGCCGACGAGGCCCGCCAGCAGCTCGCCCAGGACATCGGCAAGGCCCTCGGCCTCGTCAAGACCGACAAGGACAAGCCCAACCCCGACGAGCTCGCCAAGCAGGTCACCGACGCGCAGAACGCCGCGCGCGTGACCGCCGTCGAGCTCGCCGTCTACAAGACCGCCAGCAAGCACTCCGGCGACCCGGACGCCCTGCTGGACTCGCGCGCCTTCCTGGCGAAGGTCGCAAACCTCGACCCCACGGCCAATGACTTCGCGTCGAAGGTCGACGGGGCCATCAAGTCCGCCGTGGCGGACAACCCCAAGCTCAAGGCGGCCCGGGCGGCTGGCGCGAGCGGTGCGGACCACGCCGGCGGATCCGGCGAAGGGGCCGCGAAGCCCACCACCCTCGAAGACGCCATCGCCCAGAAGATGGCGCAGTAACCCCAGGAGCACCACATGCCCGTGACCCTCGCCCAGGCGAAGCTCAACGCGACCGACGACGTCGACGTCCAGATCATCGACGAGTTCCAGAAGTCCAACGACGTCCTCAACCGGCTCACCTTCGACGATGTCGTCTCCGGCGCCGGCAACGGCGCCACCCTCACCTACGGGTACACCCGCCAGATCACGCAGCGAGGCGCCGCCTTCCGCGCGATCAACAGCGAGTACACCCCGACCGAGGCGACGAAGCAGCGCTACAGCGTCGACCTCAAGCCCCTCGGTGGCTCGTTCCAGATCGACCGTGTCCTCAACCGCGTGGCCCAGGCCGCGGAGACCGCGTTCCAGATGCGCGAGCTCCTCAAGGGCACGTCGGCGAAGTTCAACGACGCCTTCTTCAACGGCGACACCGCCGTGGACGCCAACGGCTTCGACGGCCTCAACAAGCTGCTCACTGGCACCTCCACGGAGTACCTGCCCGTGAGCAACGGCGTCTCCACCGGCTACGTCGACCTCACCGCAGTCGACAGCCAGGCCAAGGCGTTCGCCGTCATCGCGCACATCGACGCGTGGCTCGGCTCGCTCGACGGCACGCCCGACGCGATCTACCTGCCGCGCAAGGCCAAGGCCCTCGTCAAGGTCGTCGCCTCGTTCGCCGGTCAGTACTCCATCGACCGCAACGAGATCGGCCAGCTGATCGAGTCCTACAACGGCATCCCGCTCATCGACCCGGGCACCAAGGACGGGTCGAACACGGACGTCCTCTCGGTCGTGTCGCGCGACACCGACGGCGCGGGCGCGGGCGGCACCATCACCGGCCTCGCCGACCTCTACGCCGTCCGCTTCGGCCTCGACGGCGTGCACGGTGTCGCCATGGCCGGGCAGCCGCTCGTCCAGAGCTGGATGCCCGACTTCACCGCGGCCGGCGCGGTCAAGACCGGCGAGGCCGAGCTCGGCCCGGTCGCCGTCGCGGTGAAGCGCACCAAGAGCGCGGCGGTGCTGCGCAACGTCAAGGTCGCCTGACCTTCGACCCCCTGAGCGGAGCGGGGCTGGAGAGACAACCGGCCCCGCTCCACCCGGAACCACGACGCCCAGGGAGGGCACCATGAAGATCAGCAGCCCCGACAAGACCTACACGGGCCAGTCCACCTACGGCGAGACCGTGCTGGACTTCGAGGACGGCTCGGCCACCTTCGACGGTGACCTGCCCGCGGGCGTCCGCGCCTACCTGCAAGGCGCCGGCTACGGCCTCGACTCCGAGCCCGCTCAGGTCGACGCCCCCACTCCCGCCGACCCGCGCGAGGTCACGCACCACCGCGGCGGCACGCCCCTGCGCGACGCCGCGGTCGACCCCAAGCCCGAGGACTTCCTCGCGCCGACCAACGCCGGCGCCGAGGGCCCCGAAGGCAACCCGCACGGCCCCAACGTCGTCGCCCCCCAGATCCACGGCTCCGTCGGCCAGGCGGTCGTCCCCGGCCCCGTCGGCACCTACGAGGAGCGCGACGTCACGGACGAGGACGGCCACGTCACCGGCAAGATCGGCGTCGTCACCTCCGACACCGACGTCCAGCAGGAGCGCGAGACCGAGTACGCCGAGCGCGCCCTCGTCGGAGACGAGCCCGTGCCCGAGGTCATCGCCGACATGGGCGCCAAGGTCGGCCAGCCCGCCCCCGGCACCGAGCCGTCAGCCGACGACGCGCTCGAGCTCAAGGGCGCCGCCCTCGACGAGGCGCTCGAGGAGGCCGGCCTCGCCAAGAGCGGCACCGCCGACGAGAAGCGCGCCCGGCTCGCCGAGCACCGCGGGGCCTGACCAGCCCCGACCGAACCATCGGGTGGGGCGTCAACACGTCCCCCGGGAGCCGCGACCACCCGCGGCGGCACACCTGGCGTGAAGGCGGATCGGGGAGTTCACCCCCGGGGTCCTTTCGCTCCCTGCCATGAGCCGACCTGCGCCCCACCCGAACACCCAGGAGGACACCGTGCGCGTCTACGCCTCCACCGACGACCTCGCCGACTGGACCGGCGCCGTCGCGCCCGACAACGCCACCGCGCTGCTGCGCACCGCGTCCGGGCTCGTCGCCGACGCCACCATCACCGCCTGGTACGCCGCCGACACCCTCGGCATGCCGACAAGCTCCCCCGTGGCCGAAGCCTTCAAGGACGCCACGTGCGCGCACGCCGCCGCCATGGCCGCCGCGAAGGTCGACCCGGCCGCCGGCTCCGCCGTCGGGGTCGGGGCCGCCGTGCGCAAGAAGGTCGGCACGGCCGAGATCGAGTACGCCGGCGCCGCAGACGCCGCCGCAGCCAAGGCCCGCCTGCTCGACACCCTCTGCCCCGAGGCCGTGCGCATCCTGCGCGCCGCCGGGCTTACCTCGAGCGTGCTCGGCTGATGTTCGCCGCCGCCGACGCGTTCGCACCGACGACCGTCACGGTGCGCACCAAGACCGGCACCGGCGCCAAGGGCGACATCTTCGCCGACGCCGTCACCCGCGAGGTCTTCCTCGAGGACGCCCGGAAGCTCGTGCGCAACGCCACCGGCGAACAGGTCGTCTCCGAGGCCACCCTCTACGCCGACCCGGCCGACCTGCCCGTCTTCACCGCCGACTCCCGAGTCACCCTGCCTGGGCGCACCGCCCGCGTGCTGCTCGCGAAGACGCGCATCATCGGCGACCACGACGTCGACCACCTCGAGGTGACGCTCACATGAGCCTGCGCATCGAACGCCGCATCAACCTCGGCCACCTCTCCGGCGACGTCGCCGCAGCCACCCCGGGAGCCGTCGCGAAGGGCGGCGAGCACATCCGCGGCGTCGCCGTCTCCCGCACACCCGTCGAGTCCGGGCGCCTCGCCGGCACCGCCGCCGTGCACCTCGACCACCAGGACGGCGACGCGGTCGCCTCCATCACCTACGACGGCCCCTACGCCCGGTACCAGCACGAGCGCCTCGACCTGCGCCACGAGACCGGCCAAGCGAAGTTCCTCGAGTCCGCGCTCTTCAGCGAGGCCGACACCGCACTGGCCATCATCGCCGCAGACATCCGGCGGGCCCTGTGAGCAGCTACGAGCAGGACCTCCTCGAGGGCCTCGCGCAGCAGCTGCACGATGACGGCGTCGCCACCTACCGGCCCGATGAGCCCTACCTCGACGAGGACACCGCGATCACCTTCGGCACCATGCCCGACAGTCCCGACCGCTGCGTCACCCTCACCGCCTACCCGCTGTCGGACGCGCCCCGCGAGGCGAAGTCGCTGCTCGGCGTGCAGGTCCGCTCCCGCGCCGGCTCGTACCTCGAGGCGAACGAGCTCAACGTCGCGATCTTCCAGTCCCTGCACGGCCTCACCGGCCGCCAGTACGACACCTGCCACCTCGTGCAGCTCCTGCGCAACTCCTCGGTCCCGATGGGCGAGGACGACTCGCAGCGCTGGGAGCACTCGGCGAACTTCCACGCCGACATCAACCCACCCACGACCGCGCTGCGGCCCGAGTAGGAGACGACCATGGCTCGCTTCACCTCCATCCACCCGCTGCACCTCACGCAGCCGGCCGTCCGGTTCCACCCCGACGGCGACGTCTACGCCCTCGACACCGACGACGAGTCCACGGCCGCCGCCCTGCGCACGCTGCCCGCCTCGTTCCACGTCGTCGAGGTGCTCGACCGCGACCTCGAGGACCTCACCATCCCCGAGCTCAAGGACGAGGCCACCAAGCGCGGCATCGACCTCGGCGGGGCGAGCCTCAAGGCCGACATCGTCGCCGCGATCCGCGACCACATCGAGCACCCCGAGCCCCCGTCCGGCGGCGAGCCGGAGACCACGCCCGTCGTGCTCGTCTCGTCCGACGCGGACGCCGAGTCCCAGCCCGTCGACGCCGTGGACGACCGCGGCGACACGGAGTAACCAGCCACCCACCATCCCCCGCCGCAAGACCGCGAGCGGGTCCACCGGCACGCCTCTAGGAGGGCACCGATATGGCAAATGAGCTCGCACGCCGGCTCGCGGTCGACGTCTCGGCCGACAACGTCACCTGGCTCCGACTGCTCGGCACGACCGACGTCAACGACCAGGACAACGTCACCAAGCAGGACTCGACCGACTACGACAACGACGGCTTCGGCTCGCAGGAGGTCACCCTCCACGGCTGGATGCTCGCGGTGAAGTTCAACCGCAAGAGCAACGCCGGCGTCTTCGACCCGGTCCAGGAGCTGATCCGTCAGGCCCGCTTCAAGTTCGGCGACCAGGCCCGCATCTACGTCCGCTGGTACGACCGCAACGGCCGCGCCGACGGCAAGTCCGGTCGGGCCCTCGTCGAGTGGAACCGGTCCAAGACCGGCGTCGCCGACATCGAGGAGATCTCGGTGAACTTCGAGGGCGACGGCAAGCTCGTCGACATCGCCAACCCCGGCTCCTCGACGCTGCCCGTCGTCATCTCGGCGCTGCCCTCGGGCGCGGCGGCCGGCGCGCAGGTCACCGTCGTCGGCCAGTACTTCACGGGCGCGACGTCGGTGAAGTTCGCGGCGGTCTCGGCCACGGTCTTCACGGTCGTCTCCGACACAACGATCGTCGCGACGGTCCCGGCCGGCTCGGCCGGCTCGGCGCCCGTCACGGTCGTGACGCCAGCCGGCACCTCGAACGCTCTGCCCTACACCCGGGGCTGAGGCCTGACCCCTCGGGGCGCGCCCTGGCTGGAACGCGCCCCGAGGTCCAGCCACCCAGCCACCCAGCCGAGGAGAACCCGTGAAGCGCTTCACCCCCGACCCGCTCATCTTCCCCATGCCCAACGGTCAGGACTACGAGGTCCCGCCCGTCGACATCGACCGAGGCTGGCGCCTCTCGAAGCTGCTGAACCGCAGCCAGGCCGAGCTCGCCAAGGCCAAGGAGACCGACGAGGACGTCTTCCGGCTCGCCATGACCGACGAGCTGTGGGACCGCATGGTCGCCGACGGTGTCAGCCACTCGGACGCGTTCCGGGCCGGCATGGCCGCCCTCGCCCACTTCCAGGTCCTCGAGACCGCCTCCGGCCCCCGCGAGGCCGTGCACGCCGCCGCGATGCAGAGCGCCGAGGCGATTTGGGAGTCCGGCATCCACCCGGAAGCACTGGCCGCCTGGGCGGCGGCCAACCTGACGACGAGCTCGCAGTCCTCGGCCGAGGCGGCGGAGAGTGCCGAAACGGCATCTGGGACTGGTACGAACTCCCCGAACCGGGCCACCCGACGCTCACGCTCGACGACCTCCTCGACGAAGAAGACCTCCTCGTCGCGGACTTCCAGCAGGTCTACGGGATCGCGCTCGAGCACGCCGACCACCTGACCTGGTGGGACTTCCGCCGGCGCGTGCTCGGCCTCATGTCGACCGACTGCCGCCTGTCCCGCCATTTCGCTCGCGACCTCGAGCACGACACACCTGAGGGGGATGCGTGAGCGAGACCTCTGTCGGCGCGATCGTCGGCTACCTGCAGCTCGACGCCTCCAACTGGCACCGGGAGATCGCGCAGGCGGACCGTGAGGTCGACAAGCTCGACGGCAAGGACGCCCACGTCCAGATCAAGGTCGACGGGGGCGCCAAGGCCAAGGCCGAGATCGACGCCGTCGCGGCCTCGTCCGAGAAGCTCAAGGACGCCAACGTCCGGCTCTCCATCGCGCAGGCCCGGCTCAACGAGGTCCGCTCCCGCGGCAACGCGAAGGCCTCGCAGATCCTCACGGCCGAGCGCGCCGTCGCCGTCGCGACCCGCAACGTAGAGAAGGCCTCCCGCGACGCCTCAGCGGCGCAGGAGGCCTTCTCCCGGGCCAACGACCGCGTCGAGGCCTCGGTCAAGAAGGTCGACCGGTCGACGCAGGGCGCGCACCGCAGCACCCGGGCCCTCGTCACCGCCATCGGCGTCCTCGGGCCCGCCCTGGTGCCCGTGGCGGCCGGCGCAGTCGGTCTCGGTGTCGCCTTCGGCGGCATGGGCGTGGCCGGCGTGCTCGCCATCGTCGGCGTGAACAACGAGATGAAGAAGGGCACCGCGCTCGGGCTGACCTACAAGTCGACGCTCGACCAGGGCAAGGCGTCCGTCGAAGGCCTCGCGCGCACCGCCGCCCGCAGCGTGCTCGGCCCGCTGCAGTCCGCCGTCGCAGACCTGCAGCGCCGCTTTCCGACGCTCAACGGGCAGGTCGGCGAGCTCGCCACCCTCACCGGCAAGACCGCGGGCGCCCTCACCTCCGGGCTCCTGTCCGCCTTCTCGGCGCTGAACCCGCTGATGCGCGACGCGGGCGCCTACGTGCTCGACCTCTCGAACCGGTTCGATGGCGCGATGTCCAGCGGCGGGGTCGTCGCGTTCGGCGACTACGTGCGCTCGGTCTTCCCGCAGGTCATGGACAGCATCGAGTCCATCGTCGTCGGCGCCGCGCACCTCGTCGCCGCCTTCGCCCCGCTCGGCCTCGGCACCCTGTCGACCCTGCGCCTGCTCTCCGACGTGCTCGAGGCCATCCCCGTCGAGGTGCTCTCGACGCTGGCCACCACGGCAGGGTCGGTCTACATCGGCTTCCAGACGTGGCGCGGCCTGTCCGGGCTCGTCACCGGTCTCGGCACCGCCCTAGAGAAGGTCGGCGTCTCCGGCGAGCGGGCAGCCGCCGGCGTGCGCACCCTCAACATCGCCGCGGGCGTCATCGGCATCGCCCTCGCGGGCCTGTCGATGCTCATGTCGGCCAACGCCGAGGCCACCCGAGCCAACGAGCAGGCCGCCAACGACTACGCCGACGCCCTGCGCCAGTCCAACGGCGCCATCGACGAGAACATCCGCCAGATGGCGGCGAAGAACCTCGCCGACCAGGGCGTCCTCGACACCGCCCGCCAGCTCGGCCTCAACCTCGCGGACGTCACCTCGGCCGCCCTTGGCAACAGCGACGCCCAGGCGCGCCTCACCGGCCAGATCGACGCTGCCCGAGAGGCCATGCGCGGGCAGATCGCAGCCACCGGCGAGGCCGGCATGGGCTACGACGACTTCAACGGCAAGGTCGCCCAGGTCCAGAAGGCCATCGGCGGCCAGAACGGCGCGCTCGACGCCGGCGTGCAAAAGCAGAAGGACCTTGCCGCCGCCACGGCTCTCGCCAGCAGCAAGACGTCCGCGTCCGCCCTCGCCGCCCAGGACATGGCCGCCCGCTACGGCACCACCACGCCGGTCCTGCAGGCCGTCACCGACGCCCAGAAGCAGACCGCCGACAAGGCCGCCGCCGCGACGCTGCAGATGCAGTTCGAGAACAACGCCGCCGGCCTGCTCAAGCAGTCCCTCGACGCCCTCGCCGGCAAGAACCTCTCCGCCGCCCAGGCGCAGAACGCCTTCGACTCCTCGCTCGCCAACATGGGCGACCATGTCACGAAGACCGGCAAGAAGGTCCACTTCACGACGACGTCGATCAACAACATGTCCTCGGCGTCGGTGGCCCTGCGCGGCCAGCTGCTCGGCCAGGTCACGGCAGCCCAGCAGACGGCTGAGTCCTACGGCCAGATGACGGGCTCGACCGAGAAGGGCCGCCAGAAGCTCATCGCGCTGCGCAAGCAGATCATCGACAACGCGGTCGCGCACGGCGTCGACAAGAAGGCCGTCACCGCCTTCATCGACGAGGTGCTCAAGGTCCCGAAGAGCGTCCCGCCGACGAAGCTCGACGCCGACAAGGCAGCCGCGCAGCAGAAGGTCCGCGAATTCATCGGCGTCGTCAACGGCGTGCCGCAGTACCGCACCGTGCACATCAGCGTGACCTCGAACGTCAACGCGGCCGTCGCGAACATCCGCGGCGCCCTGGCCGGCATCGGCGCGGCCGTCGTCGCGTCGAGCGGGAAGAAGAAGGGCCACGCAGACGGCGGCACCGTCGTCGGCGAGGGCGGCCCGCGCGAGGACAAGGTCAACGTGTGGCTCTCGCCCGGCGAGGAGGTCATCAAGAACGGGCCCGCGCAGAAGCACCGCGGCCTGCTCAAGGCGATCAACGCCGGCAAGTTCGCCGACGGCGGCACGGTCGGCGGGCAGCGCTTCGCCACCGGGGGCACCGTCGCGCCCATCGGGCAGTGGCTCTCCGACTACCTCAACACCCTCGGCGAGAAGGTCACCGCCGCCGTCATGGCCGGCCTGCGCGGCAACGTCGCCTCGGCCCGCACCGGCGTCACCACCGCGCGCAAGGCGCAGAGCACACGCTCGGCGAACCGCAGCGCCACCCTCAGCGCCGACCGCAAGGCCATCGCCCGCGCCCGCACCGAGGCCGCCAAGGCCCGCACCCGCACCGCTCGTGAGGCCGCACGCAAGCGCCTGGCCGCCGCCGAGGAGAAGTACGAGCGCGACCGCCGCAACGGCTCCCTCGCGGCCCTGCGCGACGCGAACGCGGTCATCGCGGCCAAGCAGCGCCTCGCCAAGGCCACCGCGGCCGTCGGCGACGCCGAGCGCCGTGCGCAGCTGCAGCGGGAGAACCCCCTGACGCAGTTCCGCCGCGCCAACGCGACGGGCCTGCGCAACGCGGGCGCGTTCATCTCGAACCTGCAGAAGCTGTCCTCGCGCGGCTACGGGGGCCTCGCCCGGCAGCTCGCCGAGATGGGCACCCCCGAGGCCGAGCGCATCGCGGCCTCGACCGCAGGCGCCGCGTCGAAGACGCTGCAGAACCTGTCCTGGCAGGTCGGCACCGCCAAGGCGCAGCAGCAGAAGCTCGACCACATGGACGCCATCACCACGATCCTCGGCAGCGTCCGCTCGAAGAACGTCAGCTCGCGCCAGCTCGCGGCATCCTCGGGCATCGACGTCATGGAGATCCTCGACGCCCTCGCCCTCATCAAGGGCGACCTCAAGGGCAACAAGAACGCGACAGCCCTGCTCGCCGACCTCGGGAAGCGCTCGAGCGGCCAGCTCTTCAACGGCGGCGGCCAGGTACCCGGCTTCGCCGGCGGAACGCTCATCGGGCCCGGCACCGGCACGAGCGACAGCATCCTCGGGATCATCGCCCAGACCGGCGAGGCCATCCGCGTCTCGGCGGGCGAGTTCCTCTCCACGGACGCCTCCCGCCGCCGCAACGAGGTGGCCCTGCAGGCCGGTAACCGCGGCGCCACGCTGCAGGTCGCCGGCGCCCGGCAGGGCGGTCACGGCACGGTGCGTCTCGACGAGGCGACGCTGTACCGGCTCGCGGCCATCCTGGCGCGCACGCCCATCCAGTCGACGATCTCGGCGTCGGCGTTCGACCGCGTGATGGGGGCCCGCCTGTGAGCACCACCGACATCGTCTTCGACGGCTGGCCCCTCATCGGGTACACCGACCGCGGCGGACGCAGCAAGGTCACCGGGATGACCGGGTGGCTCACCAAGAGCATGCGCCGCGAACGGAAGTCACGCTCCGGCGACGACGGCGACTGGACCAGCAGCGGCACCGTCGACGGCAAGACCATCACCATCACCGGCCAGGCGGTCTACGACTCCGCGCAGGACGCCGCGGTCGACCGGCGACTCATGCTCGCCCTCGGCGGCCGCGGCCTGTCGGAACTCGTCGTCTCCGACGCCCTCGGCTCCCTGTCCGCCCTGGTCGAGGTCGACGCCATGGACGTCTCCGTCGTGCGCGACACGATGCTCGTCTTCACCATCACCGTGCACGCGCCCGACCCGCTGCTCTACGGCGCCCCCGTGTCCCTGTCCGCTGGCGCCTCGGGCGCGCTGCTCGGCACCGGTCGCGTCTGGCCGCGCGCCTGGCCCCGGGACTGGGGCAACCCCGTTGGGGCGCCGCCGAACTCGATCATCGTCCCCAATGACGGCAGCGTCCCCTACTGGCCCATCCTGCGCGTCAACGGCCCCGTCGACAGCGCCGGCTTCACCGTCAGCGTCGACGAGACCGGCGACTCGCTCACCTACGCCGGGCCTCTGCTCGACGGGCAGTGGGTCGACATCGACTGCCGCAACCGGCGCGTGCTCATCAATGGCAACCTCAGCCACCTCTACAAGGTCACCTTCCGTGGCCGGTGGCTCGCGGTGCCCGTCGGGGGCGCCGCTTTCACCTTGTCCGCGATCGGCGCCACGGCGTCGACCTCACTGGAAGTCTCCGGCTTCGAAGGGGCGTATCTCTGATGGCTGAATGGCGAGGATTCCGCAGCGCCGAGCAGGAGGTCGAGCTCCGCCAGCTCATGGCCTACTTCTTCGAGCAGGTCGGCACCGGCCAGGCGAAGTCCGGCGTCCTGCCGAGCCCCTCGAGCTCCCGACTGCAGGTCCAGCAGACGGCAACGGCCTCCGCGAGCGTGCAGGTCATCTGGGGCGCATGCATCGTCCAGGACGCACGCACGGACGGGATCACCCCGCTGGTGAGCAACAACACGAAGACGGTCAACGTCCTCGGTGGGTCTCCGATGGGGGCTCTCCCGCGCAACGACCTGATCGTGTTCGACGCCGTCACCGGCTCCATCGTCCCCGTCATCGGGACGCCCAACGCATCGCCGACGGACCCGACGCCGCCGAACTCGCACCTCAAGCTCGCGCGGATCCGCAACGCCGCGAACGCGACCGCGATCCCCTCGAGCGCCATCGACGACCTGCGGACGTTCACCAGCCTGAACTCGGCCCTGTCGAGCGTCACCGACTCCGACTGGGTCAGCATCTCTGTCGCCTCGGGCAAGGCCGGACAGGCTGGCGTTCCCCCGCAGGTCCGCAAGGTCGGCAACCAGGTCTTCATCCGCTGGGGCTGGGCCGGCACCGGGCTCACCACCCCGAACGCCTCGGTCGTCGCCGGCACCGTCCCGGCCAGCCACCGGCCGACCGTGCAGGCCGTCTCCTTCGAGATCCTCGGCTCCACGGCCAACCAGCGCGCCATGTGCGTCATCGACACCACCGGGACCGTCACCATCCGCATCGGTGCCGCGCCGTGCGACTACTACCTCTTCTCGGGCGAGCTCAACGGCTGGTTCGTGAGCTGACGTTGGCCACCTACGAGGTCTACGCCACCAGCTGGTCCGACCCGCACATCGTCGAGACCCTCCTGCCCGCGCGCGAGCTCTCGTTCTCCATGCCACTCTCGGACCACGGCGAGTGCACCTTCTCGGCGACCGTCGAGCCCGGCAAGTCCTTCTGGCGGCAGAGCGTCTCCCCGCCCCTGTCCGGCATCCTCATCGCCCGCGACGGCGTGCCCTGCTGGTCCGGGTGGATCACCGCGGATCGGCAGGTGCCGGGCACACGCACCTTCCAGTTCACCGCACGCGAGTGGGGCTTGTTCTTCGCCACCACGCCGGCCAGAGTCCGCCGCTACGACGGGTGGACCGACCAGTCGATCATTCGCGACCTCATCGACTACGCGCAGGCCCAGCCCGGGCAGAACGTCCACGTCGACACCGGCCCGTGGGTCGGCGGCAACACCTCGCTCGTCGAGATCAACGCCTGGGACGACCTGGACAGCGAGGCGGTGCTGCGCCGCATTGCCGAGGCCGAGGGTGGGCCCGAGTGGTACTTCGGAACCGCGGGCGAGCTCATGGACCCGAAGCGAGTCCTCGTGCTCGGGACGAAGCTCGGGCAGACCACGCCCGTCGACACGCTCATGTACGTCGAGGACACCGAGGACTGGGCCCCGCCGTCCGTACCCGGCGTCGCAGGCATCACCCTGCTCAGCAACCTCTTCCCGGTCGCCACCATCGTCGCGCCCACGGGCCGGCGCGGCGGCAACGTCCTCGCGATGGGCCGCACCCGCGACACGGCCCGCTCGACGACTGTCGCGCGCGCCGTCGGTGCCGGCGTCGAGGCCGCATCCCTGCAGCGTTCCGCGCAGGCCTCGAAGCTGCTCGCGGCCGGGTGGCCGCGCATGACCCGCTGGTTCGAGCACAACTCCGTCACCGACGAGGGCATGCTCCAGCGGCACGCGAACGCTGACCTCGCCGCCTCCGCTGGCATCGCGACCGGCTACTCGCTCGTGTCGCTCGACGGCGACCCCGACTGGACGCAGGTTCCGCGCGGCTCGGTCATGCGGATCGTGCTCGACACCGACGTCTACGCCGGCCCACGGCCGTACACCTTCGACTCGCGCCTGCTCGGCGTCAAGGTCGACGTGCCCGACGACGGCGGCACCGCCCAGGTGCAGTGGGACGTCGCTGAGCGCTTGGAGGTGGACTGATGGCGAAGCAGCCCGACCCGTGGCGCACACTCGCCGGAGAGATCCAAGCCCTGCGGCGAGAGCTCGCCGAGGTGAAGCGCCGCTCCCCCTACGCTGGCGCGGGCATGGCCCCTAACGGCAACAACGGCGTGCAGGTCGACGGCGACCTCATCGTCAGCGGCAACTTCAAGCTCGACGGACAGGGCGACGTCGACGGTTCACTCGACGTCGGCGGGTCCCTCCGGCTCGACGGCACCGGCACGGTCGGCGGCACTTGGAAGTCGTCCCAGTTCGACGGCAACCTCGGCACCGGGGCGCCCGGCACCACGGGGTGGGCCTTCGACGACTCGCGCGCGATCCTCCCCGAGCTCGTCCTGCGACCCGGAAGCATCGGCAACGACTCGCTCACCGAGCCGGTCCGCGCCGCCCGGCTGCACGACGACGCCAAGGGCTTCGGCGTTGGCACGGCGTTCGCCACCATCCTGACGGCGACGATCACCGTCCCGGCCGGCTACACGCAGGCGTTGATCATGAGCGCCTGCGTCGGAGCCACCGCCTACAACAACACGACCGCCGTGGACTTCCTGTACACGCGGCTCGTCGTCTCCCCCGGCGGTCTACTCGCAGGCTGGGCCATCGGCTCTGTCGACGTCGACGCCAGCGGCACCGGCGTCTCCTACGACTTCCGGTCCGGGCTGCTCACCGGACTAACGCCCGGCACGACCCTCACCTTCACCGGCCAAGTGTCCTCGGCGTTCGGCGCATGGGCCGGGGCCAGCTACAACGTCGCCAACCTCGACGCCGCGATCCTGTGGCTTCGCTGACGGGAGAACCGATGCCTACGAAGCCGCCCAAGGGTGACCCGGCCGGGATGGTCGTCGACGATCCGTACTCAGCGGCAGTCGACCGCGGCGACCTCGGCGGCGTCGAAGCCGGCGGGGGCGGTCCAGGACTCGGCCATGACGGTCCCGTCCTTGTGGTCCAGCCCGACGACGTGTCCCAGCTCGTGCAAGAGGATGTCGCCGGCTAGGACCCCGACCTTGGGGTCCGCGTCGAGGATGACCGTCGCTGACAGGGCCTGACGGCCCACGAGGTTCGGGATCGTCCGGGCGGACTTCCCATCGAGCTCGACCTGCTCGCTCGCATGCGCGGTCACGACGACGTCTACCTGCCCGCGCTGCATGGCTTCCTCAGCGTCTCGGCGGTACGGGATCGACGCCCCGACCGTCACGTCATATCCGAGGGCGCGCAAGGCGGCGACCGGGTACTCGAGCTGCCGCTGCACCTCGGTGAGGGAGACGCCGGGGCCCGCTGCCGGACGAATCGTCATGGGCCGCTGGCAGCCCCAGCGCCACGTCGTGGCGTCCGCCTTCGCGGACCGAGTGGCTGCCTCGATAGCGGCGGTGCCGTCGGCGGCCGTCAGCGACGTGCGGCCCGAGGTCACGACGGCGGCCTGCGGCTGGTGCTTCGCCGGCGCGGCCAGCGGCGACGCCAGACCCGCGACGACCGCGAGCCAAGCCGCGACGAGCTCGAACATCCCCTGCTCCATCCCCTGAGGCTCCCGACGGTACGGCCTGGCGCCGACAGTCGTGCCCCTTTCGCCCTTTTCGATGCACCCCGAGACGCGGAGGTTCCCCACTGTGACCGTCTACTCGTTCGCGAGCGTGCTCGTCTGGGACAGCGTCGGAGGTGCGGTCCGAGTCGCCCGCCGCCAGGCCATCGACGTGACCGACCCGAACACCGGCCTGACGGCCACTGGGCTCGCGCAGAACGGAGTGCCGGTCGCGTCGCTGACCGCCGACGAGTCCGGACGAGTCACGTTCACCGCGACCATTCCCGTCGTCCGCCTGGTCACGGCCCGAGGCTTCACCCAGGACATCCCCTCGAACGACCTGTGGTCCAGCTACACCGGCGGCGGAACTCCCATGGCCGCAGCCAACGAGTCCTCGAGCACGAAGGCGCTGCGCTCCGACGACCCCCGCGTCAATATCACGATTCTCGCGGCTGCCTCCAACCTCGACGACCTGGTGCAGACCTCCACCGTCGCCGCCCTCCTCTCCGGCGGCCACACCAATATGCCCCCCGAGCCGGGCTCGTCGTTCGAGGTGCACACCAACAGGGCGGGCTCCACCTCTGGCACCCAGCTCGCGTACTCGATGGGCGCCAGCGGCTCGGTGTGGCTGCGCGTGCGCGGCTCGTCCGGCTACGCCGCGTGGAAGCGCATCGACGCCCAGTACGCCATCGACTCCACGGCCGCCACTGTCGACGCCGCCCTGCCCGCACCGACCGCGGCCCGGCCCGGCGCCGGCTTCAAGACCGTGCCGCTCGCACTCACGGTCGGCGGGCCGGCCGCCACCTACCCCAGCACCACGCGTGGCATCCGCATCCCGCTCGACTACGCCCCCGTCATCACCCGCTGGCGCGTGCACCTCCGCAACATCAACCCCCGCTTCGGGCTCAACAACACCGGCGCGATCAGCCTCACGGGGCTCTGGGTGGGTGCGCACAACGGCTCCGGCGGTTTCACCGGCTCGCTGACGCAAGTCTCAGGGGCGGCGACCACGCCCGCAGATGGCTCAGAGTGGGTCTCGCCCTGGTGCGCCCTGCCCATCGGTGGGGGCGGCTCGTTCCTGCTCGCCTACGGTTTCACCGCGGCTGCCGGCGCCTACACCCAGCAGATCCCAGGCGGCGGCTACACGACGACCAACGCCGTCGACGCCAACAACAACGCGGCGAGCAAAGCCGTCGCCACGACGATGCCGCTGCACGTCTGGATCGAGGCCGAGGTCCCGGCCGCCACACCCGTCATCGCCGGACTGGGCGACTCGCTCTCCGCCGGCATCGGCGCGACCGTGCCGGTGCGCGACTCCGTCGTCTCCCAGTACGCCCGCGCCAACGGCGCCCTGCCGGTGCACTACGCCGCCTCGGGCGATACCGCCGCGGCCTGGGCCGACCGTGAGCAGTACAAGTGGAAGGCCTGGGCGCAGCTCGCGAAGCCCGACGCCGTGCTCATCGGCATGGGCAGCAACGACATCAACGGCGGCGCGACGCTCGGCACGGTCCAGGCCGACTACGCCACCCTCGTCGCCAACGCCGTCAAGCTGCTGTCCCCGAACGTCTACGCCGCGACGATCCTGCCGCGCGACGCCGTGACCGGCGCCCCCGAAGACACCCGCCGCGCCTTCAACGCCTGGCTCAAGTCCACCCCGCCCGCCGCGGTGCGCGACGTCTTCGACTACGTCCCCGGCGTCAGCCCGGACGACGAGACGCTCACCCCAGCGCTGCAGGCCGATGGCATCCACCTCACCACCGCCGGCTACGCCGCGAACGTCGCCGCCATCACCCGCCCACTCGTGGCGCCTTCCCCGCCGGCCATCGCAGCCCCGGAAGAGGTCACGGGCGCCAAGGCTCTCGCTGCCAACGACCCTCGCATCGTCGAAGCGCGCCGCAACATCTCGCTGACCCAGCCGGGCGGCACCGACTCGCAGACCGCGGTCGGCGTGCGTGTCCCGTTCCGGGCGCCGTTCGCCACCAGCAAGTTCCGCATCCACCTGCGCAACCGCAACCCCGCCACCGGGCAGGTCTACACCGGCGCGATCAGCGGCTCCGCCATCGGCATCGGCACCGCCCAGATGTCCGGAACCGACCCGCTCGCCAGCCTCGTCGAGGCATCCGGGACGACCCTGCAGGGGTCCTTCACGACACCTGCCGACGGCTCGGAGTGGGTGTCGGGCTGGATCACGAGCTTCCCGCTCGCCTCGGGCACTTGGTACTCCCTGTCCTACGGTCTGACCAGCCCGGCCGGGCAGACGAACTACGCCGGCGCCGGCGCGTCCTGGATGAACACCCTGCCGACGTCCGTGCTCAACAAGACCATGGCGTCGGTCTTCCAGCAGGCCCAGTCCCCGCTCGACGTGTGGATCGAGGCGGTCGCGGTCGGGGGCGTCGCTGCGAGCCTCGTCTATGCCGGCCGCACCCCGGCCGCAACGGCGGTCAATCCGGTCACGGCGTCCTCGCGCACCTCGATCTCCACGTTCGGCGACTCACTCACCGACGGCGGCGCGAACGGCATCGTCTGGCCCGAGACCGACTCGTGGCCCTACAAGCTTGGGACGCTGCTGCCCGGTGTCACCGTCACCAACCTCGGCTACTCGGGCGCGACCGTGGACGAGATGCTCATCAAGGTCGGCGCGCGGCGGCCACGGTTCACCGTCACCGGCGGGTCCGTCCCTTCGAGCGGCACCGTCGCAGTGACGACCGTTGAGGACCTCGGCATCCCCACGTCGCGCCAGATCGGCATGAACGGCAAGCTCGGCGGCCTCACCGGCCGGCTCCTCGTCGACTACGTCAACGGGCACACCTTCACCACCTACGGCGCCGCCCCGGTCACCGCCGTCACCGGGCCGGTGGAGTTCGTCGGCGAGGACGACGGCCACTACGGCGACACCGCCGTCATCTGGATCGGCCGCAACGACGTGACGTTCGCCGTCAAGGGGCCCGACGCGACCGTGCCCGACCACGTCGTCGGCGGGGTGCAGCAGCTCGTCGAGTGGCTCACCCCGCAGGTCAAACAGGTCATGATCCTCGGCACGACGACCCGCACCAACGAGCCCACCGGCAACGCCATGAACAGCCAGGTCCTCGAGATCAACTCGCGGCTGCGGACGCTCTACCCCAGCCGGTTCAAGTCCGTGCAGGACTACCTCATGAACCAGGCGATGGCCGACCTTGGGCTCACCCCGACGACGGCCGACACCACGAACATCGCCAACGGCACGCTGCCGCCCTCGCTGCTCGAGGGCAGCGACAACACGCACATCTCCAAGGCCACCGCGGCCGCGGTCGCGCAGTACCTCGTCGCGCCCTACCTCAAGTCGAAGGGATGGATCTGACGTGCCCCTGCACGGCTACACCACCGACCGCCGTCCGCCATCGAACATGGACCACGTCTACGCCCACCAGTTCGAGCTCGGGCTCGCGCTCTTCGGCATGCTCGGCGGCTTGGGCGCGGTGCTGTCGGCCTTCACCAGCGTGACCGTGTCGCCGTCGATCGACCGGCTTCCGCACTGGCTCGCCGGCGCCGTCGGCGTGCTGCTCCTCGTCGGAGGCGGCTGCGTCTGGCGCGGCCTCTTCGACGACTCCGAGGACCTCATGGTCGGCTGGCGCTACGAGCGCGTCGGCATCGTGCTCACGATGGCCGCCTGGGCGAGCTACGGCATCACCATCGCCACCGTCTCGCCGCGCGCCGTCCTCTCGTGGGGCGTCGCCGGGATCGTCGTCGCGATGTTCGGGCTGCGCTACCGAGCCACCGTCAAGGAGGAGCGTCGCATCCGGAAGGCGATCCGATGACCGGGGGCGACATCAGCATCATCGTCGGGCTGCTCACCACCCTCGGCGGCGGCGTCGCGTGGCTCGTGAAGCGCCACGACGCCGCGAAGGACCCGATCCCGAAGGCCGCAGCCGAGCTGGCCGTCGCCGAGCAGGCCCTAGGCATCATCAAGGAGTCGCGCGACGCTCTGCGCGAGGACGTGTCCCGGCTCAAGGAGGAGCGGGACGAGCACAAGGTGCGCCTCGACGCTCAGCAGGAGCAGATCGACACCCTCCGCGACGACAACGCGACCCTGCACGCCACGGTCGAGCAGATCAAGCACCTGCTCTCCCACGCGACCCGCTTCATCGAGACGCTCCTGCGCTGGGCCAAGGACGGCGCGAAGCCTCCGCAGCCGACGCTCCCGCACGCGCTCGAGGACCTCATCGACCCGACGCTCTACAGCCCGCCGGCCGCGGACTGACCCACCAGCCCACCCCAGCCCACCAGGGCCCCGACACCACTGTGGTGCGGGGCTCTTCGCATACCCGAGGAGATCCGCATGGCGACAGCACTGACCGCCGACGCGATGCTCGCTGCCCTGGCGAAGTGGGGCATCGAGCCGCGCTTCTACAAGAGCGACTGGCGCACCCATCACCGCACCGCCCAGCAGGGCTTCGGACCCATCAACGGCTTCGTGGTCCACAACTTCGGCTCCGACACCTCCGACCCGAACAGCCTCGCCTACCTCTACAACGGCGACCTCGCCCGCGGGATGCCCGGGCCGCTGTCGCAGTTCTCCATCACCGACGACGGCACCGTCTGGATCATCGGCTGGGGCACCGCGAACCACACCGGCTTCCTCGACAAGGACCTGCACGCGCTCGTCCTCAACGATGCCGCCCCGCTCGACAAGGACTTCCGCCCCAACGCCTCCGGCAGCTCCGGCACCGGCTCGGGCACGAACCGCCCCAACGTGCACTACCTCGGCGTCGAGATGACCTACGGCAAGAAGCCCACCGCCGCCCAGCGCAGGTCCGTCGTGCTGCTCGGCGCCGCACTCATGGACGCCCTCGGCCCCGGCTACACCGGCGGCTCCGTCGTCGGCCACCGCGAGGCCACCTCCCAGCGCTCCGACCCCGTCGGCATCCCCATGTGGGAGCTGCGCCAGGAGATCAACGCCCTGCTCAAGGCAGGGCCCGGCCGAGCCGCATCCGGCGGTACCGGCACCCCCGCACCGAAGCCATCACCAGTCCCCGAGGAGGACCCCATGGCAGGCATCACGCTCTCCGAGATCGGCGACCAGATCTGGAACAAGACCCAGTGGACCGGCGCCGACGGCAAGGTCTACAGCGCCGCCTCCTGGCTCAAGGCCGGCAACGAGAAGGCCGGCCGCGCCGAGTCACTCTCGAAGCAGGCCCTCGCCCGCGTCGCCGCGCTCGAGGCGACCGTCGGCGTGCTCGCCGCCGCGCAGGGGCAGTCCAGCGACGTCGTGCTCGACGAGATCCGCAAGGCCCTCGCCAACATCCGCATCGAGGTCACGGCCGAGCCGACGGCCTGAGGTGGACCACCGTCCGCAGCTCGAGCGGGTCGCGCGCCGGGCCCTGCTCACCGGCGCGCTCGTCATCGTCGGCTGCGCCCTGCTCGGGGCGGCCGCGGCGGCCGAGGTCGCCATGCACTACACCACCCCGCCAGTCCCCAAGGAGTCCTGATGCTCGACGCCATCGTCTCGACGCTGCCCGCCAAGGCGCAGCCCTACGCCAAGACCTACGCCGCGGTGCTGCTCACCGCCCTGACGGTCATCGCCGCCGCGGTCGACGCCCCGAAGTGGCTGACGATCCTCGTCGCCGTGCTAACGGCGCCGCTCGTGTTCGCCGTCCCCAACCTCGACCCGCGCGGCCGCGCGCAGGACGAGTCCGTGCAGCCGCCGACGACCGAGTTCGACGGCTTCGGAGCCCCCATCAGCAACCCGAAGGGCGACTGACCCATGCCCGGACTGACGAACGCCGAGGCCGCCGCCACCCTCGACGCGCGGTTCCCGACGACCGGCGGAGGCGACTTCATCGCCTACAGCGCCAACGGCACCACGGAGTTCGCGGGCCTCGCGCGCACCGCCATCGGCGCGACCGGCTGGGCTGCGGCCACGAACGCCGACCCGTCCGTGAAGGCCAACGGCAGCGCGCTCACCACGGCGGCTTCGACGAGCGCCGGCACCGTGTCGCACTGGGCGATCATGTCCGCCTCCTCGGGTGGCACGCAGCGCACCGACTGGACCGCGCTCGTGGGCCCCGACGGCACGACGCCCACCCCCCGCGCGCTGCTCGTCGGCGACCAGCTGCAGTTCGCCATCGGCAAGATCACGGTGACGCTCACATGACCGCCCGTGAGCAGTTCGACGCCGCTCTGGCCGCGCTCCTCACCGAGGCGCACGACTTCGGCGCCGCCGAGGCCACCGCCGCGTCGCAGGCCACCCTCGACGCGCTCCGCTCCGAGAACGCCGTGCAGGCGGCGTCGCTCACCGTCAAGGACGCCACGATCGCCGCCCAGGCAGCGGAGATCGCGCGACTCACGGCCCTACTGCCGCCCGAGCCCGTCGACCCGTGGGCCGGGATGCTCTACGGCGCGAACGACTCCCACTTCGGGCCGCTCAACGCGGCCCTCGGTCGGGAGCTGCAGGTGCGCCGGTTCTACGAGGCGGGCTGGCCGTCGACGCCGACGCAGAAGATGCGCGACGACTGGGCCGCCGGCCGCGTCCCCTACGTGTCGTTCTCCGGGCCGTCGCCCGCGACGATCAACTCCGGCGCGCACGACGCGATCCTCGCCAGCTTCTTCAAGGCCTGCAAGGACCGCACCCTCGTCAGCTACATCCACGAGGTCGACAACGGCAAGGCTCAGCCCGCCGAGTACGTCGCCGCGTGCACCCGCATCCAGCGGATCAAGGACGAGAACGCGCCCGACCCGCGGCTCGTGCTGCACGGTCCGACGCTGATGGGCTGGGCGTTCACGGTCGGCGACTACGAGAAGTGGATCGCGCCGAAGGTCGACTTCATCGGCGCCGACCCGTACAACTTCGTCCGCCCCGCCGGCTCCCCGCCCTCGCCGAAGACGGGGAACCTCGGCCGGGACCGGTCGATGGCGTACCTGCTCGGGACGCTCCCCGCGTTCGCGAAGAAGCGGGGCGTGCCCATCGCGATCGGCGAGTACGGCGTGCATCCGGACCCGGCCCGGCCCTCGTTCAAGCCGGACTGGCTCAAAGCCACCGACGCCACCCTGCGCGCCGCCGGCTGCATCGCCGCGTGCTACTTCCACGCCCCCTACGGCGAGGACGGCCCGTGGTGGCTCGACCGGCAGCACACCTACGTGACCGACACGACCGCGCGCGCCACCGGCACGCCCGACCCCGAGTCGGTCGCCGCGTTCCGGTCTCTCATCAAGCACTGACCCTCGACGAGCTGGAGGTAGGCCGTGGCGCTGCGCGGAGTCATGACCGGTGGCAACGCCGGCGCCACGACCACCACCGACACGGCCACCCTCACGTTCCCGGCGGGCACCACCGCCGGGGACGTGGCGGTCGTCGTCACCTCGCAGAACGTCAACAGCGCCACCGTCGCCACCCCGGCCGGCTGGTCCCTGCTGGCCGGGCCGACCGACCAGTCGACCAACATGCGTACCTACCTCTTCGGCAAGGTGCTCGCGTCCGGTGACGTCACATCCGGGTCCGTCACAGTCATGATGTCGGCCCCGCAGCGCTGGGTCGCCCAGGGCGCTGTCTTCACCGGCGTCTCCGGCTTCGGCGTCGTCTCGGTCATCCCCTCGTCCGGGTCGGCCACGAGCGTCACCACGCCGACCATCACCACGACGGCCGACGGCGCCGACGTCATCTCCACCGTCGCCTACCGACGCGCGTCCACCCCCCTCGGGGGCGCCTCCTGGCCCGCCGGATGGACCGAGATCACCGAGGGCGCGTCCGGCTTCACCTCCGGCGCCAACGCGGGCGTCTCGTTCGCCCAGCTCGACACCAGCGGGCCCATCGGGTCCTACGGCGGCGCGACCGTCACCCTCGCACAGTCCGAGGTATCCGTCGGCTACACGGTCTCGATGCCGCCTGCCTCCACCACCTACGCCGGGTCGGGCAGCGTCGCGGCGAGCACGACCGCGAGCGGCGCACCCTCGTCGCGGCTCACGGCTGCGGCCGTCGTGGCGGCGAGCACCGCGGTCCTTGCTGCCACGACCACACTGCTCGGCGCGACCGCCACCGCGCCGGCCATCTCGAGCACCTCCGCGTCCGCCACCGTCATCGTCGGGCCCGCCACCTACGCCGCGTCCGGCAGCGTCGCAGCCACGACGGGCACGGCCGGCTCCGCCACCATGCTCGCCAGCGCGGCTGGCTCCTCGATCGCGACGAGTACCACGGCGGCCGCCCCCAGCGCGCGCCTTGCCTCGACTGGCTCGGCAGCATCCACCGCGAGCGCAGCGGCCACCGCGACGTCCCGGCTGCTCGCGACCGGCCTCATCACCGCCACGAGCTCGACCACCGGCTCCGCGAGCGTCATCGGCGGCGCAACCACCTACCCCGTCACCGGCACGGTCGCGGCCTCGTCGAGCGCGACGGTACTCCCCCGGCTGCTCGCCGCCACGAGCGGCACCGCCACGGCCGCGACCGACGCGACGGGCGCCGCGACCGCGCGCCTGGTCGCCGCCGGGCAGGCGGGCGCTACCACTGACACGGCGGCCGCCCCCGTGCTGGTCGCGCAGGTAGCCGGCACCATCGCGGCCACCTCGAACGCGGTCGGTATCGCCAGCCCGCCGACCGGCCCCGCCGAACCCACGCCCCCGAGCCGCACCGTCGTCGTCGAGCACGAGTCGCGGTCGCTCACCATCCCCGCCGAGGACCGCGCTTTCACCGTCCCCGCCGAGGCGCGGGTGCTCGTCGTGCCCGCCGAACCCCGCACCCTCACCGCCTAGGAGCCCGCCGTGCGCCTGACCAAGGACCCGACCGCCGTCCTCGACTACCAGGTCGACTGGAGCAAGTGGCTCGCCGCCGGCGAGACCATCGCGACCTCCGTGTGGACCGTGCCGACCGGCCTCACCAAGGACTCCGAGGCCAAGGCCGACACCACCGCCACCGTCTGGCTCTCGGGCGGGCAGCTCGATGCCGTGCACGCGGTCGTCAACCGCATCACGACCAACCAGGGGCGGCAGGACGAGCGCACCTTCTACATCGCCATCGGCAACCGGTGAGAGGAGGAGCCATGTCGAAGCGCATCCCCGTTCGCCGCAAGACCTGGACTTGGGGCTCCTGACCCCCGGCTGTCACATCCGAGGCGTAGCCTCGACACCGCTCGGCCAGGCGCCCCACGCCAACACCGCCGAGCACAGAGCCCCCACCCGGTCACGACCCGGGTGGGGGCTCTTCGTCATGCCCTGATGCTCGGCGCACCGCGGCCGCGGCGATGCACGCCAGCCTGGTCGAGGGCGCGCCGCACGGCGGTCTGCGTCCGGCCCGTGAGCTCGGCCAGCTGCCGAATCGAGCGGCCGTCGGCGTACTGCTCGGCGCAAAACGCGATCAGCCGCGCGCGCTGCTCCGGCGTCTGGTGCGTTGAGGCCGTACCTACGAACTCCGGGAGCACCTCGAGCACGGGCCGGTCCGGGTATGGCATGCCGCAGGCTACCGCCGAGGTATACGACGAAGCCCCCGTTCCAGCGGGAACGGGGGCTCCGAGCGGCGGCTCTCAGCTGGTCGCGGCGGAACTCGTCAAGAAATCCGAGAAGAGCGAATCGTCTGTTGAGCGGAAGTAGTGCCCGTGCGTCTGCATGATCGTGTCGAGGCTGTCGGCTCCGAGGAGCACCACCTCGAACTTGTTCAAAGCTCCGCGAAACTCCTGCTCCGCATCTTCGTAAGCGCGAGTCGCCTCACGCGAGTCCTTGAACTCTCGCTGGCGGATGAGAGCGCCGTCGTCGTAACTGTAGACAAGCAAGAAATGGATGAGTGAGGAGCGCGTGGCTGCCATGGGAGCATTCTCCTGAGTGGTGGGCTGTCAACCAGTGTAGTAGCCGGCCTCGATCACTGCCCGCCGAGCCTGTTCGAAGCGGTCAAGCACCGTGGAGTCGATGGGCAGACCATACTCGCGCAAGTAGATGACGTCGCCGGAAACGGCAAAGTACTCAACCATGTCAGCCGGCCCCACCCCGTCCTTCAGGTTGAGCCCAAGGCGGGCGTCAGCGACCTCAACTGCATCAGCCCACTCCTGCTGGCCGCGAGTACGGAGTTGTACCTCGATCGCGCGCTCGTCCCTTCGAACCACCAGATGCACGGCTCGGTAGCCGATGTCCTTGGGCGTCGCGATGTAGTCACGAGGCTCACGCGCGAGTTGGCCGCGCCACTGCCGTTCGACGTGACGACGAACCCTCTCGAGCTCGGGTCCGTCCTTCAAGACAGCGCGACACCCACCAATGTCCTCCAGTCGCGCGAGGTTGCTGTTGCCCATGCGGTGAAGCTTCCGAACGATCCTCGGAACCCGCTTCAACCTCTGGCTCACGACCTCCGAGGCGCCCTGCGTCCGCACCATGCTCCTCAGGCCATAGCGCACCTTCTGCATGGGGTAAGCGTGAGCAGCGCGGAAGCGGTTCACCGTGTCCCACGCCTCGTCGAGGTCTTCCAGGAGCAGGCCCTCAGGGATCACCCCGTCGTGGAACACCTGCTTCAGCAGGATCCCCGACTTGTTTATCTTGGTCTTACTCGGGAGCTCGATGATGGGAGCGGGCGGCATGCGAAGAGCGTAGCTGCCTACGGCGACAGCTCCATTGGACCGCTATCACCACGCATCTTCGAACGAGCGTTCGACGCTGAGGCACACTGGGAGGATGGCAGGCGGATCAGGTCGGGGGCACCATCACCCTGTCCCGCCCGTGCCACCCAGCCGCCGACACGTCTGGGTCCGCGGCCCTCGCGACGCCCCCGGCCCGCACCCCGGCGTGCTCATCGCGTGGGAGCAGCGCGACGGTGCCTGGTATGCCCTCGTCAGCTATTACCTCGAGGGCGACGGCGTGCTTGCTCAGCAGTGGCTCGCGGCCGACCTGCTGACCCGCGTCGGTGAAGCCTCTGTCCACTCTCGGGCCTAGTGAAGGTTGCGCCGCATCCTTAACCATGGCTGCCGACTGGGGTGCGCCGTGGGTGCGCACCAGCGTTCGCTTACCGGCCATCGGGTGCGTGCAGGTGCGCAGGCGGGGCAACGTCCAACAACGCGAAACTCTCCACGGCTCACTAGGCGTTTCCGCAGGTCAGCGCCAGATCGAGCACGTTCAGCCCGGAGTTGGAGGATGAGTCGGCCGATACGCCGGGTTCTGTTCCGCACCCCCGTTCCCAGGAGCGCGGCGACGGCCATCCATCTAGGCCGACCATTGCTGGCCGGCTCGAGCGTCCTACCCGCGCACTCGACCGGGCCGGTCTCCCCGACGCCCGAGGGCGTCGATTCATGCGCTGTCTGGACTTGCTCCGAGTGGGGTTTACCGAGCCGCTCCAGTCACCTGGAGCGCTGGTGGTCTCTTACACCACCGTTTCACCCTTACCGGCTGCCGAAGCAGCCGGCGGTCTGTTCTCTGTGGCACTGTCCCGCGGGTCACCCCGGGTGGCTGTTGGCCACCACCCTGCCCTGTGGAGCCCGGACGTTCCTCGGCAGGGCCGGGGCCCTGACGCGACCGTCTGGCCGACTCATCCGCGCCCATCATAGGGCCCGTATGCCGCCGGTCCCGTCGGCGCCCACCTGCCCCGGGCGAACGGGTCGTCCCACGCGCCGGCGAGCCCCGGTCAGGGCGTGTGAGAACCGGTCAGAGGGCGGCGGAAGGCGAGCACGGCGACGTCGTCGTGCCGGTCGGGGTCGGAGACGAGCTCGGCCAGGTCGGCGAGCACGAAGTCGAGCTCGCTGTCGTCGTCGACCTGTGTCAGCAGCTCGCGAGCCGCGATCTCGAGCCGGTCGAGGCCCGTGCCGATGCCCTCGCTCCGGCGTTCGACGAGGCCGTCCGTGTAGAGCAGCAGCAGGTCCCCGCGACCGAACGGCAGCCGCACCGAGCCGCGCGGCACCTCGCCGAGCCCGTGGACCGGCGAGCCGTTCTCGGTGACGAAGCGCACCTCCCCGTCGTGCACGATGACGGGCGGCGGGTGACCCGCCACGACGAGCGCGAGCTCGTCCGCGGCCGGGTCGAAGAGCGCATAGATCGACGACGCCATCTGCGTCGGGGGCTCGACGCCCATGAGCCGGTCCATGGCGCCCGCGACCGCCTCCGGTGACGGGTCCTGGGTTGCGAGCACCCTTGCGGCAGAACGCATCCGGGAGCCGGCTGCCGCAGCGTCCACGCCACGTCCCATGACGTCGCCGAGCACGACGCTGACCCGTCCGTCGTCGAGCACGCTGACGTCGTAGTAGTCGCCGCCGACGTCGGTGCGACCGGCCTGGCGGTAGACGGTGCCGATCTGCCAGCCGTCGGGCTCCGGGAGGTCCTGCGGCAGCAACGTCGCCTGCAGCACCGCAGCGACCCGGCGGGTCTGCGAGTAGAGGTCCGCGTTGTCGATGGCGAGTCCCGCACGGCGGCCGAGGTCCTCGGCGAAGGCGACGTCCTCGGCCGTGTAGCGCCGGCCGGACTCGGCGGCGGCGAACGTCAGCACGCCGAGCACCCGCTCCTTGGCCGTGAGCGGCACCGACATCGCGCTCTGCAGGCCGAGCCGGCGGGCGAGGGCGAGGTGCTCCTCGTCACGGGCGGCGGTGACGAGCATCTCGTCGGTCACCGACTCGAGCAGCACGCTCTTGCCGGTGCGGGCCACGTAGGCCGCGCTCCCGGGCCGCTCGGGGTCCGGCGGCCACCGGGTCTCGAGGTCCTTGGCCAGCTGCACGCGGTCGGGGTCGGCGTGCGCGACCGCGAGGGTGCGCAGCACCCCGTCGTCGACCATCTGGACGGAGCACCAGTCGGCGTGGGCGGGCACCGCGAGCGAGGCCACCTGGCCGAGGGTCTCGCGGTAGTCGAGCGAGCTCGCGAGCGCCTCGGACGCGTGCGCGAGGAACTCGAGCTGTGATGCGCGCGCGGCGCTCTGGGCCTCGGCGCGCAGCCGGAGCATCGTCTGCGCGCAGATGTCGCTCAGCACCCCCAGCACCGAGAGCTCCTCCGGCTCGACCGGTCCGTCGCGGCCGTCGAAGCGGAAGCCCACGGCGCCGATGGCCCGGCCGTCGGTCCGGGAGATGAGGGGAAGGGTCACCGACGACCGCTCGGTGCCGTCGTCGAGGAGGGGGTAGCGCCGCGCCATGTCGTCGCGGCTCAGCACCGAGACGACCCGGCTCGTGCGCACCGCCTCGGTGAGCGGCGAGGCGGTCTCGAGGTCCCAGACCGCCCACTGGCGTGCCTCGACCGGCGTCAGCCCGTGGGTGGCGATGGTGCGCAGCCGCGACTCACCCAGCCGCACGGCCAGCACGGCGCGCGAGGCCCCCATGACCTCGGAGGCCCCCTCGGTGATCGTCTCCGTGAGGTCGTCCATCGTCGTGGCGGAGGCGACGCGTGCCGCGATCCGGGCGAGGGCGGCGACCCGGGGGGCCACCGCAGGGTCGGTCCCGAGCTCCTGCCACGGCACATTCATGGCGACATCTTGACACCCGGACGAGCCAACTGCCCACGCATGGCGCAGAAGTGGGAGCATGACCGGGTGACAAGCGGGTCGGTCGTCGCCGGGAGAGAGATCGGCCGCGTCGAGTTCGGCCCCGACGACCTGCGCACCGTCCGCGAGTTCGTCCGGGCCGTGGCCGTCGAGCGCATCCCCGACCGGGCCGACAACGCGGTGCTCGCGGTCTACGAGGTGGCGGTCAACAGCATCGTGCACGGCGGCGGTCACGGGCTCCTGCGCATCGACGAGACGCCGGGCTCGCTCGTCTTCACCGTGGAGGACGACGACGGCACCGGGTCCGCCCCCCGGCTCTCCGAGGTCGACGCCCTCTCGACGAGCGGGCGCGGCCTGCTCATCGCCCAGTGCCTCAGCGACGAGCTGACCATCGAGTCGGGCGCCAGCCGCACTCGCGTGGGCGTGCACCTGTACCTCGCGTCCTGAGCAGACCCGCCTCGGGTCGGGGTGACGTCGTGCCGGAGCGGGCTCACGTCGCGTCGACGACCTCGATCACCTGGTCGAGGTGCATGAGGCGCACGAGCGGCAGGGTCGAGTCACCGCAGACCAGTCGAAGCCCTGCGCCGACAGCGACGGCGCGGTGGTAGAGGCCGATGATGGCCCCGAGGCCCGAGGAGTCGAGGAACGTCACGTCCTGCAGGTCGACGACCACGTGCCCTCCGGGCGGGACCTCGAGGTCCTCGAACGCGTGCCGGACCTCGGGCACCGTGTACGTGTCGATCTCTCCGGTGAGCCGCGCCGTCGTCGTGGTGCTCGACGTCGAGACGGTGACGCTCATGACTTCCCTCGGCTTCGGACGGACGGGTGGACCGGGGCTCGCCGCCCTCCGGTAGCGCCACGGTAGGGGGTGGCCGCTGCGGGTGCGGGCGAATCGACCTCAAGGCGTGACCCTCGTCACACCTCGTGCCGGTCGTCAACGAACCCCACGCCCCGTTCGTCGTGCCAGGGAGACGACGATCGCAACCGACCTCAGGACCATGACCGAACAGAACCCCTCCCTGCCCGACACCCGACCCAGAGCAAAGTTGCTCGATCTCTCCCTGACCCAGCTGCTCGGCGGCTCGATGGCGGCTGCCACCGCCGCCGCGCTGGGCTCGCGCCTCGGCGTCGTCGGGACCATCGCCGGTGCCGCCGTGCTCAGCGTCATCTCCGCGGTCGCCGCGAGCCTCTACACCGGCTCGATGGCCCGGGCGCGCGAGGTGGTCGTGCTCGTGCGCAACCGGCGTGGCGAGCTCGAGCCCGCGACGGCCGACGAGCCCCGCTGGAGCCCGGCCCCGAGGCAGCGCCTGCGACGGCCCGACCGCGCCACGACGCGGCGCATCCTCGCGACGACCGGCGCCGTCTTCGCCCTCGCAGCGGCCTTCGTCACCGGGCTGCAGCTGACGACCGGGGCCCAGGTGACCGGCACCAGCATCGGTGGCCGCGCCGTGGCCGGCTCGGGCGAGGGCACGACCGGCCGCTCGGACGGCAGCGGCGGCCCGGCCTCCCCCGCGACGGCGACGACCCCGGCCACCACGGCCACGACGACCACCCCGGCCGTTCCCGACACCCCCGCGACGACGCCGTCCACCGACCTCCCGGGCAGCACCGCGTCCGGCGCTCCCTCGAGCACGCCGTCGGGGACCACCGACGCGCCGGACGTGCCGGGCGCGACCGCGACAGCTCCCGGCGACACCGCACCAGCGCCGACGACCGGCGGCTCGGGCGCGGCACCGACCGCACCGGTCGCACCGGTCGCACCGGTCGCACCGTCCGGCACCCCTGCTCCCTGACTCCTTGGTCCACTGACTGCCGCGCGCTCGCCCGATCCCGTCACCGTCCGGTGACGGGATCGGGCCGCGCAGCTCAGGCCGGCACGAGGGTCAGCGCGATGGTGCCGCTCGCGACGTCGGCCGCGTCGACCCGCACCGTGACGGTGTCCCCCGGCTCCGCCTCCCCCGTGGCGCGGGCGACGACGGCGAGCTCGATGAGCTGCACGACGACGCCCTTGCCGTTGACGTCGACGACGACCCCCTCGAGCGTGCGGCCCACGTGCCGATGCAGCTCGGCAGCCTCGACGGCGTCGGTGCACTGGCGCTGCACCCCGTTGGTGCGGCGGTCCGAGGTCGCCATGAGGTCGGGCAGCGACGGCAGGGCTTCGCGCACCCACGCGGGCACCTCGGTGCCGGCCGACAGCGCCTCGCACAGCACGAGGCCGAAGCGGTCGACGAGGCGTCGCAGCGGCGCGGTGACGTGCGCGTACGGGCCCGCGACGGCGGCGTGCTCGGGCTGCTCGGGTGCGGCCCCGTCGAACGGCGTGTAGCCCGCTCCACGGAACAGCGAGGTCGCCTCGTGGATGAGGGCGAGGTGCCGGGGGTCCTGCCGGTCGAGGGTGCGCAGGAGCTCGCCGTAGGGCAGGTCGCGCGGCCACGCGACTCCCGCGGCGGCCACCTGGCGCCGGAACCGCGCGAGGTCCCGGGGGTCCGGTTCCGGCATGGTCCGCAGGATGCCGATGCCGCCCCGGAGCATGAGGTCGGCGGCCCCCATGCCGGCCAGCAGGGAGATCTGGGCGTTCCAGTCCTCCGAGGGCACGATCGGGCGGAACGAGATGCGGAAGGCGCCGGAGCCGTCCTCGTCGACGGTCTGCTCGGGCATCGGCAGGCTCGCACCGCCACGAGCCCGCTCGAGGAGCACCCGCTTCTCCCCCACCTCGCGCAGCAGCACGAGGCACTCCTCGGCGGAGCCGCCCTCGACCGCCCGCTGCACCTGCTCGTAGTCGTAGCGCCGGACGCTGCGCACGAGCGCCCGGTACACCTCGACGGCGGTGCTCGACCCGTCCCCGTCGAGCGCGATGTCCCAGACGAAGGCCGAGCGCACGGCATCCGGCAGCAGGCTCGCCGCACCCTCGCTCAGCTGCGGCGGGTGCAGCTGGACCCGCTCGTCGGGGCAGTAGACGGTCTGGCCGCGGCGTCGCGCCTCGGCGTCGACGTGCCCGCCCGCGCGGACGAAGGCCGGCACGTCGGCGATGGCGTAGCGCACGCGGTAGCCCGCGCCCGCACGCTCGAGGTGCATCGCCTGGTCGAGGTCCATCGAGCCGGGCGGGTCGATCGTCACGAACGGGACGGCGGTCTCGTCCCGCTCGGGGAGGCTGGCCTCCGCGGCCGCCCTGGCCGCCTCGTCCAGCACGTCGGCGGGGAACGCCTCCGGCACCTCGAACTCGCGCCGGATGGCCCGGAACCGCTCGACGAGCTGCCGGGCCACGTCGCCCGGCTCGCCGGACGGACGGAAGACGATGTGTCGGGCGGTCATGGCGTCACCCTACGCACCGGGAGGTGGACTCCCGCGGCCCGCGCGTCCGCCGCTTTGCGCGCGTCGCGTCGTCGAATGGGTTTTCCGCGGCCCGGATGCCTAGGCTGGCCCCCGTGCTGATCCTGCTCCCCCCGTCCGAGGGCAAGACGCCGCCGCGGCGGGGTCGGTCGCTCGACCTCGGAGCCCTGTCGTTCCCCCAGCTCACCCCGCTGCGCGAGGCGCTCGTCGACGCCGTGGCCAGCGTGAGCGGTGAACCGGACGCGGCGACGACCCTCGGGGTCAGCCCGAACCTCGTCGCCGACATCGAGCGCAACACGCGGCTGGCCACCGGCCCGACCGGCGCCGCCTCCGACGTCTACACCGGTGTGCTCTACCAGGCCCTCGACCTCGGCTCCCTCGACGCCGCCTCGAAGCGGCGCGCGCAGCGCTGGGTCGTCGTCGTCTCCGCCATGTTCGGTGCGCTGCACCTCGGCGACCGCGTGCCGCCCTACCGCGTCAACGTCTGCACGACGCTTCCCGGCGTCGGCCAGCTCACGACCGAGTGGCGACGCGCGCTCCCCGCCGCCCTCGATGCCGCGGTCAAGCCGCGTGAGCTCGTCGTCGACTGCCGCTCGAGCACGTATGCCGGCCTCTGGCGTCCGCGCGACGAGCGTGCCGAGCACTGGGTGCACGTCACCGTCCCCGGCGCCTCGCACATGGCCAAGCACACCCGAGGACTGGTCACCCGCGAGCTCGTGCAGGCCGACGCCCCGCGGAACCCGGCCGCCCTCGCCGAGCGGCTCTCCGAGCGCTTCGACGTCGAGCTCACCGCACCGCCGCGCCCGGGGAGACCCTGGCAGCTGGCCACGACGCCGAGGGGCTGAGGTGACGCTCGACCTCGGGGCGCTCGTCGAACGGGTCGCACCGATCCTCGTCTTCCTCGTCGCGATCACGCTCGTCGCGGAGATCTGCGACCTCTCCGGCCTGTTCGACGTGGCGGCCCACCGGGCCGCCCGCCTCGCCCGGGGTCGGGTGGCCGTGCTCTGGCTGCTCGTGGTCGTGCTCGCGGTGGCCTGCACGATCCTGCTGAGCCTCGACACGACGGCCGTGCTGCTGACACCCGTCGCCATCACCGTGGCCCGTCAGGTGGGCGCACCGCCGTTGCCGTTCGCGATGACGACGCTGTGGCTGGCCAACACCGCGTCGCTGCTGCTGCCGGTGTCGAACCTGACGAACCTGCTCGCGCTGCACCCTTTCCGGGACCTGCAGGTCGACACGTTCGGCTACATCCGGCTCATGGCGCCCCCGGCGGCCGCGGCGATCATCGCCACGGTCACCGTGCTGTGGCTGCTGCACCGACGCGAGCTCACCGGCGGCTACACCACGCCACCGCCCGACGAGCCGCACGACCTCGTGCTCACCCGCATCGCGGGCGTCGTGTGCGTGCTGCTCGCCCCGGCATTCGTGCTCGGGGTCCAGCCGGCCCTGGCCTCGCTGCCCGCCGCGGCGATCCTGCTCGCCGCGACCTACTGGCGCGCCCCCGAGCTGCTGCGCCGGATCAGCCTGCCGTGGCTGACCGTGGTCGGCGTCTGCGTCCTCTTCCTCGTCGTCCAGGCCGCGCTCGACTGGGGACTGAAGGAATGGCTGCAGACGGTGGTCGGCGGGGGCCACAGCCTGTCCGCGCTCCTGCGCGTCAGCGGCGTCGGCGCGCTGACGGCCAACGGCATCAACAACCTGCCGGCCTACCTCGCGCTGGAACCCACGGCCACCGACTCCCCTGCCCGGCTCGCCGCCCTGCTCGTCGGCGTCAACGCCGGCCCCATCATCACCATGTGGGGCTCGGTCGCGACGCTGCTCTGGGCCCAGCGGTGCCGCTCGGCCGGCCTCAAGATCGACGCCCGGCGCATCGCCGGCGCCGGCGCCCTCTGCGCCGTGACGGTCGTCGTGGCGGCGACCGCCACTCTCGCTGCGACCGCCTCCTGACCCGATACCGCCCCAGCAGCCACGACACTGACCCGCAACGCGGGTCACTGACGTAGCGCACACCCCCACCGCGCGCCGCGGTCCACCCCCAGCGGCTACGACACTGACCCGCTACCCGGGTCACTGACGTAGCGACCACCCCCCCACCGCGCGCCGCGGTCCACCCCCAGCGGCTACGTCACTGACCCGCAACGCGGGTCAGTGACGTAGCGGGCGGGTGGGACCTACACGGCCGCGAGGGCCTGCGCGAGGTCGTCGACGACGTCTCGCACGTCCTCGAGGCCGACCGAGACGCGCAGCACGCCGTCGGTGATGCCGACTGCGACGCGCGCCTCGGGGGCCAGCCGGCGGTGCGTCGTCGTCGCCGGGTGCGTGATGAGCGACTTCGAGTCGCCGAGGTTGTTGGAGATGTCGATGACCTGCAGCGCGTTCATCAGCGCGAACGCCTCGTCCTTGCCACCGTCGAGCTCGAACGTGACGACGGTGCCGCCGGCCGCCATCTGCCGCTTCGCGAGCTCGTGCTGCGGGTGCGACTCGAGGAACGGGTGCACGACGCGCGTGACGCGGGGGTGCGTCTCGAGGAAGCGCGCAACCGTGAGGGCGCTGGCCGCCATCCGCTCGACCCGCAGCGACATCGTCTCGAGGCCCTTGACGAGCACCCAGGCGTTGAACGGCGACATCGACGGCCCGGTGTGGCGCATGAGGTTCTGCACCGGCCCGTCGATGAACTCCTTGGGCCCGAGCACCGCCCCACCGAGCGTGCGCCCCTGACCGTCGATGTGCTTGGTCGCCGAGTAGACGACGATGTCCGCCCCGAGGTCGAGGGGCCGGGAGAACACGGGGGTGCCGAAGACGTTGTCGACGACGACCTTCGCGCCCGCAGTGTGCGCCAGCTCGGTCACGGCCGCGATGTCGACGAGCTCCTGCATGGGGTTGCTCGGCGTCTCGAAGAAGACGGCCGTCGTCGGCTCGGACAGCGCCTCGCGCCACTGGTCGAGGTCGGCGCCGTCGACGAAGACCGTCTCGACCCCCCAGCGGGGCAGGATCTCGTCGAGGATGACGAAGCACGAGCCGAAGAGCGCCCGCGACGAGACGACGCGGTCGCCCTGGCCCAGCAGCGCGGCCAGGGCCACGAATACCGCCGACATGCCCGAGCCGGTGGCGAAGCACGCCTCCGCCCCGTCGAGCTGGCGCAGCCGCTCCTCGAACATGCTGACGGTCGGGTTGCCGTAGCGCGAGTAGACGAAGCGGTCGACGTCGCCCTTGAACGCGGCCTCGGCGTCCTCGGCCGACTCGTAGACGAAGCCCGAGGTCAGGTAGAGCGCCTCCGACGTCTCCTCGAACCCGCTGCGGGCGAGCCCTCCCCGCACGGCGAGGGTGTCGCGCCGCCACGTGGCGCGTCCTTGCGCCTCGCTCATCCCTGGACCCACGGCAGGCCCGCGACCTTCCAGCCGGCGACGGAACGGTGCCGCTGGTCGTCGTGCGGCCCCTCGAACCCGTGGAGCACGTTGTGGGCGCGGGTCCAGCCCGCGCGCGTGGCCGCCTCGGCGGCGGCGACGGAGCGCACGCCCGAGCGGCAGAGCAGGTAGAGCGGCGCGTCCTTGGCGACCCCCGCGGCGGCGAGCTCGTCGGTGAAGCCCACGTTGACGGCCCCGGTCGGGAAGGACTGCCACTCGAGCAGCACGGGCTCCTTGCCGAGGCTGCTGAGGTCGGGCAGCCCCACGTAGGACCACTCGGCCCGCGTGCGCACGTCGACGAGCACCGCACCGGGCTCGTCGCGCAGGCCCGCCCAGGCCTGCTCGGGGGTCACGTCACCGGCATAGCTCATGCAGCGAATATCGCACGGCGTCCGTCAGGCGAGATGGTCGGTCCGATTGGTGAACGCCACCGACGCCGACCCCTCGTCCCACACCTCGACGGCGGTGAGGCTCCCGGGCGCGGTCGCGAGCGCCCAGAACCGGTCCTCCGGCACGCCGAGCACCTCGGTCAGCACCGAGAGCACCCCGCGCCGCGAGGTCACGGCGACCACGGTGCCGCCACGCTCGACGAGGCTGCGGTATGCCGTCCGGACCCTCTCGTCGGCGCGCTCGCCGGGTGCCTGGGCCGACCAGTCGGTCGACGTGCGCACCTGGCTGCCCAGGGCCGTCGCGACGTGCTGCCCGACCTCGGCGGCGAGACCGGCGTCGGCGGCAACGACGGACGCGTCGTCACCCACGAGGCACTGCACGGCCCGGACGATGCGCGGAGAAGCGGCCGCGTCCAGCGGTGCCTGGACGAGGAGCAGCCGCAGCGACTCGCCCCACCGACGCGCGACGGCAGGGGCAGCCCCGGCCTCGACGGCGGGCTCCGCCTCGGATTCGGACTCGGACTCGGCCTCGGGGGTCGCGTCGCCGTCGGTGAGGACGCGGTGCACCGTGACGCCGTCCATGCCCTCGTTGCTCAGCGCGTCGGCATCCTTGTTCTTCTCGCGCGGGATCCACGTGAAGTCGACGCTGCCACCGGCGTTCGAGATCTCGGCGCACAGGTCACGCGCCTCGAGGGCCAGACGGCGCATGTCCTCGTGCTTGATCTTCCAGCGATCCGACATCTGCTCGACGACGAGCTTGGAGTCCATCTTGACCTGCACGGTCGCACCGGGCTCGATGTCGAGCACGGCCCGCAGCCCGGCGATGAGGCCCGAGTACTCCGCGACGTTGTTGCTCTGCTTGCCGAGCGGTGCGGCCAGCTCGACGAGGACCCGTCCCGTCGCGGGGTCCCGCACGAGCGCGCCGTAGCCGGCCACCCCGGGGTTCCCGCGCGACCCGCCGTCGGCCTCGACGACAAGCCGTCGGCCCGCGCCTCGTGAGGCTGCGCTCACCGGCCGATCACAGCCCCGACTCGCCGGTGCGGATCATGATGCGACGGCACTCCTCGCAGCGCACGACCTCGTCCTGCGGCGCGGTGCGGATGCGGTTGAGGTCGACGTTGCCGAGCTCCAGCCGGCAGCCACCGCACCGACGGTGCTTCAGCTCGGCCGCGGCGAGGCCGCCGCTGCTGGCGCGGATCTTCTCGTAGAGCGCGGCGAGGTCGTCGCCGACGCCGGCGACGATGTCGGCGCGGCCGGCGCCCACCGTGACCTCCTCGGCGTCGAGCTTCTGCACGGCCGCGTCCCGCTCCGACTCGAGCTGCGCCACGCGCTCGACGATCTCGGCCCTTCGGGCCTCGAGCTCGGTCACGCGGGCCGCGAGCTGCTCGGAGCGCTCCATGACCTCGATCTCGATGTCCTCGAGCTCGCCCTGGCGGCGGGCCAGCGAGGCCAGCTCGTGCTGGAGCGCCTGCAGGTCCTTGGCCGAGCCCTGGCCCGCGTCGAGGCGGCTCTGGTTGCGCGCGGCGCGGTCGCGCACGAGCTGCACGTCCTGCTCCGACTTCGTCAGCTCGCGCTGCACGTCGTGCGCCGCGGTGCGGGCGTTGACGATCTCGGTCTCGAGGCCCGCCAGGTCGTTGCGGGCCGTCTCGAGCGCCTGCGTCTGCGGCAGGTGCGCGCGCGCGTGCGCGATCTGGTCGAGCCGGGTGTCGATGGCCTGCAGGTCGAGCAGGCGCCACTGGCGGGACGGGTCGGCTTTCAGGACACACCTCCGGGTTCGGGTGCCACGCGGTCATCCCGCGCAGCGTTCGCACCGACGACGAACGTCCACGGCTCGGTGCGGATGGTTGAGACTCTGGTCTCGACCCTAGTCGCTCCGCCGGGCTGCTCGAGCGCGGAGACCAGGCGGTCGCGGGCGTTGGCCGTCCAGAGCCACTCCGTGGCCCAGTGCCCGGCGTCGACGAGGAACGGCCGGCCTCCCCGAGCCTCCTCGCGGGCCTCGAGGACGGGGTGGTGGCGCAGGTCGGCGGTCACGTAGACGTCCGCGCCGCTCGCGCGCACGTCGTCGAAGCGGTCGTCGCCGGAGCCGCCCATCACGGCGACGGTCGAGACGGTGGCGTCAGGGTCGCCGCTCACCCGGATGCCGGCGGCGGTGTCGGGCAGGGCCGCGGCCACGGCGGCGGCGAAGTCCGACAGCGCGACCGGCTCGGGCAGCTCGCCGACGCGGCCGGCGGGGTGACCGCCCTCGGTCGAGAGCGGGCGCTGGCGCAGCAGGCCGAGCGCGTCGGCCAGCACCGTCGACACCCCGGGGTCGGCGACGTCGGCGTTCGTGTGGCCCACCCACAGCGCGACGCCCGCCGTGACGAGCGCCGTGACGGAGGCACCCTTCGCGGTCGTGGTCGCGACCGAGTGCACGCCCCGCAGCAGCAGCGGGTGGTGCGTCACGAGCAGGTCGGCGCCCCACGCCGCTGCCTCGGCGATGACCTCGAGGGTCGGGTCGAGCGCGACGAGCACCCGGCGTACGGGCTGGTCCGGGTCGCCGGTGACGAGGCCCACACGGTCCCAGTCGGCGGCGGTGTCCAGGGGATAGAGCGACTCGAGCGCCGCGACGACGTCGCGGAGCGGGAGGTCGGCAGCGGGCTCGTCCACGTGGGCCCGGCCGGGCTCGAACCGACGACACCCGCGGTGTAAACGCGGTGCTCTACCAACTGAGCTACAGGCCCCTCACGCACCGCGGTCGTCCGCGGCAGGCGGCGGTCAGCCTACGGCATCGCGCTGCCCGGCGCGGAGGCTCGCGAGCGCGGACCGGTAGGCGGTGAAGTCGCGGCCCTGGCCGATCCCGCGCACCTCGGTCCACACGATGCGGCCGTCGCGGTCGAGCAGGAACGTGCCGCGCAGGGCGAAGCCGTCCTCGTCGTCGAAGACGCCGTAGCGCCGGGCGACCTCGCCGTGCGGCCAGAAGTCCGACAGGAGCGGGAAGAAGTGGCCCTCGGCGTCGGCCCATGCGCGCAGCGTGTACATCGAGTCGCACGAGATCGCGAAGACCTGGATGTCGCCGTCCTGGAAGTCCTCGAGGCCGTCGCGGATCTCGCGCAGCTCACCGCGGCAGATGCCCGAGAAGGCTGCCGGGTAGAAGACGACCACGGCGTTGCGCAGGCCGCGGACGGCCGAGAGGCTGACGTCCACGCCGTACTGGTCGACGAGGGTGAAGTCGGGAGCCTGCTCGCCGACACCCAGGGGTGCGAGCGGTGCGGGCGCCGGCATCGGGCGCTCGACCGGGTGCGCGTTCGTCATGCCGGTCAGTGTGACATCCCGGAGGGGATGCCGCTCAACCGTGGACAGGCCGCGGCCGACCCCGCTCGCAGACCTGCCTGGTCGTCAGCGGCGCGGGCCCTTCGGCGGCATGAGCCGGCTCGCCGTCCAGTCCTTGGCGACGTTGACCTGGCCTCCGGTCGTGAGGCCCGCGGTCGAGGCCGCCTCCTCGACGACGCTCGCGTCGACGTGACCGGCCCGGCCGGCCTTGGGCGTCAGCAGCACGACGAAGCCCTGGTCGAAGAGCTTGGTCAGGCCGTCGACCATGAGGTCGACGAGGTCCTCGTCCCCGTCGCGGTACCAGATGAGCACCCCGTCGGCCCCGTCGTTGAAGTCCTCGTCCTCCAGCTCGGTCCCGATGACGTCCTCGAGCTCGAAGCGCAGGTCGTCGTCGACGTCGTCGTCATAGCCGAACTCCTGGATGACCTGCCCCTTGGCAAATCCGAGCTTGCTGAAGGACGCCGCACCTGCGGTCTCGCTCACTGTCACCGGTCCTCTCGTCGACGCGGCACGGTTGCCACGACATCAGTGCATCGGCTCCGACGCTATCGCGCAAGGTGCGGTCCGTCGGGGACAACACGGGCGAGACACGGACGAGGGGGTCGTGGATCGTGCCGGAGACCTAGCAGAAGGCGTCCGCAGGGAGGACCCAATTGTGACCACCACCACCGTTGGGTAGAGGATGGGCACGTGCGTCGCCTCGGCCGACCGGCTGTGAGCGTCGCCTCGCGACGAGAAAGGACCCACGACGTGGCTTCCGAGGCCGGCCCGATCCTCAACGGCATCCCCAGTCAGCTCCCGGACATCGACCCGGACGAGACGCAGGAGTGGATCGACTCCCTCGACGCCGTCCTCGACGAGAAGGGCCGGACGCGGGCGCGCTACATCATGCTCAAGCTCATCGAGCGCGCGCGCCAGCAGCAGGTCGGGGTCCCGTCCCTGACGGCGACCGACTACATCAACACGATCCCGCCCGAGCGCGAGGCGTGGTTCCCCGGCGACGAGGACGTCGAGCGCGAGATGCGCCGCTACATCCGCTGGAACGCGGCGGTCATGGTGCACCGCGCCCAGCGCCCCGGCATCGGCGTCGGCGGCCACATCTCGACGTACGCGTCCGCCGCGACGCTCTACGAGGTGGGCATGAACCACTTCTTCCGCGGCAAGGACCACCCCGGCGGCGGCGACCAGATCTACTTCCAGGGCCACGCCTCCCCCGGCATGTACGCCCGCAGCTTCCTCGAGGGCCACCTCACCGAGGCCCAGCTCGACGGCTTCCGCCAGGAGAAGAGCCACCAGGTCGACGGCACGGTCGAGGCCGTCCCGTCCTACCCGCACCCGCGGCTGCTCCCCGACTACTGGGAGTTCCCGACGGTGTCGATGGGCATCGGCCCGATGAACGCGATCTACCAGGCGCAGTTCAACAAGTACCTCCACAACCGTGGCATCAAGGACACCAGCCAGCAGGACGTCTGGGCCTTCCTCGGCGACGGCGAGATGGACGAGCCGGAGTCGCGTGGACTGCTGCAGCTCGCGGCGAACGAGGAGCTCGACAACCTCAACTTCGTCATCAACTGCAACCTGCAGCGCCTCGACGGCCCGGTCCGCGGCAACGGCAAGATCATCCAGGAGCTCGAGGCGTTCTTCCGCGGCGCCGGCTGGAACGTCATCAAGGTCGTCTGGGGCCGTGGCTGGGACCCGCTGCTCGCGGCCGACCGCGACGGCGCCCTCGTGCACCTGATGAACTCCACGAGCGACGGCGACTACCAGACCTTCCGCGCCAACGACGGCAAGTACGTGCGCGACCACTTCTTCGGGCGCGACCCGCGCACGGCCAAGATGGTCGAGGGCTGGAGCGACGACCAGGTCTGGTGGGACCTCAAGCGTGGTGGCCACGACTACCGCAAGGTCTACGCGGCCTACAAGGCGGCGCGGGAGCACACCGGCCAGCCGACCGTCATCCTGGCCAAGACGATCAAGGGCTACGGCCTCGGCTCGCACTTCGCCGGCCGCAACGCCACGCACCAGATGAAGAAGATGACGCTGGACGACCTCAAGGCCTTCCGCGACAGCCTCCGCATCCCGATCACCGACGAGCAGCTCGAGGCCAACCCCTACCAGCCGCCGTACTACCACCCGGGTGCCGACAGCGACGTCATCAAGTACTCGATCGACCGCCGCCAGAAGCTCGGCGGCACGCTGCCGAGCCGCCGCGTCGACTTCGAGCCGGTCAAGCTGCCCGGCGACGAGGCCTACGCGCAGGTCAAGAAGGGCTCGGGCAAGCAGGAGGTCGCCACGACCATGGCGTTCGTCCGCCTGCTCAAGGACCTGCTGCGCGACAAGGAGTTCGGCCCGCGCATCGTGCCGATCATCCCGGACGAGGCGCGCACGTTCGGCATGGACGCGTTCTTCCCGACGATCAAGATCTACAACCCCAACGGGCAGAACTACACGCCGGTCGACGCCGAGCTCATGCTCGCCTACCGCGAGAACGTCAGCGGCCAGATCCTGCACCTCGGCATCAACGAGGCCGGCTCGCTCGCGGCGTTCACGGCCGCCGGCACGTCGTACGCGACGCACGGCAAGCCGATGGTCCCGATCTACGTCTTCTACTCCATGTTCGGCTTCCAGCGCACCGGCGACTCGATCTGGGCGGCCGCCGACCAGATGACCCGCGGCTTCCTCATCGGCGCCACGGCCGGTCGCACGACCCTGACGGGTGAGGGCCTGCAGCACGCGGACGGGCACAGCCCGCTCCTCGCCGCGACGAATCCCGCCGTCGTGCACTACGACCCGGCCTACGCCTACGAGATCGCCCACATCATGCAGGACGGCCTGCAGCGGATGTACGGCGAGGGGAAGACGGCCGAGGAGTCGAACGTCATCTACTACCTCACCGTCTACAACGAGCCGATCCAGCAGCCCAAGGAGCCGGACGACGTCGACGTCGAGGGCATCCTGCGCGGCATGCACCGGATCTCCCCGGCGAAGACGGAGGGCTGGACCCACGACGCCCCCAAGGCGCAGATCCTCGGGTCCGGCGTCGGCGTGCCGTGGGCGCTCGAGGCCCAGCAGCTGCTCGCCGACGACTGGGGCGTGGCCGCCGACGTGTGGTCGGTGACCTCGTGGAACGAGCTGCGTCGCGACGGCCTCGCCGCCGACGAGCAAGAGTTCCTCTCGCCCGACGGTCCGCCGATCAAGCCGTGGGTGACCCAGTGCCTCGAGGGCACCGAGGGCCCGGTCGTCGGCGTGTCCGACTACATGCGCGCCGTCCAGGACCAGATCCGAGAGTGGGTGCCCGGCACCTACGCCACGCTGGGCGCCGACGGCTTCGGCTTCTCCGACACCCGCGCGGCGGCGCGGCGCTTCTTCCACATCGACGGCCCCTCGGTCGCCGTGCGGACGCTGCAGCTGCTCGCCAAGGAGGGCAAGGTCGACGCCGACGTCCCGCGCCGGGCGGCCGAGAAGTACCAGCTCGACGACGTCACCGCCGGCACGTCCGGCAACGCGGGCGGCGAGAGCTGACCCGCTGACGTATGCCGTCCGGCCCGGTCCCTGCGAAGGGCCCGGGCCGCACGTCTGCCTGCTGGCGGACCCGGTCGACAGCCGGCCGGGACGCGATTGGATAGGTATGCGCTGGTGTGCATATACTTGCATTCATGTCCAAGGTCCTCACGTCGCTCCCCGTTGGTGAACGTGTCGGCATCGCCTTCTCCGGCGGTCTCGACACCTCTGTCGCAGTTGCCTGGATGCGAGAGAAGGGAGCCGTGCCCTGCACCTACACGGCCGACCTGGGGCAGTACGACGAGCCCGACATCGAGTCCGTGCCGGGCCGCGCGGGCCAGTACGGCGCCGACATCTCGCGCCTCGTCGACTGCAAGACCGCGCTCGTCGAGGAGGGCCTGTCGGCCATCGCCTGCGGCGCGTTCCACATCCGCAGCGGCGGCAAGACGTACTTCAACACGACTCCCCTCGGCCGCGTCGTCACCGGCACCCTGCTCGTGCGGGCCATGCAGGAGGACGGCGTCTCGATCTGGGGCGACGGCTCCACCTTCAAGGGCAACGACATCGAGCGGTTCTACCGGTACGGCCTGCTCGCGAACCCGTCCCTGCGCATCTACAAGCCGTGGCTCGACGCCGACTTCGTGACCGAGCTCGGTGGCCGCCACGAGATGTCGGAATGGCTGACCGCGCGCGACCTGCCCTACCGGGCGAGCGCCGAGAAGGCCTACTCGACCGACGCCAACATCTGGGGCGCGACGCACGAGGCCAAGACGCTCGAGTTCCTCGACGAGTCGATCGAGGTCGTCGAGCCGATCATGGGCGTCAAGTTCTGGGACCCCTCGCTGACGATCGAGACCGAGGACGTCACGGTGCGCTGGGAGCGCGGCCGTCCCGTCGCGATCAACGGCACCGAGTATGCCGACGCCGTGGCCCTCGTCGACGCCGCGAACCGCATCGGCGGCCGCCACGGCCTGGGCATGAGCGACCAGATCGAGAACCGCATCATCGAGGCGAAGTCGCGCGGCATCTACGAGGCGCCGGCCATGGCGCTGCTCCACATCACGTACGAGCGGCTCCTCAACGCGATCCACAACGAGGACACGATCGCCAACTACCACGCCGAGGGCCGCAAGCTCGGCCGGCTGCTCTACGAGGGCCGCTGGCTCGACCCGCAGTCGCTCATGGTGCGCGAGTCGCTCCAGCGCTGGGTCGCCTCCGCCGTCACCGGCGAGGTGACGATCCGCCTGCGCCGCGGCGACGACTGGTCGATCGTCAACACCGCCGGCCCGGCGTTCAGCTACCACCCCGAGAAGCTCTCGATGGAGCGCACCGAGGACGCCGCCTTCGGCCCGGTCGACCGCATCGGCCAGCTGACGATGCGCAACCTCGACATCGCCGACTCGCGCGCCAAGCTCGAGCAGTACGCCGCCCAGGGCCTGCTCGGCGCGGACGCCCACGAGCTCGTCGGCGAGCTCGCCCCCGGTGGGGCCGCCGCCATCTCGGCCAACCCCTCGGCGGCCGACGTCGACGACCAGGACGACGCCCTCGACCGCGCGGCCATGGAGTTCGGCACCGACTGAGCGAGCCAGGGCGAGGCCGGACGAGCCCGGACGAGCCCGGACGAGCCCGGACGAGTGGGACCAGGGGCTCGTCCGGGCCGAGCGGGTAGGGACCCTGCATGACCGATTCCCAGAAGATCACCGTCCAGCGGAGCATCGACGCCTCGGCCGCCGACATCTTCGACGTGCTGAGCAACCCCAAGCGGCACGTCGAGCTCGACGGCTCGGGCTTCGTGCGCTCCGACGAGAAGGCCGAGCGCATCCAGCAGGTCGGCGACGTGTTCCGGATGAACATGGCCGGCGACCACATGGGCGGGGAGTACCAGACCGACAACACGGTCTCGGGCTACTCGCACAACGCCCTGATCGCCTGGAAGACCGCGCCCGCCGACACCCCGCCCCCCGGCTGGGAGTGGATGTGGGAGCTGACGCCGGAGGGCCCGAGCTCGACCCTCGTCTCGCTGACCTACGACTGGAGCCACGTCACCGACAAGGAGATCCTCCAGAAGGTGAGCTTCCCGCTCGTCGAGAAGAGCCAGCTCGAGGACAGTCTCGGCAACCTCGCGTCGGCCGTCTCCGGCTGAGCCGGACCGCCGGACCACGCACGCGGCCGCCGACTTTGTGAACGGCATACAAAGTCGGCGGTCCCGTGCGCCTAGGCTGGCGTCGTGAGCGACGCGGCCCGGCAGCACCCGAGCGAGGCGACCTCACGCGCCGTCGAGCGCAGCGCCGGCGACCTCGCGACGCTCGCCTCGCAGCGCATGGAGGAGAAGCTGCGCTGGTACCGCGACCTCTCGGCCGAGGAGCGCTCGCAGGTCGGGCTCGTCGCGCAGGCCGGCATCTCGCAGTTCATCGCGTGGTTCCACCACCAGGAGAGCCACTCCCCCTCGGCCATCTCGATCTTCGGCAACGCCCCGCAGGAGCTGACCCGCTCGGTGAGCCTGCGCCAGACCCTCGACCTCGTGCGCACCGTCGTCGACGTCGTCGAGTCCCGCGTCGAGAGCCTCGCCGGGCCGGGCGACGAGCAGCTGCTCCGCGAGTCGGTGCTGCGCTTCTCGAGGGAGATCGCCTTCGCCGCCGCGGAGGTGTACGCCGGAGCCGCCGAGGCACGCGGAGCCTGGGACGCCCGGCTCGAGGCCCTCGTCGTCGACGCCGTGCTGCGCGGGGAGGCCGACGACTCGATGCAGTCCCGCGCGAGCGCGCTCGGCTGGGGCGACGTCGCCGACGTCACCTTCGTCGTCGGCAGCACCCCGACGACCGCGCGCGCCGGCGCGGTGCCGGCCGTCGACGACCTGCGTCGCTCGGTGCGCCAGCACGGGGTGGAGGCCCTCGCGATCGTGCAGCGCTCGCGGCTCATCGCCATCCTCGGCGGCACGCGGGCGGCCGTCGAGGTCGTCGAGCAGGTCGCCGGCTGCTTCGGGCCGGGCCCGGTCGTCGTCGGGCCGACCGTGCCGCACCTCTTCGCAGCCGGACGGTCGGCGCGCGCCGCCCTGAGCGGGCTCGCGGCCGCGGCGGCCTGGCCGGACGCCCCACGCGTGCTCGAGTCGGACGCCGTGCTGCCCGAGCGAGCCCTCGCCGGCGACTCCCCCGCGCGCCGCGTCCTCGTCGACCGCATCCACCGCCCGCTCTCCGCGCCCGGCCACGTGTCCCTCCTCGAGACGGCGACCGCCTACCTCGAGCTCGGCGGGTCGCTCGAGGCGTCCGCACGGGCCCTGTTCGTCCACCCCAACACCGTGCGCTACCGCCTCGGACGCATCGCCGACGTCACGGGCTACGACCTGACGACACCGCGCGAGGCGTGGGCCGTCCGCATCGCGCTCGCCCTCGGCCGGCTGGCCGCGGCCCCCGGCTCGCGCCCGCCCGCCCGTGGCGGCCAGGCGCAATTGGAGGAAACCTCCAAGGTATCGCCGGCGACTTCGTGACATTCGGTGGCGGGGTCCCCGCCGGTAACCGGGAAGGGTGGGGAACGTGCTAGCGATCGTCTGCCCTGGACAGGGCTCCCAGACCCCCGGCTTCCTCGCCCCGTGGCTCGAGCTCGACGGCGTGCGCGAGCAGCTCACGGCCCTCGGCCTCGCGGCCGGGCACGACCTGGTCGCCCACGGCACCGAGTCCGACGCCGACACGATCAAGGACACCGCCGTCGCGCAGCCGCTCATCGTCGCGGCGGGGCTCGTCACCGCCTCGGCGCTCTTCCCCGAGCGCAGCGCGCTGTCGGCAACGCACGCCGTCCTCGCGGGGCACTCCGTCGGCGAGCTGACGGCGACCGCCCTCGCCGGCGTCCTCACCGACGACGAGGCGATCGCGCTCGTGGCGACCCGCGGCCGGGCCATGGCCGAGGCGAGCGCCGTGACCCCGACCGGCATGGCTGCCGTGCTCGGCGGCGATCCCGACGAGGTGCTCGCCACCCTCCAAACCCACGGCCTCACCCCGGCCAACATCAACGGCGCCGGCCAGGTCGTGGCCGCCGGCACCCTGGAGCAGGTCGAGGCGCTGCGCGAGGACCCGCCCGCCAAGGCCCGCGTCATCCCCCTGCAGGTCGCCGGCGCGTTCCACACCCGGCACATGGCACCGGCCGTGGACGCCATGGGCGAGGCAGCCTCGCGGCTCACCCCGTCCGCGCCCGCGCTGCGGCTGCTCTCGAACGCCGACGGCGCCGCCGTCGCCGACGGGGCCGACACGCTCGCCCGCCTGGTCCGCCAGGTGAGCAACCCGGTGCGCTGGGACCGTTGCATGGAGACGATGACGGCGCTCGGCGTCACCGCGCTCGTCGAGCTCGCACCGGCAGGCACGCTCGTCGGCCTCGCCAAGCGGGCCATGCGCGGCGTGGAGACGCTCGCCGTCAAGACGCCCGACGACCTCGACGCCGCCCGCGCCCTCGTCGAGAACCACTCCAGCTCGTGACCGGGCACCGCCCGCCCGTGGCCGGCCGTCGCCGCACCGGCGTGACCCGTCCCATCCACCCCTGACCCCGAGAAGGCACCCGTGACCGCACCCAGCGCCTCCGCCCCGACGCCCAAGGGCACCGGCACCCTCGTCGACACCGGCGCCGCCCGCCACTCCCGCATCCTCGGGGTGGGCGCGTACCGCCCGGCGCGGGTCGTCATGAACTCCGAGATCGTCGACAAGATCGACTCCAGCGACGAGTGGATCCGCGAGCGCTCCGGCATCATCAGCCGGCACTTCGCCGCCGACGACGAGAGCGTCATCGACATGGCCGAGGCCGCGTCGCGCCAGGCCCTCGAGCACGCCGGCATCGCGCCCGAGCAGATCGGCTTCGTCCTCGTCGCCACGGTGACGCACCCCTACCAGACCCCCGCCGCCGCGCCGGAGCTCGCCTCGCGACTCGGATCGACGGCCCCGGCCCTCGACATCTCGGCCGCCTGCGCCGGCTACTGCTACGGCGTGGCGATGGCGAGCGACATGGTCAAGGGCGGCTCGGCCGACTACGTGCTCGTCGTCGGGGTCGAGAAGCTGAGCGACTTCACCGACCCCTACGACCGCGGCAGCGCCTTCATCTTCGGCGACGGCGCGGGCGCCTGCGTCGTCGGCCCGAGCGACACCCCGGGCATCGGCCCCACGGTCTGGGGCTCGGACGGCACGCAGCGCGACGCCATCACCCAGAAGCAGGCTTGGACCGACGTGCGCGAGTCGTGGCAGACGGCGCAGGCCGACAAGAACGTCTGGCCCGCGATCGGCATGGCCGGTCAGACGGTGTTCCGCTGGGCGGTCTGGGGCATGGCCCCCGTCGCGCAGCAGGCCATCGACAAGGCGGGCATCAAGGCCGACGACCTCGACGCCTTCATCCCGCACCAGGCCAACATCCGGATCATCGACGCGATGGTCAAGCAGCTCAAGCTGCCGGCCGACATCCCGGTCGCCCGCGACATCGTCACGACGGCCAACACCTCGGCCGCCTCGATCCCCATCGCGACGACGCGCATGCTCGCGGAGAAGGAGATCCCGAGCGGCGGGCTCGCCCTGCAGATCGGCTTCGGCGCCGGGCTCGTCTACGCCGCACAGGTCGTCGTGCTGCCCTGAGCGGCGGCGACCCCCAGCACTCCCGCCGGTCCCGACGGGTCATTCGGGCCACGGAACGACATCCAGCACCGCCCACAACACAAGGAGCAGACAGATGGCTCAGTCCGAGCAGGAGATCCTCGAGGGTCTTGCCGAGATCGTCAACGAGGAGACCGGCCTCGACACCGCGTCCGTCGAGATGGACAAGTCCTTCACCGAGGACCTCGACATCGACTCCCTCTCGATGATGACGATCGTCGTCAACGCCGAGGAGAAGTTCGGCGTGCGCATCCCGGACAGCGAGGTCAAGAACCTCAAGACCGTCCGCGACGCCGTCACCTTCATCGCCGGCGCGCAGTCCTGATCCTGTCGGTCGGCGCCCGGGACCACCGGGCGCCGACCGCGCGGGCCGCACCCGGCCCGGGTTCCCACACCGCAGCACTGCACCGCACCACCCGCACGACCTCACCACTTCCGACTCAGAGGAGCACGTCACCATGACGTCCAATCGCGACCGACGCGTCGTGGTCACCGGTCTCGGCGCCACGACGCCCCTGGGCGGCACGGCCCCGGAGACGTGGGACGCCCTGCTCGCCGGCCGGTCCGGCGCCCGCCCGATGGACTTCGACTGGGTCGAGAAGTACGAGCTCCCGGTCACCTTCGCCGCCACCATCGCCGTCCCGCCGGTCGACGTGCTCGCCAAGGTCGAGACGCGCCGTCTCGACCCGTCGAGCCAGTACGCCCTCATCGCCGCCCGCGAGGCGTGGGCCGACGCCGGCGCCCCCGAGATGGACCCGGAGCGCCTCGGCGCCGCCATCGGCTCCGGCATCGGCGGCGTCTGGACGCTGCTCGACCAGTGGGACAACCTGCGCGAGAAGGGCCCCCGCCGGGTCTACCCCCTCGCCGTCCCCATGCTCATGCCGAACGGCCCCGCGGCCGCGGTCTCGCTCGACCTCGGGGCCCGTGCCGGTGCCCACACGACGGTCAGCGCGTGCGCGTCCGGCGCCGAGAGCATGGGCTACGCCATCGACATGATCCGCACGGGCCGCGCCGACGTCGTCGTCGCCGGCGGCACCGAGGCGGCCGTCCACGCCCTGCCGATTGCCGGCTTCGCCGCGATGCAGGCGCTCTCGACGCGCAACGACGACCCGGAGCGGGCCTCGCGGCCCTACGACACGGGTCGCGACGGCTTCGTGCTCGGCGAGGGCGCCGCCGTCATCGTCCTCGAGTCCGAGGAGCACGCCCGCGCCCGCGGTGCGCGCATCTACGCCGAGCTCGCCAGCGTGGGCATGTCGGCCGACGCCCACCACATCACGGCACCGGAGCCGAACGGCTCGGGCGCCGCCCGCGCGATGCGGTATGCCGTCGAGCGGGCCGACCTGTCCCTGACCGACATCATCCACATCAACGCGCACGCCACCTCGACCCCGGTCGGCGACGTCGCGGAGTACAACGCGATCAAGCGCGCCTTCGGCGACCACGTCGACGACATGTCCGTCACCGCGACGAAGTCGATGACCGGGCACCTGCTCGGCGCGGCCGGCGCGCTCGAGGCCGTCATCACGATCCAGGCGATCCACCACCGGCTCGTGCCGGCCACGATCAACCTCGACGACCAGGACCCCGAGATCCCGCTCAACGTCGTCACCGGGGAGCACCAGAAGCTGCCCGACGGCGACATCGCGGCCCTGAACAACTCGTTCGGCTTCGGCGGCCACAACGTCGCGCTCGCGATCCGCAGCGTCTGAGCCACCGCCGGCCGCCGGCCGCCATCCGCTGGCGCCGCGGCCGGTGCCCGACCACGCGCTACGTCACTGACCCGCTTCCCGGGTCAGTGACGTAGCGCTGTCCGCAGGCACGGGCCGCCGACACTCCTCCGCTCGCTGCGTCAGTGACCCGTTTCGCGGGTCACTGACGCAGCGGTCAGCCCTTGACGCAGAGGAGCGTGCTCAGCCGGGCGACGACGGCGACGAGCGGGTCCGGGCCACCGGCCTGCGCCGCGATGACCGACTCGAGGTCCTTGTACGCCGAGGGGATCTCGTCGATCACCCCCGCGTCCTTGCGGCACTCGATGCCGGCCGTCTGGGCGCGCAGGTCCTCGACCGTGAACTGCCGCTTGGCCGCGTTGCGCGACATCCGGCGTCCGGCACCGTGGCTCGCGGAGTTGAACGAGGCCTCGTTGCCGAGACCCCGCACGACGTACGAGCCCGTGCCCATCGACCCCGGGATGAGGCCCAGGTCGCCGGAGCCGGCCCGGATCGCGCCCTTGCGGGTCACGACGACGTCGACCCCGTCGTAGGTCTCCTCGGACACGTAGTTGTGGTGGCACCGCACCGGAGCGTCGAAGACGACGTGCGGGAAGTGCCGTGCCACGACCTCGCGCGTCGTCGCCATCATCACCTCACGGTTGAGCAGGGCGTACTCCTGCGCCCAGTAGAGGTCGTGCAGGTAGGCCGTCATCTCGTCCGTGCCGGCCAGGAACACCGCGAGGTCGCGGTCGGGCAGCCCGAGGTTGTGCTCGAGCGTCTTGGCCGTGGCGATGTGCCGCTCCGCCAGCTCCTTGCCGATGTTGCGCGAGCCGGAGTGCAGCATGAGCCACAGGTGGCCGTCGTCCGCCTCGCACAGCTCCCAGAAGTGGTTGCCGGACCCGAGCGACCCGCACTGCGCCAGGGCACGGCCCTGGCGGTCGGCGATGCGCGGGGCCCGCAGCTCACCGAACTTGGACATCAGCCGGTCGACCCGACCCGCCAGGCCGGCGTCACGGCCGAGCACGGGGGCCGAGCCGTCGTGCGCGTTCCAGCCGACGGGCAGGACCGACTCCACGGCCGACCGGAGCGGACCGAGGTCGTCGGGCAGGTCGGCGGCCGTGAGGTTGGTGCGGACCCCCGTCATGCCGCAGCCGATGTCGACGCCGACGGCCGCGGGCGACACCGCGTCGCGCATCGCGATGACGGAGCCGACCGTGGCGCCCTTGCCGAGGTGGACGTCGGGCATGACGCGCAGGCCGTGCACCCACGGCAGCCTGCTGATGGAGCGCAGCTGCTCGAGTGCCGCCGGCTCGATGTCGGCGGGGTCGGCCCACAGCAGCGTGGACGCCTCCGCACCGGGCAGCGGCACCGGGAAGGTGGACATGGGTTTCATCCTTTCGTGGACCGGACGGTCGTCCGGTGGGTCATGGGTCGACGGCGCCCTCGTCACGCGCTGCGCGGGACGACCCGGTGGGGCGGGCGCACGTTGCCGGGCAGCTCGGTGCTCGGACGTCCCCTGGCGAGCAGGACCCCGCCCCAGACGCCCCACTCCCGGCGCTGCTGCGCGCCGGCGAGGCACCCGACGACGAGCGGGCAGCGCCGGCACACCGCAGCCGCGCGCTCGGCGTCGGCGACCGTCGCCGGCCAGAAGAGCTCGGGGTCGTGGCCGGCGCACGCCGGCTCCGCTCGTGCCGCAGGAGTGGGGAGCCCGGTCGCGTGGTCGTGATGGTGATGGTGGTGGAGCGTCATCGGCCGGGCTCCTTCCTGAGGCGGTCAGCGGCGGTGCGGGTGGGTCGGTGAGCGGTTGTCGTGGAGGGTCGCGCGGTAGGCGCTGGACGGGCCGGACGCGCTGGGGGCGGTGGCGAACTGCAGCTGCACCCGGGTCGGGACGAAGGGGTCCCAGCGCAGCGGCATCCCGGCCTCCTCGGGCGTCCGGTCGCCCTTGCGGGCGTTGCACGGCTCGCACGCGGCGACGGCGTTGGCCCAGGAGGTGGCCCCACCGCGCGAACGCGGGAGGACGTGGTCCATGGTCGTGGCCGCGGCGCGACCGCAGTACGCGCAGCGACCGCGGTCCCGGAGCAGGACCCCGACCCGGGAGTACGTCGCCCGGGTGCGCGAGTAGAGCCATTTCCGCTCGACGTAGCGCACGAGCCGGACCACGACCGGCACCTGGTAGGGCCCGAAGTGCTCCGTGGCGTGCACCTCGACCGGCGTCGCGACGCCGCGCCAGATCATCCCGACGGCGTGCCGGACCGACACCCGGTGCAGCAGGGTCTCGTCGGCGTTCCGCACCTCGACCTGTGTCATGTCGTCCTCCTCTCCTGCCTCGTCGCGTGCGTCTCGTGATGGTCCGTCGGTGGGACGGGCGGCACGAGAAGAGCCGCCCGTCGGGGTCATCCCGGGGCGGCTCGACGGACGGAGCCAGGCGGCTCGTGGCGTCAGTGAGGTCGCGGCACGGGACGGTGCGGGATGCTGCGCGGGTTGCTGCGCTCGCCCGGGAACGGGCAGGGCGCATCGACGGCATACCGTTCGTGCTGCTTCTCCGGAAGGAGTGCCGGTGCCATCTCAGGTCCTCGGGTCTCGGGTGGTCACGTCGTGCGACGCGCAGGGATGCGCGCCGGGTTGATGATCGCAGGGCACCCCGCAGCCTGCCCAGCGATTTTCGCGGACGTGGCACGGACGGCATACGCCCTCGGGGTGGCGGGCAGGACGAGGGCCCGGGAGCACGAACCGCCCGGGCCCTCGCCGCGTCCGGTGCCCGCGGGCGGGCGGGCTCAGCCGGTCTGGTGCAGCCAGCGCACGGGTGCGCCGTCGCCGGCGTAGCGGAACGGCTCGAGCTCCTCGTCCCACGGGATGCCGAGGAGGAGGTCGATCTCCTCGTGCAGGGCGACGACGTCGCCGCGCGTGCGCAGGATCGCCTCGCGCAGCCGGTCCTCCTGCACGACCGCGTCACCGGACGCCGACGTCATGGCGTGGTGGATGCCGAGGCGGGGCGTGTAGGACCAGCGGGCGCCGTCGCAGCCGGGCGACGGGTCCTCGGTCACCTCGTAGCGCAGGCCGTCCCAGCCGCGCAGGGCGCTGGCGAGCTCAGCGCCCGTGCCGGGGGCACCGACCCAGGCCAGCTCGGTGCGCACGGTGCGGGGCGCGGCGGGCTGCGGGATCCAGTCGAGGCTCACGGGCTCGTCGAGGACGGCCTCGACCGCCCACGTGATGTGCGGGCACAGCGCGGCCGGGGTCCCGTGGACGAACAGGACCCCCCGTGTCGTGGTGCGCGGCATCGCGGCAGCCATCCGAACCTCCTGGAGTTGCAGGGACGTCTTCCCCAACGCCTGCGTCTCCGAGCGAGGATCCGGTCGTGCTGTCGTGGTCCCGGCACGCGGCCGGGCGTGCTCGGCAGCGAGCACCCGCCCATTGTGCACCATGCGACACAGGCGCACCAGCAGTACCAATGACCGTTTTAGGCCACTTTCGCCGGTTCGTTGAACCCGTCAGGAGCCTGCGGGCACACCCGGGTGGAGGTAGACCTCGCCGTCGCGCACCTCGACGCGGTGCGTGGCGACCGGCTTAGTGGCCGGCAGGCACATCGGCTTGCCGTCGGCGAGGCAGAAGCGCGTGGCGTGCAGGGGGCACTCGACCTCGCCGGCCTCGATCCAGCCGTCGGCGAGCGAGGCGTCCTCGTGCGAGCACGTGTCGTCGAGCGCGTAGTAGGTGCCGTCGTCGTCGCGGAAGAGCGAGATCGCCTCGACGGTGCCGGTCAGCGCGGTGTCGAGCACGAGCGCCTCCCCCGCCTCGACGTCCTCGACTGCCGCCACGCGGATGCCGTCACTCATGCTTGTCGATTCCTCACGTGCCCGGGATGGTTGGTCACGCCGAGCCTAGAGGCACGTCACCGAGCCGCCGACACCGCTCGCTAGACTCCCACCGACCGCGCCGGCCCTCGGGGCTCGCCAGGTCCCGGGGCAGTAGCTCAGCCGGTCAGAGCAGCGGACTCATAATCCGTCGGTCCAGGGTTCAAGCCCCTGCTGCCCCACCCCATATCTTCCCAGTTCAGAGCTCTAGGAGGCCTGCCCTGAGGACGCCGCCCGCAAGGCTGCAACCGAGCTGGTGGGCACATAGTGGGCTACGTCTTCCGCGACAGCATCCCGGTGGGCGCGCGACAGCCGCTCGGCGAGTTCCTCAGCGTCCGTGTCGAACAGCCCCGCATAGACATCCAGGGTCATCGCCGCAGAGGCGTGCCCCAGCATTCGCTGGACCGCCTTGACGTTGGCGCCAGAGGCGACCGCCAGCGAGGCAGCCGTGTGCCTCAGGTCATGAAAGGTGAGCCGCTCGACACCTGCCGCCTTCTGGGCAGGCTGAAGCACGCGTCGGGCGAAGTTGGTGTTGTCCAAGGCCTCTCCGCTGGCGGTGGAGAAGACCAGGTCTTCCTGCTCCTTGCCCGCGACCTGCGCCGTGAGGCTGTCCGCGAGAAACGGCGGTACGGTCAGGACTCGCCGCTCATGCGTCTTGGGCTCACCGAGCACCTTGCGCCCACCGATGATCGAGTAGGCCTGACGGACCGTGACCCGTCGCCGCATCAGGTCGACATCTGACACCCGTAGAGCTGTCACCTCGCCCCACCGCAACCCCGTGAGACCCGCGAGGCGCACGAGGGCGGCGAACTCGCCACACGACCGTGCCAACGCCTCCAGTTCGGCATGGGTTAGGTAGCGGTGCTCCTTGCTCCGCTTGGCGCTCGGCAGGTACGAGACCTTGCCAGATCGCGACCTGGCCGGGTTCGCCGAGATGATTCCCTCATCGACGGCCGCGTCCAGCATCCGCACCAGTTGAGCACCGGCTGAGCGGCGTCGTGCGTCGCTCAGCTCGCCGCGAGGTCCTCTCATGGACGCCACCCAACGCTTCACCTCGACGAGTTGGATCCGGCTCAACGGCACGCTGCCCCAGGTGGGCAGGATTAGTGAGCCCAGCAGCTCTCGGTACGTGTGGTCCGTCTTTGGCGTGATCTCCAGCGAGGCCAGCCACCGATCCGCCCAGTCCCCCACTGTCATACGCCCGCGCTTTGGATCGATGTAGGTGCCGCGTTTGGCCTCTTGCTCAAGGCGATCCGCCGCCTGCTTCGCATCGGTCTTCCGCTTGAAGACTGGCGTGCTCTTGACGATCCCGTCCACGCGGTACCGGCCAAGCCAACCGCCGGATCTCTTCTCAGTCCAAGCCATGACCGACAGACTAGCAGCCCACTGTTTGCGAAGCGTTGAGCCACAGAATCGTGAATTTCGTAGCGGTTCATCGATGTTGTATACGCAGATATATCCGCGTTCATGGTCATGCCCACCTAGCGCTGTCTGCGGAGCGGTGCTGCCCGTCGCTACGGTTCTCTTCCAAGCCCCTCTTCCTCATCCACATGGGTGCAGGTTCCGCAGGGGAAGGCGGGTCGCCGGACAAGGCGGCCACTCAGGGAAGGGATCACCAAGCAGCATGAACAACACAGCGGCGAGCGAGGCCTTCGTAACCACGGAGGAGGTTGCCAACTTCCTCGGCAAGCCCTCGTCCTGGCTCTACAACAACGCTCATAAGTTGCACGTGCCCAGGTATCGCGTCGGCACTCAGCTTCGGTACCGCCTCAGCGAGGTGGCCGCCTGGGTCGAGCAGACCGGCCGCATCGAGCAGGGCGGGCGTCGGTGAGTGCGGCCCCGTCCCCCCGGCTCTACAGCCTCGCCGAGCTGCTGCATGACGGCCTTCCCCCGTTCCGCGTCTCCGGCCTGGTACACCGTGACCTGACCGGCATCGCCGGGCCCCCTTACACAGGAAAGTCGACGCTCGTCGCAGGTCTCGCCGCGGGTCTGTCGGGTGGCTGCTTCCTGGGGCGTCCGTGGGAGCGCCCACCCGATCGGATCCTGTTCGTCTGCACGGACATGGGGTCTCACCGCCAAATGGCGCGTCTGGTCGCCAGCATGGGCCTAAGCCCCGACTCCCCCGACGTCACCATCGCCGCGGAGGCCCCCGCTGACAAGGCGGGCTGGGTCGACCTCAGGCGGCGGGCGGGGCTCACGAGCGACTCTCTGGTTGTGATCGACAACCTCTCGGCCATCGTCGGCGACTTCAACGACAGCGGGGCCTGCAAGACGTTCTTTGATGCCCTCCGCCAGGCGTTCGTCAGCGAGGACATCAGCACCGTGGTGGTCATGCACATGTCGGAGAAGGCGCCAAACTACGGACCGCAGCGTCTCCAGCCCCTCGGAAGCACAGTCATCAGTGCAGCACTGAGACACGTTCTATACGTCGTGCCGAAGGGAGAGGGAATGGCAGAGATCACGACGCGAGGAAACGACTTGGAAGAGCCGCTGGTGCTGAGCGTACGGACCGTCCGGGGCGAGGATGGGCCGGCTGGCTTCGAGGTGCTGACCGAGCAGGCGGTGGGCGATCGCAAGCGGCAACGAGACCGCGACACCCTCGACCAGAACGCACTGCGCTCGTCTTGGGTCGTCGCCAACTGCCAAGGCATGAACAAGCAGCAGACAGCCGATGCACTGGCGGCTGAGTTCGGCGGGAAGGCGTCCGGGCACGCTAAGCAGCTCCAGCCGAGCAGGCCCTTGGGCATGATGCTGGCCCATCAGCCGGACGGCAACCGGTGGACGCTCAGGGGCGCCTGACCCTGCGCGTGCCCGACCGGACACCGGACAGCCGGACCCCCTATAGGGGGGTTCCGTGCCTCCACCCCCCTTACCCCACTCGGCCAAGTCGGTCCACGCCTGCGCGGCGTGGGGCGACTGGGGGAAGAAGGGGGCGCCCTTGAGGCGACCCTCCCTCGTCGGGGCTGGCGCCCCGCTCGGGAGACGCGAGTCAACCGGTGTCGGAAGAGGAGCGCTCCTTAAGGGACGCTCCAGGTCCCACGAGGTTGCCGGGCGGCCGCTCAAGGCGCCCATCGGCATGAACGAGCTTAAACGCTGCCGTGTGTGAGACACGGCAGGTCCCGGGACGGGAGCACATTCTCCCGTCCCGGGTGAGCAGCCGCTGCTGCTCACCAGAAGAAGCACACGCCGCAACCAACCCGAGACCGCGGTTGGTGCGCTCTGGCGGTCTCTCGCTGCCCGATGGGCGCGAGGGGCCGGCCGACGCCCCACCGGGCTCGCTGCCAACCCTGAACCCAGCGAGGTGCCGCCGCGCGCGGCACAACAAACAAAGGAGATGAACCTTGACCGACCCGACCCGAGCCGTCGACGGACCCACGTTCGTGGGCGACCTGTTCCCACACCAGCGCGCCGGGGTCCAGTTCCTCGTCTCGCAGCCGCGAGCCCTCCTGGCCGACGCCGTCGGCTTGGGCAAGACGGCGATGGCCGCCGCCCTGCTGGCACATGCGGCCGATGCCGGTGAGCTGCTCCACCCGGACCGGCTGCCGGTGCTCTGGGTGACCACGGCGAGCCTCATCACACAGACCATCGCAGAGCTGCGCAAGTTCATTCCGTCTCTCCAGGTAGCCTCCCTGACGGCAAGCCCTGGACAACCACGGGGGCCGCGGCGACTCCCGGACGTGCTCGTCACGCACCACGACATGGCCCACCGCCGTTACTCCGCCCTAAGCACCATGCGCCCGGTCGTCGTGATCGTGGATGAAGCCAGCGCCACAAAAGGCAAGGGCGAACGGTTCGAGAGCATCCGCGACCTATGCGCCACCGCCTCCCGGGCCGTGGCACTCACCGCGACCCCGCAGGAGAACGACCCCACCGAGTTCTGGGCCATGCTCTCCCTCATTGGGGTGCCGGGCCTCCCAAGTCGTGAGCGCTTTGAGGAGTGGTACGTCCAACTGCGGACCTATTCGAACGGCAGGACCCAATGCATCGGATGGAAGGGCCCTGCAGCTGCCAACTACTTCCTGCATGAGCACGGCTCCCACTTCCTGCGCCGCACCACGGAGGACGTTGGCCTCGCGCTGCCCCACAAGGTCGACAGCGTCCCGGTCCTCGTCTCGCTCACGGACCAGCAGCAGGCTGAGTACGGGCGAGCTAGCTGCATCACCAACCCCCTCATCCGACACCAGAAGATGAGTAGGGCAGCCCGTCGTGCCAGCGACGGCTCAAGCAGCCTGCTTCCTACGGCCGCTCACTTCGTCGTAGAGCAGGCTCGCGCCGGCAACAAGGTGGTGCTGTTCACGGAGGAGCTCCTTGACGTGGACAAGCTCTGCGACCTACTGAAGGAACAAGAGGTGGGCTCCGTTTCACTGCGCGGTGAGGACGACTTGGCCGCGCGGGAAGATGCGGTTGCTTCATTCCGTGATTGTCCGGCAGTCTCAGTCCTGGTGGGCACCAAGGTGCTCGAGCACGGACTGAACCTCCAGTTCGCCAACGTGCTTGTATCCGTCTGTGTCTCTTACAATCCAGGCCGAGAGGCGCAGCGGGAGGGGCGACTGCGCCGGATCGGCTCACCCAACGCGACCTTCCGACACCTCGCGTTTCTTCCCGATACCCAGCAGGTTCGGGAGCAGCTATCAACGCTTCACCGCAAATCCTTGGATGCGGCTCCGATCATGGGGTCATACACGCCCACCAACATGCACGATGGAACCACCGACGCATCGCATGCCGACATTCGTGCGTCACAGCCCATCCGAACCCTGTAGACGGTCCGCAGTGAAGTCGCGTAGGGCTACAAGGATATAGAGCCAAAGCGGTCGAGAATGTTCGGCCGCGCCGGTCGGGATCACGACCACCCCTAGAGCCCGTTGGTGTCCCCGGAAGATTGAGGTGAAGGAAACGTCGAACCAGTAGCCGGGACCTACACATCTGTCGCGTGGCCAACTCTCGTTCATGTGACGGATTTGCTCCTGACGAGGGCAGACACAGAATTTGCGCGCGGGTGCTTCGGTCATCTATTAGGGAGTCGCGTGGCCGAACATGCGCGTGTCGTCGGCGCCGAGAGCCGGCCGCTCTCACTCTCGCCTGAATGAGAGGAGTAGTTGAAGAGTGCCTACGCGCCACCGGTGTACGGACGATCCGAGTGCAGGAGGGCACTGATTGAACCTCTGGCCTCCGCTGTTGCATCGTGACGAATGAACGATGCATCTCGACTGGGATAGACCACGTTGATGCCTAGCTTGAGGCACAACTCTTGGAGCGTGGGGGCGGGCTGCTCCGGAAGCAGCACGGTCAGATTGCGCGCAGAGGGAATGTAGCTGCAGTAGTCAAAAAGCTGCCCGATCGCTGTTCGGATGCTCAGTCGGCTTGTGCTCGACTTAGCTTCGACAACTTCGATGGCGTCGTCCGGTCCAATCGCCATGTCGGTCACTCCGGCGGGCACGCGGATGCGCCGCGTATCGACACCGAGGTGCTCTCGGTACTTCTGTACCAAGAGCGCCTCGAAGCGGTTTATGGTCATTCGGTTGCCTTGGCGTTCGTACTCAGTCGACGTCACATTGACGGCCTCGTCGCCAACGAACCGCAGCACATCGGCTGCCCGCGCAGCTTGGGCGGTCGCCGACGACCGGTCCTCTGAGAGTTTAGTGGCCGTCGTGATGCTCAGACCAAACAAAATCTCCTCGGCCTTTTCATCGATTAGGGAACCGCGCGCCCATGAAATTGTCGCCGGCGTTGAAGCTCGGCAGTGCCCAGATTTCGGCGTATGGGATCATGGTCTTCTCGAACGACTTGAGTGAGTAGACGTTGTGGTAGCTGCCACGGTCCGGGTGTGGGTCCCACAGACTGTCAGCCAAGGCCCTATTTCTCGTGACGACCCCAATCTCGCCGACCGCCTGCACGTGATTCCTGCCGGTGAAGAGGACCACGTCACCGGTCCCAAGCCCTTCCGCGCCTTTGTCTTGGTTGCTAGTCATCCCCCAGAAGCGAGCCTGACCGTTGGGGTGCATGTCGCCGAAAGCTTGGCGCTCGTTGAGAGTCATCGCGGGTTCCAGGCCCCAAAGCGGAACCGCCGCGAGCATTGTGTCGTTCCAGTGCCGTCTGGCATCCGCGTTCCCAAGGCTGGGCTGGATGAGAACCGTAACCACAACATCGCTCCCTGCTCGAGTAACTCGTGACGCGATGACCCTAGTGACACTTGGCTTCAGCCGGTGGGGACCCTCAATGCCAGACTTCCGACCATGGACGTCACCCGCGAGCAGCAGATCCTCCACGACTTCGCCGCCGAACGGTCGTGGGGGCAGTTCCACACGCCCAAGAACCTCGCCATGGCCCTCGCGGGCGAGGTGGGTGAGCTGCTCGCCTTGTTTCAGTGGCTGACACCAGAGGAGTCGGCACAGATCATGGGGTCAAATCACGCCGAAGACGTCCGCGATGAGGTCGCTGACGTCCTCATCTACGTGCTGCGGTTGGCCGATGTCCTACACATCGATCTCGACCAAGCAGTCCACAACAAGATCGCCAAGAACCGTGCGAGATACACGGTCGAGGCGAGTGCTGGCAACGCCGACAAGCGCTAGGTGGCATCCTCGCTGACTGCCTGACAACCTCGCAGGGCTACGCGCCGAAGGGGACCTCAGCGTCACCGGACCCTTCCCCCACTGGGACCTGTCCACGCGCCGCCCCTTCACAGTCGCGAGTTGTCCGCTTGACAGGGAAGCGGCTCAGGTCGTGCAGCACTACCTGCCCGAGGCCCTGTGACGCACACTGAGCCGCCGGTCGTCTTGTTGCTTCCCTACGCGAGCTCGATCAGTCAGCAATGCTCGGCGATGAGGTACTGAGTCATCGATCGATCCGTCCTATCTCGACGAGGCCGGGCCCGTTCGCGTCGGTCGGGTAGCTTGTGATGATCCGCACCTCGGAGGGCCGAGCCTCACCCAGCGCCCACGCCAGGCACGTCTCCAGGGGCGAGTCAAAGGGCCCGTCGACCATGTGCACCTCTTCATCCATCCACATTGCGCACCAAACGTCGGCGGTCGGGCTTTCGGTCCGGATGATGACGACCTCGCCGGTGCCGTTGGCCGGTTTCCCCGGCGTCACTCCGTTTCCCATGATCCAATGGTAGAGACCTAGGTGTACTCCGTCAGCCCGCTGGTGACCTTCGAGGCGGTCCCCCGGCGGCGAGGTCGTGACGCGGGATGTGAGTTTGCTCTCCCAACCCGCGCTGAAGGCCAACGCTGCGCGAGGCCGCTCCGCGGCTAGTCGAACGGGCCCGAGCCGAGTCCTTGATGCACGAGGGACTCCTCGCCTATGCCTTCAGCGCGGGGTGTCCGCCCGCGAATCCACAGCGGTCAAAGACGCATCCGCGCATGCCCGGTCCACCGCTTTAAAGACTTTTCAGAAGACCGACTCAGTCCACACCCGCCGCGTAACCGGATGAAAACGTCCAAAAAATACATGTATCCCAAAAATCACAAAAGCGTCTCAATGGACTAACTGAGGGCCATGGTCGCAGAACGGTCAAATTACCCCGAGAATGCAGGCGCTCTTAAGGTCGCCCGCAGCGCGCCGTTGGCTGTAACTTGATTCAACGGATCGCACTCAAGTCGGGGGGGGCAGTAATGTCAGACCTTGTCACGTCAGCGTCTGAGGCTTTGCTCCACATGGCCCAGTTTGGTTCCGCAGCAGCCGCTGCTGGCGTCACTGAGCACGTGGCCGTTCAAGCCTACGAGAAGGGTAAGCGGATTCTTTCTCGGATCGGAGCCGACGACGCGCCGCAACCGTCGATGACCGCTGAAGCCATAGAGGGGCGTCTTGTTCAGGGCTTGGAGGCCGGCGATGTTACCCGGAAGGAGCTCAAGGAGCTCGTCACTCTTCTGAACGGGGGAACGCGCAAGACTGTCATCAAGAACAGGGTGAAGACTGCCAAGGGCAGGGCCAATGTCGGCGGGCACGTTGAGGGAGACTTCCATCAACACTGAAGAGCCCCTCAACGACGGACTCTACGGAACATCGCCTGGAACCGTGGGTGAGGACGAGCAAGAGAAGGACCCGAGCAAGCCGTCCGGCGAAAGTGTCGACACTGAGCGGACCAGAGAGCAGTTTCGCGAACTTCATACAAAAGTTGTGAACCGAGTTGGAAAGGCGACAGGGCGTTCGATAGTTGGCTCGCTCTTCACGGGAACCGTGAACATCGGCGCACACTACGATCACCTCCGGCCGCTCGACATAACGATCGACGCAACTTCGCTGGCGAAGCAGTATGTCCCACACTCGACGTTCCAGCGGGCCCAAGAGGTCCTCACGGAGCACCGACTTCTTGTCGTTGGCGGCAGTCGCGGAAGCGGACGGCAGACCATGTCTGTCGTCACCTTGGTCAAGAGCGGCGGGCGCGAGGTGGTCCGCCTGCCGTCCGAGGTCACCGTTGAGCAACTGTCTGAATGGACACAGGAACAGGGGGCTAGAGCGGACAGGCACTCGATAGGAGTACTGATTGAGGAACCCGGCGCGCTCTTGGAAGCACTCGCTCGCCCCGGCACATCCTCACTGCTGGATTCACTGAAACGCGCCAACCTCTTCGTGGCCGTCGTCGCACCGCCAGCCTTCAACACATCGGATACGGTCCTGTCTTCGGTCCTGATCCAAGCGTCACCGCCCCACCGTGAGCATCTGTACCGCCGATTCAGTTCCGACGTAGCCACGGGAGCGCAGAGAGAGCTGCTGAGCACGGTCCTTCAACAGCTTCCAGCGCCGACGTACGGCGGAGCCCTCCTGATCGCCCAGATGATCAGGGACGGGGAGACGAGCGTTGAGACGCTGACTACCGCCCATACGACTGAGGGCGTCCAGGCAGCCCTCGTGCAGTGGCTGGGCCCGACCGGACGGTCGGCCAACGAGATCGCGCTGCTGGCCGTAGGCGCGTCTACGGCGGGAGCACCAAGATCAACCGTGAGTCAGCTAGCGGACGAGTTGGCTGATCGGCTCGACCCGGGACACCAGGCGGCCGCACAGCCCAAGCTTTTCACCGTGGGGCCACCATTGGGGGATCAACCCTTCCTAGTTCTTGAGCGCCGCGAGGTCGCGGGAAGGTACGGCAGGGTGGACGAAGAGCACGTCGTCGTCTCGCCGCGCTTCCAAGACGACGTCCTTTTCGAGTCCCTGTGGGACAGCTTCGGGGACAAGTTTCGAACCCCGCTGGTCGCGTGGCTGCGCGACGTTCCTGGTCACCGGGGCGTCGAGGACGAGATCGCCGCCGCGAGCATGGCAGGAATGTTGCTCGTCACATCCGGAACCAAGGTTCACCGCCTCCTGCTGGAGCCCTGGCTGGCCGATGGTTCACCGAGCCGTCTGGTGTGTGCCGCCAACGCAATGGGCCTGGCGGCCGTGAACCCAAAGGGTCTCGATACCGCCAGACGGATCCTCACGCACTGGTCGACGGACAGGTCGCTGAACAAGCGGACTGTAGCGAGTCTTGCGTACGGAGGGCTTTTCGGGTTGGTCGACCCAGATACCTCCGCTCCCTCGCGTCTGTGGCGGCTTGGCCGCGACCCGAAGCTGACCACCCTGGCGGATGATGGATTGGCGCTCATCGTGACGAGCTCTGTTGATGCTGTCGCCGTCCGCTCGGTGGCGCTGTCACTACTCCGGTCACATGTCCGAGGTACACGCAGCGACGCCCAAAGGGCCATGTCCGTCCTCGCGGACATCGTGTCCGGTCTGGTCAAGGCCGACGGCGCCCCGGCCCTTGAGGCGCTGATGACGAGTGAGACTCAATCCTTTTCCAGCTTCGTGGAACTTCTAGCGGACCTCTTCACACGTCCCATCGGCCGTAACGCCGGACAACGAGCCATCAACGCCATGGTGCGTGCCGTGCAGCGTGGAGATCTCGAACAAGCCACGGCGGTGGCCCTCATTCAGGCTATCCGCCGCGTCTGCGCCGCCCGAGGATCCGAGATGGAGCTGGCCAGCAGGCTTCGCAACCACCTCGAGGCGGGCAGAAGAGGCTCAAAGAAGTCAAGCGCAACTGCGCGTGCGCTTCTCGAGTATCTATTCGTATTGGAGGGTTCCACGTGACACTGACTGCAAACGAGATCCCGTTCATCGTCGAACGCGGCGAGCTGCCCGCGCGGAAGAAGCGCCTCGGACTGTTCCCAAAGCCCATCGAGGGGTTGCCCACCCCCAAGCCTGGCCAGCAGGTAGTCCTTTTCAGCGCCGACGGCTCGACGGTCCGCGGAGACGCCCTGACCCCGGGAGACCGAACTTGGGGCGACCCCCGCTCCTTCGTGGTCGTCGACACCTCGATCCACCACGTGTCGCTCGTCCTCGCAGAGGTGTTCGCGACCAACTTCGGCTACTTCGATGCCTCCGCCAAACTGACCGCGCAAGTCACCGACGCCGCGCAGGCGGCATCGTCAGGTGCGGACGGGCTACGCAGTCTCCTCCAGCCAAGGCTACGTGGTCTCATTCGCGCGACCTTGGCGCAGCTCGACGGCGTCAACAGCAAATCACCTTCGAAGGCAGAGGTGCTGACTATGCAGAGGCACGCCGAGAGGCGGCTAGCGACGGAGATCTTGGGTCAGACCCAAGGACTCTCCTTCAGTTGGCTCACTGCGCACATCGAGTCAGTAGAGGTCATGCCCTCAGCCGCAACGAAAGAGCACCTCATCAGGATCCAGACCGCGATGCAGGACGGCAAAGTCGGTCGCCTCACCGGTGACATGGCCAACCTAGCCAACGCAAAGCGGATGAGGTTCTGGCAGCGTGAGTTCAAACGTTACCTGCCGGGTAAGATGGCAAGGGTCCTGGCCGTTGCGATGATGAACCCCTCCCGCGAGCATGTGGACGACGTCTTGGGTCGGCTCCGTGAAGCCGAGCAGGAGGAGCGGCGCGCCGTCCTACAGGTCTTCGAAACCATGGTCCGTGAGGACATGATCGAGGACTCGAACCCCGCCGTTCAGGCCCTCATGAACCGAGTCAAGCGAGAGATCGGCGGCTCCAAGGACACGGCGGTTGCGAGTGGTTTCCGAGATCACGAAACTCTCCCGGCGGCTGACGACGCGGATTTAGCCGAACTAGATGCAGACGAGATTGAAGACGCCGAGCCGTCTCGAACCGAGCCATGACCTCGCCTATCAAAGACCTCGTGCAGTTCGTCGTGCCTGTGCCTAGCGTGTGGCGACCGTCCCTATTCATCGCTCTAGTAGTTGGTGGGCTGGTCATCCTTCTGTGGGGAAGAGTGCTTTGGCGACTCATCGCCTTCGCTTTTGCCTGCCTCGCCGCCCTCGTCATACTTGTCACCTTGGTCGAGTACTCCCACACCTCCTGGGCTCGACGACGATCTCGGAACCCCAACGGCCCTCTGCTGGGCGCCAGCATGTTCGCAGAACAGCTGTCGAACGCTGTCTTTGACGCCTCCGAAAAGTTGAACAAACGCAGAGGTCCACACAGATGGGGGCGCCGGTGCGCGGCGCTACTCGTGCTGATCGTCGGGGTCACCGGGCTCATGCCATCGCTCATCATCAGCCAGGCCCCGTCCTCAAAGGCAGCGGAGGTCGTCTACCAGCTGTCCGGACGTTGGCGTCAGCTCGAAGAGTGGGCTGAAGTTCCGCAGCCTCGCCTCAGTGACGTGCTGTCGATCCAGCCCGTGCCGACGCTGGTTAGGGGTCGCACCCAAGTAGTCCTTAGTGCCGGCACCTCCAGGGCATTCATGCCGTACCAGATTTGGGGCGGTCTTACGAACACATCCCGGGTAGGGCAGGTGGTAGCGCAGGGTGCCTTGGATAAGAGCGGCCGCGCAAGCATCTCGATCTCGAAGGCGAACTCAAGCGGTTGGCTTCGCGCTCGTTTATTCCGCGTGAAGGTCGGGTCATCGAACTGGGTTGTCTCAGTTTCTTGACGGTCAGGGCCTTGAGTACCGGCCCAGCGACCGGACGGGCGGACTGATCACGTCGCTGATCATCTTCCTGCACCGAGCGCGCCCGGCTAGTGAGGCGCGTCGTGCCTGTCGTTGAGCTCCGGACAGGGCCGCCCGACGGAGGGGACGGGTGGGCCCCTTCGGCGTCTGCTCAGTTGTCGGCGGCCAGACACCTCGCAGATGTTGGCGCGTGCGCATGCGCACTCTGGCCCGGCGTGCTGACCCGCAGGAACATCAGGCCGAACGGCCTCGACGTTCTGGGTTAACGGAGGTCACGGAGCGCTATGTCTGCTTTTGGTCGTTCGCCGGCATCCCGTCCCCTGTTGCTGCCCTGCTGCGCTCGAACCATGTTCGCTATCTTGACAGCGTGAGCGACTATACGACTCTGTTCTCAACCCTCGCCAGCGGGGGCGCCACCTTCGTCGCTTTGACAGGGGGCCTTGTTTTGCAGCGCACCCTGCAAATGCAGGCGACACTTGCTGGCCATCAGGACCAGTTCCAGCAGGCCGATTCGGCGGTGAAGGCAGCGCAGGACGAGCTTTGCTCGTACCGCGACGGCGCCCAATCCCGTTATGTCGAGCTCGCAATTAGCGATGACCGACTCCTGCGTCAGGTGTATGACAGCGCTGACCGGGTTAGACGAGGCGCGCAAGGTGTAGAGGAATCTGGTTGGCGTGTCCGTTTCCCATCTATCTTGACAGAGTTGATATCCCCCACCGGCTCGGCTCCTACCTTGATGCATAAGTCGGTTGCGGCTGCGCTCTGGGAATATGCTCTCGTGTGTTTGGAGGACATCGAGTCTTGGGTTGCAGAAATGGCCGACCCGGATGATCCTAGAAAGCCAGAACATGTGATCGCTCAACATGAGCCGCCACCCATCGCGGAGCCGCAGTTCAACGCCAGGCTTCTGTGGTCCACGCTCGCGTACTTTAGGGGGCAGGATGCCTACTACGGCGAGCGTGGCAGCGACGATCCAGATGACTACGTCCATGGGCGCATCAAACCTCAGTTAAGCGTCCCCGGATCCTCGATCTGGAGGCTGCGCGACGAACTAACCAAGACGCACTATCCCGAGATCAGGCACGCAATCGCCCAGAGCGAGACATCGTTGAATGAGCGAATCTCGGATAGATCCCGAATAATCGTCCCCAAATTTGATAGGAACGTTTACGTAGAAGCCGCAGTGACGCTGGGCCTGATATTCACGCTCGTGGCTTTGCCGGTCCTATATCTAACTCCGGGCACAGGTGAAGCTCCGACGAAGGTCGATGCAATTTTGGCATCGGTTCTGTTCTTGGCCGGGACGATTCTGTGGCTCGGATTCTTCCTAGGCCGCGCTCGTCTCCAGTATCGTGACTCTGAGCAAGTCGTCCTGCGTACCCGAGAAGAAACCGCACCCCGATCTATGCCATAAGACAGCGCCCGATGCCCGCACGCACTCCGCGCCATCTTCGGATCACGCCCCTCGCAGAAGTAGAACGCAGTTTGACGGCGCCTAGCAGCGAGTATGGGGAGCACCGGAGCAGTCGGACCCCATTACTGTTGGCGCCGCATACGCGGAGCAAGGAGTGGACGGAAATCGACGAGCGGGACCGTTCCATCGCGCGTGGCGGGTCGAGACCGGTCCGAGACCGGTCAAACATTTCGCAGCGATTCCCCTTCACCCGCGCGTTTGGCACTATGCCGCCGAGGAGTGGCAGGTATGGAGGTACAGATAGTGGACCCGGAACCCAGTCCGATATCGGTACGTCGGTTGCACGAGATACGTTCCACGCATCGGTTCGCCCCCGTGGGTGAATGCATATACTGTGGCTCTCGTACGAAACTGACTGACGAGCATATCGTCCCCCTCGGGCTCAATGGCAATCTGGTCCTGCCGAAGGCAAGTTGCACGTCATGCAGCGCCATGACGTCCGAATTAGAATTACGGGTGCTCAGAGGATTCATGCACGACGCTAGGCTTGCCGCAAACTTTAAGTCCAGGAGACCGAAGAATCAACCTCAGGAAATCCGCGTCAGGCTCCTCGAGGAGGGTGGACAGATAGCCGAGACAGAGGTGCCTCGGCGAGAAGCACCTGGGCTTGTAATTCTGCCGACGTTCGCAAAACCCACTTTCCTTTCAGGCGCCGAGCCCATCGAAGGCATTCGGATCGCAGGCTTCCAGTTGATCAACGTCGGTGCCCAGCAGGATCTGAGTGGATTCGTCCAAGAGCGAGAGGCCGTTGGCCTGCAGGCTCAGTCCACTCCGGACATTGAGGCCTTGGCTCAGATGCTCGCGAAGATCGCGTACTCATTTGCCGTCGCCGTTACCGGCGTCATCGGGCGGGAGAGTTCCCCACTGCCAGACCTCATGCGTGATCCCACAAATATCGGGCGATGGATCGGGTCGGACGCGTTCCAATTGCAGTCGGAGGGACCCGGGGCCACACATGGCTTAACGCATAACGCCTCAGTGAAATCACCAAATGGGGAGGCGGAGGTGGTGCGCATCAAGTTGTTCGCAAGCGCTAGGTCCGTCGAGGGCTACGAAGTTGTGACGCGGACGGTCCGATGGCGCGCGTACCCGCCGTAATATCTCGTCAACTCGAGCTGAGAGACGTAGGGGCGCATGCTCTAGCCGGCGTGGCGGCGGCTTGGGCACGGATCTGTCGCCAGCTGATGGGCGAGGTTGCAGGGGAACGTGAGAGGCGGGGCCTCTGTGGTCAGCTGATGCGGCGACTGGCAAGGAACCAGCGCCCGAAGCGGGCCGGCCGACGGCGTCATCAAACGGATTCGCATGGGCGTCAAGCCACATCGGTCTAGGGCGCTCGCGTTCGCACGACACGGCAGGACATGGCCGCGCTCACGGCCGTACGATGCAGATCGTGATCCGGCACACAATCCATGACAGATACTTTTCACGAAACTCGACGCTGCTTACGAACCGAGAAGATCGTTCGAAACACCTGACTTGCTTGGAGTCTCCCGACGTGCCAGCTCAGTTCCTGGTTTTGCGATCAATCGGCTAAGTACATGAGCGCTGCCGGGCAGGCTAACGAGGCGGGGAGTGTGGCGCGCCGCAGCGCGGCCACCTACTTTGGTGTACACATGCTGGCCACAAGGCCAGTCGAAGCATTGGAAAATTACAGGGTAATCACACATGTGGCTTTCGAGTCTTCGGACCCGACCGACGACGTCGTCCTGACCTTCGAGGGCGACGGTCATGCCTTTGTATCTTCGAAACGGAAGGTTACATACGGCAAGCCGTTCACTGACACCGTGGACGGGTGGGTCGCGCAGCTCGACGAGAACCTCGGAGATAACGACCTTCTTGTCTTGGTGTGCGAGGAGGCGTCTGAGTGGGTACGTGATCTCGCCGACGCGCTCGCGAAACTCCGTGCCGGAGTGACACTGACCAGCCGGCGTCACCTTGATGCGCTGAAGCGCCTGGATGAGCACGTCCCGGCCGATAAGCGTGACGAGATCCATCGGAGGGCGCGGCTCGTCGAACTCCCGAGAACCGCGACGAGTAACGATGTCCCGACACTCTTGGCGTTGATGATGGATGAATTGGTCGAGGGCAATGCCGGTGCGCTCGCGGTGAGTGTTATCTCGGCGACCGTCCATGAGTGGGCCGGTCGTGCCCTCGGGTTCGATGCAACGAGGCTAGTCAGGGCCGTCGCCGCTCGTGACATTGTGGTGCGCGCAGATGAGAGTGGACCGGCCGCCGCGCAGGCAGCAGCCGCTCGGGCAGCGGAAGTTGCTTACCTGGACACGCTGGCATCCTCAAACGGTCGCATCGACCTAACTCTCCTGGCTGACGACCTCCAGCCGATAGTGGTGAAGAACCTGCTGGCGAACGTGCGAGTGCAGACCACCGACACGGAGAAGGAAAGGGGTCTCAGCGAGGGCCTGTGGGTCGTGTTACGACGCAACCGGAGGATCCTTTTGGTGGGCCAGCCCGGGTCGGGCAAGTCAGTGCTGATGAGGGAGCTTGCCGGAGCGTGTGCCGAGGATCCGTATGCGCCGACACCGATTCCGGTCCATCTCCCGGATTTGCTTCCACGTCACACTGACCACGATGTGACGATTGAGGACCTCGTGGTCTTGGCTTCCAGACGAGGGCCGAAGTCTGGAGCGCAGCGGGTCGAGAAGTTTCTGACCAAAGCGATTGCACAGGGCGACGCGATTCTGCTTCTCGACGGGCTGGACGAGTGCCGAGACAGAGCAGCGTGGCTGGCCGGCCAACTTCGGACCCTCATGAATGGTCTGCCCGAAACCACAGCAGTCGTGTTGGCTACTCGTGCGAGTGCCGAGGTTCCGGCGGCTGGCATTGGGCTCGCCAGGGTGGACCTCGTGCGACCCGGTGACCTTGATGCAACGGTTGACGCCGTTGTGACTCAGTGTGCAAAGGTGCGGGTCGCTGACCTTGAACAGCGGCGTCAGTGGCTGCGAACTCGACGGGAGTGGCTCGCTGATGCCAGCCACAACCAGCCCGGCATGCTCGAGGTGCCCCAGCTGGCGCTGCTCGTTGCTCTCATCATCGGCTCCACCGCAGAACTGGAGATTCCGAAGCAAAGAGCGGAACTCCTGCACGAAGCCGTCAGACAATCGGTAAAGCGCTGGGAGCACGATCGGTTCAGCGGTGCGCGCAAGAACTGGGCGCGGGATCTGACCCCTGCCACACTTCTCGATGGATTCGTCGTCCTTGGACGTCTGATAGACGGTCGAGACGCCCCGCCCTCGCGCTCTGACGCGAGCGGCGCGTTGTCGGACATGCTGGCGGATCCCGGGGGTTGGAACCTCTCCGTAGGGAAGGCGCGAGAACTTGCCGACCAGGTGCTGACGTTCTGGGACACCCACGTCGCCGTCTTCGTACTGGATGAAGACGATCGCCTTCGAAGCCGCAGCCGTGTCTTCACGGAGATCGCGACCGCGATGTGGACGAAGACATGCTCAACAGCGGCGCTACGAGAGTGGGTAGCCGACGCCATTCGGTACTACGACTCTGAAGGGGTCGTAAGTCTGGCTCTGAGCCTCAATCCGAGCGTGGTAGACCTTTTGCTCGAACTCGGCGAATCCGCGACCGAGGCGACTTTGGCTGTTGCAGCCAGCTCGCGCTCTAACGTTATCGAGTTGAGCGTCAACCAAGTCGATGTGCTGATACGACAGCTCGGTCAACACGCCCGCCAAATTGCCAGTGGCGCCAAGGAGCCTCCAACGAGGCTGGCGCGCGACCTCCGGCCCATAGATCGCATACTTGCGAGCCGCCACGAATCCGGTCCAGAATCATGGCCTGTCATCGATGCGCTGTGCTCATTGACCCTAAATGATACGCACCGACACCAGCGAGAACAAGAGCTAAGCCGGCTCACGCTGAAGCCGCCTTCCGACTCGATAGTGACGGCATGGGTTGCGTTAGAGGACGCGCTATCCGAGAAGCGACCTCTCGACCCGAGTGAGAGTGAGGCTGTTAAAGCGGTCCTCGCCCTTGAGTTGCCTGAGGTGGCAGAGATTGTAAAAGTTGGCGGAGTGCATATGTTCACCAACAGCGATATGCCACACCAAGGGCTTGGTCAGGTGGCTCATCGGGCAGTCAAATTCTTGCCTCAACTGCAGGACAATGCCGCTCAGATAATCTACGATATCTCTGATCGGATCCCTAGTGGCGAAGGCGGCGGGATAAAGGAAGCCCTGCGCCAAGCCGGTGTCGATACTTCCCAATGGGAGCAGAAGAGCCCCTTCGCAGGCGCGCAAGAGTTCTTGCGTCAGCAAGATTACAAGGCAAAAATCCTCGATGACGTCGCAAGCCTCGGCGACACCGGTACGGCTCTCACAAAGAATGATCGGTGGTCCCTTCAAGAACTATCTGACCTCCTTCATGTAACGGGATATTTGAGTACTGGCTTCGCCGACTTTCGAGCGGCTTTCGAGAAGGACGATGTCTCTATCCGTCGCAAATGGTTAAGATCACTCGCAGTCGCACACGCGAAGGACATAGACCGCGCCGCAGCCGAAGCAGCCATCATTCGTGCGCAAATGAGGGATCAGGTGGGTGTCCCATTGGACTGGTGGGTGGTCAGTTGTCGCAGTCTTTATGCAGTGGTGAAGTCCCCTTTGGCGGCACTCAGCGCAGACGATCAGGACGCGTTGGTTGAGAGCTTGCACGCAATTTCACATTGGATTTCATGGTCAGCTCTGTACGTCCTCGCTAACACCGAGCCCTCTTGGGACACTGTGGCATTCTTCAACCAAGAACGAACAACCTGGCCGCCCTATCGGGCCTCTGAGTGCTATTTTCTTTCCCTTCTCGTCAGTCCTGAAGGGCCACGACTCGCTGCCCAAGCCGCCGAATCGAGTGAGGCGGCCCGACGTCATGCCGTCCAGCGAGCACTCCAATATCGGGGGCAAATTGACCCCATGGGCGACTTGGCTGCGAGACTCAGTCGAGATGACGACCTTTGGGTTCGAGGGGACTACAGTCATGACGGGCCTGCCCCGCGCTACTGGACTTGCCGGTGGTGCGGACACCAAAACGCGCCAACCGAAGAATCGTGCGCGAATTGCGGTCTAGCCTCGCGTCCTAGCCGAGATCGGAAGGCGAACACCGACTAAATGTCGTAGGCCAAAACTGAATCTCACGCGTCCGCCTCGAGGCGGTCGTCAACATCATTAGTTCCTGTCCGGGACCGGGCACTCGAGTCGCTCGGGCCGATGCGTCCCTCCACCTCTTAAGTCATGGTCGGCTCCAATAAAGGCGCCCGGCCATACTCTGGAGACCTGCGAGAAAACCATGCAGTTTGGAAGCCTCGCCCGAATTGCCTCGACCAAGTAGGGTCGTCTGCGCGTGCGTGCCAGGAGTCGCTAACCCAACAAAACAGGTTCACGACTGAATGAGCTAAGGTCAAGCTGCCTTCTTGACCGACCACGTGAGCCATGTGCCTTTTGCCGTAGGCGGCGCATTGCTAAATAAATATGGCCATGGGAAGGATTTGGACGGCCGGGCCTGCGACAATTGGGTCTGCCAAGTCAAGGTGAAATTCGTCCGTCTTTAGTCCGTCAAGCAATTCTCTTGCCGTACTGGGCCCGGCAACTCCTAGAACCGTACGTCGCGCCAGATTGACCTCTTGGCCAAGTGGAATTACGCGCGTGACTTTTCCGACGATAGAGAACTCGCCAGCACGTAGATACTCCTTTGTGTGGGCGGAGAAGAAGTTGGATGACACTGCTACTACGGTATTGAGGCCACCTCCGGTACGAAACAGAAGATCGTGCATTGGTGCTGACGATATGTCATCCCACATTCGCAACAGCATTTTCATGCCTAAATCGTCGGAGCTGGACGCGGTGGCGATTGCTGCGGCAACTGCGTCCATAATCTCCGAGGAGTTATCAGTGCCTGCCCCTTTTCGCGCTGGATTGCCGGACCGCGCTGCGCTCCTTGGCTTCGCTTGGCGAAGCGCGGCTTCGGCGGCCTCCCGTTGGGCATGCTGCTGTTCCATTAAGTAAGGGAGAATGGAACTCAAGAAAGCTAAGGCATCCTCCAATGGATTCCCAAGGTATTCGCCGCGGATCTCAACTATCTCGCCGGGCGCAAGAGCCTCGAGATCAGCGGACGTGTCCACCGGTCTCAGCTTCGAATCTTCCTTCAAGTAGTAGTAGAGCAGGTTGAAGAGACTTGCGGCGGTGTGGTGCTTGGTGCTCTTGGACTCCAATGCTGTTTCGTCACGTCGGTTTGTCGACCCCTCCGCGTCAATGGTGGCGTCCGCCACTCCCCACATCCGCGCCTTCGCGCCTGCGCGTGCCTTTGCTCCTCGCTCCCTAGCTCCAGTTTCGCGGGCAGTCTCCTCCTGCTCCACAGACACGCCACCTTCTAGGTGCGCCAAGAAGCTGAGCATCATCGGGTCGTCGAGGTACACAGGGTGCGCGATCTGACTTGCTTCGATCTTCGTCATTTCCGAAGGCTCGCATATCCTTCTCCTGGTTGCTACCAAGGCTCAACGGGCACGCTGAGAGGGGGTCGGCGTCCGAGCGTCAGATCACGGCGGCATCCGGTCATCGATCGCGGCTACGTTGCGATTGATCGTCGTGGTACTTCAACGCAGGGGGAGGAGTGGCCGACTCACTGAGAAGCCGTCTCAAACGTCGTTGAGAGTTACTTGCGTGCCAGCACGCGTTTCGCGCCCGTTTTGTAAGGGACTTGGCGAACCAGTACGGCGCTCGCTCGTCCTGAGCGAGCGAGGAGGATGTGCGCGAGCTAACGACAGTCGTCCGGCAGAACCGTGCGCGCACTTCCATCAGACACCGCGATGCGGCAGCGGCACTCTCATTCCACCTCGCTCGAGAATTTTCAGGAGTGCTTGTATTCGATTGGCCTGTTGGCTGGCAGGGGCCAAGCACGGGGCCCCTTGCTCGATCGGTTGGAAGCATCCTGTCAGTGTCGAGCAGCCCTCAGATTGATGGGCGGGCCTGTCTGTGGGTCAACCAGTTGGGGCCTCCAGCCGCTTCAAGACCCTCTGACCTGCACGCACGCTCCGGGAGAAAATTCTAGGAGGGACAGTCGCAGTGGGTTGGGGTGCGATGTAAGCATCACCCGGGTCAAGCTACGACCTCCACTGCCTGCCGTTGTCGCATTCTGCCTGGGTAGCACAAGGGGGAAGCCCCGGTACGAGTGGGCGTGCCAGGGTACACACCACTTGCGGCCTTCTGGTCCGAACAGACATGGCTGGCGCGCTGGCTTTAGTGAGAGTTCTCTAGTGGGCAATTGGTGGGCACAGTGCCCACCAATGGGCAGCAGCAGGTAGTACTCGTCGATAATGAATCGCGCTCAGCGCCGGCGACTACACACCATGAGCGCAGGTCGGGTTGACGACTGCTACGTTCTCATAATCCGTCGGTCCAGGGTTCAAGCCCCTGCTGCCCCACCACCGACCCTTCCTCCCGCCACCGGGCGGCGGCCCCGGACGCCGAGGCCGTCAGGGCGTCAGGCCGTCAGGGCGTCAGGGCGTCAGGGCGTAGACGTCCACCGCCCGCCGGGTCACGTTGACGAGACGCCCGCCGGCCACCTCGACGGCACCGTCCGCGAGGAAGCCGTAGGGGCTGAGGAAGTCGGAGTCCGCCCCGGGCACCGGTCGGCCGGTGGCGGCCACGAGCGGCGCCTCCGCCGGCGTCACGTAGGCGAGGTCCGCGGCCAGCACGGCGCCCGTCGGAGCCACGCTGCGCGCCGACGTCCACACCCGCGCGCCGGTGGCTCGGTTCAGCGCGCAGACGTTCGTCGCCCCGCAGCCGACGAGGAGCCGCACGGGACCCGCCGCGAGCAGCGGGCCCGCCTCCGCCGAGGTCCACCGCACCGCACCGGTGGGTGAGAGCGCGGTGATCCGGCCCGCCGGGTTGCGGGCGTAGATGTTGGGGCTCACGGTGCCGCTCGGGTCCGCGCGAAGGTAGGACCACCCGGCCGGCTTGCTCCAGCTCGTCGCGCCGCGCCGGGCGAACGACAGGGCACCGCACGTCGTGAGGATGTTGTCGTCGGAGGCGAAGAGACCGGCGTCCGGGCCGAAGCCCGACGACACGCACCCGCTGCGCACCCACCGCTGCGCGCCGGTCGTGAGGTCGTAGGCGACGACCGACGGAACTCCGGAGATGTCGTCGTTGTCGGAGACGACGGTGGTGCCCGAGACGACCATGCTGCGGTTGTAGCCACCCCGCTGGACGGACCACACCGTGGCTCCGGTGGCCGCGTCGAGGCCGACGAGGCTGAGACCGGGGTCGCTCTGGGAGAGACAGCCCCCGCTGCCCTGGACGACGACCCGCGAGCCGCTGACGGCGAGGTCGGTCGCCTGGAACCCCGTCGTCCCGCCGAGGTCGGCGCCCCGCCAGAGCTGCTGCCCGGTCGCCAGATCGGTCGCGACGACCCGCCGTCCGTCGAAGACGTAGAGCCGGCTCGCGGTGGCGACCGCCGCGTGCGGGTGCGCACGACCGCAGACGGAGTAGTCGGGCAGTCGACCGACGGAGTAGCGCACCGCCAGCCCGGCCACCGTCGCAGCGGTGATCGTCGTCTCGGCGTTGTTGCGGTTGCTGTGTGCCGCATCGCCCTGGGGCTGGCTCCACGACGAGGTGGACACCGCACCGGTCGCCGCGCTCGAGCTCAGCACCCCCAGGCACACGATCGACAGTGCCGCCATGGTCAGACCCAGTCGTCTCATCGAGGACCCCCTTGTCGTCCCGGAGCTCCCAGCGTGGCACCACCCGGGCGTGGTCATCACCCGATTGACGAACGCGTAGGCTCAAAGCTGGACAAACCCGGCCTGCAAGGGAATTCACGTTTCGAATGCCCAGATCCTTCGGCCCCGGATCATCGCACGGAGCCCTACCGTCGAAGGAGCGTCCGCCGGTCGAGGCGGACCTCACCAGGGGCGGGGTACGGCGATGGAGTCTGTCTCGAGGCGTGACGTCTCACGCAGGGCGGTGCTGCGGGGTGCAGGCGGCGCGGCCGCCCTGCTCGCAGGTGGAGCGACTGCGAGCGCCGGGGCCGGGGCCGCCGTCGCGGCGCCGGCATGGAGCACGCTGCAGCAGCGGATGAGCGGCCAGGTGCTCGTCAAGGGAGCCACCGGCTACACCGCCGTCGCCCACGGGTACAACCCGCGGTACGACACCGTCTGGCCCTCGGCCGTGGCGCGCTGCGTCTCGACGGCCGACGTCTCCGCCGCGGTGGCGTTCGCGCGGACCAACGCGGTGCCGTTCACGATCCGCTCGGGCGGTCACGCCCTGACCGGCTGGTCGACCGGCACCGGTCTCGTCATCGACACGACCCTCATCTCGGCGATGACGGTCGACCCGGTCACGGCCACCGCGACCGTGGGCGCCGGAGCGCGGCTCATCGACGTCTACCAGAAGGTCGCCTCGGCCGGCCTCGCCCTGCCCGGCGGCACGTGCGGCAGCGTCGGCATCGCCGGCCTCGCGCTCGGCGGCGGCATCGGGGCCCTGACCCGGCCGTGGGGACTGACCTGCGACCAGCTGACGGGCGCGACCATCGTCTTCGCGGACGCCTCCGTCAAGCAGGTCTCGGCGAGCCACTGGCCGGGCCTCTTCTGGGCCCTGCGCGGCGGTGGCGGTGGCTCCTTCGGCGTCGTCACCTCGCTGACCTTCCGGCTGCGCCCGGCGCCGACGTTCCAGGTGTGGTCGATGCCCTACAACATGTCGGCCGCGCCGGCCGTCGTCGCCGGCTACCAGACGTTCATGGCGACCGCCGACAGCCGGCTGCACGGCGAGCTGTCGTTCCGCGCCACGCCCTCGACCGGTGCGACATCGCTGACCGTGACCGGGACGTGGATCGGCAGCGCCTCGGCGTTGACGGCCCAGCTCGACGCGCTCGTCGCGGCCATCGGCGTGCGGCCCAACGCGCGGACCGTCAGCAGCCAGGGCTACCTCGCCGCGATGCTGCAGGAGGCCGAGTGCTCCTCCTACGCGAGCTGCCACCTGCCACCGCAGGGCACGATCCCGCGCGTCCCCTCCGCCGGCGCGTCGACGATGGTCTACGCGCCGCTCTCCCCCACCGCGGTCACGACCCTCGTCGACCGGGTCAGGGCCGGCCTGGCCGTGCCGAAGGCGACGTGGACCGGGTGCACCGTCGTGGCCCTGGGTGGCGCCGTCCGGTCGACGACCACGACCGACTCGGCCTTCGGCCACCGCGACGCCCGGCTCATGCTGCACTACCTCGCCCGGTGGAGCCCGTCGACGCCGACGCTCGACCCGACCCCGTTCGACGGCTACGTGCGCGGCTTCCGTGCGGCGATGGCGCCCTTCTGCGGCACCGGCGCCTACGTCAACTACCTCGACAGCTCGATCGCCGACCACGGCGCGGCCTACTGGCCCGGCACCTACGCCCGCCTGCGCACCGTCAAGGCGACCGTCGACCCCGGCAACCTCTTCCGCTTCGCCCAGTCCGTGCAGCCGTGACGAGTCCCTGACACCCGCCCCACGACCGAGGGCGTATGCCGGGTGGCGCGCCCCCGGCATACGCCCTTGTCGGGCGCGTGGTTCAGCCGGCCAGCAGGAATAGCGACCGCGCGGCCCACGAGACCCGGTCGACGGTCGGCCCGCTGATGCGCACCGGCACGCCCGTCACCGTCGCGCCGTTCCAGCCGACGCGGTAGAGCGAGCTGTCGACCGTGGACGTGTAGTAGAGGTTCGCGCCGGCGACGAGCAGACCGCGGCTCGAGCGGAAGTCGACCGAGCTCGGCACCGTGAAGACGCGCTCGTCGACGATCCCGCTGTCGGGCGAGAACCAGCGCCAGCGCAGCGTCGGGTCACCGCTGATCGTGTAGAACAGCCGGCCGCCCGTGTAGAACATCCCGCTGAGGTTGGGCAGCTGCCCGTAGAGGGTGGGCAGGTTGCCGTCGAAGGTGCCGTTCAGGTGGTTGTCGACGGTCGCCCACCTCGGGTCGTGGTACGGGTCGATCCGGGTCTCGGCGCCCCAGACACCCTGCACGAGCGGGCGCGAGTAGAGGTAGCCGTCCGTCTTGGCGTAGAACACCTTCGAGCCGACCATGAAGGCGCCCCGGGTGCCCGACCACGCGACCCCGCCGTTGCCGACGGGCACCGGCTGCGAGCTGACCCCGGTCGACGTCAGCCCGACGCTCGTCAGCGCGTCGGACGTCGCACCGCCCACCGAGCCACCCAGGAGCACGGTGCCCGGGAGGGTGCCCACGGTCGTCGAGGCGAGGGTGCTGCCCCCGGCATACGGGAAGAGCACGATCTTCTTGCGCACGTACGTGAAGTTGCCGACGTAGTCGGTGTTGGAGCCGAGCCACAGTCCCTCGCTCGTCGCGAGGATGGCGTAGACCGCCTTGCCCGGAGGGTTGCGTCCCGGGTTCCACTGCAGCGGACGGCCGCTCACGGGGTCGAGCGCCACGAGACCGGGGCGCGGCACCGCGCCGGGGCCGGCGAAGTCGCGACCGTACGGGTTGTTGCCCCACCGCTGGTGGCCGCCCACGAAGACGGCGGCCTCGGTGATCTCGACGGCCCACATCGTGTCGCCACCGGTCTCGGCCACCCACGTCGGCTGCAGGGCGGCGCCCACGGCATACGTCTCGAAGCGTGCGGCGGCGTCGCAGAGCGTGTCGCGCACTCCCCCACCGGTCGAGCCGATGACGAAGTAGGAGCCGTTGGGGGAGAAGGAGACTCCGCGCACGTAGGAGTCGAACGAGTTGCTGAAGCACAACGGGTTGTAGCGCAGCGTGTTCCAGTCCGGCGTGACGAAGGCCGACGTCGCCCCGAGGGTGATGAGCGCGACCTGGTCGCGCGGCAGCCCGTCGGCCGTGCGGAAGTTGCCGATGACGACGAGGCGGTCGCCCGCCGGGCTGACGTCGAGGTTCCACGGGCCGACCGCGCCCTGCGCCCCGGTGCCGGAGTTGTTGTGGTGGCCCGCGAACTGCACCCGCAGGTAGGTCTGGTCCACCGCTCCGGTGGTCGCGCTCAGGGCGGCGATCCCGGCGTGGGCCTGCCCGCCGACCGTCGAGAAGTCGCCGACGACGACGAGCCGCGAGCCGACCCTGACCATGTCCTTGACGCGGCCGAAGCTCGAGAACGCGGGGGCCGTGAAGCCCGGCACGACGGTGTTCGTCGAGAGGTCGACGAGGGCGACGTTGCGACGTGCCACGCCGCCGACCGTCGTGAAGGCGCCGCCGATGTAGGCCGTGGTCGCCGTCGGACCCGGCACGACGGAGGAGACCTCACCGTTGACCGCCAGCGAGAGGCCGGTCAGCGCACCGGTGCTCGCGGAGAACGCCGCGAGGCGCGAGCGGGCCACCCCGTTGACGGTCGTGAAGTTGCCGCCGATGACCATCGTGCTGCCGACCTTCGCGATGGCACGCACGTCGCCGTCGCCGACGGCCGGCGTGATCGCGGAGGGCACCGCACTGACCATCGAGCTGCTCGACGGCGCGGGCGCCGGCGGTTGGACCGCCGAGGCGGTCGGCGCGGCCAGCACCGCGATGCCGAGGACGACCGAGCCGAGGCCCGCTGTCGAGACGTGCCAGATCCTGCGCATGTGCACCCACCCCATCCTGACCGGATAGCCGAACTGTAGGTCGGCTGATCGACGGGCGGCCGGTCTTCGGCAAAACCCGGATCCGGGGGCGGGGTGGGTGTCGCCGTCTCCCCCGGCGACACCCACCCCGTCCAGCTCGCACGACCGGGTCCCCCGACCCGACCGGCCAGGCCTCCCGACCTGGCTCCCGGGTCCCCCGACCCGGTGTGCGCTCCCGACTGCAACCCCCACGGCCGTGTCGGTAACCCCTCCCCCTGAACCACAGCCTGCACTGCGGACTGCAGGATCCGGGGCCGTGAACCACGTCCGTTTCCGCAAGATTTGCGCAAGTTGTCGATGGAAACCGTCGACAAGCCCTCACCTGCCGATCAGGAAGGACGAGAGTCGCCCGGGTTCTCGAGGCCGATCCGTACTCAGCGGGCCGCTGTCCTCGCCACACCCGTCACAGCCGTCACACTCAGCCCCACGAGCCTCTGGAAACACAGGGGTCACAGGTCCCTCGACGGGTGCGGCCGGGTGGCCCGGCGATCGGGCAACCAACTCGGCGCGAACCGGCCCGCCACGGGCGGCCCCGACCTAAGGTGGGAGTCGACCGGAACACCGGGCCGAGCAGCCCGGTCGCTCCCGGCCGCGCGGCGTCCGCGGGAGCGGCGACGACCAGGCCCCTCCGTCGGGAGGCAGCCTCAGACGACACGAAGCACGTGGCAAGGCAGGGGGTGGCAGACGGTGCGAACACCGGCACAGCGCACGGGTCCGCTCGTCGTCCACATCAGGATGAGCGGGCGGCTGGTCCCGTTCGCGCTCATGCTGCTCGTCTTCGCCCTGCTGCCGTTCCTCGGCGGGAGCACCCCGCAGTCTCCCGGCGCCACCGTCGTCCTCGCCGCAGCGGCTCCGAGCGAGGTCGACGACGCCGTCGCCGTCGTCGAGCAGGCCCGCACCGAGCTGTCGACGACCGTCACCGCCGCCTCCACGGCCGCGGCGGCTCCCGCGCTCTCCGCCTTCTCGGACGCGCTCGGCGGCGGCCTGTTCATGTTCCCGGCCATCATCCTCGTGCCGCAGACCGCCGAGGCGCTCGCCGCGCCGATCACCGGTGCCCCGTTCTTCATCCATCCCGTGCCCGGCGGCGAGTCCTCGCCGTTCGGCCCGCGGATCCACCCGCTGCTCGGCCGGCCGATGTTCCACACCGGCCTCGACCTCGCCGCGAGCTGCGGGACCCCGATCCGCGCCGCCGCCGCCGGCACGGTCGTCTACGCCCGCACGTCCGACTCGTGGGGCAACCGGACGATCATCCAGCACAGCCCGAGCCTCAAGACCGCGTACGGGCACCAGTCCCGCTTCCTCGTCACCGAGGGGCAGACGGTGACGCAGGGCCAGGTCATCGGGCTCGTCGGCACGACCGGGTGGTCGACGGGCTGCCACCTGCACTTCGACGTGATCATCGACGACCGCTACGTCGACCCGGCCCCCTACCTCGGCTTCGCACCGTCGTCACTGGGCTCGGTGCCCTACGGCGCGGTGCCCCACCTCGTCGTCGAGCCGGGCGGCACCGGGGTGCACACCGTCAAGGACGGCGACGTGCCGATCCCCGACCCGACCGGCACGGGCAGCACGGGCGGCACACCCACGCACACGCCGAGCCAGACCCCGACCGCCACCTCGACGCACACGCCCTCGTCGAGCCCGACGACGTCCGTGCCGACGACCACGGCGCCCACCACGTCCGCGCCCACCACCACGGCGCCCACCACCACCGCGCCCACCACCACCGCGACCACCACCACCGCTCCCACCACCACCGCGCCCCCGACGTCCGGACCGACGACCTCCGGCCCGACGTCCACCACGACGGCGCCGACGACCACCGGACCCACCACGACCGACCCGACGACCTCGGTGCCGAGCTCGTCGGCGCCCACCAGCTCGGCACCCACCAGCTCGACACCCACCAGCTCTTCGCCGTCGAGCCAGGACCCCACCACGTCGACCTCGACGACGACCGCCGGCACGACGCATCCGTCGTCGGAGAGGCCGTCGGCGTCGGCGACGACGGCCCTGAGCACCACGGCCGCCGAGGTGCTCGCGTCCGCGACGCAGAGCGCGCTCGCCACCGAGTCGGCGACCGGGTCGGACGGGCAGACGCCCGGGCCGACCACCTCCGCCCTCGAACGACCCTGACCGCCGGTCCTCACGATTCGAGCACGCTTCGCGCCCGTGCGGCGCGGGATGGGTGCTCGCCACCCCCGGAGCCGATAGGTTGCCCGGATGGACGACGTGAACACCGACCCGCCGGCGGAGAGCACTGCTGACCGCGACGCGTCTCGCGACCCGATGGTCGTCATCGAGGGCGTCAACAAGCACTTCGGCGACCTGCACGTGCTGCGCGACATCAACCTGACCGTCGGGAAGGGTGAGGTCGTCGTGGTCCTCGGCCCCTCCGGCTCGGGCAAGTCGACGCTGTGCCGCGCCATCAACCGCCTCGAGACCATCGAGTCCGGCACCATCTCCATCGACGGCAAGGCGCTGCCCGAGGAGGGCAAGCCGCTCGCGCAGCTGCGTGCCGACGTGGGCATGGTCTTCCAGTCCTTCAACCTCTTCGCCCACAAGACGATCCGCGAGAACGTGACGCTCGGGCCGATCAAGGTGCGCAAGAAGTCGAAGTCGGATGCCGACAAGCAGGCCGCCGACCTGCTCAAGCGCGTCGGCGTCGAGGCTCAGGCCGAGAAGTACCCGGCCCAGCTCTCGGGCGGCCAGCAGCAGCGCGTGGCCATCGCGCGCTCGCTCGCCATGGGCCCCAAGGTCATGCTGTTCGACGAGCCGACGTCGGCGCTCGACCCCGAGATGGTCAACGAGGTGCTCGACGTCATGGTCGGCCTCGCCAAGGAGGGCATGACGATGATCGTCGTCACCCACGAGATGGGGTTCGCCCGCAAGGCAGCCGACCGCGTCGTCTTCATGGCCGACGGCCAGATCGTCGAGGTCGGCACGCCCCAGGAGTTCTTCACGAACCCGACGAGCGATCGCGCCAAGGACTTCCTCGGCAAGATCCTCACCCACTGAACCACCTGTAGCGAACGCACGACAGGGCACTTCCCGCGCCACGCGGGGAGTGAGCAACCACCAGGGAGGAACCCCAGATGAAGGCACGAATCGGAGCCGTTGCAGCGGCTGCGACGCTGGCTCTCACGCTCGCCGCGTGCGGGTCCGGCGAGCCCAGCGGCAGCGGGAGCGGCGGCGGAGGTGGCGGTCTGAAGATCGGCATCAAGTTCGACCAGCCCGGCATGGGCCTCAAGAAGGGCAGCGAGTACAGCGGCTTCGACGTCGAGGTCGCCAAGTACGTCGCCAAGGCGCTCGGCACGTCCGAGGGCGACATCACCTGGGTGCAGGCGCCGAGCGCCCAGCGCGAGACCCTCATCCAGACGGGCCAGGTCGACATGGTCGTCGCGACCTACTCGATCACCGACACCCGCAAGGAGAAGGTCTCCTTCGCCGGGCCCTACCTCATCGCCGGCCAGGACCTGCTCGTCCGCTCGGACGACTCGTCGATCACCGGCCCCGACAGCCTCGAGGGCAAGAAGCTCTGCTCGGTCACCGGCTCGACGTCCGCCCAGAAGGTCAAGGACAAGTACCCGGGTGTGCAGCTCCAGGAGTTCGGCACGTACTCCGAGTGCCTGCCCGCGCTCCAGACCGGTGCCATCGACGCCCTGACGACCGACGACACGATCCTCGCCGGCTACGCCGCGCAGGACCAGTACAAGGGCAAGTTCAAGGTCGTCGGCAAGCCGTTCTCCGAGGAGAACTACGGCATCGGCCTCAAGAAGGGCGACACCGCCATGTGCACGAAGGTGACCGACGCGATCAAGAAGATGATCAGCGACGGCTCCTGGCAGAAGTCGCTCGACGCCAACCTGGGCCCGGCCGGCTACAAGCCGGGCGCGGGGAACCCGCCCACCCCGGCTGCCTGCTCCTGACCCTCGTCACCCCCGCCCTGCGTGGGCCGCGGCGCCAGCTCGGTGACGCGGCCCGCGCAGGCCAGATCCCTTGCACGTGAAGGAGGGACATGCTCGACGTCCTCGAGAAGTACGACATCCTCGCGGCGTTCTGGATGACCATCAAGCTGACGTTCTTCTCGTCCATCGGGGCGCTCGTCATCGGCACGGTGCTCGCGATCATGCGCGTGTCACCGGTCGCCGTGCTGCGACGCCTCGGTGCGTTCTACGTCAACGTCGTCCGCAACACCCCCCTGACCCTCATCGTCTTCTTCTCGCTCGCCGGCGTCGGCATCGTGCTGGAAGTCAACCTCGTCGACCCGAGCTCCGCGACGTCGCTGCGCGACAACGCCATCCGCTGGGCCATGGTCGCGCTCGCCGTCTACCACGCGGCCTTCGTGTGCGAGGCCGTGCGCAGCGGTTTCAACACGGTGCCGCTGGGTCAGGCGGAGGCCGCACGGTCCATCGGGCTCACGTTCGGCCAGAGCCTGCGCGAGGTCATCCTCCCGCAGGCCTTCCGCGGCGCCATCGCGCCGCTCGGGTCGGTGCTCATCGCGCTGACGAAGAACACGACGGTCGCGTCCGTCATCGGCGTCGCCGAGGCCTCGGCCCTGATGAAGGTGATCATCGAGAACGAGACGGCCAGCATCGCGGTCTTCCTCGTCTTCGCCCTCGGCTTCGTCGTCCTGACGCTGCCCGTGGGCCTGTTCTTCACCTCGATGTCGCGACGACTGGCGGTGAAGCGATGAGTGCGCAGAACGTCCTCTTCGACGCACCGGGTCCGCGCGCCCGACGTCGCCACGCGATCCTCACCGTTTTCGGGTTCGTCCTGTTCGCCGGCACGCTCGCGGCCATCCTGTGGAAGCTGAACGCCCAGGGCCAGCTCGAGGCGTCGCTGTGGCAGCCCCTCGTCGACCCCGAGGTCTGGACCGCCTACGTCGTCCCCGGCCTCCTCAACACCCTCAAGGCGGCCGCGGTCTCGATCGTCGCGGCCATGGCCTTCGGCATCGTCTTCGGCATGGGCCGGCTGTCGCACAACCGGGCGATCCGGTGGGTGTGCGGCATCGTCGTGGAGTTCTTCCGCGCCGTGCCGGTGCTGCTGATGATGTACTTCCTCTTCCAGCTCTTCGCGTTCAACAACATCTTCGTGGCGAGCCTCAACTCGTTCATGGCGGTCGTCATCGCGCTGACGCTCTACAACGGCTCGGTCATCGCCGAGCTCGTGCGCTCGGGCGTCTACGGCCTGCCGAAGGGCCAGGCCGAGGCGGGCCTGTCGATCGGCCTCACGGCCACGCAGACGCTGCGCTCGATCCAGCTGCCGCAGGCGCTCACCGCGATGCTGCCGGCGCTCGTCAGCCAGATCGTCGTCATCCTCAAGGACAGCGCGCTCGGTGCCGCCATCACGTACCCCGAGCTGCTCCAGAGCATGCGCGACATGGGCACGGCGTACGCGACCGTCATCCCGGCATACGTCCTCGCCGCGGTCGTCTTCATCGCGCTGAACTTCGGCCTGACCGTCCTGGCCGGTCGCGTCGAGAAGCGGCTCAGCCGCCGCGGACGGGGCCCGCGCAAGGGTGCCCCGGCGACCGGCGTGACGGGTGCCGGCACGGTGGACACCCCCACCGACGGCATCGGCGGGAGCGGCGTCCACACGGGCGACGCACGTCGCTGACGGAACGGTGGAGCTCCCTCCGGCCGAGGTCGGAGGGAGCGGACACGAGAAGGGCCCCGACACCAGTGGTGTCGGGGCCCTTCTCGGTGCTGGCTCCCCCGATTGGACTCGAACCAATAACCTGCCGGTTAACAGCCGGCTGCTCTGCCAATTGAGCTACAGGGGAATGCTGCTGCGCAACCATAGCAAAGCATCCGGGCGGTCGAGAAATCGGGTGCGACCTGCCGAAAACACCCCGTGCGACGACGTCGACGACAGCCTCAGAGACCCACTTCGGCGCGCAGCCGGGCGAGGCGCTGGGCCGCCTCCCGGGCCACGTCCGTGTCGGTGAGGTCGGCGCCCTTGCCTGGCACGATCTGCTCGAGCAGGGCCCCCGTCGCGAGGTCCTGGCGGATGACGACGCGGACCGTTCGCCGGCCCGCGGTGCGGAACTCGTCGGCGAGCACGACGCTGGCCTGCAGGCGCTCGCGCAGGGCCTGCTGGAGCAACGAGGGTTCGGTGACCTGCCAGCGCGCCGGGGCGCCCCGGTCGACCCACGTGACGGTCAGCGTGGACGTCTCGCCCGCCCACGTGCCGGTCTCGGCCTCGTGCCAGGGCCGGCTCCAGGCGAGCTCGTCGCCGGGCCCGACGAAGGCCAGGTGGTGCGTCGTCGCGACGACGTGGCCACCCGTCCGCTCGTCGCGCGCCCAGGCGAGCACGGACGCCCCGCCGTCGAGGGGCACGGCCGCCCGCACGGGTGCAGGCAGCGCCGGCCGGCGCCGCCGTTCGAAGAGTGCCATCAGCCCATCCCTGCCTTGATCGCCGCGAGCTCGCGCTGGAGCGTCTGCAGCTGGATGCCGAGCTCGCGCGTGCGCTCGGGCGACGGCTCCTCGGCGTGGTCGAGCCGGCGCATCTCGCTCATCGAGTCGGCGATCTGCCGGGTCAGCGCGATGGTGCGCACCCGGTCGAAGAGCTCGTCGACGTAGCGCGAGGTGGGCAGGCCGGTGTTGGGGTCCATCCGCGTCGGCAGCGTGTCGACGGCCAGCTCGCTCACGAGGCCGGCGACCGGGCTCGGGGCGGCCTCGGTGACGGCCGACGTCCAGACCCGCACGTTGCCCTTGTCGGTGCCGTGGTGGGCGATCCGGATGCCGTCGAAGACCGCGCGGTGCGCGGGCGCCGAGAAGGCGTCGGGCGTCAGCAGGTCGATGGCTCCCGGCTTGAAGACCGTCGGGAACTGCAGGAGCACCTGGAGCAGCTGCCGCTCGGCGTGCACGACGGGGTCGCGCCGGTCGGGCAGCGGCATGCCCATCGCCTCGGCGGGCGACCCGACGGGCTCGGCCTCGTCGCGGCCACCGTTCCGCGCGCCCGCCCGGTCGGCGCGCGCGTCGTCGTCGACCTTGAGCTTGCCGGCCCGCGACACCTCGGTCGCCACCTGCTCGACGTCGAGACCGAGCATGCCCGAGACCTCGCGGGTGTACTCGGGTCGCAGCGACTGGTCGCGGATCGCGGCGATGATGGGGGCCACCGCGCGCACCGCCTGGATGCGGCCCTCCGCCGTGCCCACGTCGAAGCGCTTGATCGTCGTGCGCACCGCGAACTCGAACATCGGGACCGCGTCCTCGATGAGCGCCTGCACGGCCGGGTCACCCCCGGCCTGGCGCAGCTCGCACGGGTCCTTGCCCGACTTCTCGACGGCGACGAACGACTGCGAGGTCCACTTCTCGTCGTCGGCGAAGGCACGCATGGCCGCCTTCTGCCCGGCGGCGTCGCCGTCGAAGGTGAAGATCACCTTGGCGGGAGCGAGCCCGGCCTCGTCGCGCATGAGCCGGCGCAGCGTCTTGATGTGCTCGGCGCCGAAGGCCGTGCCGCACGTCGCGACCGCGGTGTCGACCCCGGCCAGGTGGCAGGCCATGACGTCGGTGTAGCCCTCGACGACCACGGCCTGGCGGCCCTGCGAGATCTTCTTCTTGGCGAGGTCGAGGCCGTAGAGCACGGTCGACTTCTTGTAGATCGGCGTCTCGGACGTGTTGAGGTACTTCGCCTCGATGCGGTCGTCGTCGAAGATCCGGCGCGCCCCGAAGCCGACCGTGTCGCCGGTGATGTCGCGGATCGGCCACACGAGCCGCCCGCGGAACCGGTCGTAGAGCCCGCGCGCACCGCGGCCGGCGAGCCCGCCGGTCACGAGCTCGTCGTCGCTGAAGCCCTTGGCCCGCAGGTGGCGCACGAGGTCCTCGCCGCCCCGGGGCGCGAACCCGATGCCGAACTGCTTGACGTGGGCGCTGTTGAAGTCACGCGCGCGCAGGAAGTCGCGACCTGCGCGGGCGGCCTGGCCGCCCAGCAGCTGCTCGGTGTAGAACTCCTCGGCCACGCGGTGGGCCTCGACGAGACGGCTGCGCCGGCCGATGCCCTCCTCGCGGGGCCGGTCGCCGTTCTCGTAGCGCAGCTCCATGCCGAGCTTCGAGGCGAGCCGCTCGACGGCCTCGGAGAAGCTGAGGTGGTCGACCTTCTGCACGAAGGAGATGACGTCGCCGCCCTCCTGGCAGCCGAAGCAGTGCCAGGCGCCCACGGCCGGGCGGATGTTGAACGACGGCGTCTTCTCGTCGTGGAACGGGCAGAGGCCCTTGAGCGACCCCGGGCCCGCGGAGCGAAGGGTGACGTGCTCGCGCACGACGTCCTCGAGGGACGACCGCGCCTTGACCGCCGCGATGTCCTCGCTGTTGATCAGCCCCGCCATCTGCCTCCTGTCGCTGCCGTGATTCTAGGTCGTCGCCGGGAGGGTCGTGTCAGCGGCACCACCGGGTGTGGAGGGCGAGCGCCCGCACGTCGGTCAGGGAGGCCACCTGGTCGACGACGACGCGCAGCCGCTCCCCGTCGTCGACGGCCGCGTCGTGGTCGGCCCGGAAGGCGACGTCGAGGCGCTCGTCGGGCGCGGCCGCGAACGCCTCGACGAGGGCGCGCACCACCTCGCGCTGCTGCGACATGACCGCGAGCCGCTCGTCGGTCGTCATCACGAAGTGGTTGGCCACCGCCTTGAGCACCGCGCACTCCGCCCGTGTCCCGTCCGGCACGACGAGGTCGGCGCCGTAGCGGCACAGCGTGCCCGGGCCGTGCCGCTCGCGGGTGGCCTGCTCGACGACGAGCACGAAGTGCCCGATGAGCCGGCTCGTCATGTCCTTGAGCATCGCGAGGTCGCTCCGCGAGCCGTCGTATGCCGTCGGCACCGCCCCCGAGGCGAGCAGCCGTTCCAGCGCGGCGCCCAGCGCGTCGGCGCCGAGGTCGGGGGCGTAGGTGCGACCGGCGACGTCGAGCACGGCGGCCAGGTCGCGCGAGTGCAGCACCCGCGGGTCGAGCCAGCCCGAGGCGATGGCGTCCTCGACGTCGTGCACCGAGTAGGCGACGTCGTCCGACCAGTCCATCACCTCGGCCTCGAGGCAGCGGACCCCCGGCCGCGCGCCCTCGCGGATCCAGTCGAAGACCGGCCGGTCGGAGGGGTAGACGCCGAACTTGCGCGTGCCGTGCGGCCCCTCGCCCCGCGCCCACGGGTACTTCGTCGACGCGTCGAGGCTGGCCCGGGTCAGGTTCAGCCCGGCCGGGCGACCGTCGGCGTGGGCCCGCTTGGCCTCGAGCCGGGTCAGCAGGCGCAGGGTCTGGGCGTTGCCCTCGAACCCCCCGATGTCCGAGGCGATCTCGTCGAGCACGGTCTCGCCGTTGTGGCCGAACGGCGGGTGCCCGAGGTCGTGGGAGAGGCAGGCGGTGTCGACGACGTCGGCGTCGCAGCCGAGGGCGGCGCCGAACTCCCGACCGATCTGCGCCACCTCGAGCGAGTGCGTGAGGCGGTTGCGCACGAAGTCGTCGTGCCCGGGCGCGAGCACCTGGGTCTTGGCCGCGAGCCGGCGCAGCGCCGACGAGTGCACGACGCGCGCCCGGTCGCGGGCGAAGTCGTCACGGTCCGCGCGCTTCTGGGCAGGGTCCTCCGCCACCCAGCGCTCCCGGTCCCGACCCTCGTAGCCCACACCGGGACTCTAGACGGGCGGCTCCTGCTCGGCGCGGAAGCGACGCACCCAGGCCGGCTCCCCGCCGTAGCGCTGGGTCTTGATGAGGCGGGCGTGCGCGCAGTCGTCGACGAGCTCGGCCATCCTCCGGTCCCGCGTCGCCTCCTGCTTGGCCGTGACGACCCAGTTCGTCGCGAGCTTGCGGTACGACGCGGTCGCGGCGTCCCAGAACGCCGACGCCCGGGCGTCGGCCCGCAGCTGCGCCTCGTAGGCCTCCGGCCAGCTGCGCTCCCGGTTCTCGTAGGCGTAGACGCCGGAGCGGTCCTCGCGCCGCCGCTCGAACGCCGCCAGACCTGCGGGGCGCATGCGCCCCTGCGCCGTGAGCTCGGCCACGGCGCTTATGTTGATCGTGCTCCAGTTGCTCCCGGGCTTGCGCGGCGTCCAGCGCTGGCGCACCGCGTCGTCGTCGATGCGCTGCGCCATCGAGTCGATCCACCCGAAGCACAGTGCCTCGCGCACCGCCTCGGCCCACTGCAGGCCGCGCGGCTCCACGTGCTTCTTGTTGAGCCCCATCCAGAGCTCGGTGGCGTGCTCGTGGTTCGCCTCGAGCCAGGCCCGGAAGTCGTCGGCGTCGTCGAAGAACGTCGCGGGGCGCTCCACCGACCCTCCCTCTCTCATGGCCCGATCCTGCCACCGGGCACCGACACTGAGAGGATCGGCGACGTGACCGACCGCATCGTCCTCGCCGCCCGCAACAACGCCCTCTGGTGCGACGCCGTGGCCCGCTCGCACGGCGTCTCGACGACGCTCGATGCCGACGCGTGGACGGCCGCCACCCGCACCCCGCCCTACTACCCCGACGCCGTCACGCTCTCGCCCACCGTCGGCGAGTACGACGTGCTGGCCCGTGTCGACGGCTCGGACGGCTGCTCGGTCAAGGACTCGTGGGCCCGGCTCGACCTCGCCCCGGAGGACTTCGCGCGCCTCGTCGTCGGGGAGTGGGTCTGGCTCGACCCCCGGACGCCGACGGGCGACGCCGGCCCGGGGTGGCGCCCCGTGACCTCCGCCACGGGGATGGCCGCCTGGGTGCGCGCCTGGGCCAGCGACCCCGACGCCGAGGCGATCCTGCAGCCCACCCTGCTCGACGAGCCCGGTGTCCACGTCCTCGCCCAGCACGCGGGCTCCGCCGACGACGCGCCCGTCGTGGCCGGCGCGATCGTCCACGTCACCGGCGAGGTGGCCGGGATCGGCAACGTCTTCACGCTCGACGGCGACGCCCACCGTGCGTGGGCGCAGGCGGCCGCTGTCGCGCGCACCGTCGCGGACGGTCTTCCGCTCGTGGGCTGGGAGGCCGGGGACAGCCTCGACGCCGCGCTCGCCGCCGGGGCGGAGCAGCTCGGTCCGCTCGCCGTCTGGCTGAGGTGAGGGTCGGGCGGGGTCGGCGGAGGCTCAGCCGCCGCTGACCGACAGCTCGGCCTCCGCGATGGTGCGCCGGTGCTCCTCCGAGAGCTCGCGCGACTCGAGCCAGCGGTCGGGCAGAGCGACGGTGCGCGACGATCCGGCCCGTCCGCGCTGGCCCTCGGCGGCCTCGCCGGGCCACGGCGCGTCGGGGTCGAGCGTCGCGAGCAGGTCGTCGAGCGCCGCCATCGAGTCGACGAGCGCGAGGCTGTTGCGGATCGTCGAACCGGCCGGGAACCCCTTGAGGTACCACGCGATGTGCTTGCGGATGTCGCGGCAGGCGCGCTCCTCCTCGCCGTAGAAGTCGCAGAGGTAGGCCGTGTGCGTCCGCAGCGTCTCGGCGACCTCGCCCAGGGTCGGCGTCACCCGCGCCGAGGTGCCCGCGAAGGCCGCCGCGAGGTCGGTGAAGAGCCACGGGCGACCGAGGCAGCCGCGGCCGACGACGACGCCGTCGCAGCCGGTCTCGCGGACCATGCGCAGGGCGTCCTCGGCCGACCAGATGTCGCCGTTGCCGAGCACCGGGATGCTCGTCACGGTCTCCTTGAGCATCCGGATGGCGCTCCAGTCGGCGGTGCCGGAGTAGGCCTGCGACGCCGTGCGACCGTGCAGGGCCACGGCCGCGACTCCCTCGGCCTCTGCCGTGAGGCCGGCGTCGAGGAAGGTGAGGTGGTCGTCGTCGATGCCCTTGCGCATCTTGACGGTGACGGGGATGTCGCGCTTGGCGCCCTCCTCGACGACGGCGCCCACGATGGCCTTGAAGAGGTCCTTCTTCCACGGCAGCGCCGAGCCGCCGCCCTTGCGGGTCACCTTGGGCACCGGGCAGCCGAAGTTGAGGTCGATGTGGTCGGTGCGGTCCTCGGTGACGAGCATGCGCGCCGCGGCCCGGGCCGTCGCCGGGTCGACGCTGTAGAGCTGGATCGAGCGCGGGTTCTCCTCCGGGTCGTGCTCGATGAGCCGCATCGACTCGGGGGTGCGCTCGACGAGGGCGCGCGAGGTGATCATCTCGCTGACGTAGAGGCTCGTCGCGCCGCTCGCCCCGCCGATCGCGCGCCCTTCGTTGCCGTACTCGCGGCACAGGCGGCGGAAGGCGCGGTTCGTGATGCCGGCCATCGGGGCGAGCACGACGGGCGACTCGATGACGTGGCGCCCGATCCGCAGCGGGGGCAGCACGGCGCCCGGGGTCTCGGTCACGGGGGTCAGAACGTCGGTCACCCACCCGATTCTCCCCGCTCAGCCGCCGCGCGCCGAATCGGCGACCCCGCCGGAGGGCTCGGCGATCTCCTCCGCGAAACGGAGCAGCGCCTCGGCGAACGCCACGGGCTGGTCGAGGTTGGCCAGGTGGCCCGCGCCGGGCAGCACCACCTCGCGGGCCCGCGGGCACGCGCGGCGGAAGGCCCGCGCCCCGAGGCGCATCTGGTCGAAGCGCCCGTTGAGGAGCAGGACGGGGCACTCGACCGCGCGGAGCATCGCCGGGCGGCACCGGGCCATGACCTCGCGCCAGGCCGCCCCGGTCGGCGCGAAGTAGTAGCCGCCCGCGATGACCGGCTCGATGCGCTCGGCCGGGTAGAGCCGGCGCAGCACCCGGTCGTTGACGCGGGTCATCCGCGTGGGGCCGACCCGGTCGGTGAGGGCGGCCACGCCGCGGTAGACCGCGGCGCCAGGGCCGGTGGGCGTGGCGCTCGAGTCGGCGAGCACGAGTCCGTCGAGCGCGTCGGGGTGCGCCGCGGCATACGTCATCGCGGCGTAGCCGCCGAGCGAGTGCCCGACGAGCACGACCACCCGGCGGGGCACGGTCCTCGCGGCGGCGCGCACGGCCTCGTCGACGACCTCGACGCAGCGGTCCAGCGTGAAGGCCTCCGCGGCGCGCGTGCCGTGCCCGGGCAGGTCGACGAGCGTCACGTCGACGCGCCCCCGCAGCAGCGGCAGCTGGGGCGCCCACTGGCTGCTCGCCAGCCGCGAGCCGTGCACGAGGACCAGATGAGCACGCACGTGCCGAGGATGCCACGATGGCGGCATGACCCACCTCCTTCGCGCCGAACAGCTCGCAGCCGAGATCGAGGACGTCGTGGTGCTCGACGTGCGGTGGGCGCTGTCGACGGCGAACACGCCGGCCGGCCGGGCCGACTACGACGCCGGCCACGTGCCGGGGGCGTTCTTCGTCGACCTCGACGCCGAGCTCGCGGGACCGGCCGGCGACGGTGGCCGCCACCCGCTGCCCGCGCCCGAGGTCGTGCAGGGGCTCGTCCGCCGGGCCGGCATCACCGAGCACAGCCGGGTCGTCGTCCTCGACGCCCGGGAGTCGTATGCCGCCGCGCGGGCCTGGTGGGTGCTGCGCTGGGCCGGCGTGCCTGACGTGCGCGTGCTCGACGGCGGCCACGCCGCGTGGGTGGCCGCGGGCCTGCCGGTCTCGACCGCGGCACCGGCCGACCGGCACGGCGACATGGTGGTGCGCCCCGGGGCCCTGCCGACCCTCGATGCCGAGGCCGCGGCCGCGGTCGCCCGCGACGGTCTGCTCCTCGACGTGCGCGCGCCGGAGCGCTACGCCGGCGAGACCGAGCCGATCGACCCCGTGGCCGGGCACGTGCCGGGCGCCGTCAACAGTCCGACCGCTGCGTGGCTGACGGCCGACGGCACCTTCCGGCGCGACCTCGCCGAGCACTGGGCGGCGGTGCGGGCCGGGCACGACGGTCCGGTCGGGGTCTACTGCGGCTCGGGCGTCACCGCCGCGCACCACCTGCTCGCGCTCGCCGAGCTCGGCGTCGACGCCACGCTCTACCCCGGCTCGTGGAGCGAGTGGATCCGCGACCCCGAGCGCCCCGTCGCGACCGGCCACTCCCCGGGCTGAGGGCTGACGGCTGAGTCGCCGCGGAACCTGTGGCGCCCCTCGCGATCGGATACTGCTCCGTTTTCGGGAGCAGGATCCGATCGCGCCGGGTGCAGCCTCAGAGGTCCCGGTCGAGGCGCCGCGCCAGGACGCCGAGGGCCCTGACCGCGGCGCTGCGGACCGCGACGTCCGGGTCGTCGAGTGCGTCGTGCAGGGCGGCCGCGTGCTCGGCCTCACCGACAGCACCGATGGCCCGTGCGGCGGCGGCCCGCACCCTCGGGACGTCGTCGGCGCTCACGAGCTCGGCACAACGGTCGGCCGCCGGCCCGACCTCCCAGCGGGTCGACACCTTCGCGCACATCTCACGCACCCGCCACGCGGGATCGGCGAGCGCGGCGACGACCTGCGCCTCGCACCGGTCGGACCACACATGGAGAAGGGTCCGCGCCGCCCACACCCGCGACCAGTAGCGCGTGTGCTCGTCCAGGCGCTCCGGCGACCCCCAGCCCGTCGCCGCCCTGCCCCCGACCCAGCCGACGTCGGGCAGGGCGGGGTCGCCCCAGACGGCCCGGCCGGCCAGCAGGTCGGCGCACCACGCGGTCAGCACCTCGTCGCCCAGCGCGTCGGCCGCCGCCCGGGCGCGGAGACCGGGGGTCGCCCGCAGCACGTCCTCGCCCGCCCGTGACCCGGCCACTCACGCAGTATGCCGCCCGCCCGGGTGGGCGAGCGGCATACGTCGGCGTGGGTGCCTCGGCGATCGGCGGCCGGTCAGCAGCCGATCAGGCGCGCGGCGAGGTAGCCCTCGACCTGGTCGAGCGCGATGCGCTCCTGCGCCATGGTGTCGCGCTCGCGGATCGTCACGGCCTGGTCCTCGAGCGTGTCGAAGTCGACGGTGATGCAGAACGGCGTGCCGATCTCGTCCTGGCGGCGGTAGCGCTTGCCGATCGCGCCGGCGTCGTCGAAGTCGATGTTCCAGTGGCGACGCAGTGTCGCGGCGAGGTCACGGGCCTTCGGCGAGAGGTCGGCGTTGCGCGAGAGCGGCAGCACCGCGGCCTTGACCGGCGCGAGGCGCGGGTCGAGGCGCAGCAGGACGCGCTTGTCGACGCCACCCTTGGTGTTGGGCGCCTCGTCCTCGGTGTACGCGTCGACGAGGAAGGTCATGAGCGACCGCGAGAGGCCGGCTGCCGGCTCGATGACGTACGGCGTGTACTTCTCACCCGTCGTCTGGTCGAAGTAGACGAGGTCGGTGCCGGAGTGCTTGCTGTGCGTCGACAGGTCGAAGTCGGTGCGGTTCGCGATGCCCTCGAGCTCGCCCCACTCCGAGCCGGCGAAGCGGAACCGGTACTCGATGTCCACGGTGCGCTTCGAGTAGTGCGAGAGCTTCTCGGGGGCGTGCTCGTAGTGCCGCAGGTTCTCGGGGTCGATGCCGAGGTCGACGTACCAGCGGGTGCGCTCCTCGAGCCAGTACTGCAGCCACTCCTCGTCCTCGCCGGGCTTGACGAAGAACTCCATCTCCATCTGTTCGAACTCGCGGGTGCGGAAGATGAAGTTGCCGGGCGTGATCTCGTTGCGGAAGCTCTTGCCGGTCTGGGCGATGCCGAACGGCGGCTTCTTGCGCGAGGCCTGCATGACGTTGTTGAAGTTGACGAAGATGCCCTGGGCCGTCTCGGGGCGCAGGTAGTGCAGGCCCGCCTCGTCCTCGATGACGCCGAGGTAGGTCTTGAGCATCATCTGGAAGTCGCGCGGCTCGGTCCAGCGGCCCTTGGTGCCGCAGTCGGGGCAGACGACGTCGGTCATCGGGACCGTGTCGGGGTCCTCGATGCCCTTCTTCTCCGCGAGCGCCTCCTGCAGGTGGTCCTGGCGACGGCGCTTGTGGCAGTTGAGGCACTCGACGAGGGGGTCGGTGAAGGTGCCGACGTGGCCGGAGGCGACCCACGTCTCACGCGGCAGGATGATCGAGGAGTCGAGGCCGACGACGTCGTCGCGGCTCGTGACCATGGACTTCCACCACTGGCGGCGGATGTTCTCCTTGAGCTCGACGCCGAGGGGGCCGTAGTCCCACGCAGACCGTGTGCCTCCGTAGATCTCACCGCTCGGGAAGACGAAGCCCCTGCGCTTGCAGAGGCTGACGACGGTGTCCACGATGGAAGTCTGCTTGGCCATGCCGCACAGGTTATCGGGCCGACACCGGTGCTTCGCCACGCGTCCGACGTCGACGTGCCGGTCCCCTAGGCTCGGTGCGTGGCCCTCAGCTTCCGTTCCCGTCTCGAGCACGCCTCCGTCCCGTGGGTGGAGCGGCTCAACGCCGTCCCCCGACCCGTCGCGCTCGTCGTGCTCGTGGCCCTGCTCGCCGTGGGGATCCTCACCCCGCGCCCGTGGGGCGGCATCGCCTTCCTCGTCGTGTCGGCCTTCGTCGGCTGGCTGCTCTTCCTCACCTGGCAGCGGCTGACGCTGCCCGAGCGGCTCATGCGCGTGGCCGTGCTCGTGCTCGCCGTGGCCGTCGCGATCGTACGGATCGTCCCCGCCTGAGGCCCGGCTGTGGCCCCGCCTGGACCACGATTTTGACAATCATTCTCATTGTGAGAATGATTGTCATCATGCTTCCTGCCTCTCGCCGCCCGGCACGCCGCTCACGTCGCGCCCTCGCCTCCCTCTCCGTCGCCGCGGCCGTCGTCGCCGGGGCCGCCGCCTGCGGGAGCGACGCCCCGGGGTCGGGATCCGCGGGCTCGGCCGAGGGCGCCGTCGTCACCTCGTTCTACCCCGTCGAGTTCGCGACCCAGCAGATCACCGGAGGCAAGGTCCCGGTCACCGTGCTGACGAAGCCCGGCGCCGAGCCGCACGACCTCGAGCTGGCCCCCCAGGACGTCGGCTCGATGACCCAGGCACGCCTCGTCATCTACTCCGACGGCTTCCAGCCGGCCGTCGACGACGCGATCGGCCAGGTCGACCCGGCACGCGTGCTCGACGTGGCCGACGCCGCCCAGCTGACGCTGACGGTCGCCGAGGAGGAGGGCCACGACCACGCCGGCGAGTCCGAGAGCGACCACGCCGCGCACTCCGGCGACGACCCCCACTTCTGGCTCGACCCCAAGCGCTACGCCGCCGTGGCCCAGGCCATCGCCGCGCGCCTCGGCGCGGACGACCCCGCCAACGCCGCGACCTACACGGCCAATGCCAAGGCGTTCGTCGCGAAGCTCGACGCCCTCGACGCGGAGTTCGCGAAGGGCCTCGCGTCGTGCGACTCGAAGGTCGTCGTCACGAGCCATGCCGCGTTCGGCTACCTCTCCCAGCGCTACGGCCTCGAGCAGCACGGCATCAGCGGCCTCTCCCCCGAGGCCGAGCCGAGCGCGGCGGGCCTGCAGGAGGTCTCGAACCTCGTGCGCGCCGAGAAGGTCTCGACGATCTTCCAGGAGACGCTCGTCGAGCCGAAGTTCGCCCAGACGGTCGCCACCTCGACGGGTGCCACGCTCGCCACGCTCGACCCGCTCGAGGGCATCACGACCGAGTCGGCCGGCACGGACTACTTTGAGGTCATGCGCAGCAACCTCGCCGCCCTCCAGAAGGGCCTGGGCTGCAAGTGACGGCCGCCCCGCACCGCGACGCGTCCGCACCGGCAGTCATCGAGCTGCGCCGTGCCTCCTTCGGCTACGGCGAGCGGCCCGTAATCGTCGATGCCGACCTCGTCGTGCACCCGGGCGAGATCGTCGCCGTGGTGGGCCCCAACGGCTCCGGCAAGTCGACGCTCATGAAGGGCCTGCTCGGCCTCAACGAGCGCATCGCGGGCGAGGTGACCCTCTTCGGGGTGCCCGGTCACGAGCTGCACGACCGCGCCCGGCTCGGCTACGTGCCCCAACGGCACACCTTGTCGGCCTCGGTGCGCGCGACCGCGGAGGAGATCGTCTCGACGGGGCGCCTCCCCCGGCTGGGCTGGCTCGGCCGGCTCCGCGCGACGGACCGCCAGGTCGTCGCCCGCTCGCTCGAGGTCGTCGGGCTCGCCGACCGCGCGGCGACCGAGGTCAGCACCCTCTCGGGCGGGCAGCAGCGTCGCGTCCTCATCGCGCGCGCCCTCGCCGGCCAGCCCGAGGTGCTCGTCATGGACGAGCCGACGGCCGGGGTGGACGCCGCGAGCCAGCACGTGCTCGCCGACGTGCTCGAGCGCCTCGTCGACCGCGGCGTGACGATGCTCATCGTCACCCACGAGCTCGGCGCGCTCGAGCGCCTGCTCACCCGGATCGTCGTCGTCGACGGCGGGCGCATCCGCTTCGACGGCACGCCGAGCGCGTATGCCGCCGCGCGCGACCGCGTGCACCACGACCACGACAGCCACCACCACAACGACGAGCTGCACGGCGACGCCGGACCGGTGCCCCAGGGGCCGCTCGACACCGTGCGGGAGAGAAGCACCCGATGATCGAGATGCTGTCCATCGACTTCATGCAGCGCGCGCTCGTCGCCGCACTGCTCGTGGGCACCGTGGCCCCGATGGTCGGGATCTTCCTCGTCCAGCGCCGCCTCTCCCTCATCGGCGACGGCATGGGCCACGTCGCCCTGGCCGGCGTCGCCATCGGCCTCGTGACCGGCTCGGCCCCGGTGCTGACGGCGCTCGTGGCCGCCGTGCTCGCCGCCGTCGTCATCGAGCTGCTGCGCACGCGCGGTCGCACGAACGGCGACGTCGCGCTGGCCGTCATCTTCTACGGCGGCATCGCGGCCGGCGTCGTCATCATCAGCAAGTCCGCCGACGGCACGCCCGCCAACCTCATGAAGTACCTCTTCGGGTCGATCCTCACGACGCAGCGGAGCGACCTCTACCTCTTCGCCGCACTGGCCCTCGTCATCGCCGTGACGACGTGGGCGCTGCGCCCCCGGCTCTTCGCCGTGGCCAACGACGAGGAGTACGCGCGCGCCGTCGGCATCCCGGTGCTGCCGCTCAACATCGTGCTCGCGGTGCTCACGGCGACGACGGTCGTCGTGGCGATGCGCGTCGTCGGGCTGCTGCTCATCAGCGCCCTCATGATCGTGCCGAACGCCGCGAGCCAGCTCGTCGCCCGCTCCTTCGGCGGCGGACTGCGCTGGGCCATCGGCTTCGGGCTCGTCTCCTCGGTCGGCGGGGTCGCCCTCTCCTACCCGCTCAACACCCCGTCGGGCGGCACGATCGTGCTGCTCGCCGTCGGCCTCTTCGTCGTCACGGCCGCGGTGACCGGCATCATGACGCGCGTCGGGTCCCGCCGGCACGCGGAGGCCGAGACGCACGCGCACGAGCACGGCGTGGAGTGCGGCCACCCGTCAGTGACCCACGGCGACCACGTCGACTACGTCCACGACGGCCACCTGCACGCCGCCCACGAGGGGCACTACGACGAGCACGGCGACCACGTCGACGGCCGCCACGACCTCCACGGGCACCCCGACACGCACGGGCAGCCCGCTCCGGCGGGCGCACCCGGCTCCGCCACCCCGACGACGGGAGACCGACCATGACCACCGGCAGCAGCACGCGCGACACGACGGCAGGCGCCTCCCGACGACCCACCCGGCAGCAGGCGGCCGTGGCCGAGCTGCTCGAACGCTCCGACGACTTCACCTCGGCCCAGACGGTGCACGCCCGGCTGCGGGAGTCCGGCGCCGGCGTCGGGCTCGCGACCGTCTACCGCACGCTCCAGTCGATGGTCGAGGCCGGCACGGTCGACGTGCTGCGCACCGACGACGGCGAGGCCGTCTACCGGGCCTGCTCGACGCACCACCACCACCACCTCGTGTGCCGCTCGTGCGGCCGCACCGTCGAGGTCGAGGGGCCGGCCGTCGAGAAGTGGGCCGACAAGGTCGCGAGCGACCACGGCTTCTCGGGCGTCACGCACACCCTCGAGATCTTCGGCACCTGCGCGGACTGCACCGCCGAGGCCCGCTGACGCCGGCGGCCGTGAGGGGCGGCCGTGAGGGGGGCGGTCGTCAGGGGGCGGTCGTCAGGGAGCGGTCGTCGGGGTGTCGACGGCGCCGCCGTAGCGACGGTCGCGGTCGACGTAGGCCTCGATGGCGGCCCAGAGGTCGCGGCGGTCGTAGTCCGGCCACAGCCGGTTCTGGAACACCATCTCGGCGTAGGCCGACTGCCAGAGCAGGAAGTTAGACGTTCGCTGCTCGCCGGAGCTGCGCACGAAGAGGTCGACGTCGGGCATCGTCGGCTCGTCGAGGTACTTCTTGATCGTCTTCTCGTCGACCGATCCCGGCCGCAGGCGACCGTCCTTGACGTCGTGGGCGATCCGTTGGACGGCGTCGGCGATCTCGGCGCGGCCGCCGTAGTTGACGCAGAAGTAGAGGGTCAGTCCGGTGTTCTGCGCCGTCAGCTCCTGCGCGATCTCGAGCTCCTTGATGACGGACCTCCAGAGGCGGGGTGCGCGGCCGACCCAGCGCATGCGCACGCCCCACTCGTTCAGCTGGTCGCGCCGGCGGCGGATGACGTCGCGGTTGAAGCCCATGAGGAAGCGCACCTCCTCGGGCGAGCGGCGCCAGTTCTCCGTCGAGAAGGCATACGCCGACAGGTGCGTCACGCCCACCTCGACGGCTCCGGCCACGACGTCGAGCAGCGACGCCTCGCCCGCCTCGTGCCCCTTCGTGCGCGGCAGCCCGCGCGCGTTGGCCCACCGGCCGTTGCCGTCCATGACGATGGCGACGTGCTTCGGCAGCAGGTGCGCGGGGATCGCGGGAGGCGTCGCCCCGGACGGGTGCGGGAACGGCTTGGCGTACATGGGTCTCCGGTCGGTCGGGATCGGGTTCGCTTCGGGCTCAGGCTCGTTCGACGAGACGCAACGAGCGCAGACCTCGCTCGATGTGCCACTGGAGGAAGGCCGACACGAGCCCGTTGCCCTGGCTGCGGTGTCGCTCGTCGCTCGCGTCCGCGACGTCCCAGTCGCCCGTGAGCAGGGACGCGAGCAGCTCGAAGGTCTCCGGGGCCGGGGCGCTCGAGCCGGGCGGGCGGCAGGCTGAGCAGACGGCCCCGCCGGCCTGCACGTGGAAGGCGCGGTGCGGGCCGGGCGCGCCGCACTTGGCGCAGTCGACGAAGCTCGGGGCCCAGCCCGCGATGGCGAGCGAGCGCAGCAGGTAGGCGTCGAGCACGAGGCCGGCGTCGTGGTTGCGCTCGGCGAGCGAGCGGAGCGCGCCGGCGAGCAGGAGGTACTGCTGCGTCTGCGGCTCGTGCTCCTCGGTCAGCTGCAGCGCGGTCTCGAGCATCGAGGTGGCGCACGTGTAGGCCGTGTAGTCGCGGGCGATGGCGTCACCGTAGGGCGCCAGCGTCTCGACCTGGGTCACGGTGTCGAGGTTGCGCCCCTCGTAGCACTGCACGTCGACGACCATGCCGGGTTCGAGCCGGGAGCCGAAGCGCGACTTCGTGCGCCGCACCCCCTTGGCGACCGCCCGCACGCGACCGCGGGTGCGCGTCAGCATCGTGATGATGCGGTCGGCCTCGCCCAGCTTGTGGGTGCGCAGGACGATCGCCTCGTCGCGGTAGAGGGGCATGTCCCCATTCTCCCCCGCCGGCCCGCCGCCGGCGCACCGCCACGCGTGCCCGCTCCGAGGTCGCAGGCACGTCGACCGGGAACGTGGACCGAAAGTCGGCTGTGATCGAACACGCGTTCGACGACTCGGGCTATCGTGGAGGCATGGACGTCTCACTCCAGGGCTCGCTGCTCGACCTCGGCGAGGCGATGACCCTGCGCGCCCTCGGCACCGGCACCGTGCGCCACCCGCTCGCCCACGGCGCCTGGGTCGACGTGCGGCCCGGCTGGCTCGCAGCGGGCGACGAGCTCTTCACGGCGCTGCTGCGCGACGTGCCGTGGCACGCCGAGCGCCGCCAGATGTACGACTCCGTCGTCGACGTGCCCCGCCTCACGAAGTTCTACGGCGCGGGCGAGCGGCTGCCGCACCCGATGCTCGTCGAGGCCCGCGACGCCCTGAGCCGCCACTACGCCCCCGAGCTCGGTGAGCCGTTCGTGACCGCGGGCCTCTGCCTGTACCGCGACGGCCGCGACAGCGTCGCGTGGCACGGCGACCGGGTGGGCCGGTCCCGCGACAGCGACACCATGATCGCCATCCTCTCGCTCGGCTCCCCGCGCACCCTGGCGCTCCGGCCCCGCGACGGCGGCCCGATCCCCGGGTCGACGGCAAAGAGCTTGCGCTACGCCCTCGGGCATGGTGACCTCGTCGTGATGGGCGGTTCGTGCCAGCGGACGTGGGACCACGCGGTCCCCAAGACGTCCGAGCCGATGGGTCCGCGCATCTCCGTGCAGTTCCGTGTCGCAGGCGTCCGCTGACAGGAGATCCCGTATGCCGTCCAGCCGCTCAGGTGGCCCCCTTCCCTACCTCGACCACCTCGCGGCCGACTCGGCCCGCTTCCGCGCGGTGCTCGCGGCCGCGACCGAGGACGCACAGGTGCCGTCGTGCCCCGACTGGGACGCCGACGACCTGCTGTGGCACCTCGGTGAGGTGCAGTGGTTCTGGGGCGAGATCGCCGAGCGCCGCCTCACCGATCCCGACCAGCTCGAGGCGATGCAAACGGCCCGCGAAGAACGGCCGACCGACCGGTCGGGGCTGCTCGCCTTCTTCGACCGCTCGAGCGCGCGCCTGCACCGGCAGCTCACCGACCTCGCGCCGGCCATGCCCCTCTGGATGTGGGCGGACGACAAGACGGCCGGCTACATCGCCCGGCGCCAGGCGCACGAGGCGCTGATCCACCGCCTCGACGCCGAGCTCACGGTCGGCGACCGCACCCCGCTCGACCCGAGGCTGGCGGCCGACGGCGTCGACGAGGTGCTGCGGATCATGCGTGGCCACGAGCCCGACGACGAGCTCACCCACGCGCCCGTCGCCGGGCCGGTGACGATCGCCACCGTCGACGCCATGCACGCGTGGACGGTCACCCCCGTGCGGATCACCGGCACCTGGAACGGCCGCGACATCGACGTGCAGCGCTTCCTCGTCGCCGACGGGCCCGACACGAGCTCGGTCGCCGAGATCAGCGGCACCGCGGCCGTCCTCGACTGCTGGCTGTGGAACCGGCCGCCCGAGGGGTCGATCGCCCGCGACGGCGACCCGACGGCGCTGGCGGCGGTCGACGCCGTGCTCAGCGACTCGATCGACTGAGGGGTCGGGCGCGTCGCCGCACCGGCCGGGGCGCCCAGGCGTGGACGAGCCCGGCGAGCGCGACGACGAGCGGGACGAAGGCGAACAGGTAGCGGGACCGCCCCTGCAGCACGATGGTGAAGGCAGCGATCCCGAGCACCGAGACCGCGACGAGCAGGGTCTCGCGGCGGTAGGGCACGCGCAGCAGGCCCAGACCGGCCACGAGCAGCACGGCCAGCCAGAGCGCCTGGGTCAGGTCGACCCGCAGTGGGTAGGCGTCTCCCTCGAACCCGTTGAGCGCGTGGACGATCGCGGTCGGACCCGTGGCCGGGGCGAGCGTGCCGGGCAAGGAGTCCGGGCCCTCGCCCCAGGCCCAGAACATCCCGTCGCCCCAGTTCCACGCGGTCTTCGAGGCGTAGAACGCGATGCTCCCACCGAGACCGCGCTCCTCCCAGCGGTCGGCGAGGAACTGCGCCGCGTAGGCCCGCATCTGCTCCTGCGAGGCCCCGTCGACGGCGTCGACCATGGGACGCGAGTAGGCGCCGTAGTTGACGACGCCCCCCGGGCCGCGCTGCTCGTCCGCGCCGAGGGCCACCCACCACAGCAACGGTGGCGAGACCTCGGTGTGCAGGCGGCTCGCGTCGACCCCGGCGGCGGAGGTCGCCGCCGCGGACAGCCCGACCCCGAGCCCGACGAAGGCGATGGCCGAGACCGCGCAGGCGGCGAGCACCTGCGCTCGGCGCACCGGCGCCAGCTCGTGGTCGAAGAGGGCGACCACCGTCGTCAGCACCGCGGCGACGGCGATGACCACGGGGGTGGTCTTGACGGCATACGCGATCGCGACGGCCACGACGGCGAGCACCCACAGCACGATGCGGCCGCGCCGCTCGTCCGGCGTCAACGCCCGCGCGGCGAGCGCGACCCCGCCGACAACGAAGGGCATCGCGTAGAAGTCGGTGTAGGGCACCGCGAGCCAGGGGCTCGTGCCGACGAGCACGAGCGTGACGAGCTGCGCCGCGACGGCCGGACCCCGGCCCGCGACGCGTGCGACGAGACCGTGCACGGCATACAGGGTCACGGCCACGCAGATGCCGTTGAGCGGGATGAGGACCGCGTCGGGCGCCAACGAGAACGCCTGTGCCACAGCGGCGCCCGCGCGGTCGATGGCGAGGAGGGGGAGGTTGTTCGGGTAGAGCGAGAGGTAGTCGTAGTCGGCGGCCCGCAAGGGCTCGCCCGCCTGGAGCAGACGTGCCATGTCGAGCATGACGCGGGCGTCCCAGCCGTAGTGGTAGCGCGTCATGAGGCCGATGACCGTCGCCACGGCGCCGCCCCCGACGGCCACGACGAGCACCGCCCCTCGCCGTTTGGCCCAGCCCGGCACCCGCGCGAGCGCCGCCAGCGCGAAGAGCGCGAACGTCGCTGGCACGACCACCTGCCAGCGGTGCCCGACGTTGACGGGACGCGGCGCGACGAGCGCGACGACGGCCACGGCGACGAGCGAGACCCCGGCCAGTCGTAGCAGGGCTCGACCGACGCGGGACTCCATGGCGCCTGACGCTACCCCAACGCGGGGAGCGTCCGGCGCCCCGCCCGTGACGGCGTGACCGACCGGGCGGGGCCGCGGCTCAGGCGTCGCGCTCGGCCCGGTTGACGGCCGACACGATGGCCTTGATCGAGGCCGTGACGATCGACGGGTCGACCCCGACGCCCCACAGCACCCGGTCGCCGACCGCGCACTCGACGTACGCCGCGGCGCGGGCGTCGCCACCCGCGGAGAGGGCGTGCTCCGCGTAGTCGAGCACCCGCACGTCGGGCGTTCCCTCGACGGTCGAGAGCGCGTCGACGAAGGCGGCGATCGGGCCGTTGCCGGTGCCCGTGACGGTCAGCGACTCGCCGCCGTCGGTGACCGTAGCCTCGATGGTGCTCGCGCCGTCGACGGTCGAGTCGGTGACGACGTTGACGAGCTCGAACCGGCCCCAGGCGCGCGTCGGGTCGGGCAGGTACTCGTCCTGGAAGCGCGACCACAGCTCGGCGGGAGCGACCTCGCCGCCGTCCTGGTCGACCCCGCGCTGGACGACGCCGGAGAACTCGATCTGCAGGCGGCGCGGCAGGTCCATCTGGTGCTCGGTCTTCATGATGTAGGCGACGCCGCCCTTGCCCGACTGGCTGTTGACGCGCACGACGGCCTCGTAGGAGCGACCGAGGTCGTGCGGGTCGATGGGCAGGTAGGGCACGCCCCAGACGAGGTCGTCGATGCCCGTGCCCTTCTCCTTGGCCTCGGCCGCCATCGCCTCGAAGCCCTTCTTGATGGCGTCCTGGTGCGAGCCGGAGAAGGCGGTGAAGACGAGGTCGCCGCCGTAGGGGTGTCGCTCCCCCACGGGCAGCTGGTTGCAGTGCTCGACGGTGCGCCGCACCTCGTCGATGTCGCTGAAGTCGATCTGCGGGTCGATGCCCTGGCTGAAGAGGTTCATGCCGAGGGTGACGAGGCAGACGTTGCCGGTGCGCTCGCCGTTGCCGAAGAGGCAGCCCTCGATGCGGTCGGCGCCGGCGAGGTAGCCGAGCTCGGCCGCCGCGACGCCGGTGCCCCGGTCGTTGTGCGGGTGGAGGCTGACGACGATGGACTCACGGCGCTCGAGGTGGCGGATCATCCACTCGATCGAGTCGGCATACACGTTCGGCGTCGCCATCTCGACGGTCGCCGGCAGGTTGACGATGATCTTGTGGTCGGGGGTCGGGTCGATGACGTCGACGACCGCGTTGCAGATCCGCATCGCGAAGTCGAGCTCGGTGCCGGTGTAGGACTCGGGCGAGTACTCGTAGTAGATCGTCGTGTCGGGGACGGTCTCCTCGAGCTTCTTGCAGAGCCGCGCGGCCTGCACGGCGATGTCGATGATGCCGTCCTGGTCGAGACCGAAGACGACCTTGCGCTGCAGCGCGGACGTCGAGTTGTAGAAGTGCACGATCGCCTGCTTGCTGCCGCGGATCGCGTCGTAGGTCCGCTCGATGAGGTGGTCGCGGCACTGCGTCAGCACCTGGATCGTCACGTCGTCGGGGATGTGGCCGCCCTCGATGAGCTCGCGGCAGAAGTCGTAGTCGGTCTGGCTCGCCGACGGGAAGCCGACCTCGATCTCCTTATAGCCCATCTTGACGAGCAGCTGGAACATCCGCAGCTTGCGCTCGGAGTTCATCGGGTCGATGAGCGCCTGGTTCCCGTCGCGCAGGTCGACGGCGCACCAGCGCGGCGCGGCCTCGATGCGCTTCGTCGGCCACGTGCGGTCCGGGAGCTCGAACGGGATCTGCTCGTGGAACGGGACGTACTTCCGGAACGGCATTCCCGACGTCTGCTGGGGGTGGATCATCGCTGCACTCTCTTCGTCTGCGTCTCGCTCGGTGTCCGGCCGGACACGAGGAACTCCGCGACGAGGAGGGCCGGGGTCAGGCCTCGTCGCGGCAGAGAAGGAGGAGGCTCACCGCTCGCACCCGTTCACCGTATGCCGGTCGCCACGTCCCGTCCACCCCTCGGGACCGCTGCCCGCATCGTGAGACACAGGTTTCGACACCCGTCCGTAGGCCGTCGCGCGGGTCCTCGGGAGGGCCATCGGTCAGGTGGCCGCCGCGATCTCGGCCGGCACCGGCGGGAGCGGCCCCGGGTCCCCTTTGCGACGGCCGGTGGCTCGTCGCGGCCCCAGGGGTCGCGGGTCAGGGGGCGTCCGTCGAGCCCGTCGAGTCCGTCGAGCCCGTGGTGTCCGCGGTCGCGGTCCTGGCGGAGTCCTCCCGGACGTCGGCGATGTTCTCCTCCGGTCGCGGGGGCACCGTCTGGTCCTCCTCGAGAACCTCGAGCTCGTGGTCGGGCTGGCTCGTCATCCGGACTCCTATCGCTCGCGCCCACAACGCCTGACCGACACGCTACCCGCCGTCGGCGTGCCCGTGGTCCGGGACGGTGATCGTCGTGGCCGGACCCGTGACGTCACCGAGCAGGTCCGGGAGCGCACCGGCGCAGCCGGCGATCGTGACCGCGAGGACGGCGGTCACCGCAAGCGCCCGCACGTGGGCCGGGCACCATCGATCGGTCGGGTCGGTGGGCGAGGCCGGACGCACGAGCAGGCCGGCCGCCAGCCAGACCGTCACGAGCTCCAGGGCGACAGCGGCGAGGTCGGCCTGGCCGACGGCCTCGACCTCCCCCGCCCCGGGCCCGAACGGCAGCCCCACCGTGCGCGAGACGAGCCACACGAGCAACGGCCCGGCGCCGAGCAGGACAACGGCGACGAGGACCCGGCGGCCGCGCACGTCGCCGGCGCCAAGTGCGCCACGGCGCAGTTGCAGCCGGGCTTCGCGCTGCTCAGCCACGCCAAGTGCGCCACGGCGCAGTTGCAGCCGGGTTTCGCGCTGCTCCGCCACGCCAAGTGCGCCACGGCGCAGTTGCAGCCGGGTTTCGCGCTGTTCGGCCACGCCAAGTGCGCCACGGTGCGGTTCGGGCGGGGTCACCCGTCCGACGAGGAGGACGGCGACGGCGGCCACGGCCTCGGCGGCCGCGAGCACCACGAAGAAGGCGCCGGCGAGCGGCCACTCGTCGAGGTGCTCGGGCACCACGGCGAGGTGGATCGCGGCGCTGCCCGCGAGCGCCGCGGCCAGCCCGGCCGTTCTCGCGCCCGGTCGAGGCCGCAGGTCCGCCCGACGCGACCGGCGGGACCGGCGGGACCGGCGGGTCACCGGCAGGCGGCCACCGAGGGCCGCCATCACCCAGGCGACGAGGGCGAGGTCGGTCACGACGACGAGTGCGCTTCCCCAGGCGACGCCGCGCACGGCCGTCGCGACCCCGTCGGCCTCGATGCGCTCGAGGCAGGGCGCGCCGCAGCCCGGCGTCATGTGGGTCATGAGCTCGACGTGACCCTGCTGGAGACGCAGGTCGACGACGGCGCCGAGCGCGAGCACGAGCGTGCCGACGGCGGCACCGGCGAGCGCGACGAGCGCGCCGGTCCACAGCTGGCGACGGCCCCGGGGCGCCGGGCCGAACCACCGCACCGCGAGCGTCAGGGCGGCGACGAGCGCCACCACGTGGAGCGGGAGCGTGACGACGGTCTGGTGCGCCCACGTCACGAAGGGCTCCCCGGTGCGCTCGATCGCGCCGACGGCGCTGCGCATCGACGCGGCCCAGAACCCGTCGACGGCGGCGAAGAGTGCGGCTAGGGGAACGACGAGCACCCAGGGGACGGCGAGCCGACGGTGGGCCGACGGGGCACGGCCGCGGGTGACGGGCGAGGCGAGGGTCACGGGAGGACCTTCCGGCGGGGCGAATCGGCTACGGGGTGATCTCCCAGCCGAACATCATGGCGTGGTCCTCGTGGAGGAGGTTGTGGCAGTGGGCCACGTAGGGTCCGACGAAGTCACGGAACCCGCGGTAGATGACCACCGACTCCCCCGGGTCTAGCGCCACGAGGTCCTCGCGGCCGATGTCGTCGGGGTGTGCCGGGGTGCCGCGGGTCGCGTCCTTGCCGTTGCGCAGCATCGTCCGGTGCTCCTCCATGTGGAGGTGGAACGGGTGCACCCAACCCCCGCCGCCGTTGCGGATCTCCCAGAGGTTGAAGCTGCCCTTGCGCTGCGACGCCGCGGGCGTGCGTCCTGCCTTGTTCCTCAGGCTCGTGGCGACGCCGAGGGGCTCGAACTGCTTGCCGTTGATGAGCCACTCGACCTCACCGCCGGCCGCCCCCCGCTGCACCTCGAAGATCGACCGGTTGTCGAGCATCGTCTGCCAGTTGGAGGGGACCGGCGGGAGGGGCCGCATCGCGGTGGGGATCACGCTGTCGTCCTGGGCGTCGTCGCCGACGACGAACTTGAGCACGGGCACGGCATACGCGGGGTCCGGCACCGAGCGCGAGGAGTTGGTCCACATCCGTCCGTCGGGCATCTTCATGACGTCGGTCAGGTAGATGACGTCGCCCTTCGTCGTCGGCGTGCCGTCCTGGTAGCGGGTGAAGTCGATGACGACCTCGCGCCGCTTGGCCGGCCACAGCTCGAAGGAGTCCCGGGTGACCGGGAACGGCAGCAGGCCACCGTCCGCCGCGATCTGGGTGAAGCGCATGCACTGCTGCGCGTCCGGCAGGCGGTACTGGCCGTCGAGCTCGCTCCGCGTGTAGCCGAGGGAGACCGCGGACCTCGGCCCCTTCGTCGACGACATGAGCTTGAACTCGTAGATGCGCGACACCGAGGCGTCGAGGAGGCGGAAGCGGTACCTGCGCCGCTTCACCTCCATGACGGGGTATGCCGTGCCGTTGACGGTGAAGATGTCGCCGACGAGGCCGTGGTTCGGGAAGTGCTTGTAGAACGACTTGCCCCACCACTCGGGGTGGGTCGAGGGGTTCTTGGCGTCGGGGAACTCGCCGAGCTTGTCGTGGAAGTCGAGGTGGGTCGTGACACCGTCGTCGAGGCGCACGTCGAAGAACGCGAGCGGGATGTCGTAGTCGACGTCGAACGAACCGTCGGAGTGGTCGGTGCGCACACCCGGCAGACGCAGGCCCTCCGTCTCCTGCCCCGCGTCGTAGCGGCCCGGGATGCCGGCATACTCCTTCGGGTCGTAGATCGGGTACAGCCCGACCATGCCCTTGTAGACGTTCGCGCCGGTGTGGTCCATCCGGTGGTCGTGGAACCAGAAGAAGCTCTGCTTCTCGCGGTCGTCGTTGCCCGCGGGCCAGTTGAGGTAGAGGTTGTCGCACCACGAGTCCACCGCGTAGCCCTCCGCCTTAGGGCCGTAGAGCTTCGAGTAGTGCGGGTTGCCGTCGCTCTCCGGCGCGGTGTGCGCGTTGTGCAGGTGGGTGAGGAACGAGTGGTCCGGCGCGCCGAAGTCCTGGCGGTCCAGCCCGAAGGGGTTCTCGCCCAGGTTGTTGACGAAGCGCACCAGCGCCGGCCGGCCGTACTCGGCGTTGATCATCGGCCCCGGGAAGGTGCCGTTGAAGCCGTGGATCGTGCTCGGCGGCAGGTTCCTCGGCGTGCCCGCCGGGTAGCGGCGGCGGGTCTCGTCGAACGACACGGTCGGCTTGCCGTCGGGCGTGATGGCGAGCACCTTCGAGCTCGTGAACGAGTGCGGGCGCACCTGCAGCTCGATGCGGTAGACCACCGGGTCGGGGCCCCCGATGTCGCTCGTCCACAGCTGGTGCCGCTCGTTGCCGAGTGAGTTCTGCTGCCCGTCACCGGGGCCCGGCGGCTGGGCCCACGAGCCGACGTCCGAGATCGCCTCCGGCTTGAGCGCCCTCGGGACGGGCAGCTCGTCGGTGAAGGGATCGAGGACGAGCGGACTCGTCGGGAACTTCTCCAGGTAGAAGATCGCGTCGCCGAGCGCCGTCCCGGTGGCGCCGATCGCCCCGTCGAGCGAGAGCAGGCCCCGCTCCTGCAGGTAGGGCTGGCCGAACGCCTTGGCTCCGGCGAGGGCGACACCGAGCCCGCCGGCAGCGCCCAGCCGCAGCATGGTCCTCCGGGCGAACCCGCTCGTCGCGTCCGTCGCGTCCGTCGCGTCCGTCGCGTCCGTCGCGTCCGTCGCATCCGTCTCGTGGTGATCGTGCATGGCTGGACTCCCGTCCAGGTCGGTCGTCTTCCGTCGCCCACCACGGTGCCGGACCGGCCTTGTGAAATCCTTCGGGCCACGGCCCTGCCGAGCCTCACGCACCCTGCGTCAGGTGCGCTGGCAGACCATGAGCGCGTTGCCGTCCGGGTCCTCGAACTGGACGAAGAGGACGCTGCCGATGTCCTCGACGTCGGAGGTGATCGTCACGCCGAGCGCGCGCAGGTGCTGCACCGTCGCCGCCATGTCGTCGGTCCAGAGGAAGAAGCGCGGTGGCCCACCCCCGTCGACGTCCGGACGGTTCGCGTCGAGGGCGAGGCGGGTCTCGCCGTCAGTCGGGACGTCGAAGATCGTGCCCCCGTGGGAGGCGTCGCCCGGCTCGAAGCCGAGCAGGTCGGCATACCAGCGGATCGCCGCCTGCATGTCGATGACGGGGACGAAGACCTGGCCGACGCGGCGCTGGATGGGGCTGCTCATCGCGGCAGGCTAGACGACGGCGCGCCCACCACGAAATCCGTTGGCCCGCCTCAGAAGCCGAGGCGCTGCAGCTGCTTCGGGTCGCGCTGCCAGTCCTTGGCGACCTTGACGTGCAGGTCGAGGAAGACCTTCTGGCCGAGGAGCGCCTCGATGCCCTTGCGGGCGTTGGTGCCGACCTCGCGCAGCCGGGAGCCGCCGCGACCGATGACGATGGCCTTCTGGCTCGGCCGCTCGACGAAGACGTTGACCCGCACGTCGAGCAGCGGGCTGTCCTCGGGCCGGTCCTCGCGGGGCACCATCTCCTCGACGACGACGGCCAGGGAGTGCGGCAGCTCGTCGCGCACGCCCTCGAGGGCCGCCTCGCGCACGAGCTCGGCGATCATCACCATCTCGGGCTCGTCGGTGAGCACGCCGTCGGGGTAGAGCTGCGGCGACCGCGGCAGGAAGGACGCGAGCACGTCGCGCACATCCTCGACCTGGCTGCCCGACACGGCCGAGCACGGGACGATCGCGTCCCACTCGCCCAGCTGGTCGATGGCCATGAGGTGCTCGGCCAGCCGCTCGCGGTCGACGGCGTCGGCCTTGGTGGCGATGGCGACGACGGGACGGCGCCGCACCGAGCGCAGCTCCTTGAGCTCGGTCGCGATGAACGTGTCGCCCGGCCCGATGCGCTGGTCGGCGGGCAGGCAGAAGCCGATGACGTCGACCTCGAGGAGCGTCTCGCGGACGAGGTCGTTGAGCCGCTGCCCCAGCAGGGTCCGCGGCTTGTGCAGACCCGGGGTGTCGACGAGGATCACCTGCGCCGTCGGCGTCGTCGCGACGCCGCGGATCGTGTGGCGGGTCGTCTGCGGCTTCGAGCTCGTGATGGCGACCTTCTGCCCCACGAGCGCGTTCGTCAGCGTCGACTTGCCGGCGTTGGGTCGCCCCACGAGACAGGCGAACCCGGCCCGGTAGTCGTCGGGTCGCCCGGCACCGGGGAGGCGCGCGCCCTCGGTCGGCTCAGCGTCCTGCGTGCCCATGGGCGTCCTCCGTCGTGGTGTGCCGCGTCGTGGGGGCCTCGGGCTCCCCGGCGGGGTGCGGGTCGTGCTCGTCGGGCACCGCGGCGCGGTGCACGATGACCGACGCGACGCGGTGGCGGCGTCCGGCCATCCGCTCGGCCGTCAGCTCCAGTCCGGCGACCGTACCGGACGAGCCGACGATCGGGACGCGCCCGATGACCTTCGTCAGCAGGCCGCCGACCGTGTCGACGTCCTCCTCCTCGATCGTCACGTCGAAGAGCTCGGCGAGGTCGTCGATGTCCATCGAGGCCGGGACGCGGAGCGTGCCGTCCTCGAGCTGCTCGACGCCGGGCGCCTCACGGTCGTGCTCGTCGGCGATCTCTCCGACGATCTCCTCGATGATGTCCTCGATCGTGACGAGGCCCGCGGTGCCGCCGTACTCGTCGACGACGATGGCGAAGTGGTTCTGGTCGCGCTGCATCTCGCGGAGCAGGTCGTCGACGGGCTTGCTCTCGGGCACGAAGTGCATGGGCCGCATCACCTCGGTCGCGAGGTGCCGCCCGTCCTCGGGCGCCGCGGTGAGGCGTCGCGCGACGTCCTTGAAGTAGAGCAGGCCGCGCACGTCGTCGCTGTCCTCGCCGACGACGGGGATGCGCGAGAAGCCGGAGCGCAGGAAGAGCGACATCGCGCTGCGCAGGGTCTTGTCGGCGTCGAGCACGACCATGTCGGTGCGCGGCACCATGACCGCCCGCGCCACGGTGTCGCCGAGCTCGAAGACGGAGTGGATCATCTCCCGTTCGTCGGCCTCGATGACGTCGGAGTCACCGGCCATGTCGACGAGATCACGCAGCTCCGACTCGGTCTGGAACGGCCCGTCGGTGTAGCCCTTGCCCGGCGTGACGGCGTTGCCGAGCACGACGAGCAGCTTCGCGACCGGGCCGAGCACGCGACGCAGCCCGACGGCGAAGGGCGCGCTCCAGAGCGCGACGGTGTCGTAGTGCTGGCGCCCGAGCGTGCGCGGCGAGACGCCGACGACGACGAAGGAGACGATCGCCATGATCGCGATGCTGAGCAGCGCGCGGCCCCACGTGGAGGTCACCTGCCCCGCGACGGCGAGGGTGACGAGGACGGCCGTCGTCGCCTCGGCGACGACGCGCAGGAACGCGATGACCGACAGGTAGGCCGGCGAGTCGCCGACGACGGTGAGGAGCGACTTCGCGCCGGAACGCCCCTCGTCGAAGAGCTCCTGCGCGCGCACGCGCGACATGCGGAAGATGGCGGCCTCGGCCGCGGAGAGCAGGAACGCCACGACGATGCTGACGAGGGCCGGGAGGACGAGCTGCGGGAGCATCGGTTCTGCCGTCCGCTCAGGCGCCGGGGCGGTTGCGCGTGGCGAGGAACGTCAGCAGGAGCTGGCGCTGCAGCTCGAACATCTCGCGCTCCTCGTCGGGCTCGGCGTGGTCGTAGCCGAGCAGGTGCAGGATGCCGTGCGTCGTGAGCAGCAGCATCTCCTCGATGGGGGCGTGCCCGGCCTCGACCGCCTGCTTGGCGGCGACCGACGGGCAGAGCACGATGTCGCCGAGGGTGCCCTCCTCCGGCTCCTGGCCCTCGCGCCCCGGACGCAGCTCGTCCATGGGGAAGCTCATGACGTCGGTGGGGCCGGGCAGGTCCATCCACTGCACGTGGAGCACCTCCATCGCGTCCTCGTCGACGAGCTTGATGCAGAGGTCGGCCTGCGGGTGCACGCGCATCTGCTCCATGACGTACTGCGCGCACGCCAGCAGCTCGAGCTCGTCGACGTCCGCGTCGGTCTCGTTGAGGACGTCGATGCTCACGCCGGGTCCCCCTGTGCCACAGCGGCATCCGATCCCGTATGCCGGGTCGCCCGCTTCCCGGTGCGCCCGCCGGTGGGGCCGGCCTCCTGCGCCGCCCTGCGCGCCCGCTTCTGCGCCCGGTTGTCGTCGCGGTCGTACGCGTCGACGATGGCGCTGACGAGCCGGTGGCGCACGACGTCGTGCGAGGTGAGCTCGGCGAAGTGGATGTCGTCGACGTCGCCGAGGATGTCGCGCACGATCTTGAGGCCCGAGCGGGTGCCGCCGGGGAGGTCGACCTGGGTGATGTCGCCGGTGACGACCATCTTCGAGCCGAAGCCGAGGCGGGTGAGGAACATCTTCATCTGCTCGCTCGAGGTGTTCTGCGCCTCGTCGAGGATGATGAACGCGTCGTTGAGCGAGCGCCCGCGCATGTAGGCGAGCGGGGCGACCTCGATGGTGCCGGAGGCCATCAGCTTGGGGATCGTCTCGGGCGAGACCATGTCGTGCAGCGCGTCGTAGAGCGGCCGCAGGTAGGGGTCGATCTTGTCGTTGAGCGTGCCGGGCAGGAAGCCGAGGCGCTCACCCGCCTCGACGGCGGGACGCGTGAGGATGATCCGGTTGACCTGCTTGGCCTGCAGCGCGGCGACGGCCTTGGCCATCGCGAGGTACGTCTTGCCGGTGCCGGCCGGGCCGATGCCGAAGACGATGGTGTGCTGGTCGATGGCGTCGACGTAGCGCTTCTGGTTCAGCGTCTTGGGCCGGATCGTGCGGCCCCGGCTGCTGACGATGTTCATCGTCAGCACGTCGGCGGGACGCTCGACGGTCTGGCTGCGCAGCATCGAGATCGAGCGCTCGACGGCGTCGCGGTTGAGCGGCTGCCCGGTCTCGACGATGACGAGCAGCTCGTCGACCAGGCTGTCGATGATCTCGAGCTCGCCGGCCGGCCCGACGAACGTCATCTCGTTGCCGCGGACGTGCGTGTCGACGAGCGGGAACTGGCGCTCCATCGTGCGCAGCATCTCGTCGCGGGGGCCGAGGAGCGTCACCATCTCGATCGGCGGCGGGATCTGCCGGGTGAGCACCGGCGAACCGTCTGCGGTGTCGGGTGCTCCGTCGGCGGAGGTGCCCTCGGGGCGGTCGGACTCGGGGAGGCGAGGGTGCGCGTCATTCATCGTGGGATCGAGTCTACGTGTCGCGGCGCGCGCTCCTCACCACGAATTCCGCGAGATCCGCGCTCTGGCGCACCCGCGACGGCTCGTGGACGTACATCATGTGCCCCGCCTCGTAGTACGCGTGCTCGATGTTGGCGACGAGCTCGTCGGGCAGCTGGAGGTGGGCGACGACGTCCTCGGCGGCGAAGTGGGGCGTCGCGCCGTCGTAGTAGCCGTAGGCGACGTGCACGCGCAGGTGCGGGTTCTGGCGCATCGCCCGTTCCAGCTTCGGGGACACGTCGATGGGGCGGCCCTCGAAGTCCTTGAAGCTCCACGGGTGCACGAGACGCGATATCTGCTCGTAGTGCAGGTCGCTGCGGTAGCCGAGCTCGTCGCGCACGTAGTGGTTCCAGGCCGCGGCATACGGCCCGGCGATGGCGTCGTGCGACGGGTCGGCGTCCATGTTCTCGGCGATCGCGGCGGCGGCAGGACCGGTGAAGCGGGCGTCGAGGCGCCCGACCGAGCGCCGTTCGTCGCGGAGCAGCTCGGTGAAGTAGCGCCAGTGCTCGATGCGCAGGTCGGCCCGGTCGACGTAGTCCTCGGTGAGGCCCGACAGGCGGGCGAGGGTCGAGACCGCCTCGGCCCGCTCCGCGCGCCCCAGCCGGGAGCCGCGGGAGAGCACCCACGGGTAGTCGCGGGCGGCATACGCCTCCGCCTCGTCGAGCACGGAACGGAGCGACCTGCGCCCGTGCTTGCCGTGGTAGTGGGCGACGGCGGCGTACGTCGGCAGGTAGAGGGCGTGGGCACGGTCGTTGCGCTGGTTCTCGAAGTCGACCGAGCTGAGGTCGAGCACGCTGCTGATGAGGATGAGGCCGTTGAGGTACATCCCGAAGCGCGACTGGAGGTGCTCGGCGAGCGCCGCGCCGCGCAGCGTGCCGTAGGACTCGCCGGCGACGAACTTCGGCGACATCCAGCGGCCGTGGCGCGAGGTCCAGAGCCGGATCAGCTCCGCTACGGACTCGACGTCCTTCTGGTAGCCGTGGTACTCCCCCGGCTTGCCGCCCTCGACGGCGCGCGAGTAGCCCGTGGACATCGGGTCGATGAAGACGAGATCGCTGACGGCGAGGAGCGACTCCGGGTTGTCGACGAGGTCGTAGGGCGGTGGCACGAGCGCGCCCACGTCGCCGGTCACGACGCGGCGGGGGCCGAGCAGGCCGAGGTGCAGCCACACGCTCGAGCTGCCCGGCCCGCCGTTGAAGGCGAAGGTGACCGGGCGGGTGCGCGCGTCGGCGTCGTCGAGCACGTAGCTCGTCATCGACAGCTCGGCGCGGGCCTTGTGGCCACCGAAGGTGCCCTCCGCGTGCTCCTCCTCGCGGAGCACGACGCGACCGGTCGTGGCGGTGTAGCGCAGCCGGCGCCGCCCGAGCTTGAGCGTGTGCGACGTCGTCACGAGGTCGTCGGTGGGCTCGGCCGGCTCCTTCGGCGTCGCCGGGACGGCGGCCGCGCCGGCCCCGGAGGCGACCGGGGCTGCGCCGGGGGCACCCGGGACGGCGGGCGTGGTGGTGGCCCCGTCGTCGGGCGTCGACGTCGCGCTCACACCATGCTCCCCTCGGTGAAGGCGGCCCCGGCGAGCACGTGGACGTGCGCGTGGAAGACCGTCTGCCCCGCACCGGCCCCGGTGTTGACGATCATCCGGTGCGCGTCCGCGACGCCCTCCTGCTCCGCCACGCGGGCGGCGAGGCGGAAGACGTCGGCGAGGTCGTCGCCGGACGCGGTCGCGAGCGCGCCGACGGTCGGCTCGTGGCGCCGCGGCACGACGAGGACGTGGACGGGGGCCGCCGGGCTGATGTCGCGGAAGGCGACCGATCGCTCGCTCTCGGCGACGCGGTCGGAGGGGATCTCCCCCGCGACGATCTTGCAGAAGAGGCAGTCACTCGGGGTCTGCGAGGTCATGGCGCCACCCTAGGCACCGGCGGCGCCGCGCGCACGGGACGACGCGCAGCCACGCCGTCGGGACGAATGCCGCACACCGTGTCAACCATGGCGTGCCCCTGCGCGTCAGAGGTGCGTGAGAACGTTGGGTATGCCGGTCGGCCAGCGCAGCGAGCCCGACGACCCCGCCGAGCGGGGCGGGCCCGGCGAGCGAGCCGACGGTGCCGAGGCTCCCGATCGCGGTGGGCGCGCCGAGCTGCCGAGCGACCCCGACGCCGCGGTCGCCGAGCTCTACCACGCCCACTGGCACCGCCTCGTGCGCCTCGCGTGGCTGCTGCTGCGCGACCAGCTCGCCGCCGAGGACGTCGTGCAGGACGCGTTCGTCGCGACCCATCGCAGCTGGGCCTCGATCCGCGACGGCGGCCGCGTCGTGGGCTACCTGCAGACCGCCGTCGTCAACGGCTGCCGGTCCGCCCAGCGGCACGCGGTCGTCGTCGACCGGCACGCGGCCCGTGAGGCCGCGGCGGCCGACGCCCCCGGGCGGGCGAGCCACGGCAGCGCCGAGACCCAGGTCCTGCGCGCGGCCGACCGCGAGGCGGTGCTCGAGGCCCTCGCGGCCCTGCCGCCCCGGCAGCGCGAGGTGCTCGTGCTGCGCTACTACTCCGACCTCTCCGAGGCCCAGATCGCCCGGGCCCTCGAGATCTCCGCGGGGGCCGTCAAGACCCACGCGCACCGCGGGCTCACCACCCTGCGCCGCACCGTCGACCCCCTGGAGCTGACATGACCACCGACGAGACGCGCCCCGGCCGGAGCCACGGCGCCCGCGTGAACCACGAGAGCCACGAGAGCCACGAGAGCCACGAGAGCCACGAGAGCCACGAGAGCCACGAGAGCCGCGCGAGGAGTGAGCGGCCCGGGGCGAGCGACCGCGAGCCGGCACTCATCGGCGCAGGCCTGCGACCCGTGGAGGACCGGCTGCGCCGGGCCCTCGACGACGAGGCGCGAGCCATCGCCCCGGCCGACCGGCTGGGCGCGATCCTCGCCGACGCGAACGCGCCGCGGGCCGGGGCCAGCGCCCCCGGCCGTCGCGGCCGCCGCTGGCTCGTGCCTGCGGCGGCCGCGGCCGCGGTGCTGCTCGTCGCGGGCACGGCGTGGGTGGTGAGCCGCCCCGGCACCCCGACCTCGCCGCCGGTGGCCTCGACCCCGACCGCGGTGCAGAGCGCGACGGCCGGCCGGTCGTCGGGCACGGCCTCGACCGGCCCGTCGACCGGCCCGTCGACCGGCCCCTCGACCGCACCGTCGAGCGTGCCGACCCAGACCGCCACCGGCCCCACGGCACCGGCGAGCTCCGGTCCGTCGGCTCCCTCGGGCACGGCGACGAACGTGCCCCCGGCCACGACGACGGCCGTCCTGCCCGTCTACTACCTCGGCCCCGTCGTGGCCGGCTCCGACCGGGTGGGGCTGTTCCGCGAGTTCGTTCCGGGGACGGTGGCCGCGCCCGCGACCCCCGAGTCCAAGGCCCTGGGGGCGCTGCGCCTCGCGACCGGGACCGTCCCCGCCGGGTCGGGCTACCTCGCCGCCTGGGCGGGCGTGACCGTCGAGTCGGTCGCCGTGGGGGGCGACGTCATCACGGTGCGCCTCTCGTCGGGCACGACCGACACGTCGGGCCTCGCGGCCGAGCAGCTCGCCTGGACGGTCCAGGCGGCCCTCGGCCAGAGCCTGCCCGTCCGGTTCGAGCTCGCCGACGGCGGCTCCCTCGTCGCCCCGGGCCACCCGGTGTCGTCCACCGTCACGCGTCCGACCGACCCCCAGGCCGTGCTCGAGCAGGTCGCCCCGATATGGGTCGACGAGCCGCGCCGCGGCGCCGTCGTCGCGGCGGGCGCCGCCCTGCGGGTGTCGGGTGTCGCGAGCGTCTTCGAGGCGAACGTCGAGTGGGAGCTGCTGCGCGGTGGGGCGCGCGTCGACTCCGGGTTCACGACGGCCTCCGAGGCGGCCCCGGCCCGCGGCTCGTACGCCTTCCGCACCCAGGCCGTGCCGGCCGGCGACTACGTCCTGCGCGTCTTCGCGACGAGCGCCGAGAGCGGCGCACCGATCGCCGAGCAGCGCGTGCCCGTCACCGCCCGCTGAGCGCCCTGGCCGTATGCCGTCAGCGCCAGCGGGCGCGCGCGCTGAGCACGGCGAGCGCGGCCGGCCCGGCGGAGGACGCGCGCAGGATCGTCGACCCCAGTCGCACGGTCCGCGCCCCCGCCCCGGTCAGCACCTCGAGCTCGTGCCCGGTGATGCCGCCCTCCGGGCCGACGACCACGAGCACGTCGCCGTCCGCGGGCAGGTCGACCGCGGCGAGCGGCTCGGCGGCGTCCTCGTGGAGCACGAGCGTCAGGGCGGCCGACCGCACCCGCCCCGCGAGGGCGGTGAGGTTGACCGCGGGGGTCGTGACCGGCATCCGGGACCGGCGCGACTGCTTCGTCGCCCGCGTCACGACGGCCGCCCACTTCGCGAGCGAGCGGGCCGCGCGCTCACCTCGCCAGACGACGACGGAGCGCTCGGCCTGCCACGGCACCACCTCGTCGACGCCGAGCTCGGTGGCCGCCTCCACGGCCTGCTCGTCGCGGTCACCCTTGGCAAGGGCCTGCACGAGGACGAAGCGGGGGGCCGGCTCCGGCTCGACGTCGACCTCGAGCACCGAGCCGCGCACCCAGCCGCGGTCGACGTCGGTCGCCTCGACGAGGAGCCGGCGGCCGGCACCGTCGCTGACGTAGCAGCGCTCGCCCGGGCGCACCCGCACGACGGTCGCCGCGTGGCGCCCCTCGTCACCCTCGAGCAGGAACGACGCACCGACGACCGCGGCCGCCACCGCGCCGGGCTCGCCGAGGAAGAGCTGGTGGGTCACCGCAGCACCCGCCGGGCCACGCGGCTCACTTCTCCTTGAAGGCGTCGCGCAGCTTGCCGAAGAGCCCCTTGTTCGCCGGGGTCAGCCGGCCCTCGGGACGCTCCTCGCCGCGCAGCGCCGCGAACTGGCGCAGCAGCTCCTGCTGCTCGTCGGTGAGGCGGGTCGGGGTCTGCACGTTCGCGTGCACGAGCAGGTCGCCGCGGCCGCCGTGCCGCAGGTGCGTGACGCCGAGGCCGCGGAGGGTGAACACGTCACCGCTCTGCGTGCCCGGCTTGATCTCGAGGTCCTCCATGCCGTCGAAGGTCGAGAGCTTGAAGCTCGTGCCGAGGGCGGCGGCCGCCATGGGCAGCTCGACGCTGCAGTGGAGGTCGTCGCCGCGACGGGTGTACGTCTCGTGGTTGACGACGCGGATCTCGACGTAGAGGTCGGCCTGGGGCCCGTTGCCCGGGCCCACCTCGCCCTCCCCGGTCAGCTGGATGCGGGTGCCGGTGTCGACGCCCGCGGGGATCTTCAGCTTGAGCGAGCGCCGGGTGCGCACGCGGCCGTCGCCCGAGCAGTCGTGGCAGGGGTCGGTCAGCGTCGCGCCGAAGCCCTGGCAGTTGACGCACGGCCGCGAGGTCATCACCTGGCCGAGGAAGCTGCGCTGGATCTGCTGCACCTCGCCGGCCCCGTTGCAGATGGGGCAGGTCTGCCGGCCGGTGCCGGGCTCGGCGCCGTCGCCGCCGCACCGGCCGCAGCCGACGGCGGTGTCGAGCGTCAGCTCCTCCTCGGAGCCGAAGACGGCCTTGGCGAGGTCGATGTCGAGGCGCACGAGGGCGTCCTGGCCGCGCTGCACGCGTGAACGGGGTCCGCGCGCGCCGCCCGCCTGGCCGGCGCCGAAGAAGGCGTCCATGACGTCGCTGAACGAGAAGCCCTGGCCCGCGCCGAAGCCGGCTCCGCCGCCCGAGGCGAACGGGTCGGCGCCCATGTCGAACGACTGGCGCTTCTGCGGGTCGGAGAGCACGTCGTAGGCCTGCGAGACCCGCTTGAACTCCTCCTCCGCCTCGGCACCCGGGTTGACGTCGGGGTGCAGCTTGCGGGCGAGCCGGCGGTAGGCCTTCTTGATCTCCTCCTGGCTCGCGTCGCGCGAGACCCCGAGGACGGCGTAGTAGTCGTTCAAGCTGGGCTTCCTTCTGGTGCGTGGTGCGTTCGGTTCCGTCGGTCACGGCGTGGCGTCGTCGGCGCCGCGAGCGGTCGGTGGCCGGTCGGAGGGTCCGGCCGGGTCGGGCGGGTGGTCAGGTGGCCTGGTTCGCGTCGAGGATCTCGGAGACGTAGCGGGCGACGGCGCGGACCGAGGCCATCGTCGTGGGGTAGTCCATGCGGGTCGGGCCGAGCACCCCGAGGCTCGCCACGCGCTCCGCCCCGGAGCCGTACCCCATCGAGACGAGCGAGGTCGTCTGCAGGCCGGTCACGGGGTTCTCCGAGCCGATCCGCACGGAGACGAGCTCCGGGTCGTCGCCGAGCTGGCCGAGCAGCCGCAGCAGGGTCACGTGCTCCTCGAGCGCCTCGAGGATCGGCCCGATGGTGCGCGGGAAGTCGGTGCCGGCGCGGGCGAGGTTCGCCTGGCCGGCGAGCACGACGCGCTCCTCGCGCTCCTCGACGAGGGCGTCGCCGAGCGCCGAGACGACGGCCTCCATGGCCACCCGGTCGGTGTCGGCGGTGTCGTCGGCGCCGGCCGCAGCCGCGGCGTCGTCGACGAGGTGGCGCAGCCGGGCGGCGGCGACCGTGAAGGGCACGCCCGCGGCCACCTCGTTGAGCCGCGTGCGCATCGAGGCCACGAGCCGCTCGCCGTCGGCGTCCGCGAGCACGCGGCCGGTGTCGACGACGCGCTGCTCGACGCGTCCGGTGTTGACGATGAGCACGATCATCAGGTGGCTCGTGCCCATGGGCACGAGCTCGATGTGCCGCACCGTCGAACGGGTCAGCGACGGGTACTGCACGACCGCGACCTGGCGGGTGAGCCCGGCGAGGAGGCGCACGGTGCGGTCGACGACGTCGTCGAGGTCGACGGCGCCCTCGAGGAACTGGCTGATGGCGCGCCGCTCCCCCGGGCCGAGCGGCTTGACCGCGCTCAGCCGGTCGACGAAGACGCGGTAGCCCGCGTCGGTCGGCACGCGCCCGGCGGAGGTGTGCGGGGCGTGGATCAGCCCCTCCTCCTCGAGCAGCGCCATGTCGTTGCGCACCGTGGCCGCGCTGACGCCGAGGTGGTGGCGCTCGACGAGGGCCTTGCTGCCGACGGGCTCGGAGGTCTGGACGTAGTCCTGCACGATGGCGCGCAGCACCATCAACCTGCGGTCCTCGCTCAACGTGTCCCTCCTTCGCTGCCCGGTCACCGCCTCGCACGGCGGACGCCGACCGACTCTGGCACTCTCGGTCGACGAGTGCCAAGTCTACGTCGTGGGCCGCGGATCTCCGACTCCACCGTATGCCGCCCGCCGCCCACCCGCGTGGCGCCGCGGCGCGCGCCCGCCCGGCCGCATACGCTCCCTTGCCGTGCCTCCCATCGACCGATACGGATCCGACGTGCTGAGCGGCGACTGGCGCGCCCCGAAGCGGGGGCGCTCGACGCCCCTGCCCGCGGAGCCCGACCTCGTCGTCGAGGAGGTCGAGACCGGCTGGGTCGGCGCCGTCGTGCGGGTCGAGAAGGTGGGCGGCATGCATGTCGTCCACCTCGAGGACCGGCGGGGGCGCACCAAGGCGTTCCCCCTCGGGCCCGGCTTCCTCGTCGACGGGGCACCCGTGACGCTGACCCCGCCCACCGCCGCGGCGAGCGCGCGCCTCGCCGACGCCCGGCGCGCCGAGTCCCGCACGGCGAGCGGGTCGGTCGCCGTCCAGGGCGCCCGGGCCCGGGTCGCCAGCGGCTCGCGGATCTACGTCGAGGGCCGCCACGACGCGGAGCTCGTCGAGAAGGTCTGGGGCGACGACCTGCGGGTCGAGGGCGTCGTCGTCGAGCTGATGGACGGCGTCGACGACCTCGCCGGCATCATCGCCGAGTTCGAGCCCGGGCCGGGCCGCCGGCTCGGCGTCCTCGTCGACCACCTCGTGCCCGGCACCAAGGAGGCCCGCATCGTCGAGCAGGCCCGCGCGCTCCCGGGGCTGTCGCGGCACGTCAAGGTGCTCGGCCACCCCTACGTCGACGTGTGGCAGTCGGTGCGCCCCGAGCGCCTCGGCTGGCAGCAGTGGCCGGTCATCCCCCGCGGCACCTCGTGGAAGCACGGCATCTGCGCGGAGCTCGGCTGGCCGCACGCCACTCAGGCCGACATCGCCCGGGCGTGGAAGCGGATCCTCGGCACGGTGCGCAGCTACTCCGACCTCGAGCCGACCCTCCTCGCGAGCGTCGAGGAGCTCATCGACTTCGTGACCGAGCCCGGAGCCTGAGACGCACGGGGGTCCGGCACCGCTGCTGCGGCGCCGGACCCACGGCTGCCCTGACGGGCGCGAGGAGCTGAGCCCGGTCCCACCCGGCCGGCTCAGGTCCTCACTTCTTGAGGTACGCCTGCACGTCGACGACGAGGTAGGCGGACGCCGAGGTGTGCAGCGTCACGCTGCCGTCGGCCCCGACGGGCACGACGACGCTGTTGACGAACGTCCGGCCGCTGCCGACCGTGACGTCGGCGTTCACCGGGCGGGCCGTGCCGCTCGGGTAGGCGGTCACCCCCGTCGCCGCGGTCGGCGCGATGGGTGTGACGGTGAGCGAGACGGCGCGCACGCCGACCGTCGGCACGCCGCCGCGGCCGAGCACCGGGATCGTGACGGTGCGACCGGCGGCCACCCGCCCGGTGGGCGCGCCGAGACCCGAGCGCGTGTCGAGCAGGCGCGTCGGCGACACCGGCACGAGGTCGGCGCCGACCTTGACCCACCCGAGCACGTCGACGAGCAGGTCGGTCTGCGCGGTCGAGTGGATCGTCACGCTGCCGCCCGTGCCGAGGCGCGTCAGGACGGCGCCCGTCATGTCCGCACCGGCGTCGTAGCGCACGTGCGCGGTCGTCGGGCGCGCCGACCCCGTGGGGTATGCCGTCAGCCACCCTCCGGCGCTCGGCGTCGTGGCCGACAGGTCGAGCACCACGGCCGTGGCCCCGGTGGACGGGACGAGTCCCCGGCCCGCGAGGGGCAGGTCGACGCTGCCGCCCGCCGGCACGCGCACCTTGGCGACCCCGGTTCCGGTACGGGTGTCGATCACGCGTGTGGGCGTCACGGAGACGAGGTGGCCCGTCGTCGGGTACCAGCCGACCACCGTGACGACGAGGTCGGTCGATCGCGAGGTGTAGAGCCGCACCCGGCCGTCCGCACCGACGCGGGCGGGCACGTGCTCGCGCAGCGTGGTGCCGGCCGGGAACGAGACGCTCCGCGAACCCGGCTGCGCCGTGCCGGAGGGGTAGGCCGTGAGGTAGCCCGGGCTCGCCGCGGCGGTCACCGTGACGTTGAGCAGGGCGGTCCCCACCCCCGAGGGGATGCCGGCCCGGCCCGCCACCGGCACGCTGACCGACGTCCCACCGGCCACCTTGCCCGCCGCGACGCCGACGCCGGTGCGCGTGTCGAGCAGGGTGACCGGCGTCAGGGGGCGGTAGGCGTCGACGTCGACGACCGGTGCGGCCTGGTCGCGCAGGTGGATGAAGCCGTTGGGCCAGCGACCGCCCGTGCGCGTCACCTTGCGCCAGCGGAAGTCACCGCCCCAGTTGTCCTCGGAGATGAGGATCTCGTCGGCCGAGACGACCTTCTCGACGTAGGCGACGTGGCCGGTCGAGGAGAAGGAGGTGTTCCACCAGGCCACCGCGCCGACGGCGGGGTCGTCGTTCGTCTGGCCCGGGAACGACGGGCCCCAGTTGTAGGCGTTGCCCGACAGCGTCGAGGGCTTGGTGTTCGGCAGCCCGTTGCGCACGAGGCGGTAGGCGACGTAGTTGGTGCAGTTGTGCCCGGTCGACTGGCGCCAGTAGCTCGTCGAGCTCACGTTCTGGTAGCCGGCGTTGCCGTAGCCGGCGCCCGCGCACGGGTCGTATCCCGTGCAGAGCACGACCCACTCGGCCGAACGGGCCGTGCCGGCCAGGCCGATGCCCGAGACGACGAGCGCGACGACGGTGAGCAGCAGCGCGAGGGGGCGCGCGCGGCGGTGCGCGGGGGTGGGGGTCGCCAGTGGCATGGGATGCTCCCGATTCGGCAGGGGTCGGCGGGATCCAGGGGGTGGGGATCCAGGGGTCGGCGGGGGGACGCTTCGCGCAATCTAGGACAATCTGCGCAACAGGGCACTGTTTTCCCAGAAAAACCACGCGACACGCCCTTCACGTGCCGCGATCGACCCAGCGGGCATGCTAGAGCCCCGCTCGCCACCGCACCAGGGTGTCAGCGCCGGGCCGACCGCCGTCCCGGGGCGACGACGCCGTCGATGACGCGCTCCTTGAGCCGCGTGAAGGGCGGTCGCACCCACGACGTCGAGTCCGGTCGGGTCGGCGTGCGCAGCACGGCCTTGGCGTGCGAGAAGAGCTCGACCGAGCGGCGACCGTGGTAGGCGCCGGTGCCGCTCGCGCCGACGCCACCGAAGGGCAGCCCGGGCACGGCGAGGTGCGCGAGCGGGATGTTGACGCCGATCGCGCCGGACGAGGTGTCGCGCACGAACCGGCGTTGCACGTCGTCGTCCGCGGTGAAGACGTAGAGCGCGAGGGGCTTGTCCCTGCGGTTGACGAGGGCGATCGCCTCGTCGAGGCCGGCCACCTCGACGAGCGGCAGCACCGGCCCGAAGATCTCCTCCTGCATCACCGCCTCGTCGGGGTCGTCGCCGTCGGCCTCGACGACCGTCGGCTCGAGGTAGCGCGCCGCCGGGTCCGACCGCCCCCCGACGACGACGCGCGAGGGATCGACGAGCCCCGTGAGGCGCTCGAGGTGCCGCGCACTGACGATGGAGCCGTAGTCCGCCGACGCCTGCGGGTCGTCGCCGAAGGACTCCCGAATCGCCTTGACCAGCAAGGGTTTCAGCGCATCGATGGTGGCGCGGCTCGCGATGACGTAGTCCGGGGCGACGCAGGTCTGACCGGCGTTGGTGAACTTGCCCCAGACGAGGCGACGGGCCGCGACCTCGAGGTCGGCGTCGTCCGCGACGTAGGCCGGCGACTTGCCACCGAGCTCGAGCGTCACGGGCGTCAGGTGCACCGCGGCGGCCTGCAGCACGATGCGGCCGACGGTGCCGTTGCCGGTGTAGAAGATGTGGTCGAAGCGCTCGGCGAGCAGGGCGGTCGTCTCCGGCACGCCGCCCTCGACCACGTGCACGGCGTCCCGGTCGAGGTGCTCGCGGAGCAGCCGCGCGAGGACGGTGGAGGTGGCCGGCGCGAGCTCGCTGGGCTTGACGACCACGGCGTTGCCGGCCGCGAGGGCGCCGACGAGCGGCGCCAGGGTCAGCTGCACGGGGTAGTTCCACGGCGCGACGACGAGCACGACGCCGAGCGGTTCCAGCACCACCTCCGCGCGCGACGGCGCGAGGAAGAGCGGCACCCGCACCCGGCTCGGTGCGAGCCAGCTGCGCAGGTGGCGCAGCGTGTGGTCGATCTCGCGCACGACGAAGCCGGTCTCGGTGACCCAGGCCTCGGTCGCGCCCTTGCCGAGGTCGGTGTGCAGGGCCGTGGCGAGGTCGTCGGCATGCTCCACGAGCAGCCGCCGCAGCGCCTGCAGCTGGGCCACGCGCCAGGCTCGGGGCTTCGTGACGCCGCGGTCGAACGCCGCCCGCGCGGTCGCGACGACGGTCCGCGCGTCCGGGTGACGCTCGTGCGTGCTCTGCGGCTCGGCCATCGGGTGCCTTCCTCGTCGGGGTCTAGCCCGGCGACCCCGGGGCTGCGAGGAGCCGGTGCACCACGGTGTCGGCGAGCAGGCGCCCGCGCCGGGTGAGGACCAGTCGGGCGTCGCGCACGACGGCAGCACCCTCGACGAGCCCGTCGGCGATGAGCCCCGCCACCGCGGTGCGCCCCGATCCTCGCAGATCGTCGAGCGGCAGGCCGTCGACGAGCCGCGAGCCGAGCAGCACCCGCTCGTCGTAGCGCTGCTCGTCGGTCAGCGACTCACGCGCGTGGGCCGGCGAGAGTCCGGCACCCAGCCGGGCGGCATACGCGCTCGGGTGCTTGACGTTCCACCAGCGCACGCCGCCCACGTGGCTGTGCGCGCCGGGGCCGACGCCCCACCAGTTCGTGCCCGACCAGTAGGCGACGTTGTGCCGGCAGCGTCGGCTCTCGTCGCGCGCCCAGTTGCTCACCTCGTACCACCCGAAGCCCGCGGCTCCCAGCAGCTCGTCGGCGAGCTCGTACTTGTCGGCCTCGTCGTCGTCCTCGGGAGCCGGCACGACGCCGCGACGCACCTGCGCGGCGAGCTTGGTGCCCTCCTCGACGACGAGGGCGTAGGCCGACACGTGGTCGGGCCCGAGCGCGACGGCCGCCTCGAGGCTGCGGCGCCAGTCGGCGAGCGACTCCCCCGGCGTGCCGTAGATGAGGTCGACGCTCACCTGCAGACCCGCCGCGCGCGCGGCGTCGACGGCCCGCGCGACGTTGTCGGGGTCGTGCGTGCGCTCGAGGGTGCCCAGCACGTGCGGGACGGCCGACTGCATGCCGACGGAGACGCGCGTGAAGCCACCGTCGGCGAGCGCGCGCAGGGAGTCCGCCGTCACCGAGTCGGGGTTCGCCTCCGTCGTCACCTCGGCGTCGGGCGCGAGCCCGAACCGTGCACGGATGCCGTCGACGACCTTCACGAGGTCGCTCGAGCGGAGCATCGTCGGGGTGCCTCCCCCGACGAAGACCGTCGAGACCGCCGGCACCTCGGACGTCCCGCCGCCGAGCACCGCGCGGGCGAGGTCGAGCTCACGCAGGGCCGCGTCGGCGTAGGAGTCGATGCCGATGCTCGCGCCCGGGCCGCCGAGCTCGGTCAGCGTGTAGGTGTTGAAGTCGCAGTAGCCGCACCGCACGGTGCAGAACGGCACGTGGACGTAGATGCCGAGGTCGGTGGCCGCGAGGTCCGCGAGCGCCGGGGCCGGCAGCTCCCCCGACTCGGGAGCGGGGTCACCGTCGGGGAGGGCGGAGGGCGGCATACGCCCATTCTCTCAGCCGGGACGGCAGGTCCCGTCCACGCCCACGGCCGCACGCTGCCCGCACGCCCGGTGCGGTGCGCAGCACGGCCGAGCCCGGCTACGACCTGCCGCTCGAGAACGTCCCGGCCGACCGCACCTGCTCCCCGACCGGCCGCTCCTGGGCTCAGCCCGAGTGCGTCGTCACGCCGTAGCGCTCGCGCGAGGCGAGCGCCCACCGGGCGGCGGGCACCGACACGAGGGCGATGACGACCATGAAGGCGGCGAGCACGAGCCAGCCCGTCTCGCCGAGGTCGACGCAGAAGTACGTGACCACCGGCGGGCCCACGACCGCGAGCACGCTGAAGCCCAGCCCGGCGAAGCCCTGGTACTGCCCCTGCCGCTCGTGCGGCGCGAGGCCCATCTGCAGGCCCCACTGCCCGCCCGACCCGATCATCTCCCCGACGACGTGCACGAGCGAGCCGGCCACGAGGGCGACGATGGCGACCCACGCGGTGCCGCGCTCGGCGAGGCCGACGACCGCGAAGCCCGCGGCGATCCACCACGCACCCCGCACGAGGGCCCGCGCCCCCGCCTCGACCGAGTCGGCCCGCCGCGAGAGCCGCACCTGGAAGAGGGCGACGGCCGCCGTGTTGAGGACGAGCAGCACGGCGACCATGACCGGGGGCGCCGCCGTCCGCGCCGAGATGAAGAGCGCGAGGCCGAGCTCCATGACGAAGAAGTGGAGCGAGAAGAGCCCCGTGATGATCGTGATGACGACGTAGGGCCAGTCGCGCAGCACCGCCAGGCGCGGCTCCCCCTCGGCGCGCGTGTGGGGCGGCAGGAGCGGCAGCCGCGTCGTGTTCCAGGCCGCGAAGCCGGTGAACGCGGCGTTGAGGAAGAAGACGCCGACGTAGGCCCACGGCTCGTCGATGACGAGGGCGGCGCCGCCGAAGACCGAGCCGAGGCCGAGGGCGGTGTTCGTCACCGCACGCAGGTAGGCCTTGAACAGCACGCCCCGGCCGCCCGTCGCGAGCTGGGCGATGACGCCCTGGTTGACGGCGCCCGCGCTGCGCTCGAAGAGCGCGAGGAGCCCGAGCAGCACGGCGAGCGCCCACGGGGTGCGCGCGAAGACGGGGGGCGCGCTGAAGATCGCCGCCCCGGCCATGCAGAAGGTGAGCACCTGCCGGGGTCCGCGCACGTCGCCGAGGTGGCCGGCCGGCACCTGCACGACGATGCCGACGATCGCCGAGACGGACATGGCGAGTGCCACCTCGGTGGCGCTGAAGCCGACCTGCCGGGTGAAGTAGAGGGCGCTCGTCGTCAGCACCGCCCCGGCACCGAACCGGTTCGCGAAGGAGCCCAGGGCGAGGATGCGCAGGTCACGGTCGACCGGGACGCCCCGGTGGGTCAGCGGTGTGCTCGTCGTCGCCGTCACGGCCTGCTCCTCGTCCTCCGATGTATCTCGACGTCAAGATATCTGGCCGCGGGTGGGCGGTGCACCCGGGTTTCCGGCGTCACCTAGGCTGCCACGGTGGACAGGCCCAACTGGATCGAGCTCGACGGCGTCGTCAACATGCGCGACCTCGGGGGAACGGTGACCGCCGACGGCGACGTCGTGCGCCCGCACCGCCTCCTGCGGTCCGACAACTTGCAGGACCTCTCCCCTGCCGCCGTCGAGGAGCTCGTCACGCGCTACGGCGTCACCGACGTCGTCGACCTGCGCACGCACGTCGAGCTGGCCAAGGAGGGCGACGGCCCGCTCCGCGCCGTGGAGGGCATCACGCACCACCACCACACCCTCTACCGCGAGGACACCGACGAGTCGGGCATCCCGGCCGCCGAGCGGGCCCTGCCCTGGGAGAACGACGAGCGGCGCGAGCTGACGAAGGCCGCCGACGACCCGGACCGCGACCGGGCGCACGACCGTTTCTGGTCGGAGCACTACCTCTCCTACCTCGCCACCCGGCCCGACTCGGTCGTCGCGGCCTTGGGGGCCGTCGCCTCGAGCCGTGGCGCCACGGTCGTGCACTGCGCGGCGGGCAAGGACCGCACGGGCACCGTCGTCGGGCTGGCGCTCAAGGTCGTCGGCGTGCCGGACGAGCTCGTCATCGCCGACTTCGCGGCGTCCGCCGAGCGCGTCGGGGCGATCATGGACCGGCTGCGGTCCCGACCGGCCTACGCGAACAACCTGCGCGACAAGACGGTCGCGCAGCAGTCACCGACGACCGACACGATGCGCCTGCTCCTCGGCGCGCTCGACGAGCGCCACGGCGGGGTGCACGGCTGGCTCCGCGAGCAGGGCTGGACGGCCGCCGACACCGACCGGATGCGCCGCAAGCTGCTCGCCGACTGACCGCGTGCCCGCGACCGCCCGGCGGCGGTCGGATCGCCCCCGGCCCGGTCGCGAGCACGCCATGCCTTCACGGTACGACGACGAATCGCCCTGCGGGAGCTACTTCTTCGACTTGCCCGAGTCGCCGTCGCTCGACAGGGCGGCGACGAAGGCCTCCTGAGGCACCTCGACCCGGCCGACCATCTTCATCCGCTTCTTGCCCTCCTTCTGCTTCTCGAGCAGCTTGCGCTTGCGGCTGATGTCGCCGCCGTAGCACTTGGCGAGCACGTCCTTGCGGATGGCGCGGATGTTCTCACGGGCGATGATCCGCGAGCCGATGGCAGCCTGGATCGGCACCTCGAACTGCTGGCGCGGGATGAGGTCCTTGAGCTTGCTCGCCATCATGACGCCGTACGCGTAGGCCTTGTCCTTGTGCACGATGGCCGAGAACGCGTCGACCGTCTCGCCCTGCAGCAGGATCTCGACCTTGACGAGGTCGGCGACCTGCTCGCCGTCGGGCTCGTAGTCGAGCGACGCGTAGCCACGCGTGCGCGACTTCAGCTGGTCGAAGAAGTCGAAGACGATCTCGGCGAGCGGCAGCGTGTAGCGCATCTCGACGCGGTCCTCGGAGAGGTAGTCCATGCCGCGCAGGTTGCCGCGCTTCTGCTGGCAGAGCTCCATGATGGCGCCGACGAACTCGCTCGGCGCGAGGATGGTGGCCCGCACGACGGGCTCGCTCACCTCGCGGATCTTGCCGTCGGGGTACTCGCTCGGGTTCGTCACGTGGACGGCCTTGCCGTCGTCCATCGTGACGTCGTAGACGACGTTGGGCTGGGTCGAGATGAGGTCGAGCCCGAACTCGCGCTCGAGGCGCTCGCGCACGATCTCGAGGTGGAGCAGCCCGAGGAAGCCGACGCGGAAGCCGAAGCCGAGCGCGGCCGAGGTCTCCGGCTCGTAGACGAGCGCGGCGTCGTTGAGCTTGAGCTTGTCGAGGGCGTCGCGCAGGTCGGGGTAGTCCGACCCGTCGATGGGATAGAGGCCGGAGAAGACCATCGGCTTGGGGTCGCGGTAGCCGCCGAGGTCCTTCGTCGCGGGCTTGCTCGCGTTGGTCACCGTGTCACCGACGCGCGACTGGCGCACGTCCTTGACGCCGGTGATGAGGTAGCCGACCTCGCCGACGCCGAGCCCCTTCGAGGGGACGGGCTCGGGGCTGATGACGCCGATCTCGAGCAGCTCGTGCGTGGCCTTCGTCGACATCATGACGATCTTCTCGCGCGGGCTGAGGTTGCCGTCGACGACGCGGACGTACGTGACGACGCCGCGGTAGGTGTCGTAGACGGAGTCGAAGATCATGGCGCGGGCCGGCGCCGCGGGATCGCCGACCGGGGCCGGCAGGTCGCGCACGATCGTGTCGAGGAGCGGCTCGACGCCCGCGCCGGTCTTGCCCGACACCTGGAGGCAGTCCTCGGGCTCGCACCCGATGAGCTTGGCGAGCTCCTCGGCGTACTTCTCCGGCTGCGCGGCCGGCAGGTCGATCTTGTTGAGCACCGGGATGATGGTGAGGTCGTTCTCCATCGCGAGGTAGAGGTTCGCGAGCGTCTGCGCCTCGATGCCCTGGGCGGCGTCGACGAGGAGCACCGCGCCCTCGCACGCGGCGAGCGAGCGGGACACCTCGTAGGTGAAGTCGACGTGTCCCGGGGTGTCGATCATGTTGAGCGCGTACGTCGTCGGGGCGCCGGACGCGTCGTCGACGGCCCACGGCATCCGGACGGCCTGGCTCTTGATCGTGATGCCGCGCTCGCGCTCGATGTCCATGCGGTCGAGGTACTGCGCGCGCATGGCGCGCGAGTCGACGACGCCGGTCAGCTGGAGCATCCGGTCCGCGAGCGTCGACTTTCCGTGGTCGATGTGCGCGATGATGCAGAAGTTGCGGATCAGGTCCGGCGGCGTTGCGTTGGGAGCCAACGCGGAGCGGGCCATGGGCGACACGTGGGACGAACCTCGCAGAGTGGGGGACGGATGGTGCTGGTCGGTGGGTGGTCGGCGCGCGCACGCGGCGCCGGCGCAGCCACCACAGTCTCCCACGGTTTGCGGCCCGGCCGCTCACGCCCTCGCCGACCGCGCGGCGGGCCACCCGGGGTGGTTCATCTCCACGCGAGCGCGCGGTTCGTCACCGAGTGGCTCGAGTGACGCCGGCGCCCACGAGCGGCGCCGGCGCGACGTCCCGGCGCGTGCGTCGTTCGAGGCCGGCGGACAGCAGGGCCACGCCGACCCCGAGCACCGCGAGGCCCGCGCCGACGAGGCTCGGCGCGCCGTAGCCCCAGCCCGCCGCGAGCACGAGGGAGCCGAGCCAGGCGCCGAGGGCGTTGGCGGTGTTGAGCGTCGAGTGGTTGAGCGCCGCCGCGAGCGACTGGCCCTCGTGCGCGACGTCCATGAGCCGGGTCTGCAGCAGCGGCACGACGATCGAGGGCAGCAGGCCGAGCACGAAGACCATGAGCACCGCGAGCCACAGCACCTGCACGGCCGTGCCGAAGACGGCGAGCAGAACCGCGATCATGCCGAGCGCCACGACGATGCCGCGCAGCACCCCGAAGCGGTTCGCGACGCGCCCGCTCAGCACCATGCCCGTGACCATGCCGACGCCGTATGCCGCCAGCACCCAGGGGATGTAGCGCTCGTCGAGGCCGGCGAGCTCGGTCATCGTCGGGGTGATGAAGGAGTACATGGCGAACATCCCGCCGAAGCCCACGACGCCGATGAGCAGCGCGAGCCAGACCTGCGGTCGTCGCAGGGCGCCCACCTCGGCCCGCATCGACTCCTGGCCGCTCGGCGGCTGGTGCGGCAGGAAGACCGCGACGGCGACGACGGTCACGACGGCCACCGCACCGACGAGCACGTAGGGCAGGTGCCACGAGAAGCGCTGGCCCAGCAGCGTCGCCAGCGGCACGCCGACGACGTTGGCCACCCCGAGCCCGCCGAGGATGGCGGCCACGGCTGCCGTCCGCCGCTCGTGCGAGACGAGGGAGGCCGCGACGACCGACCCGATGCCGAAGAAGGCGCCGTGGGGCAGGCCGGCGAGGAACCGGGCGGCCATCACGGTCGGGTACGTGTCGGCCGCGACGATGGCCAGGTGGGCGACGGCGAAGAAGGCCATGAGCGCCATGAGCAGGCCCTTGCGCGGGACCCGCGCCGCCGCGACGGCGATGAGCGGGGCCCCGACGACGACACCGAGCGCGTACGCCGACACGTAGTGGCCCGCGGTCGCGATGTCGACGTCGGTGCCGTCGGCGATCTGGGGCAGCAGGCCCATCGTCACGAACTCCGTCGTGCCGATCGCGAAGCCGCCCACCGCGATGGCGAGCAGGGCGAGGGTAGTGCGGCGGCGGGCTGGGCTCACAGGGTGTCTCCGGGTGGCGATCGGGTGGGCGTTCGGGCGGTCAGGCGGCCGGGCGGGCTGCTCGGGCACGTCCTGACGCGTTGGGGCGGATCGCCGTCGACCCGGTGCAGTCAACGGTAACGGCGGCGCGGCTACGGTGATTCCCATGCCCAGCACCCTCGAGCGCCTCCTCGGCGGCCTGCGCCGCCTCGTGCGCGGCTCCACCGCCCCCGCCCGCCGACCCTCCGGGAGCCCGCGTCGGCCCTCGGGCACGGCGCCCGCCCGCACGGGCCGTGGGACGGGAGACGCCTATCCCGGTGACGCGACGCAGCTGCCCGACACGACGTACGCCCCGCGACCGGACGGGCGCCCCGACCCGGGCGAGATCGTCTGGACCTGGGTGCCCTACGAGGAGGACCACAGCCAGGGCAAGGACCGCCCGGTGCTGCTCATCGGGCGCGAGGGCGGCTGGCTCGTCGGACTGCCCCTGACGAGCAAGGACCACGACCGCGACGAGCAGCAGGAGCGCCGCTCGGGCCGGGAGTGGGTCGACATCGGCTCCGGCGCCTGGGACGGACGGGGCCGCCCGAGCGAGGTACGGGTCAACCGGCTCGTGCGGGTCGACCCGGACGCCGTGCGCCGCGAGGGCGCGGTGCTGGCGCGCGAGCGCTACGAGACGGTCATCGCGGCCGTGCGCGCCCGCCACGGCGGCTGAGCGCGGACGGGCGCAGGGGCCCCCGGATGCCGGACGGGCCCGTCACCGTGAGGTGACGGGCCCGTCCGGGCGAGGGTGTGCGTCAGAGCGACGCGACCTTCTTGGCCATGGCCGACTTCTTGTTGGCGGCCTGGTTCTGGTGGATGACACCCTTGCTGACAGCCTTGTCGAGCTTCTTCGAGGCGGTCTTGAGGGCCTCGGCAGCGGCGTCCTTGTCACCGGAGGCGGTGGCCTCACGGACCTTGCGGACCCAGGTGCGGAGCTCGCTCTTGACGGCCTTGTTGCGCTCGGTGCGCGTCGCGTTCGTCTTGATGCGCTTGAGCTGGCTCTTGATGTTTGCCACGTTGAGAGTTTCTTTCGTTCGGTCGGATGGTTGCCGTTAGAGGGCGGCAAAGCTGCTCGGGACCGGGAGTGGGGACAACCCTGCGTGAGCAGCTCTGGGTGGTGCGTGCATGCGCGCACGACCTGAGCGCGCACGCAAGGGTCAAAGTTACCAGCGGGCGCGGTGCGGGCCAAACCGGCGCCGGACCACCCGGACCGCCCGGACGGCCGGCGCCGCGCCGCCGCTCACCGGGACGCGCGCGCCCGGGCGATGGTGAGGATGGCCCGCTCGACGGCATACACGGGGTCGCGGCCGCCGCCCTTGACCTCGAAGTCGGCGGCGGCGACCGCCTGCACGGCGACCGCGAGGCCGTCGGGGCTCCAGTGGCCGACGGCGCGGCGGGCCTTGTCGATCTGCCAGGGCGCCATGCCGAGGCTCTTCGCGAGCGACGCGGAGCTGCCCCGACCGGCCGCGCCGACCTTGATGAGCTGGCGCAGCTGCGAGGCGAGGACGGCGACGATCGGCACGGGGTCGACCCCCGTCGCGATGGCGTGGCGCAGCAGGCGCAGCGCCTCCCCCGAGTGGCCCGCGACGGCGGCGTCGGCCACCCGGAAGCCCGTCGCCTCGACCTTGCCGCCGTGGTAGGTGTCGACGACGGCGTCGTCGACGGTGCCCTCCGTGTCGGAGACGAGCTGGGAGCAGGCGGCCGCGAGCTCGCGCACGTCCTTGCCCACGGCCTCGACGAGGGCGCGCACGCCCTCGGTCGTGATCTTGCGCCGGGCGGCCGCGAACTCCTTGAGCACGAAGTCGGTCTTGTCGCGGTCGGTCTTGATCGCGGGGCACTCGATGACCCGGGCGCCGGCCTTCTTCATCGTGTCGAGGACCTTCTTGCCCTTCATCCCGCCGCCGTGCGCGACGACGAGCCCGAGGTCGGGGTCGGGCACCGCGAGGAGCGAGAGCAGGTCGAGCTGCAGCTCGTCGGGCGACTCGTGCAGGTCGCGCACGACGATCCACTTCGTGCCGCCGAAGAGCGAGGGGCTGGCGTGCATCTGCAGCGCGCCCGACTCGTAGGTGGCGGGGTCGATCCGGATGATCTCGGCGTCCGACTCCCGGGCCGCCGCGAGCACCCCGGCGACGGCGCGCTCGACGAGGACGCCCTCGGGGCCGGTGACGAGCACGAAGGGGGGAACGGCCGGGTCGGTCATGGCGTCAACTCTGTCATGCGGGCCCGACAGGGGCCCGTGCCGTCCCGTCCTTCGCCCGACCCCAGTCCCGATCCCGTGGAGTCAACTCATGGTCGCCCTCGTCTTCGCCGTCGTCCTCGCCCTCGCCGGCCTCGTCCTGCTCCGCCTCAAGGACCACCCGAAGAAGCTGAGCCGGTATGCCGCGATCCCCTTCGCGCTCGCCGTGCTGCTCGTCGCGAGCGCCTCGTACTTCCGGCTCGACGCGGGTGAGGCCGCGGTGACGAAGACCTTCGGCACGGTCGGCGACGAGGCGATCAGCGCGACGGGCATCCACCTCAAGGCGCCGTGGCAGGACCTCATCCGCTTCGACATCCGCAACCAGACCATCGCGCTCGACGAGGACGGCGGGCGCGTGTCCACGGTGACGAGCGACAACGCGACGGTCGCCTACGACGTGACGATCCGCTACTCGCTCAACCCGGGCAAGCTCTCCGAGATCGTGCGCCAGTACCCCGACCAGGACTCGTTCATCTCCCGGGCCGTGCTCCCCGGCGTCTCGTCGGTGACGCGTGACGCCCCGACGACGTTCACCGCCGCGACGGTGCGCCAGTCGCGCGCCCAGCTCGCGCTCCGCATCACCGAGGGGCTCGAGAAGCGCCTCGGCGAGGTCGGCGTCACGGTCGAGCAGGTCGACCCCCGGGCGATCACCCTCGACCAGAACGTGCAGGCGAACTACGACAAGGTGCAGAGCTCGCTCGCGAACGCCGAGGCGGCCAAGGCCGACCTCCAGACCGCGCTGGCGAACGCCGAGATCACCAAGACCGAGGCTCAGGCGACCTCCGACGCCGACCAGATCATCCGCTGCGGCGCCACCTCGACGCAGGTGCAGGAGGTCATCAACGGCAAGGAGGTCACGGCCGTCAAGGTCGTGCCGGTGCCGTCGGAGAAGTGCCAGAACCGCCTCAACGAGCAGGTCCTCATGAGCAAGTACATCGACATGCTCAAGGAGCACGGCGACTCGCTCATCGTCGTGCCGCAGGGCACGCAGAACCTGCTCCAGCTCCCGACCGCCCCCACCACCAAGTCCCAGCAGTAGCCGCCGCCCCCTCCCCCGCAACACACCGTGGAAGTCGCAACCCACCGGGATCGGATCCCGGTGGGTTGCTCCTTTCTCGGTGTGTTGCCAGGTGGGGGCGTATGCCGGGGGGCGGGCTTCAGTCGAAGAGGGCGCCCGTCGCGATCGTCAGGCCGAGCTGCTCGAGGCGCGCCGAGATCGACTCCTCCGGCAGCTCGAAGTGGTCGACGAGCTCGTCGAGCTGCATGCCCGACTCGGCGGCGTCGCGCAGCTCCTCGTCCTGCTCGTCGGTCCACGCGTGCCCGGCCGTGACGGCACTGCGCGACGACGCGGGGGCGGGCGGCGGGGCGGCGACCGGGCGCGGGTGCTCGGTGCCGTCGGCGTCGGCGCGCGCCCCGGTGAGCGAGCGCAGCGCCGGCTCCTCCACGGTGACGGGTGGCGGCGCCATCGCGTCGAGGCGGGCGAGCGCCGCGAGCACCATGGCCTTGTCGGTCGTCGGGTAGAAGGGCGGCAGCGAGCGCTGGAGGAAGCCGGCATACCGCGCCGTCATCATCCGGGAGTCGAGGAACGCGACGACGCCGCGGTCGTCGGCGCGGCGCACGAGGCGGCCGGCGCCCTGGGCCAGGCGCAGGGCGGCGTGCGTGGCCGACACGGCCATGAAGCCGTTGCCGCCCATCCGCGCGATGGCCTGCGAGCGCGCCGAGGCGAGGGGGTCGTCGGGCCGCGGGAACGGGATGCGGTCGATGAGCACGAGCTGGCACGACGACCCCGGCACGTCGACGCCCTGCCACAGGGTCAGGGTGCCGAAGAGGCAGGTGCGCGGGTCACGGGCGAACTGGCGCACGAGCGTCGTGATCTGGTCCTCGCCCTGGCACAGCACCGGGATGTCGTCGCCGAACCGGGCCCGCATCACCTCGGCCGCGTTCTGCGCCGCGCGCATCGAGGAGAAGAGCCCGAGGGTGCGCCCGCCCGCCGCGCGCACGAGCTGCTCGATCTCGTCGAGGGTGTCGTCACCGGTGCCGTCACGGCCCGGCGCCGGCAGGTGCGCGGCGACATAGGCGATGGCCTGCTTCGGGTAGTCGAAGGGGCTGCCGACGTCGAGGCCCTGCCAGCTGGGCGCGCCGTTGCCACGCAGCCCGATGGTGCCGGCGACGGCGTCGAAGGTGCCGCCGAGCTCGAGGGTCGCCGACGTCAGCACGACGGTGCGCTCCTCGAAGACCTTGTCGCGCACCAGCATCGCCACGCTCATGGGGGCGACGCGCAGCACCGGGCCGCGCCGAGGGTCGCGGTTCAGCCAGACGACGTCGAGCTCGCGCTCCTCGAGGACGCGCTCGGCGTTCTCGTGGACCTCGTCCACGGCGGCCCGGGCGATCTGGCGTGCGCCGTCGGCCTCCTGGCCGGGTGGCGGCTTGAGGTCGCTCTGCACGGTGCGGGCCGTGTCGCGCACCCGGGCGAGCGCGAGAGCGACGGAGTCGGGCACGCCGAGCATGCGCCCCTCCTCGAGCGGCTCGAGGGCCTGGGCGAGCAGCTCGCCCGCCTCGTCGAGGGCCGCGGTGTTCTCCGACATCCGTCCCGCGCGCTTGGCCGCGGTCATGACCATCGCGCCGGTCAGCTCGTCGGTGATCGTGGCCGTGACGCGGTCGACGAGCTCGTGGGCCTCGTCGACGACGAGGACGTCGTGCTCGGGCAGCATCTGGCGCCCCTCGAAGGAGTCGATGGCCATGAAGGAGTGGTTGGTGACGATGACGTCGACGTCCTTGGCCGCCTCGCGCGCCCGCTCGACGAAGCACTCGGCGACGAGCGGGCACTTGCTGCCGAGACACTCGTGCGCCGAGACCGAGACCTGGCGCCAGGCCCGCTCGGACACGCCGGGCACGAGCTCGTCGCGGTCGCCGGAGTCGGTGCTCGAGGCCCACTCGCGCAGCCGCACGACCTCCTGGCCGAGCCGGCCCACCGACGCATCGACCTGGCCCACCGAGAGCAGCCCCTCCTCGTCGTCCGGGAAGCCGCCCTCGAGCTTGTTGAGGCACACGTAGTTGCGGCGTCCCTTGACGAGCGCGTAGGTCGGCCGGCGCCCGAGCACCGGGGCGAGGGCGTCCGCGACGCGCGGCATGTCGCGGTCGACGATCTGGGCCTGCAGGGCGAGGGTGGCCGTCGCGACGACGGCGGGCTTGCCCGCCTCGAAGGCGTGGGCGACCGCCGGCACGAGGTAGGCGAGCGACTTGCCGGTGCCGGTGCCGGCCTGGACGAGCAGGTGCTCACCGGAGTCGATCGCGTGCGCCACGGCGTGGGCCATCTGCACCTGACCGGGCCGCTCGGCGCCGCCCACCCCCGACACCGCGGCGTGGAGGAGGTCGTCGAGCGCGGGGGGTCGAGGCATTGGATCAGGGTATGCCGGGGCGCCGGCCGCCCGCGCCACCTGTCCCCCGCCCGTGAGCGGGCGTGGGACCGAGGTCACGCCCCCGTCTGCGCCGTTGTCGGCCCAGGCCCCCGGGCACAGGAGTTTCATCGACGTATGACCGCCACGAGCGAGCCCCTGCCCACCGACCTCGAGATCGCGCGCGCGGCGACCCTGCGCCCGCTCACCGACGTCGCCGCCGACCTCGGCGTCTCCCCCGAGCACCTCGAGCCCTACGGACGCGACGTCGCGAAGGTCGACCTCGCCGTGCTCGACGGGCCGAGCACCCGGCATCCGTCCCCGGCGACCTACGTCGTCGTCACGGCGATGACGCCCACGCCGCTCGGCGAGGGCAAGACGACGGTGTCGGTGGGGCTCACCCAGGCCCTGCAGCGGCTCGGGCGGCGGGCGACGGTGGCGCTGCGCCAGCCGTCGATGGGCCCGACGTTCGGCATCAAGGGCGGCGCGGCCGGGGGCGGCCACAGCCAGGTCGTGCCGATGGAGCGGCTCAACCTGCACCTCACCGGCGACTTCCACGCCGTGACCGCCGCGCACAACCTGCTCGCCGCGATGGTCGACAACCACCTCCACCACGGCAACGCCCTCGGCCTCGACGTCCGCAACATCACGTGGCGCCGCGTGCTCGACGTCAACGACCGGGCGCTGCGCAACGTCGTCGTCGGCCTCGGCGCCCGGCAGGACGGCGTGGCCCGCGAGACCGGCTTCGACATCACCGCCGCGAGCGAGGTCATGGTGCTGCTCAGCCTCGCGACCTCGCTGCGCGACCTGCGCGAGCGCCTCGGGCGGATCGTCGTCGGCTACACGACCGAGGGGCGCGCCGTCAGGGCCGAGGACCTCCACGCGGCGGGCGCCATGGCCGCGCTCCTCGCCGACGCGCTCAAGCCGAACCTCCTGCAGACCCTCGAGGGCGGCCCCGCGATCATCCACTGCGGCCCCTTCGGCAACATCGCGACCGGCACGTCGTCGGTGACGGCCGACCTCGTCGCGATGCGCGGCAGCGACGTGACGATCACCGAGGCCGGCTTCGGCGCCGACATGGGCGCCGAGCGCTTCTTCGACGTCAAGTGCCGCGTCAGCGGGCTGCGCCCCGACGTCGCCGTCGTAGTCGCGACCGTCCGGGCGCTCAAGGTGCACTCAGGGGCGTATGCCGTCCGCGCGGGCAGGCCTCTCCCCGACGGCCTGCGCCGGGAGGCCCCCGACGAGGTCGAGGCCGGGCTGCCCAACCTGCGCAAGCACATCGAGATCGTGCGCCGCTTCGGCGTGCAGCCCGTGGTCGCCCTCAACGCCTTCCCGGACGACCACGAGTCCGAGCACGCGGTCGTCCGGCGATTCTGCAACCGGCTCGGGGTCCGCTTCGCCGTGACGCGGCACGTCGCCGAGGGCGGCGCCGGGGCGCTGGAGCTGGCCCAGGTGGTCATGGAGGCCGCCCACGAGCCGTCGACCTTCGAGTTCCTCTACCCCCTCGACCTGCCGCTGGAGCAGAAGATCGAGGCGATCGCCACGCAGGTCTACGGCGCCGACGGCATCGACGTCAGCGCGGCGGCCGCCCGGGCCCTCGCCGACTACGAGCGGCTCGGCTACGGCGGGCTCCCGGTCGTCATCGCCAAGACCCACCTGTCCATCAGCTCCGACCCGACGCTGCGGGGCGCCCCCCGCGGCTGGCGCCTGCCGGTGCGCGAGGTGCGGGCCGCCGTGGGCGCCGGCTACGTCTACGCGATCTGCGGCGACATGCGCACGATGCCGGGGCTGCCGTCCTCGCCCAACGCCGAGCGCATCGACGTCGACGAGGACGGCACCGTGACCGGCCTCTCCTGACCCGGCGTCGGCGACAGGCTGCGGACGAGGGACCACTGACCGAATCGCCCCGCTGCGCTCCCCCACCCACTAGTGTCTGCGCAGCCGGAGCCACACCCGGCTGGAGCCACAGGGGAAGCAGGACAGCAGCATGCACGTGGGGACACACGACCGGACGACGGTCCGCCACCATCGGCGCCGAGGGATCGGACTCGCGACCGTGACGGCCTTGCTGGGCTCCTTCGGCGCGGGCACGGCGGGCGCGGCGCCGACCGCCGAGGCTCCGCCTCTCGTCGGGAGCGTGCGCCTGGAGGGAACACCCGGCATCGGCGGCACCCTGCGCGCCGTGGTCGACCCCCCGTCCGCCCCGGACACCTACTACAGGTACGCGTGGATGGACGGCGACCAGGTCGTCGCCGGGGACCGGTCGATGGAGGTGGGCTGGCGGGACTTCGGTTCGAGCCTGTCGGTGCGCGTCACGGCGTACCACGACGGGCGCGCACAGACGGTGGAGTCCGCGCACACCGCGCCGATCTCCGCGATCGTGGCCACGTCACCGCTCACCCTGTCGGCGTCGCGCACGGCCGTCACCGTGGCCGGGACGCCGCCGGTGCCGTCGACGAGCGTCCCTTCGCGGCACGGCGACGTCTCGATCGAGCGGGTCTGGTTGCGCGACGGCACCCCGATCGCGGGGTCCGGCCAGACCGAGTCGCACACCTGGATCCGGGACGACTCACGGCACCGGTTGAGCTTCCGGCTCACCGCACGCCAGGCCTCGACCGGCCTGGAGGCATCGGTGGCCAGCCCCAGCACTCCCGTCGTGGGCTCGATCAGCATCCTGCCGTTCCGGTTGTCGCCGACGACCGTCAGGGCCGGCGGGAGCATCGAGATCATCCGACCGTTGCAGACCTACACCTCGTACCCGCCGGTCGACCAGTGGTGTGACCCCAGGGATTCGTGGTACCGCGACGGCCAGCTCATCCCCGGCGAGTCGTTCTACTCGAAGACGATCTGGACGACCGACGGCGGAGCCCGTTTCTCGGCCTCGCACCGCGTCACGTGCACGAGCCGTTCCGGCATCACCTTCACGCCGGCAACGCGGACGTCGACCAACAGCGTGCTCGTCTCCGGGCAGCCCTACACGGTGACCCCCACCAACAACGACCGGTTCCGCGACATCATCGCGAGACGTGCTTTCCAGCCCCACTACCTGGGCTTCACCGCGCGCCGCTACCCCGGGATCGCCCTCTACGACTTCTTCTACTACGTGGACTTCCTCGAGTTCGACGCCATGTCGCGGGTCGTCTCGGGCGGTGACCTCAACGGAGACGGGATCGGTGACGCGCTCGCGCAGACCCGTTCCGGTGACCTGTACGCCTACGACGTCAACGGGACCGTCGAACGTCTCTGGAAGGTCGGGACGGGGTGGGGTTCCATGAGCACCCTCCTGCTGGCCGGCGACCTCGACGGGAACCACGTCGGGGACATCCTCGCCCGGCGTGCCCGCGACGGTGCGCTGCTGCTCTACAGCAGCACCGGAGCGGGCGTCCGTCCCGGTCGGGTCGTCGGGAGCGGTTTCAAGACCGCGCGGATGCTCGCCGTGAGCCCCGACGCCACCGGTGACACGATCCCGGACCTCTTCGCCCTGTGGCCCGACGGCAAGCTGCGGATGTACGCGGGCCGGGGCAACGGCGGCTTCAAGCCGGGCGTGGTCGTGGGGTGGAGTGGCTGGAACTCCATCGACCACTTCACCGACGGTGGGGACGCGAACCTCGACGGCAGGGGTGACTTCTACGCCGTCGACAGCAGCGATCGCACCTGGGTCTACTACGGCAAGGGCAACGGGACGCTCGGCCGACGTGAGCAGATCGGCCGCGGCTGGGCGTTCACCGCCTTCGGCTGACGGCGCCGAGACCGTCAGCGCAGGGGCGCAGCAGCGGCGCAGTGTCAGCGCAGGGGCGCGCCGTCGACGCGGCGGGCCATGGCGACGTCGTCGCGGTGGTCCGTCGCAGTGAGGCGCAGGCCGCCCGGCACGCGCCCGACCTCGGTCCACCCCGCCCCCCGGTAGAACGCGCCGAGGCCGAGGCCGCCGCGGTAGTCGAGGCGGAGCAGCTCGACCCGGGGCAGCTCGCGCCGCGCGACGCCGACCATGCCGCCGAGCAGGACGCGGCCGAGGTTGCGGCCCTGCAGGGCCGGGTCGACCATGAGCCGGACGAGTCCGGCGACGTGCTCGTGGGGGAAGCCGCGCGCGTGCTCCCAGAGGCCGAGTCCCAGCAGGCTGCCGCCCACGGCCTCGGGCGCACGCAGCAGGCAGAGCAGCGACCGCTCGTCGGCGACGTCGGCGAGGTGCCGGTCGAACGCGGCCGCGACGGTCGCACGAGGCGCCCCGGGCAGGAAGCCGACCGCTCCCCCGGCGTCGTTGACGCGCAGCCACAGGTCGACGACCTCGTCGCGCGAGGCCTCCGCGGCGTCCCGCGAGGTCACGACCGCCAGCGTGGGCGCCTCGAGGTAGGTCATCGGCTCGGCGTCGGGCTCGTCACGCAGCTGACGCAGCCCGACGGGGAAGAGGCCCGCGCGCTCCGACGTGCGCAGCGACGCGGTGTTGACCCGGTCGACCATGGCGGTGACGAGCGCCTGCGGACGGTGCTCGACCGCCCACGCGACGAGCGCGCGTGCGATCTCGCGGCCGAGCCCGTCGCCCAACCGGTCGTGGGCAAGCCGGTAGTAGAGGTTGAGCTCGCTCGGGTCGGAGTCCTTGTGCCGCAAGCCCGCCCACCCGATGACGGCACCGCTGGCGCGGTCGACGACAACGGCATACCCGAGGTCGTCACGCTCCCAGTCGGCGACGTCAGCGAAGAGGCGCTCGCGGCAGCGCTCCGGTCCCGGCATGCTCGCGGGCGCGTGCGCGTACGTCCGCGGGTCGCTGTGCAGCCGCAGGTAGTCGCCGAGGTCGTCCGGGCGGGGACGGCGCAGGAGCAGCCGCGGCGTCGTCAGCCAGACCGCCCTGCCGTGGGCGGCCTCCGTCACGACGTCGGGCGCTCAGGGGCGCGGGTCTCGCACGCCGCGAGCGGCGCCCCGTCGCAGCAGGGCTCGATGTAGAGGCAGCGCGGGCAGCGGTTGTGCGCCTGCTCGGCATACATCTGCGTGCCGCAGTAGGGGCAGGGGATCTCGAGGGCCATGCGCCCATCCTCGCCGCGACCCCCGACAGCCCGCGGCCCGACATGCCGAAGGGCCCCGCGGACGGGGCCCTTCGAGCGGTCGGCGTCAGCTCGCGACGACGGCGAACGCCGCGAGGTCGGGCTCCATCGTCGGGGTGACCTTGGCGCGCAGCCGGGTCCCCTCCGCGACGTGCTCGCTCTCGAGGATCTCGCCCTCCTCGTGCAGCCGCGAGATGAGGTCGCCGCGGTCGTAGGGCACGAGCACGTCGATCTCGATGTCGGGCTTGGGCAGCTCGTGCGCGATGAGCGCGCGCAGCTCGTCGAGCCCGGCACCGGTGCGGGCCGAGACCGTGACGCAGTGGCGCTCGTGCCGCTGCAGGCGGTCGAGCACCTCCGGGTCGGCGATGTCGGCCTTGTTGACGACGATGATCTCCTTGATCTGGTCGCCGCCGACCTCGGAGAGCACTCCGCGCACGGCGGAGATCTGGCCCTCGGGGTCCGGGTGCGAGCCGTCGACGACGTGGAGCAGCAGGTCGGAGTCGCCGACCTCCTCCAGCGTCGAACGGAACGCCTCGACGAGCTGGTGCGGCAGGCTGCGCACGAAGCCGACGGTGTCGGCGAGCGTGTAGACGCGGCCGTCCTCGGTCTCGGTGCGGCGTACCGTCGGGTCGAGGGTCGCGAAGAGCTGGTTCTCGACGAGCACGCCGGCGCCGGTCAGGCGGTTGAGCAGCGAGCTCTTGCCGGCGTTGGTGTAGCCGGCGATGGCGACCGACGGGATGCCACCCGCCTGCCGCGAGTGGCGGCGCGTGTCGCGGCTCGTCTTCATGCCCTTGATGTCGCGACGCAGCTTGGCGATCTTCGTGTTGATCCGGCGGCGGTCGAGCTCGATCTTCGTCTCACCGGGTCCGCGCGAGCCGATGCCCTCACCGCCGGCCACGCGGCCACCGGCCTGACGGGACATCGACTCACCCCAGCCACGCAGGCGCGGCAGCAGGTACTGCAGCTGGGCCAGCTCGACCTGCGCACGACCCTCCCGGCTCTTCGCGTGCTGGGCGAAGATGTCGAGGATGAGGGCGGTGCGGTCGATGACCTTGATCTTAACGACGTCCTCGAGGGCACGCCGCTGGCTCGGGGCGAGCTCACCGTCGCAGATGACGGTGTCGGCGCCCTCGGCGACGACGATGTCACGCAGCTCGAGCGCCTTGCCCTTGCCCAGCCAGGTGGCCGGGTCGGGTCGCTGACGACGCTGGATGACGCCCTCGAGCACCGTCGAGCCGGCGGTCTCGGCGAGCGCCGCGAGCTCGCGCATGGAGTTCTCGGCGTCGTCGGCGCTGCCGTCGGTCCAGACGCCCGCCAGCACGACGCGCTCGAGGCGCAGCTGGCGGTACTCGACCTCAGTGATGTCCTCGAGCTCGGTCGAGAGGCCCTGCACACGGCGCAGCGCCGCGCGCTCCTCACGGTCGAGCTGGTCGCCGTCGAAGCCGTCGTATGCCGGGTCGCCACCGCGGGTGCCCTCGGCCGCGAGCGCGTCGGCCCGGGTCGAGAAGAGGCGCCGCTCACGCACGGACGCGGTGTCCGCGGAGCGGTCGGTGTCGGTGTCGTGGTTCACGTGGTCGTTCGTGTGGTTGCTCGTCATGTTCTCCCTATGGTCCCACCCGTCCAACGTCGTCGGCCACCAGTTTGTGCCCGACCCGTGCTCCGGCGCAGGCTCCACCCGTGCTCGGACGCTCCACCCGCCTTTCGCTACGGTGAGCGGGATGAGCGAGCCGACCGACCACTACTTCACCGCCGAGCCGGCCTCGCCGGAGGAGCGGCGCACCGTCGAGGTGACCCTCGACGGGCGCACCCTCGAGCTGCAGACGGCCAAGGGTGTCTACTCCCCCGACCGCCTCGACCCCGGCACCGCCGTGCTGCTGGGCTCGGCTCCGGACCCCAGCCCGACCGGCGACCTGCTCGACATCGGCTGCGGGTGGGGGCCGATCTCGATCACCCTGGCGCTGCGCTCGCCGGGCGCGCGAGTCTGGGGCGTCGACGTCAACCGCCGCTCCCTCGACCTCGCCCGCACCAACGCTGCCGCGGCCGGCGTCTCCACCGCCACCTTCTGCGAGCCCGACGAGGTGCCGGACGACGTGCGGTTCACCACGATCTGGTCGAACCCGCCGATCCACGTCGGCAAGCCGGCCCTGCACGCCCTGCTCGAGCGGTGGCTGCCGCGCCTCACCGACGACGGCGTGGCCCACCTCGTCGTGCAGAGGCACCTCGGCTCCGACTCCCTGCAGAAGTGGCTCAACGCCCAGGACTGGGGACTGCGGTGCACGCGGCTGTCGTCAGCCAAGGCCTTCCGCGTCCTCGAGGTCCGGCGCGCCTGAGCCGTCCGCCGGGTCGAGGTGGGACCTCGCGCCGGAGGGCGACAGGTCACCTCGAACCACCGACGCCCTTGCCCGGTCGAGGTGGGACCTCGCGCCGGAGAGCGGGACATCACCTCGACCGGGCGGTCAGGCGGGCCGACGAGTTCTCGTCAGAGCGGGAAGTCTCCGTCGGCGACCAGCGCCGAGGGCCCGGCGAGCTCGACGCGGTGCCCGGGCAGCGGCGTCACGGTGAGGCGCCCCCCGGGCACGTCGACGGTCCAGGGCGACTCGTCCTCGACGCCCGACCAGAACCGCGTGGCGAGGGCCGCGGCCGCCGCGCCGGTGCCGCAGGAGCGGGTCTCGCCGACGCCGCGCTCGTGCACGCGCATCGCGACGTGGCCAGGACCCACCGCCTTGACGAACTCGACGTTGGCGCCGTCGGCCGGTGCCGGGTGGATCTCCGGGGGCCCCGAGAGGTCGAGCTGGTCGAGCTCGATGCCCTCCGGCAGCATGACGACGACGTGCGGGTTGCCGAGGTCGACGGAGAGCGCCGGCACGGGCTTGCCGTGTCGCGGTCGCACCATGACGTCGAAGCCGTCGCGCCGCGCACCCTCCTCGTCGAGGAGGCGCCACGGACCGAGGTCGACGGCATACCCGTCCTCGAGCACGCGCACCGTCTTGACGCCGGCTCGCGTCGCGACGGGGATGGCGTCGCCCGTCGCGAGGCCCTCGCGGCGCAGGTAGTCGGCGAAGACGCGCGTGCCGTTGCCGCACATCTCGGCGAGCGAGCCGTCGGCGTTGCGGTAGTCCATGAACCACTCCGCCTGCGCCGACTGCTCCCGCACGGCCTCGTCGGTCGAGTGCAGGGCCCGCACCACGCGGATGACGCCGTCGGCGCCGAGGCCGGCGTGCCGGTCGGCGATGCGCTGGACCTGCGCGGGCGTCAGCTCGAGGGTGCCCTCGAGGTCGGGGACGAGCACGAAGTCGTTCTCGGTGCCGTGGCCCTTCGTGAAGCGCGTCATGTCACCCATTCTCCGGTATGCCGGGTCGCGACCCGTCGTCGGTCGCGCGCACGACCGCGAGCGCCTGATCCACCAGGTCGGGGGCGAGGGCGTCGAGCCACACGATCCGCGGGTCGGGGCGGAACCAGGACTCCTGCCTCCGGGCGTAGCGCCGCGTCGCCTGGGCCGTCTCGGCGCGGGCGTGCTCCTCCCCCATCACCCCGTCGATGACGGCGACCGCCTGGCTGTAGCCGATGGCGCGGCTGGCCGTGACGCCCTGCCGCAGACCCTGGGCCAGCAGGGACTCGGTCTCACCCCGCAGCCCCTCCTCCCACATCCGGTCGACCCGTCGGTCGATGCGGTCGACGAGGAGCTCCCGGTCGACGCGGAGGCCCAGCACCACTGCGGGAGCGACGAACTCGCGCGTGGGCATCGAGGCGCTGAACGGCCGGCCGGTGAGCTCGATGACCTCGAGGGCCCGGATGACGCGCCGCCGGTTGCCCGGCAGGATCGTGCTGGCGGCCCGGCGGTCGAGGGTGAGCAGCTTCGCGTGCATCGCGTCCGCGCCGACCACCTCGGCCTCCGCCTCGAGCCGCGCGCGCACCACGGCGTCGGTGGGCGGGATCTCGAGCCGGTCGAGGGCGGCGCGCACGTAGAGCCCCGAGCCGCCCACGAGGAGCGGCCGGTGGCCGCGATCACGGATGCCGGCGATCTCGGCGCGCGCGGCCGTCTGGTAGCCCGCGACGCTCGCCTCCTCGGTCACGTCCAGCACGTCGAGCTGGTGGTGGGCGATGCCGCGCCGCTCGGAGACGGGCAGCTTCGCCGTGCCGATGTCCATGCCTCGGTAGAACTGCATGGCGTCGGCGTTGACGATCTCGGCGTCGAGCCGTTCGGCGAGGTCGAGGGCCAGGTCGGACTTGCCCGTCGCCGTCGGCCCGACGACCCCGACGATCGGCTCCGGCCCCGCCGGCAGGTGGTCGGACGTCACGGCGCTGCGCGCTCAGCCGATGAGCTCGTCGGCGTGCTCGTCGGCGTCGTCCTCGTCGTGGCCGAACGGGTCGCGGTCGACGCCGGGGTGCCAGGCGTTGCCCGGCTTGCCCCACCCATTCCGCTTGACGGCCTTACGGGCCTTCTTGGCCTGGCGCTCGTCGAGCCGGTCGACGTAGAGGGTGCCGTTGAGGTGGTCGTACTCGTGCTGCATGCAGCGCGCGAACCAGCCGGTCGCGTCGAACTCGACGCGGTTGCCGTCGACGTCGAGGCCCACGACGTGCGCGCGGTCGGCGCGCTTGAGCGGGAAGGCCTCGCCCGGCACCGAGAGGCAGCCCTCGGTCTCCTCGTCGGGGTTGGGCCGCACCTGCGGGATCCGCGAGGTGGTCACCGTCGGGTTGACGACGTGGCCCTGCTCCGGCACGCCGTCGTCGTTCGCCATCTTCCAGATGAACAGGCGCAGGCCGATCCCGATCTGCGGCGCCGCGAGCCCGACGCCGTTGGCGGCGACGTTCGTCTCGTACATGTCCTCGACGAGCGCGCGCAGCTCGTCGTCGAACTCCGTGACGAGGGCCGCGGCACGGTGCAGGACCGGTTCACCGGTGATGACGATGGGACGCACGCTCATGCGCCAAGTCAAGCACGAGGGGTCGGCCGGGCCCGAATCGGCTCAGACGACGGCGCAGCCCGGCCCGGTCGGCGCGGTCGCCGCGGCGGTGGGCTTGCCCAGCGAGGGCATGCCGAGGCTGACCGCCGGCTTGCCGGCGCTCTGCGGCACGTCCTGGAGCGCCGCCCAGGCGTCACCCCCACGGGTGCGCCGGACGGCATACGTGCCCCCCTGCAGGCCCGAGTCGGCGACGAGGTGGTGCGGAGCGCCGTAGGTGACGTCGACGGTGACGACGTCGCCCGGGCGCGGCACGTCGGCGCCCTCGGGGACGGCGAAGTGGACGAGGCGGTTGTCGCGCGCGCGGCCCGACAGGCGCTTGGTCTCGGCGTCCTTGCGGCCCTCCGACGGGGCGACGAGCACCTCCACCCGGCGGCCCTCGAGCCCGCGGTTCTCGGCCCAGCTGACCTCCTCCTGGAGGGCGATGAGGCGCTCGAACCGCTCCTGGACGACCGCCTTGGGCACCTGGTCGTCCATGGTCGCCGCAGGGGTCCCGGGGCGGATGGAGTACTGGAAGGTGAAGGCGCTCGAGAAGCGCGAGGCGCGCACGACGTCGAGCGTGCCCTGGAAGTCCTCCTCGGTCTCGCCGGGGAAGCCGACGATGAGGTCGGTCGTGATCGCGGCGTCGGGGATGTGCTCGCGGACCTTCTCGATGATCCCGAGGAACTTCGTGCTGCGGTAGGAGCGGCGCATGTCCTTGAGCACCTTGTCGGAGCCGGACTGCAGCGGCATGTGCAGGCTCGGCATGACGTTCGGCGTCTCGGCCATCGCGAGGATGACGTCCTCGGTGAAGGCGGCCGGGTGCGGGCTCGTGAAGCGCACCCGCTCGAGCCCCTCGATCTGCCCGCACGCGCGCAGGAGCTTGCCGAAGGCGAGGCGGTCGCCGAACTCGACGCCGTAGGTGTTGACGTTCTGGCCGAGCAGCGTGACCTCGACGACGCCCTGGGCCACGAGGGCCTCGATCTCGGCGAGGATCTCGCCCGGGCGGCGGTCGGCCTCCTTGCCCCGCAGGCTCGGCACGATGCAGAAGGTGCACGTGTTGTTGCAGCCGACCGAGATGGAGACCCAGGCGCTGTAGGCGGAGTCGCGGCGAGTCGGCAGCGTCGACGGGAAGACCTCGAGGCTCTCGAGGATCTCGACCTCGGCCTTCTTGTTGTGCGCGGCACGGTCGAGCAGGGCCGGCAGGGAGCCGATGTTGTGGGTGCCGAAGACGACGTCGACCCAGGGGGCACGCGCCACGATGGTGCTGCGGTCCTTCTGGGCCATGCAGCCACCGACGGCGATCTGCATGTCGGGGTTCTTCTGCTTGGCGGGGCGCAGCTGGCCGAGGTTGCCGTAGAGCTTGTTGTCGGCGTTCTCGCGCACGGCGCACGTGTTGAAGACGACGACGTCGGCCACGTCGGGGCGCTCTCCCGCGGGCAGGCTCGCGAGGTCGACGTAGCCGGCCGTCTCGAGCAGCCCGGCGAGGCGCTCGCTGTCATGGACGTTCATCTGGCACCCGTGGGTGCGCACGTCGTAGGTCCGGCGACCGGCGGGCTGCTGCAGGGCGCTGGGCGCCGTCATGTTCTCGGTTGTCATGGCACCGACAAGGGTACGTCGTGCGGCCGCGCACGCCCGACACCCGTTCGGCAGGTGCGTGGGACGGGCGGGAATAGGTCGCCGGGACGCACCGTTGACGACCTTGCTTGACAGTTCAACAACTTCGGACCATCCTAGTTGTTGAAAGTTCAATAACCTACTCCGAAGGATCCGACATGGGACTGTTCAACCGCACCAAGGACGACGCCGTCACCGAGACGCCCTCCGTCGCCGTGGCCGACATCGCCGGCGACTACACCCTCGACCCGAGCCACACGCGCATCGGCTTCTCGGCCCGCCACGCCATGGTCACCAAGGTGCGCGGCCACTTCGACGAGTTCGAGGGCACGGCGCACATCGACACCACGACGCCCGCCAACTCCTCGGTCACCGTGACCATCTCCGCGGCGAGCGTCACGACCGGCAACGAGCAGCGTGACGGTCACCTCAAGACCCCCGACTTCTTCGACATCGCGAACTACCCGCAGATCACCTTCGTCTCGACCGACGTCGAGCGCGACGGCACCGAGTGGGCCATCTCGGGCGACCTCACCATCAACGGCGTGACCAAGACGGTGACGATCCCCTTCGAGGAGACCGGCTCGGCCAAGGACCCGTTCGGCAACACCCGCGTCGGCTTCGAGGGTGAGGTCACCATCGACCGCACCGAGTGGAACCTCTCCTTCAACGCCGCCCTCGAGACCGGTGGCGTCCTCGTCAGCGAGAAGGTCAAGCTCGAGTTCGACGTGTCGGCCATCGCGAACGTGCCCGCACAGGCCTGAGCGAGCCCAGCACGACGCCCGAGGGGTGGGAACCGGACCGGTTCCCACCCCTTTGCGCTACCCGGCGCCACGACCACCCGGCATCCCTGGCACTCCGCACCCTCGGCACCCTCGCCACCCGTCGTCGCGCTCCGCGACGGCCCGGGGCCACTCGGTCAGTCGCGCTCGTGCTCGGGCAGGCCGTCGAGCGCGTCGCGGATGACGGGCCAGGCCATCTCCCCCGGGTAGCCCTTGCGGGCGAGCATGCCGGCGAGCCGCCGCGCCTGGACGTCGGGCGCGAGCCCGCGCATCGAGCGCAGCTTCTTGGCGACGAGCTGCTCGGCCCGCAGCCGTTCGTCCCCCGGGCCGACCTGCTCGAGAGCCTCGTCGGCGAGCTCCTGGTCGATGCCCTGCTTGCGCAGCTCGTGCGCGAGGGCCCGGCGGGCCAGCCCCCGGTCGGACTGCTTCGAGCGGACGAGCATCTGGGCGTAGGCCTCGTCGTCGACGAGCCCGACCTCGGTCATCCGGTCGAGCACGCGGGCGGCAACGTCGTCGGCGCAGCCGCGCTGGCGCAGCTTCTTCTCGAGCTGCACGCGACTGCGTGGAGCCATGCTCAGCTGGCGCAGCACGATGGCGCGCGCCACCGAGTCGGCGTCGGCCTCGGGCGGCTGGGCCTCGGTGTCCTCGGGCGGCGGCGCCCACTCGGGCCGCTCCCCCGCCGGCGCCGAGCCCCAGGGGGCCCGCACGCCCGCGACACCCTCGGCCTCGGCGAGAGCGGCGGCGGCGCGGGCCCGGCGCTCCGCCGGGCTCGCGCCGCCGTGCTGTGGTCCGGTCACGATCAGAAGTCGACGGGCACGTCCGCGACCTCGGCCGGCTGGTCGACACGGGGGCCCACCCCGAGCTTCTCCTTGACCTTCTTCTCGATCTCGTCGGCGAGGTCGGGGTTGTCCTTGAGGAAGTTGCGGGCGTTCTCCTTGCCCTGGCCCAGCTGGTCGCCCTCGTAGGTGTACCAGGCACCGGCCTTGCGGACGAAGCCGTGCTCGACGCCCATGTCGATGAGCCCGCCCTCCCGGGAGATGCCCTGGCCGTAGAGGATGTCGAACTCGGCCTGCTTGAACGGCGGGGAGACCTTGTTCTTGACGACCTTGACGCGCGTGCGGTTGCCGACCGGGTCGGTGCCGTCCTTGAGCGTCTCGATGCGACGGACGTCGAGACGGACCGAGGCGTAGAACTTCAGCGCCTTGCCACCCGTCGTGGTCTCGGGCGAGCCGAACATGACGCCGATCTTCTCGCGGAGCTGGTTGATGAAGATGGCCGTCGTGCCGGTGTTGTTGAGCGCACCGGTGAGCTTGCGCAGCGCCTGGCTCATGAGGCGGGCCTGCAGGCCGACGTGGCTGTCGCCCATCTCGCCCTCGATCTCGGCCCGCGGCACGAGCGCGGCGACCGAGTCGATGACGATGATGTCGAGGGCGCCGGAGCGGATCAGCATGTCGGCGATCTCGAGCGCCTGCTCACCCGTGTCGGGCTGCGACACGAGCAGCGCGTCGGTGTCGACACCGAGCTTCTTGGCGTACTCGGGGTCGAGGGCGTGCTCCGCGTCGATGAACGCCGCGATGCCGCCGGCCTTCTGCGCGTTCGCGACGGCGTGGAGGGCGACCGTCGTCTTGCCCGAGGACTCCGGGCCGTAGACCTCGACGACACGGCCGCGCGGGAGACCGCCGATGCCGAGCGCGACGTCGAGCGCGATCGAGCCCGTCGGGATCACCTCGATCGGCGGGCGGATGTCGTCGCCGAGGCGCATCACGGCGCCCTTGCCGTAGCTCTTCTCGATCTGCCCCATCACCGAGGAGAGGGCCTTGTCCTTGTCCTTCGTCTGCACCGAAGCCATGTCGGTCACCTATCTGCCGTCTGCGTTGCGGTCGTCTACCTTCGACCCGGGCCGAGGCCTCGCCGGTGCGAGATCCGCTGTCGGGTCAGACGTTAGGTGCCGGCGCCGACATCGGGGTGTTCCACGAGACGGCCTGTGGACGACGGGGGTGGTGGCGCAGGACCTGTGGAGAACACTACCGAACACGTGTTCGACCCGGTGCACGACACGCCGCGACCTGCCGCGACACGTGGTCGCGGGCTCACCGACCCGACCGACCACCCTCCGCGCCCCGCGCGACGCGGGTGTCGCGGCCGAGACGTCGCGCCGGCGGCACGTCCATGTCGACGCAGAGCGCCTCCCACACCGCCCGCGGGGGCTCGCCGTCGGCGAGGGCCTGCGCGGCCGTGCGGTTGCCGAGCGCCCCGATCACGTGGTCTCGGGCGAGCGACCCGGCATACGCCGCGCCGAACTCGTCGTCCATCAGGGTCCAGAAGTGGCTCATCCGCACTCCTGCAGTCTGCCACTCCCCCGACGGGAACCCCGCCGCGCACACCCGGCGTCCGAGGGGTTGCCGCAAGCGCGCACGCCCGCGTGCCGCGACCGGTATCGTCCTCTTCCGCCCGTGCCCACGCGGGCCCACAGCACACGTCAGGGGAGCAACCGATGACCGAAGACAACCCGGGACCCACCGAGGGTCCCTCCGCCGCGCCGGACCCGTCGGCTGCCGGCACGCCCGGCCCGGAGACCACGCAGGCCGTCCCGACCGAGCACACCGTGCCGGTGCCCCAGTACTCCTACCCCACCGGTGCCGACGCGACGTCCGCGCCGGGGCAGGTGCCCACCGCCGCACCCGCCGCACCTGCCGCATCCGCCGCGGCCGGCGTCGCGCTGGCAGACGAGGCGACGCCGCCCACGGCCGGCGGTCGCCGCCGCACGGGCCTGCTCGTCGGGGCGCTCGCGACGGTGCTCGTGCTCGGCGGTGCCGGCTACGTCGCCACCACTCAGCTGAGCGGCGGCGGCGCCCAGCCCGCCGACGTGCTGCCCGGCGACGCCTACGCCTACGTGCGGCTCGACATCGACCCGTCGGCGGGCCAGAAGATCGCCGCCGTCCGCTTCCTCGGCAAGCTGCCGCAGGTCAAGGACACCCTCGGCAGCGACGACCCGCGCAAGAAGCTCTGGGAGCTCGCGACGAAGGACTCGAGCAACGCCTGCGCGGCGAAGTTCAGCTACGACTCCGACATCGCCCCGTGGCTCGGCGACCGCGCCGGTGCCGCCCTCCGCCCCGGCGGCACGAGCGACAAGCCGAACGTCGCGATCGCCGTGCAGGTCAAGGACGAGGACGCCGCCAAGGACACGCTGACGAAGCTGCTCGCGTGCGACACCGACGGCACGGGCGCGGAGCTGCGGATGAAGGACGGCTACGCCCTCATCACGCCGAAGGGGACCGGCGACGCCACCGTCGCGGCCGTCGACCGCGGCTCGCTCGCCGACAGCGCGACGTTCGCCGACGACATGGGCGCGCTCGGCGAGCAGGGCGTCATGTCGGCCTGGTTCGACGCGACCAACGGGGTCAAGGAGATCTCGAAGCTCGGTGGGTCCGGGATGGACTCGACCCTGGCGACCGCCGGGGCCAAGGGCCGCTTCGCCGCCGCCCTGCGCTTCGACGCCGACTACGTCGAGCTGTCGGGCGTCTTCCGCGGCGCCGACGGGACGAAGGCGGTCAAGGGCGACGGCGCGCAGCTCGTCAACCTCCCCGACAACACCGTCGCGGCCATGCACCTCGCCGGGGGCGACCAGCTCGTCGACGCCGCGTGGCCGCAGCTGAAGAAGCAGCTCGACTCGCTGGGTTCGGCCCAGGGCCAGCGCGACCTCGTCGGCCAGCTCGAGGACCAGCTCGACGTCAAGCTGCCCGACGACCTCAAGCTGCTCCTCGGCCGGTCGTTCACCCTCGCCCTGCCCGACCAGGACTTCCAGAGCGGGACGTTCAGCATCGGTGGCAAGGTCGTCACGAGCGACGCGAAGCGCGCCGACGAGCTGCTCGGCCGCCTCAGCGCCCTCGCGGGCGGTGGCACCGACCCGCTGACCCACTCGGTCGACGGCGACACCGTCTACGCGGCGACGACCCAGGCCTACGCCGACGCCCTCAAGGCCGGCGGCAAGCTCGGTGACAGCGACGCGTTCAAGCTGGCCGTGGGTGACGTCTCGTCGTCGACGACGGCCGTCTTCGTCGACCTCGACAAGATCGAGAAGCTCTACCTCGGCGAGATGAAGGGCGATCAGAAGTCGTTCGTCGAGGCGCTGCGCTCCGTCGGCATCAACCAGTCGAGCACCGGCGACGGCGAGGGCACCTTCTCGCTGCGTCTCGTCGGCAACTGACCGACCCCGTCCGCACGACCGAGGGCCCCGCCGGTGGCGGGGCCCTCAGTCGTCCCGGCCCGGTCGCCCTGGCCGCGTCCCTGACCTGCGTCTCAGGCGCGCCGCGTGATGCCGAACCCGCCCGCCGCAGGGAGCTGGATCTCGTTGTCGGAGTAGGCGATTCCGCCCTCGACGGGAGACGCGACCGACCACCACGCGGCATCGAGGTCGCTCACCTCGGTCGTCGGCTCGGCCGCGACGAGCGCCGCGGCGGCACCCACACCGATGTGGCTCTCCATCATCGAGCCGACGATGGTGCGCAGCCCCGCCTCGTGCGCACGGCGCAGCAGGTCGCGGCCCGTCGTCAGCGACCCGCACTTGGCGAGCTTGACGTTGACGAGGTCGGCGGCGCCGAGCCGGATGATTCGCTCGAGGTCGTGCGGCCCGTAGCAGGACTCGTCGGCCATGACCGGCAGCCCGACCCGTTCGCGCACCCACGCGAGGCCCTCGACGTCCTCGGCGACGACGGGCTGCTCGACGAACTCGACGCCGAGGTCGGCCACCTCGAGCGCACGGATGACCTGCACCGCCTCCTCCCGGGTCCAGCCCTGGTTGGCGTCGAGGCGGATCGCCACGTCGGCCCCGACCGCGTCACGCACCGCGGCCACCCGCTGCACGTCGGTGCTCGCGTCGGTGCCCACCTTCATCTTCAGCGTGCGGAAGCCCTCGGCGACCCGCCGCCGCGCGGTGTCGGCGAGGGCGTCGGCCGCGCCCGCCGAGAGGGTGACGTCGGTCGTCAGCCGGTCACGGATGCCGTCCGGCCGGCCGGCGAGCAGCGCGGCGACGGAGGTGCCCTCCGCCTGGGCGACGAGGTCGTGCAGGGCCGCGTCGACGGCGGCCTTGGCCCCGAAGTTGCGTGCCACGGCGCGCTGCACGAGGGCGGCCGCCGCGGCGAGGTCGTCACGGTCGTCGAGCGGCCGGCCGACGACGACCGGGGCCAGCATCTGCTCGATGCACGCCGTCGCGCCGGCGAGCGACTCCCCCGTCACCTGCCAGACCTGGGGCGCCTCGCCCCAGCCCGTGCGGCCGTCGCTGTCGGTGACCGTGACGACCACGGTGTCGGTCGTCTCGGTGCGGCGCAGCGCCGTGACGAAGGGCGTGTGCAGGCGCACCGAGGAGGGCATCGCGCTGACGCGGTCGATGGTCGTCATGCCCGCGCCTCCTCGGCGTGGGCCGCGGCCCACACGTCGCGCGCGACGCCGGCCACGAAGGCCGCCGCCTCGGTCTCCTCGAGGTCGATCGTCGTGCACACCGCGAGGACGAAGGGCTCCTCGCCCTCCGGGCGCACGAGGGCCACGTCGTGCGAGACGCCCGGGATCCAGCCGGACTTGCTCGCGGTGGGCGTGCCCGCGGGCAGGCCGGCAGGCACCTGGTCGACGTGCTGCTGCCGCGCGAGCAGCCCCTCGACGGGGCCGAGCACCGGCTCGCCGCCGAGCGCCGCGTCGCGCCGGCCCACGGCCGCCATGACGAGCCCGAGGTCGGATGCCGTCACCGTGTTCGTGATGCCGGCCGCGCGGGCGGCGCCGTCCTCGATGCCCCGGCCGACGACGGTGCGGGGCGAGCACCCCACGAGACGCAGCACCTCGGCGACCTCCTCGAGCCCGACGACGTCGAGGAGCAGGTTGGTCGCGATGTTGCTCGACTCCGTGATGGCGGCGTCGGCGAGCTCGGCCACGGTGCGGCTGCCGCCCACCGCGCCCCACGTGAGCGGGTCCTGGTCCTCGCTCTCGTCGAGCGCGAAGGGGGTGCCGTCGAGTACGGAGGCGAAGGTGCCGGTCACCGGCACGTCCGCGTGCAGGTCGATCTCCCCGCGCACGGCCCGCCGGTGGGCCGCGACGACGAGCGGCAGCTTCATCGTCGAGGCGGCGTAGTGCGGGGCCTCCGCCTCGTGCGTGTAGCGCGGGCGACCGTCGAGGTCACCGAACCAGACCGACACCGAGGCGGGACCACCACCCCGGGCGCGGTGGTCGACGACGGCCCGATGCAGGCGGGAGTCCAGGTCCGAGAAGGGCGTTGGCACCCTGAAACGGTAGACGATCAGGCAGCGGAGGCCGACACCACGTCGCCGGTCGGGACCGGCAGGGTGACGGTCGTCGCCATCCCCTCGCTCTCGGCCATGCGGCTCGAGACGTCGATGAGGACCTGCGAGAGAGGCAGCTCGAGCGCCCCGCAGATGGAGGCCAGCAGCTCGGACGAGGCCTCCTTCTCGCCCCGCTCGACCTCGCTGAGGTAGCCGAGCGAGACGGATGCCGTCGCCGAGACCTCACGGAGCGTGCGGCCCTGGGCGCGACGGCGCTCACGCAGGACGTCGCCGAGCTCACGTCGCAGGAGTGTCACCATGTCGCCCTCCTTCGGGTCGCTGAGTCGGATCGGTGGGGTCGCGGTCGGTCTCCGGGCCGGTCGCTAGGGCTACCGTACCCCGTGCCTCCCCCGGTGGCGCAGGAGTTCGGCCGGTGGCGCCGGCCTGCTCGACCGCGAGCCGCAGCACGGCCTCGACCGTGCCCGCCCGGATCTGCGCCCGGCTCCCGTTCAACCGCAGGGCCCGCGTGACTGTTCCCACCGGACCGGCCACGGCGACGTGCACGGTGCCGGCCGGCTTGCCCTCCGCGGGTCCGGGTCCCGCCACCCCGGTCGTGGCCAGCCCCCACGTCGCGCCGAGCCGGCGGCGTGCCCCCTCGGCCATGGCGAGCGCCACCTGCGGGTCGACCGTCCCCACCTGCGCCACGAGCGCCGCCGGCACGTCGAGGAGCAGCGTCTTGAGCTCGGCGGCATACGCGACGACACCTCCGCGGAGCACGGCCGAGGCCCCGGGCGTGTCGGCGACGGTCGCCGCGACGAGGCCCGCCGTCAGCGACTCGGCGCACGCGAGCGTCTGCCCGGCGGACGTCAGCAGGGCGACGAGCTCGGCGCCCGCCGACGCCGGGGACACCGCGGACGCAGTAGGCGCAGCCGGTTCGGCCGGCTCTGCCGGTGGCGTCGGCCCAGTGCGGCGGTCGGCAGCCACGCTCAGTTCCGCTCCGTGGTCCGCCCGGTGGTCCGCCCGGTGGTCCGCCCGGTGGTCGGCTCGGTGGTCCGGTCGGGGGTCGTCGACTCGTGCGGCTGCGGCAGGCGTGCGGGCTCCGACGCGTCGAGCGCGCCGGCCGACCGGGCGGCACCCGCGGCGGCTCGCGCGGCACGGCGCAGCCGCGTGCGCTCGCTCGTCTGGCGCAGCCGGGCCGCCTTGAAGACGTAGTCGACCCCGCTCACGACCGTCATGACGAAGGCCGCACCGAGCAGGACGTAGGCGATCGTCGTCAGCACGTCGCCGAAAGGCCAGACCCAGAGGGGCAGCGTGAGCGAGCCGAGCGACAGTGTCTGGAGCATCGTCTTCAGCTTGCCGCCGCGGCCGGCCGGCATGACCCCGTGCCGGATGACGACGAAGCGCAGCACCGTGATGCCGATCTCGCGCACGAGGATGACGACGGTGACCCACCACCACACGACCCCGAGGAGCGAGAGGCCGATGAACGCCGTGCCCGTCAGGGCCTTGTCGGCGATGGGGTCGGCGACCTTGCCGAAGTTCGTGATCTCGCCGCGGCGCCGCGCGAGCTTGCCGTCCACCCCGTCGGTGACCGCGGCGACCGCGAAGACCACCCAGGCCCAGAAGCGCCACCACGGCTGCTCCCCGCCGCCTTGGAAGAGCAGCACGGCGTAGACGGGCACGAGGAGGAAGCGCAGCACCGTCAGGGCGTTCGGCAGGTTCCAGTCGGTGGGTTTGGGCGACGGGCCCTCGCCCCGGTGGAGGGTCTCCTTCGTCATCGCGGCTCCGCGAGCAGGTCGATCCCCTCGGTGCCGACGACGACCGCCGCCACGAGGTCGCCGACCCGGGGCGCCGGAGCGCCCTCGGGCACGTGCACGATCGTCACGCCGTCGACGTCGGGGCCCTGGAAGTCCGCCCGGCCGATGACCGACCCGTCCTCCTCGTCGATCTCCTCGACGAGCACGACGACGCGCTCGCCGACGCGCTCCTCGGCGCGCTGGGCGTTGAGCTCCTCGACGAGCCGCGTGAAGCGGTCGAGCCGCTCTGCGACGACCTCGGGAGCGAGCTTGCCGGCATACCCCTCGGCCTCGGTGCCGTCCTCGTCGGAGTAGCCGAAGACGCCGACGACGTCGAGGCGGGCGGCGGTGAGGAACGCCTCGAGCTCGGCGAGGTCGGCCTCGGTCTCGCCGGGGAAGCCGACGATGACGTTGCACCGGATGCCTGCGTGCGGCGCGTCGGCCCGAACGCGGGCGAGCAGGTCGAGGAAGGCCTCGCGCGAGCCGAAGCGGCGCATCGAGCGCAGCAGGGGCTCCGACGCGTGCTGGAAGGAGATGTCGTAGTACGGCACGACGCCGGGGGTGTCGGCCATGGCCCGCAGCAGGCCGGGTCGGATCTCGGCCGGCTGGAGGTAGGAGACGCGCACGCGCTCGACGCCCTCGATGGCGGTCAGCTCGGGCAGCAGCTTCTCGAGCAGGGCGAGGTCACCGAGGTCCTTGCCGTAGCTCGTCGAGTTCTCGGAGACGAGGAAGAGCTCCTTGACGCCCTGCTCGGCGAGCCAGCGTGCCTCGGCGACGATGTCGGCCGGACGCCGCGAGAGGAAGGCGCCGCGGAACATCGGGATGGCGCAGAACGAGCACCGGCGGTCGCAGCCCGACGCGATCTTGAGCGGGGCCCACGGGCGCCCGTCGAGGCGGGCCCGGATGACGCGCGGGCCGCTGGCCGGCGTCGGCACGTCGGCGTCGGCGAGGTCGGGACGCTCGTCGCCGTGCCCGGGCAGGGCGACACCGGCCGAGCCGGCCTGGCGCTCGACGGGGGTCAGCGGCAGCAGGGTGCGGCGGTCGCCCGGCGTGTGGCTCTCGACGTGGCCGCCGGCGAGGATCGTCTGCAGGTGCGCGCTCATGTCGCGGTAGGAGTCGAAGCCGAGCACGGCGTCGGCCTCGGGCAGCTGGTCGGCGAGCTCCTTGCCGTAGCGCTCGGCGAGGCAGCCGACCGCGACGACCTTCTGCGTGCGGGCACCGTCGCCCTTGAGGTCGGAGGCCTCGAGCAGCGCGTCGATGGAGTCCTTCTTGGCCTGCTCGACGAAGCCGCAGGTGTTGACGACGGCGACGTCGGCCTCGGACGCGTCGTCGACGAGACGCCAGCCCTCGGCGAGCAGCCGGCCGGCCAGCTCCTCGGAGTCGACCTCGTTGCGCGTGCACCCGAGGGTGACGAGTGCGACGCTCTTGTCGGCGCTCGGGTGGGGAGGGGTCATGCGTCCACTCTAGAGGCCGGGGTGTTCAATGGCCGACATGCTCGGACCCGCCCCCCACCGCCGCGACGACCTGCTGGCCCGGGCCCGCGACCTGCTCCGCGAGCACCCGCTCGTCGACGGCCACAACGACCTGCCGTGGGAAGCGCGGGTGCAGACGGGCTACGACTTCGAGGCGCTCGACCTCGCCGGCCCCGTCGCGACGACCCAGACCGACCTCCCCCGCCTCGCCGAGGGCGGCGTCGGCGCGCAGTTCTGGTCGGTCTTCGTGCCGAGCACGCTGCAGGGCGACTCGGCCGTCACGGCCACGCTCGAGCAGGTCGACGGCGTCCACCGGATGATCGGGACGTATGCCGACCGGCTGGCGCTCGCACGGACCGCCGACGAGGTCGAGGCCGCCGCCGCGTCGGGGCGCATCGCCTCGCTCCTCGGCGCCGAGGGCGGGCACTCCATCGGGTGCTCGCTCGGCACGCTCCGACTGCTCCACGTCCTCGGTGTGCGCTACCTGACCCTCACGCACAACGACAACACGCCCTGGGCCGACTCCGCGACCGACGAGCCGGTCGTCGGCGGCCTCAGCGCCTTCGGCCGCGAGGTCGTGCGCGAGATGAACCGCCTGGGAATGATGGTCGACCTCAGCCACGTCGCGGCCACGACGATGCGCGACGCCCTCGGGACCGCCGACGCGCCGGTCGTCTTCAGCCACTCCTCGGCGCTCGCGCTGTGCGACACCCCGCGCAACGTGCCGGACGACGTGCTCGCCGCCCTGCCCGCCAACGGCGGGGTGTGCATGGTGACGTTCGTCCCCGAGTTCGTCTCCCCCGCGACCGCCGCGTGGCGCGTCGAGGCGTCGGCCGCCGCCGCCGAGGTCGGCGTCGACGCCAAGGACTGGGAGGCCTTCGGCCGCTTCACCGCCGGGTGGCAGCGCGAGCACCCCAAGCCCGACGCGACGATCGAGCAGGTCGTCGCGCACCTCGAGCACGTGCGCGAGGTCGCCGGCATCGAGCACGTCGGCATCGGCGGCGACTACGACGGCACCGACACCTTCCCGGTCGGCCTCGAGGACGTCAGCGGCTACCCGCGACTCGTGGCCGCGCTGCTCGAGCGCTCGTGGTCGGAGGCCGACGTCGCCCTGCTCGTGCGCGGCAACACACTGCGCGTCATGCGCGACGTCGAGGCCGTGGCACGCGACCTGCAGACGACCCGGGCCCCGAGCCTCGCGACGTTCGCCGCCCTCGACGGGCCGCGCTGACCGCAGAGCGCGCTGACCGCGCTGACCGCGCTGACCGCGCCGGACGGCATACGTCGTCGGCGCGCCACGCGGCCTACTGGCGGAAGCGGGCGATCGTCAGGCCGACGAGACGGGCGACGACGAGCGCGACGTAGAGCATGCCGGCGATCTGCTGGAGCAGCACGAACGCCCGCGCGTGCGGCTCGACGGCGTAGATGTCCGACAGGCCCGTCGAGGTCATCGTCGTGATGGACAGGTAGAGCAGCTCGAACCACGTGCGGGTGCCGGGGTCCGTCTCGCCGTAGATCGTGAACGAGTTCGGGTAGGCGATCTGCACCGCGAGGTAGAGGTAGGCGAAGCCCCAGGCGACGACGGTGAACGTCGCACCCGTGGCGTAGAGCTCGTCGCGGGTGACCCAGTTGTCGGCGAACATGTACCGGAGCAGGCCGTAGCCCGTGTAGACGTAGAAGCAGGCGTGCAGCACCGAGCTCCAGAAGGTCAGCGTGAGGTTGTCGCTCCAGATCGCCTCGGCGACGGTCAGCACGACGACCGGCCCGCCGAGGATCACCGCGACCCACGTCAGCGCGGGGGTCGCGCGGACCGCGCGGACGGCGAGGAAGAGCACGACGAGGCCGATGAGGCCGAAAATCGCGCGCCCCACCTCCTGCACGTCGCCCTGCCGCGTCTCGATGAACGGGTAGGCGAGCAGCGCTGCGAGCTGGACGAAGAGCAGCAGCGCGCACGGCAGCTCGGCGACCTTGCGGCGCAAGCGGTCCACCCGCGACGGCGGTCCCGTTCGACGCGGTGATGACGGCCAGAGCTCGAGCGACGCACTCACGACTCGGACTCTAGTGGCGCCCCCGTCAAGATCGCGTCAAGAGGTGTCAGCGCGCGGTCAACGTCGCGGTCCCCGCGTGCGGCCACGCCTAGGAAGGAGGCATGTTCTCCACCATCCTCCTCGTCGTGGTCGGGGTCGCCGTGCTGGCCTACCTCGTCCACGTCCTGCTCCACGCGGACCGCTTCTGATGAGCGACACCGCCAGCGGGCTGCTCACCGTCGCCGTCCTCGTCGCCGCCCTCGCCGCCGTCCACGTGCCGCTCGGCGCGTGGATGGCCCGCGTCTTCACCGACACCCGGCACTGGCGCGTCGAGCGCCTCGTCTACCGGCTCTGCCGCGTCGACCCGTCGTCCGAGCAGCGGTGGACGACGTATGCCGTCGCCGTCGTCGGCTTCTCGCTCGTCGGCATCGTGCTGCTCTTCGCGCTCATCGCCCTGCAGGGCGTGCTGCCCCTCGCCCGCGGCGCGTCGATGCACCTCGACACCGCCCTCAACACCGCCGTCTCGTTCGTCACGAACACGAACTGGCAGTCGTACGCCGGCGAGTCGGGCACGTCGCCGCTCGTGCAGACCCTGGGCCTCACGGTCCAGAACTTCGTGTCGCCGGCCGTCGGCCTCGCGGTCGCCGTCGCGCTCGTGCGCGGGCTCGCCCGCTCCGACGGCACGGGACTCGGCAACTTCTGGGTCGACCTCGTGCGCGGCACGGTCCGCGTGCTGCTCCCCCTCGCCCTCGTCGGCGCCGTCGTGCTGCTGCTCGGCGGGGTCGTCCAGAACCTCACCGAGCCGACGACCGTCACGACCGTCTCGGGCGGTTCGCAGGTCCTCCAGGGCGGGCTCGTGGCCTCGCAAGAGGCCATCAAGGAGCTCGGCACGAACGGCGGCGGCTACTTCAACGCGAACTCGGCGCACCCCTTCGAGAACCCCACCGCCGTGACGAACCTCGTCGAGATCTTCCTCATCCTCGTCATCCCGTTCTCGCTGCCGCGGACCTACGGCATCCTCGTCGGCGACCGCCGCCAGGGCTGGACCGTCCTCGGCTTCATGGCCACCCTCTGGGGGCTCATGGTCGCCGCCATCACGTGGGCGGAGGTCAGCGCGGCCGCCGGTCCGCTCGGCGGGCTCGAGGGCAAGGAGGTCCGGTTCGGCACCTGGGCCTCGGCGCTCTTCGCCGCCAGCACGACGGGCACCTCGACCGGTGCCGTCAACTCGATGCACGAGAGCTTCAGCCCGCTCGGTGGTGGCGGGGTGCTCTTCTCGATGCTGCTCGGCGAGGTCTCCCCCGGCGGCGTCGGGTCGGGGCTCTACGGCGCCCTGCTGCTCGCAGTCCTCACCGTCTTCATCTCCGGTCTCATGGTCGGGCGCACGCCCGAGCTGCTCGGCAAGCAGGTCGGGCGCCGCGAGATCACCCTCACCGCGCTCGCGCTGCTCGTCATGCCCGCGCTCGTGCTCGTCTTCACCGGGATCGGCATGGTCGCCCCCCTCGTGTCGTCGCAGATGCTCGCGTCGGGGCCGCACGGGCTCACCGAGGTGATGTACGCCTACGCCTCCGCGGCGAACAACAACGGCAGCGCCTTCGCCGGCTTCTCGGCGGACACGCCCTACACGAACCTCACGCTGGCCCTCTGCATGCTCCTCGGCCGCTTCGTGCCCATCGTCCTCGTGCTGGCCCTCGCGGGTTCGCTCGTCGCCCAACGCCGCCGGCCCGTCAACGCCGGCACCCTGCCCACCCACACGCCCACCTTCGCGGGCCTCTTCGTCGGGGTCGCCGTCGTCGTGACCGGCCTGACGTTCTTCCCCGCGCTCGCTCTCGGTCCCCTCGCGGAGGCACTGTCATGACCCTGTCCCCCTCACCCGCCCCCGTCCACACGCCGGACGAGTCGTCGGCCGGCGGCCCGGGCACGGAACCGGCGATGGCGCCGTCCGCACCCGCACCCGCCCCGTCGTCGCTCCGCGTGCTCGCCCGCCAGCTCGTCGCGACGTTCCCCGAGGCCGTGCGCAAGCTCGACCCGCGGCACGTCTGGCGCAGCCCCGTCGTCTTCGTCGTCTGGGTGGGCTCGCTCCTCACGACGGTCGTCGCCGCCGTCGACCCGTCGTGGTTCGCGTGGAGCACCACCCTGTGGCTCTGGGCCACCGTCCTCTTCGCCAACATGGCCGAGGCCGTCGCCGAGGGCCGGGGCAAGGCCCAGGCCGCGACCCTGCGCGCCGCCCGCACGACGACGACGGCCCGCCGCCGCCTCCCCGACGGCTCGCTCGAGACGGTCGGCGCGGCCGACCTCGGCGTCGGCGACCTCGTCGAGGTGCGCCCCGGCGAGGTCGTGCCCGGTGACGGCGACGTCGTCGAGGGCATGGCCACGGTCGACGAGTCCGCCATCACCGGCGAGTCGGCCCCCGTCATCCGCGAGTCGGGCGGCGACCGCTCGGCCGTGACCGGCGGCACGACGGTGCTCTCGGACGGCATCACCGTGCGCATCACGACCAGGCCCGGCGAGACGTTCCTCGACCGGATGATCGCGCTCGTCGAGGGCGCGGCCCGGCAGAAGACGCCGAACGAGATCGCGCTGACGATCCTGCTCACCACGCTGACGATCATCTTCGTGCTCGCGGTCATGGCGATCCAGCCGCTCGCGGTCTACTCCGGGCAGGCGCAGTCGGTCATCGTGCTCGTCGCGCTCCTCGTCTGCCTCATCCCGACGACGATCGGGGCGCTGCTCTCCGCGATCGGCATCGCCGGCATGGACCGGCTCGTCCAGCACAACGTGCTCGCCATGTCGGGTCGGGCCGTCGAGGCCGCCGGCGACGTGTCGACACTCCTGCTCGACAAGACCGGCACCATCACCTTCGGCAACCGCCGAGCCACCGAGCTGGTCGGCGCCCCCGACCTCGGCGACAGCGAGGTGACCGAGGCCGCCTACCTCGCCTCGCTCGCCGACGAGACGCCCGAGGGTCGCTCGATCGTCGAGCTCGCCGGCGCCAACCTCCCCACGCAGACGAGGGAGCGGTTCGAGGGCCTGCGGCGCGACGGTGCGACGTTCGTGGAGTTCACGGCGCAGACCCGCATGTCGGGCGTCGACCTGCCCGACGGCACGGCCGTGCGCAAAGGCGCGTCCGACGCCGTGTGCCGGTGGGTGGCCGCGGAGCACGGCGACGTGCCGCAGGGCGTGCTGACCGACGTCGCCGCCATCGCGAGCGCCGGCGGCACCCCGCTCGTCGTCGCGTCGCGGCAGCCGGGCCGGGCCGCTCGCGTGCTCGGCGTCGTCCACCTCAAGGACGTGGTCAAGCCCGGCATGAAGGAGCGCTTCGACCAGCTGCGCGCCATGGGCATCCGCACCGTGATGATCACGGGCGACAACCCCCTGACCGCGCGCTCGATCGCGGCCGAGGCCGGCGTCGACGACTTCCTCGCCGAGGCGACGCCCGAGGACAAGATGGCGCTCATCAAGAAGGAGCAGGAGGGCGGCCGGCTCGTCGCGATGACGGGCGACGGCACCAACGACGCGCCCGCCCTCGCCCAGTCCGACGTCGGCGTGGCGATGAACACCGGCACGTCGGCGGCGAAGGAGGCGGCCAACATGGTCGACCTCGACTCGGACCCGACGAAGCTCATCGACATCGTCTCGATCGGCAAGCAGCTGCTCATCACCCGCGGCGCCCTGACGACGTTCTCGATCGCCAACGACATCGCGAAGTACTTCGCCATCATCCCCGCGATGTTCGTCGTGCTCTTCCCGGGCCTCGAGGCGCTCAACGTCATGCGCCTGGCGACGCCCGAGTCGGCGATGCTCTCGGCCGTCATCTTCAACGCGCTCGTCATCGTCGCGCTGATCCCGTTGTCGCTGAGGGGTGTTCGCTACCGCCCGTCCGGCAGCACCGCGCTGCTGCGCCGCAACCTGCTCGTCTACGGCGTCGGTGGGATCGTCGCCCCCTTCATCGGGATCAAGCTCATCGACCTCGTCGTCAGCCACCTGCCGCTGTGACCGCCACGACCCAGCACCTCCCGACCCCTGTGACCCCCGTGACACCCCGTGACCCCGGAAGCGACGTGACCCCGTGAACAACCTCCTGCGCCAGTCCCTCGCCGGTCTCCGCGCGATGCTCGTGCTCACCGTCCTGCTCGGCGTGCTCTACCCGGCGGCCGTGTGGGCCGTCGGCCAGCTCGCGGCCCGTGACCAGGCGGCCGGTTCGCTCGTGCGCGTCGACGGCACGGTCGTCGGCTCGAGCCTCGTCGGCCAGCGCTGGACGGGGGCCGAGTGGTTCCACTCGCGCCCGTCCGCGAGCGACTACGCGGGCGACACGAGCGGCGGCACCAACCTCGGGCCGGGCCCCGACCTGCAGTCGGAGGTGAAGGCTCGTGCGGAGGCCGCCGGCCTCCCGGTGGGCTCCGCGCCCGCCGACGCGCTGACCGCCTCCGGCAGCGGCCTCGACCCGAACATCACGCCGGCGTATGCCGCCGCCCAGGTCGAGCGGGTCGCCGCGGCCCGCGGAGTGGACGCCGCCCGCATCCGGCAGCTCGTCGCCGACCACACCCAGGAGCGCATGCTCGGCTTCCTCGGCCAGCCCCGGGTCGACGTGCTCGGGCTCAACCTCGCCCTCGCGCGCCTCGCGGCGCCGAGCGCGGGGTGACCTGAGAGGATCGGGCCATGGCTCGGGGCTCGCTGCGGATCTACCTCGGGGCGGCGCCCGGCGTCGGCAAGACCGTCGCCATGCTCGACGAGGCGCACCGCCGGCTCTCGCGCGGCACCGACGTCGTCGTCGGCTACGTCGAGACGCACGGGCGGGCGCACACCGCCGTCATGCTCGAGGGCCTCGAGGTGCTCCCGCGCCGCGAGGTCGACCACCGCGGCAGCCGCCTCACCGAGCTCGACGTGGCCGGGGTGCTCGCCCGCCGGCCGGAGGTCGTGCTCGTCGACGAGCTCGCGCACACCAACGTCACGCCGGACGACGCCGCCTCCGGCTCAGGCACGGGCGCCGGCGCCGGTGCCGGGCACGAGAAGCGGTGGCAGGACGTGGAGGAGCTGCTCGACGCCGGCATCGACGTCATCTCGACGGTCAACATCCAGCACCTCGAGTCGCTCAACGACGTCGTCGAGTCGATCACCGGCATCCGGCAGCAGGAGACGGTGCCCGACGAGGTGGTGCGCCGGGCCGACCAGGTGCAGCTCGTCGACATGTCGCCCGAGGCGCTGCGCCGCCGGATGGCGCACGGGAACATCTACGGCCCCGACAAGGTCGATGCCGCGCTCGCCAACTACTTCCGCACCGGCAACCTCTCGGCGCTGCGCGAGATCGCCCTGCTCTGGCTGGCCGATCGCGTCGACGAGGCCCTCGAGCGCTACCGCGCCGACCAGGGCATCTCCGAGCCGTGGCCGGCCCGCGAACGCGTCGTCGTCGCCCTGACCGGTGGGCCCGGCAGCGAGACCCTGCTGCGGCGCGGTGCGCGGATCGCGACCCGCGCCTCGGGCGGCGACCTCATCGCCTGCCACGTCCGCTCCGCCGAGGGGCTCGCCACGACCGAGCCCGCGGTCCTGACCCGGCTGCGACGGCTCGCGGCCGACCTCGGCGCCGAGTTCCACGACGTGTCGGGCCACGACGTCGCCGAGGCCATCCTCGACCACGCCCGGGGCGTCAACGCGACCCAGATCGTCGTCGGGGTGAGCCGACGCAGCCGCTGGCAGCAGATCCTGCGCCCCAGCATCGCCTCGGAGGTGGCCGACGGCTCGGGCGAGATCGACGTCCACCTCGTGTCCCACGAGGGGTCGCGCGTCGGCCGTCGCAGGCGCCGGGCCGGTGGCCTGCCGGTGCGCCGCGTCGTCGGCGGCCTGCTGCTCGCGGTCGTGTCGCTCGCGGCCCTGACCGGGTTGCTCGTCGCGACCCGCGAGGGGCACACGCTCTCGCTCGACCTGCTGCTCTACCTCGCCCTGACGGTCGCGTGCGCGCTCGTCGGAGGCATCTGGCCGGCCCTGTTCTGCGCGGTCGTCGGCTCCCTCGTCGTCAACTGGTTCTTCACCGAGCCGCGCGGCACCCTGACGATCAGCGACCCGCCGAACGCCCTGGCCCTCGCGGTCTTCGTCCTCGTCGCGATGGCGGTCTCATCGGTCGTCAACGTCGCGGCCCGCCGCACCGAGCAGGCCGTGTCGGCCGAGCGGGAGTCGGCGGCCCTCGCGGCCATGAGCCGCGACCTGCTCGCCGAGCCGCGCCCCCTGCCCGCCCTGCTCGACCGGGCCCGCGGCGACCTCGGGATGCGCCGGGCGGTGCTCGGCGAGGTGCACCCGGACGGGCCGGCCACGGTCGTCGCCTCAACCGACCCCGCGCTGCCGACGGGCGGGCTCCTCCCGACCGACACGACGTGGGCCGTCGACGTCGCCGTCGACGACGGCGTGCACCTGCTCCTCGACGGCCCGCCCGTCGCCGCCGAGGACCAGCGCGTCGTCAACGCCTACGCCGCGCACGCGGCCATCCTGCACGCGCGCGAGCAGCTCGTGAGAGCCGCGCGGGACGCCGCCGGCCTGGCCCGCGACAACGCGGCGCGTACGACGCTGCTCGCGGCCGTGTCGCACGACCTGCGCACGCCCCTATCGAGCATCAAGGCCGGTGTCTCGACGTTGCGCCAGGCCGGTCTCGACCTCTCCGCCGACGACGAGGCCGAGCTGCTCGAGTCGGTGGAGGAGAGCGCCGACCGCCTCGACGCCCTCATCGGCAACCTGCTCGACCTCTCCCGGCTCGAGACCGGCGCCCTGCGCGCCCACCACCACAGCGTCGACCTGCTCGACGCGGTCGTCTCCACGGTGCGCACGACTTCCGAGCCGGGCCGCGTCGACGTCGACCTCGAGGCCGACCTGCCCCTCGTGCGGGCCGACCTCGGCCTGCTCGACCGGGTCCTGGCGAACCTCGTCGAGAACGCGCTGCGGCACAGCGGCGACGCCGACGTGCGCCTGACGGCAGGGCGCATCGGCTCGCGCGTCGAGCTGCGGGTCGTCGACCGGGGGCCGGGCGTCGAGGACGCCGACAAGGAGCGCATCTTCGCGGCCTTCCAGCGGGTCGGTGACAGCCCCCAGGGCGACGGGCTCGGACTCGGGCTCGCGGTCGCGCGCGGGCTGACCACCGTCATGGGCGGCACGCTCGTGCCCGAGGACACCCCCGGCGGCGGCCTGACGATGGTCGTCTCGCTGCCGCTCGCCCCCACCGACACCGAGGAGGACGCGTGAGCCGAGTGCTCGTCGTCGACGACGACCCCCGACTGCAGCGCACGCTGACCATCGCCCTGCGCGCCCACGGCAACGAGGTCGTCACCGCGGCCGACGGCCGCACGGCGGTCCAGTCGGTGGGCGAGGACCTGCCGGACGTCGTCATCCTCGACCTCGGGCTGCCCGACCTCGACGGCACCGAGGTGCTGCGCCGCATCCGGGCCACGTCGGTCGTGCCCGTCATCGTGCTCTCGGCGAGGCACGAGTCCGACGACAAGATCGAGGCGCTCGACCTCGGCGCCGACGACTACGTCACCAAGCCCTTCGGGGTCGAGGAGCTGCTGGCCCGCGTGCGCGCGGCCGTGCGGCGCGGCGGTGACGTCGGGCGCCACCTCGAGCCCGTCACGACCGAGCACTTCCGGCTCGACTTCGCCGAGCGCCGCGCGACGGTCGAGGGCGAGGAGGTTCGGCTCACCCCGACCGAGTGGCGGGTGCTCGAGACGCTCTGCCGCGAGCCCGGCCACCTCGTCCTGCAGCAGGACCTGCTGCGCGCGGTCTGGGGGCCGTCGTACGGCAGGGAGTCGAACTACCTGCGCGTCTACGCCAACCAGCTGCGCCGCAAGCTCGAGCCCGACCCCGCCGCGCCCCGGCACCTCGTGACGGAGCCCGGGCTGGGCTACCGCTTCAACCCCTGACCATCAGTCGCGCTCCCGGTAGCCGCGGGCACCGCGGTCGGTGAGGCTCCACGCGTCCTCGGACTCCTCGTCGTCCTCCTCGACCGTCCGCGTCATGTCGCCGGGGGTCCAGCGGGCGGTCGGCGCGGGCCGCTCCTCGTCGTCGTGCTGGCGCTGCTCGCCCCGCTCCGCCACGAGGGATGCCGTGCGCTGCGCGGGTGCAGGGCCGTCCGCTCCGTCGAGGTCGTCCAGGTCGTCCACGTCGTCGCGGTCGTCCATGTCGTCGGGAGCGAACGCGTCCGCCGGCTCGATGTCGACGGGCGGGGGCGCATACGGCTGCGCGGGCTCCACGACGTCGTCGAGGTCGACGGGCTCGTTCGGGTGCGGCACGTCGTCCCCCCGCAGGAGCGCGAGCGTCTGCTCGAGGTCGTCGGGGCGCACGAGCACGTCGCGTGCCTTGGAGCCCTCGCTGGGGCCGACGACCCCACGCGACTCGAGCAGGTCCATGAGCCGGCCGGCCTTGGCGAACCCGACGCGCAGCTTGCGCTGGAGCATCGAGGTCGAGCCGAACTGCGTCGTGACGACGAGCTCGGTGGCCTGGAGCAGCACGTCGAGGTCGTCGCCGATGTCGTCGTCGATCTGCTTCTTCGGTGCCGCGACGGTGACGTCCTCGACGTAGTTCGGCTTCAGCTGGTCGGTGACGAACTTGACGACCTCGTGGATCTCCGACTCGTTGACCCAGGCGCCCTGGACTCGCATCGGCTTGCTCGCGCCCATCGGGAGGAAGAGCGCGTCACCCTGGCCGATGAGCTTCTCCGCACCCGGCTGGTCGAGCACGACGCGGCTGTCGGCGAGCGAGGAGGTGGCGAACGCCATGCGCGAGGGCACGTTGGCCTTGATGAGGCCGGTGACGACGTCGACCGAGGGTCGCTGGGTCGCGAGCACCAGGTGGATGCCGGCCGCGCGGGCCAGCTGGGTGATGCGCACGACCGACTCCTCGACGTCGCGCGGGGCGACCATCATGAGGTCGGCGAGCTCGTCGACGACGACGAGCAGGTAGGGGTAGGTCGTCAGCTGCCGCTGCGAGCCCGGCAGCGGCTTCACCTTGCCGGCCCGCACCGCCTTGTTGAAGTCGTCGACGTGCTTGAAGCCGAACGCCGCGAGGTCGTCGTAGCGCTGGTCCATCTCCTTGACGACCCAGGCGAGCGCCTCGGCGGCCTTCTTGGGGTTCGTGATGATCGGCGTGATGAGGTGCGGGATGCCTTCGTAGGCCGTCAGCTCGACGCGCTTCGGGTCGACGAGGATGAGGCGCACCTCCTCCGGCGTCGAGCGCATGAGGATCGAGGTGATCATCGAGTTGACGAAGCTCGACTTGCCGGAGCCGGTGGCGCCCGCGACGAGCAGGTGGGGCATCTTCGCGAGGTTGGCGATGACGTAGGCGCCCTCGACGTCCTTGCCGACGCCCATGACCATGGGGTGCTCGTTGCTGCGGGCCGTGTGGCTGCGCAGCACGTCGCCGAGCGCGACGTTCTCGCGGTCGAGGTTCGGGATCTCGATGCCGATGGCCGACTTGCCCGGGATGGGGCTGAGGATGCGCACGTCGGCCGAGGCCACGGCGTACGCGATGTTCTTCGACAGGGCGGTGACGCGCTCGACCTTGGTGCCCGAGCCGAGCTCGACCTCGTAGCGCGTGACCGTCGGGCCGCGCGTGAAGCCGGTGACGGCTGCGTCGATGTCGAACTGGTCGAAGACGCCTGTCAGCGACTCGACGACGCGGTCGTTCGTCTCGCTGCGCGTCTTGTGAGGGGCGCCGGGCGTCAGCATGGCCGCGTCGGGCAGGCGGTAGGTGATGTCGCCGCCGAGGCTGAGCTGCTCGACGCGGGCCGGCAGCTCCGACATGGGCGGCGGGATGAGCTCGGCCTTCGGGCCGACCTTGCCGGTGTCGGGGGCGCCGAGGGTCTTCGGGTCCGTGGCGTCGATGACGCGCTCGGCGGACGTGTCGCCGCGCTTCTGGCCGCCCGGTCGGGGCGCGAGCACGCCGGCCGGCGTGGCCCGCTTCTCGCCCGGTCGCGGCTTGCCCGAGTCCTCGCTGGCCTTTTGCGCGGCCTGGCGGAACGCCTCGTCGCCGTCGCGCTCGGCGAGGTCGACGGGCTTGCGACGGGCCCGCTTCACGGCGGCTGCCGGGGCGTCGAGCTCGTCGGCCTCGTCGTCGCCCTCGCGGTGGATGACGAGGGCACGCAGCTGGCGCATCCGCTCGGGGATCATGTTGACGGGCGTCGCCGTGATGACGAGCAGCCCGAAGAGGCCGAGCAGCACGAGCAGGGCGAGCGCGCCGTAGGTCGACACGGCCGCCGCCAGCGGGCTCGAGGCGAGGAAGCCGAGGATGCCGCCGGCAGCGCGCATGCCGTCGGCGCCGTCCGGCGGGTTGGGGATGCCGTCGGCGAGGTGCGCCAGCCCGCACGCGGCGAAGGTCAGGGCGATGGTGCCAACGACGACGCGGTTCGTGGCCGCCTCGTCCTGGGGTGCGCGCAGCATGCGCAGCCCGAGGGCGAGCAGCACGAGCGGCACGGCGTAGGCGACGCGGCCGAAGGTGCCGGCGAAGACGGCGTGCACGACCTGGCCGAAGGTGCCTGAGACGCCCCACCACTCGCGGGCGGCGACGACGACGGCGAGGGCGAGCAGGGCGAAGCCCAGGCCGTCGCGGCGGTGCTCGGGCTCGAGCTCGGCCGCGCTGTGGCCGACCCGGCGCACCGCGCCGCCGGCGAGGTGCGAGACGCCCATCCATGTGTTGCGCACGGCACCGAGCGGGAAGGGCAAGCCGCCCCCACGCGTCTTCGCCGTCTTCGGGGCCGGCTTGCGGGCCGCCGGCTTGCGCTGCGCCGGCCGCGTCGAGCGCGCTGCCGGAGGGCGGGACGAGGCGCCGCTCGAGGAACCCTTGGCGCGCGAGGTGGTCGCGCTGCTGGGTCGTTGGGTGCCGGACGGACGTGTCGCCATGCTGGCACCGTACGTGAACGCCCCTTCGAACTCACGCGTCACACGCGCAACAGCCACCGATTCCGTATGCCGTCCGCACCCCCGGCACCCTCGGGCGGCCTCGGCATGAGCCTCTCGACACACGGGGCGTCTCAGATCTCGACACGACGGGACCGAACGGTGGACAGGCCGCGAGCGGGGCCCCTAACCTCGACGGCAGGTCATGAGTGCCAGCGACAAGCCCCGGCTCGCTGGCCAGCAACCCTCCTCCGCGGTGGGGTGCTCCGGGTGACGACCAGGCCGTCCTCTGCGCGTTCGTGACGCAGAGGCCGGCAAGCGCGGACCTGCAACCGGTGGGTCCCTGGACCCAGGAGCAGTGTCATGTCGGTTCTCCCCTCCTCCCCCTGTGACGGCGCCACGGCCCCGGTCGTGCGCACGCGCACGCTGCACGTCGTCCCGGAGGCGCGCAGTCTGCCGGTCGTCGTCGGCTCGGACCTTCGTGTGCCGACGCTGCACGGTGAGGTCGCCTACGCGAACCTCGACCACGCCGCGTCGACCCCGGCCCTCGAGACGGTGCGGGCGGCGGTCGACCGCGCTCTGCAGACCTACTCGTCCGTGCACCGCGGCGCCGGCTTCGCGTCGCGGGTCACGAGCGCGTGGTTCGAGCAGGCGCGCGCCGAGGTGGCGGCCTTCGTCGGCGCCCGGGCGGACGACACGGTGATCTTCACCCGGTCGACGACCGACTCGTGGGCGCTGCTGTCCAAGGCACTGCCCAGCCGCACGACCGTCTTCGTCTTCGGCACGGAGCACCACTCGACCCTGCTGCCCTGGGGACGCTTCCGCACGGTGCGCCTGCCCGTCCCCCAGACGGTCGAGGACGCCCGGCAGCTGCTCGAGGAGGCGCTCGTCGACCACCCGTCGCGACACCGCCTCGTCGTGCTCACCGCGGCCTCGAACGTGACCGGCGAGGTGTGGCCGATCGAGCGCTTCGCCGCCTTGGCGCACGAGCACGGTGCGCGCGTGGCCGTTGACGCCGCGCAGCTGTCGGCTCACCGGACCATCGACCTCGACGCCTGGGACGCCGACTACGTGGCCTTCTCGGGCCACAAGACCTACGCGCCCTACGGTGCCGGCGTGCTGGCCGGGCGCTCGGACTGGCTCGACGCGGGCAACCCGTACCTGCTCGGCGGCGGCGCGACCCGATCGGTGACCGAGGACGGCACGACGTGGGCCACCGGCCCGGCGCGGCACGAGGGCGGCAGCCCGAACGTCATCGGGGCGGTCGCGCTCGCGGCGGCCTGCGCGACGATCACGCGCCACCGTGAGGCGATCGAGGCGCACGAGGAGCAGCTCCTGGAGAGCCTGCGGACCGGCCTCGAGGAGGTGCCCGGCGTCGAGCTGCTCTCGATCTTCGGAGACGAGCACGACCGCGTCGGCGTCGTCGCCTTCACGATCGACGGCTGGGACTCCTCGCTCGTCTCGCAGGTGCTCTCGGTCGAGCACGGCATCGGGGTGCGCGACGGGAAGTTCTGCGCGCACCTGCTCGTCGACGAGCTGCTCGACGACCCGTGGGGCGAGCGCTCCACCACGGCCGTGCGAGCCAGCATCGGTCTCGGCAGCACGCTCGAGGGCGTGGAGCGTCTCGTCGCGGCCGTCTCCCGGCTCGTCGACGAGGGCCCCGACGCCACGTGGACCCGCACCGACGGCGGGTGGAGCATCGAGGGCACCGACCCCCGGGACGTCGAGGTCCAGCGCCCCTGGTGACCGAGCATGGATGGGGTGGCCCGCGGCGTGAGGCCGCCCCACCCCTCTGCGTTGCGTCGCCACACGATGCACGCAGGGCACCGGTCGCCGGACCGTCCCGACCCGGGCACCCTCCCCCGAGCTCTCTGCATTGCGTCACCACCCGACGCACCCCGAGGACCCGTCGCGTGACCGTCCCACGCGGGCACCCTCCCCAAGCCCTCTGCATTGCGTCACCACGTGACGCATCCACAGCACCCGCCGCGCGACCGCCTCCAGCCGGGCACCCTCCCCGAGCCCTCTGCATTGCGTCTCCACCCGACGCACGCAGGGCGACCGGTCACCCAGCCGCCTGCACGCGAGCACTCTCCCCGCGCCGTCAGCACTGCGTCACCACCCGACGCACCCTGAGCACCCACCGCATGACGGCTGCATCCGGGCACCATCCCCCAAGCCCTCTGCATTGCGTCACCACACGACGCACGCAGGGCGACCGGTCACCCAGCCGCCTGCACGCGAGCAATCTCCCCGCGCCGTCAGCACTGCGTCACCACCCGACGCACCCTGAGCACCCACCGCTTGACGGCTGCATCCGGCCACCATCCCCCAAGCCCTCTGCATTGAGTCACCACACGACGCACGCAGGGCGACCGGTCACCCAGCCGCCTGCGCACGGGCACTCTCCCCGCGCCGTCAGCACTGGGTCACCACACGACGCACCCTGAGCACCCACCGGCACCCGCTTTAGCCCGCCACCGACGCGTGACCACACGACGCAACGCAAAGGAACCCAGCCACCCACCGGCACCCCGTCACGCCAAGCCCACAGCCCGCCCCATGCGTCACCACACGACGCAACGCAGAGGGACCCTGCGCACCCACCGGCACCCCGTGACGAGGAGCCCACCGCCGGAGCCCACCACCCGAGCCCACCAACCCTCTGCACCCCATGCGTCACCACACGACGCAACGCAGAGGAACCCAGCCACCAACCGGCACCCGCCACGCCGAACCCACCGTCCGAGCCCACTGCCCGAGCCCACCGCCCCTCCGCACCCCGTGCGCCACCACACGACGCAACGCAGAGGACACCGAGGGGGCCGGCGGCGGCAGTCGCGAGGAGGTTCGCGCCGGCACGGTCCCTCGCCCCCGGCCACCGGATGCCACCGGTGCTCGGCGTCGGGGTCAGCGCACGCTCAGCGCGGAAGGGCGTAGGCGGCCCACACGGCAGCGTGGTCGGCGCGGTTCATCGCCACCTGGCCGGCGGAGACGACGGTGAGCCCGCGGCTCAGCACGTGGTCGAGCTGGACGAAGGGCGGCAGTCGGTTGCCCGCGAACGGCCACGTGCGCACCCAGCCCTGACCGTCGGCCCGTTGGGCGTCGACGAGGCCGTCGGCCAGACTGCGGAAGGCCGGGTGCCCGAACGAGGCGTTGAGGTCGCCCGCGACGACGATCGGTTCGGAGCCGGTCTGGCGCGACTTCCAGGCCGTCAGCGCCGCGAGTCCGGCCCTCCACGCGTCGGTCTCGCCCGAGAGCGGAGCCGTCGGGTGGGCCACCTTGAGTCGCACCGGCCCCTTCGGCGTCGTCACGACGACCTCGGGCTGGATGCTCGCCGTCGCCTCGACGCTCTGGTCGGTGCCGCGGTTGCTCACCGTGAGCGGGAAGCGCGAGAGCACCATGGTCCCGGTCGTGGTGCCGGCGCGAGCAACACCGCTGCGCGTCGTGAAATAGGAGTCCGCGCCGAGGTCGTCGATCCCGCGGATGGCGTCCGGGGTCGCCTCGGTCAGGACGAGGACGTCGACGGCGTGGTAGCGCACGGCGTCCATGAGCTGGGTGGAGTTGGCCTGACCGACCCACAGGTTCGCGGCCATCACGGTGACGTCGGTGTCGGCCTTGGGCGAGGAGCTGGCCAGGAAGGTGGGCACCGCGAGTCCCCCGCCCACCGCGAGGGCCGCCACGACCGGCACGAGCACGCGCCAGCGGCGCAGCACCGCCGTCGCCACCGCGAGCAGCAGCAGCCCGACCACGACGAACGGGCCGGCCGTCTGCAGCACGACGACGGCGTACGCCGTGGTGTCGAGCCAGCGCAGCGCGCCGACGGCCACGAGGGCGAGCAGCACGACGAGGACGGCGACGTCGACCCGTCGCCCGCGGGCAGCGGTCACCTCACGCCTGCAGGACGACCGGGATGATCATCGGACGGCGCCTGATCTTGCCACCGACCCACGACCCGACGGCTCGGCGGATGACCTGCTGGAGCTGCTGGTCGTCGCGCACGCCGCCGGCGACCGCCTCCTCGATGGCCCGCTCGACCTTCGGGATCACCTGCTGGAAGATCTCCTCGTCCTCGACGAAGCCGCGCGCCGTGATCTCCGGACCGCTCGCGATCTTGCCGGTGGCTGCGTCGAGCACGACGACGCACGTGATGAAGCCCTCGTCGCGCAGGATGCGACGGTCCTTGAGCAGCGCCTCGTCGGCGCCGCCCACGCTGCTGCCGTCGACGTAGACGTAGCCGCACTCGACGACACCGACGACGGACGCCTTCCCGTCGACCAGGTCGACGACCACGCCGTCCTCGGCCAGCACGACGTTGCCCTCGGGCACCCCGGACTGGATCGCGAGCTGGGCGTTGGCGTACATGTGCCGCCACTCGCCGTGGACCGGCAGGACGTTGGCGGGCTTGACGATGTTGTAGCAGTAGAGCAGCTCGCCCGCGCTCGCGTGGCCGGAGACGTGCACCTTGGCGTTGCCCTTGTGCACGACGTTGGCGCCGAGGCGCATCAGGCCGTTGATGATCCGGTAGACCGCGTTCTCGTTGCCCGGGATCAGGCTGCTCGCGAGCAGCACGGTGTCACCGGGGCCGACGTCGATGCGGTGCTCGCGGTTGGCCATCCGCGACAGGGCGGCCATCGGCTCACCCTGCGAGCCGGTGCAGATGAGCACCAGCTCGTCGTCGCGCAGGCTGTCGATCTTCTTGATGTCGATGAGGATGCCGGCGGGCACGCGGAGGTAGCCGAGCTCGGCCGCGATGCCCATGTTGCGCACCATCGAGCGCCCCACCATGGCGACCTTGCGGCCGGCCTTCTCGGCGGCGTCGAGCACCTGCTGCACGCGGTGCACGTGGCTGCTGAAGCACGCGACGATGATGCGCCGCTCGGCATGGCGGAACACCTTGTCGATCGCGGGCGCGATCTCGAGCTCCGGCGTCGTGAAGCCGGGCACGTCGGCGTTCGTGGAGTCGGTGAGGAAGAGGTCGACCCCCTCCTCGCCGAGCCGGGCGAAGGCACGCAGGTCGGTCAGCCGCCCGTCGAGCGGCAGCTGGTCCATCTTGAAGTCGCCGGTGTGCAGCAGCGTGCCGGCCTCCGTGCGCACGAAGACCGCGAGCGCGTCCGGGATCGAGTGGTTCACGGCCACGAACTCGAGGTCGAAGGCGCCGAGCTTCTCGCGCTGCCCCTCCCTGACGGCCATGGTGTACGGCCGGATCCGGTGCTCCTTGAGCTTGGCCTCGATGAGCGCGAGGGTCAGCGTCGAGCCGATGATGGGGATGTCGCCCTTGAGCTTGAGCAGGTAGGGCACGGCACCGATGTGGTCCTCGTGGCCGTGGGTCAGGACGATGGCCTCGATGTCGTCGAGGCGGCCGGCGATGTAGCTGAAGTCCGGGAGGATGAGGTCGACGCCAGGGTGGTGGTCCTCGGGGAAGAGCACACCGCAGTCGATGACGAGCAGCTTGCCCTGCGTCTCGAGGACGGCCATGTTGCGACCGACCTCGCCGAGCCCGCCGAGTGCGACGACCCGCAAGCCGTTGTCGGGGAGGGCGGGGGGTGCGGTCAGCTCGGGGTGGGGGTGGCTCACAGGTGTCCTGTCGTCTCGGTGGTGCGGCCGGGTCGCCGAGGTCGCCGGCCGGAGGTCGTGGTGGTCAGGAGACCGCCTCGAGGGCGTCGCGCACGAGCGCGGTCTGCGCGTCGTCGGCGGCGACGAGCGGCAGGCGGACCGTGGGCGACTCGATGAGCCCCTGCACGGCGAGACCGGCCTTGGCCATGATCGCGCCCTGCGTGACGTTCATGACGGCGTCGACGAGTGGCGCGAGCCCGCGGTGGACGGCACGGGCGTCGTCCCACCGGCCCTCGAGCACGGCGTCGGCGAGCCGGCGGTACGCCTGCGGCGCCACCTGCGAGGTGACACCGACGAACCCCACGGCGCCGTTGACGTAGTGCGGCAGGTTCATCGCGTCGTCGCCGGAGTACCAGTCGAGCCCGGTCAGCTGCATCATCTCGCTCGCGAACCACAGGTCCCCGCGTGCGTCCTTGACCGCGGCGATCCGCGGGTGCTCGGCGATGCGCAGGTAGGTCTCGCGGGCGATGGCGATGCCCGAGCGCCCCGGGATGTCGTAGACCATGACGGGCAGGTCGCTCGCGTCGGCGATGGCCGTGAAGTGCGCGACGAGCCCGGCCTGCGGGGGCTTGTTGTAGTACGGGGTCACCGCGAGCACGGCGTCGGCGCCGGCCTTCTCGGCCAGGCGCACCGACTCGACGCTCTTGGCGGTGTCGTTGCTGCCGGCTCCGGCGACGACGACGCAGCGGTCGCCGACCGCGCCGACGACGGCGCGCAGCAGCTCGTCCTTCTCCTCGGCCGAGGTCGTCGGCGACTCCCCGGTCGTGCCCGAGACCACGAGGCCGTCGTGACCCGCGTCGACGAGGTGCGCGGCCAGGCGTTGCGCCGCGTCCAGGTCGATCGAGCCGTCGGGCCGCATGGGCGTGACCATGGCCGAGAGAACACGTCCGAGCGCGGGTGCGGCTGCCATGGGCCCAAGGTTAGCGCCCGAGGGTGGGAGCGCTGTGGGGGTGCTCAGGCGCGTCGCTCCCAGGTGACCCACGCGAAGCCGTCCTGCTCGTCGCGTGCCGTCTCGACCCAGACCGCGGGGTCGATGTCGGGGAACGTGACCGAGCCCGCCGGGGACAGGTCGACCTCCGTCACGAGGAGGCGGGCGGCATACCCCATCGCCTGGCGGTAGACCTCACCGCCGCCGACGACGAAGACCTGCTCGGCACCCGCCACGAGGTCGAGCGCCTCGGCCAGCGAGTGCGCGACCTCGACGCCGGGCGCGGACCAGTCACGCTGGCGCGTCACGACGACGCTGCGGCGGCCGGGCAGCGCGCCCATCGAGTCGAAGGTGCGCCGACCCATGACCATGGGATGGCCCATGGTCGTGCGCTTGAAGAACCTGAGGTCCTCGGACAGGTGCCAGGGCATCGCCAGACCGTCGCCGATGACCCCGTTGCGGCCGACCGCCGCGATCATCGTGACGTTCGGCAGCACGGTGGACGGCTCGCTCATGCGGCAAGGCTCCCAGACGCGCCGCTCAGACGGCGATCGGGGCCTTGATGCCCGGCTCCGCGACGTAGTCGACGAGCTCGAAGTCGTCGAGGTCGAACTCGTCGATGCTCCGCTTGCCCGGCGTGATCCGCATCGTCGGGAGCGGGTGCGGCGTCCGGGTCAGCTGCAGGCGGGCCTGGTCGAGGTGGTTGAGGTAGAGGTGCGCGTCACCGAGGGTGTGCACGAACTCGCCCGGCTCGAGGTCGGTCAGCTGGGCCACCATCTGCGTGAGCAGGGCGTAGCTCGCGATGTTGAACGGCACGCCGAGGAAGATGTCGGCGCTGCGCTGGTAGAGCTGGCACGAGAGCCGGCGACGGCCGTCGGCCCCGGGCGGCGAGACGTAGAACTGGAACATCGTGTGGCACGGCGGCAGCGCCATGTCGTCGACGTCGGCGACGTTCCAGGCCGAGACGATGAGGCGGCGGCTGTCCGGGTTGGTGCGGATCGCCTCGACGACCTTCGCAATCTGGTCGACGCGCCGGCCGTCGGGCGTGGGCCACGAGCGCCACTGGTAGCCGTAGATCGGGCCGAGGTCGCCCGTCACGGGGTCGGCCCACTCGTCCCAGATGCTGATGCCGCGCTCCTGCAGCCAGCGCACGTTGGTGTCGCCGCGCAGGAACCACAGCAGCTCGCCGATGATCGAGCGCAGGTGCAGCTTCTTCGTCGTCAGGGCCGGGAAGCCGTCGGCGAGGTCGAAGCGCATCTGGTGGCCGAAGACGCTGAGCGTCCCAGTGCCGGTCCGGTCGGACTTCTCCTGGCCGTGGGTCAGGACGTGGTCGAGGAGGTCGAGGTACTGCCGCACGTCCGGAAGCCTAACCCGGCGCCGTCTCAGGCGTCGTAGTCGAGGCTCACCTCGTCGGTGACGGGGTGGCTCTGGCAGGCGAGCACGATGCCGGCCGCCACCTCCTCGGGCTCGAGGGCGTAGTTACGGTCCATCCGCACCTCGCCGGTCACGAGCCGGGCACGGCACGTGCCGCAGACGCCGCCCGTGCACGAGTAGGGCGCGTCGGGCCGGGCCCGCAGCGTCGCGTCGAGGATCGTCTCCTCGCGGCTCGGCATTGGGATCACCGTCGTGCGGCCGTCGAGGTTGACGGTGACCGTGGCCTCCGGCGGGGCGCCGGTATCGACGACGACCGGCCGCTTCGGCGCCGTGCCGTCGTCGACGTGGAAGATCTCGTGGTGGACGTGCCGCGCGTCGACGCCGCGCTCGGTGAGCAGCTCCTCGGCGCCCGTCACGAGGCCGAACGGCCCGCAGAGGTACCACTCGTCGACCGAGCCGACGGGCAGCAGGCTCGCGAAGATCGCCTCGAGACGCTCCCGGTCGAGGCGGCCGTGGAAGAGCTCGACGTCCTGCGCCTCGCGCGAGAGCACGTTGACGAGGTGGAAGCGGCCGGGGAAGCGGTTCTTGAGGTCCTCGAGCTCCTCGAGGAACATCACCGAGCTGGTGCGCCGGTTGCCGAAGAGCAGCGTGGCCCGCGAGCCGGGCTCCTCCTCGAGCGCCGTGGTGAGGAGCGAGAGGACGGGCGTGATGCCCGAGCCCGCCGCGATGGCGACGTGGTGGCGGATGCCGTCGGGCCGGGTCGGGCAGGTGAACGAGCCCTGCGGGGTCATCACCTCGACGACGTCCCCCGGGGCCACGACGTCGTTGAGCCACGTCGACATGCGGCCGCCGGGCACGCGGGCGGCAGCCACGCGCAGGCGGAGCCCGCCCCGGGCGGCCTGCCGTGACTGGCAGATCGAGTAGGACTGGCGCACGTCCTCGCCGCCGATGCTCGCACGCAGCGTCAGGTGCTGCCCCGGCTCGAACGCGAACTCCTCGACGAGCTCGTCGGGCACGGCGAAGGTCACGGCGACCGCGTCGTCGGTGAGGCGTTCGACCGTCGCGACGGTGAGCGGGTGGAAGCGTGCCCGGTGGCGTGCGGCAGCCGCGGGTGTCGTGACGTCGGTCATTCAGAGGGCCTTGAACTCGTCGAAGGGCTCGAGGCACGCGTCGCAGCGGCGCAGGGCCTTGCACGCGGTCGAGCCGAAGTGGGCGATCTCGGTGGTGTCGGTGGAGCCGCAACGGGGGCACGTTACGAGCCGACGGGTCAGCTGCAGGGCCACCGGGCCGTGCCGCTCCCCTGGCTGTGCAGGTCCCGGCGGCGCGATGCCGAAGCGCCGCAAGGCGGCCCGGCCGTCCTCGGTCATCCAGTCCGTGGTCCACGGCGGCGACAGCCGGGTCACGACGTCGGCGGAGTAGCCGAGCCGACCGGCCTCGAAGGCGATCCTCGTCGCGATCGCCTCCATGGCGGGACACCCGCTGTAGGTCGGCGTGATCGTCACCGTGACGGCGTGGGCCTGCTCGTCGACCTCGACCGCGCGCAGGATGCCGAGGTCGGCGATGCTGATGACGGGGACTTCCGGGTCCGGGACGTGTGAGATCGCCTCTGCCACGTCGGATCCCGTCGTCGAGACGGTCACCACGTCGCGCCGGGGTGCGAGCGCGCGATGTGCTGCATCTCGGCGAGGAGGTAGCCCATCGGCCGCGAGTGGACGCCCGACCGGCCGCCCCGCGCGTGCCACGTCGACGCCTCGGGGAGCGCGAGCGTCGCCTCGGCGACGACGGCCTCGACCCGGCGCCGCACCGCGTCGCCCAGGCTCGAGGGCAGCACCCCGACACCGGCGTCGGCCGCCACCACGGCGGCCTCGTCGTCGTCGAAGAGCTCGGCCAGGTAGGGCGTGACGCGCTCGAGCGCGGCCTGCATGCGGCGGTGCGACTCCTCCGTGCCGTCGCCGAGGCGCACGACCCAGAGCGAGGCGTGGTCGAGGTGGTAGCGCACCTCCTTGAGCGCCTTGGCCGCGACGGCGGCCACGACCGGGTCGGCGGAGTCGGCGAGCCGCGCGTGCAGCTCGACCTGCCGGGCGGAGAACCACAGCAGGCGCGCCATCTCGTCGGCGAAGTCGCCCCGCTCCTGCTCGACGAGGTGGACGTTGCGCCACTCGCGTTCGTCGCGCTGCATGGCGAAGTCGTCCTCGGAGCGGCCGGTGCCGTCGAGCGACCCGACGTGCGGGTAGAGCGCACGGGCCTGACCGAGGAGGTCGAGCGCGATGTTGCCGAGCGCCATGTCCTCCTCGATCTGGGGGGCGTTCGTCATCCACTCGGCGAGGCGCTGGGCGTAGACCATCGCGTCGTCGGCGAGCCCGAGCAGGTGTGCCGTGACGTCGGCAGTCTCGCCGGGAGAGAGGTCCCGGAGTCCCCGCGAAGTATCGGAGCGAAGCGGAGAACTTCGTGGGGTGTCGTCGCGGGGTCCCCGCGAAGTATCGGAGCGAAGCGGAGAACTTCGTGGGGTGCTCACAGGTACTCCACGTCGGCGGGGACGTCGTAGAAGGTCGGGTGCCGGTAGATCTTGTCGGCGGCGGGGTCGAAGAACGAGTCCTTCTCCGCCGGGCTGCTCGCGGTGATGTCGTCGGCGCGCACGACCCAGATCGACACGCCCTCCTGACGACGGGTGTAGACGTCGCGGGCGTTGCGCAGCGCGAGCTCCGGGTCGGGCGCGTGGAGCGAGCCCACGTGCACGTGCGAGAGCCCCCGCTTGCCCCGGACGAACACCTCCCAGAGCGGCCAGCTCTTCTCCGTCGCGGCCGCGTTCGTGTCGGTCACGCGGCACTCCCCTGCCGGTCCGAGCGCGCGGCGTGCTTGCCGGCATACGCGTTCGCGGCCTCCCGCACCCAGGCGCCCTCGTCGTGCGCGCGGCGGCGGTGGCTGATGCGCTCGGCGTTGCACGCGCCGTCGCCGCGGAGCACGCGCCAGAACTCGTCCCAGTCGATGGGGCCGAAGTCGTAGTGGCCGCGCTCCTCGTTCCAGCGCAGGTCCGGGTCGGGCAGCACGATGCCGAGCTTCTCGGCCTGCGGCACCATCATGTCGACGAACTTCTGGCGCAGGTCGTCGTTGCTGAACCGCTTGATGCCCCAGGCCATCGACTGCTCCGTGTGGCCGCCCTTGGCCGCCTCGCCGGTGTCGGGGGGGCCGAACATCATCAGGGCCGGCCACCACCAGCGGTCGGCGGCGTCCTGGGCCATCGCCTGCTGCGCCTCCGTGCCGCGCATGAGGGTCCAGAGGATCTCGAAACCCTGGCGCTGGTGGAAGGACTCCTCCTTGCAGACGCGGATCATGGCGCGCGCGTACGGCCCGTAGGAGCACCGGCACAGCGGCACCTGGTTCATGATGGCCGCGCCGTCGACGAGCCAGCCGATGGCGCCGCAGTCGGCCCACGTCAGCGTGGGGTAGTTGAAGATCGAGGAGTACTTCTGCTTGCCGTCGTGCAGGCGCTCGAGCAGCTCCTGCCGGTCGATGCCGAGCGTCTCGGCGGCGGAGTAGAGGTAGAGCCCGTGGCCCGCCTCGTCCTGCACCTTGGCGATGAGGATCGCCTTGCGGCGCAGCGACGGCGCGCGGGTGATCCAGTTGCCCTCGGGCTGCATGCCGATGATCTCGGAGTGCGCGTGCTGGGCGATCTGGCGGATCAGCGTCTCGCGGTACTTCTCCGGCATGGCGTCGCGCGGCTCGATGCGCTGGTCGGCGGCGAGGAGGGCGTCGAAGTCGCTCCCGACCCGGTCGCGCTGCTCCTCGTGGGCCGCCGCCGCGTCGTACGCGTCGGTCTCGGCCGCGTTCAGCGGTTCGCTCGGGTCGATGACGTCGTTGCCATACATGCGTCCAGTATGCGAGATCGCGCGGTCAGCGCCAAAGCAGGGCCACCCCAGCGCGCCTGAGAGGATGCCGGGGTGTCCCCCGACGAGCAGCCGCACCCGCACGACCACACCCACGACCACCAGCACGACCATCAGCACGACCACCAGCACGAGCGCGGCCCGGTGGCCGACGCCTCGGTGCGGGTCGCGCGCGCCAGCGACGCCCCGGCCGTCGGCCTCGTCCAGGCCGTCGTCTTCCGCGAGGCGTATGCCGGCACGCTCGAGCCCGACGTGCTCGCCACCTTCGAGCCCCGCGCGTTCGCGAACGCCTGGCGGGCCACGCTAGAGGGTGGCCAGGCGCGCGACGGCGTGCTGCTCGTCGCCTGCGCCGGCGAGCAGGTCGTCGGCTTCGCCGCGGTCGGCGCCTCGGACGACGCGGACGCCGACACCGGGACGGCGGAGCTGCTCGTGCTCGGGGTGCACCCGGACGCCCGCCGCCAGGGCCACGGCTCGCGCCTGCTGCACGCCGTCGTCGACACGGCCCGGGCCCGCGGGCGCTCCGAGCTGGCGGCCTGGCTGCTCGCCGCCGACGACGCCACGCGCGCCTTCCTCACGGCGGCCGGCATGCTCGCCGACGGGGCGCACCGCGAGCGCGTGGTCTCCGCGGGCGGCGCGACGGCCGGGGAGGTGCGCCTCTCCGCGGTGCTCGCCGAGCCGGAGGCAGACGCCACGGGGGGCGCATGACCCCGACGACGGACCCCGTCGCCCGGCGGGCCGTCGTGCGCCAGAGCCTGTCGGTCGGGCTCGCCACGGGCGCCTACGGGATCAGTTTCGGGGCGCTCGCGGTCGCGGCGGGACTCGACGTGTGGCAGGCCATGGCCCTCTCGCTGCTGATGTTCACCGGCGGCTCGCAGTTCGCCTTCGTCGGCATCGTCGCCAACGGGCTGTCGGCGGCGCCTGCCGCGATCGCCGCGTCGTCGATGCTCGGCATCCGCAACGGGCTCTACGCCCTCGAGCTGACCCAGCTGCTCGGCGTGCGCGGCGCCCGACGGGTCGCGGCGGCGCACCTGACCATCGACGAGTCGGCGGCCGTGGCCGTCTCGCAGCCTGACCCGGAGTCGTCGCGGCTCGGCTTCTGGTTGACCGGGCTCAGCGTCTTCGTCCTCTGGAACCTCACGACGCTCGCCGGTGCCCTGCTCGGCAACCTCATCGGCGACCCGCGCACCTACGGCCTCGACGCGGCCGCCTGCGCCGCGTTCACGGCGCTGCTCTGGCCGCGGCTGCGCCACCGCGACGCCGTGGCGATCGCGGCGGTCGGGGCGGTGGTCGCCGTCGCGCTCTCCCCGTCGGTGCCGCCCGGCATCCCGGTCGTCGCCGCCGCGGCCGCTGCCCTGCTCGCGTGGCGGGCACCGCGACGGGAGTCGGCAACGTGACGATGTGGACGGCGCTGCTGCTCGCGACCGCGATCGCGTTCGGCACCAAGCTGGCCGGCCACCTCGTGCCGGCCCACCTGCTCGAGTCGCCCCGGGTGCGCCGGGTCACGGCTGCCCTCCCCGTGGCGCTGCTCGCGGCCCTCGTGGCGACCCAGGCGTTCACCGCCCCCGGCGGAGCGCTCGTGCTCGACGCGCGCGCGGCCGCCGTCGGCGTGGCGGTCGTGGCGCTCCTGCTGCGAGCGCCCTTCCTCCTCGTCGTCGTGCTCGGGGCGGCCACGGCCGCCGTCCTCCGCGCCGTCGGCTGGGGCTGATCGCTCAGGCGGAGTGCGCGCAGGTGTCGCAGGTGCAGTCCTGGCAGGTGCACTCGTCGCACGTGCAGCCCTCCGGGCAGTTGTCGCAGGTGCAGGGCGCCTGGGGTTGGGCGCCCACCGGGTCGACCGGGGCAGCCTGTCCGCTCATGGTGGTCCTCCTCGTCGGGTGGGACACCGTCGTCCCACGACCCCGACGTACCCCGCCCGGAGCCCGGCCACTCAGGCGTGGGCGTCGCAGACGGGCTGCAGCGGGCGCCCCGGCAGGTCCTCGCGGTTGCGCAGGCGGCTCGTCGGCGTGCCGCAGGCATGGCAGGCCGCGAGGTGGACGGCCTCGTCGGTGAAGGCGATGCTCATCCGCTCGTCGAAGACGACGAGCCGCCCCTCCCAGAGGCCGCGGTCACCGCGCTGCTCGCCGTAGCGCACGATGCCGCCGTCGAGCTGGTAGACCTCCTCGAAGCCGCGCGAGCGCATGAGGCTCGTCAGCACCTCGCACCGGATGCCGCCGGTGCAGTACGTGACGACCGGGCGGCCCTTCAGCTCGTCCCACCGACCCGAGTCGAGCTCGCGGACGAAGTCGCTCGTGTGCCGGACGTCCGGTACGACCGCCCCGCGGAGGCGCCCGATCTGCGCCTCGACCGCGTTGCGGCCGTCGAGGAGCACGACCTCGTCGCCCCGGGCGGCCACGAGGTCGTCGAGCTCCTGCGGGGAGAGGCGGGTGCCGCCGCCGACGACGCCGCCCTCGTCGACGACGACCTCATCCGGCACGCCGAACGCGACGATCTCGTCGCGCACCTTGACCACGAGCCGGGGGAAGTCGAGGCTGCGACCCTCGGCGTCGAGCCCGGTGCCGTCGCTCCACTTCACGTCGACGTCGCGGAACGCGGCGTGCTCCCGGGTCTTGCGGACGTAGGTCTTGAGCGCCGTCACGTCACCGCCGAGCGTGGCGTTGATCCCGTGACGGGAGAGCAGGATCCGCCCGCGCAGGCCGAGGCTCTCGCAGAGGTCGCGCTGCCACAGACGGACGGCGTCCGGGTCGGCGAGCGGACGGAACGCGTAGAAGAGGACGATCCTGGGGATGGCCACGACGAACCGGTCTCAGTCGATGCCGAGGTAGTGCTCGAGCCCCACCGTGACGCCCGGGTGGTCGGCGACGGACCGCACCGCCGCGAGCACGCCCGGCATGAAGCTGCTGCGGTCGAACGAGTCGTGGCGCAGGGTGAGCATCTCCCCCGCGTTGCCGAGGAGCACCTCCTGGTGCGCCGTCAGCCCCCGCAGCCGCACCGAGTGCACGGGCACGCCGTCGACCCTGGCCCCCCGGGCGCCGTCGGGGTCGTGGGTCGTCGCGTCGGGGATCGGCGCGCAGCCGGCCTCGCTGCGGGCGGAGCCGATCATGGCGGCCGTGCGCGCGGCGGTGCCCGACGGCGCGTCGACCTTGGCGGGGTGGTGCAGCTCGATGACCTCGACCGACTCGAAGAAGGGAGCGGCCTTGGCCGCGAACGACATCATCAGCAGCGCACCGATGGCGAAGTTCGGCGCGATGAGCACGCCGACCCCGCTGCCGCTCCGCGAGGGCGGCGCCTCCTCGAGCCTGCCCCGCAGCACCTCGAGGCGCTCCGCGTCCCAGCCGGTGGTGCCGACGACGACGTGGACGCCCCGCCCCACGCAGTGCGCGACGTTGCCCGGTGACGCATCGGGCACGGTCAGCTCGATCACGACGTCGGCACCACCGAGGTCGCCGAGGTCGTCGCCGGAACCGTAGGCGCCCACGAGGGTCAGGCCGTCGGCCTCCACCACGGCGCGCACGGCCTCGGAGCCCATCCGGCCGCCGGCGCCGATGACGGCAACGAGGAGGTCGTGCGAGGTCTGGCTGCTCGTCTCGGTCACGCCGCCAGCCTAGCGAGCGCCCCGGCCACCCCCGTGCGCGCGCCACGCGCGGACTCGTGCGTCACATCCTCCGCCCGCCCGCCGCGACCGGACGCAGACTGGAGGTGCAGAGGAAGTGGTTCGCATGTCTCACCGTCCGCGCAGCAGCGTCGTCCCGAGCCGGCTCCGTCGCCTGGCCCTCGTCCCGCTCGCCGCCATCGGGCTGCTGCTCGGCCTGCTCGTGGCCCCCGTCGCCCGGGCGGCCGTCCTCGTCGGCAACGACGTCTCGTGGCCGCAGTGCCCCGCGTCCTTCCCTCCCGCCTCGAGCCAGTTCCTCGTCGTGGGCCTCACCGACGGGCTGCCCTTCAGCCGGAACCCCTGTGTGGCGACGCAGGTCGCGTGGGCGGCCGACCGCGCGCTGCCGACCCAGGCCTACACGATGGCCGGCTTCCCCACGAGCGCGCAGCTGACGGCATACGGCTCCGCGGGGCCGTGGTCGGCGACGACGCGCGGCGGCCGCCTCTCGAACGTCGGCTACGCCGAGGGGACGTATGCCGCGGCCACGATCCGCTCCGTCGGCGGGTGGTCACCGCGGATGGTCTGGATCGACGTCGAGCCCCGGCCCGCACAGCCGTGGCCCGCCGGCACCACGCTGCGTCGCGCCGAGAACCGGTACGTCGTCGAGGGCCTGATGCGCGGGTTGCGCGAGGCCGGCCGCTCCTACGGCCTCTACTCGTACACCTCGGGCTGGCAGGAGATCGTCGGGTCCTGGCGCCTGCCCGGCGTGCCGGTGTGGGCCGCCTCGGGGCGCCTCGACTACCCGGACGAGGCCCTCGACAAGTGCACCCTGCCGAGCTTCTCGGGTGGCCCGGTGCGGCTGTCGCAGTGGGTGAACGACGCGGGCACCCTCGACTACGACCGCACCTGCGACCCGTACGCCTTCACGACCCTGCCCGTGCCGACCGCGACGCTGTCGAACAGCACGGCCGACTTCGACGGCGACTGGCGCAACGACGTCGTCGCCCGCTGGGCGTCCACCGGGCTGCTCAAGCTCTACTCCGGCACCGGCACGGGAAGCCTCTCGCTCGGGCGCACGATCGGCACGGGCTGGGGCGGCATGTCGGCGCTCGAGACCCCCGGCGACCTGAGCGGTGACGGCGCCGCCGACGTGCTCGCCCGCGAGGCCTCCACCGCGTCCCTCTGGCTCTATCCCGGCAACGGCTCGGGCGGCTGGCGACTCCCCCGCGTGCGCGTCGGCACCGGGTGGAACGGCATGAGCGCGATCGTCGGCGTCGGTGACCTGAGTGGCGACGGACGCCCCGACATCGTCGCGCGGCGCGCCTCGGACGGCCAGCTCTTCCTCTACCCGGGCACGGGATCGTCCGGCTGGCAACCGCGCTCGAGCCTCGGCACGGGCTGGAACCGCTACAGCGCGATCCTCGGGGCGGGCGACGTCGACGGCAACGGCACGTCCGACCTGCTCGCCCGCGAGAGCGCGACGGGCTACCTGTGGCTCGTGCCCGGCACGGGCACCGGCTCGCTCGGGACGCGCGTGCGCGTCGGCACCGGGTGGAACGGCATGACCGCGCTCGTCGCCGCCGGTGACCTCGACGGCAACCGGACGGCCGACCTGCTGGCCCGCGACACGTCCGGCAGGCTCTGGCTCTACCCCCGCACCGAGACGGGCGGGTGGGCCGCCCGGGTGCTCGTCAGCACGGGCTGGGACATCGCGAACGCGCTCTTCTGACCCCGTCCGGGACGGCGAGCGGCCCGCCACCCCGACAGGGGTGACGGGCCGCTCGTGATCCGGACGGTGCCGAGTCGGTCAGGCCTCGGCCGGCGCCTCGGAGGCGTCGGCGGCGGAGTCGCCGCTCTCGCCCTCGGGCAGCACCGCGGCGAGGCTGAGCTTGCCGCGCGGGTCGATCTCCTTGAGCTCGACCTGCACCTTCTGGCCGACCTTGACAACGTCGTCGACGTTGTCGATACGCTTGCCGCCGACGAGCTTGCGCACCTCGGAGATGTGCAGCAGGCCGTCCTTGCCGGGCAGCAGCGAGACGAACGCGCCGAACGTCGTCGTCTTGACGACGGTGCCCAGGAAGCGCTCGCCGACCTCGGGCATCGTCGGGTTCGCGATGGCGTTGACCGCCGCGCGAGCCGCCTCGGCCGAGGGGCCGTCGACCGCACCGATGAACACGGTGCCGTCGTCCTCGATCGAGATGTCGGCGCCCGTGTCGTCCTGGATCTGGTTGATCATCTTGCCCTTCGGGCCGATGACCTCACCGATCTTGTCGACGGGGACCTTCACCGTGATGATGCGCGGGGCGTACGGGCTCATCTCGTCGGGCACGTCGATGGCCTCGGCCATGACGTCGAGGATGTGCAGACGCGCGTCGCGGGCCTGGGTCAGCGCGCCGGCGAGCACGGTGGCCGGGATGCCGTCGAGCTTCGTGTCGAGCTGGATGGCCGTGACGAACTCCTTGGTGCCGGCGACCTTGAAGTCCATGTCGCCGAAGGCGTCCTCGGCACCGAGGATGTCGGTGAGCGCGGCGTACTGCGTCTCACCGTCGACGGTGTCGGACACGAGGCCCATCGCGATGCCGGCGACCGGGGCGCGCAGCGGCACACCGGCGTTGAGCAGCGACAGGGTCGAGGCACAGACCGAGCCCATGGACGTCGAGCCGTTGGAGCCGAGGGCCTCGGACACCTGACGGATCGCGTAGGGGAACTCCTCGCGCGTCGGCAGGACCGGCATGAGCGCACGCTCGGCCAGGGCGCCGTGACCGATCTCGCGGCGCTTCGGCGAACCGACGCGGCCGGTCTCACCGGTGCTGTAGGGCGGGAAGTTGTAGTTGTGCATGTAGCGCTTGCGCGTCACGGGGCTCAGCGTGTCGAGCTGCTGCTCCATCTTGAGCATGTTGAGCGTCGTGACACCCATGATCTGGGTCTCGCCACGCTCGAAGATCGCCGAGCCGTGCACACGCGGCAGGACCTCGACCTCGGCGCCGAGGGCGCGGATGTCGGCGAGGCCACGGCCGTCGATGCGGACCTTGTCGCGCAGGATGCGCTGGCGGATGAGCTTCTTCTGCACGGAGCGGAAGGCGGCCGAGACCTCCTTGTCACGCCCCTCGAACTGCTCGGCGAGCTGCGCCTTGACGGCGGCCTTGATCTCGTCGAGGCGCTCCTCGCGCTCCTGCTTGCCCGCGATCGTGAGGGCAGCGGTCGTGTCGGCCTCGACGGCGGACTCGACGGCGGCATACACGTCGTCCTCGTAGTCGAGGAAGATCGGGAAGTCCTGGACCGGCTTGGCGGCCTCGGCAGCGAGCTGGGCCTGGGCCTCGCACAGCTGCTTGATGAACTTCTTCGAGGCCTCGAGGCCCTCGGCCACGACCTCCTCGGTCGGGGCCTGCTTGCCCTCGTTCTTGACGAGGTCCCACGTCGACTCGGTGGACTCGGCCTCGACCATCATGATGGCGACGTCGTCGCTGCCGTCGGAGTGCTTGACGACACGACCGGCGACGACCATGTCGAAGACCGAGCGCTCGATGTCGGAGAAGTTCGGGAAGGCGACCCACTGGCCGTCGATGAGCGAGACGCGCACGCCACCGATGGGGCCCGAGAAGGGCAGGCCGGAGATCTGCGTCGAGGCGCTGGCCGCGTTGATGGCGAGCACGTCGTACTGGTGGTCGGGGTTCAGCGAGAACACCGAGATGATGACCTGGACCTCGTTGCGCAGACCCTTCTTGAAGGTCGGGCGCAGCGGGCGGTCGATGAGGCGGCAGGTGAGGATGGCCTCGGTCGACGGGCGACCCTCACGACGGAAGAAGCTGCCCGGGATCTTGCCGATGGCGTACATGCGCTCTTCGACGTCGACGGTCAGCGGGAAGAAGTCGAACTGGTCCTTCGGCTGCTTGCCGGCGGACGTCGTCGACAGGAGCATCGTGTCGTCGTCGAGGTAGGCCGTGACGGCGCCGCCGGCCTGCTTGGCCAGGCGCCCGGTCTCGAAGCGGACGGTGCGGGTGCCGAAGCTGCCGTTGTCGATGACGGCTTCGGCGAAGGTGATGTCTGGACCCTCCATGTGGGCCCTCGCTTTCTTTTTCTCAAGTGCCCGCGCACATCGTCGTTGTGTGCGTGGTGTGCAGCGGTGCGGCGGTCCGTCGTGGACCGGGCGCACCTACGACGAAAGGCGGTCACCGCAGGGAGCGGGACCGCCTTTCGTCACGTGTTCATCGACGCAGACCGAGTCGCTTGATCAGCGAACGGTAGCGCTCGATGTCGGTCGCCTCGAGGTAGCGCAGCATGCGCTTGCGGCGGCCGACCAGCAGCAGGAGCCCACGACGGCTGTGGTGGTCGTGCTTGTGGGCCCGCGAGTGCTCGGTGAGGTCCTTGATGCGCTGGGTCAGCATCGCGATCTGGACCTCGGGGGAACCGGTGTCGCCCTCGACGGTGGCGTACTCAGTCATGATCTGCTTCTTCACGTCAGCGTCCAAAGGCATGGATGACCGACTCCTTCTTCTCTCGTTGCGCGGTGCTCCAGGGCATGTCCACCTGGGCGCTATCGGTCCGCGGCCGTTCGACGGCGTCTCCAAGGGTAACAGCGCGCGCAGGCCCGCCCTAATCGGGGCAGTTCACCTGCGTTGGCCTGCACTGGCGTGCGGCAGGCACCGGACGTTACCCCTGGGGCGCAGGTGGGTACGGAGGCTCGTGCTCGGGGTCCACCACTCAAGGGAGAACACGACCACCATGATCGTTCTCGGCATCATCCTGCTGCTGATCGGGCTTCTCGTGAAGTCGCTCAGCATCCTCGTGACCATCGGCGCCATCCTGCTCGTCGTGGGCCTCGTGCTCTTCGTGCTCGGCGCCACCGGTCGTGCCATCGGCGGTCGGAAGCACTGGTACTGACCGGCTGCGCCACCGTCGAACGACCGGACGCCCCCGCGGATTTCGCGGGGGCGTCCTTTCGTGCGCGTGAGCTCAGCCGGAGCCGGCGTCAGAAGTTGATCATGTGGCCGGCGATGCCGTGGACGGCCTCCTTGACCGCCTCGCCGAGCGTCGGGTGCGCGAAGACGGTGCGCGACACCTCGTCGGCCGTGAGGTCCCACGTCTGCGCGAGGTTGAGCACCGGCAGCAGCTCCGTCACGTCGGGACCGATGAGCGCGGCACCGAGGATCTCGTTGTGCTCGGCGTCGGCGATGACCTTGACGAAGCCGACCGGCTCACCGAGGCCCATGGCCTTGCCGTTGGCCGAGAACGGGAACGTCGCCGTCTTGACGTCGTGGCCCGCCTCCCGGGCCTGGGCCTCCGACAGGCCCATCGAGCCGATCTGCGGCTGGCAGTAGGTCGCCCGCGGGATGAAGCGGAAGTCGATGGCCATCGTCTCGACGCCGGCGATCGTCTCGGCGGCCACGATGCCCATGGCCTCGGCGACGTGCGCGAGCATGAGCTTGGCCGTGACGTCGCCGATCGCGTAGACGTTCGGCACGTTGGTGCGGCCGAACTCGTCGATGGCGATGGCGCCGCGCTCGGTGAGCTCGACGCCCGTGGTCTCGAGGCCGAAGCCCTCGGTGCGCGGGGCGAAGCCGATGGCCGACAGCAGCCGGTCGGCCTCGAGCACCTGCTGGTCGCCGCCGGCGGCCGGGCTGACCGTCACCCGGACGCCCGAGCCGGTGTCCTCGACCGACTCGACCTTGGTGCCGAGCATGACCTTCACACCGAGCTTCTTGTAGTGCTTGAGCAGCTCCTTGGACACGTCGGCGTCCTCGGTCGGCACCATGCGGTCGAGGAACTCGACGATCGTCACGTCCACGCCGAAGTTCTTCATGACGTAGGCGAACTCGACGCCGATGGCGCCGGAGCCGGCGATGATGATCGAGCCGGGCAGCTCGGGGTCGAGGATCTGCTCCTCGTAGGTGACGACGTTCTTGCTCACCTCGACGCCGGGGATCATCCGCGTGACCGAGCCGGTCGCGAGGATGAGGTTGTCGAAGGTGATGGAGCGCTTCTCGCCGGAGTTGAGGGCGACGTCCATCGAGGAGGCGGACGTCAGGGTGCCCCAGCCGTCGATCTCCTCGATCTTGTTCTTCTTCATGAGGAAGTGGACGCCCTTGACGATGCCCTCGGAGACCTTGCGGCTGCGGGCGTGCGTCGGGCCGAAGCTCATCGTGGCATCGCCCTCGATGCCGTACTTCGCCTTCTCGTGGGTCAGCGTGTGGGAGAGCTCCGCGTTCTTCAGCAGCGCCTTGCTCGGGATGCAGCCGACGTTGAGGCACACCCCGCCCCAGTACTGCTTCTCGACCACGGCGACCTTCTTGCCGAGCTGCGACGCGCGGATCGCCGCGACGTAGCCTCCGGGTCCGGCACCGAGCACAACGACATCGAAATCAGCCATGCGGACAGCCTATCCGGGCCCTCGGGCCCACTGGGACCGTGCCCACGCCAGTGGTGGGTCGGCACGCGCAACATCACGATCAGTGACGCAGTCGGCAAAACGCCGGGGCGCAGCAGCCACATTCCCTCCGCGCGAGAGTAAGTTTCGGCGACGCACGGCCCACCCCATCCGGCCCGACCAACGGAGGTCACTGCGTGAGCACCACCCCGCACCGTCACGAGGCGCCCCCGGCGAACAAGGGCCTGCTGGCTCTCGCGGGCGTGCTCCTCGCCATCCCCGTCGTCGCGCTCATGCTCGTCGGCACGTATGCCAGGGACGAGCCGCGCCTGCTCGGGTTCCCCTTCTTCATCTGGTACCAGTTCCTCTGGGTCGTGCTCTGCTCGGCCCTGACCTACAGCGCGTACCGCATCGTGCTCAAGGCCCGCCCGCACGTCCCGATGACCCGCACGGGCGACGCCTTCGGCGACGACGACGACACCGACGGAACCGACGCCCGAGAGGCTGGCACCCGATGAGCACGATGGCACCCGTCCTCGCACCCGGTCTCGTGCCGGCCCTCTCCCCCGCCGTCGCGCCCGCCGCGGCTCCCGAGGGCGTCAACGGCGTCGCGCTCGCCGTCCTCATCTTCTTCTTCGTCGTCGTCGCGGCCGCCGGCTTCTGGGCCGCGCGCTGGCGCCGGCCGCAGAGCATGGAGAGCCTCGAGGAGTGGGGCCTCGGTGGCCGCTCCTTCGGCACGTGGATCACGTGGTTCCTGCTCGGCGGCGACCTCTACACGGCCTACACGTTCGTCGCCGTGCCCGCGGCGATGTTCGCGTTCGGCGCGGTCAACGGCTTCTTCGCCGTGCCGTACACGATCGTGCTCTACCCCATCATCTTCGTCTTCATGTCGCGGCTGTGGTCGGTCTCGCACCGCCACGGCTACGTGACGCCGGCCGACTTCGTGCAGGGCCGCTCCGGCTCCCGCGGGCTCTCGCTCGCGGTCGCGGTGACCGGCTTCCTCGCGACGATGCCCTACATCGCCCTCCAGCTCGTCGGCATCCAGGCCGTGCTCGAGGTCGTCGGCATCGGTGGCGGCGGGAATTGGGTCGCCAAGGACCTGCCGCTCTTCATCGCCTTCCTCGTGCTCGCGCTCTACACCTACACCTCGGGGCTGCGCGCACCGGCGATCATCGCGTTCGTCAAGGACATCCTCATCTACCTCGTCATCATCGTCGCGGTCATCTACCTGCCCTCCAAGGTCGGTGGCTGGTCGCACGTCTTCGACGCGGCCAAGGAGAAGATGGCGACGACGAACCCGGCGACGGGCAAGGCCAACGGCGTCTTCATCCCCGCGTCGGCGCAGTACTGGGCGTACGGCACGCTGGCCCTCGGCTCGGCCATGGCGTTGTTCATGTACCCGCACTCGATCACGGCGACGCTGTCGGCCAAGAGCCGCAACACGATCCGCAAGAACGCCTCGATCCTGCCCGCGTACTCGTTCCTGCTCGGCCTGCTCGCGCTCCTCGGCTGGGTCGCGATCGCTGCCGGCACCAAGCCCATCGGCCTCGACGGCAAGCCGAACGCGCAGCTCGTCGTGCCGCAGCTGTTCGAGGACTTCTTCCCGTCGTGGTTCGCCGGGGTCGCCTTCGCGGCCATCGCCATCGGGGCGCTCGTGCCCGCGGCCATCATGTCGATCGCGGCGGCGAACACCTTCACCCGCAACATCTACAAGGCCTGGATCAGGCCCGACGCGACGGTGCAGCAGGAGGCCAAGGTCAGCAAGCTGACGTCGCTCGTCGTCAAGGGCTTCGCGCTGATCTTCGTGCTGACGCTCGACAAGAGCAACGCGATCAACTTCCAGCTCCTCGGCGGCATCTGGATCCTCCAGACGTTCCCGGCGGTCGTCTTCTACCTCTACACCCGCTGGTTCCACCGGTGGGCGCTGCTCGCCGGCTGGGCGGTCGGCATGGTCTACGGCACGATCACCGCCTACAACGTCGTCAACCCGGCCACGAAGGCGAACTTCGGCGGCTCGGTGGCGAGCATCCCCGTCATCGGCCAGATGGGCTACATCGCGGTCACGGCCTTCGCGATCAACCTCGTCGTCGCGGCCGTCGGCACCCTCGTGCTCCGGTATGCCGTCAAGGCGCCGGAGGGCAAGGACGAGACGATCCCCGCCGACTACTTCGCCGACGCCGGTGACCCGCGCGTCGAGAAGCTCCAGGTCGGCCCGCACGAGATGACCCCGTCGGCCTGAGGCACGGACCGCTCTCGAGTGCCCGGTCCCCGGCGGGGGCCGGGCACTCGCGCGTCCGGGTCAGCGGGCCAGTGGGCTAGCGGTCTGTGGCCAGCGGGTCAGCGGGCCGGCGGGCCGACGGGCCGACAGATCGGCCGCTCAGGCGTCGCGCGGTCGCTCGCGCGGGACGGCGGCGACGGCCTGGTCGACGTCGAGACCGGTCACCTGGAGCAGGTCGACGACCGTGGAACGGATCTGCGCGAGCACCGTCTCGGTCGCGAGGCTCTCGGTGCGCGGCACGGTGGCCGTGTCGGCAGCGACCGCCAGCAGGGCCGTCCGGCCGATCTCGGGCGAGGCGTTCTCCGACAGCGCCCGGGCGATGACGTCGGTCGCGCCCGCGAGCTCGAGGAGCAGGTCCTCGTAGCCGGGCGGCAGCGCCTCGCCGCGCCCGACGGCGATCGTGACGCGGCGCACGAGCACGCGCGTGCTGCGCATGGCGCGGTCGAGCGGCTCCACGAGGTCGACCATCTTGCGCACGCCCGCCGCGTGCTGGCGCTTGAACGGCGAGGAGGTCAGCACCGAGAGGCCCTCGTCGGCCGCGGAGCTCAGCTCGCGCAGGAGCGACTCCGTGCCGCGCGCGGATGCCAGCACCTCGGCCGCGCCCTCGACGTCGCCGTCGCGCGCGCTGGCCGCCGCACGGCGCAGCAGCTCGCCGATCTTGCGCACCGCCTCCGCGGCCGCCACCCGGGGACGGCGCAGCGGCGCCTGCGGCACCACCGTCGCGGCGACGAGCGCCACCGCGCCGCCGAGCAGCGCGTCGGTCCACCGGTTGAGCGCCTGCCCCGGGCTCGCGACGAGCGCCGCGATGACGATGCCCTGCACCGCCGACTGCGTGACGACCACGGGGCCGCCGTCGAGCAGCGTCGCGAGCGCCATCGAGACGAGCACGACCGCCGCGATCTGCCACGGGCCGCTGCCGGCCAGGTGGACGAAGACGTCGGCCGTGAAGACCCCGACGGCCACCCCGACGGCGACCTCGAAGACGCGCCGGAGCCGCTGGCCGTAGGACATGCCGAGGCAGATGACGGCGACGATCGGCGCGAAGAACGGCGACGGGTGGCCCACGACGTCGGTCGCGAGCCACCACGCGACGCCCGCCGAGACGGCGCACTGCACGAGCAGGAAGCCGCGGGCGCGTACCCTCGACAGCCGGGTGCGCACGCTGAGCCGGCTCCGGTCCCAGGCGCGGTCGAGCGCCTCGACGACGGGAGCGTCGCTCCTCAGGTAGTCGTCCACGACTCTCACCTCTCGGTCGGGCGGCCTACAGCTTCAGGGCAAGGATGGCATCGAAGATCTTCCGCACCGCAGGGGCCGCCACCTTCGAGCCCGAGCCACCCTGCCCGACGACGACCACGACGGCATACTTCGGCCGGGTCGTCGGCCCGTACGCCGCGAACCACGCGGTCGCCTCCTTGCCGAACACCTCGCCCGTGCCCGTCTTGCCCGCCACCGGGTAGCGGTCCTGAGGGAACCCGGTGAAGGCGCTGCCGGCCGACCCGCCGGGGCGCGTCACCTCGCCGAGCGCCGAGCGCACGTAGGCGAGCACGTCGCGGCGCAGCGGCACCGTGGCGACGCGGCGGGGCGCGACCGGCGTCGTGGCCCCGGCCGGGGTGCGGTAGGCGGCGGCGAGCTGCGGCTGCCACAGCGTGCCGCCGTTCGCGATGGCCGCGTAGACCCCCGCCATCTGGAGGATCGTCGTGGCGGTGTCGCCCTGGCCGATCGAGAAGTTCACGGCGTCGCCCGCCCGGTACTGGTAGCCCGCGGTGCAGTTCTCCCGGGCGAGGCGTGTGAGGTAGGCCGCGCGCGCCGGGTCGGTGCGCGCGACCTCGGGGTAGCCCGTGCCCGCCCGGCGGCACGTGTCGGCGCGGGTGGCGAGCCAGTACTGCTCCTTCCACGCCCGGTCGGGCACGCGTCCGGCGCTCTCCCCCGGCAGGTCGACCCCGGTGCGCCGCCCGAGCCCGAAGGCCCGCGCCATCGAGACGAACGGGTCGGGGGCCGCGACGGGGGCGGCGAGGCCGCCCTGCTCCACCCAGGCGGCATACGCGAGGCGGTAGAAGACGGTGTCGCACGAGACGACGAGCGCGCGGTGGAAGTCGATGGGGCCGTAGCCACGCGACTCGAAGTTGTGAAAGACCCGGCCGCCCACGGTGACGCTCGGCGAGCAATCGTAGGTGCCGTCGAGGCGCGCCCCGGCGTTGACGGCCGCGGGGACCGAGACGACCTTGAGGGTGGAGGCCGGCGGGAAGGTCTCGGCCGTGAGGCGTGAGCGCAGCGGCGTGCCCGCGCCCTCGTCGGTGAGGCGGGCGAGCTCGGCCGAGCTGATGCCGCCGGAGAAGACCGAGGGGTCGTAGCTCGGGTAGCTGGCCGCGGCGACGACGGCGCCGTTCGTCACGTCGAGCACGACGGCGGCGCCGGTGTCGGCAGGCAGGCGCTGCGACCGGGCGGAGGCCACCGCCGACGCGAGCGCGGCCTCGGTGCGGGCCTGCAGGCGCGCGTCGAGGTGGGTCACGACGTCGCGCCCGGGCACGGCCGGCGTCGTCCCGACGGTCCGCGTCACGAGGCCGCGCGGGTCGACCGCCACGACCGTGCTGCCGTTCGTGCCGCGCAGCACCGCGTCGTACTGCTCCTCGAGGCCCGAGCGGCCGACGACGTCGTCGGCGTCGATGCGCCCCCGGCCGCCCGCCACGTCGTCGGCGCTCGCGCGGGCCACCCAGCCGAGCACGTGCGGTGACCGGGCGCCCAACGGCTCGGGGTAGGCCCGCACCGGACGGCTCGTCACGCCGACGCCGGGGTAGCGCTCGGGGCGCTCGAGCAGGCTGAGCGCACGCTTCGCGTCGACGCCCGCGGCGAGCGGGATAGGCACGTAGGGCGAGCCGTTGAAGCAGGCGGGCGCGCGCGGCGCCCCGGCCGTGCCGCAGAGCTTCGTCTTGTCCCACAGCCGCGCGAACGGCAGCCCGAGCGCCGTGGCCACGGACCGCACCAGGGCGGCCCCGCCGTCGGGCGCACCGACGAGCGTCGAGCGCTCGACCGTGACCACGGTGTCGAAGGTGTCGCGCACGAGGGGCGCGCCGGTGCGGTCGAGGATGCGCCCGCGCAGCGCGTGGTCGGTGACGGTCCGGGTGTTGGCGGCCGCCGCCGCGCGCGCCTGCTGCGGCCCCTCGACGAGCTGCAGCTGCCCGAGCCGGCCGAGCAGCAGGCCGAAGAGCGTCAGCAGGAGCACGAGCACCACGCCGGCCACCCCGACGCGGCGGCGGGCCCTCACCCGAGCCTCCGGCGCACGAGGGTCCGGTCGACGCCGAGCAGCGCCGGCAGCAGCGCCGCTCCGACGACGACGGTGGCGACGAGCCGGGTGAGGTCGTCACCGGGCTCGAGCCTCCCCTGCGCGAGGACGGCCACGACGACACGGGCGACGAGAACGACGGTGGCGGCCGCGACCAGGGCGAGCGGCGCGCGCCACCGCGACCTGGACGAGCCGCGCCGCAGCAGGCCCGCGGCGAGCCCTGCGAGCATCATGACGAGGGGCGTCAGCCCGACCGGGCCGGAGACGGGCGGCACGAGCTCGACGACCCAGCCCGCGAGGAGTCCGGTCAGGGCGCCGTGCACGGGGCCGCGCAGCACGGCGGTCGCCACGACGCCGACGAGCACGAGGTCGGGCACCCACGGGGCGGGCACGCCGAGGCGCGGCAGCACCGTGGCCGTCCCGAGCGCGGCGACGACGACGTATGCCGTCCGCAGCAGTCCCAGCAGCGTCGGCCTCACCGCGTCCCTCCCCCGCCGCCCGACGTGGCGGCGCCCGACGTGGCGGCGCGTGGCGTCCGGCGGGACTGCGGCACGACGATCCCGACGACGTCGAGCGCGTCGACGTCGACGGCCGGGCGCACGGTCGCGGTGCGGGTGGGCTGCCCGAGGTCGGGGTCGACGTCGGTCACGGTGCCGACGACGATGCCGGCGGCATACGGGACGTCGTCGACGCTGCCGAGCGTGCGCACGGTGTCACCGACGACGGGCGCGCCGGGCGCGATGACCGACAGCGTCAGCGCTCCGCGGGGGCGGGGCTCGGCGTCACCCGGCGCGGGCGCGGCCACCGTGCCCAGGGTGCCCGCCGGGCCGGTGCGCACGGCGACGACGGAGCCGGTGCTGCCGACGACCTGGACGTCGCTCGTCCACGGCGAGACCGACACGACGCGGCCGACGAGGCCGTCGGCCGCGACGACGGTCGAGTCCGCGCGCACCCCGTCGCGCGACCCGGCGTCGACGGTGACGCTCCGGCCACCGAGGGGCGCCACCGTGGTCGCCACGACGCGGGCGGCCACGAGCCGCCGGTCGGCCGTCGGCCCCGACCCGAGGAGGGTGGCGAGCCGGGCGGCGGCGTCGAGGCGCTCCTGCTGGTCGGCCGCGAGCGCACGCAGGCGCACGTTCTCGCGCTCGAGGTCGGCGAGCTCGTCGCGGGGCGCCGCGGCCAGCGCCCGCTGCACGGGCCCCAGCAGCACCCCACCGGCCCGGCGCACACCGTCGGCCACCCCGGCCCCGGCGAGGTCGGCGAGCAGGAGCGCGAGGGTGAGCGCGGCGAGGACGACGAGCAGGCGCCGACGCGCGAGCTGACCCATGGCCTAGAGGCGGTGGTCGCCGACGAGCACGCGCTCGAGGCCGGCGAAGTCGTCGACGCAGCGGCCGGCGCCGCGCACGACGGCGCGGATGGGGTCCTCGGCCACGCGGACGGGCACCCCCAGCTCGTGGCGCATCCGCTCGTCGAGCCCGCGCAGCAGCGCGCCACCGCCCGTCAGGGTGATGCCGCGGTCGAGGATGTCGCCGGCCAGCTCGGGCGGGCACACGTCGAGCGTGGCCCGCACGAGCTCGATGATCTGGAGCACCGGTGCCTCGATGGCGCGGCGCACCTCGGCGGAGCCGACCTGCACCGTCTTGGGCAGGCCCGTCACGAGGTCGCGCCCACGCAGCCGCGTCGTCAGCTCCTCGCGGAGCGGGAACACCGAGCCGACGGCGACCTTGATGTCCTCGGCGCTGCGCTCACCGACGAGGAGCGAGTACTCGCTCTTGACGTGGCTGATCAGCGCCTCGTCGATCTCGTCGCCGGCGATCCGCAGCGAGGTCGACGTCACGATGCCGCCGAGGCTGACGACCGCGACGTCGGTCGTGCCGCCGCCGATGTCGACGACCATGCTCGCGGCCGTCTCGTAGACGGGCAGCCCGGCGCCGATGGCCGCCGCCATCGGCTCCTCGATCATGTAGACGCGACGGGCGCCGCAGCGCGTGGCGGCGTCCTCGAGGGCGCGGCGCTCGACGCCCGTCACCTCGCTCGGGACGCACAGCACCATTCGCGGACGCACGAGCCGCGACGTGCGCACCTGGTCGATGAACCAGCGCAGCATGCGCTCGGTCTCGTCGGCGTCGGAGACGACGCCGTCGCGGAGCGGCCGCACGGCGCGGATCGTGCCCGGCGCGCGGCCGAGCATCTCCTTGGCTCGCGAGCCGGCCGCGACGAGCCGGCCGGTGCCGACCTCGACGGCGACGACGGAGGGCTCCTCGACGACGACACCCTGCCCACGCACGTGGATCAGGGTGTTCGCCGTGCCGAGGTCGACCGCGAGGTCACGCCCGAGGGGCCGCAGCCACGGTCGGGTGGTCATCGGCGAGGGTGCCCCGTCAGGCGCCGAGGTGCGGGAACCAGATCGCGATCTCGCGCGCGGCGGAGTCGGCGGAGTCCGAGCCGTGCACGATGTTCTGCTGCACCTTGGTGCCCCAGTCGCGACCGAGGTCGCCACGGATGCTGCCGGGGGCGGCCTCGGTGGGGTTCGTGGCGCCGGCGAGCGAGCGGAAGCCGCGCACGCAGTCCTGGCCCTCGATGACGACCGCGGCCACCGGGCCGGAGCTCATGAACTCGACGAGGGGCTCGTAGAACGGCTTGCCCTCGTGCTCGGCGTAGTGCGCGGCGAGCTGCTCGCGGGTCGGCGTGACGACGGCGAGGGCGGCGAGCGTGTAGCCCTTGCCTTCGATCCGGCGCAGCACCTCCCCGGTGAGGCCGCGCTTGAATCCGTCGGGCTTGACGAGGACGAGGGAACGTTCGGTGGTCACCCGTCCACCCTATCGGCCGCCGGGTCGGCCTCCGCCGCGGCTCGGCGCGCCATCTCGGCGTCGATCTGGGTGCCCTTGACGAGGCAGGTGACCCACAGCGCGAGGAAGAAGACGCCGACGACGAGCATCATCGGCACGACGAGCGCGCTGAGCAGCGTCAGGGCGTGGACGACCCAGCCGAGGGTGACGCCCCACGGCCGGCGCAGCGTGCCGGCGGCCACGACGCAGAGCGCGCCGAGCCCGAAGCCGACGACGAGGTATGCCGTGCCGCGGGCTCCCCCGTCGTCGCTGGCCGCCACGCCACGGGCCACGAGGGCGCCGAGCAGGATGCAGATCGACTGCCCGCCGAGCACCGTGGCGAGCATGCGCCAGGTGAACTTGCCGGTCTGGCCGTAGAAGATGATGGAACGCATTCGTGGTGCCCTCGTCCGGTGGTGGTCAGTAGTCCTGGGTCGTGTCCCAGGTGCGGATGATGGCCTGGGCCTCGGTGGGGCTCGCGCCCGTGGCCTCCGCGTAGAGGCTCATCGCGTCCTCGCGGCGTCCGGCGAGGATGAGCTCGCTGATGCGCGCGCGTGCGGTCTCGGTCAGGCGCCCCTCGCCGAACGAGGCCGCGGCGTCGCGCACGCCGGGCCCCTGCCCCGGCACGAACCAGGCGTCGACCGCCCGCTTGGCGTCGGCCAGGGGTGCCCCGGTCGCGTCGCGGTAGAGCTTGATCGCGTTGATCTTGTGGCCCGCGCTCAGCTCGCGGCTGATCCGGGACCGCACGCCGTCGGTGAGGCCGACGAGGCTGCGGTCGGGGTCCTTGCGCCCCATGACGCGCCCCCAGACCACGACGACCACGGCGACGACGACGAGGATGAGGACGAGCTTCATCAGGGGGTGCATGGTTCCAGCCTAGGTGCGGTGGCGGTCGGGAGGGCCGGGGCTCAGACGTCGGTGCGGCCGAGGAGCATCCGCACCTCGCCCGCCGTGATGACCGAGCCGGTCGCGATGACGCCCCCGCCCATGCCGTCGGCCTCCGCGAGCGTCACGGCCTGCTCGAGCGCGTCGGGCAGGTCACGCACGACGGTCACCCGCGACTCGCCGAAGATCTCGACCGCGAGCTCGCCGAGCTTCTCGGGGGCGAGCGCCCGCGGCGACGAGCTGCGCGTCACGACGATGTGGTCGAGGGCCGGCTCGAGCACCTCGAGCATGCCGGCGGCGTCCTTGTCGGCCACGATGCCGACGAGGCCGACGAGCGTCGTGAAGGCGAACGCCTCGCCCATCGCCGTGACGAGCGAGCGCGCCCCGTGCGGGTTGTGGGCCGCGTCGACGAGGACGGTCGGCGAGCGGCGCACGATCTCGAGGCGTCCGGGCGAGGTCATGGCCGCGCAGGCCGCGGTGAGCACCTCGGCCTCGACGGCCTGGGTGCCGCCGCCGACGAAGGACTCGACCGCCGCGACCGCGGTCGCGAGGTTGCTCGCCTGGTGCGCGCCGTGGAGCGGCAGGAACAGGTCGGTGTACTCGCCCGCCAGGCCGCGCAGCGACACCTGCTGGCCGCCGATGGCGACCTCGCGCGCGAGGACGCCGAAGTCGTTGCCCTCGAAGACGATGCGGGCTCCGCCGACCTCCTCGACGCGGTCGAGGAGCACGCGCGCGACGTCCTCGTCCTGCACGCCGCTCACGGTGACGGAGTCGGCCTTGATGATGCCGCTCTTCTCCTCCGCGATCGACACGACGTCGTCGCCGAGCAGGTGCGTGTGGTCGAGGTCGACCGGGGTGATGACGGCGACCTGCGCGTCGACGACGTTCGTCGCGTCCCACGAGCCGCCGAGGCCGACCTCGATGATCGCCACGTCGACGGGCGCGTCCGCGAAGGCCGCGTAGGCGAGGGCGACGAGCACCTCGAAGAAGTTCATGCGGCGGCCGCCCGACTCGAGCGATCGCGCATCGACGAGCTCGACGAGGGGGGCGATCTCGTCGTAGGCGGCGATGAACTTGTCGCGCGGGATCGGCTTGCCCGACAAGCTGATCCGCTCGCGGATGTCGTGCAGGTGCGGCGAGGTGAAGCGGCCGGTCGACAGGCCGCTCTCGCGCAGGATCGTGTCGATCATCCGGCTCGTCGACGTCTTGCCGTTCGTGCCGGTGAGGTGGATCGAGGGGTAGCTGCGCTGGGGGTCACCGGCGAGCTCCATCACCGCCCGGATGCGCTCGAGCGACGGGCCGATGTCGTTCTCGGGGGCCCGCGCGAGGATCTCCTCCTCGATCTCGCGCACGCGCTTCATCTCGTCGAGGTTGCGGGCGGCCTCCTGGGCCGCCTCGTCGGGACGACCACTCATGACTGCTCCCTCTCTCCCAGCTCGCGGGCCATCCACACGCTCTCGGGCAGGCCCGATCCCGGCGTCTCGCGGTGCGTCTCGGTGAACCCGCGCCGCGTGTAGAACCGGGCGGCCTGCTCGTTGCCCTCGAGGTAGGAGAGCGTGATCCGGTCGTGCCCGCTCTCCCGGGCCTGCTCGACGACCTCGTCCATGAGGCGCGAGCCGATGCCCAGGCCGTGGTGGCCGGGCAGGACGTAGAGCTTCCACAGCACGACGGCGTCGTCCTGGGGGCCGAAGGTGGCCACCCCGACGACCTCGTCGCCGAGCACGGCCACGAGGGTGCGGCCCTTGCGGATCGCGTCGGTGACGACGTCGCTCGTCCACCACTTGGCCAGCCCCATCGCGACGTACTCGGGCCCGGCGATGGGCTCGTAGGTCGCGAGCCAGGTGCGGTGCCCCACCGATATGATGCCGGCGAGGTCGTCACCGACGGCCCCGCGCACGACGACCTGGTCGTCGACGGCGCCGCGCTCGAGGTCACCGTTCGTGGCGATCATCGCTTCACCACCAGGATCGAGGCCGGGTGGTTGTCGCCGACGACCACCTCGGCCGGGCTCAGGCCGGCGGGCAGCGGGTGCTCGGGGCCGGCCGATGCGAACTGCGTGGCGAGCGTCTCGCCGACGATGAGGTCGCGGTGGGTGACGGTGGCCTCGAAGACCTCCGGGCCACCCTGGATGGTCAGGCTGATCCGGTCGCTGACGTGCAGGCCGGTGTCGCGCCGCGCCTGCTGCACCGCACGGACGAGGTCGCGCGCCACGCCCTCGGTGGCGAGGGCCGGGGTCACGTCGGTGTCGAGCACGACGAAGCCGCCCGAGGCGAGCATGGCCGTGGCGCCGTGGTCGGCCGCGTCGCCGGCCACGACCGTCTCGAGGGTGAACTCGCCGTCGGCGAGCTCGAGCCCGCCGGCGGTGACGGTGCCGTCGTCGGCGACCGACCAGTCGCCCGACTTGCTGCCCTTGATGGCGCGCTGCACGTCCTTGCCGAGGCGGGGCCCCGCCGCGCGGGCGTTGACCGTGAGGCGCTGGCTGACGCCGAAGTCGGCCTCGCTCGCGGTGGCGACGTCGACGAGGGTGAGCGCCTTGACGTTGAGCTCGTCCTGGATGAGCGCCCGGAACGGCTCGAGGCTCGCCGGGTCGGCCGTAACGACCGTCAGCTCGGCGAGCGGCAGCCGGGCCCGCAGGCCGCGGGCCTTGCGCAGGCTCGACCCGACGGAGCAGACCTCGCGGGCCCGGTCCATGGCCACGACGAGCTCGTGGTCGGCGGGCAGCTCGGCGGCCGCGGGGTAGTCGGCCAGGTGCACCGACCGGCCGCCGGTCAGGCCGCGCCAGATCTCCTCCGTGACGAGCGGCAGCAGCGGGGCGATGGCGCGGGTCACCGTCTCGAGGGTCGTCCACAGCGTGTCGAACGCCGCGAGGGACTCCTCGGACTCCCCGCCCCAGAAGCGGTCGCGCGAGCGCCGGATGTACCAGTTGGTGAGCACGTCGAGGAAGCTGCGCATGGTGTCGCAGGCGGCGGCGATCTCGTAGTCGTCGAGCTGCTCGGTCATGTCGCCGACGAACTCGCTCAGCTTGGCGAGCAGGTAGCGGTCGAGCACGTCGGTCGAGGCGGTCGACCGCTTCGCCTCGTAGCCCGCGCCGTCCCGCGCCGTGTTGGCGTAGAGCGCGAAGAACGACCACGCGTTCCACAGCGGGATGAGCACCTGGCGCACCCCGTCGCGGATGCCCTGCTCGGTGACGACGAGGTTGCCGCCGCGCAGGATCGGGCTGCTCATGAGGAACCAGCGCATGGCGTCCGCGCCGTCGCGGTCGAAGACCTCGCGCACGTCGGGGTAGTTGCGCAGCGACTTGCTCATCTTCTGGCCGTCGGAGCCGAGCACGATGCCGTGGCTGACGCACGTCTTGAACGCGGGCCGGTCGAAGAGGGCGGTCGCGAGGATGTGCAGCGTGTAGAACCAGCCGCGGGTCTGCCCGATGTACTCGACGATGAAGTCGCCGGGGAAGTGGTGCTCGAACCACTCGGCGTTCTCGAACGGGTAGTGCACCTGCGCGAAGCTCATCGACCCGGAGTCGAACCACACGTCGAGCACGTCCTCGACGCGGCGCATCGTCGACCGGCCCGACGGGTCGTCGGGGTTCGGTCGGGTCAGGCTGTCGATGAAGGGACGGTGCAGGTCGGTGACCTCGACGCCGAAGTCACGCTCGAGCTCCTCGAAGGAGCCGTAGACGTCGAGGCGCGGGAACTCCGGGTTGTCGGACTTCCACACGGGGATCGGGCTGCCCCAGAAGCGGTTTCGCGAGATCGACCAGTCGCGTGCATTGGCGAGCCACTTGCCGAACTGGCCGTCCTTGATGTGCGACGGCGTCCACTCGATCTCCTGGTTGAGCTCGAGCATCCGCTCCTTGATCTTCGTCACCTCGACGAACCACGACGAGACGGCCATGTAGATGAGGGGCTCGCGGCAGCGCCAGCAGTGCGGGTAGCTGTGGTCGTAGGTCTCACGACGCAGCAGCACCGTGCCGGGCGTCACCGAGCCCGTCTCGCCCTCCCCCCGGGTCGCGGCCTTGAGGTGGTCGATGATGTGGGCGTTCGCGTCGAAGACGTGCATGCCCTCGTAGTCGGTGACGGGCCAGAGGAAGCGGCCGTCCGGGCCGACCGGCACGACGGGCTCGATGCCGGCCGCATCGGTGACGATCTTGTCCTCCTCACCGAACGCGCCTGCGGTGTGGACCAGCCCGGTGCCGTCCTCCGTGGTGACGAAGTCGGCCGGGAAGACGCGGTGCGCGCGCTCGTGGCCCCGGTAGTAGCCGAACGGCGGGGTGAACGAGCGCCCGAGCAGGTCGGCGCCCGTGAGCCGCTCGACGACGCGGTCCTCGAGCGAGCCGAGGTCGACGTCGCTGCCGAAGAGGTCCTTGGCGTAGGCCGCGAGGCGCGCCGCACCGATGACGTAGCGCTCGGTGGTGCCGGTGACGTCCGACTCGACGACGACGTAGTCGATGTCGGGGCCGACCATGATGCCGAGGTTCGCCGGCAGGGTCCACGGCGTCGTCGTCCAGACGAGCGCGAGCTCGCCCGTCTCGAGGCGCAGGCCGATCGTGACGGCCGGGTCCTGGCGCATCTTGTAGACGTCGTCGTCCATGCGCAGCTCGTGGTTGGACAGGGGCGTCTGGTCGTTCCAGCAGTAGGGCAGCACGCGGAAGCCCTCGTAGACGAGGCCCTTGTCGTGCAGCTGCTTGAAGGCCCAGATGACCGACTCCATGTAGCCGGGCTCGAGGGTCTTGTAGTCGTGGTCGAAGTCGACCCAGCGGGCCTGGCGCGTCACGTAGTCGCGCCACTCGCCCGTGTACTTGAGCACCGAGCTGCGGCACGCGTCGTTGAAGCGGTCGATGCCCAGCTCCACGATGTCCTGCTTGGTCTTGAGCCCGAGCTGGCGCTGCGCCTCGAGCTCGGCCGGGAGGCCGTGGGTGTCCCAGCCGAAGCGGCGCTCGACGCGCTTGCCGCGCATCGTCTGGTAGCGCGGCACGATGTCCTTGACGTAGCCGGTCAGCAGGTGGCCGTAGTGCGGCAGGCCGTTGGCGAAGGGCGGACCGTCGTAGAAGACGAACTCGTTGTCGCCGTCGGTGCCGGCCTCGCGGGCCTCGACCGAGGCGATGAACGTGCCGTCCTCGTCCCAGTACCGGAGCACGCGCTTCTCGATCTCGGGGAAGCGCGGGTTGGACGGCACGCCGGCGTTCGTCGCGCCGGTGGCGCCGTCGTCGTTCGTGGTGACCTTGGGGTAGGTCATGCTCGTGGTCTCCTGCGGTCGCGTCGGGTGTCGCTCGGTCCTGACACGAGGACGACTGCCTGCCCGGCTGCCGCGGTACCACCCCGCTTGCCGCACCGCACCGCCCGAGGGAGGCACCGCGTACGACCGCTCTTGTCCCGGGCTCTGACGGGCCCACCCGTCCGGTTCTACTGGGGCCCCGTGCGTGACGGGACCCGTTCTTCCGGAGGCTCGCCGCTGATGACGGCTCGAACGCCTGTGCCCCGAGTCTAACGTGTCGCGCGGGCAGGTCGCCCCGAGCGACGGCCCGGATGCGACGCCGTCGTGGCTGGGTCGCAGGCGGAGGCGCGGGTTAGCGTGGTGGATGGCCGCCCGCCCCGCCGCCCTCCTCGCCACCGCGCGCGCTGCTGTGGTGGCGCTCGCGGCTGCGGTCGTGCTCGCCGGGTGCACGCAGCCCGCAGGGCCTCCCGCGGCCTCCGGTGCCACCTCACCCGCTGCCACGCGCGCTGCCACCTCAGCCGGAACCGCCGCGACCCCGAGCATTCCTGCTCCGACGGACCCGACGGGCCGGACGCCCGTCCCGGTCTCCCCCACCCCGCGCCCTCGACCGGCCCGGCCGTTCGACGCGGACCGCGTGCTCGCCGGCATCCGAGCCCTGGCCGCCATCGGCCCCCGCGACGCGGCCTCCCCGGCGAGCGACCGCGCGGCGGCCTACGTCGCCGACCGGCTGCGCGCCGAGGGCTACCGGGTCTCCCTCGTGCCGTTCAGGGTGCCGGCCGGGGTGTCGTGGGGCGTGCGGGTGCCCGCGGGCACGTCCGTCGACGTCGTCGCCGACCCGCCCGGCTTCGACCCGCTCGCGCCGCACGTCGTCGTCGGGGCGCACCTCGACACGGTGCCGCAGTCGCCGGGCGCGGAGGACGACGCCTCGGGGCTCATGGTGCTGGCCGAGCTCGCCCGGATGGCGCGCGAGCAGCCCGGGCGACTGCCGGTGCGCTTCGTCGCCTTCGGCGCGGAGGAGGCCCGCGGCGGTCGCGGCACCCTGTACGCGTTCGGCTCGCGCCACCTCGTCGGCACGCTGGACGCCGCCGGACGTCGCGCGGTGCGGGGCATGGTCGCCCTCGACCGCGTCGGGGTCCGGGCCGCGGCGGTGCCCGTGTGCCACGTCCCCGGTGGCGACCGCGCGCTCGCCGACGCGATCCGCCGGGCGGCGCCCGTGCGGACGACCGCGTGCGAGAACCGCGCGAGCGACCACGTGTCCTACGCCCGCGCGGGCATCCCCGCCGCGCGGCTCGGCAGCGTGCCGTATGCCGGCTACCACTCCGAGCGCGACGTGCCCGCGGTCGTCGACCGGGGACAGCTCGCGAGGTCGGGCGCCGTGGTGTGGGCCTGGCTCCGGTCGGTGCGGTGACCGCGCCGGCTCGCGTGGACCCCGACGGCATACGGCCCGCCGGTTTGACAGGATGGGTCCATGAACGAGACCGAGACGACGGGCGCCTGGCTGAGCCGCGAGGACCTCGAGGACGCCCGCGACCGGCTGCCCATGCTCTACGTGCACGCCGTGCCGGTGCGCGTCGACGACCGCGGCCAGGTGACGCACGTCGGTCTGCTGCTGCGCGCCGACAGCGACGGTGGCATCGGGCAGGAGGTCGTCGGCGGCCGCGTGCTCTACCACGAGCGCATCCGCGACGCCCTGCTGCGGCACGTCGAGGCCGACCTCGGCCCGATGGCGCTGCCGCGCATCCCGCTCTCGCCGCAGCCGTTCACCGTGGCCGAGTTCTTCCCGACGCCCGGCGTGACGCCGTTCCACGACTCGCGCCAGCACGCGGTCTCGCTCGCCTTCGTCGTGGCCGTCACGGGCGACTGCCGCCCGCAGCAGGACGCGCTCGACCTCTCGTGGGTCACCCCCGAGGAGGCCGCGTCGCTCGCGGCCCGCGGCGAGATGCCCGGCTCGCACGGCGTGCTCGTGCGGCAGGCGCTCGCGCACGTCGGCTACCCCGTCTGAGTCGGCCCGTCCCCGAGGGCGCACGGGTCGGTGGTCGAGGTCCTCGCGCCGCTGACGGTCGCGAGGTAGACGAACCAACGGCCGTCGTGGTTCGCGGCCAGCCGGCACCGCGGCGCCCAGCCGGCGACCTCGAAGACCGGCGACCCGGCGGGCACGAAGCCGGCCGAGTGCTCCGTCTCGGGCGGGAGCTCGGACCGGGTGAGCTCGTTGAGGGTCTGGAACGTGCACGTGACCCGGAAGACCTGGCCTCCCCGGCGCGGCTCGGCGTCGGCCGGTGCCTGCAGGTCGGCCTGGTACTCGACGCCCCCGTGGACGAGGAAGTCGCTGTAGTCGGCGACGACGGAGCGTCCCGGCACGATCGTCACGGCCGGGCAGCCCGGCACGACGGTCGTGCTCCGCCCCTCCACCGGCACGACGCGGGCCTCCGGTGCCACGCACGCGCCTGCAGCAGCGGCCGCCAGCACGAGGGCTGCGGCCGGTCCCACCGAGCGACGGATCACCCTCCGAGCATAGGAGCCGCTGAGGTGGCGGTCTCTCCCCCAGTTCAGTCGAGGGTGGCGCGCAGCGCCGGGTGCGCCGTCGGGGTGAATCCCGCCCGCTCGTAGAGGCTGCGACCGTCCTCGGTGGCCATCAGCTCGACCCGCCCGACGCCCGTCGACGCGGCCCAGGTCATGACGGCCTCGAACGCCGCCCGCCCGTGGCCCCGACCGCGGTGGGCAGCGGTCGTGCAGACGTTGCTGACGAGCACGTCACGGCCGGCCGGCGCGCCCGGTGAGGGCGCGGCGTCACGCACGGCCCCCATGGCGCACGCGACGACGCTGCCGTCCTGCTCGACGACGAAGATCCCGTATGCCGGGTCGTCGAGGCGGGCGCTGAACCACCCGTGGGCGTTCGCGAGCCACGACGTGTCGGCGCCGGCCACCCCCATCGCCTCGAACATCTGCGCCCGCAGCGAGACGAGGGCGTCGAGGTCGGGCGGCCCGGCCCGGCGGGGTGCAGCGTCCATGCGGCCCAACCTAGACGCGCCGCCACCTTCAGGACGACCGGGCTGCTGGCGCACGGGGCAGGGCCCGCGTCCTCGACGCGGACCCCGCCTCTTCGGGTGGTGCTCAGCTGCCGGACGACTCGGTGCTCGTCCCCGGCGCCTCCGGGGTCGTCGGGGCCGCGGGGGCCGCAGGAGCGGCCGGCCGGCTGCCCTGCGTGCCGTCCTGCGTCGTGCCCTGGCCGCCCTGCGTCGTGCCCGGGCCGCCCTGGGGCCCCCCGGCAGGGGGCGTGGGCGCCTGGCCACCCGTCGGCGGGGCAGGCGGGGTCGGCGGGGTCGGCGCCTGGTCGCCGGTCGGCGGCTGGGGCGCCGTGTCGCCCGTCCTGTCACCGGCCTTGTCGCCGGCCTTGCCACCGGTGGGCGGGGTCGGCGCCTGGTCGCCCGTCGGCGCCTTGGGCGCCTTGTCACCGGCCTTGGGTCCGGCGGGGCCACCGGCCTTGGGTCCGGCCGGGCCACCGGCGGGCCCGCAGCCGGGACCACCGGCCGGCGGGGCGGGCGGCGTCGCGGCGGCGCTTGCGTCGCCGGATCCGCCACCCGCACCGGGTGCGGCCGGGGCGTCGCCCGCACCGGTGCCGGTGCCCGAGTCGGTGGTCGAGCCGGAGCCCGAGCCGCTGTCCGTGCCGGTGCCAGAATCCGTGCCGGTGCCGGAGTCGCTCGTCCCGGAGTCGGTCGTGCCGGTGCCGGTGTCGCCACCGGCCACGAGCGAGGCGGCGGCCGGCCTCGAGGCGCTCGACTCCGGCGCGGAGCCCTGCGACGCGATGGCGGGAACGGCGATGGCCACCGCGATGCCGGCGACGCCGCCGATCGCGAGGCCGCGCCACAGGCCGCCGGAACGACCTCCGCGCCCGCTCGGTGACGCCGGCGAGAAGGCCGACACGGGCGGGGTGTCCTGCTCCCGCTCACGGGCCCGGCGCTCGGCCATCCTGCGCAGCTGCTCCCTGGGGTCCTCGGTGCTGGTCATGGGTCTACCTCCGTCGATGGTGCGAAGTCGGCACGGTCCGTGCCTCCACACACCGTCGGCGGCCCCACTCAAGACGACCTCAAGCACAGGTGGGTCACGGCTGGTTCTTGAGGAACTCTTGAGTTGCGCACGATGACATGGGCGGATGGGACGAGCACGGATCCTCCTCGTGGAGGACGACGACAGCATCCGCACGGCCGTGGGCGCCGCCCTGCGCGACGTGGGCCTCGACGTCGAGGCCATCCCCTCGGGGCACGGCCTCGAGCAACGGCTGGCCGCGTGGCGCCCGTCCCTCGTCGTGCTCGACTGGATGCTGCCGGGCCGCGACGGGCCGGAGCTGGCCCGGGTGATCCGCTCGGCGGGCACGGCCGGCATCATCATGCTGACGGCGCGCGAGGGCATCGACGACCGGCTGCACGGGTTCGCGACCGGCGTCGACGACTACGTGGCCAAGCCCTTCGTCATGGCCGAGCTCGTCGCGCGCGTGCGCGCCCTGCTGCACCGGCTCGGCGCCGTGCCGGCCACCGTCGAGGTGGCCGACCTCGTCGTCGACGAGGTCGGCGGCACGGCCCGCCGCGGGCCCTCGGGCCTGACGCTGACCGCCACCGAGTTCCGGCTGCTCGCCTACCTCGCCGAGAACCGGGGCCGGGTGCTCTCGGGCACCCAGATCCTCACCCAGGTCTGGGGCTACGACGACTACTCCGACAACCTCGTGCAGACCCACGTCAGCTCGCTGCGCCGCAAGATGGAGGAGCACGGCCCGCGCCTCGTGCACACGGTGCGCGGCCTCGGCTACGTGCTGCGGGAGACGGCGCCGTGAGGACCCCGTCGCTGCGGCGCCGCGTCACCGTCGTCGTGCTCGTGCTCGTCGCCCTGATGCTCGGGGTGCTGACGGTGACGACCGACGTCGTGCTCCGTTCGCGCCTCGAGTCGCAGCTCGAGCAGCGCCTCGTCGACCGCGCCACGGTCGGGGCCTCCCTCGCCGACCAGCTCTCCCCGGCCGAGCTCGCCAAGCGCCTCGAGGGCAACGGCATCTCGGTGCTCGTCGTCGACAAGGACGGCCAGGCCTACACCGAGGGGCCCCCGCCGGGCTCCGCCGACGGAGGGCCGGCGAAGCCCCCGGGCAAGCCGACGCCCCCGAAGGCCGATACCGCCACCCCGGTGCAGCGCTCGGGCGACACGCTCGAGGTGACCCGGGCCGTCGGCGACGGCGCGACGCTCGTGCTGACCGCCGACGCGGGCGACGTGCGCCGGGTGGTCGACCAGACCCGGATCGCCCTGCTCGTCGGCGCACTCGCGGTGCTGGCGCTCGCGGCCCTGCTCGTGCGGCCGGTCGTCGCGCGCACCCTCCAGCCGCTCGACCGGATGACCTCGCTCGCCAAGGGCATCCGGGCGGGTGACCGCGGCGCCCGGTTGAAGCCGGATCGGCCGGGCACCGAGCTGGGCTCCACCGCGCACGCGTTCGACGAGATGCTTGACGCCGTCGAGGGCGCCGAGCAGCACGCCATCGACGCCGAGCAGCGCCTGCGCCACTTCCTCTCCGACGCCGCGCACGAGCTGAGGACGCCGATCGCGGGCGTGCAGGCCGCGAGCGAGCACCTGTTGCGCGCCGACCCGCCGCGCGAGGAGCGCGAGCAGACCCTGACGACGCTCGTGCGCGAGGCGCGCCGCGCGGGACGGCTCGTCGACGACATGCTGCTCATGGCGCGCATCGACCGCGGGCTCGCGCTGCGCCCCGTGCCGGTCGACCTCACGGCGCTCGTCCACTCCGCGGTCGAGCCACGACGGCTGCGCCACCCCGGCGCCACGCTGACGGTCGAGGGCGCCCCGCTCGTCGTCACCGCCGACCCCGACCGCGTCGTGCAGGTCGTCGGCAACCTCGTCGACAACGCCGTGCGGGCCGCCGGCCCGACGGGCCGGGTGCACGTCGCCGTCCGCCCGAACGGCACCGCGGCCGGCACCGCAACCGGCACCACATCCGGCACCGCAGACACGGGCACCACCAGCCGCACGACCGACGGCACGAGCACGGATGCCGTCGTCACCGTCGAGGACGACGGGCCCGGCATCCCCGCCGGCGACCGCGAGCGCGTCTTCGAGCGGCTCGTGCGCCTCGACGACGCGCGCGCCCGCTCCGCCGACGCGACCTCCGGCGTCGGCGCCGGCCTGGGCCTGACGATCGCGCGCGGCATCGCGCGCGCCCACGGCGGCGACCTCGTGGCCACGGCGCCGACGGGCGGGGCGGGCGCCTGCCTGCGGCTGCGCCTGCCCCTCCGCCCGCCCGTCAGTGCTGGTGCTCGAGCAGCTCCTGCCGGCCCGATCCCAGCACCGTGAGCGGCAGCAGGGTCTTGCCGGTCGGGCCGATCTCGATCTCGGTGCCCATCTGGGGGCAGACGCCGCAGTCGAAGCACGGCGTCCAGCGGCAGTCGTCGACCTCGGTCTCGTCGAGGGCGTCCTGCCAGTCCTCCCAGAGCCAGTCCTTGTCGAGGCCCGAGTCGAGGTGGTCCCAGGGCAGCACCTCGGTCTCGCCGCGCTCACGCGTGGTGTACCAGGCGAGGTCGACGTCCCACGGCATGGCCGCGAACTGCTCCTCCGCGCAGCGCATCCAGCGCTCGTAGGAGAAGTGCTCGCTCCAGCCGTCGAACCGGCCGCCGTCGCGCCACACGGCCTCGATGACCCGGCCCACGCGGCGGTCGCCGCGCGAGAGCAGGCCCTCGACGATGCCGGGCTGCCCGTCGTGGTAGCGGAAGCCGATCGAGCTGCCGTAGCGCTTGTCGGCCCGGATCGCCTCGCGCAGCTTGAGCAGGCGTGCGTCGGTCTCCTCGACGCCGAGCTGACCGCACCACTGGAAGGGCGTGTGCGGCTTCGGCACGAACCCGCCGATGGAGACGGTGCAGCGGATGTCGCGGCGGCCCGACACCTGGCGCCCGGTCTCGATGACCCGCTTCGCGAGCTCGGCGATCTGCAGCACGTCCTCGTCGGTCTCGGTCGGGAGGCCGCACATGAAGTAGAGCTTCACCTGGCGCCAGCCCGCGCCGTAGGCGGCCGCGACGGTGTTGATGAGGTCCTCCTCGGACACCATCTTGTTGATCACCTTGCGGATGCGCTCGGAGCCGCCCTCGGGCGCGAAGGTCAGGCCGGAGCGGCGACCGTTGCGGGTCAGCTCGTTCGCGAGGTCGATGTTGAAGGCGTCGACGCGCGTCGACGGCAGCGACAGGCCGGTCTGGGTGCCCTCGTAGCGGTCCGCGAGGCCCTTCGTCAGGTCGGCGATCTCGGAGTGGTCGGCCGAGCTGAGCGAGAGCAGGCCCACCTCCTCGAAGCCGGTCGCCGCGAGGCCGCGCTCGACCATCTCGCCGATGCCGGTGATCGAGCGCTCGCGCACCGGGCGGGTGATCATGCCGGCCTGGCAGAACCGGCAGCCGCGCGTGCAGCCGCGGAAGATCTCGACCGACATGCGCTCGTGCACCGACTCCGCGAGCGGCACGAGCGGCTGCTTCGGGTAGGGCCACGCGTCGAGGTCCATCACCGTGTGCTTGGCGACCCGCCACGGCACGCCCGGCGCGTCGGTGGCCGGGGCCACGCGCTGGATGCGCCCGTCGGGCAGGTACGACACGTCGTAGAACGCCGGGACGTAGACGCCGCCGGTGCGGGCCAGGCGCAGCAGCACCTCGCGGCGACCGCCGGGACGGCCCTGCGCCTTCCACTCCCCCACGATGTCGGTGACGGTGAGCACGGCCTGCTCGCCGTCGCCGACGATCGCGGCGTCGATGAAGTCGGCCACCGGCTCCGGGTTGAAGGCGGCGTGCCCGCCCGCGACGACGATCGGGTCGTCGACGTCACGGTCGACGGAGTGCAGCGGGATGCCGGCGAGGTCGAGCGCCGTCAGCATGTTCGTGTAGCCGAGCTCGGTCGAGAAGCTGAGCCCGAAGAGGTCGAAGTCGCGCACCGCGCGGTGCCCGTCGACGGTGAACTGCGGCAGGCCCGCCTCCCGCAGCTGCGCCTCCATGTCGGGCCACACGGCATACGTCCTCTCGGCGAGCGCGTCGGCACGCTCGTTGAGGACCTCGTAGAGGATCATGACGCCCTGGTTGGGCACCCCGACCTCGTAGGCGTCGGGGTACATGAGCGCCCACCGCGTCGTCAGCTCCTCGCCGCCGGGGCCGTGGCCGCCGACGTGCCAGTCCTTGACCGTGGAGTTGAGCTCGCCCCCGACGTACTGGATCGGCTTGTTGACCCGTTCCAGCAGGGGCTCGAGGGCGTTGAACAGCGACTCTCCGGACATCCCTCCATGCTACGTGGGCCGCCGTCGCGGGCGAAAACGCTCAGGCGCCCTCGTACATCGCGTCGAGCTCGGACCGGTGCTTCTCGGTGACCGCCTTGCGCCGCAGCTTCATGCTCGGCGTCAGGTCGCCCTCCTCGATCGAGAGGTCGCGCTCGAGGATCGTGAACCTCTTGATCGTCTCCCACCGGTTGAGGCCGGCGTTGAGCCGGTCGACGTAGCCCTGCACGAGCGCGTGCGCCTGCGGGGAGGTCGCGAGCTCCGCGTAGGGGCGGCCCTCGAGGCCGACGGTCGGGGCCCACGCCGCGAGCGCGTCGGGGTCGAGCGTGACGAGCGCCGTCGCGTAGTTGTGCCCCGCCCCGTGCACGAGGAACTGGCTGACGAACGGGCACAGGCCCTTGAAACGCGCCTCGATCTCGGCCGGCGCGATGTACTTGCCGCCCGAGGTCTTGAAGACGTCCTTCTTGCGATCGGTGACGTGCAGGAAGCCCCGCTCGTCGATGCGGCCGATGTCGCCGGTGTGGAACCAGCCGTCCTCGGTCAGCACCTCGGCGGTCGCCTCGGGGTTGTTGTGGTAGCCGCGCATGACGCCGGGGCCGCGGACGAGGATCTCGCCGTCCTCCTCGGCGATGCGCACCTCGGTGCCGGGCATCGGCCAGCCGACCGAGCCGTACTGGTAGGAGCCGTGGTCGGGCGAGTTGACGGTCGTGCCCGACGACGTCTCGGTGAGGCCGTAGCCCTCCTGCACGAGCAGGCCGACGGAGCCGAACCAGCGCGCCACGTCGGCGTTGAGCGGCGCCGACCCGCTGATCATGAAGCGGACCCGGCCGCCGAAGCGCTCCTGCACCTTGTGCAGCACGAGCTTCGTGGCGAGCGCGTGCCGGCGGCGGAGGCCGGCCGAGGGCTGCTCGCCGGCCGCCAGCACGTCGCGCATCTCGCCGCCCACCCCGAGGGCCCAGTCGATGAGCTTCTTCTTGACGCCGGTCTCGCCGGCGAACATCAGCGCGATGCGCCCGTGGGCCTTCTCGAAGATGCGGGGCGGCCCGGCCATGAAGGTCGGCCTGATGACGGCCATGTGGTCGACGATCTTCTCGACCCGCCCGTCGACGGCCGTCGGGAAGCCGATCTGCAGCCCGGTCGCGAGGAGCATCTTCCCGAAGACGTGTGAGAGCGGCAGCCAGAGGAACTGGAGGTCGTCGACGGTGAAGGTGCCCATCGCGTCGATGACGGCGCCCTCGTAGACGACGCTGTCGTGCACGAGCCGCACGCCCTTGGGCCGCCCGGTCGTGCCCGAGGTGTAGATGACGACCGCGAGGTGCTCCGGGCCGAGCTGGTCGATGCGCGCGTCGACGAGGTCGGGCGTCGCGGCGAGCCACTCGCAGCCGCGCGCGGCGAGCTCGTCGCTCGTGATGACCCAGCCGTCGTCGCTGCCCGGGCCGGTGAGCGCGATCACCTGGCGCACGTTCGGGATCTCGGAGCGCACCTGCTGGAGCTTGGCGACCTGCGCCTCGTCCTCGGCGAAGACGATGCCGCTGCCGGAGTCGCCGAGGATGTAGGCGACGTCCTCGGCGATCGTCGTCGGGTAGACGGTGGTCGTCGCGCCACCCGCGCAGATGACGGCGAGGTCGGCGAGCACCCACTCGACGCGGGTGGTCGCCGCGATGGCGACGCGGTCCTCGAGCTCCACCCCGAGGCTGATGAGCCCGGCGGCCCACTCGCGCACGATCTCGTGCACCCCGCCCCACGTCAGCGTCGTCAGCTCGGTGCTGCCCGGGGCGAAGTAGAGGTAGGCCGGGGCGTCGGGCGTGGCCCGGACCCGGTTGCGGAAGAGCGCACCCACGCTCGGGGCTCGGTCGTCGAGCACGTCCTGGTCGACGGCTCTGTCGGCAAGGGCCTGCAGGGGCATGGGAGGACTCCTTCGTCGCGCGGCCGCCCGTCATCGGCGTCTGCGGGCCGCCGCCATGCCCGGATGATGTCAACAATCGGCGCCGGGGTCACGCATCCGGGCGTTTCTCCCCCGAACCGTGACCGTGCCCGCGCCCGCGGCCGCCCCCGGTCGGCGCCGCGCGCCGCCCGGGGTCAGCGCCGCGCGCCGGCCGCGACGTTGCCGACGAGCCCGAGGGCGAGCCACGAGGCGATGAGCGAGGAGCCGCCGCTCGAGACGAACGGCAGCGGGAGTCCGGTCACCGGCATGAGCCCGAGGTTCATCCCGATGTTCTCGAAGGCCTGCACGCCGAACCACACCCCCACCCCGACGGCCACGAGCCGCCCGAAGGCGTCGGCCCGCCGCGCGACGAGGAGGCAGCGCACGACGACGAAGCCGAGGATGACGACGAGGCCCGCCGCGCCGAGGAAGCCCAGCTCCTCCCCCGCCACCGAGAAGACGAAGTCGGTCTCCTGGAACGGGATGAAGCCGCCCTGGGTCTGCCGTCCGGCGAAGAGACCCTGGCCGTCGAGCCCTCCGGAGCCGATGGCGAGGCGCACCTGGCGGGTCTGGTAGCCGATGCCCTGCGGGTCGAGCGAGGGGTCGAGGAAGGCGCGCAGCCGGTTGCGCTGGTAGCCCGAGAGCACGGGCGTGAGGAACGCGGCGGCCACCGCCCCGGCCCCCGCCACGAGCACGCCCACCGTCCACACGGCCGGGGCGCCGGCGGCCGCGATGACGACGACCGACATCGCGACGAGCACGAGCGCCGAGCCGAGGTCGGGCTGGAGCAGCACGAGGAGCACGGGGATGCCGGCCACGACCCAGGCCAGCACGACGTCGAGGTGGCGCTGGCGCAGCCCGCGCTCGGCCCGGTCGGCGAGGAGCATCGCGAGCCCGATGGCGAGCCCCACCTTCATCAGCTCCGACGGCTGCAGGCTGAAGCCCCCGGGCAGGCGCAACCACGACCGGGAGCCGTTGACCGTGACCCCGAGCGGTGAGACCACGGCCGCGAGGCCGAGCACCGCCACGACGTAGACGACCGGCGCCGCGGCCCGGATGCTGCGCACGTCGACGCGCGTCAGGACGGCCGCGCCGGCCACGCCCACCCCGAGCGCCACGAGCTGCCGGAGGGCGGCCGAGCCGCCCGCCGACGCGCGCGTGGCCGACCAGACGAGCACGACCCCGAGCAGCGAGAGCCCGAGCGCGCCGATGAGCAGGCCGAGGTCGAGGCGCAGCCAGCCGGCCGAACCGCTCGGGCGCGACAGGTGCGGGCGCGTGAGGACGCGCGACGCGCGCGGGGCCCGCGGCCCCCGCGCGGTCAGGAGGGAACGATCGCCGAGAGGATCTCGCGACACCGGTCCACGTCCTGCGCCATCTGCGTCACGAGCGCCTCGATGGAGTCGAACCGCAGCGTCGGCCGCAGGAGCGAGACGAACTCGACGGCCACGCGCTCGCCGTAGAGGTCGAGGTCGGTGCGGTCGAGCACGTAGGCCTCGACGCGCCGCTGGTGCCCGTCGAAGGTCGGGTTGGTGCCGACGGAGACGGCGGCGGGCAGGGCCCGGTCGGTCGCGGACGCGTCGAGGTCGAGGCGCACGAGCCACCCGGCGTACACGCCGTCGGCCGGCACGAGGCCCTCGTGGTCCTGCGAGAGGTTCGCGGTCGGGTAGCCGAGCTCGCGGCCCCGGTGGTCGCCGTGGACGACGGTGCCGCTGACGCGGTGCGGCCGGCCGAGGATCTGCGCGGCGTGGCCGACCTTGCCGGCGAGCAGCTCGGCGCGCAGCTGCGTCGAGCTCCAGCGGGCGCCCTCGACCTCCGCCTCGCCGATGTCGTCGAGCGCCACGACGCCGAAGCCGTGGAGCGCACCGAGCGCCCGCAGCGTCTCGACGTCACCGGAGTTGCGCACGCCGAAGCGGGTGTCCTTGCCGACGACGACCGCGCTCGCGTGCAGGGCGTCGACGAACGTCGCACGCACGAAGTCCTCGGGCGTCTGCTGGGCGAACTCGGTCGTGAAGCGCAGCACGAGGACGGCGCCCACCCCGACGGAGGCCAGCGCGTCGAGCCGCTGCTCGAGCGACATCACCGCGGCCGGCGCGCGGTCGGGGTAGAGCACGGCGACCGGGTGCGGCTCGAAGGTGACCGCCACCGGCAGGGCTCCCCGCTCGGCGGCCTCGCGCACGACGCGCGTCAGCACCTCGCGGTGCCCGCGGTGCACGCCGTCGAAGTTCCCGAGGGTGACGACGGTCGGGCCGAGGTCGGCCGGGATGTCGTCGAGTCCGTACCAGCGCTGCACGGCGACCACTGTAGTGGCCCCCTCGTCGGGGTCGCGCACGCCGGTCAGCCCTTCGGGCCCGCGGGCGCGAAGACGACCTTCGCCCGCGCCGTCGCCCGGGTCTCGTCGAGCACCGCGACGAGGCGACCGTCGGGGTCGAGGGCCGCGACCGCGTCCTCGCCGACGACCGCGCTCGCGATGCGCTGCCCGTGGCCGAGGCGCACGGCCTCGGCCGCCGTGATCTCGTGCACCGGCAGCTGCGCGCGCGCCGCCTCGGCGATCGGGAGCAGAGGTATGCCGGCAGGCCCCCGGGCGTCCGCGTGCGCCTCCGTGGTTGCCTCCGTCGTCGCCTCCGTCGTCGCCTCGCCGGCCAGCGCCTCGAGCTCGTCGAGCGAGTGCGCGCCGTCGAGGCCGAACCGTCCGACGCGCGTGCGGCGCAGCGCGGTGAGGTGACCGCCGACGCCGAGCGCGGCGCCCAGGTCGCGCGCGAGCGCCCGCACGTAGGTGCCCGACGACACGTCGACGACGACGTCCACGTCGACGACGTCGAGGAGGCCGCCGTCGGCATCCGGCGTCGTCGACCGGCGCACGGCGAGCACGTCGAAGCGGCTGACCGTGACCGGCCGGCCCGGGAGGTCGACGGTGTCGCCCTGGCGCACGCGGGTGTAGCTGCGCACGCCCTTGACCTTGATCGCGCTGACGGCGCTCGGCACCTGCTCGATGTCACCCGTGAGTGCCGCGACGGCGGCCGGCAGGGCCGCCTCGAGCGCGTCGGCGTCGGCCACCCCCGTCGTCGCGGTCGCCTCGCCCTCGGCGTCGTCGGTGAGGGTCGCGACCCCGAGGCGGATCGTCGCCTCGTAGGACTTGTCGCAGCCGACGAGGAAGGTGAGCAGCTTGGTGCCCCGGTCGACGCCGAGCACGAGCACGCCCGTGGCCATCGGGTCGAGCGTGCCCGCGTGGCCGACCCGCCGCGTGCGGCAGAGCCGGCGCGCCCGGGCGACGACGTCGTGGCTCGTCCAGCCGGCGGGCTTGTCGACGACGAGCAGGCCGCCCGGGGCGGCGTCGCTCATCGGGCGTCGACGCCCTGGCCGCGTGCGGCGTCCCCGTCGGCCGCGTCGGCCGCGTCGGCGGCGTCGTCGTCCACGTCGTCCTCGTCATCGGCGTCGTGGTCGACGGGCTTGCGGTACGGGTCGGCGTCGCCGGCGTGCTTGGCGTTCGCGGCCGCCCGGGCGAGCTCCTCGTCGCGCAGGCGCGTCTGGGCGAGCAGGTCCTCGAGGTGCGCGGCGCCCTCGGGCAGCGCGTCGGCGATGAACTCGAGCGAGGGCGTCAGGCGGATGCCGATGCCCTTGCCGACGGCCGAGCGGATGCGGCCGCGGTTGGCCTCGAGGATCTCGGCCGTGGCCGCGCGCTCCTCGTCGGAGCCGAAGACGGTGTAGAAGACCGAGGCGTGCTGCAGGTCGCCGGTGACGCGCGCGTCGGTGATGGTGACGAAGCCGAGGCGCTCGTCCTTGATCCGGTGCTCGAGGTACTCGGCCACGATGACCTTGATGCGGTCTGCGACCTTGCGGGCGCGGGGGTGGTCAACCATGACGACCTCTCTCTCATCGATGTGGTGCGCCGGCCCCGGGGGCCGACTGACCAACCCTAACGGCGCCGGCGCGGTGCCCCGACACCCGCCCGCACCGGCCGGCCACCACGCGTGGCGGCACGGGCGCGCGCGACGGCCGACCCGGCATACGGCTTGGCATATGGCCCGGGGAACGGCCCGGGGAACGGCGACGGCGCCGACCCCCGAGGGGGCCGGCGCCGTCGCGCTGTCGTGCTGGTCGTGCGTCTGACGCCGGGACGTCAGGCGCGCGGCTTCTCGCGCATCTCGTAGGTGGCGATGAGGTCACCGAGCTGCAGGTCGTTGTACGACCCGAGGTTGATACCGCACTCGAAGCCCTCGCGGACCTCCGTGACGTCGTCCTTGAAGCGGCGCAGACCGGCCACCTCGACGTTCTCGGACACCACGACACCGTTGCGGGTGATGCGGGCCTTCGAGCCACGCTTGATCTCGCCGCTGCGCACGATCGAGCCGGCGATGTTGCCGAACTTGCTCGAACGGAAGATCTCGCGGATCTCCGCCGTGCCGAGCTCGACCTCCTCGAACTCCGGCTTGAGCATGCCCTTGAGCGCCGCCTCGACCTCGTCGATGGCCTGGTAGATCACCGAGTAGTAGCGGATCTCGACGCCCTCGCGCTCGGCGTAGTCGGCGTTCTGGCCCTCGGCCCGGACGTTGTAGCCGATGATGATGGCGTTCGAGGCCATCGCGAGGTTGATGTTGTTCATCGTGATCGCGCCGACACCACGGTCGATGATGCGCAGGTCCACGTCGTCGCCGACGTCGATCTTGAGCAGCGCGTCCTCGAGCGCCTCGACCGAGCCCGACACGTCACCCTTGAGGATGAGGTTGAGGGTCTCGACCTTGCCCGCCGCGAGGGCCTCGTTGAGGTCCTCGAGCGAGATGCGCTTGCGGGCCTTGGCAAGCACGGCCTGGCGGTCGGCCGCCTCACGCCGCTCGGCGATCTGGCGGGCCGTGCGGTCGTCCGGCGCCACGACGAACGTGTCGCCGGCGCGCGGCACCGAGCTGAGACCGAGCACCTGCACCGGGCGGGACGGACCCGCCTCGTCGACGTTGTTGCCGTGCTCGTCGAGCATGGCACGCACGCGGCCGTACGCCGAGCCGGTGACGATCGAGTCACCGACGTGCAGCGTTCCGGTCTGCACGAGCACCGTCGCGGTCGCACCACGGCCACGGTCGAGGTTCGCCTCGATCGCGACGCCGCGGGCCTCCTTCTCCGGGTTGGCCCGGAGGTCGAGGGCCGCGTCCGCCGTGAGGAGGACCGCCTCGAGGAGGCTGTCGATGTTCTGACCCTGGCGGGCCGAGACGTCGACGAACATCGTCTCGCCGCCGTACTCCTCCGCGACGAGGTTGTACTCGGTCAGCTGCTGGCGCACCTTGGCCGGGTTGGCACCCTCGACGTCGATCTTGTTGACGGCCACCACGATCGGCACGTCGGCCGCCTGCATGTGGTTGAGCGCCTCGATCGTCTGCGGCATGACGCCGTCGTCGGCGGCGACCACGAGGATCGCGATGTCGGTCACCTTGGCACCACGGGCACGCATGGCCGTGAAGGCCTCGTGACCCGGGGTGTCGATGAAGGTGATCGCACGCTCGACGCCCTCGTGCTCCCGGTGCACCTGGTAGGCACCGATGTGCTGCGTGATGCCGCCGGCCTCGCCTGCGACGACGTCCTCGTTGCGGATCGCGTCGAGCAGTCGCGTCTTTCCGTGGTCGACGTGGCCGACGACGGTGACGACGGGCGGACGGGCCTCGAGGTCCTCGTCGTCCTCGCCCTCGATGCCGGTCTCGAGGTCGATGTTGAAGGAGTCGAAGAGCTCCTTCTCCTCCTCCTCCGGGGAGACGACCTGGATGTCGTAGCCGAGCTCGGCGCCGAGCACCTTGAAGGTGTCCTCGTCGAGCGACTGCGTCGCCGTGGCCATCTCACCGAGGTGGAAGAGCACGGTGACGAGGGCGCCGGGGTTGGCGTTGATCTTGTCGGCGAAGTCGCTGAGCGACGAGCCACGACGCACGCGCACGACGGTGGAGCCGTTGCCACGGGGGACGCTGACGCCACCCAGGCTCGGCGCCTGCATCTGCTCGAACTCCTGGCGCTTCGCGCGCTTGGACTTGCGGCCTCGCACCGGACGACCGCCACCGCGGCCGAAGGCACCTGCCGTCGAGCCACGACCGCCGCCGCCACCGCGGGGACCGCCGAAGCCGCCGGGACGACCGGGGGCGCCACCGGGGCCACCACCGAAGCCGCCACGACCACCGGCACCACCGGGGCCACCACGGCCCGGGCCGCCGGCCGGGCGCTGGCCCGGACGACCGACGGTGCTGCGCTCCGGCATCATGCCGGGGCTGGGGCGCGGACCGCCGGGACGCGGCGCGCCACCGGCAGCACCACCGGGACGACCGCCCGCGGGGGCACCGGGACGCGGTGCGCCACCGGGTGCACCGGGGCGCTGGCCGCCGGGGCCACCCTGGCCGCCGGGACGCGACTGCGGACGCGGCATGCCCTGGCTCGGGCTGAACGGGTTGTTGCCCGGACGCGGAGCGGCGTCGCCACCGGGGCGCGGCGCACGGGTCTGGCCCATGCCCTGGCTCGGGGCGAACGGGTTGTTGCCCGGACGCGGCTGGCCCGGACGGGGCGCCGGACGCGGCGAGGACGGCACGCCGGAGGTCTGCTGACCACCGTCGCGGCTGGACTGCACCCGGCCGGGGGCCGGCGCAGCCGCCGCCGGAGCGGCGGGGGCAGCGGGAGCCGGCGCGGACGGAGCCGGCGCCTTGGGTGCCGGGGCAGCCGGGGTCGCCGAGGGCGCGGACGCCGCCGGGGCGGCGGGAGCGGCCGGGGCAGCAGTGTCACGCGCGGCCGGGGCCGCGGGGGCCGGAGCCGGCGCGGCGGGAGCGGCGGCCGCAGGCGCAGCCGGCGCGGGCGCCGACGGCCGGGCGGCCGACGGCGTGGACGTCTGGGGCGCGGCGGGTGCCGCGCTCGTGGGGGCAGCCTTGGGGGCTGCCGGCTTCGTGCCGCCACCGGACGAGCCTTCCCTCGGGAAGGTCTCGATGATCTTGCGGACGACGGGGGGCTCGATGGTCGACGATGCCGACCGGACGAACTCTCCCTGGCTCTTCAAGTGTGCGAGCAGGGTCTTGCTCTCGACTCCGAGCTCCTTGGCGAGCTCGTAGACCCGGACCTTAGCCACATTTCTCCTGTCTCGGTCCGGCCTGAACAGGAAGTGGCCGAACCGTGGGTTATCGCTGGGGCTTGCTCATCGCTGAGTACTCATCGGGTGCTCATAGCGTTTTCAACCCGCCTCGTGGTTCGTTGACTGATCTCTGACTGATCCGGCGCGCCCGTTCGCGGGTCGTGCCGGTGCGTGCTGCTCGTGGTGGAGACCGAGGTGTCGCGCGACCGCGCTCACGTCCAGGGCGACCTGCAGGCGCAGGGCACGACCGAACGCCTTGCGGCGCACTGCCAGCTCGAAACACTCGGGCGTCGGGTGCAGCCACGCACCACGTCCCGGCATCCGGTGTCGTGGGTCGGGACGGAGCGTGGCGGGAGGGGTGCTCCCGGGGTGCTCGTCCGTCGCCGCGACCACTCGCAGCAGGGCCGACCAGCTATCCGTTCCTCGACATCCCACACAGGTGCGGGATGGCTCGTCGCGGAGTCCAGTCCGGTCGGCCACACATCAGTCTACCGCGTCACCGCCGCGGGGCGTGCCACGGGTCGTCACGGACCGCCGATGCGCCCGGGATGTCCCGTATGCCGCGTGCAGCGGGGCGTGTGCCGCCCGCCCCGGGCGCGCGGCGGGCCCACGCCCACACCCTCGGGCGGGCGGCCGGCGGGTCAGGAGCTTGCGGCGGGCGCCTCGGTGTCGGGGCGGATGTCGATGCGCCACCCGGTGAGCTTGGCGGCGAGGCGGGCGTTCTGACCCTCCTTGCCGATCGCGAGGCTCAGCTGGTAGTCGGGCACGACGACGCGGGCCGTGCGGGCCGACGCGTCGACGATCTCGACGGACTGCACCCGGGCGGGCGACAGCGCGGCCGCGACGAAGGTGGCGGGGTCGTCGGCGTAGTCGACGATGTCGATCTTCTCGCCGCGCAGCTCGGTCATGACGGCGCGCACGCGGGCGCCCATCGGGCCGATGCACGCGCCCTTGGCGTTCACCCCGGCGACGCGGCTGTGCACGGCGATCTTCGTGCGGTGGCCGGCCTCGCGGGCGAGGGCCGCGATCTCGACCGTGCCGTCGGCGATCTCGGGCACCTCGAACTTGAAGAGGGTGCGCACGAGGTTGGGGTGGGTGCGCGACAGCCCCACCTGCGGGCCCTTCGGCCCGCGCTTGACGCTGACGACGAAGCAGCGCAGGCGCTCGCCGTGCACGTAGCGCTCGCCGGGCACCTGCTCGGCCAGGGGCAGGATGCCCTCGACCGTGCCGAAGTCGACGAGGACGTTCCGGGGGTCCTGGCTCTGCTGGATGATGCCGGAGATGACGTCGCCCTCGCGGCCCTTGAAGTCGCCGAGGATCGCCTCGTCCTCGAGGTCGCGCAGGCGCTGGACGATGACCTGGCGCGCCGTGGAGGCCGCGATGCGGCCGAAGCCCACCGGCGTGTCGTCGTACTCGGGCCCGGGCTCGCCGCGCCGGGGGCGCTCGCCCTCCTCCGTCACCGGGAGCAGCTCGCCCTCCTCGCGGGCCCACACGACGACGTGGCCCGTCTTGCGGTCGAGCTCGACGCGCGCGATGCGCTGGCTGCCGTCGGTGCGGTGGTAGGCGACGAGGAGAGCCTGCTCGATGGCCGGGATGAGCACGTCGAGGCTGATGTCGCGCTCCCGCTCCAGGGCGCGCAGGGCTGCGAGGTCGATGTCCATCAGATGTCCCTTTCCGGTGCGGACGGCGCGTCCGCGTCGTTCTCGTCGTTCTCGTCGTTCTCGTCGTTCTCGTCGTTCTCGTCGTTCTCGTCGTTCTCGTCGTTCTCGAGCAGCCCGTCGTGCTCGTCGTGCTCGTCGGCGTGCTGGCCGTCGGCGTCGCCCGTGGCGCCCGGACGGGTGAACTCGACCTGCACGGTCGCGCGCTGCACGCCGTCGAGGTCGAGCTCGACGCGGCGCGCCGCGGTCTTGCGCGTCGCCGGCACGTCGAGCACGAGCCGGTCGCTGCCCACCTCGGCGAGACGGCCGGTCTCGGTGCCCTCCGCGTGGGCCACCTCGACGAGCCGGCCGACCTGGCGACGCAGCTGGTCGCGCGAGGTCAGGGTGCGGCCCACACCGGGCGAGGAGACCTCGAGCACGTAGGGGGCCTGGCCCATCACGTCGCTCGCGTCGAGCTCGTCGCTCACGGCGCGGGTGGCCTCGGCCACGGCGTCGAGCGAGAGCGGCGGCACGGGGCTCGTGGTGTCCGCGACGTCGAGGGCGCTGATGTCGGTGTCGACGAGCACGCGCACGAGCCGGCGCTTGCCGGCCGGCGACACGGAGACGTCCTCGACGACGAGCCCGAGGGGCCCGAGCACGGGCTCGAGCGCCGCTCTGATCTGCTGGGCCGTGCTCATGCGTCGACGCCTCCTGCTCTTCTCGAATGTCCGGCGCCAGAGCCCTTTCGCAGGGATCCGTCGTCGCGTGCCCTCCACTCTATCGGCGTCGGGGGGTCCTCGCCGACCACCGCCGCCGTGCGAGGATCTGCGCATGGACGGCGACACCCGTGGGCTCGGGGCACGGGTGGGTGGGGGTCGCAGCACTCCGTCGCGGCGTCTCGTCCTGCTCGGCGGCGCCGGTTCGATCGCCCTCCTCGCCGGCTGCGGGTTGCGTCTCGACCTCCCCCAGCCGCCCCCTCCCGTGCCGACGCGTCGCCCGGCCACCGACGAGTCGTTGCTGCTCGCCGTCGTCACCGACGTCGCAGGTCTCGTCACCGCCGCGGGTCAGGTCCTCGCCCGCGGCGACGACCCCGACGCCTCGACGCTGCGCACGGTGCGTGCCGTGCGCTCGGTGCTGCGCTCGCAGCTCACCGTCGTGCGCGGCCGCCTCACCAACGCCGGGGTGCCGACCCGCACCGTCGACGCGGCGGCGCGGGCCGTCCCCGGCACCGCCGCCGTGCGCAGCGCCCCCGCCCTCGCATCGCGCCTCGACGCCGTCGGGGCCGCGCAGTGGCAGCGCGTCGCGGCCGCGTCCGCCGACACCCGACGACTGCTCACGACGGCGTATGCCGCCCGCCTCGCCTCCGGGGTGCTGCTCGGTGGCGACGTGGCCCTGAGCGCCCCCAGCCCCGCCCGGCCCGCGGTCGTGGCCCGCACCCAGCCCCTCGTCTACGCCTTCGAGGTCGTCGCGGCGCAGAGCTCGGGGCGCCAGCGCCGTACCGCGGAGACCACCCTCGAGGCGTTGACCCGGCTCGAGGCCGCGGTGTCGGGCTCGGGCACGAACCCGCCGGCCGGGTGGTCCCTGCCCTTCCCGGTGACGTCGTCGGCCGACGCGAGCAGGCTCGCCACCCACACCCTCTCGGCCGCCGTCGAGACCACCGCCTCGCTCGCCGGCACGAGCCCGACCGCCGCCGCCCTCGAGGACGTGGCGCGGTGGAGCGCCCACGTGCAGGCGCTCGCGACCCGCTGGGACCTGCCCCTGACCGCCTTCCCGGGAGCCACCACGTGAGCTACGACCCGATGTACGACCTCATCCCCGCGCACTTCGCCCACGCGGTGAGCGGCTACGAGCCGGACGGCTACCTCTCCGGCGACGACTGGATCGACGAGCTGCCCGGACTCATCCGGGCGCTGCTCGCCGAGTGGGAGCTCGAGCCCGTCGGGCGCAGCGAGAGCGGCGTGTGCGCCGTCGCCGTCCCGGTGCGCCTGCTCGGCGCCGGGCGCGACGCCGTCGGGGTGAGCGGCGAGGCGGTGCTCAAGATCTCCTGGCCGCACCCGGAGGCGGCCACCGAGCACCTGGCGCTGCAGGCGTGGGACGGCCGCGGCGCGGTGCGGCTCGTGCGGGCCGACCCCGCGCGCTTCGCCCTGCTGCTCGAGCGCGCCCACACGCGCGACCTCTCCCGCGTCGAGGTCGACGACGCGTGCGGCGTCATCGGCGACCTGCTGGCCCGGCTCGAGCGGCCCGCGCACGCCCGCGTGCCGAGCCTGACGGCATACGCCCACCGACAGGCGGAGGAGCTGCGCGCGGCCCCGGCGGTGCTGCCGCGTCGCTACCTCGACCAGGCCGCGTCGCTCGCGACCGAGCTCGTCGGGCGCGGCGCCCCGGAGCGACTGCTGCACACCGACCTGCACTACACGAACGTCCTTGCCGCCTACCGCGAGCCGTGGCTCGCGATCGACCCCAAGCCGATGAGCGGCGACCCCGCCTTCGAGGTGGCGCCCGCGCTGTGGAACCGCGCGGACGAGCTCGGCACCGGCTCGCAGATCCGCTGGTCGCTGCGGCGGCGGCTCGAGATCATCTGCGAGCGCGCCGGGATCGACGAGGAGCGGGCCCGGGCCTGGACCATCGTGCGCGAGGCCGACAACGCGGTCGACGCCGCGCAGGGCCTCACGGGCGACGACGCGGCCGACGCGTGGGCCCACGACCGGATCAGCCTGGCCGTCATGATCATCAAGGCGATGAACGACTGACCGACGCCCGCGCACGTCCCGCACGGGGGTCGCGCCGACGGCGGCCCGCCATCGCTCCGGACCGTGTCGGGCGGTGGTTCGGCGCACCCGGTCAAATCGTTTCGACTCCAGCGGCCCGAACACCTACGCTGGGACGCGCCGCCCCTGACGACCGACGCCGAAAGCCGTGCCCATGCCCCGCCCCGCCCTGTCCGCGTTCCGTGCTGCCCGAACGGTCCCGCCGACACCGGCCCGTGAGATCGCGCGCATCGCCGTGCCCGTGAGCATGGAGTTCGTGCTCATGCTCGTGCTCAACTTCGTCAACCAGATCGTCGTCGGCGGCCTCGGCGCCACCGCGATCGCGGCGGTCGGCTTCAGCAACAGCCTCACGTTCATCCTCGCCGTCACCCTCGGCTGCCTCGGCACCTCGGTCAGCATCCTCGTCGCGCGGGCGCACGGGGCGGGCCGCCGGGACGCCCTCGACCACACGGTCACCGCGGCGCTGCTCGTCGCGCTCGTGCTCGGCGCCGTCGTGTCCGTCGTGCCCTGGTTCTTCGCCGACCACCTCATGGGTCTCGTCGGCGCGTCACCCTCGGTGGCGGCGGCCGGCACCGACTACTTCCGCCTCACCGTGCTGGCCACCCTGCCGGTCATGCTGAGCGCGATCCTCTCCGGTGTGCTCCGCTCGGCCGGACGCCCGACGAGCCCGATGATCGCGACCATGGTCACGGTCGTCGCCAACTCGGCGATCGCCTACTCCCTCGTCGTCGGGCTCGGCCCGCTCCCCTCGCTCGGGGTCGCGGGCGCGGGCTGGGCGACCCTCGTCACGGCGGTGGCCAAGGCCCTCATCCTGCTGGCGATGACGTTCCGCCGCGGCGGCGTCGTCGGCTGGAGCCTGCCCGACACCGCGCTCCAGTGGCGCGCGGTCGTCGTGCCGCTCTTCGTCCTCGCGCTCCCCCTCGGTGTCACCGAGCTCTTCTGGACCGTGGGCACCTTCCTCTACAACGTCGTCTTCCAGCAGCTCGGCGACGCGGCCCTCGCCGCCGCGCAGATCGTCACGACGCTCGAGGGCGTCTTCGTCGTCGGCAGCATCGGGCTGATGAGCGCGACGACGACCCTCGTCGGGCGCTCGGTCGGCCGCGGCGACGTCGCCGACGCGACCGCCTGGGTGCGGCGCCTCACCCGCGCGGGCATCGGCACCGCCGCGATCTTCGGCGTCCTCTTCGCCGCCTCGGTGCTGCTCCTCGACGTCCTGTTCGGCGAGGCGGGCCGCGACGTGCGCGTCATGGCCGGTGTCGGCATCCTCATCAACGCCGCCTTCCAGGTCGTCAAGGTGCGCAACATGATCGTCGGCGCCGGCGTGCTGCCGAGCGCGAACGACGTGCGCGGCGTCATCCTCGGCGACGTCGTCGGCGCCTTCGTGGTCGGCCTGCCGCTCGCCGTGCTCCTCGGCCTGCACACGCCTCTCGGCTACGTCGGCATCTTCGTGGCCCGCATCGTCGAGGAGCTGGCGAAGCTCGCGATCTTCACGTGGCGGGCCCGGCGGATCCGCTGGGAGTCGCTCGTGACCCAGCGCTCGGACGTCGCGGCCGCGGCCTGACGCTCTTCGCGACGCGTCGGTGTGCGGGGGCCGCGCGGTCCCGGGTCGGCCCGACGTCGCCGGACCCACCGTCCGGGCGCGCGGGCGGCTAGTTTCACGGGAGGCTGTCGCATCCGACCCACCCCGTTCGTGGAGAGGGTGGACGGCGGCCGACCGGACCGCCGCAGCCGCGGGCCGCAGGGCCCGTCGCACCCCGAGGAGCGTGCCATGACAGAACACCTCATCACCGTCGACGACGAGCGGGTGCAGCCGCACCCGTGCGACCCGCCGCGCCCGACCGAGCCGGGGCGCTGACCGGCATGGCGCGCTACCTGCTGGCCGTCTACGGCCCGGACGAGCCGGGCGAGTTCGGGTCCTACCCCTCGAGGGAGGCGATGCTCGAGTCGTTCGCCGACACCGGAGCCTTCAACGAGATGCTCGAGCGACGCGGCCACCTCGTCTTCGCCGACGGGCTGGAGCCCGCGTCGACCGCGACGACGGTCGACGGTCAGGGTGCGAAGCCGGTGCTCAGCGACGGGCCCTACCTGGAGACGAAGGAGCACCTCGGCGGGTTCTGGGTCATCGAGGCCCCCGACCTCGATGTCGCGCTCGACCTCGCCGGCCAGGCCAGCAAGGCGTGCCGCGGCACCGTCGAGGTGCGCCCCTTCCGCTCGGCCGAGTCGGTCCGGGCGCTCGTCGAACCGTGACGTCCGACGCCGTCGACGAGGCGCTCACCCGGGTGCACCACGAGGAGTGGGCCCGGGTGGTCGCGGGGCTCGCGCGCCGCTTCCGCGACCTCGACCTCGCCGAGGAGGCGGCCGCCGAGGCCTTCGCCGCGGCGGCGGAGCGCTGGCCGCGCGACGGCGTGCCGCCCAACCCCGGCGGTTGGCTCGCGACGACGGCTGCGCGCAAGGCCATCGACTGGCTCCGCCGCGAGGCCCGGCGCGGCCCCAAGCACGAGGCGGCCCTGATGATCCACGACGACGCCCCACCGCCGTCGAGCGGACCGGTGGACGACGACCGCCTCCGCCTGCTGTTCACCTGCTGCCACCCGGCGCTGTCCCTGGAGGCCCGCGTGGCCCTGACGCTGCGACTCATCTGCGGCCTCACCGTGGCCGAGATCGCCCGCGCCTTCCTCGTGCAGGAGACGGCGATGGCGCGGCGCATCACGCGCGCCAAGGCCAAGATCGCGGCCGCGCACATCCCCTACCGGGTGCCCTCGTCGGACGACATCCGCGACCGGCTCGGCGGAGTCCTCGCCGTCGTCTACCTCGTCTTCAACGAGGGCTACCTCGCGAGCGACGGGGCGGACATGGTGCGGGTCGACCTCTCCGACGAGGCGATCCGCCTCGGTCGCCTGCTGCGCACGCTGCTGCCCGACGACGGAGAGGTGGCCGGGCTGCTCGCGCTCATGCTCTTCGCGGATGCCCGCCGCGCAGCTCGTGTGTCGCGCACCGGTGAGCTCGTCACGCTCGCCGAGCAGGACCGCGGCGCGTGGGACCGCGACCTCGTCGCCGAGGCGGAGTCGTTGGTGCAGGAGCGGATCCGGGCCGTCGCAGCAGGCCGGGACGTGGCGGGGCGCTACCAGGTGCAGGCGGCGATCAGCTCGCTGCACACGGCCGCCCCGACCGCGCAGGACACCGACTGGTCGGCCGTCGTCGCGCTCTACACGCGGCTCGCGGTGCTCGACCCGTCGCCCGTCGTGCGGCTCAACCGGGCCGTCGCGGTCGCCGAGCTCGACGGCCCCGACGTCGGACTCGCCGAGATCGACCCGCTCGCAGGCGTGCTCGAGGGATACCACGCCTTCCACGTCGCCCGGGCCGAGATGTTGCGCAGGCTCGGGCGCAGCGGCGAGTCGCAGACGGCATACGACCGCGCGATCGCGCTCGCGGGCAACCCGGCCGAGCGCGCCCACCTCACGCGACGCCGCGATCAGCTCACCGGCTGAGGACCACGCTGCACGCTCGACGAGGACCTCGCCCGGGCGACGGGCAGGGTCACGACGAGAAGGCGTTCCAGCAGATGGCGTCCCGGCGCTCCTGGTCCTCGAGGACGAGGGTGCGCACGGACTCGTCGAGCCGGGCCCGTTGCCAGTCGCGCTCGCGACGGCCCGCGGACCCGTCCGTGGGGTGCGCGGCCCGCACCGCACGGATCGCGTAGGCGGCCGCGCCGAGGTCGTGCTCGGCGACGTGCCCGACGCACGCCGCCTGCCCGGCGGCGTAGGCCGCGAACCGCGGCGCGCCCCGCAGCGGTCGCGCCGCCGCCATCGCGTGCCCGCCGAGCGCACGGGCCTGCATCATCGGGAGCTCCCCGCGCGCCCAGGCCCGGGCGGCCTCGACCGCGGCGCGAGGTCGCCCGTCCCCGGGCCGCTCGCCCTCGAAGAGGTCGAGCACGTGCTCCGCGCAGTCGGCCGCCCACCGGGCCAGGCGATGGTGGTCGTCGTCGGTCAGCGTGCCGCCGCGGCGGATCGTGACGAGGCGTGGGTCCCGCACCGCGGGGAGGATCATGGGCCAACCCTGCCACCACCAACCCTGCCACCACCGGCCGGCCGTGGCCGGACGCTCGGTGCCCGGGCACATTGTTAGGGTCGATCATGCTCGGACGCCTCCTCATCCTCCTGCTCTCGGTGCTGCCCAAGCACACCCTCAGCCGCGGCGCCGGCTGGCTCGCGACCCGACCGATCCCTCGTCCCCTGCGTGGTCGCGTGCACCGCGGCTACAGCCGGGTCTTCGGGGCACGGCCCGAGGAGGCCGCGCTGCCGCTCGAGGAGTACCCCACGCTCAACGCCTTCTTCACCCGCACGCTCAAGCCGGGCCTGCGGCCCGTGGCGGACGCGGCGATCGTCTCCCCCGTCGACGCGACCGTGGGCGCCTACGGGAGGGTCGAGGCCGACACGCTCGTGCAGGCCAAGGGCCGCGACTACTCGCTCACCGCCCTGCTCGGCAGCCGCGAGCTTGCCGACCGCTATGAGGGGGGCACCTACGCCACCCTCTACCTCTCGCCCAGCGACTACCACCGCATCCACGTGCCCCTGTCGGGCCGCATCACCGCGGCGACCTACATCCCCGGCGAGCTGTGGCCGGTCAACGTGGCCGCGGTCGCCAACGTCGCCAACCTCTTCGCCGTCAACGAGCGCATCGTCGTCGACCTGGAGACCGTGTCGGGCGGCCGTCTGGCCGTTGTACCGGTGGGGGCGACGATGGTCGGGATGACGCGTCTCGCCTTCGACGACGCCGTGCACACGAACGCGCGGCGGCGCGAGGTCCAGAGCCGCAGCTACGACCCGCCGGTGCGCGTCGAGACCGGTGATCCCTTGGGCCACTTCGAGTTCGGGTCGACGGTCGTGCTCGTCTGCTCGCCCGACGCCGGCTCCATCGACCCCCTGACGCCCGGAGCGACCGTGCGCGTGGGCGAGCGTATCGGCGCGCCCGGCGTGGGCGGCGAGTGACCGTGGCCAACCGACTCGCACACGCGACGAGCCCCTATCTCCTGCAGCACCAGGACAACCCGGTCGACTGGCGGGAGTGGGGCGAGGAGGCCTTCGCCGAGGCGCGCCGGCGGAACGTGCCGATCCTCCTCTCCGTCGGCTACGCCGCCTGTCACTGGTGCCACGTCATGGCCCACGAGTCCTTCGAGGACGACACCGTCGCCGCGGCCCTCAACGACCGCTTCGTGCCGGTCAAGGTCGACCGCGAGGAGCGTCCCGACATCGACGCGGTCTACATGTCAGCAGTCACCGCCACGACCGGACACGGCGGGTGGCCGATGACGGTCTTCCTGACGCCGCAGGGCGATCCGTTCTTCTGCGGCACCTACTTCCCCCGCGACCACTTCCTGCGGGTGCTCGCCGCCCTCGACGAGGCGTGGCGCACGCGCGAGGAGGAGGTGCGCGCCTCCGGCACCCACATCGCGACGTCGCTCGCCGAGGCGCTGCAGCCCCCGAGCCCGTATGCCGTCGAGCCCGGCGCGCTGTCGTCCGCCGTTGAGATCCTGGCGCGCCAGTTCGACCACCAGAACAAGGGATTCGGCGGCGCTCCGAAGTTCCCGCCGTCGATGGTGCTCGAGTTCCTGCTGCGCCACCACGCCCGGACGGGCGAGGCCGACGCCCTCGCGATGGCGGTGCAGACGCTCGAGGCGATGGCCCGCAGCGGCATGTACGACCAGCTGGCCGGCGGGTTCGCGAGGTACGCCGTCGACGCCGGCTGGGTGGTGCCGCACTTCGAGAAGATGCTCTACGACAACGCGCTCCTGCTGCGCGCGTGCACCTCGTGGTGGAAGGCCACGGGCGACCCGTTCGCCGAGAAGGTGGTGCGTGAGACGGCCGAGTTCGTCCTCACCGAGCTCGCCACCGACGAGGGCGGGTTCGCGTCGTCGCTCGACGCCGACGCCGACGGTGTCGAGGGGCTCACCTACGCGTGGACGCCGGAGCAGCTGCACGACGCCCTCGGGGCGGACGCCGACCGGGCGGCCGAGCTCTTCGGCGTCACCCCCGAGGGCACCTTCGAGCACGGTGCCTCGACGCTGCAGCTGCCGGCCGACGCCACCGACCCCGAGTGGTTCGCGGGGGTGCGCGCCCGACTGCGCGCCGCCCGGGACCTCCGGCCGCAGCCGGGGCGGGACGACAAGGTCGTCACGTCGTGGAACGGTCTCGCCGTCTCGGCCCTCGCGGGGGCCGGCGCGGCCCTCGGGGAACCCGGGTGGGTCGCGGCCGCGAGCCGGTGCGCCACGCACCTGCTCGACGTGCACGTCGTGGACGGCGAGCTGCGCCGGGCCTCGCGGCGTGGCGTCGTGGGAGCGGCCCGGGCGGTCGCCGACGACCACGGCAACCTCGCCGAGGGGCTGCTCGTACTCCACCAGGCGACGGCCGAGGTGCGCTGGCTGGACGCCGCGCGCCGGGTCCTCGGCGCCGCGCGCGCCTTCGCGGCCGAGGACGGCGGCTTCCATGACACGGCGGAGGGCGCGGAGCAGCTCTACCTGCGCCCCCGGAGCGCGGCCGACAACGCCGAGCCGTCGGGCCAGGCGGCGCTCGCCGGCGCCCTCGTCACGCTCGGCGCCCTGACGGGTGACGCGGACGCCCTCCGTGCCGGCGCCCGGGCGACGGAGGCCGGCCTCGGGCTCGCCGTCCGCGAGCCACGGTTCGGCGGGTGGTCGCTGGCCGTGGCCGAGGCGCTCGTCGCGGGTCCGCTGCAGGTGGCCGTCGTCGGCACCGGCGAGCGGGCCGACCGCCTCGTGGAGTGCGCCCGACGGTCACCCAGCCCCGGGCTCGTGGTCGTGCACGGGGAGCCCGACGCCCCCGGCATACCGCTGCTCGCGGGGCGACCGCTCGTCCGTGACGGTGGGGTCGCGTACGTGTGCCGGGGCGTGGTGTGCGGGCTGCCGGCGACCGAGGTGGAGGCGCTCCGAGCCCAGCTCTCTGCGCCGCCGGCTCCGCGCTGACGAGCCCGCGGCCCGCCGGGCGCGGGGCGTCGTGGGACAACACGCGGGCCCAAGATGCGGTTGGTGTAGGGCAAAGTCCGACATTCTGCAAGAATCAACCCATGATGGGTTCAGCACGCACCGCGGTCGTCGTCGAGGACGACGACGACATCCGCGAGCTCATCACGCACAGCCTCACGATGCAGGGGTTCGAGGTCAGGACCGCGGCCTCCGGGCAGGCGGGCGTCGAGCTCGTCATGGCGAGCGACCCCGACCTCGTGACCCTCGACCTCGGGCTGCCCGACCTGGACGGCATCGAGGTCTGTCGGCGCGTGCGTGACGTGAGCACCGCCTACGTGGTCATGATCAGCGCTCGCACCGACGAGATCGACCGCCTCATGGGGCTCGAGATCGGCGCGGACGACTACCTGACGAAGCCGTTCAGCCCGCGCGAGCTGCAGGCCCGGGTCAACGCGATGTTCCGGCGGCCCCGTGCCGCGCGCAACGAGGACCCCGCCGACGCCGCTTCGACCCCTTCGGCGACCGGCGCACGCGCCGACAACGGTCAGGTCGCGGCCGCCGAGTCGTCCGCGGCGTCCGCCGTCGCCGTCGACGAGGGACCGGCCCTGACGCGTCACGGCCGCCTGGCCGTCGACCCGGAGAGCCGCGTCGTCACCGTCGACGAGCAGGAGGCCGACCTCACGCGCACCGAGTTCGACCTGCTCGCCATCCTGCTGAGCGCTCCGCGCCGCGTGTGGTCGCGGGCCGTCCTCCTCGACAGCCTGTGGGGACCGGGCTGGAGCGAGGAGCACCTCGTCGAGGTCCACGTCGGCAACCTGCGCCGCAAGCTGAGCAAGCTGGGCCCGGCCGGCGGTCGCGCACCCATCCGCACGGTGCGTGGCGTGGGCTACCGCATGGAGGAGCCCGACGCGTTCTGAGCCCGACGCGTGCTGAGCCCGACCTCCCGGCCCGGACGTGTCGGACCGGGGCCTGTGGATGAGCGCCGAGGACTGTCGGTGGTCGCCGCTAGCGTGAGGTCATGGCAAGGGAAAACGAGACGCTCGAGCTCCTGAGGAGCCGGCTGGCCGCCATGGAGGCGGACCAGCACTCCCGGGCCGAGGGCGTCCCGAGCCCCTTCTGGGAAGGCATCACCGTCGGTATGCCGGCACCCTCCCCCGCGGCCACCTCCGGCACCGCGCCCGCCACGACGGACACCGACGCGACCTCCGCATCGCCGGGCCAGGGCGAACGGAAGGCTCGTCAACGCGCCCGCCAGATCGCCCCCGAGACCCGGCCGGTGCAGCGCGGCCACGGACCGTTCTCCGACCTGCCCCTCGCGCGCCTGCAGGACGCCGCACGTCTTGAGGACCTCGGCCGACCCCTACCGACGTCCGGGCCAGCGTCCGGGCCAGCGTCCGGACCGACGTCCGGGCCAGCGTCCGGGCCAGCGTCCGGGCCAGCGTCCGGACCGACGTCCGGGCCGACGCCCGGGCCGACGGTGCACCGGATGGGGCAGCAGCTCGGACCGGACGGGTTCGAGGCCATGGTCGACGACCCCGACTGGCTGCGCGCCATGGACGCCTACGCCGACCACCGCGCCGAGCAGATCGCCCGCGGCACCTACACCCCCACCTTCGAACCCGACGTCGGCATCCAGACCGACGCCCTCCTCGGCGCACCCCTGACCCGCCACCACGCACCCGACCTGACCCGCATGGCCGAATGGGTCACCCACCAACGCGCCAGCCACGAGATCACCCTCCTCGGCATCCTCACCGAGCTCACCGCCCGCGGCACCCAGCCACCCGAGGGCCTCTCCCGCATCGACTGGCTCCGCGCCCACGACGCCACCCTCACCGCCGGCCAGGCCCGCGCCTTCACCACCGTCGCCACCGCCTTCGCCGACACCTGCACGCACGCTGACACCAGCCCCACCGACGCCGGCACGCCTGGCATGAACGACAACGCCAGCGGCCGGTGGGCGCGGCTGCGGCTGCTCGTCACCACCGGCCTGGTCACCGTCGCCAAGGCCGCCCAGATCATCGACTTCCACACCCGCACCGCCCCCGTCGCCGACCCCGACGACCTCACCACCGCCCTGACCGACCTGACCGAGCACGCCACCCGACTCCGCCCCGAAGAGCTCGCCCAGCTCGTGCGCCACCACACCGAGCAGATCCGCCCACCCCGCGACGAGGACGCCCTCGACCGGCGCCGCCGCAACGCCCGCGGTCTCTGGTTCGACCAGCCCACCCCGACCGGCATGGTCGGCATGCGTGCGACCCTCGATCCCGAGGCGGCCGCCATCCTGCACGCCGCCATCGACCCGCTCTCCGCGCCCGCCCCGACCACCGACGAGCAGGGTCACACCGAGCTGGACGAGCGCACCGCCGCCCACCGCAGACTCGATGCCCTCACGACCATCGTCCAGCGGGGTGTCGCCGCGGCCGACGGGGTGCCCGTCACCGACAAGAGCAAGGTCGTCGTCATCCTCGACTACGACACCCTGGTCGGTCAGGGCCCCGGTGCCGCACGGACGCTCACCGGCCAGGTCCTCTCCGCCGGGGTGGCCCGCCGCCTCGCCTGCGACGCCGGCATCATCCCCGCCGTCCTCGGCAGCGAGAGTCATCCCCTCGACGTCGGGCGCACTCGCCGCCTCTTCACCCCCACGCAGCGACTGGCGCTGACACTGCGTGACAAGGGATGCAGCTACCCCGGCTGCAGCGTGCCTGCCACCTGGTGCGACGCGCACCACGTGACCCACTGGGTCCACGGCGGCGCCACCACCACCGACAACGGCGCCCTGCTCTGCCCCCGGCACCACACCACCGTGCACGAGCTCGACCTCGCCGCGACGATCACCCAGCGCGGGGTCGTCTGGCACGTCGGCACGGCCCATCCCTGACGGCGGCGCCCCGCACCCCGCCCAACCGGGCGGGGCCACCGGCGTGTCGAGACGCGGACGCACCGGCCGGTTGGTTCGGACGAGGCCAGGCTCGCGGACCGAGCTCGGGAGCGCCGGTGCTCAGCCGGGCTGCACCGACCAGGCGAGGTCGAGGTGGGCGCGGAGGGCCGAGCGGGCCGCAGCCGCGAGACCGGCGAGGCGGGCGCCGCGCACGCGGGCCAGCTCGGCCTCGCCGCGCCGTACGGCCTCGATGACGCACAGGACGGCCGACTCGAGGCGCATGAGGCCGACCGTGCACGACGAGACGCGCAGGCTCAGCAGGACGTCCATGGCCGCGACCTCGTCGCGGCTCTCCAGCGCGGTCTCGGCGCGCGAGAGGCGCGAGTCGAGCATCCGGAGGTAGGTGTTGGCGATCGAGCGGGCGAGGTCCTCGCTCTCGAGCTCACAGGCGAGCCGGGCGAGCGCCAGCGGGTCGAGCACGCACGTGGACGGTTGGGAGCATCCGCTGCATCCCACGCACACGGTGTCCGGCGCTGCTTCGAGACCCACCGCCGACTCAGCGGCCACGAGCGGTGGCATGACGCACCGCACTGCCGCCCGGTCGCACCGCGCGCACTGCGCGATCGCCTGGGCGGCGGGGTCCGGACGAACGTGCCGGGCCCGGGGCGGACGCACCTCCCACCTGGTGGCCCGCCCCGGCCCAGTTTCCTCCCCCCACCGGAGTCCTCGAGGTGGCCCGCCGACCGGGGAGGGCGCCAAGGCCGCGCATCGTCACCGCAGGGTCGATGGTGATGCTGCTGGTCATGGCGCTCCTTCCCCGGATCGGCGGGCCCTCGCCCGAAGGTCTCTGTGTCCAGCAGGCTCAGCCCCCCAGCCGTTCCTGCTGCTGAGGAAGACTCTGCTCCGCCAAGCGCAAGACGCACGACCCGCAGGGCGCAGGTTTCCCGCAAGAAAGGTGCAAGCCCGATCGACGGCGAGCCAGGACGGCCGCTAGAGCGCCGTGGACCGGTAGTCGGGCGCCGCCGCGGCGAACGCCTCCCGGGTCGCCGAGCCCCCGACGAAGAGCGCGGTGGCCCAGATGTCGGCCCACAGGAGCGTCGGGCCGGTCACGGTCACCGATCCCGGGCGGCCCACGAGCTCGCCGGCCGCCGGGTCGTAGAGGTGCGCGCCCCGGGCCGCCGTGCCGGACGTCGCCACCGCCCCGCGCGACAGGGTCAGCGTCGTCGCGATGCGGGAGCGGTCGGACGGGTCCTCGACCCCGACGCGCCACGAGATCTCGCCGGGCCCGCTCGACGGCAGGTCGGGGTGCGCACCGACGAGGATGTCGCCGCCGGCGTTGATGCAGTACGAGATGCCGCGCAGCGCGCTGAGCGGCGCCGAGGCGAGGTCGACCGCCCAGCCCTTGACCAGACCCGTCGGGTCGAAGGCGAGGTCCCCCTCGCCGGTCGGCAGCAGCGTCGTGAACGCGCCGCGGGTCAGCACCTCGGCCTCCTGCCCGATGCGCAACGACTCCTCCACGAGCGGGCTGCACTGAGTGATGCCGACCTCCTCGCGGCGCAGCCGCATGAGGTCCGAGTCCAGCCGGTACGTCGAGAACACGGAGTCCATCTCGCGCAGCACCCGGAACGCCTCGGCGACGGCCTGCTGCGCCGGCACCTCGTCGACGCCCGTGCCCCGCAGGTGGATGCTGACGGGCATCCCCATGATGTGCTCCACCCAGGCCCGTCGCTGCGGCGGGCCTGCTGCCGGTTCCGCGCTCTTCGCGGCATCCATCCTGGGCTCCTTGGTCACCTGCGTGGTCGTGGTCGGCGTCGGCTGTGTGTTCACGGCCGAACTCAGAGGTTGGCCTGGTCGATGGCGGACTGCAGCGACTGCGTGTAGCCCTCCCACGTGTAGGTGGCGCCCGAGACCACGTCGATCTGTGCCGACTGGGCGTCGACGGCCTCCTGGTTGTAGACGGGGACCGCCTGCGAGTTGATCATCTGGTCGTGGCGGTCGTTCCACGGCACCTGGAGGACGTCGGCAGCCGTGATCTTGCCGTTCTCCACGGTGATCTGCACCTGGACGTTGCCGAAGCGCGTCATCACGGCGTCACCGGCATACGTCTTCGTGGCGCTCGACGCCCCCGAGCCGGAGGCGCTCGACCCGCTCGAGCCGCTCGAGCCGCTCGAGCCGCTCGACCCGGAGGCGTCAGACGAGCCGGACGAGTCGGAAGACCCCGACGTGCTCTCGTCGGCGGCCGGCTCCTGTCCCGCGGAGTCGGAGGAGCTCGCCGAGGAGGAGCCCGAGCCCGACCCGGTGCTCTCCGACGTCTTGCTCGTCGTGGTCACCTGGCGGGTCTCGGCGGCCACGACGGGTGAGGAGCTGCGGGAGGTGCTGTAGCTGAAGAGGAGGACGAGCACGGTCACGGTGCTCATGGCCCAGAGGACGACGCGTCGCATGGAAGGCTCGTTTCGGTTCTGTTTCGAGGGGTCAGTAGGTGAAGCGCTCGGAGTGGATCGCCTCGGCCGGGACGCCTGCCTCGTGGGCGGCGGCGACCACGGCGTCCATCCAGCGGGGATGACCGCAGACGTAGACGTCGCGCTCGGCGATGTCGGGCACGATGCGGGTCAGGGCCTCGGAGTCGCCGAGGTGGCTCGAGTCGACGGGCAGCCAGCTCGCCCGCTCGCGGTTGCGGTGCCCGACGACCGCGACCACGCGCCCGCCCTTGGCCCGCGCGAGGTCGAGCAGCTCGTCGGCGAGCACGATGTCGGCCTGGCTGCCGACGCGGTAGATGACGACGACGCCGTCGGGCGACGCCGGCAGCTCCTCGAGGATCGCGCGCAGCGGCGTGATGCCCATGCCGGCGCCGACGAGCACCGTCCTGACCTGCGTGCGGACCCCCGTGTGCAGGCGTCCGTAGGGGCCCTCGAGGAGCACCCGGGTGCCGGGCCGCAGGGTGGCGAGCCGCGCGCTGGAGTCGCCGACGGCCTCGGCCGTGATCCGCAGCGACCGGCCGTCCGGGGCCGCGGAGAGGGAGTAGGGGTTGGCCCGGGTCCATCCCGGCCCGTCGAGGAAGCGCCACTGGAAGAACTGGCCGGCCCGCACGGGCAGCCGGTCGAGCCGGCGACCCGTCATGACGACCGAGGTGACGGTGGGCGACTCGGCGACGACCTCCGAGACGACCAGGCGGTGCCGGCGTGACCGCACCACGGGCAGCACGACCCGGTAGGCGAGCACGGCGGCGAGCGACGCGGCATACAGGCCCCACCAGAAGATGGTGGCGACAACGTTGCCCCGGAAGTCCTGCCCGGTCCAGAGCTGGTGCGGCAGCGCCAGTCCCGCGCCGAGGTAGGCGTAGAGGTGGAGCAGGTGCCACGACTCATAGCGGAGGCGGGCGCGCGCCTTCCTGATCGACGTGACGACGACCATGACGAGGGCCACGGTCCCGGCGAGCGCGAGGAGCATGCCGGGCGAGTGCAGCACCTGGTCGACGAAGGTGGCGACGACCCCGAGGTCGGTCCCCGCGCTGTAGCCGATCGTCACGAGCACGATGTGCACGACCATGAGGTTGAACGAGGTGAACCCGACGAGGCGGTGCACGCGGGCGAGCTCGTCCTGGCCCCAGGCCTGCTCGACGACCGGGATCCGGGCCATGAGGAGCACCTGCTGGAGCATCAGCACCGATGCGATGAGCCCGCTCAGGCGACCGACGTTGGTGACGCCCTCACCGAGCGAGCCGAAGGCGCTCAGCCCACCGCCGGCGACCCACAGGGCGACGACGAAGAGGATCGTCGCCCAGGCGAACACGGCGGTGGCGTCACGCCACCAGGCGGGCGTCGGGCGGACGGCGTGGCGCTGCGCGGCCGGCACCGAGAGGTCGCGGCTCTCGGGGAGGGCGAGTGAGGTCATGGCACTCAGGTTCGCGACGCACCCTGTGGGTGTGCTGTGCCCGTCGGATGGCACGGGTGTGAGTCGTCACGACGGGGGCTCGTCACGCCGGCGCACGCCCCACCGTCCGGGACCGGTCAGGGCCACCAGCCGAGCAGGCTCCCGCCGATCTTGACGACGAAGGCGCCGACGACGACCACGAAGACGATCCGGACGAAGCCGCTGCCCCGGGCCACCGCGGTGCGGGCACCGACGTAGCCGCCGAGCAGGTTCGTCGCGGCGATGACGAGGCCGACCTTGAGCAGCACGAGCCCCATGGGGGCGAAGACCGTCAGGGCGCCGAGGTTCGTGGCGAAGTTGGCGATCTTCGCCTTGGCGCTCGCCTCGAGGAACGTGTAGCCGAGCAGGCCGACGAGGGCGAAGACGAGGAAGCTCCCCGTGCCCGGTCCGAGGGCCCCGTCGTAGCCCCCCACGACGAAGCCGGTCACCATCGCGAGCGCCGTGTGACGGGCCCCGTGGAAGCGGCGCAGCGACTCCGTTCCGAGGTCGGGCTTGAGCAGCGTGTACGCCCCGACGACCACGAGCAGCACGAGGATGATCGGGTTGAAGGCCGACTTGGGGATGTGCAGCCCGATGAAGGCGCCGCCGATCGAGCCGAGGTAGGCGACCGCCGCCATCGGCAGTGCGGTGCGCAGGTCGGGCCGCACCCGGCGGTAGAAGGTGACCGAGCTCGTCGCGGTGCCGAAGATCGAGCCGAACTTGTTCGTCGCGAGCAGCTGCGCCGGGCTGGCGCCCGGGAGGCCGACGAGGAGGGCCGGCAGCTGGACCAGCCCTCCCCCGCCGACGACGGCGTCGATCCAGCCCGCGACGAACGCGGCCGCGCCGAGGAAGGCCAGCGTCGTGACCGTCGGGTCGGTCACGCCCCGTCGCCCGCGGCGGCTGCCTCGTGCGCCGTCGCCCCGTGCGCTGTCGCCCCGTGCGCCGTCGCCCCGTGCGCCGTCGCCTCGTGGTTCCACAGCGCCACGATGCCGGCGACGTCGAGCAGCTCGTCGGCGACCGCATCCGGCCGCGCGTCCACGGCCGTGCGCTGGTTCGTCGGGATGTCGGAGTGCGGCACGAGGATGGCGCGCATCCCGACCTGCTGGGGTCCGTGCACGTCCTCGAACAGGCGGTCGCCGACGTAGACGGCCCGCTCCGGAGCGACCCCCAGCGCGTCGCACACCGCGTGGAACGCGTCGGGGTGCGGCTTCACGACGTGGATCTCGGAGGAGTAGACGTCGGCGTCCAGCAGGTCGAGCACCCCGTCACGGGCGAAGACCTCGCGGTGGTAGTCCCGCGTCCAGATGGTGTTGGACAGCACGCCGATCCGGATCCCCTTGCGGCGCAGCGACTCCCAGAGCGGTCGCACCTGCTCGTCGGTGTGCGTGTGCGGCTCCCAGAAGCGCTGGTAGGCCGCGAGCGCGAGGTGGTGCCGGTCGTGCTCGGGGTCGACGCCGGCGGCGTCGAGGATGTCGGCGAGCGACGCGCTCTCGTGCGTCGCCCGTCCGCGCTTCCAGGCGCGCTCCTCCGCCTCGTGGATGCGCAGCGCGAGCGAGTCCGCCTCGGCGAGGTCCTCGGCCGGCATCGCCGGGTCCTCGACGGGGAGCCCGTGCACGGTGCGGGCGAAGACGCGCCACTGCTGGGGCAGGTCGACCTCGTGCCACGGGGTCAGGGTGCCGCCCCAGTCGAAGACGACGGCCTCGACCGACTGGCTGCCGGACGTCACGAGCGCTCGACCTCCGCCGTGACCTCGGCCGTCAGGTCGGCGACGGCGTCGTCGACCGCGACCTCGCGCCGCTCCCCCGTTCGCCGGTCCTTGATCTCGACGGTGCCGTCAGCCAGGCCGCGCCCGATGACGAGGATCGTCGGGATGCCGATGAGCTCCGAGTCCTTGAACTTCACGCCGGGGCTGACGCCCTTGCGGTCGTCGACGAGGACGGTGAGGCCCTGCACCTCGAGCTCGCGGGCGATCTCCTCGGCCTTGACGAAGAGCGCCTCGTCCTTGCCGGCGGCCACGATGTGGACGTCGGCGGGCGCCAGCTCGCGCGGCCACACGATGCCGGACTCGTCGTGGTTGCCCTCGACGACGCAGGCCACGGCGCGCGAGACGCCGACGCCGTAGGAGCCCATGACGACGGTGACGAGCTTGCCGTTCTGGTCGAGCACCTTGAGGTCGAGCGCCTCGGCGTACTTCGTGCCGAGCTGGAAGACGTGGCCCATCTCGATGCCGCGGGCGGTCGAAAGGGTGTGGTCGCACGTGGGGCAGGCGTCGCCCTCGCGCACCTCGGCGGCCTCGATGGTGCCGTCGGCGGTGAAGTCCCGACCGGCGACCAGGTCGATGACGTGCTGGCCGGACACGTTCGCACCGGTGACCCACCGGGTGCCCTCGGCCACGCGCGGGTCGAGCAGGTAGCGGATGCCGCTCGTGCCCTCGAGCCCGAGCGCCCCGGGCCCGATGTACCCCTTGACGAGCGCCGGGTTCGCCGCGAAGTCGGCCTCGGTGAAGGCCTCGACCTCGGCCGGCTCGACCTGCGCGCCGAGGCGCTTCTCGTCGACCTCGCGGTCACCCGGCACGCCGATGGCGAGCGGCTCGCGCGTCCCGTCGGGGTGGACGAGCATGACGATGACGTTCTTGAGCGTGTCGCCCGCCGTCCACGCGCGGTCCCCGCGCGGGAAGTGCTCGTCGAGGTGCGCGACGAGGGTCTCGATCGTCGGGGTGTCGGGGGTGTCCTCGGCGTGCGCCGCCGCAGTGCCCTCCCAGCCGACGGCGTCGGGCGCCGGCACGCGCACGGCCTCGACGTTGGCGGCATACCCGCAGCTCGTGCAGTGCACGTAGGTGTCCTCGCCGACCTCGGCGGTCGCGAGGAACTCCTCGCTCTTGCTGCCGCCCATGGCCCCCGCCATCGCCTCGACGATGACGTAGTGGAAGCCGAGGCGGTTGAAGATGCGGACGTAGGCCTCGCGGTGCAGCTGGTAGCTCTTCTCGAGGCCTGCGGTGTCGACGTCGAAGGAGTAGCTGTCCTTCATGACGAACTCGCGACCGCGGAGGACGCCGGCGCGGGGACGCGCCTCGTCGCGGTACTTCGTCTGGATCTGGTAGATCGAGAGCGGGAGGTCCTTGTACGAGCTGTAGAGGTCCTTGACCGTGAGGGTGAACATCTCCTCGTGGGTCGGGCCGAGCAGGTGGTCGGCGCCCTTGCGGTCCTGCAGGCGGAAGATGTTGTCGCCGTACTCGGTCCAGCGGCCGGTCGCCTCGAAGGGCTCCTTGGGCAGCAGCGCGGGGAAGAGCAGCTCCTGGGCGCCGATGGCGTCCATCTCCTCGCGCACGATCTTCTCGACGTTGCGCAGCACCCGCAGGCCGAGGGGCAGCCACGTGTAGACGCCGGGGCTGACGCGACGCACGTAGCCGGCGCGCACGAGCAGGCGGTGGCTCGGGACCTCTGCGTCCGCCGGGTCCTCACGAAGGGTTCGCAGGAACAGGGACGACATGTGCAGGGCCACCGGGACTCCTCGTGTGGTGCAGGGTGCAGCCCCGCGCTCTCCGGAGCGCGCGGGTGCGGAACCCCGGCAGGATATCTGTCACTCGGCGGTCCTCGTCGACCCGCACCGTCCGCGGGCAGCCGGGCGCGCGATCGGTGCCGCGGAGTAGCGTCCACGCATGACGGACGTCTACCTCCACGGGCACCACACGAGCGTCCTGGCCGCGCACGGCACGCGCACGGCAGCCGACTCGGCCGCCTACCTGCTCCCGCACCTGCGTGAGGGCCTGACGGTGCTCGACGTCGGGTGCGGGCCGGGCACCGTCACGCTCGACCTCGCCGAGGCCGTGGGGTCGAGCGGCCGGGTCGTGGGCGTCGAGAACGTCGAGGCTCCCCTCGCGCAGGCACGGCGGCACGCGCAGGAGCGAGGCGACACCCGCACCCGCTTCGCGCTCGCCGACGTCATGGCGCTCCCGTATGCCGCCTCCTTCGACGTCGTGCACGCCCACCAGGTGCTCCAGCACCTCCCCGACCCCGCCGGCGCGCTCCGTCAGATGGCCCGCGCGACCCGGCCGGGCGGCCTCGTCGCGGTGCGTGACGTGGACTACGCCTCGATGGTGTGGCACCCGGCGTCCGACGGCATGACCATGTGGCTCGAGGTCTACCGGCGGCTCGCGAGGCTCAACCACGCCGAGCCGGATGCCGGACGCCACCTGCTCGCCTGGGCGCACGCGGCCGGCCTCACCGAGCTGACCCCGTCGGCGTCCGTCTGGACGTACGCGACCGCCCAGCACTGCGCGTGGTGGGGCGACACCTGGGCGAGGCGCGCCCTGGAGTCGACGTTCGCCACCCAGGCGATCGAGCACGGCCTTCTCACAGCCGCGGAGCTCGGCGAGGTCAGCGCGGCCTGGCGGCGCTGGTCGACCCACCCCGACGCGTGGTTCGCGATGACGCACGCCGAGCTGCTGGCCCGGGTCTGATCCAGCCCGCTCTCCCGTCGGGCAGTGCCGTCGAGCTCTCCCGTCGAGGTACGCCGTCGCGCGCGGTCGCGAGGGATCACCTCGACCGCGCCCCCGGGCCCTCGGGTCGAGGTGATCCGTCGGGCCCCGCCGCGACCATTCACCTCGACCGTGCTCAGCCGTCGTCGGCCTCGGCCCCCTGGACGAGCCGACGTCCGCGCGTACCGACGGCGGCGTGCCAGACACCCGCGAGCGCGAGCAGTCCCACCGCGACGCCGAGGCCCCCGACGACCACCGCCCGCACGAGCAGCCGCTCCGGTGCGACCTGGTCGAGGCCGGCCGGATCGGGCACGAGGGTGAGGACGCCGAGCAGCAGACCGCAGAGGCCGCCGGCGACGGGAAGCGACCGCAGCGCGGGCCGCAACCACCGCGCGCCGTTCCTCCGACCGCTCCCGGGGAGAGCCGCCGTGTTCCCGGATACAGCCGCGGTGTTCCCGGGGACAGCTGCTGTGGTCCCGGGGCCGCCGGCCGGCGGGTGCCGGTACGCGACGCGGTCGGCGGCCCCTGCCTGCTCGAGGCGCCGCCGGCGCTGCACCGCCCACCACCACGCCCACGACCACGCCCACCACCCGAGGATGCCGACGAGGCCGCCGATGCCCGAGAGGTACTGCAGCCACCGGGTGAGCGGCCACGGCCCCACCGTCGTCGCGAGCCACGGCAGCAGCTCGGAGCCCCACCGACCGGCGTGCGTGAAGGCGTCCCACACGACGTGCGTGACGGAGCCGACGACGACACCGGCCACGACCGACACCCACCACCGCAGCCGGTGCCACCCGGGCACGTCGAGCCGCAGGTGCCGGCGCACCGCGTCGGGCAGGACGTCGACGACGGGTGCGCGCAGCACGGCCCACCACGTCGTGACCACGACGAGACCGACGGCGAGGTCGGTCGTGACCACCCCGGTCGCCGAGTGCGTGTGCCGGTAGGAGAACAGCCCCGGGAGGAACATCGCGGCGTCGGGCGCCATGGCCCCGACGGCCACGGCCGCGAGCGGCAGCCCCAGACGGCGCAGCGGGATGGCGACGACGGCGTGGCTCGGGGTGAAGGGCACCGCCCGATCGTGGCACCGGACCTGCCGCCGGCGGGCCCGGGACGCGGCGCGCGTACGCAACCTCCACACGACACCCACAACCTGCTCACGCCCGCGCCGGCGCGGGCCGCCTGCACGAGGATGGGCGTATGCCGTCCGCGCCCTGCACGTTCACGCTCGTCACCGACCCGGAGCAGGTCCTGCGACTCGTGGAACCGCTCGTCGCCACGGATCCGGAGGCGCTCAGCGTGCTCGCGAGCGTCACCCGCTCGCTCGTCGTCGACCCGGGTCGACACCTCGAGCCGCGGTGGTGGGTCGGGACCGACGCGAGCGGCCAGGTCGTCGCGGCGGCGATGCACACACCCCCGCACCAGGTGCACATCGCCCTCGCGACCCCGGACCAGGCCCGCACCCTCGCCGCAGGCCTCGCAGACCTCGCAGGCAGTGCGGGCCTCGCCGGCCGTGCAGACCTCGCCGGCCGAGCAGACCTGCCGGGCGTCGGTGGGCTGCGCGCGCCGGCCGAGGCCTTCGCCGACGAGTGGACGGCCCGGACCGGGGCGTCGGCGACGGTGGCGATGGAGGTCGGGCGCTTCGGCCTGCCGACCCGTCCGCGGGTGCCGTTCGCGGTCGCCGGTCGCTACCGGGTCGCCGAGCCGGGCGACATGGCGGTCGTCGACGCCTGGCACCAACAGTTCGTCGACGCGGTCGAGGGCGGTGGCCGCCGCGCCGGTGCACTCACCGAGCACCTCGCGGACGGCCGGATCGGGCTGTGGGAGGACGACGGCCGGCTCGTCTCGATGGCCTACGCCTCACCCGCCAGTGGCGGGGTGACCCGGATCTCGGGGGTGTGGACGCCACCGGCGCTGCGCGGCCACGGCTACGCGAGCGCCCTCGTCGCAGCCCTCAGCCGGGCCCGTCAGGACGCCGGCGAGGCCTGCATGCTCTACACCGACCTCGCCAACCCGACGTCGAACGCGATCTACCGGGCCATCGGCTACCGGCGCGTCGGCGACAGCATCAGCATCGCGTTCAACGCCGCCACCGGCAGCATGCCACCCGGGGGCGGGTCAGCGCAGGACGCCACCGGCACGTAGCGCCGTGCGGATCATCGGCCACTGGAGCGGCAGGCGCGCCACCGTCGCGGCGAAGTAGCCCTGCCGCTTCGTGTCGTCCGGCTTGCGGTCGAGCCGACGCTTGGCTGCCGTCGTCATGACGACGTTGGCCGGGAAGACGCCGACGAGCAGGGCGGCCGACGCGAGACCGGCGGCCTTGCGCGTGCGCGGCACGAACAGGCCGACGGCGCAGGCGATCTCGAGCGCGCCGGACGCATACACGAGACCGCGGCGGGCAGGCAGCTGCCGCGGGACCATGGACTCGAACGGCTCGGGCCTGACGAAGTGCATCGTGCCGGAGGTGAGGAAGAGGCCGGCGAGGGCGATGGCGTCCTTGCCCAGCGGTGCGTTCGTCGTGGTCTTCATGAGCCCACCCTAGGTGTCGCTCCGGCGGCTACAGCAGGACGGTGGTGAACGCCCCCACCTCGTGGAAGCCGCAGTGCTCGTAGGCGGCCCGGGCGGCCACGTTGAAGTCGTTGACGTAGAGCGAGACCTCGTCGGCCATCCCCGCGAGCACCTGCTCGACGACGCTGGCCATGGCGGGCACCGACAGGCCGCGACCGCGCAGGCGCGGGTGCAGCCAGACGCCCTGCACCTGCGCGCAGCCGAGGGCCAGGGAGCCGACGTCGGCCTTGAAGACGACCTCGCCGTCCTCGACCTTGACGAACGTGTGCCCGGCCCGGACGAGCGAGGCGATGCTCGCGCGGTAGCCGCGGTCCGAGCCGAAGTAGGGCGGGTAGCCGATCTCCTCGGTGAACATGTGGGCCGCGGCGGGCAGCACGAGGTCGACCTCGTCGAGGCGTGCGGGGCGCACGTCCGGGTCGATCGGGATGCCGAGCGCGGAGGGCGGCCGCCGGGTGGCGAGCAGCGGCTGGTGGGCGCGGATCGCGCGCACCGGTCGCCACGTCGGGCTGAGCCGGTCCCACAGGCCCACGACCTGCGCGCTCGGCCCGAAGAGCGACGCGCACTGGCGCCGCATCCGGACGATCCGTGCTGCCACGGCGGCGACGCCCTCGTCGTCGAGCTCGACGGGGACGACGTTGGCGCTGACCCACGCCAGCCCCCTCAGCTCGCCGTCGCTCCAGTGGCCGAGCAGCGAGCCGGGCGCGGCGCGCAGCGAGCCCTCGACGATGCGGGCCGCGACGAAGACGTTGGCCACCCGGTCACGCGCGCACACCTCGAGGGCGGCGTCGTGGTCGGCAGCCGAGAGCGGCCGCACGGGGAGGCGTTGGCGGAGCACCTCCCCACTGTGCCCGTCCGCGGCCCGGGTGTCACCCCGGCACGCCCGCCCGCCTGTCAGCGGTGCCCCTGCAGCGCCGGGCGGTCGAGGTCGGCGTTGTCGAGCACCCACGTCGCGTGCCCGCGTGGGTCGGCGTCCGCGAGGTAGAGCCGCTGGCCGCCGACGTAGCGCCGGTTCGACTCGGCCTCCGGATCGGGGTCGTGCTCGTGCCGGCGGGACCGATCCTCCGGCTGGTCGGCGGGTGCCGCGAAGCGCGCGTTGCCCCGGGGCACCGAGACGGCGAAGGGCACCTCGAGCCAGACGGTCGCGTCCCAGACGTCGGCGAGCTCGGGCCGCTGCAGGAAGATCCCGTCGACGAGCAGCACCGTGTCGGCCCCGACCGCGACGGGGTCGGGGTGCACCGGGCGGTCGGCCTCGACGTCGTTGACCGCCGGCGTCACCGGCTCGCCAAGGCGGAACGGCTCGACGACGGCGCGCCGGAACGCCGCGTAGTCGTAGGAGTCCTCGTAGAACGTCTCCGGCCCGCGGCCCCGCGCGATCCGCTGCGCCCGTGGCCGGTGGAAGCCGTCGATCCCCACCCGGAGCACGTCGCGCGGACCGGTGCCCGACCCCTCGAGGGCGCCGATGACCTCGGCGAGCTGGTCGGCGAGCACCGTCTTGCCGGCGCCGTCGAACCCGTCCACCGCGACGGCGACCCGCTCCCCCGGCCGCAGCGCGACGATGCGCTGCGCGAGGTCGCGCAGGACGGCATACCGGAGGGACGTGCTCGGGCTCCGCGAACCCGGGCGCGGCTCGGCCCCGGCTCCACCCACGGTCGCGGTCACGGGTGGGCGCACCTCAGCCGACGGTGACGCTCGGCGCCCCGGCGGACTCCTCGTCCACCGGCTCGCCCATCTCCTCGGCGAGGCGCATGGCCTCCTCGATGAGGGTCTCGACGATCTGCGCCTCCGGCACGGTCTTGATGACCTCGCCCTTGACGAAGATCTGGCCCTTGCCGTTGCCCGAGGCGACGCCGAGGTCGGCCTCGCGGGCCTCCCCCGGCCCGTTGACGACGCAGCCCATGACGGCGACGCGCAGCGGCACCGTCATGCCCTCGAGGCCGGCGGTCACCTGGTCGGCGAGGGTGTAGACGTCGACCTGCGCGCGGCCGCACGACGGGCACGAGACGATCTCGAGCTTGCGGGGTCGCAGGTTGAGGCTCTGCAGGATCTGGATGCCGACCTTGACCTCCTCGACGGGAGGAGCCGACAGCGAGACGCGGATCGTGTCGCCGATGCCGCGGGAGAGCAGCGCCCCGAAGGCCGTGGCCGACTTGATGGTGCCCTGGAAGGCGGGCCCGGCCTCGGTGACCCCGAGGTGCAGCGGCCAGTCGCCCCGCTCGGCGAGCAGCTCGTAGGCGCGCACCATGACGACGGGGTCGTTGTGCTTGACCGAGATCTTGAAGTCGTGGAAGTCGTGCTCCTCGAAGAGGCTGGCCTCCCAGACGGCCGACTCGACGAGCGCCTCGGGCGTCGCCTTGCCGTACTTCTCCATGATCCGCTTGTCCAGGCTGCCGGCGTTGACGCCGATGCGGATCGAGACGCCGGCGTCCTTGGCCTCGCGCGCGATCTGCTTGACCTGGTCGTCGAACTGGCGGATGTTGCCCGGGTTGACGCGCACCGCGGCACAGCCGGCCTCGATGGCGGCGTACACGTACTTCGGCTGGAAGTGGATGTCGGCGATGACCGGGATCTGGCTCTTGCGCGCGATGGCGGGCAGCGCGTCGGCGTCGTCCTGGCTCGGGCACGCCACGCGCACGATGTCGCAGCCCGATGCCGTCAGCTCGGCGATCTGCTGCAGCGTCGCGTTGATGTCGGTCGTCGGGGTCGTCGTCATCGACTGCACCGAGACCGGGAAGTCGCTGCCGACGCCGACCTTGCCGACCTGGATCTGGCGGGTCTGCCGCCGCGGGGCGAGGACCGGCGGGGGCAGCGGCGGCATGCCGAGGGAGACGCTCATGAGGTCATTCTCCACCCTGCGCCGACCCGTGCTCCAAGGGACCCGCCGTCCGGCCCGTCAGCCGAAGATGTTGATGGGCTTGACGATGTCGGCGTAGATGAGCAGCACCGACATCGTGATGAGCACGAGGCTCATGGCGTAGGCGACCGGCAGGCCCTTGGCGACGTCGACGAAGCCGGGGTCGGGGCGGTTGCGCAGGCGCGCCCAGCCCTTCTTGACCGCCTCCCAGGCCGCGCCGGCGACGTGACCGCCGTCGAGCGGCAGGAGCGGCACGAGGTTGAAGACGAAGAGCGCGAGGTTGAGGGACGCGATGAGCAGCACGAGCTGCTCGAGCTTGAGCCAGCTGCCGCCCTCGTCGGCGGGGATGTCCAGGGCGGCCACCTCGCCGCCGATGCGCCCGACGCCGACGACCGAGATGGGGCCGTTGGGGTCACGCTCCCCCGAGCCGAAGGCCGCCTGCACGACGCCGGCCATCTTCTGCGGGATCTTGACGATGATGGATGCCGTGTCGACCGTGCGGTCCCACACGAACTTGGGCGCCTGCGCGAGCGGCGTCGTGACGAGCTCCCGCCGCGGGGTGATGCCGGCGAACCCCATCGGGCTGAGCACCGGCTTGCCGTCCTTCGCGACCGGGTTGCCCTGGTCGTCGAAGGTGGCCCGCTCGATCACGGCCGGCGTGATGGTGATCGGCACCTGCTGGTCGCCGCGCTTCACGACCCACGACATGTCGCGGCCCTTGCTGTCACGGATGGCCGCGGTCACCTGGTCCCACGAGCTGACGGCCCGACCGTCGATCGAGACGATGAGGTCCTTCTCCTGCAGCCCGGCCGCCTTGGCCGGGGCGACGGGGTCACCGGGCTTGCAGACCGGCTGCGGGACGGCGAGCGTCGGCGTCGTGGTCGGCACGCACGTGGAGAGGAGTCCGACGCGGGGCACCACCTGCGGCAGGCCGAAGATCGTGATGGCACCGGTGATGAGCACGGTGGCGATGACGAGGTTCATCAGCGGGCCGCCGAGCATGATGACGATCTTCTTGCCGGGGCTCAGCTTGTAGAAGACCCGGTCCTCGTCGCCCGGCTGGATCTCCTCCATGGAGTCGGCGCGGGCCTGGTCGACCATCTGGCTGAAGCGGCCGGTCGAGAGCGTGCGCAGCTCGCCGGGCTTGTCACCGGGCCGGGGCGGCAGCATGCCGACCATCCGGACGTAGCCGCCGAGCGGGATCGCCTTGATGCCGTACTCGGTCTCCCCGCGCCGACGCGACCAGATGGTGGGGCCGAAGCCGACCATGTACTGCGTCACCTTGACGCCGAACTTCTTCGCCGGCACGAGGTGGCCGATCTCGTGCAGCGCGATGCTGAGCGCGACACCGACGACGACGACGAGGACCCCGAGGAAGAACAGCACGCCCCATTGTCACACCGCCGACCGGAAATTCCTGCGCGGTCGACGCGTGCCCCGGCGAGGATGGGGGCGTGACGACGCCGACCGACGACGAGTTCAGGGCCCTGGCGCGCTCCTCGCCCTGGCTCTTCACCACGCTCCACCTCACCCTGAGGCGCCCGGGGCAGGAGCCCGTCGAGGCGTGGCTCTCGCGGCCCGGTCGCCTGGCCGTGGAGGTCGGCGGCAGGCGGCACGTCGTCACGGGGGTGCCGTACGCCAAGGTGTTCTACGGCGGGGTCGGCGGGCGGCAGCCCGAGTGGGTCGTCTCACCGCCCCAGGACCACGAGCCGGTGCGGCGCGCCGACGGCCTCGTCGCCGAGCGGCCCGACCGGTTCGAGGTCGACTACGACGACCCGCTCTGGGGCTCCTACGACTGGGTGGCCATGCTCGACCCCGTCGAGCTCGCGACCGGCACCCGCCTCACCGGGCTGCAGGCCACGACTCGCAAGGGCCGCGAGACCTGGTGGGCGGTCGCCGTGGGAGTCGAGGGCTACGAGCCGCGGTGCTCGTGCTGCCCGCTCCTCTGGGGCGTCGAGTCCGAGCGCCAGGATGCCGGGGCAAGTGGGCGGGAGCTGCGAGCCGACGTCGACTACCCGGAGTGGCTCGTCGGGCTCGACCGCGGCACCGGCGTCGTCGTCTCGTGCGAGCCGGTGGGCCCGGTCGGGGTGCCGCACGGCTTCACCGTCGACCTCGACGAGGTCGACGTCGACCTCCCCGACGCCCTCTTCGACAGCTGACCCCCTCCCCCGATTCGATGTGTTCCGCGGTCACCACCGACCGTGCAATACATCGAACCGAGGGCGAGAGCGAGGGCGAGGGAGGCCGGGCGGGTCAGGGCCTGCCGACGACCTCTGCGGCGGTCTCGCGGGCCCAGGCATCGGCGGCGAGGACGTCGTCGAGCGTCAGGTCGCCGACCTGCGAGAGGGCGCTGCCGGCATACGCGTCGACGACCTGCGCGACGGTGTCGACGATGCCGACGAAGCCGAGCCGGCCCTCGTGGAAGGCGTCGACGGCCACCTCGTTGGCGGCGTTGTAGACCGCCGGCCACGTGCCGCCGGCCTCGCCGACCCCCCGAGCGAGCGCGACGGCCGGGAACGCCTCGTCGTCGAGGGGCTCGAACTCCCACGACTGCGCGCGCGTCCAGTCGACCGGCACGTCGGCGTCGGCGATGCGCTCGGGCCAGCTCATGCCGAGCGCGATCGGCACGAGCATGCGCGGCGGGCCGGCCTGGGCGATCGTCGAGCCGTCGACGAACTCGACCATCGAGTGGATCATCTGCTGGGGGTGCACGACGACCTCGATGCGGTCGAAGGGCACGTCGAAGAGCAGGTGCGCCTCGATGACCTCCAGACCCTTGTTGACGAGCGTCGCGGAGTTCGTCGTGATGACGCGACCCATCGCGAAGTTCGGGTGCGCGAGCGCCTGCTCGGGCGTCACGTCGGCCAGCTCGGCGCGGGACCGCCCGCGGAACGGCCCCCCGCTCGCCGTGACGACGAGCCGGCGCACCTCGTCGGCGCGGCCACCGCGGAGGCACTGCGCGATGGCGCTGTGCTCGGAGTCGACGGGCACGATCTGGCCGGGCGCCGCGAGCGCCTTGACGAGCGGGCCGCCGATGATGAGCGACTCCTTGTTCGCGAGCGCGAGGGTCGTGCCGGCGCGCAGGGCGGCGAGGGTCGGCTCGAGCCCGATGGCACCGGTGATGCCGTTGACGACGACGTCGGCCTCGCGAGCGGCGAGCCGCGTGCTCGCGTCGGCGCCGACGAGCAGCTCGGGGTCGTATGCCGTCACGCCCGCCGCGTCGGCCGCGCGCGCGACCGCTCGCGCCAGGTCGTCGGGCGTGCCGTCCGCCACCGCCACGACGGGCACCCGCAGCGCGACGGCCTGCTCGGCGACGAGGTCGAGGTTGCGGCCTGCCGAGAGCCCGACGACCTCGAACCGGTCGGGGTTGCGGCGCACGAGGTCGATGGCCTGCGTGCCGATGGAGCCGGTGGAGCCGAGCAGGACGATGCGGCGAGGACGTGCGGGGGTGTCGGTCACCCCGGCATTCTCGCGCAGCCTCCGACCCGGCGAGTCAGGCGGTCACGCCCCTCTCCCGGAGCAGCTCGTCGCGGTGGGCGGCGTAGGCGACGGCCCACGTCATCCGGAGGCGGTACATCCTGATGTCGTCTCCCCACGAGTAGGGACTGCTGCCGTAGTGGGCGGTCCAGTGCGCGTCCACCTCGTCGCGGTCGGCACCCGGCTCGACGAGCTCGGCTCGGCCGTGGCTGAAGAGCGCGAGCTCCTCGCCGTCGACGTGCGCCACGCTGACCGCCGGCCGCGCCTCGAGGTGCCTCGCCTTCGCCGACGACCCGGAGGTGCCGAAGGTCCACGTGCCGTGCAGGAAGTGCCCGTCGAGGGCGCTGATGCGCGGCTCGCCCCGCGCCGTGACCGTGGCGACCGAGAGCACCTTCATGCCCGTCAGCAGCGCGACCAGCTGCCGGGCGGTGAGGGTGCGGCCGTCGTCGATGATGCTCCGCAGGTGCCCCGTCGCCCGGCCGTGCGAGGCGTCGAGCAGCGACTGCAGTGCAGCGGTCTCCTCCGGTGTCTCCAACATCCCTCGACGCTAGCGCCGGGCACCGACGACGGGCTTGATCGTCCTTGCGGTCCCGACCAGGCCCGTCGTCGTCAGAGCGCCAGGCCGACGTACTTCGTCTCGAGGTACTCGTCGATGCCCTCGAAGCCGCCCTCGCGCCCGACGCCGGAGGCCTTGACGCCGCCGAAGGGGGCGGCCGGGTTGCTGACGATGCCCTGGTTCACGCCGACCATGCCGTACTCGAGCGCCTCGCTCACCGTGATCGCCCGCGATAGGTCCTTGGTGAACAGGTAGGCGACGAGACCGTACTCGGTGTCGTTGGCGAGCCGGATCGCCTCGGCGTCGGTGCGGAACGTCGTGACGGGCGCGACCGGGCCGAAGATCTCCTCGCGGGCCATGTCGGCGTTCGTCGGCACGTCGACGAGCACGGTCGGCTCGTAGAACCATCCGGCGCCCTCGGGTGCCGAGCCGCCGACGAGCACCTGCGCGCCCTTCGCGACGGCGTCGTCGACGAGGGCGGCGACCTTGTCGCGGGCCTTCTCGTCGACGAGGGGGCCGACGTCGACGCCCTCCTCCGTGCCCTGGCCGAGGCTGAGCGCACCCATCCGGCGGGCGAGGGCGGCGCTGAACTCGTCGGCGAGCGACTCGTGGACGTAGAAGCGGTTGGCGGCCGTGCAGGCCTCGCCCATGTTGCGCATCTTGGCGAGCATCGCGCCCTCGACGGCCTTGTCGACGTCGGCGTCCTCGAAGACGAGGAACGGTGCGTTGCCGCCCAGCTCCATCGAGACGCGCAGGATGCCCTGCGAGGCCTGCTCCATGAGCGAGCGGCCCACCGGCGTCGAGCCGGTGAAGGTGAGCTTGCGCAGGCGCGGGTCGCGGATGAGCGGCTCCATCACCTCACCGGTGCTGCCGTGCCCTGCCATGACGACGTTGAGCACGCCGTCGGGCAGGCCGCACTCGCGCAGCAGCTCGGCGAGCGCGAGCATCGTCAGCGGCGTCTGGCTCGCCGGCTTGATGACCATGGTGCAGCCGGCGGCGATGGCCGGGCCGATCTTGCGGGTGCCCATCGCGAGCGGGAAGTTCCACGGCGTGATCATGAGCGTCGGGCCGACCGGCTGCTTCATCGTCATGAGCCGGGTCGCGCCGTTGGGGGCGGTCGACCAGCGGCCCGAGATGCGCACCGCCTCCTCGGAGAACCAGCGGAAGAACTCGGAGCCGTAGGCGACCTCGCCGCGGCTCTCGGCGAGCGTCTTGCCCATCTCGAGCGTCATGAGCATCGCGAACTCGTCCGCGCGTTCGGTGATCTTCTCGTATGCCGCCCGCAGCAGCTCCGCGCGGTCGCGCGGCGCCGTGCGCGCCCAGTCCGCCTGCGCCGCGACGGCGGCGTCGAGCGCCGCCCGGCCGTCCGCCACGGTGGCGGCGGCCACGTGGGTCAGCACCTCACCCGTCGAGGGGTCCTCGACCGCGATGGTCTCCCCGTCGCTGCCGTCCCGCCACTGCCCGCCGATGAGCAGGCCCTTCGGGACCGATTCGATCACTGACTCGCGCGTCACAGCTGCCATGTCGCAACCCTATTCCTGTTCCTGTCGTGGACGTTCGCCGGTCGTCCCCACCCGACGAACGGCGTCGGGCAGGGCGAAGGTCGGTGACCCGCTGGGCGGGCACCGGTCGGGACGTGACCCGTCGCCTCAGGTCGACGACGGGCCCGCGGGCTCGAGCGGGACCGGCGTCCGCTCGTCGATCCCCCAGGGCGAGCCGTAGCCCTCGGGCTTCGGCGCCGCGAGCAGGTCGAGGAAGGGCACGGCGTCGAAGGCCTCGGGCCCGCGCACCCCGGATCCCTGCCACGAGCCGTTCGCGAGCAGCTCGAGCGCGACGACCGGGTTGACGGCCGTCTGCCACACGACGCACTGCGCGCCGTAGGCGGCCATCGTCTCGGCGTTGTCGACGACGTGGTGCAGGTAGGTCGCCCGGGGCCTGCCGTCCTTGCCGGTGCCGGTGACGAAGAGGCCTGCGCACGTCTTGCCGCTCATCCGGGGACCGATGGTCGCCGGGTCGGGCAGCACCGCGGCCACGACGTCGCGGGGCGAGACCTGCACGCCCTTGACCGTCACGGGCTCGGTGCGGTCGAGGCCGAGCGTGTGGAGCACCTTGAGGATGCCGATGAACTCGTCACCGAGGCCGTACTTGAAGGTGACCCGTTTCGCGTCGACCCAGCGCGGCATGAGGAGCACCTCCTCGTGCTCCACGTTGACGCACTCCACGGGACCGATGCCGTCAGGGAACTCGAAGACCTCCGGCTCGCTGAAGGGCGGCGTCGTGAACCAGCCGCGGTCCTTCTCCCACACGACGGGCGGGTTGAGGCACTCCTCGATCGTCGTCCACATCGAGAAGCTCGGCGCGAAGACCTCGTTGCCGTCCTCGTCGTGCACGACGAGGTTGGCACCGTCGCGCGTGCCGAGCTCGTCGATCTCGGAGAAGAGGTGGTCGGCGGCGTACCGGGCGAAGACGTCCGACAGGCCCGGCTCGACACCGATCCCGACGAGCGCGAGCCGACCGTCGGCCTCCCACGCGTCGGCGACGGCGAACTGCTCGTCGCCGAGCTTGACGCCCGTGACGGCATACGGCTGCTCGGGGTGCGGGTGCGAGAGGCTCATGGCCATGTCGAGGTAGTCGGCGCCGGCTGCCTTGGCGCCGTTGAAGATCGACATCGTGAACTTCGGGTCGACGGCGTTGAAGACGTGCGTGGCGCCGTGCTGACGGGCGAGCGCCGTGACGGCCTCCGCCGACGACGCGTCGACCTGGGCGGCGACGAAGCGCGACTCCCCCGGGTGGCGCTCGACGACGGCGGCCACGGTGCGCTCGGCGCGCTCGGCGTCGTAGTCCGCGACCACCCAGGCGTCGAAGAAGCCGCGCTCGGCGGCGATCCGGGCGGCGGCGTCACCGACGCCGCCCGAGCCGACCATGAGGACCCTCATGCCTTGTTCGCCCTCCTGGCGTTGCCGATGACCTGACCGGCGATGACGAGCAGCACCGCGATGGCGAACATCGAGAAGCCGATGACGTTGGCCTGGGCGGGGATGCCGCGCAGGTAGGAGGTGTAGACGAACTTCGGGAACGTCGTCTCGTCGCCCGACACGAAGTTCGTGATGATGAAGTCGTCGAAGCTGAGCGAGAAGGAGAGCAGCGCCGCGGACACGATGCCCGGGAGCACGAGCGGGAAGGTGACCCGCCAGAACGTGCCGCCGGGTCCGGCGTAGAGGTCCTGCGCGGCCTCCTCGAGGCGTGGGTCGAGGCTCTGCAGGCGCGCCTTGACCGTGACGACGACGAAGCTGATGCAGAACATGATGTGGGCGATGACGATCGTCCAGAAGCCGAGGCGCAGCCCGATGTTCGAGAAGCCCTGGACGAAGATCGTCAGGAGGCTCGCGCCGAGCACGATCTCGGGGGTCGCCATGGGGATGAAGACGATGAGGTTGCTCGTCGTGCGTCCCCGGAAGCGGTGCCGCACGAGGGCGAACGCGATCATCGTGCCGAGGATCGTCGCGATGAGGGTGGCGATGGCGCCCACCTGGAGCGAGACCACCAGCGACTCGCACGCCCCTTGCGCGCCACAGGGATTGGCCCAGTGCTTCGTGGTGAAGCCGACCCACGTGATGTTCGACTTGCGGTAGTCGTTGAACGAGAAGGCGAACGTGTAGGCGACGGGCACGAAGAGGTAGACGAGCACGAAGAGGGCGACGATCATCGCGAAGCGGTCGGCGACCCAGCGCCTGGCAGCGGTCACAGCAGCTCCTCCGTCCCGAAGCGCCGGATGTAGAGGAACACCAGCGCGAGGATCATGGCCATCAGGGTGAACGAGAGCGCGGCAGCTGTCGGGTAGCCACCGAGCACCCGGAAGAACTGGCTCTCGATGACGTTGCCGACCATCTTCGTGCTCCGGTCGGAGCCGAGCAGCTCGGCGTTGACGTAGTCACCGGCCGCGGGGATGAAGGTCAGCAGGGTGCCGGCGATGACACCCGGCATGCTCATCGGCAGCGTGACGGTGCGGAACGTCGTGAGGCCGTTCGCGTAGAGGTCACCGCCCGCCTCGATGACCTTGGGGTCGGCGCGCTCGAGGGAGGCGTAGATCGGCAGCACCATGAAGGGCAGGAAGTTGTACGTCAGGCCCGCGACGACGGCCACCCAGGTCTCGGTGATGTGCCCGCCCGGCAGCAGGTGCAGGGCGTTGAGCGTCGAGGCCACCGGGCCCTCGTCGGCGAGGATCTGGCGCCACGCGATGGTGCGCAGGATGAACGAGGTGAAGAACGGCGCGATGACGCAGATCATCATGACGTTGCGCCAGCGGCCGGCCTTGAACGCCATGGCGTAGGCGAGCGGGTAGGCGAGCAGGAAGGCGAAGAGCGTCGCGAGGCCGGCGAAGAGCAGCGAGCGACCGAAGTGGCCGGCGAACTCGGTGATCGCCGCGGCGTAGTTGCCGACGTTGACGTCGCGGTAGTAGTACCCGGGGTAGCCGGGGAACTGCGACTGCAGCGACACCGCGGCGAGCTGCACGAGCGGCCAGACGAAGAAGACGCCGAGCCACACCATGCCGGGCAGCAGGAGCAGGTAGGGCACCCAGCGCCGGCCCCGGTGCGTGGCGGCCGGATCGACGTCCGGCGCGCCGGCCGGTCCCGGAGGGGCGGCGAGACCCTGCGCGACGCTCACGAGGGCACCACCTCGGGTGCGTCCGTGCTGCCGACTCCCCCGTCCTGCCTCGCGGTGCCGGCGGACCCGTTCGCGGGCTGCTGGGCGGCCGGGGTGTCGGTCCGGGACACGGCGAACGCGTGCCCGGTCTCCCAGCCGAGCCAGACCTCGTCGCCCGCGCGCACCGTGTTGGGCTCGACGTCGAGGTTCTGCTCGTAGACGACCCAGGTCGCCCCGCTCGGCACCGTGACGAGGTACTGCGTCGCGACGCCCGTGAAGCTGACGTCGGTGACCGTGCCACGGACGTCGTTGCCGGCCCCCTCGGGGCGGCTCTCGTGCAGGCGCACCTTCTCGGGGCGCACCCCGAAGACGATGTCGTCGCCCTCGGCCGAGGACCGGTTGGTGGGGACCCGGACGCGCGTGCCGGCCACCTCGGCGACGAGGTGCTCGCCGTCGCGGTCGACGATGCGACCGTGCCCGAGGTTCGACTGGCCGAGGAAGTTCGCGACGAACGCCGTGCGCGGCAGGTCGTAGAGCGCCTCGGGCGCACCCATCTGCTCGATCCGGCCGGCGTTCATGACGGCCACGGTGTCGGCCATCGTCATGGCCTCCTCCTGGTCGTGCGTCACGTGGATGAAGGTCAGCCCCACCTCGGTCTGGATGCGCTTCAGCTCGACCTGCATCTCGCGGCGCAGCTTGAGGTCGAGCGCGCCGAGCGGTTCGTCGAGCAGCAGCACCTCGGGCCGGTTGACGAGCGCCCGGGCGAGCGCGACGCGCTGCTGCTGGCCACCCGAGAGCTGCGCCGGCTTGCGTCCGGCGAGGTGCGTCATCTGCACGAGCTCGAGGGCCTCCGCCGCCTTGCCGGCCGCGTCGGGCTCACCGCGACGCTTCGGGCCGAAGGCCACGTTGTCGCCGATGGTCAGGTGCGGGAAGAGCGCGTAGCTCTGGAAGACCGTGTTGACCGGCCGCTCGTACGGCCGCGATCCGGTGAGGTCGGTGTCGCCGATGAGCACGCGGCCGCTCGTCGGCTGCTCGAGCCCGGCGATCATCCGCAGGGTCGTCGTCTTGCCGCAGCCCGACGGGCCGAGCAGCGCGAAGAACGAGCCACGCGGCACGTCGAGGACGAGGTCGTCGACCGCGGTGAACGCGGCGAACTCCTTGGTGACGTGGTCGATCCGGAGGTCTCCGGACGCCTGGCGGAAGCCGCTCGACTTGCGGGCCATCAGTTCCCCACCACCTTCGCCCACAGGGCGCTGTAGTCCGCGTCCTCCTGCGACGTGAGCGCGCGGAAGCTCTGGACGTTGTTCTTCTTGATGTAGTCCTCGGACGGGAAGATGAACGGGCTCGCGGCGAGCTCCGGGTCGATCTTCTCCATCTCGGCCTTGGCGCCCTGGACCGGGCAGACGTAGTTGACGTACGCCGCGACCTCGGCCGCCACCGCGGGCTCGTAGTAGTAGTCCATGAGCGCCATCGCGTTGCGCCGGTGGGTCGAGGTGATGGGGATCATCATGTTGTCCGACCAGAGCGTGCCGCCGGACTCGGGGATGACGAACTGCCAGTTGTCGTTGCCCGTCTCGGCGCGCAGGACGAAGAGGTCACCGCTCCACACGATGCCGGCGACGGCGTTCCCGCTCTTGAGGTCCTCGAGGTAGCTGTTGCCCTTGATCCTGCGGATGAAGCCCTCCGAGACACGCTTGTCGACCTCGGCGAAGGCCTTCTCGACGGCCGCCTTGTCGAAGTTGCTCGTCAGGTCGACGCCCTGCTGCTGCATGATCAGGCCTGCGGTGTCGCGGAACTCGCTCAGCACGACGACACGGCCCTTGAGGTCGTCGGCCCAGAGGTCGTCGAGCGACTTGAGCTCGCGGCCCACCTTCTCGCGGTTGTAGCCGATGCCGGCGAAGCCCGACTGCCACGTCAGGGAGTTCTGCCGACCCGGGTCGAAGGAGACCTCCTTGAGCGACTCCAGCAGGTTCGGCGCGTGCGGCATGCGGATGAGGTCGAGCGGCTGCACGAGCTCGTCCCGGATGATGCGGTTCGCCATCCAGTCGGTGAAGACGAAGACGTCGCGGTCGATGTCCTGCTTGGCCCGCAGCTGCGGGGCGATCTTGTTGAAGTACGAGTCGTTGTCCTCGATGTCGACGTAGTAGCTCGCCTTGATGCCGGTGCGCTTGGTGAACGCCTCGAGCGTCGGGTACTTCGTCGCGTTCTCGTCCTGGTCGAGGTAGGCGGTCCAGTTGGCCCACCGGACGACCTTCTCGGTGTCGCTGACGTCCGTGGGCAGCTTGAGCGCCGACTTGCCCCCGGCGGGCGGCAGCGGCGGCGCGCACCCGGACAGGCCGAGGGCGGCGAGGCCGGCGGCCCCGCCGCCGAGCAGCGCCCGTCGGGAGAAGCCTGACGATGCGGCCATGGAGGCCAGCGCTCGGACGCCGGGGTCCGATGGGGGGCGACGCTTTCTCACGCCTTCTCCTTCACGTGCGGGTGAACGCCCCCGGCCCGGGTGGACCGGGAGCCCGGACGACGGTGTCCGTCAAGACTTCCCCTGGTGCTTCGGTGGCTGGTGCTTCGGTGGCTGGTGCTTCGGTGGCTGGTGCTCCGGTGGCTGGTGCTCCGGTGGCTGGTGCTCCGGTGGCTGGTGCTTCGGTGGCTGGTGCTGCGATGACGCCGAGGCGCGAGCTCCGTTCTGCCGGTGCGGTGGTCGAACAGGTGTGGGCCAGGGGTGGGTCGGAGGTGGTCAGGACTCGATGTTGGCCATGACGTGCTTGACGCGCGTGTAGTCCTCGAGGCCGTACATCGAGAGGTCCTTGCCGTAGCCGCTGTGCTTGAAGCCGCCGTGCGGCATCTCGGCGACGACCGGGATGTGGGTGTTGATCCAGACGCAGCCGAAGTCGAGCCTCTTGCTCATCCGCATCGCCTTGCCGAAGTCGCGGGTCCACACGCTGGAGGCCAGGCCGTACTGCACGCCGTTCGCCCACGCGAGCGCCTCGGCCTCGTCGCTGAACTGCTGCACGGTGATGACGGGCCCGAAGATCTCGTTCTGGATCTGCTCGTCGTCCTGGCGCAGGCCGGCGAGCACCGTGGGCTCGAAGAAGTAGCCGTCGCCCAGGCCCTCGGCGCGGCGACCACCGGCGGCGATCCGCGCGTGGTCGGGCAGTCGGTCGATCATGCCGCCGACGTGCGCCACCTGGTTGGGGTTGTTGACCGGGCCGAAGAGGGCGTCCTCGTCGTCCGGGCGCCCGACCTTGGCCGAGCTCTTCGCGTACTCCGCGAGGGCGGCGACGAAGTCGTCGTGGATGCGCGGGCCGGCCAGCACGCGGGTGGCCGCCGTGCAGTCCTGGCCGGCGTTGAAGTAGCCGCCGACGGCGATCCCCTCGACGGCCGCCTCGATGTCGGCGTCGTCGAAGACGATGACCGGGGCCTTGCCACCGAGCTCGAGGTGCACGCGCTTGAGGTCGCGCGAGGCGCTCTCCGCGACCTGCATGCCGGCGCGCACCGAGCCGGTGATCGCCACGAGGGCGGGCGTGCGGTGCTCGACGACCATCCGGCCGGTCTCCCGGTCGCCGGTGATGACGTTGAGGGTGCCCTCGGGCAGGAACTCCGACGCGAGCTCGGCGAGCAGGAGGGTGGTCTCGGGCGTTGTGTCGGACGGCTTGAGCACGATGGTGTTGCCCGCGGCGAGCGCCGGGGCGATCTTCCACATCGCCATCATCATCGGGTAGTTCCAGGGCGTGACCTGGCCGACGACGCCGATCGGCTCACGCCGCACGAACGAGGTGTGGCCCTTCATGTACTCGCCCGCCGACTTGCCCTCGAGCACCCGTGCCGCGCCGGCGAAGAAGCGCAGCTGGTCGAGCATCGGGGGCACCTCCTCGCTGCGCGTCAGGGCGTGCGGCTTGCCGGTGTTCTCGGCCTCGAGGCGGATGAAGTCCTCGGCCCGAGCCTCGATGGCGTCCGCGAACTTCAGCAGGGCGGCCTGTCGCTCCCCGGGCGTCGTGTCGCCCCACGTCTCGAACGCCGTCGCGGCCGCGGCGTACGCCCGGTCGACGTCGGCCTGCGTGCTGACCGGGGCCTGCGCGACGACGCCGGCGGTGGACGGGTCGACGATGTCGGTCGTGCGCTCGCCGTCGTGGTCGACGTACTGGCCACCGATGAAGTTGCGGAGCTGGCGGGGCTGGGAACTCATGCCGGAATGCTAGACGCTGGCCTTCGCAATCAGGAAGAGTTGGCGAGAAAAAACTTCGGAATCAGTCGCGCGGACACTTGCCAACCGCGCGTTCCACAGGACAGTATCGGCGCATGACGACGATCCGAGGTGTGGCCGCATCTGGAGGCAACCACCCCCGGAAGCCTGCCGTCAACCTCGACGCGGTGAGCAAGACGATCATCGAGCTGCTCCAGCACGACGGACGCAAGTCCTACGCGTCGATCGCGCAGCAGGTCGGGCTGTCCGAGGCGGCGGTGCGCCAGCGCGTGCAACGCCTCCTCGACGCCGACGTCATGCAGATCGTCGCCGTGACGGACCCGCTCCAGGTCGGGTTCCAGCGCCAAGCCATGGTCGGGCTCCGCGTCTCCGGCGACATCACGCCGGTCACCGACGCCCTCTCGGCCATCGACGAGGTCGGCTACGTCGTCACGACGGCGGGCAGCTTCGACGTGCTCGCCGAGGTCGTCTGCGAGGACGACAACCACCTCCTCGAGCTGCTCACGACCCGCATCCGGGCGCTGCCCGGGGTCACGGCCACCGAGACGTTCGTCTACCTGAAACTCAACAAACAGCTCTACAACTGGGGTACACGATGAGCATCAACCCGAACGAGGTCTGGGAACCCACCTCGGACCACCGCACGCCCGCCGGCACGCTCCACTCGGAGGCCGCGCGCGATCACCTGTGGATGCACTTCACGCGCCACTCGGTCTTCGAGGACCGCAGCGAGGGCGGCCTCGGCCACTCGGTCCCCATCATCACCAAGGGCCAGGGCTGGAAGATCTGGGACGACCGCGGCAACGAGTACATCGACGGCCTCGCCGGCCTCTTCGTCGTCCAGGTCGGCCACGGCCGCGAGGAGCTCGCGGAGGCGGCCGCCAAGCAGGCCAAGGAGCTCGCCTTCTTTCCGCTCTGGAGCTACGCGCACCCCAAGGCGATCGAGCTCGCCGAGCGCCTCGCCAGCCACGCACCCGGCGACCTCAACCGCGTCTTCTTCACGACGGGCGGCGGCGAGGCCGTCGAGACCGCGTGGAAGCTCGCGAAGCAGTACTACAAGCTCGTCGGCAAGCCGACGAAGCACAAGGTCATCTCGCGTGCCGTCGCCTACCACGGCACGCCCCAGGGCGCCCTGTCGATCACCGGCATCCCGGCCGCCAAGGAGATGTTCGAGCCCCTGGTGCCCGGCGCGCACAAGGTGCCGAACACCAACCAGTACCGCGCGCCCGAGCACCTGCGCGACGACGAGAAGGCCTTCGGCCGCTGGGCCGCCGACCGCATCGCCGAGGCCATCGAGTTCGAGGGCCCCGACACCGTCGCGGCCGTCTTCCTCGAGCCGGTGCAGAACTCGGGCGGCTGCTTCCCGCCGCCGGCCGGCTACTTCGAGCGCGTCCGCGAGATCTGCGACGAGTACGACGTGCTCCTCGTCTCCGACGAGGTCATCTGCTCCTTCGGGCGCATCGGCTCGATGTTCGCGTGCGACGACTTCGGCTACGTGCCCGACATCATCACCTGCGCCAAGGGCATGACGAGCGGCTACTCCCCCATCGGCGCGATGATCGCGAGCGACCGCCTCTTCGAGCCGTTCAAGAACGGCACGACGTACTTCCCGCACGGCTACACCTTCGGTGGCCACCCCGTGTCGGCGGCCGTCGCGATGGCCAACCTCGACATCTTCGAGCGCGAGGGCCTCAACCAGCACGTCAAGGACAACGCCCCGCTCTTCAAGTCGACCCTCGAGAAGCTGCTCGACCTGCCGCTCGTCGGCGACGTGCGCGGCGCCGGCTTCTTCTACGGCATCGAGCTCGTCAAGGACAAGAGCACCCGCGAGACGTTCAACGACGCCGAGTCGGAGCGGCTCCTGCGCGGCTTCCTCTCCAAGGCGCTCTTCGACGCCGGCCTCTACTGCCGCGCCGACGACCGCGGCGACCCCGTCATCCAGCTCGCGCCCCCGCTCATCATGGGCCAGGCCGAGTTCGACGACATCGAGTCGCGCCTGCGCTCGGTGCTGACGGAGGCCGAGAACCACCTCTGAGCAGTTTCCCAGCGCGCCGGTCCACGGCCGTATGCCGCCCGGCAGCACCGCACGAAGCCACCCGTCCGCGGGTGGCTTCGTGCGTCCCCGGCCCGGCGCAGGCCGTCGGAACGCTGGCGTCCGCCGTTCGTTGGGGTAGGTATCGGGCGAGTGCGACGCCGACGCACCGCCGACGCATAGGAGAAGACATGGGATTCCTCGACAAGCTCCTCGGACGTGAGCCGCTCCAGCAGCAGGCCCAGCAGCAGGGCCAGCGCCCGCCGCAGGCGCCGGCACCGGCTGGTGCGCCGTACGCCGTGCCCGCGCCCCGGGGCGGCGCCTCGAGCGAGGACGAGCGGGCCATCGCCCGCTACAAGTACCTGCTGCGCACGGCGCCGCCCGAGGACATCGAGCGCGTGCACACCGAGGCCTTCGCGAAGCTCTCGCCCGAGCAGCGCCAGATGGTGCTGCAGCGCCTCAACGAGGACCTGCCCGAGGCCGAGCGGCCGGTCAGCGACCAGCCCGCCGACCTCGCCCGCAGCGCCACGCGCGCCGAGATGGGCCGACCCGGCTACCTGCAGGGTGCCTTCGGTGGCGGACGCCCCGGCATGGGTGGCATGGGCGGTCGGGGCGGCATGGGCATGGGCGGCCTCATCGGCGGTTCCATGCTCGGCACCATCGCTGGTGTCGTCGTCGGCTCCGCGCTCGCCGACATGATGCTCGGCGGCTACGACTCCTCCCCCGAGGCGCAGGAAGCCGGGGACGCCGGGGCCGACTCGGGAGACGCGGGCGATGCCGGTGGGGACGCCGGTGGCGATCCCGGTGGGGATGCCGGTGGGGATGCCGGTGGGGATGCCGGTGGCAGCGACCTGGCCGGGGGCGATCTCGGCAGCGACTTCGGTGGCGGCTTCGGCGGAGGGGACTTCGGCGGAGGGGACTTCGGCGGAGGGGACTTCGGCGGTGGCGACTTCGGCGGTGGCGACTTCGGCGGCGGCTTCTGACGGAACCCGCGGTCGCGAGGCGCGGACCGGGTCCGGATCCCGTCGCGGTGGCACCCCGCCCCGCGACGGGATCCGGACCGCCGGCGCTGGTCCCGGCTCGCGCGCGGACGTGTCGGTTTCGTCCAAGACGGCGGGCGGGGCGGCGCGGCACACTCGGAGGCAGCAACCGCCGCTGACGAAAGGACCCGACATGGCCGTCGCCACCCTCAAGATGATCACGCTCGACAGCTCGGACGCCCGACGCGACGCCGCGTTCTGGTCGACCGTGCTCGGCTGGGACGTCGCGCACGTGCAGGACGAGTACGCGATGTTGAGCGGACCCGGCGGGGTCGCGCTCGGGCTGGGCCTCGTCGAGGACCACGAGCCCGCTGGATGGCCGAACGCGCACGGCAGCAAGCAGTTCCACTTCGACCTGGCCGTCGACGACCTCGACGCGGCGGCTGCGGAGTGCGTGACCGCGGGGGCGACGCTGCCGGACGAGCAGCCCGGCGAGACCTGGCGGGTGCTGCTCGACCCGAGCGGCCACCCCTTCTGCCTGACCCAGGCAGCCAACTGGGGCTGAGCCGCACGCGACGTCGCGACGTCGCGGCGCCGCGGTCGCCGGCCCGCCGTGGGCCGCCCGCACACCTGCGCGCGGATCGGCCGGGCTCTGCCCGTCAGACGCCGGCGAAGGCGTGGAAGAGCCCCGCGATGCCGACGATGACCGGCACCGACGCGAACGTGCTGACGAAGATGGCGTCACGCGCCAGGTTGACCTCGCGCCGGTAGCGGACGGCATACGTGAAGATGTTCTGCGCCGTGGGCAGCGCGGCCGTCACGACGACGGCGAAGAGCGCCTGCCCCCGCAGCCCGAGGGCCAGACCCACGCCGAGCCCGACGGCCGGCATGAGCGCCACCTTGAGCGCGACGAGGGTCCAGACGTGACCGGCCGTGTGCCCCGCTGCCGGGCGCGGGCCGCGTCGGAGCGAGATGCCGAAGGCGACGAGCATCGAGGGCACGGCCATCGCCCCGAGCAGGTCGATCGGGGCGGCGACGACGCGCGGCAGGTGCACGTCGAAGACGGCGATGAGCAGGCCGGCGACGGCGCCGAGGGTGATCGGGTTGCCGAGCATCCGCCGCAGGCTGCGACCGAGCGTCGGTCGCTCGCCCCTCGCGTCGCTGTCGAAGAGCGCCATGGCGATCGGCGTGATGACGAGCAGCTGCATGAGCAGCGTCGGGGCCACCCAGGCCACGTCACCGAGCACGTAGAGGGCGATGGGGATGCCGAGGTTTCCGGCGTTGACGTAGCCGGCGGACAGCCCGCCGATCACTCGGGAGCCGAGCGAGGCTCCGGCCCAACGGAGTCGGGCCACGACGAGGTAGACACCCACGACCGTGGCGAAGCTGATGAGCGAGGTGACGAGGTTCGCCGAGAGCACGGCGTCGAGGGGGGTGCGCTGCATGACGGTGAGCAGCAGCGCCGGGGACGCGACGTGGAAGGCGAGCCGGGAGAGGTTGCCCTGCGCGGACTCGTCGAGCACGCGCCGGTCGGCGAGCAACCAGCCGACCGCGACGATGACCGCGATCGTCGCGAAACCCTCCAGCACCCCGACCATGGCCCCGATCCTCGCAGCGCCGTCCGCGCGCTCGTCGGCCGGTCCGCCCGTCGGCACGCACGGCACCTCGACACGGGCCGCCCACGCGAGCGACGAGCGCGCGGGCGGGCAGGATGGGCGCATGGAGATCGAGACCCTCGACGAGCTGGACGACCACCTCGACTCGGGGGCGCCCGTGCGCGGACTGCGCCTGCAGGACCTCGACCTCACCGGCTACGAGGCGCGCCTCGCCGCACGGCGCGACCTCACCGGGCTGGTTGTGCTCGGCGGCACGGTGCCGCTGGGCGTCGGCGAGCTGCTGCTGCGACGGGGCGCCATCGTCTTCCCCGGCGTCGCCGACGCACCCGTCGACCCGTGGCGCGGGCTCTACCTGCCCGGCGACCTCTACGCCGGGCTGGAGCACGGGTATGCCGCCACGCCGGACGCCCGCGCCTACCACTGGTCGGTCGACGCCCGGCTGCGCAGCGACGCGTACTGCACCCTCGTGCGCGCCATCCACGACGACTCCGTGACCGACGAGCTGGACGAGTTCGTCGCGCGCCGCTCGGTCGTCGGGATCATGGGCGGCCATGCGCTGCAACGAGACTCGTCGGCGTATGCGGCTGCCGCGCTCCTCGGCCACACTCTGGCCGAGGCCGGCCACCTCGTCGCGACCGGTGGCGGCCCGGGCGCCATGGAGGCGGCGAACCTCGGCGCGCTCTGCCGCAGCCGGCCCGACGTCGACGACGCCCTGGGTCGGCTCGCAGGCGTCCCCGGGTTCCGCCCGGACGTCACCTCCTGGGCGCAGGTGGCCCTGTCGGTGCGCGCCGACGTCGCCGGTGGCGAGCCGGTCGGACCGACCGAGACGCTGGGCCCCTCCGCCCGGTCGCTCGGCATCCCGACGTGGTTCTACGGCCACGAGCCGCCCAACGTCTTCTGCGACGCCATCGCCAAGTACTTCTCGAACGCGATCCGCGAGGAGGGGCTGCTCGCGCGCTCGAACGCCGGCGTCGTGGTCCTCGAGGGCGCGGCCGGCACGGTGCAGGAGGTGTTCCAGGCCGTGACCCCGCTCTTCTACGCCCCCGAGGACGCCGTGCTGCCGCCGCTCGTGCTCGTCGGCCGGCGCCACTGGACCGATCGCGTGCCCGTCTGGCCGGCGGTCCGTGCCCTCGCGGCGGGACGACCGATGGAGCAGGCCGTGCACCTCGTCGACGCGCTCGAGGAGGTGGCGCCCCTCCTGCTGCCGAGCGCGCCCACCGCCCCGACCCCGCTCCCCTGACGCCGAGACCGCGCCGTGGCGCAGTTCCAGCCGCCCGAGGGCGCGATACGCAGCTGCAACCGCGCCGTGGCGCAGTTCCAGCCGCCGAGCGGGTTGCTCAGGTGGGGTCGGACGACCTGAGGACGGGGGCCAGGGTGTCGAGCACCGCGGCGTCCTCGATCGTGGCCGGCACGGCCGGGCTCTTGCCGTCGGCCATCTCGCGCATCGTCTTGCGCAGGATCTTGCCCGACCGCGTCTTGGGCAGGCCTGCCACGATGTCGACCCGGTGCAGGGCCGCGACCGGACCGACCTCGGCCCGCACGCGTGCCACGAGCTCCGACCGGATGCGCTGCCCCTCGCGCTCGGCGTCGATCCCCGACTTGAGCACGACGAGGGCCCGCGGCACCTGCCCCTTGAGGTCGTCGTGGACCCCGATGACCGCGCACTCGGCGACGGCCTCGTGCCCGGCGAGCGCCTCCTCGAGCGACCCGGTCGACAGGCGGTGCCCGGCCACGTTGAGCACGTCGTCGGTGCGACCCATGACGTAGAGGTAGCCGTCCTCGTCGAGGTGGCCGCCGTCCCCGGTCAGGTAGTAGCCCGGGAACGCGGAGAGGTAGGAGCTGACGTAGCGCTCGTCGTCACCCCAGAGGGTCGGCAGCGTTCCCGGGGGCATCGGCAGCTTGATGCAGATCGCGCCCTCGACCCCCGGGGCGACCGGCTCACCGGCGCCGTCGAGCACCGTCACGTCGTAGCCCGGCACCGGCACGGTCGGCGACCCCGGCTTGATCGGCAGCAGTCCGATCCCCTTGGGGTTGGCGGCGATCGGCCACCCGGTCTCGGTCTGCCACCAGTTGTCGATCACCGGCCTGCCGAGCGCCTCGGAGGCCCACGCATACGTGTCGGGGTCGAGGCGCTCGCCGGCGAGGAACAGCGCACGGAAGCGCGACAGGTCGTGACCGGCGAGCTTCGACGCGTTCGAGTCGTCCTTCTTGATCGCCCGGAAGGCCGTCGGGGCGGTGAAGAGGCAGACGGCGCCGTACTGCTCGATGACCCGCCAGAACGCGCCCGCGTCGGGCGTGCCGACCGGCTTGCCCTCGTAGAGCACCGTCGTCGCGCCGGTGAGCAGCGGGGCGTAGACGATGTAGGAGTGCCCGACGACCCAGCCCACGTCGCTCGCCGTGAACATCGTCTCGCCCGGCGCCACGTCGTAGACGTTGGCCATCGACCAGCGCAGCGCGACCGCGTACCCGCCGCTGTCGCGGTAGATCCCCTTGGGCCGGCCGGTCGTGCCGGAGGTGTAGAGGACGTAGAGCGGGTCGGTCGCCGCGACGGTGACGCAGTCGGCCGGCTCGGCGTCGGCGTCGACCTCGTCCCAGGTCATCTCCTCCCAGTCGGTGTCGCGCTCCCCCACCGCGGCCCGCAGCTGCTCGCGCTGGAGCACGACGACCGACTCGGGCTTGTGGCTGCTGCGGTGGAGCGCCTCGTCGAGCATCGGCTTGTAGGGCACGACGCGCGACGGCTCGACGCCGCAGCTGGCCGACACGACGACCTTGGGCGCCGCGTCCTCGATGCGCGCCGCGAGCTCCTGCGGCGCGAACCCGCCGAACACCACGGAGTGCACGGCCCCGAGCCGCGCGCACGCGAGCATCGCGACGACCGCCTCCGGCACCATCGGCATGTAGATGACGACGCGGTCGCCCTTCTCGACCCCGAGCCCGGCGAGGGCACCCGCGAAGCGGGCGACGCGCTCGAGCAGGCCGGCATACGTGATCGTCTCCTGCGTGCCGGTGACCGGCGAGTCGTAGTGGAGCGCGGGCTGCTCGCCGCGCCCGGCCACCACGTGCCGGTCGAGCGCGTTGAAGCAGACGTTGAGCTCGGCATCGGGATACCAGCGGTAGAACGGCGGACGCGTGTCGTCGAGGACGCGCGTCGGCGGCGTCACCCAGTCGATGCCGCGGGCGGCCTCGCGCCAGAAGCCTTCCGGGTCGCGCAGGCTCGCCTCGTGCATGCTCCGGTATGCCGTCACGGCACCGCCGTCCGCGTGCCCGCTCGCGCTCGTGTCCGCCGCTGGCTCGGCTCGTGCGTCCACTGGTGCGTTCGTCGTCGCGGCCGTGTCCGCGCCCGTCCCGTCGTCGATGACGTCTCCCATGGCCTCACTGTGCCGTCGGGGCCGCCTCCGCGCCAGAGTCCGTGCGCCGAGGTGACGCATCTGACAGACGAACGGTCGTGATCGCCACGCACAAGGCCGCGGCGACGAGGCAGAGCGCGCCTGCGACGTACCACGCGAGGTCGTAGGTGCCGAGCTGGTCGCGCACGAGGCCCGCGCCGACCGCCGCGACGGCCGCACCGAGCTGGTGCGCGGCGAAGACCCAGCCGAACACGACCGGGGCCCGGTCGCCGTAGGCGCTGCGGCACAGGGCGATCGTCGGGGGCACGGTGGCCACCCAGTCGAGGCCGTAGAAGAGGACGAACGCCAGCATGCTGACGTGCATCGTGTCGCCGAAGAGCGAGGGGAGCAGGAAGAGCGAGGCGCCGCGCAGGGTGTAGTAGGCGGCGAGCAGGACGCGCGGGTCGACGCGGTCGGTGAGCCAGCCGGAGAAGATCGTGCCGACGACGTCGAAGATCCCGACGAGCGCGAGCAGGCCGGCCGCCGTCGTCGTCGGCATGCCGTGGTCGTGGGCGGCCGGGATGAAGTGGGTGCCGACGAGCCCGTTCGTCGAGGCGCCGCAGACGGCGAAGCTGCCGGCGAGCAACCAGAACACCCGGGTGCGGGCGGCGTCGCGCAGCGTGGCCAGCGCGACGTGGACGGGGTGCGCCGACGGCCGCGGCGGGCGGGCGACCGGGGCGTCCTCCGGGGCGCCGTACGCGGTGCGACCGAGCACGCTCGGGTGGTCGTGCAGCCGGAGCACCACGAGCGGCACGACGGCGACGGCGACGACGGACGTCGTGATCGCGGCCGTGCGCCAGCCGTGGTGCTCGGCGAGCCACGCGAGGGCGGGCAGGAAGATGAGCTGGCCCGTCGCGCCGGCGGCCGTGAGGATGCCGGTGACGAGCCCGCGCCGCGCGACGAACCAGCGGCCCGACACGGTCGCGACGAGGCCCATCGACATGGCGCCCGTGCCCAGGCCGACGACGATGCCCCAGCACAGCACGAGCTGCCACGACTGCGTGACCCACACGGGCAGCAGCGAGCCGACCCCGACGAGGAGGAGGGCCACTGCGACGACCCGCCGCACGCCCAGGTGCTCCATCAGCGCGGCGGAGAAGGGCGCCGCGAGCCCGAAGAGCACGAGGTTGACCGAGACCGCGAGGCCGATGACGCCCATCGGCCAGCCGAACTCCTCGTGCAGGGGCGTCATGAGCACGCCGGGGGTCGACCGGAAGCCGGCCGCCCCGATGATCGTCAGGAACGTGACGGCGGCCACACACCACGCGGGGTGCACCCCACGGACTGCGGGCAGGGTGGGCGGGGCGGGCGGGGCGGGCAGGGCGGGCACGGGGGGCACGGCGTCGTCGGGGACGTCGCCGGCACGGCGGTCGGTGAGGCTCACGCGCCCACCCTCCGGCATCCGGGTGCCTCGACGCGAGTGGCCCGAAGGACACGATGTGCAAGAATCTGGCCATGCGCCTGCCGACCGACCGCTCCCATCACGTCGCGGTGCTCGCGCTCGACGGCGTCGTCGCCTTCGAGCTGGGCCTGCCGCACCGTTTCCTGCGCGCCGGGGCCCTCGAGCCGGGCGCGCCGGGCCGGCCCACGACCGGTCCGGCGCCCTACGAGGTGACGATGTGCACCCTCGACGACGGGCCGGTCACCACGTCAGCGGGCTACGCCGCGCTCCCGACCCACCCGCGCTCGGTCGTCGCGACGGCCGACACCGTCGTGGTGCCGGGCATCACGAACAGCCCGATCGTCTCCGAGGGCCGGCTGCCCGACGAGCTGCGCGCCCTGGCGGCGACCGCACGACCGGACGCCCGGTGGCTCTCGATCTGCACCGGCGCCTTCGTCCTCGCCGGCCTGGGCAGGCTCGACGGACGCGAGGCCACCACCCACTGGGCGCACGCCGCCGCCTTCGCCCGGCACTTCCCCGCCGTCACGCTCACCCCGGACGTGCTCTACGTCGACCACGGCGACGTGCTCACCTCGGCGGGCAACGCGGCCGGCATCGACCTGCTGCTCCACGTGCTGCGCCGGGACCTCGGCACCGAGGACGCCAACCGGGTCGCGCGCGGGGCGGTCGTGGCGCCGTGGCGGGCCGGTGGGCAGGCCCAGTTCATCGAGCGACCGGTGCCGGCCGGTCCCGGCCCCGGGGGCGCCTCCGCCACGGGATCGACGCGGGCGTGGGCCCTCGAGCGCCTCGACGAGCCGATCGGGCTCAGCGACCTCGCCGCGCACGCCGGCATGAGCGTGCGCACCTTCACCCGGCGCTTCCGGGACGAGACCGGCGAGACGGCGGGCGCCTGGCTCGGGCGGGCCAGGCTCGATCGCGCGCGGCACCTGCTCGAGACGACCGACCTGCCGGTCGACCGGGTCGCGGACGAGGCGGGGTTCGGCACGGCGGCCTCGCTGCGCCAGCACCTCGCGGCGGCGGTCGGGATGTCGCCGCTGGCCTACCGCCGCACCTACCGCGCCGAGCCCGCCTGAACGCCTACGACCCCGGGCGGCGACCGCGGGACGCGGGAGCCTGGCTGCGGGAGCGCCGCGGCGCACGACCCCGGCCGCCGCTGTCCGTGCCGTTGCCGTCGCCGTGGCCGTTGCCGTTGCCGGTGGCGGTGCCGTTGCCGGGGCCGGTGCCACCGCCTTCGCGGACGACCCAGCGCAGCTCGCTGCGGTGCTCGAGTCCCAGCTTGTCGAGCAGCGAGGCCATGTGCGTCTTGACCGTCGCGGGACCGATGCCCAGGGTCTCGGCGATCCCGACGTTGCCGGGGTCGCCGAGCGGACCGGTGACGAGCTCGACGACGGCACGCTCGCGGGGGGACAGCGCCGCGAGCGGGTCGGGCGGCGGCTCGTCGGCGACCGGACCGACGCGCGTGATGACGCTCGCCTGGATCTCGAAGCAGCGCGTCCCGATCTCGGAGAGCCGGCGGGCGGTGTCGGCGTCACCCCCGGTCTCGAGGGCCGTGGCGATCTCCTGGAGCTCGCGCGAGACGGCCGTCAGCTCACGGCAGGCCGTGTTGACGGCGAGCAGCAGGCTCGGGTCGCCCTCCCCCTCGAGCTCCGGGTAGACGAGGCCGAGGTTGAGGTTGCGCGACGGGTCGCTCGCGTGGACCCGGTCCACGACGAGGGCCGCGAGCCACTCCATGGCGGCCGCGCTCTCGTCGGTGAAGGCGCCGGGGGTGTCCGAGAGGGCCCCGACGACGCCGACGACGCGGGTGCCGTCGCTGCTGACCATCGGCACGACGAGCGCGTCCGCGGAGAGGTCGTCGTCGCCGAAGCGCGACCCGCGGTTGAGCAGCGCACCGCCGTCGTCGGCATACCGGTACGGGCGGCGCGACGCGAGCACCCAGGCCACGACGCCGGACGGACCGAACGTCAGCGTGCCGCCCTCGAGGTAGGCGCCGTTGCTGAAGACGTAGGGATAGCTGATCCGCCGGTCGGCCTCGTTGATGAGGCCGACGTAGAAGTCGTCGAGGGGCACGAGCGCACCGATGGCCGCGCGAAAGGCGTCGTAGGCCGTGAAGACGTCCGACCGGTCGGCCTTGTGGATGACCTCGTCGGCGTGACGCAGCGCCAGCAGGGTCGCGTCCGACAGCCTCGTGGTCCCCTGCGCCCTCGTCGCCACGTGCTGCCTTCCTGCGTCCCCGAACCGCCGCATCGCTGCGAGCTGCGAACCACTCCGAGGCACCCACGCTACCGACCCGGCAGCCCCAGAAGGGCGAGAGACCCTCCCCCTCTGGTGGAGCCGCTCCGTCCACCCACGGGGGATGCCGCGTGCACCCTCCCGGATGTCACCCTGTCTTCGCCGGTCGAACCGGCACAACAGGGCAGGGTCTAGGGGGGCACTCCGGCGGCGTCAGCCGTCGGTCACCACGTGTCGCGCCTTCAGGGGCGCGTGAGCACAGGGGGCTCCGGGCACACGGTGCACGGTTCCCCGACAACCTTGGTGCCGGAGTACGGCCCGGTTCCCGGCGGGCAAGGAGGAGTCCGCCGGGGACCGGACGGCATGTCAAACCTTCGAGAGCACCGGGTCGCGCGCACCGGGACGAGGTCGGCCACGGCGTCCGGGCGCGCGGAGGCGTTCTCAGGTGGCGATCGGCGCGTGCGGGTGCACGGCCGAGCGGCCCTGGAACGAGAGGATCGCCGGGTTCTGGATGACCCCGCCCCGGATCTCGATGGCGCGCCGGATCGTCGGCGAGGAGTCCCAGGTCTCCGGCCCGGCCATGACCGTCGGCAGGAACGGCAGCAGGGCCTCGCTGATCTCCCACGTGGCGGAGTTCCAGAGGTAGGACGGGCTGTGGTCGACCGCGTAGTAGAGCACGTGATCCCCCACGACGAAGGTCGGCTCGGCGAAGCTCGTCGGCCGCGCCCAGCTGAAGCCCATCCCCTCGTCGCAGGACACGTCGATGACGATGCTGCCCGGGGTCATCCGCTCGAGGTCGTGATCGTCCATGAAGACGAGCGGGGCATCGGTGTCCTGCAGGACGCAGTTGACGACGATGTCGTGGTCGGCGAGGAACTCGCCGAGCTCGACCCTGCCGTGCTCGGTCACCGCGTGGCTGGCCCGCACGGTCGTGTCGTCGGTGTCGAAGTGCACGATCCGGGCCGAGTGGATCGGCGCGGCCACGGCGGCGCGCTCCCGGTGCGTCAGCACGTCGACCTCACCGATGCCCAGGGCACCCAGGGCCGTCACCGCGCCCCGGGCGGTCGCGCCGAAGCCGATCACGACCGCCCGCCGGTGCGGCCCGTACGAGCCCGTCGTGCCGGCGAGCTGCAGCGCGTGCAGCACCGAGCAGTAGCCCGCGAGCTCGTTGTTCTTGTGGAAGACGTGCAGGTTGAACGACCCGTCGCGGTTCCAGTGGTTCATGGCCTCGAAGGCGATGAGGGTCAGCTGCCGGTCGATGGCCACCTGGGTCAGCTCGGCGTCCTGCACGCAGTGCGGCCAGCCCCACAGCACCTGCCCGATGCGCAGCCCCGTGATGTCCTGCAGCAGCGGCTTGGGCGCGAGCACGACGTCGCACTCGTCGACGAGCTGCTCACGGCTGCGCAGTCCCCCGACGAAGCGCTCGAGCTCGTCATCCGCGACGCCGTGGCGCTCCCCGTAGCCGCGTTCGAGGAAGATCCCCTCGCGCAGCGCTGCGGGCACGCGGTCGAGGTGGCGTGGGTGGATGGGCAGCCGGTGCTCGTTCTCCTTGAGCGACCGGCCGAGGACCCCGAGCGTCAGAGCTGGCGCCTGCACGCCGCCAGCGTACGCGCGTCAGGCGGTGGAGGCGGCGAGTTGCCCGCAGGCCCCGTCGATGTCCTGCCCGCGGGTGTCGCGGATCGTCGTCGGGATGCCGTGCGCGCGCAGCCGCTCGACGAAGTTCTGCTCGACGCCGGGGCGCGAGGCGGTCCACTTCGAGCCCGGCGTCGGGTTGAGCGGGATCGGGTTGACGTGCACCCAGCCACGGCCGCGCCGGTTGAGCTTCTCGCCGAGCAGGTCGGCGCGCCAGCCCTGGTCGTTCATGTCGCGGATCAGGGCGTACTCGATCGACACCCGGCGCCCGGTCGCCTCGTAGTAGCGGTACGCCGCGTCGAGCGCCTCGTCGACCGACCAGCGCGTGTTGATCGGCACGAGCTCGTTGCGCAGCTCGTCGTCGGGGGCGTGCAGCGAGAGGGCGAGGGTCACGGGGATGCCCTCCGCCGTCAGCTTGTCGATGCCGGGCACGAGGCCGACGGTCGACATCGTGATGCCGCGTGCCGAGAGGCCGAGCCCGTCGGGGGCGGGGTCGGTGAGGCGGCGGATCGCGCCGACGGCCGCCTTGTAGTTGGCGAGCGCCTCGCCCATCCCCATGAAGACGACGTTGCTGACGCGCAGCGGTGCCTCGCGGTCCTCGTCGCCGCCGCCGGCGAGCTCACCGCGGCGGAGGGCCCGGGCCGCCCACACGACCTGCTCGACGATCTCGCCCGCCGACATGTTGCGGGTGAGCCCGGCCTGGCCGGTGGCGCAGAAGGGGCAGTTCATGCCGCAGCCGGCCTGGCTCGAGATGCAGATGGTGACGCGGTTCGGGTAGCGCATGAGCACCGACTCGACGATGGCGCCGTCGTGCAGCCGCCATGCGTACTTCATCGTCTGGCCGTCGTCGGCCACGCGCTGCACGATCGGGGTGAGCAGCGTCGGCAGCAGGTCGGAGACGAGCTCGGCCCGGACCGCCTTGGGCAGGTCGGTCATCTGCTCCGGGTCGTCCTCGAGGCGCTCGAAGTAGTGGGTCGAGAGCTGCTTGGCGCGGAACCCCTGGTGCCCCAGCGACTCGACGGCCTCCTTGCGCTCCGCCGGTGCGAGGTCGGCGAGGTGGCGCGGCGGCTTGCCGCGCCGGGGCGCGCGGAAGGTCAGCTCGCCCGGCGCGGGACGCGCGGTCGTCGGCTCGGGCAGCGCGACGGGGGCCGTCGCAGGACCTGTCGCAGGCGCTGACGCGGCATCGGACGGCGCGGCGGGCTCGGAGGCGGGGGCGGAAGTGTCAGTCATCTCCCCACCAGTGTCTCAGGTGGAGTCAAAACGCGGTGCGCGCTGCTCCGCCACGGCGTTGCCGCCGTCGACGACGAGCACCTGGCCCGTGACGTAGGACGCCTCGCGGGCGGTGAGGAACGCGACGGCGGCGGCCACCTCGTCCGCGGTGCCGGAGCGCCCGAGCGGGGTGGCGCCCGCCTCGCGCGCCTCGTCGGGGGTCTGCGAGCCGGTGGCGACCCAGCCCGGCGCCACCGCGTTGACCGTGACGCCGTGCCGCGCCTCGTCGACGGCGAGCGCACGGGCCAGACCGACAAGCCCGGCCTTGGCCGTCGCGTAGGCGACCTCGGACCGCATCGCCATGACGGGGCCGGTGAGGCTGCTGACGAGCACGACCCGGCCCGAGCCCGACGCCCGCAGCGCGGTCAGCGACGCGCGCGTCACGAGGTAGGCGGTGTCGAGGTTGCGCGCGAGGGAGCGCCGCCACCGCTCCGGGTCGGTCGCGGCGAGGTCGCCGCCGAGGGTGTCGGGGTCGGCCGCGCTCACCATGCCGGCGTTGTTGACGACGGCGTCGAGGCGACCGTGCCGGGCGAGGCAGTGCCGCACGAGCGCGTCGGCGTCCTCGGGGCGGGTGAGGTCACCGGCGAGGCCCGAGGCCTCGATGCCCTCGGCGGCCAGCTCGTCGACGCGGGCCGCGACGCGCCCGGTCGTCGCGCCGAGCACGACCGCGGCGCCCAGCCGCCCGAGCAGCCGGGCGCTGGCGAAGCCGATGCCGGTCGCGCTGCCGGCGCCCGTGACGAGCACGACGCGGCCGGTGTGGTCGAAGGGCCTCGCCGGGCTCGCCGCCGCGGGCTGCTCGTCGTCTCCCACGGCTCAGGAGGGCTGGGCGGCGAGGAGCGTCAGCACGGCCCACACGACGGGCGCGACGACGACGAGGGAGTCGAGCCGGTCCATGATGCCCCCGTGGCCGGGGAGCACGTTCGACATGTCCTTGATGCCGAGGTCGCGCTTGATGAGCGACTCCATGAGGTCCCCGACGGTGGCCGCGATCGCCACCCCCACCCCGAGCGCGATGCCGATGACCCACGAGTGGTCGAGCAGCAGGTGCACCGTCAGGGAGCCGCCGACGACGCAGAGGAGCACCGACCCGGCGAAGCCCTCCCACGACTTCTTCGGGCTGATCGAGGGGGCCATCGGGTGACGGCCGAGGAGGACGCCCGCGGCGTAGCCGCCGACGTCGCTGCACACGGTCGTGATGAGGAAGACGAAGACGCGGCCCAGGCCGTCCTCCGGCGCGAGCAGGAGTACCGCGAACCCGACGAGGAAGGGCGGGTAGGTCGAGATGAAGACGCCGCCGAGCGCGTCGCGCCCGGCCCCTTCACGGCGACCGGCAGCACGCCAGACCACGACGGCGAGGCAGGTGAGCGCCCACGCCACGACGAGCCCGACGGGACCGTGCACGTAGGCGGCCCACAGCGTCGCGACCATGCCGAGCACCGGTGGCGCGAGCGGCGCGTGGACGCCGGCGTTGCGCAGCGCGGCCCGCATCTCCCAGATGCCGACCGCCACGGCGACGGCCACGAGGACGACGAACGACTCCTTGCGGATGAGCAGGGTCGCGACGATGAGCACGCCGAGGCCGACCCCCACGCCGATCGCGGCCGGCAGGTTGCGCCCGGCGCGGCTCTGCTTCTTCTCCAGCACCTGCTCGGGCGGCAGGCCGGCGAGGTCGTCCAGGGCAGGGTCGTAGGGCACGGGCTCGAGCAGCCCGTCGCCGTCGGTCTGCGGACCCCGCGTGGCGGGGTCCACGGGCTCCGACGGGGAGTCAGTCGTCATCATCGGGGACGAGCGTCGAGGTCACACCTCGAGCAGCTCGGTCTCCTTGGCCTTGACGAGACCGTCGACGAGGTCGGTGTGCTTCTTGGTGAGCCCGTCGAGCTCCTTCTCCGCGCGCGCCCCGTCGTCCTCGCCGACCTCGCCGTCCTTGACGAGCTTGTCGAGGTCGGTCTTGGCCTTGCGCCGGATGTTGCGCACGGAGACGCGTGCCTCCTCCGCCTTGTGGCTCGCGAGCTTGATGTACTCGCGGCGGCGCTCCTCGGTGAGCTCCGGCATGACGCAGCGGATCTGGTTGCCGTCGCTGCTCGGGTTGACCCCGAGGTCGGAGTCGCGGATGGCCTTCTCGATCTCGTGCATCGCCGACTTGTCGAACGGGATGACGAGGATGGTGCGCGGCTCGGGGTTCTGGAAGGACGCGAGCTGCTGAAGGGGCGTCGGGGCGCCGTAGTACTCCACCGTCAGCTTGTTGAACAGTCCCGGGTTCGCGCGGCCGGTGCGGATGCCCGCGAAGTCCTCCTTGAGGACCTCGACGGCCTTGTCCATCTTCTCCTCGGCCTCGAACATCGTCTCTTCGATCATGTGCCTGGCTTCCTCGTCGGTCGTTCGTCGTCGTTCGTTCGTCGTTCGTCGTTCGTCGTGCGTCGTGCGTCGTGCGTCACGGTGCTGCTGGGCCGGGCGACCGCGTGGTGCGGCGCCGGGCGGTCCTCGCTCAGGCGTTGGTGACCAGCGTGCCGATCTTCTCACCGAGCAGGGCGCGCGTGATGTTACCCGCGCCCTCCATGCCGAACACGACCATGGGCAGCTTGTTCTCCATGCAGAGGCTGAAGGCGGCCGCGTCGACGACCTTGAGGCCCTCGACGATCGCATCCTGGAAGGTGACGGTCTCGAGCTTCTTCGCCTCGGGGTTGGTGCGCGGGTCGGAGTCGTAGACGCCGTCGACGCCGTTCTTGGCGATGAGCACGGCGTCGCACTTGATCTCGAGCGCGCGCTGGGCGCTGACCGTGTCGGTCGAGAAGAACGGCATGCCGGCTCCGGCGCCGAAGATGACGACGCGGCTCTTCTCGAGGTGGCGGATGGCCCGGCGCGGGATGTAGGGCTCCGCGACCTGCTGCATCGCGATGGCGGACTGCACGCGGGTCTCGACGCCCTCCTTCTCGAGGAAGTCCTGCAGCGCGAGGCAGTTCATGACGGTGCCGAGCATGCCCATGTAGTCGGCGCGCGTGCGGTCCATGCCTCGCTGCTGCAGCTCGGCGCCGCGGAAGAAGTTGCCGCCACCGATGACGACGGCCACCTCGACGCCGCCGCGCACGGCGTCGGCGATCTGCTTGGCGATGCCGGCGACGACGGCCGGGTCGAGGCCGATGCTGCCACCCCCGAACACCTCACCGGAGAGCTTGAGAAGGACCCGGTGGAAGGGGGTCGTCTGGGCGTCTGTCATGGCGCAGGGCCTCCTCGTGGGCAGCGTTCCGGCGGTCGGTCGATCTTTCCACACCGGCACCCCATCGGTCGCATCGGGCTCAGCCGGGTCACCCGCCCGTCGCCGGACGCGCCGGCAGGCCGGCCAGCACGCCCGGCAGGGCGGCGGCGAGCCGCGCGTAGTCGTCCTCGTCGTTGTAGGGCGCTGCCGCGAGACGCAGGTAGCCCCGTCCGTCGAAGGCCACCGGCGGCACGACGAGCCCGGCCGCACTGAGGCGCTGCCACAGCTCCTCGGCGGCGTCGGTCGTCGTCGCCACGCCGTCCGGCAGCGCGACGAGGCGCAGGCAGGGGGCAGCAGGGATGCCGCCGTGCGGGCTCTGCGTGCCCAGCGCGGCGGCCACGTGGTCGGCGCCGCGCACGAGCAGCTCGGCGTTGCGGTCCACCTGCTCCCAGCCGCCGAGGTCGGCCCACGCCGCGAGACCGTCGGGCACCGTGACCCAGGCGGAGTGGTCGACGGTGCCCTGCAGGTCGAAGCGCTCGGGGAAGGGCAGCCCGTGGGCCCACGAGGTGACGAGCGGGCGCATCGCCGCACGGTGCGCGGGCGCCACCCAGAGCGTCGCGGCGGCCCGGGGCGTGTAGGACCACTTGTGCAGGTTTCCGGCCCAGAACGCCACCCCGAGGGCCTCGACGTCGAGGCCCGGCAGGGCTCCCGGCACGTGGGCGGCGTCGACGAGGACGGGCACCGGCGCGACGGTCTCGGCCACCTGCGCGACGGGCAGCACGATGGCGGTGGGCGAGGTGACCTGGTCGATGACGACGAGGCGCGTGCGCTCGGTCACGGCCGCCGCGAAGGCCGCCACGACGTCGGTGGGCCGGTCGTCGACGCCGAACGTCGCCGTGCGGAGCGTCGCGCCGCGCGCCTCCGCGCTCCACCCCGCCGTGAGGTAGCCGTGGTTGCTGACGACCACCTCGTCGCCCGGGCCGACGTCGAGGCCCTGCAGCACGACGCCGACGGCCTCGGTGACGTTGCGCACGAGGGCCGTCGACCCGGCGGCGCCGCCGACGAACCGGGTGGCCGCCTCCCGCGCGGCCTCGAGGGCGGCCGGCAGCTCGTCGCGGAAGGCCCGCATCGGCGCGGCCTCGATGCGGGCGCGGGCCCGGTCCTGGGCCTCCCGGACCGACCGGGGCACGGCGCCGAACGCACCGTGGTTGAGGTGGGTCAGGGTCGGGTCGAGCTCGAAGAGCTCCGCGATGTCGGCGCGCACCCGGCCCATCCTGCCGGACCGGCGGCCGAGCGCCGGGGCGGCCTTGGGCGCGGCGGCCCTCGGCGGGGCGGTCAGCGCTGCACGTCGGCGGTCCAGTACGTCTCGCACGACGGGCTGCCGCCCGGCGCGCGCCAGCCCGGCAGGTCCGCGGCCCGGCTCCGGCCGAGGTTGAAGGAGAGCACGTCGTCGTCGGCGGGCCGCCACTGTGCGGAGAGGATGCAGTCGGCGACCGACGCGGGCAGCGTGCCGTTCGCGATCGTCGGGGCCGCGTCGGGCCCCAGCGTGGCGAGGTAGGCGGCGTCGACGGCTCCCGTCGAGACGTAGCGGTCGAGGTTGCGCTGCGCCACCCAGGCCTCCGGGTTCGCGAGCCCACCGGCGAGCAGGAGGACGGCCGCGGAGAGCAGCGCGGCCCGGGGCAGCCAGGACCCGCGCAGCCGGATGCCCGCGACGAGCACGAGGACGACGAGCAGCCCGAGCCACAGCTCGACGGCGTCGACGAGCACGCGCAGCACGGTGAAGCCGTACGCCTGCTGGTAGAGGTCCATCCGGTGCAGCGCCGAACCGACGACGACGAGGGTGAGCGCGCAGAGCGCCCCGAGCACGCTGCGCAGCACGAGCCGGTCGCGGGCCGTCGCCTGCGGGGCCTTGCGGACGGCGAGCGCCACCGTCGCGAGCGTCAGCACCGTGGCGGCCGTGAGCTGCCCGAAGCCCTGGTGCACGTAGGCGGCATACGTGAGCCCCGTCGAGCGCTGGACGTAGGCGTGCCCGCCGAAGAGCGCGGCCGCCTGCGCGACGACGAACGCCACGAAGAGCGCCACGACGAGACCGACGGGCACGACCCACTCCCACACCCGGGCGACCGGACGGGCCCCCGGCAGGCCCACGCGGTCGACGCGCGGCGGGTTGAGGGAGAGGTAGCAGCCCGCGAGCAGGGCGCCGCCCATGAGGAAGCCGACGAACGAGCGCACGACGAGGCTGTCCCACGCGAAGCTCGGCACGAGGGCGCTCGCCCACGAGCCGAACACCGCGTCGCCCGAGGCGAACAGCCCGCCGAAGACGACGAGGGCCACTAGCGAGACGGCTGCCGTGCGCACGACCGGCCACAGGACCGCGACGCGGCTCGTCGCCGAGATGGTGCGCCCGAGGAGCGGGAGCCCGCGCAGGGCCGACAGCGGCCACGCGGCGAGGCCGGCGACGACGGGGAGCAGGCCCCGCGCGTTCGTCAGGGCGGTGGTGGCGACGACCGTGGCGACCCCGACGGCGAGCACGGCGAGCCACTCCGCCGCGCGGAGCACCGACAGCGCCGCGAGCGCCACGCAGAGCCCGCTGCTGACCGCGGCCCACCGCGAGCGCCGGAAGCGACTCGCCCGCCACAGCACGAACCCGCCCAGCACGAGCACCGCGAAGAACGCGAGGCCGAGGTTGCGGTAGGGCAGCACGACCGCGGAGAGCACCCCGACCCCGAGGCACACGAGCAGCACCCGGACCTGCGGGGCGAGCCCGGCCTCGGGCCAGAGGTCCCCGAAGAGGGTGTCGACGAGCGGCTGCGGCCGGCCCACCGGGACGGTCGCGGGCGACCCGGTCGAGCGTGACGCGGTGGAGGGCGTCGCGGTGGCGGGCACAGTGTGAGGCACGGTGTCGGGCACGGGCACGGGTGACTCCTCGGCAGGCGGACGGGTGGTGTGGTGCGCGTCGGACGGCGCGTCGGACGGCGCGTCGGACGGCGCGTCGGACGGCGCGTCGGACGGCGCGTCGGACGGGGCGCCGGTCCGGGGCGCAGGTCGGGGCGCGATGGGCAGCACGGCACGGATGCGGGCCCCCCGCTCCCCCGCCGGCGGCTGGACCGCGCTGATCGAGCCGCCGTGCAGCTCGCAGACCCAGCTCGCGATGGCGAGCCCGATCCCGGTGCCGCCGCCCGAGTCGTCGCCGGAGCCGAAGCGGTCGAAGACGCGGTCGGCCTGCGCGGCCGGGATGCCGCGGCCCTCGTCGGCGACGACGAGCCACCACCGGTCCGGGCCGTCGGCGCCGGCGCTCACCGTGACCGTGCCGCCCGGGGGGCTGTGCCGGTCGGCGTTGTCGAGCAGGTTGGCGAGCACCTGCGCGAGCCGGGCCGCGTCGGCGCTGACCCGCAGGTCGGCAGGCACCTCCACGACGTGCCGCGTGCCGCGGCGTGACACCCCGGCCTCGGCGACGGCGTCCTCGACGAGGGCCCGGACGTCGACGGGGGCGAGGGCGAGCGGCGCCTGCCCACCGTCGACCCGGCTGAGGTCGAGCAGGTCACCGACGAGCGTGCCGAGGCGCTCCGCCTGGGCCAGGGCGGTGCGCAGCACCGCGTCGTCGGCACGCACGACCCCGTCGACGAGGTTCTCGAGGAGCGCCTGCTGCGCCGCGAGGGGCGTGCGCAGCTCGTGCGACACCGTCGCGACGAGCTGGCGCCGTTGCCGGTCGGCGTCCGCGAGGTCGCCGGCCATCGTGTTGAAGGCGACGCCCAGGGCCCCGACCTCGTCGGCCGAGGTCGCCGTGACGCGCTGGGAGTAGTCGCCCGTCGCCATCCGCGACGCGGCCGCGGTCATCTCGCGCAGCGGGGAGGTCATGCCCCGGGCGAGCCACTGCGTGACACCGAGGGCGGCGACGACGGTCACGGGCAGGGTGATCCACCCGGGCACGCCGGCCCGGTCGCCGACCTGCGAGACGAGCGCCGCCGCGACGATGCTCGCGGCGACGAGCAGGGCCAGCTTTGCCTTGATCGACCGGATGCCGTCGAGCGGGCGGTCGCTGTTCACCGCTCCCCCTCGGTGCCGTCGGTCCGGTCGAGCCCCTCGCTCCCGACCTCCAGCGCGTAGCCGACCCCGTGCACGGTGCGCACGCGCGTGGAGCCGACCTTGGAGCGCAGCGACTTGACGTGGCTGTCGAGCGTGCGGGTGCCGCCCGCGTCGGCCCAGCCCCACACCTCGCGCATCAGCTCGTCCCGGGCGCGCACGGCCCCGGGCGTGGACGCCAGCGCGACGAGCAGGTCGAACTCGAGCGGCGTCAGGTGCACGGTCTCGCCGTCCACCTCCACCCGGCGGGCGCCCCGGTCGACGCTGAGGTCCCCGAGGGCGAGCACGGGCGGGCGTGCCTCGGCCAGCTCGCGGGCGCGGTCGACACGGCGCAGCAGGGCCCGGATGCGGGCGACGACCTCGCGCATCCGGAAGGGCTTGGTCACGTAGTCGTCGGCGCCGACGCCGAGCCCGACGAGCAGGTCGGTCTCGTCGACGCGGGCGGTGAGCATGAGCACGGGCACGGGCCGCTCGGCGTGGACGCGGCGGCACACCTCGAGCCCGTCGAACCCGGGGAGCATGAGGTCGAGGACGACGAGGTCGGGCGCGTGCTCGGAGTTCGCCGCCACGGCGCCGGGTCCGTCGAACGCCTGGACGACGCGAAAGCCCTCCGCGACAAGGCGATCGGTGAGCGCTCCGTTGATCGTCGGGTCGTCCTCGACGACGAGCACCGTGGCCGGCGCGGTCGCGCTCGGCGACGGCGCGGCATACCCCTGGTTCATGACCCCGAGCCTAGGAGCGCGCCCGCGGGCGCCAGGCGTGCGACGTGTGGAGATCCTGTGAAGGCCGGTCGGGCTGCCTGGAGCCCGACCGGCCGGTCGCGCTCCCGGCGCGTCAGATGAAGAGCAGCTGCGCGCCCTCCGTCAGCTCGATGAAGTCGGAGGCCGAGATGATCCCCTCGACGTCGTCGCGCAGGTCCGACTCGGTGAGGTGCTGCATGTCGGCCGACATGCGGCACGCCCACAGGTGCCCGCCCGAGGCCACGATCTGGTCGAGGAACTCCGGCACCTCCGGCACGTCGAGCTCGGCGATGCTCTTCTTCATCTGCGACGTCGCGAGGTGCGTCATGCCCGGGATGCCGCCGAGGCCCTGGGGCAGGTGGGTGGCGGTGTTGCCGAGCATCGTGAACTTCAGGTCGCCCGCGGTCCTGCGGTTGATCATGTCGAAGCCCCAGAAGGTGAAGAACAGGTGCGTCTCGATGCCCTCGCCCAACGCCGCGTTGGCGAGGATGAGGCCGGGGTAGGCCATGTCGAGGTTGCCCTTGCTGCAGATGATCGCGAGCCGGCGGCCCTGCTCGGCGGGCGCGTCGAACGAGGGCACCAGCGGCTCGGTGAGGGTGGACTGAGTGGTCATCACACACATCCCTTCGGCTTGGGCAGGCCGGCGACGTAGGCCATCTTCTTGGCCGGCTTGCCGGGGAACAGGGTGAAGAGGGACTTGACCGGGGTGCCGGTCTGGGTGCTGACCCGGCGCAGCGTCGCCGTCTCCCCCTGGCGGGTGAAGTCGTCGCGCAGGAAGTGGACGAGCCTCCAGTGCTCGTCGGTCAGCTCGATGCCGATGAGGCGGCCGAGCTCGCGTCCGAGGTCGTCGGACCACTGCTCGGGTCTGGTGAGGAAGCCCTCGTCGTTCACGTCGACGGCACGGCCGGCGATCGTCGTGATGGGCATGGTGTCGCTCCTTTCCGAGAGCTGCGGGCTCAGGCGGCGGGGACCTTCCCCGCCATCGACATGTGCGCGGGCAGGCCGAGAGGTCGTCCGGGGAGCAGGAGGTTCCAGTAGACGTGCCGGAACGCGAGCTTGCCGAGGTGGTTGGCCCGGGACTCCTTGAGCAGGGTCATCGGGCCGACGCGCGGCAGCGGGAACGTCCCGGTCAGCGGTTCGGTGTCGTAGTTGAAGTCGAGGAGCATCGCCTTGCCGCCGCCGGACTCCACGAAGCAGTTCGCGTGCCCGTCGAAGGAGTGCGTCATGGGGCGCCCGGCGACGTGCTCGAGGAAGTTGTCGACGAAGACCTCCACCGCGAAGTGCGCGACCGAGCCCGCCTTCGACGTCGGGATGTTGCTCGCGTCGCCGAGCACGAAGACGGACGGGTGCTCCGTGGACTGCAGGGTGTGCTTGTCGACGGGCACGTAGTTCAGCTCGTCGCCGAGGCCGGACCGGGCCACGAAGTCGGCCCCCATGTTGAGCGGCACGGTCACGAGCTGGTCGTAGGGGATCTCGCGCTCGTCGTAGGAGACGAGGACGCGACGCTCCTGGTCGACGTGCTCGACGAGGAAGTCCGTCTCGACGGTGATGCCCTTGTCGGCCAGCAGGTGCCCCAGTTCGCGGCTCGCGACGGGCTTGGTGAAGGCACCGTCGAGGGGCGTCACGAAGACGATCTCGACCTGCTCGCGCAGGCCCCGGCGGCGCAGGAAGTCGTCGGCGAGGAAGGTGAACTCGAGGGGCGCGACGGGGCACTTGATCGGCATCTCGGTGACGTGCACGACGAGGCGCCCGCCCGAGAGGCCGGCCAGCTGGTCGCGCAGCGCGAGCGCTCCGTCGTACGTGTAGAACTCGCCGACGCTCCGGTGCCATTCGGGCCCGAGCATGCCGGGCGTCTGGTCCGGCCGCGGCGTGGTGCCCGAGGCGATGACGAGCTGGTCGTAGCCGAGCCTGCGGCCGTCCGCGAGGTGGACCTCGGCGGCGGCGGTGTCGACGAGGTCGACGTCGCCGAGGACGAGCTCGACCCCGTCGGCGAGGAGGGCGTGCCTGCTGCGCCTCACCTGCTCGGGCGCGATGAGCCCGAACGGCAGGAAGAGGTAGCCCGGTTGGTAGTCGTGCGTGTCGTCCTTGTCGACGACGGTGATCCGCCACTCGTCGGTGGGGAGCCGGTGCCGCAGCTTGTTCACGACCATGGTGCCGGCCGTGCCCGCTCCCAGGACCACGAGTGACCTCATGGTGGTGGTCATGCTCCGAAGGTACCCCTGCGGGTATGCATCGCGCTGTGAGCGAGCAGACAGCCGGGCTGTGACGTGCGAGACAGATCGGCTGTGCCGCAAGGCTGCCCGCTCGTCAGACGCGGTCGGACGCGGTCAGGTGCGGGCGAGCCAGCGGCCGAAGAGGCGCGTGACGAAGGGCAGGAGGACGTAGGTCATCCACGGGGTGGCGAGGAGGGTGGTGGCCAGCACCCGGAGCACGACGGGCCAGCCCTCGGTCAGGGGCGCCAGCAGGTAGGCCAGCGCGAGGCTCGTCGGGAAGAACGCGATCCAGATGACCGAGGCCTGCTTCCACCGGGGCGGCGCCGCGGGCGCTCCTTCCCCGGTCTCGTGCACCGACGCCGACGCCGGCTCGTCGAACCAGCCCTCGATGCCGGTGCGGTACTCCGTGCGGCGGTGCTCGACGAGGTCGGCCGCCGAGCGCAGCCACCGCTGCCGCTCGGGCGACCGCTCCCACGCGTCCAGGGTCGCCCTCGAGGCGAAGCGGTAGAGCATGTGCCAGTTCTCGGTGCCCGAACGCACCCAGCCGGCACCGAGGAAGCCGTCGAATCGCTCGGCCATCGACGTGCCGGCGTGCACCCACGCCTGCATGAGCAGCTCGTCCTCGGGCGCGACCCTCCGGGTGATCGACACCGTGAGCGGACCGTCGAGGGTGATCGGTTCGGCGGTCATGGGGACTCCTCCGGCTGGCGGGGTGGACGCGACGATGCCGGCCGCCCCGAGGGGCGACCGGCATCGGTCCTCGTCGGTGCGCCGGTGCGGCGCGACGAGTGGTGCGGTGCGAGTGGGGTCAGGACCTCACTGGCCGACGCGGAAGCGCGCGAAGGACTTCGCCGTGGCGCCGCCCTCCTCGAGGACCTTCGCGACGGTCTTCTTCGGCTCCTTGGCGAACGGCTGCTCGAGCAGGACGTTCTCCTTGAAGTAGCCGTTGACGCGACCCTCGACGATGCGCGAGAGGGCGGCCTCCGGCTTGCCCTCCTCCTTGGCCGTGGCCTCGGCGACGCGACGCTCGTTCTCGACCGTCTCGGCGGCGACCTCGTCGCGCGTCAGCACGGTGGGGCTGAACGCGGCGATGTGCATCGCGACGTCGCGGCCCACGGTCTCGTCGCCACCCTCGAGCGCGACGAGGACACCGATCTGCGCGGGCAGGTCGGGGCTCGTCTTGTGGAGGTAGGAGACGACCTTGTCGCCCTCGAGGCGCGCCACGCGGCGGACCTCGATCTTCTCGCCGATCGTGGCGTTGGCCTCGTCGAGCAGCTCCTTGACGGACTTGCCGTCCTCGAGCGTGCTCGCGAGGAGCGAGTCCGCGTCGGTCGCGGCGGAGGCCACGGCCTGGGCGAGGACCTGGTCGGCGAGGGCGATGAACTTCTCGCCCTTCGCCACGAAGTCGGTCTCGCAGTTGACCTCGACGAGGGTGCCGACGCCGTCGCCGGCCTGGGCCGTCACGAGACCGTTGGAGGCCGAGCGGCCCTCACGCTTCGTGACGCCCTTGAGGCCCTTGACGCGCAGCACCTCGACGGCCTTGGCGCGGTCGCCGTCGGCCTCGTCGAGCGCCTTCTTGACGTCCATCATGCCGGCGCCGGTCTGCTCGCGAAGCGCCTTGATGTCAGCGGCGGTGTAGTTCGCCATGCTCTGTATCGCTCTTTTCGTCAGATGTGTGTGACTCGAAGTGGCTGGGGCCGTGCGGCCTCAGGCCTGCTCGGCACCGGCCGGGGCGGCCTCGGCGGGGGCCTCGGCGGCAACCTCGGCCTCAGCGGCCGGGGCAGCGTCGGCGGCCGGGGCAGCCTCACCCTCGGCGGCCGGAGCGGCGGCAGCGGCGTCGGCGGCAGCGGCGTCCGCGTAGAGCTCGCGCTCCCACTCGGCCAGCGGCTCCTCGGCCTGCGCGTCGGCGCCGGACTTGCCGGACGAGCGCTGGACGAGACCGTCGGCGACGGCGTCGGCGATGACCCGGGTCAGCAGCGTGACGGAGCGGATCGCGTCGTCGTTGCCGGGGATCTTGTAGTCGACCTCGTCGGGGTCGCAGTTCGTGTCGAGGATCGCGATGACGGGCAGCCCGAGCTTGCGCGCCTCGTCGACCGCGAGGTGCTCCTTCTTCGTGTCGACGATCCAGACGGCCGACGGGACCTTCGACATCGTGCGGATGCCGCCGAGGGTCTTGTCGAGCTTGTCCTTCTCGCGCTTGAAGATGAGCATCTCCTTCTTCGTGTAGCCCGAACCGGCCACGTCGTCGAAGTTCAGCTCCTCGAGCTCCTTGAGGCGCGTGAGGCGCTTGGAGATCGTCTGGAAGTTGGTGAGCATGCCACCGAGCCAGCGGTGGTTGACGTACGGCATGCCGACGCGCGTCGCCTGCTCGGCGATGGGCTCCTGGGCCTGCTTCTTCGTGCCGACGAAGAGGATGCTGCCGCCGTGGGCGACGGTCTCCTTGACGAACTCGTAGGCGTTGTTGATGTACGTCAGCGACTGCTGCAGGTCGATGATGTAGATGCCGTTGCGCTCGGTCATGATGAAGCGCTTCATCTTGGGGTTCCAGCGACGGGTCTGGTGCCCGAAGTGGACGCCGCTCTCGAGGAGCTGGCGCATGGTGACGACGGCCATGCCGTGTTCTCCCTAGTGTCGTGTTGTCAGTTGTCGCGGGCGGCCCGCCTGGCGTCGGTCCCGTGCACGCACGGGCCCGCGGTCGGCATACGCCCACTCCTGGCGCCTGACGCACCCCGCCCCACCGCACGCGGTGGGGACTGCCGTGGTGCGACCCGGTCCGGTGGACCGGCAGAAGACGCGCGAATTTCGGTCCCGTGCGACGAGCACACGTGACCGCAGACCATCGTAGGTCCTCCACCGGGTTGTGGAGAAATCGGCCCGAGCAGACAGAATGACCCGCATGGCGCACTGGGTGGAGACGATCCCGGCCTTCGTCGTCCTCACCGTGGTGCTCTTCCTGCCGGGCTGGCTGGTCGTGCGTGCGCTGGGCACGCGGGGCCTCGAGGCGCTCGCCGTCTCGCCGGCCGTGTCGGTGGGGGTCGTCGCCGTCTGCGCGACGCTCGCCCAGCGGGTCGGCATCCGGTGGGGGCTGCTGCCGCTGCTGGTCTCGACGGTCGTCGCGGCGGCGGTGGCGCTGCTCGCGATGCGCCTCGTGGGTCGCCGGGTCGGACGCCACGACACCGACCTCGGCCCGACCCGTCGCCTCCTCGGGCGACCACGACCCGACGCCGTCGTCGCGGTCGCCATCGGCGTGCTGCTCGCGCTGGCGACGATCGTGCCCGCCATCGGCCGGCCCGACGAGCTCGTCGACAGCCCCGACGCCGTCTACCACCTCGACCGGATCCGGCTCTTCCTCGACACCGGCAACTTCTCCATCGCCAACCCCACCTTCTACCCCAACGGGTTCCACGCCTGGATCGCGACGAGCCTGCTCCCCGGCGTCGCCGACGTGCTGCCGGGCACCAACGTCGCGACGCTCGTGCTGGCGGCCGTCGCGTGGCCGCTCGGGTGCGTGGCCCTCGTGCGCCACGCGCTGGGCACCTCCCGCCTCGTCACGTATGCGGCCGGGCTGGCCTCCGCCGCCTTCATCGCCTTCCCGACGATGCTCCTCGGCTGGGGCGTGCTCTGGCCCAACCTCATGGCGACCGCCCTGACGCCCGGGGCGCTCGCGCTCATGCTGCAGGCCGCCCGGTCGAGGCGGATCGGGCAGTGGCTCGGGTTCGCCGCGGCCATGCCGGGCCTCGCCCTCATCCAGCCCAACGCCCTCGTGGCGCTCGTGCTCTTCGCGCTCGTCTGGTTCGTCGCGGCGCGGCTGCGAGCGGGGCTGCTCGGGCACCTGGCCTGGTGGCGGGTGGCCCGCGACCTCGGCGCCGTCGCCGTGGTCGGGGTGGCTGGCCTCGTCGCCGCTCCGCTCGTCTCGGCGCGACTCGCCTCGACGCAGTCCTACGAGTGGGACGGGCGGGTGCCGCTGTGGACCGCGCTCGTCGAGGTCGTCGGTGGCCGGCTGCAGATCTCCGCCGTCCTCTGGGGCCTGCTCGTGCTGCTCCTCCTCGGCACCTGCTGGATCGTCCGGCGCGCACGTGCGGCACTGCCCGTCGTCGCGATGTGGGTCGCCTGCGTCGTGCTCTACGTCATGGCGGCGTCGTCGAGCTCGGCGTGGACCTCGCTCGTGACGGGCTACTGGTACAACGACAAGGTCCGGCTCGCCTCGCTCGCGGCCGTGCCGGGCGTCGTGCTCGTCGCCGCCTCGGCCCCCGCCCTGCGCGAGCTGCTGAGGCGCATCCCCCCGCTGCGCTCGCGGCCCCTCGTCGCGGGCGCCGTCGCCGTGCTGGCCATCCCGGCCCTCACGCTCGGGCTCGACGGCGTCACCCGGTTCCGGGTGCTCGACGGGTTCTTCCACCCGGGCGAGGCCCGCAAGGTCATCCTCTCGTTCGAGGCGCAGGACTCGCTCCGCCGCCTCGCCGCCCGCATCCCCGCCGGGGAGGGCGTCGTCGGCCGACCCGAGAACGGCTCCCCACTGATGTTCGCGCTCTTCGGCACGAACACGCTCTACCGCTCGATCCCCATCCCGACCACGGGTGACGAGATCGTCATCGGCACGGGCTTCGACGACATGGAGAACCGGCCGGACGTGTGTGCTGCCCTGGCCCGACACGACGTGCGGTGGGCCATCGACTCCACGCACGTCTACTGGCTCGACTACCCCGAGCGGTCCTCGGGCCTCACCGGCCTCGCGGACGTCTCCGGGGTCGAGCGGGTCGCGACCGACGGGGACTACACGCTCTACCGCGTCACCGGCTGCTGACCCTGCGAGGATCAGGGGCATGAGCTCCTCTACCGCCGCTCCTGACGCTGCCCTCGCCGCCGGTCCGAATCTGCGCGAGCCGGACTGGTGGCGCACCGCGGTCGTCTACCAGGTCTACCCGCGCAGCTTCTCCGACAGCGACGGTGACGGGGTCGGCGACATCCCCGGCATCACCGCGCGCCTCGACCACCTCGCGGACCTCGGCATCGACGTGCTCTGGCTGTCACCGGTCTACCGCTCCCCCATGGACGACAACGGCTACGACATCAGCGACTACCAGGACGTCGATCCCTCGTTTGGCACCCTCGCCGACCTCGACGCACTCGTCGCGGCCTGCCACGACCGCGGCATCCGGCTCGTCATGGACCTCGTCGTCAACCACACCTCGGACGAGCACCCGTGGTTCGTCGAGTCGCGCGACCCGCGTTCGCCGAAGCGCGACTGGTACTGGTGGCGGCCCGCGCGGCCCGGCCACGAGGCGGGCACCCCCGGCGCCGAGCCGAACAACTGGGGCGCGGCCTTCTCCGGGCCGGCCTGGCACCTCGACGAGACGAGCGGCGAGTACTACCTGCACCTCTTCTCCCCCAAGCAGCCCGACCTCAACTGGGAGAACCCGGAGGTGCGCCAGGCCGTCTACGCGATGATGCGCTGGTGGGTCGAGCGGGGCGTCGACGGCTTCCGCATGGACGTCATCAACTTCATCTCCAAGGACGTGACGCTGCCCGACGGTCCGGTGGCGCCGGGCGCGCCCTACGGCTCGGCGTTCCCCGGCTCGGCCAACGGCCCGCGCCTCGACGAGTTCCTCGCCGAGATGCACGCGGCGGTCGGGCTGGGCGAGCAGCACCTGCTCACCGTCGGCGAGATGCCGGGCTCGACGATCGAGGTCGCCCGGCGCGTCACCGATCCCGCTCGCGACGAGCTGAACATGGTCTTCACCTTCGAGCACGTCGACCTCGACGTCGTCCCGGGCGGCACGAAGTGGGACCTCGCCGACCTCCCGTTGCCCGTCCTCAAGCGCAACCTCGAGTCGTGGCAGCTCGGTCTCGCCGACGTGGGCTGGAACTCGCTCTACTGGAACAACCACGACCAGCCCCGGGCCGTGTCGCGCTTCGGCGACGACGGCCCGGAGCACCGCGTCAGCTCCGCCAAGACGCTGGCGACGGTGCTCCACCTCCACCGCGGCACGCCCTTCGTCTACCAGGGCGAGGAGCTCGGCATGACGAACGCCGGGTTCGCGCAGATCGAGCAGTACCGCGACATCGAGTCGGTCAACCACCACGCCGCAGCGCTCGAGCTGGGCGCGTCGGCCGAGGGCATCCTCCGGTCGCTCTCGGTCAAGAGCCGCGACAACGCCCGGACCCCCATGCAGTGGGACGACTCGCCGCACGCCGGTTTCACGACCGGGGAGCCGTGGCTCGCGGTGAACCCGAACCACACGTCGATCAACGTGGCCGCGGCGCAGTCCGACCCGGCATCCGTGCTCGCCCACTACCGCGACCTCATCGCGCTGCGGCACACCGAGCCGGTGGTGTCCGAGGGTGACTTCGAGCTACTGCTGCCCGACCACGAGCAGCTCTGGGTGATCCGGCGCACGCACGGTGGCCGGCAGCTGCTCGTCGTCGCGAACTGCTCGTCGCAGCCGTGCTCGCTCGCGGGTGACGCCGAGCCCTCGAGCGAGGGCGACCTCACCGCGCTGCAGGCGCTGCGGGCACTGGTGGCGGACGAGGACGTGGACGTCCTGCTGCCGACCCACCCGGACCGGCGGGGGCTCGAGCTCGCACCCTGGGAGTCGCGGGTCTACGCGTCCGGAGCCTCGGTGTGAGGGCGTGACCCGACGCGTCCTCAGCCGGGCGTCAGATGCTCGTGGTTGGCGGCGTAGCGACGGTCGAGCTCGCGCACGACCTGGCGCTCGCGCCGCTCGAGCTCGGCCCGTCGGTGCACCTGACCGGGCACGGGACGGTAGCCGCCAGCGGCAGCGTCACGATCGATGCGCTCCTGGAGCAGCGCCAGCTCGGCGATGAGCTCGCGGATCGACATCGCGTCGAGGGCGCGGGCCCGCTCGTCCAGCGGGTGGATCACGTCGGTCATGCCGGGACCCCTTTCTGTCCGACCGTCCCGACCGGGAGGAGCGGCGCTCCTCGTCGATCGGGGCCGACGACTTCATTCTGCGCCCGAGGAGGCGGCCCACGGGGCGAAAGAACACGCAGATTTCGCAACATTGCGGGCCGTGGCACGTAGGCGTGGGGCTGGCGCACGAGTACGTTCTGGCCATGGAGATGAAACTTGCGACGCACGGGACTGAGGTCCGGGCCATGGACCTGAACGCGAGCCACGTCGGGGCACGGTTCGCGTTCGACGACGTCGACAACCACCGCTACGTCTACGGCGTCATCGACGCCGTCGACATCGACGTCGAGGCCGTCTGGATCTTCGCCAAGGGAAATCTCGCCGGTGACAACCACATCGCCGGCACGCCGCTCCACCTCGAGGCCCACGACACGATCCACGTGATCGTCGACGACGGCCCGGTCGGTCGCGGCGCAGCGGCCACGGCCTGACGGGGTGGCCGAGCAGGGCGTCACGGCCCACGGTCCCCGACGGCCGGTGCTCGTGCCCCGGATGAGCGGCTTCGGCACGACCATCTTCGCCGAGATGTCCGCGCTCGCGGCGCGCACCGGCAGCATCAACCTCGGCCAGGGCTTCCCCGACACCGACGGTCCCGCGGCGATGCTCGACGCCGCCAAGGCCGCCATCGACGCCGGGCGCAACCAGTACCCTCCCGGTCCGGGCGTGCCCGAGCTGCTCGAGGCTGTCGCCGGCCACCAGCGACGCTTCTACGGTCTGGACCTCGACCCCTCCTCGCAGGTGCTCGTGACCGTCGGGGCGACGGAGGCGATCGCCTCCGTCGTGCTCGCGCTCTGCGAGCCGGGCGACGAGGTGGTCACCTTCGAGCCCTACTACGACTCGTATGCCGCCACGATCGCCCTCGCCGGTGCGACCCGCCGCACGTCCGTGCTGCGCTTCCCCGACTTCGCCGTCGACGAGGCATCGCTGCGGGCCGCCTTCTCGCCGCGCACCCGGCTCGTGCTGCTCAACACACCGCACAACCCGACGGGCAAGGTCTTCACCCGGGCCGAGCTCGAGCTCGTGGCCTCGCTCGCCCGCGAGCACGACGCGTGGGTCGTGACCGACGAGGTGTACGAGCACCTCGTCTTCGACGGCGCCGAGCACGTGCCTGTCGCGACCCTCCCCGGCATGTTCGACCGGACCATCACCATCTCCTCGGCAGGCAAGACGTTCTCGGCCACGGGCTGGAAGGTGGGGTGGCTCTCGGGCCCGGCCGAGGCCGTCGCTGCCGCCCGCACCGTCAAGCAGTTCCTCACGTTCGTCGGCTCCGGCCCGTTCCAGCCGGCTGTCGCCCTGGCGCTCGGCCTCGGCGACGACGTGTATGCCGGCATCTCCGACTCGCTCGAGCGTGGCCGCGACCTGCTGTGCGACGCGCTCGAGACCGCGGGCCTGGCCGTCTCACGGCCCGCCGGCACCTACTTCGTCGTCGCGGACGCGGCGCCGCTCGGCGCGGTCGACGGGCTCGAGTTCGCCCGGCGCCTGCCGGAGGTGGCGGGCGTCGTCGGGGTGCCCGTGTCGGTCTTCCACGACGACCAGGACGCGGCCCGCACCCTGATCCGGTTCGCCTTCTGCAAGCGGGACGACGTGCTGCGCGAGGCCGGCCGCCGGCTCGCCTCGGCTCGCCGGTGACCGGTCGTCCACACCCCCTCGCCGTTCCGGCCGGGCGTCCACAGCCCGCGACGTGACGGTGGCGGGGGTGCCGGGCGTCGGCGCACGCTGACGGGATGGATCTCGGAACCGTCCTGCTCGGCGCCGTCCTCGCCCTCTCTCCCGCCGTCCTGTCCCCCGCCGTCCTGTCCCCCGCCGTCCCGTCTCCCGCCGTCCTGGAGGGCAGTGACCTCGCCCGGGTCGAGGCCGCGGCACCGGCGAGGGCCGGGCCGTGGGCGTGGCCGCTGGAGCCGGCACCGGTCGTGGTGCGCGCCTTCGACCCACCCGAGCACCGCTGGTCGGCGGGCCACCGGGGTGTGGACCTCGCGGCGAGCGTGGGGCAGCCCGTGCTCGCCCCGGCCGACGGACGGATCGGCTGGGTGGGCCGCGTCGCGGGCCGTGACGTCGTCGTCCTTGTGCACGCGGGCGGCCGTCGTAGCAGCCTCGAACCCGCCTCCGGGGCTCCGCCCGTGGGCACCGTCGTGGCCCAGGCCCGGCCCGTGGGCGTCGTCACCTCGACGCCGGGTCACTGCGCCCCTCGCACCTGTCTGCACTGGGGCGTGCGCCGGGGTGAGGTCTACGTCGACCCGCTCGCACTCCTCCGGCGAGCGCCGGTCGTGCTGCTCCCTCTCGGATGAGCCGGGCTCCTCGGTACTGCTCCTCGCCCCTTGTCCGCCATGCTCCTCGACCCTGCGCGTGGGCTCGGGCAGCCCCAGCCGTCAGGCGCGCGGGTGGGCCTGCTCGTAGCTGCGGCGCAGGCGGTCGACGGACACGTGCGTGTAGATCTGCGTCGTTGCGAGGCTGGCGTGGCCGAGGATCTCCTGCACCATGCGTAGGTCCGCGCCACCCTCGAGCAGGTGGGTGGCCGCGCTGTGGCGAAGGCCGTGCGGGCCGAGGTCGGGGGCGTCGGGCAGGTGCGAGAGCAGCTCGTGCACCACGGTGCGCACCTGGCGGGCATCCACCCGGCGACCCCGGCGACCGAGGAAGAGGGCCGCGCCGGACTGCGCGCCGACCACCCGGGGCCGCACGGCCAGCCAGTCCTCCACGGCCCGGCCGGCCGGCACCCCGAAGGGCACGACGCGCTCCTTGGCCCCCTTGCCGAGCACCCGGACGACTCCCTGTCGCAGGTCGAGGTCGTCGACGTCGAGCGAGGCGAGCTCGCCGACCCGGATGCCGCTGGCGTAGAGCAGCTCAAGCATCGCGCGGTCGCGCACGTGGATCGGGTCGGCGTCGTCGGCGCGCACCGTCGCCAGGTCGAGCAGCTCGCCGGCCTCGTCCTGGCGCAGCACGCCTGGCAGGGTGGCACGGCGCTTCGGGGCCACGAGCCGTAGTGACGGGTCGCTGGGGATCCGTCCCGTGCGCTCGGCCCAGCGCAGGAAGGTGCGCGCCGAGGCCGCCCGGCGGGCGATCGTCGACCGCGCCGCCCCGGCGTCGGCCTGCTCCCCGAGCCAGGCGCGCAGGTCGGCGATGCGCAGCTCGTCGATACCGTCGATGCCGCGCCCTGCAGCGAAGACGAGCAGGTGGCGCACGTCACCGAGGTAGGCGCGCCGGGTGTGCTCCGAGCGCCCCCGCTCAGCACCCAGGTGGCGTGAGTAGGCGTGCAGGAGCTCCACGTGCTGCTCCAACACCAGGTCCCTCGGCGTCGTCGCGCCGTCCGCGCCTGCTTCGCTCGTCGTCACCTCCGTCACACCCGCACCATCGCAAACGCACAGGACTCCCGCAAGCACCACCCGAGCCGCATCCACCCCTAGCGGCTACGACACTGACCCGCAAAGCGGGTCACTGACGCAGCGAGCGCACCCCCACCACCCGCCCCGACATCCACCCCCGGCCGCTACGACACTGACCCGCAAGGCGGGTCACTGACGCAGCGAGCGCACCCCCACCACCCGCCCCGACATCCACCCCCAGCCGCTACGACACTGACCCGCAAAGCGGGTCAGTGTCGTAGCGTGCGCACCCCGCTCCGTCTCGGGGCTGGCCGCTCGGAGCTCGATGCCCGTCGCGGGGGCCTGATCATGGGCGCAGGGTCCGGGTGCCCGGGGTGCCCGGGGTGCCCGGGGTGCCCGGGTGCCTGGGTGCCCGAGTGCCCGAGTGCGCTCTTGCTGGTCCACGTCCCCGGGTCGACGTCCCGGGTCGTGGGGACCGGTCAGTCCTGCGGCCGGTGTCGGCTCCTGGGGCGTTTGCGCCAGGTGCCGGTCGACTCGGCGACGAAGCCGGCTCGCTCGAGGCGACCGAGGGCCGCCCGCACGATCAGGGGCGCCTGAGCCGTCGCGAGCACGAGGGCGTCGAGCGTCACGCCGGCGCGGAACGGCACGGCCTCGAGCACGGCGGCGTCCACCGGGGGCAGCTCGTCGCCCGGCTGGGCGGGGCCGCGCGCCGGCTCGCAGGCGTCGTCGCCGATGTCGCCGACGAGGTCGACGATCTCGGCGGCGCTCGTCACGAGCACGGCCCGCTGGTCGCGGATCTCCTGGTGGCAGCCCGAGGACGTCATCGACGTGATCGGCCCGGGCACCGCGCCGACGGGGCGACCGGCCTCGATCGCGTGCTTGACGGTGTTGCGTGAGCCCGACCTCAGGTCGGCCTCGACGACCACCGTGCCGCGGCTCATGCCGGCGATGAGGCGGTTGCGGGACAGGAAGCGCGAGCGCATCGGCGCCGAGCCGGGCGCCACCTCCGACACGACGAGACCCTCCTGCGCGATGCGGGCGAGCAGGTCGGCGTTGCCCGCGGGATAGGGCCGGTCGACGCCACCCGCGAGGACGGCCACCGTGGTGCCACCGGCTGCGAGCGCCCCGCCGTGCGCGCTGGCGTCGATGCCGAAGGCGGCGCCGGAGACCACGGCCCAGCCACGCTGCACGAGCCCCGCCGCGAGGTCGGCGGCGATCTGTGCCCCGTACGTCGTCGCCGCGCGCGACCCGACGACGGCGACCGACCGCTCGACCGACTCGGCGAGGTCGAGGTGGCCGCGCACCCACAGGCACCACGGCGGCGAGGGCACCTGCGAGAGCCGCTCGGGCCACTCGTCGTCGTCGGGCACGACGAGCCGTGCGCCCACCTTGGCCGCCACGTCGAGGTCACGGTCGGTGTCGAGCGCCGCCACGCGGGCCGCGAACCGGCGCAGGGTTCCCCGGCCCGCACGGATGCGGTCGACGGCCTCCACCGCGCCGACCTCACCCACGAGGGCCCCCGTCTCGAGGTCGCCGGCCTCGACGAGGCGTGAGAGCGAGGCCCTGGCGAACCGGTCAGCGTCCACGACCCACCTGCCCGACGAGGATCCCGCTCATGCCGCCACCCCGGCCCGGTGCCGCAGCGACAACGCGAGGTCGACCTGCTCCCGATCCGGCCTGACGAGGCCGGTGAGGTCGGCGATCGTCCAGGCGCATCGCAGCGTGCGGTCGTAGCCGCGCAGGCTGAGCGCCCCGGTCTCGAGCGACCGGTCGAGGGTCGCGGTGGCACCGGGTGGGAGCCGCCAGGGCCGCCCCCGCAGCACCGAGCCCGGCACGTCGGCGTTGGCGCTCCGGCGTCGCACGAGCACGGAGCGCCACCGCTCCCCCTGGGCGTCGCGCGCGGCCGCCACCCGGCGCGCCACGACCGCGGTCGGCTCACCGGACCCCACGCCGGCCATCGACAGGCCGGGCGGCTGCACGTGGACCTGCAGGTCGACCCGGTCGAGCAGCGGACCACTCAGCTTGCCGAAGTAGGTGCGGCGCATGAGCGGGGTGCAGGTGCAGTCGAGGCCCTTGCCCCACCCGTTGCCGCACGGGCACGGGTTCGCCGCGAGCACGAGCTGGAAGCGCGCCGGGAAGGTCACCGTCTCGTTGGCCCGGGCGATCGAGACCGTGCCTCGTTCGAGGGGCGTGCGGAGCGACTGGAGCACGGACTTGTCGAACTCCGGCGTCTCGTCGAGGAAGAGCACGCCACGGTGCGCCTGCGTGATCGCCCCGGGCCGGATGCGCCCGGAACCACCGCCGATGACGGCAGCCTGCGAGGCCCCGTGGTGCGGCGCGACGAAGGGAGGCCGCGAGATGAGGCGCACGTCCTCGCCGGAGCCGAGGGCGCCGAGCACCGAGTGGATGGCCGTCACCTCCATCGACTCCGCCTCGTCGAGCGGCGGCAGCAGCCCGGGCAGACGCTCGGCGAGCATCGTCTTGCCGGCCCCGGGCGGCCCGGCGAACAGCAGGTGGTGGCCACCGGCCGCGGCGATCTCGAGGGCGAGCTTGGCGTCGGCCTGGCCCACGACCTCGCTGAGGTCGCGCACCGCCTCCGGCTGGGGGGCCGGACGCTCCGGCACCGGCACCTCCTCGACGGCCCGTCCCCTGCCGAGCGCCCGGTAGCGCTCGACGAGCTCGGTGACCATGCCGACGGGGTGGACCTGCACGCCCGCGACGAGGCGGGCCTCGCCGGCGTTGGCGACCGGCACGACGACGTGTCGCACCCCGACGAGCGAGGCGGCCCGCACGAGCGGCAGCACGCCCGACACCGCCCGCACGGTGCCGTCGAGGCCCACCTCGCCGATGTGCACGACGTCGCGCACGACGCCGTCGGGCACGATCCGCAGGGCGGCCGCCACGGCCACGAAGATGGCGAGGTCGAAGGCCGTGCCGATCTTGCGCTCCCCCGCCGGCGAGAGGTTGACGGTGACCCGGCGCTGGCTCACCGGCATCTTCTCGATGAGCGCCGCGGCGGCCTTGATCCGGTCGGCCGACTGCTTGACCGCCGAGTCGCCGAGCCCGCTGATGGCGAACCCCGGCAGCCCGGTCGCGACGTGGGCCTCGACGTCGACGACGAAGCCGGCCACGCCGCGCAGCCCCACCGACCGGGTGCGCCCCAGCCCCTGGCCCATCAGCACACCCCGCGCAGGTGCTCGAGCACGGCCCGACCCCGGGGCGGGCGGAGGATGGAGATGACGTCGATGCGCAGCACGAGGCCGGCCGCGTCGTCGGGGTGGGCGTCGCGCCAGAGGCCCGCGAGGACCCGCAGGCGCCGCTGCTTCGCGCGGTTGACGGACTCGAACGGCGCACCGAACGACTCGTCCGACCGCGTCTTCACCTCGCAGACCACGAGGTCGCGCCCGTCGAGCGCGACGACGTCGATCTCGCCGCGGACGCAGCGCCAGTTGCGGTCGAGGATGCGCAGGCCGGAGTCGGTCAGGTAGCGGCAGGCGAGCTGCTCGCCGTACCTGCCGAGGTCACGCGTCGTGAGGTCCATGCCGACCAGCGTCGCGGCGCGGGACGCATCAGGACAGGCCCCGTCGCGCGGCTGTGGACAGGCCCGCCTGCCGTGCGAGGGGGTGTGGACAACGCGCTGGGAGACCCGTCAGGCCCCGCGCACCGTCAGGTGAAGTCGCCGCCCTCGGGCATCTTGATGTCGGGCTTGGGCAGCTCCTCGACGTTGACGTCCTTGAACGTCACGACGCGCACGTTCTTGACGAACCGGGCCGGCCGGTAGATGTCCCACACCCACGCGTCGGCCATCGTCACGTCGAAGAACACCTCGCCACCGTCGCTGCGCACCTTCACGTCGACCGAGTTCGCGAGGTAGAAGCGCCGCTCCGTCTCCACGACGTGGGTGAAGAGGCCGACGACGTCGCGGTACTCCTTGTAGAGCTGGAGCTCCATCTCGGTCTCGTACTTCTCGAGATCTTCCGAACTCACCTGATCGCCGTTCCTGTCTGCTCTGCCGGGATGGCCACCGGAGCCATGGTCTCCGTGCCCTCATTCAACACCCCGACGGGCTCCGGCACGTGCACGCCGGGCAGCCGCCACGAGCGTCGGTGCAGCTCGCACGGGCCGAGGCGGGCGAGCGCGTCGAGGTGCTCGGGCGCCGAGTAGCCCTTGTTGAGGCCCCAGCCGTATGCCGGGTGCTCGGCTCCCAGCGACACCATGAGCGTGTCGCGCTCGACCTTCGCGAGCACGCTCGCCGCAGCCACGGAGGAGCATCTCATGTCGGCCTTGACCATCGTCGTGACGGGCGGCGTGGCCGGGCCCTCGTCGTCGGCGAAGGCGAAGAGGCCGACGTCGGTGGCCGCCGTGAGCCAGTCGTGGTTGCCGTCGAGGATGACGAGGTCGGGCACGACCCCGAGTGAGCCGAGGGCACGCAGCCCGGCGAGCCGCAGGGCCGCCATGATGCCGATCTCGTCGATCTCGTCGGCGCCCGCGTGACCGACGGCGTGCGCGACGGCCCACCGCTCGATCCGCGGGACGAGCACGGTGCGCGCCCGCTCCGTCAGCAGCTTGGAGTCCTTGACCCCGATCGGCGCGGACCGCACCGTCTCGTCGATGACGACGACGCCGACGCTGACCGGGCCGGCGAGCGCGCCGCGGCCGACCTCGTCCATGCCCGCGAGGAGCCGGTGGCCGGAGCGCTGCAGCGCCCGCTCGACGCGGAGCGAGGGCTTCTTGGAGGGGGTGGGGCGGGGCACGTCGGTCCTTGCTGCGCTCAGCTCGCGGCCTTCGTCGCCGTGGCGCTGGGCTTCGTCGCCGGGCGGGTCGTCGCCTTGGGTCCCGGGTTGACGGTGGCCTTGGTCGACGGGGTCGTGGAGGGCGTCCGGGGCGTCGGCACCTGGGCGAAGGTGCGCTCGGGCACCCCGAGCCACGTCACGTGCTCGATGGGCCACACGACGAAGAGGGCCCGCCCGACGATCTTGTCGATGGGGACCGAGCCGGTGGCCCCGGTGCCGTCGTCGTGCCAGCGGCTGTCGGAGGAGTCGGAGCGGTGGTCGCCCATGACCCACACCCGGCCCGCGGGCACGGTGATGTCGAACTTGCGGCCCTCGCTCGGGTAGTCGCCCGGCTTGATGTAGGACTCGGTGACCTCGACCCCGTTGACGCGGATCTTGCCGGTGTCCCCGTCGGCCTGCACGCGGTCGCCGGGGAGGCCGATGACGCGCTTGATGAGGTGGTTCTCGGAGTCCTCCGGGAGCAGCCCGACGAAGACGAGGGCCTCGTGGAACGGGCCACCGACCGTGCTCGGCTGGTCGTCGAGGCCCGCCAGCCACGGCGTGGGGTCGCCCGGGTCCTCGAAGACGACGACGTCGCCACGCTTGAGGTCGAAGGGGCCCGGGGTCAGCTTGCTGACGATGACGCGGTCGTCGCGCACGAGCGTGTTCTCCATCGACCCGGAGGGGATGTAGAACGCCTGGAAGAGCCACGTCTTGACGACGAAGGAGAGCGCCATCGCGAGCACGATGACGATGACGATCTCCTTGATGCCGGCGAGGATCGTCGCGCCGAAGCCGCGCCGCTCGTCGTCGTCGTAGTCGTCGTCGAAGTCGTCCGCGTCGTCACGCGCGCCGGCCGGCGCCCGCCCTGCTCGCGCGTCCCGCTCGTCGGCGCCGTACGGGTCGTCGATGCCGTCATCCGGATGCCCGCGCGTCGGGTCTTCGGGGCGTCCGGTGTACTGCGACATCACTCACCATTTCGTGGGACGGAGGATCCTTGACGGCCTTCAGTCGAGCGGCCCGAGCCGATCGAGCGGCCAGTATCGCACCCAAACCTTGCCGATGATGTCGTCCCCGGGCACCGTGCCGCCACCCGGGTCGCCGAGGTGGGCGCGCGAGTCCGCCGAGGAGCCACGGTTGTCGCCCATCACCCAGAACCGGTTCGGCGGCAGCGTCACGTCGAACGTCGTGCCGCTCGGCGCCTCTCCCGGGGCGAGGTAGGGCTCGGTCACGGCCACGCCGTTGACCTCGAGGCGGCCGTCCGCCGCGCAGCAGCGCACCCGGTCGCCGGGCACGCCCACGACGCGCTTGACGTAGTCGGTGGGGCGCCCCTCGCCGACGAGGCTGAGCACGGCGTCGAGCACGCTCCGGAGCGGCCCGCCCTCGGGCGCGGCGAGGTGGAAGGCCGCCGAGGCGTCGAAGACGACGACGTCACCGCGACGCAGCTCCTCCGGCGGGGTCAGCCGGCTGACGAGGATGCGGTCGCCGACACGAAGCGTGTCCTCCATCGACTCGCTGGGGATGCCGAAGGGGGTGACGACGAGGGCGCGCAACGCCACGATCGTGACGAGCACGAGCGCGGGGGCCACGAGCCAGCGGCGACGGTGCACGGCGGCATACCTGCTCGGACCCGAGAGCGGCGCCCCACCGGCGGCCGACCCCGGGGACGCGTAAGGCGCGGTGGTCCCCTCGGGCCGGGGCGTCCCGGGACTCGTGTCCGGGTCGGCCCGTCGGGGGTCCACCGCGCCTCGCGTGATCAGGCGGACGTCTGCGTGGGCAGCGTCGTCAGCTCTTCTTGGCGTCGGCCTTGGCCGGCACCGCGTCGCGCTTCTCGCGGATCTTGGCGGCCTTGCCGCGCAGGCCGCGCAGGTAGTAGAGCTTGGCGCGACGCACGTCACCGCGCGACACGAGCTCGATCTTGTCGATGACGGGCGTGTGCACCGGGAAGGTGCGCTCGACGCCGACGCCGAAGGAGATCTTGCGGACGGTGAAGGTCTCGCCGACGCCGCCACCGTGGCGACGGATGACGACGCCCTGGAACACCTGGACACGCGAGCGCGTGCCCTCGATGACCTTGACGTGCACCTTGAGGGTGTCACCCGCGCGGAAGTCGGGGACGTCGGACCGCAGCGAGGCGGAGTCGATCTCGTCGAACGTGTGCATGATGCTTCGCTTTCCTGGGCGCCACAGGTCACCTCGTCACAAGATGGGTGTACGCGTCCGCCGGGCCGCGTGGGGCCACCGAGCCGTCGTGCTGCTCGTCGTGGTGACCCGACTCCCCCTGTGGCAGGGGCCGTCGTGTGCGGACGCAATGACCAAGTCTGCCAGAGCACCCGGCATACCTGAAATCGGCAGAACGGCACGACCCCCTAGCGTGGGCCCGTGGACGTCTCCCCCGGCTGGCCCGTCATCGCGTGCCTCCTCATCCTCCTCGTCGTCACCGTCGTCGCGAACCGTCTCGGCGGCCTCGGGCTGGCGCGCGCGTCGGTGCTCGCCGGTGCCCGCGCCGTCGTGCAGCTCTCCCTCGTCGCACTCGTCATCACGGCCGTCGTCGGCTCGCTCGCGCTCTCGTTCGTCGCCGTCGCGGTCATGTTCGCCATGGCCGTCGTCACGACGTCGAGGCGGGTCGGCGCGCCGCGCGCCTGGCCGTGGGCGGCGGCGTCGATGGCCTGCGGCATCGTGCCGGTCGTCGCCGTCGTGCTCGCGACCGGCGCCGTGCCGCTCACCGGCATCGCCGTCATCCCGGTGGCCGGCATCGTCATCGGCAACACGATGACGGTGCACACGCTCGTCGGCCGGCGCACCTTCTCGGCCCTGCGCGAGGAGCACGGCCAGTACGAGGCCTCGCTCTCGATCGGCTTGACGTCGTCGCAGGCCATCGACGAGGTGATCGCGCGGCGGGTGCCCGAGGGCATCGTGCCGAGCCTCGACCAGGTGCGCACGTCGGGGGTCGTGACGCTGCCCGGCGCCTTCATCGGGGTCATGCTCGGCGGCGGCAGCGCCGTGCAGGCCGCGACCGCGCAGGTGCTCGTGCTCTTCGCGATCATGGCCACCCAGGCGATCACGGCGGGCGTGCAGGCGCGCCTCATCTGCCGGCGCAACCTGCTGCCCCCCGACCTCGCGGCGTCGCTCGTGTCGTGAGCCGACGGTGGCGCTGCGGCTCAGCGGCGGCGCTTGGTCAGCGTGACCGCTCCCTCGATCGGGGCCGCGTCCGCGCTGCGGCGGTAGCCCGCGCGCTTGTACATCCGCAGGTTCCCCTCGCTGCGGGCCCCGGTGTGCAGCACGAACGTGCGGATGCCGTCCGGTGCGGTCGACTCGGCGTGCTCGAGCAGGCGCCGGCCGAGTCCGCGCCCCTGCAGGTCGGGCACGACGCAGAGCCGCCCGATGAGCCACTCGTCCGGGCGCTCCGGCGGGACCGACGTGCGCACGGCCCCGACGAGCCGGCCCGCGCTGCGGGCGAGCCAGGTCTGCGTCTGCTCGAGGCCCGCCCGCACGTCGTCGAGGCTCTCGTGCAGGGCCGGGATGTCGAGGGTGTCGTTGGCGACGGCCTCCTGCACCCAGCAGGCCCGCATGAGCACCGCGAGCTCGGGCACGTCGCCGGGGGTGGCGGCGGAGATCTCGACCTCCGGGCCGCCCTCCCCACCGGGGGCGTGCGAGGCGTGCAGCAGGTCGGGGCGGCGGGCCGCGGTGCGCGCCAGCCGCTGCTCGTGGCGCCACGCCGCGATGGCGCCGTGGTTGCCCGACAGCAGCACGGGCGGCACCGGGCGGCCGTTCCACGTGCTCGGCTTCGTGTAGATGGGGTACTCGAGCAGGCCGTCCTCGTGGGACTCCTCGACGAGCGACTCGGCGTTGCCGATGACGCCCGGGACGAGCCGCCCGATGGCCTCGACCATGGCGAGCACGGCGACCTCGCCGCCGTTCAGCACGTAGTCGCCGAGGCTGACGACCGACACCTCGAGCCCGAGCTCCTCGCGGGCGTGCTCGTAGACGCGCTCGTCGATGCCCTCGTAGCGCCCGCAGGCGAAGGCGAGCCACGGCTCCTGCGCCAGCTCGCGCGCGAGGGCCTGGGTGAAGGGCTGCCCGCCGGGCCCGGGGACGATCAGCCGGGGCTTGGCGGCATACGGACTGCCTTGCGCGAGAACGTGGTCGAGTGCCTCGGCCCACGGCTGCACCTTCATCACCATGCCGGCGCCGCCGCCGTAGGGCGTGTCGTCGACCGTGCGGTGCCGGTCGTGCGTGAAGTCGCGCAGGTCGTGCACGCGCACGTCGAGCAGGCCGTCCTCGCGGGCCTTGCCGATGAGCGAGAGGTCGAGCGGCGAGAGGTAGTCGGGGAAGATCGAGACGACGTCGATGCCGAGGGCGGGACGTCGGGGGGCCTGCGTCACTCGGTGCCCTCGCGGTAGAGGTCGAAGAGGCCGGGGGGCGCGTCGACGACGACGTGGTCGTCGGCCACCGTCGGCACGATCCGGCGCACGAACGGCACGTAGGCCGTCACGCCGTCGGTCAGCGTCAGCACGAGGCGGTCCTGCGCCGGTCCGATCTCGAGGCCGCTGACGGCGCCGAGCGTCGCGCCGCTCGGGTCGCGCACCTCGAGGCCGACGAGGTCCTCCTCGTAGTAGGCGTCGTCGTCCGTGGCGGCCGGGGTGGCGTCGTCGAGCACGAGCCGGGTGCCGCGCAGGCTCTCGGCGCCCTCGCGGTCGGGGATCTCCTCGAACGTCAGCAGCCAGATGCCCCGGTGCACGCGCGTCGACGCGATGGTGAGGGCGCGGGGCACGCCCGTGCCGGCCTCGGCCTCGGTGTCGAGCACGGCCCCGACGGGGAAGCGTCGCTCCGGGTCGTCGGTGTGCAGCTGGACGGTCACCTCACCCCGCAGTCCGTGGGGCTTGCCGATGCGGGCGAGGACGACCTTCATGTCCCGAATCCTCTCAGCCATGGCGCGAATCCTCTCAGGTTTGGTCACGGTGCGGGACACGACAAGGGCGCCCCGGTCGAGCCGGGGCGCCCTTGTCGATGACGCGGTCCGAGGGCTCCCGAGGGAGCCGTCGGCGCTCAGCGCACGCGGTCGGTGTCGACGATGTCGACCCGCACGTTGCCGTTGCCCGCCAGGGCGGCGACGACCGTGCGCAGGGCGCTCGCCGTGCGGCCGGAGCGGCCGATGACGCGGCCGAGGTCGTCGGGGTGGACCCGGACCTCGAGCAGCTCACCGCGGCGCAGCTCCTTGCGGCGCACGACGACGTCCTCGTCGTGGTCGACGATGCCCTTGACGAGGTGCTCGAGCGCCTCCTCGAGCATGCTCAGGCCTCGGCCTTCGCGGTGTCGTCGGCAGCGGCCTCGGCGGGGGCCTCGGCCTTGTCGTCGGCCTTGTCGTCGGCCTTGTCAGCCTTGGCGTCGGCCTTGGGCTCGGACTTCTTGGCGGCCTTCTTGCGCGGCGTCGGGCCGTCGGTGCCGGCGTCGTTCTTGCCACCGGCAGCGGCGATCGCGGCCTCGTAGAGGTCCTTCTTGGAGGTCTTGGCCTCCTTGGTCTGCAGCTTGCCCTCGTCGACGATCTTGATGAGCGCGGCGACGGCCTCGGTCGGCTGCGCGCCCTGGCTCAGCCAGTAGTGCGCGCGCTCGATGTCGATCTCGATGAGCGAGGGCTGCTCGGTGGGGTGGTACTTGCCGATCTCCTCGATCGCACGGCCGTCACGCTTGGTGCGCGAGTCCATGACGACGACGCGGTAGAACGGTGCACGGATCTTGCCCATGCGCTTCAGACGGATCTTGACTGCCATGGTGGCGGTCTCCTCAACCAGTAGTGAGCGCGGCGAGACCGACTGGGTTCAGCCGGGGAGCCGACGCTCGGTGTGTAGGCGTCCGGTCCAGCCGAGAGGGGGCCGGACGGGTACAGCCCTCCATTCTGCCAGATGGGCAGGGATGCTCCGACCACGGCTCGTCAGGCGAAGGCCGCCCGCACGGCCAGCGCGTGCCGCACGACCTCCGGCTTCGTCACGTCGAACGCGGCGTCGAGCACCGGCACGGCCGACGGGTCGAAGCCGGCCCTGGCCAGACCCATCCGCAGCTCGGGGCCGGCGGCGCGGCACTCCACCACTCCCCCGACGCACGAGGCGCGGAGCAGCTCGAAGAGGACGGCCGGCTGCTCGACGGTGGCGGAGGAGAAGAGGGGCAGCCCCAGCTCGGCGGCGACCGCCGCTGCGAGGCTCGTGCCGGCGCGGCCGCCGTACTCGTCGTACCCTCCGCCGCCCCGTGGGGCGGCGGAGCCGGTGACGACGCAGGCGATCCGGCGGTGTCCCTGCGCGCGGTACGGCACCGCCGGCCAGTCGGTGGCGAGCATCGTGAACCGCTCGTGGTCACGCCAGTCACGCCGGCCGTCGGGGCCTGGCAGGTGGAGAAAGGCGCGCGAGAAGCCCTCGTGCACGAAGCCGAGCGAGCGCACGAGACCGGCCGAGCGGTGGTTGGCCGGCTGGATGTTGGCCTCGACGCGGTGCAGGCCCATCCCGTGCGGCGCGTCGTCGAAGACGAGGTCGAGCGTGAGGGCCAGCCCCTCGGCGAAGAGGCCGCGGCCGGCATACGGGTCGTAGGCGTCGTAGCCGACCGTGGCGCTGCGGAACGCGCCACCGACGACGTTGGCGACGTTGACGCGACCGACGAGGCCGTGGCCGCCCTCCGGGTCGAGCGCGTGGACCATGAAGGTGCGGTAGGTGGGTGACTGGCTGCGGATGACGACCGGCAGGTTGTTCGGGTCGGGCATCGCGAAGGCGGACAGTCGCCGCTCCGAGAGGGTCACGGCGGCGGCGTACGCGGGGACGTCGGCCCCGGTCGGCGGCCGCACGCGCACCCGCTCGCCCTCGGCCGTGAACGGCGCGGCGCCTCCGGTCGCGCCGCCGGTCGCGCCGCCGGTCGCGTGACCCCCGCCCTCAGCCGACAACGCGACCTCGCAGCACGACGGCCTGCGGCCGGCCCACGACCGTCACGTCGTCGCGGGGGTCGGCGGCGTAGACGACGAGGTCGGCGTCCTCGCCCTCGGCGAGGCCCGGGCGGCCGAGCCAGGCCCGGGCTCCCCACGTCGCGGCGTCGACGACCTCGAGGTTGCTCATCCCGGCCTTGGTCAGCTCGACCATCTCCTGCGCCACGAGGCCGTGCGGGAGGCTCCCGCCGGCGTCGGTGCCCACGTAGACCGGCACGCCGGCCTCGTGCGCGGCGCCGACCGTGGCGTAGCGGCGCTCGTGCAGGTCGAGCATGTGGCGGTGGTAGGCCGGGAACTTCTCCGCGGCCGGGGCCGCGAGGCCGGGGAACTGCGCGATGTTGACGAGCGTCGGCACGATGGCGATGCCCTGGGCGGCGAAGGTGTCGATGGAGTCCTCGCGCAGCCCGGTCGCGTGCTCGATGCAGTCGATGCCCGCCGCCGCGAGGTCGCGCAGCGACTCCTCGCCGAAGCAGTGAGCCGTGACGCGAACGCCCTCCTCGTGCGCGGCGGCGACCGCCGCGGCCACCGCGTCGCGCGACCAGCTCGGCGTGAGGTCACCGACGTCGCGGTCGATCCAGTCGCCGACGAGCTTGACCCAGCCGTCGCCGTGGTGGGCCTCGAGCCGCACGTGCTGGACGAGCTCGTCCTCCTCCACCTCGTGGGCGAAGTTGCGGATGTAGCGGCGCGTGCGCGCGATGTGCCGGCCCGCCCGGATGATCTTGGGCAGGTCGTCCCGCTCGTCGACCCAGCGCGTGTCGCCGGGCTGGCCGGCGTCGCGGATGAGCAGCGTGCCCCGGTCGCGGTCGGTGAGCGCCTGCTGCTCGGCCTCGGCACGCGGCACCTCCCCGTGCGGACCGAGCCCGACGTGGCAGTGCGCGTCGACGAGGCCCGGCAGCACCCAGCCTTCGAGCGTCTGCACGTCGGCGCCCGGGCCGGGCGGGGTGAACGAGACGCGGCCCCCGACGACCCAGAGCTCGTCGACGACCTCCTCGGGCCCGACGAGCACGCGTCCGCGGACATGGAGCACCGGTGCACTCATGGGCCGACCCTAGCCGCCGACGGGCGCCAGCTCGGTGAGCACCTCGCCCCAGTGCGTCAGGAGCGTGCCGAGGTGTCCCTCGCCCGCCCGCACCACGAGCCGCGACGTAGGCAGGCGCTCGTGCAGCCAGCGTCCGTGCGCCGGCGGCACGAGGCGGTCGCGGTCGCCGTACCAGAGGGTGACGGGCGCCCGGACGTCCGCGAGGTCGACGTCCCACCCGACCGCCAGGGCGAGCCAGTCGCGCGAGGCACCTCGATAGGGAGGTATGCCGGGTCGCCCGCTCCCGGCCCACGGCTCGAGGATCTCGGGCGAGACGAAGCCGCCGGCGACGGGTGCCCGCAGTCCGGCACCCGGCCCGGCATCCGACCCGCCCACCGCCGCGGCGTCCCGCAGCGCCACGGCCGCGTCGTGGTCGCCGGCCAGCGCGGCGCGCACCGCCGGGTCGACGGACAGGTCGACGGCCGGGTCGACGGCCCCGTCGGCGTCCGGGTCGGCGGCCGGGTCGGCGTCCGGGTCGCGGGCGAGCTCCTCGGCGAGCAGCGGACCGGGACCGGCGACGACGCCGACCCGCGTCACCCGGCCGGCCCGGCAGGCGGCCACGCCGAGGGCGAAGGGTCCGCCACCGGAGACCCCGAGCACCGCGAAGCGGTCCACCCCGAGCAGGTCGGCGACCGCGGCGGCGTCGTCGGCCACCGACGCGAGCGACGTGCGGGCGTCGGACGACCCGCCGTAGCCGGGACGGGAGAAGGCGAGCAGCCGCACGCCCGCCCGCCGGGCCGGCCCGTCACCGAGCGCGGCCTGCAACCGCCCGCCGGGCGTGCCGTGGAGGAAGAGGACCGGTCGGCCCGACGGGTCACCGCCCTGCCAGACGTCGAGGCGGCGGCCGTCCGGCAGCCGCACCCGCGAGCGCCCGTCGGTGGTGACCACGGGACGAGCGTAGGAGCGTCAGGCGATGGCGGCGACGACGACGAGCGAGACGGCCAGCTGCACGGCCGCAGCCACGATGCTCGCCGGGTGGAACTCGCGCTCCGTCACGAGGTGCGCGAGGTCGCCGGGGGTGACGAGGTCGAGCAGCCGGAAGGCCGCGGCCTGCAGCCCGACACCGAGCAGCCCGAAGGCCACCGACCAGCCCAGGGCGATGCCGAGCGAGGCGGAGCCGTTGAACCAGATGGCGGCGAAGACGACGAGGCCGAGGCCGATCATCCCCGAGGCCAGCACGATCGCCGCGTTGACCGAACGGCGGGTCCAGATGTGCGTGCCGAGGTGCCCGGGCGTCAGGGCGTCGAGCGCGACGTAGCCGAGGCCGAGCACGCCGACGCCGACGACGGCGTAGACGAGCGCTGCGACGAGGTGCGTGAGCAGGTCCATGGGTTCTCCATCGGTGCGGTGGAAGGGGACGGGGGCGGCGAACGGGTTTCGGGTGGCTGTGGCGACGCCCGGGCGTCAGGGCTCGGCCACCCAGGCGGCCACCTGGTCGGGCGCCGAGCGGGGCGCCAGCATGCGGTGCGGCACGAAGCGCGCGCCGGTGTTCGTCACGAGGTTGGTCGACTCGCGGATGCCGAGCCCGGCGGGCTTGCCGTCGACGACCCAGGTGCCGAAGACGGGCCGGTTGCCGTCGAGGTCGGCGAGCGGCGCGTACTGCTGGAAGACGCGCTGCTGGTGCTGCGTGCGCAGGCGCGGCGACCGCTCCTGCCCGTCCGGCCCGACGACGTCGACCCCGTCGCCCTCCCAGCCGAGGAGCGGCTTGGAGGCGTATGCCGTCAGGCCGTGCGGGTGGTCGAAGTGGGCGGGCAGCAGGTTGGGGTGGCCGGGGAACATCTCCCAGAGCACCGGCAGCAGCGCCTTGGACCCGGCGAGCAGCTTCCACGGCGGCTCGATCCACTGCGTGCCCGAGGCGCCGCCGAGCAGGTAGCCGCCGAAGGGCGAGTCGAGCATCCACTCGGTCGGATACATCTTGAAGCAGTGCGTGATCGGCTCGCCGCGCACGTCGACGAAGCGGCGCCGACCGTGGTGCCAGCCGACGTCCTCCATCGTGATGCCGAGGGCGACGAGACCGGCCTCCTGCGCGGTGTCGCGCAGGTAGGCGACGGTGGCCCAGTCCTCCGTCGGCTCGTGCTGCCCGACGGCGAAGTGCACGACGTCGACACCGGTGCGGGCGCGCATCCGGCGCCAGCCCTCGACGAGGCGTTCGTGGAGCAGGTTCCACTGGTCCGACTCCGGGTGGAGGTCCTCGAGCCAGAACCACTGGGTCACGGCGGCCTCGACGAGCCCGGCCGGGGTGTCCGCGTTGTACTCGAGCAGCTTGGGCGGGCCGTCGCCGTCCCACGCGAGGTCGAAGCGGCCGTAGACCGAGGTCGCGTCCGGGTCGCCGAGCGAGGCGGCGAGCCAGGCACCGGCGCCGTCGGGCAGCCCGTGCCGGGCGATGATCGTCGGGTCGTGCGCCATCCGGTGCACGGCGGCCACCGTCATCCGGTGCAGGTCGCCGGTCGCCCGCTCGAGCACCTCGACGTCGGCCTCGGTCAGCTCGTAGCAGGCGGACTCGTCCCAGTACGGGACGGCGGTGCCGTCGTCGGCGCGGTCGACGGCATACGTCAGCCCCTGCTCCTCGACGGTGCGCAGCCACCCGTCGCGGGGCGGGCTCGCGACGCGGTCCACCCCGCTCAGCCCCCGACCGAGAAGCCGTGCCCGGAGAAGCCGCCCCGGGTGACGACGCCGCCGTCGGCCTTGAAGCCCGTGCCCCAGGACTGCGAGCGCGGCGGCGCCGTGAAGGATCCGCCCGACACGGGGCTGCCGACCGCGGGGGCGGACACGCCGCGGGGCACGAAGTACCAGCCGTGGCCGCCGTGGAAGCCACCGGTGCGGTGGTCGTCGCACTCGTCGTCGGCGACCCGCTTCTGCGTCGTCTCGTCGACGCAGACGCCGGCGTAGTCGTGGTCGTCGTCCTGCACGGCGGCGTAGATGCCGACCGAGGCGAGGGCGACGGCACCGACCGTCACCACGGCGGACTTGCGGGTCATCGGCATGCGGGCTCGCGTCTCCTCGGGAGTGCTACGGGTCTGGGGCGCAACGGGTCGTGACCGTCGTCAGGACGCGCCTCCGACGTCGCCGGGGCGCTGCCGGATCCCTCCTCCGCCGGGAAATCCGGCCCGAGGCCGGAACCGGTCCCGCGGTCGGGTCAGCGACCGCCGCCGAGGAACTTCTCGAAGCCCTTGGGCAGGTTCGACGGGTCGAAGTCGGCCATCGGGTCGGACTCCCCCGCAGCGCCGGCACCCGGCGCCCCGAAGGCCCCGGCGCCCGCACCCGCGGCGCGCCCGGATGCGGCCTTCTCGGCGGCCGCGCGCTCCTCGGCGGCCCGCTTGGCCGGGTTGCCGCTCTTGCTCTTCCTGCGCTGCGGCTGCTGCGCCTTGCCGCGCTTGCCGGTGCCGGGGATGCCCGGCATGCCGGGCAGGCCACCACCACCACCGCGCGCCATCGACTTCATCATCTTCTGGGCCTGGCCGAAGCGCTCGAGCAGCTGGTTGACCTCGGTCACCGTGACGCCGGAGCCCTTGGCGATGCGCGAGCGGCGCGAGCCATTGATCTGCTTCGGGTGGGTGCGCTCGAAGGGCGTCATCGAGCGGACCATCGCCTCGACGCGGTCGAACTCGCGGTCGTCGAAGGCGTCGAGCTGGTCGCGCATCCCCTGCATGCCCGGCATCATCTTGAGCATCGACTTGAGCGAGCCCATCTTCTTGATGGCGTTCATCTGCGAGAGGAAGTCCTCGAAGGTGAAGTCCTCCTCGGCGAGGAACTTGCGGGCCATCTCGTCGGCCTCGCGCTTGTCGAAGGCCTTCTCGGCCTGCTCGATGAGCGTGAGCACGTCGCCCATGTCGAGGATGCGGCTCGCCATGCGGTCGGGGTGGAACACCTCGAAGTCGGTGACCTTCTCACCCGTCGAGGCGAACATGATCGGCTCGCCCGTCAGCTCAGCGACCGAGAGGGCCGCGCCACCGCGGGCGTCGCCGTCGAGCTTCGAGAGCACGACGCCGGTGAAGGCGACCCCGTCGTGGAAGGCCTGGGCCGTCTCGACGGCGGCCTGGCCGATCATGGCGTCGAGGACGAAGAGCACCTCGTCGGGCGCGATCGCGGCCCGGATGTCGCCGGCCTGCTGCATGAGGTTCGCGTCGACCGCGAGGCGGCCGGCGGTGTCGACGATGACGACGTCGTACTGCTTGGCGCGGGCCTGCTCGATGCCCATCCGCGAGACGGTGACGGGGTCGCCGAAGGAGCGGGTGCCCTCGCCGGAGTCGAGCACGGCGTCGTGGCCGCCCATGTTGCCGCGCTCGGGCGCGAAGACGGGGATGCCGGCGCGCTCGCCGACGACCTCGAGCTGCGTCACGGCGTTCGGGCGCTGGAGGTCGGCCGCCACGAGGAGCGGGGTGTGGCCCTGGTCCTTGAGCCACTTGCCGAGCTTGCCGGCGAAGGTCGTCTTGCCCGAGCCCTGCAGGCCCGCGAGCATGATGACCGTCGGCGGCTGCTTCGCGAAGCGGATCGTCCGGGTCTGCCCGCCGAGGATCGCGACGAGCTCCTCCTGCACGATCTTGACGACCTGCTGGGCGGGGTTGAGGGCCTGGCTGACCTCGGCGCCGAGCGCGCGCTCGCGCACCGACGCGGTGAACCGCTTCACGACGGGCAGGGCGACGTCGGCGTCGAGCAGGGCGAGGCGGATGTCGCGGATCGTCGCGTTGACGTCGGACTCCGAGAGCCGGCCCTTGCCGCGGAGGTTCTTGAACGTCGCGGTCAGCCGGTCAGACAGGGATGCAAACACCGGGCAAGGCTATCCGTTCCCGCGCCCGGTTCCGATTCGGTGGCCGACACGCCTTCGCCGCCCGTATGCCGGCGCGTAGGGTCGCGCACGTGAGTGACCGTCGCGACCGCCCCTCTGGCGCCCCACCGTTCATCGACAAGATCGCCTGGATCCACCTCGAGGACCGGCGCCTGCTCGGCGCCCGCAACGCCGGGCGCGACCGCTTCTACCTGCCCGGTGGCAAGCGCGAGCCCGGCGAGAGCGACGTCGAGACGCTCGTGCGCGAGCTCGCCGAGGAGCTGGCCGTCGTCGTCGACGCCGCCACGGCGAGCCACGTCGGCACCTTCGAGGCCCTGGCCGACGCCCGCAGCGACGGCCTCGTCGTGCGCCTCACCTGCTACACCGCGTCGCACGAGGGCGAGCTCGTGCCCTCCCGCGAGATCGACGAGATCACCTGGCTCACGTCGGCGGACGGGCACCGGGTCTCGGCCGTCGACCGCCTCGTGCTCACGCACCTGCGCGACGCCGACCTCATCGACTGACCCGCCCGGCCGCCCGCCTCCCCTCCGCCCGCCTCCTGCCGTTCGGTGTGTTCCACGGTCCCCCGTGACCGTGGAACACATCGACTCGCGTGAGGGGCGGGGTCTCAGGGGGCGTCGCAGGTGTCGATGATCATCGCCACGGCCTGGGCGGCCCGGGCGGGCGCGAGCTGGCCACCGCCGAACTCGGTGACGTAGAAGGTGTCGAGGGTCTGGCCGGCATACGTGGCGATGTGGGCCGAGCGCACCGAGAGCGACGCGCGCGCGAGCGTGATGCCGATGTCCTGCAGCAGGCCCGGCCGGTCGGTCGCGCGCACCTCGATGACGGTGGCGGTGTCGGAGGCGCTGCTCAGCACCATGGCGCGGGTCGAGTCCGGCGAGCCGGTGACCGCGCTGCGCACGGCTCCCGTGCGGCGCCGCTGGAGCTTGCCCAGGGGTGCGCGGTCGCCGCTCGCGACCCGGGTGAGGTCGCGGGCGATCGTGGCCGGCAGCGGGGTCTCGCTGCCGGGCGAGTCGACCCACCACTCGTTGACGGCCAGGCCGTCGACCGTGCGCACGATCGCCGAGCGCACGACGAAGCCGTGCGCGGCGAGCAGCCCCGCCGTGTCGGCGAAGAGGCCGGCGCGGTCGCGGTCGATGATGTCGATGCGGTGGGCACCGCCGAGCGAGATGACGGTGACGTAGGGCTCCCCGGACGCGATGCGGTCGAGCGCGTCGTCGGACAGCGACAGGGTCTCGATGGGTTCCACGACGAGTGGGCCCTCTCCTTGGGCGTGGGCGACGAGCGCCGACCGGCAGGCGCGGTGGAGCCGGTCGACGAGCCCGGCCCGCCAGTCGCTCCAGGCCTTGGGTCCGGCAGCCGACGCGTCCGCCTCGGTGAGGGCGCGCAGCAGGTCGAGGGTGGTGACCGAGCCGTCGACGGCGTCCGAGAGGGCGACGATCGTCGCCGGGTCCTCCGGGTCGCGCCGGGTGGCGAGGTCGACGAGGGTCAGGTGCTCCCGGACGAGGCGCACGACGACGCGACGGTCGGCCTCCGCGACGCCCATCCGCTCGAGCACGGTCTCGGCGATGTCGGCGCCGGAGGCCGCGTGGTCGTGCGAGCCGGCCACCTTGCCGATGTCGTGCAGGACGGCGGCGAGCATGAGCAGGTCGGGCCGTGCGACGTCGCGCACCATGCCGCTCGCCGCGACGACCGTCTCGATGAGGTGGCGGTCTACCGTGTGGCGGTGCACGGCGTTGCGCTGCGGCCGGCTGCGCACGGCCTTCCACTCGGGGATCCACGACTCGACGACGCCGGCGAGGTCGAGGCCCTCCCAGACGGTGATGAGGCCGGGCCCCGACGCGAGCAGGTCGGCGAAGAGGTTCCGGGCGACCTCGGGCCAGGGCTCGGGCAGCGGGGGCGCCTGCGCAGCGAGGTTCTTCAGGGTCGTCGGTGACAGCGGGATGCTGCCTCGAGCGGCGACGACCGCCGCGCGCAGCGGGATGACGGGGTCGGTCGACAGGTCCGCCGACGGTCCGAGCACCGCCTCCCCGTCGTGCCGGTAGAGGCCGTAGCCGAGCGGGGCGAGCTGCGGCCGCCGAGGTCCGACCCGCAGGGTGCGGGCGCGCTGGGACTGCATGGCGCGGCGCAGGGTGCCGTCGACGGCATACGCGATCGTGCGGGCCGAGGTCGAGAGGTCGGTGAGCAGGTCGTCGGCGTCGCCGTAGCCGAGCAGGGCTGCGCACGCGTCCTGGTCGTCGCGGGTCAGCCGGTCGCGCCCGCGCCCGGTGACGACGTGGATGGCGTCGCGCACGTCGAGGAGGCGCTCGTAGGCCTCGTCGACCTCGCCGTGCGGCCGGTCGGTGAGCCACGCGGCCGTGAGCGCCCGCAGCACCGACATGTCGCGCAGCCCCCCGTGGGCCTCCTTGAGGTCCGGCTCGATGAGGTGCGCGAGGTCGCCCTGCCGGGCGTGGCGCGAGAGCACCGACTCGTGCATCTCCCCGAGCCGGGTGCGGGCGTTGGCGCGCCAGTCGTGCGCGACGGTCGAGCGGGCCGCGTTGACGACGTCGGCGTCACCGGCCACGTGCGTGAGGTCGAGCAGGCCGACGGCCGCGGAGAGGTCGTCGGAGGCGACGGCCCGGCACTCGGCGACGGTTCGCACGCTGTGGTCGAGGCGCACCCCGGCGTCCCAGATCGGGTACCAGAGCTTGTCGGCGAACGCCCCGACCTGCTTGCCCGACAGGCCCCTCGGGTGATGCACGAGCACGAGGTCGTAGTCGCTGAGCGGCCCGCCGTCGCCCCGGGCGAGCGAGCCGACCGCGGCGAGGGCCACGCCCTCGTGCCGCCGGCCCGCGCACGCGTCGCGCCAGAGCTCCTGGAGCCAGCCGAAGCCGAACTCCGCGAGCGCCCGGCGCCGGGTCTGGCCGGCGCCGGGCGTCGCGAAGGTGCGGGTGCCGGCGAGGTCCAGACGTCGGGTGGTCACATCCGTCATGTCAGGTCTCGCCGTCCCCTTGGTTGAGTGTTGCGGTGGTGCTGCGGTGCGGTGCGATGGTGCGGTGGTGCGGTGTGCGGCCGTGCTGTGCTGCAGTGCGGTGGGGCGGTCGGCGCTCAGAGGGCGTCGACGCCCCGCTCGCCGGTGCGCACCCGCACGACCTCGTCGACCGGCACGGCCCAGATCTTGCCGTCGCCGATGCGACCGGTCTGGGCGGCCTTGAGGATCACCTCGAGCACGTCCGAGGAGTCGACGTCGTCGACGAGGACCTCGAGGCGTACCTTCGGCACGAAGTCGACGGTGTACTCGGCGCCGCGGTAGACCTCGCTGTGGCCGCGCTGGCGGCCGTAGCCGCTGGCCTCGCTGATCGTCATGCCGGCCACCCCGAAGGCCTCGAGGGCCTCCTTCACCTCGTCGAGCTGGTGGGGCTTGATGATGGCGGTGATGAGCTTCATGCGTTGGCTCCTTCGACCTTGCTGGCCTGGACGGCGGGACGGGACGTGGTGCGGCCACCCGAGGCGGCGAAACCGCCGATCTCGTACCCGGACTCCGCGTGGACGGCCTGGTCGATGCCCTCGGACTCCTCGTCCTCGGAGATCCTCCAGCCGAGCGTGGCCTTGAGGGCCACGGCGATGGCGTAGGTGAGCACGAAGGAGAGCACGAGCGAGATGGCCGCGACGAGCACCTGCAGGACCGTCTGCTGCCAGCCGCCGCCGTAGAACAGGCCGGTCGAGGTGGCGAGCAGGCCGGCGCCGACGGTGCCCCAGAGGCCGGCGACGAGGTGGACGCCGACGACGTCGAGCGAGTCGTCGTAGCCCAGCTTGTACTTGAGGCCGACGGCGAGGGCCGAGAGGCCGCCCGCGACGACGCCGAGGATGATCGAGCCGACGGGCGACAGGGCGCCACAGGCCGGGGTGATGGCGACGAGGCCGGCGACGACGCCCGAGGCGGCGCCGAGCGAGGTGGCGTGGCCGTCGCGCAGCTTCTCCACGACGAGCCAGCCGATGGCGGCCGCGCACGTCGCGACGGTCGTGTTGAGCCACACCGCCGAGGCGAGGCCGTCGGCGGCGAGCTCCGAGCCGGCGTTGAAGCCGAACCAGCCGAACCACAGCAGGCCGGCGCCGATCATGACGAGCGGGAGGTTGTGCGGACGCATGGCGACCTTGCCGAAGCCGAGTCGCTTGCCGACGACGAGGGCGAGGGCGAGGCCGGCCGCACCGGCGTTGATGTGCACGACCGTGCCACCGGCGAAGTCGATGGGCAGCACGCTCGCGACGCCGTCGGTGACGCCGAAGAGCTTGGCCGAGAGGCCGCCCTCGGCGCCCGAGAGCAGGCCGCCGCCCCACACCATGTGGGCGATCGGGAAGTAGACGATCGTCACCCAGATGACGGCGAAGGTGATCCAGGTGCCGAACTTGACGCGGTCGGCGATGGCGCCGCTGATGAGGGCGACGGTGATGACCGCGAAGGTGAGCTGGAAGCCGGCGTAGATGTACTCCGGGATGAAGACGCCGACGCCGAACGGGTCGATGAGCCGGGCGCCGTCCTCACCGGCGAGCTGGCTGAGCCCGAAGAGGTGGAACGGGTTGGCGAAGATGCCGGCGATGTCGCTCCCCCCGTCCTGGAGGTTGCCGAACGACATCGAGTAGCCCCACAGCACGTAGACGATGCCGACGACGGCCATGGCGCCGAAGCTCATCATCATCATGTTGAGGACGGACTTGCTCCGGGTCATGCCACCGTAGAAGAGGGCGAGCCCGGGCGTCATCAGGAGGACCATCGAGGAGGCGATGAGCATGAATGCGGTCGCGGCCTCGTTGATCACTGGTGGTTCTGCCGCGAAGGGCATCAGTGCTGGTGTCATGCGCAGGAGTCTGGGCAGGCGCCGTTTCACCCGACGGCGTCGTTTGTTACAGCCGTGTCAACAAGACCCCGGCGGTGTTAGCGGATGGTTTCGCGCACGGCGGCTGTCCGGATCGTGGGACGCCGCGCCCACCCCCTGAACGGCCGAGAGCACGGATGCCGGCGGCATCCGTGCTCTCCCGTCGTCCCCCTCGCGGGGGCCGCGTCACATGACGATGGCGTCGACGAAGGCCTCGGGGTCGAAGGGGGCCAGGTCGTCGGGGCCCTCGCCGAGACCGACGAGCTTGACCGGCACGCCGAGCTGGCGCTGGACGGCGACGACGATGCCGCCCTTGGCGGTGCCGTCGAGCTTGGTCAGGACGATGCCGGTGACGTCGACCGCCTCGGAGAAGACCTTGGCCTGCTGCAGCCCGTTCTGGCCGGTCGTCGCGTCGAGCACGAGGAGCACCTCGTCGATCTCGCTCTGCTTCTCGATGACGCGCTTGACCTTTCCGAGCTCGTCCATGAGGCCGACCTTGTTGTGCAGGCGCCCGGCCGTGTCGATGATGACGACGTCGACCTCCTCCTCGATGCCGGCCTTGACGGCGTCGAAGGCGACGGCGGCCGGATCGGCGCCGTCCTTGTCGGAACGCACGGTCGGCACGCCGACGCGGGCGCCCCACGTCTCGAGCTGGTCGGCGGCGGCCGCGCGGAAGGTGTCGGCGGCGCCGAGCAGCACCTCACGGTCCTCCGCGACGAGGACGCGCGCGAGCTTGCCGACGGTCGTCGTCTTGCCGGTGCCGTTGACGCCGACGACGAGGATGACGGCCGGGCGGTCGCCGACCCTGCTGCTCGCGATGCGCCGGTCCATCTCGGGGCGCACGAGGGTCAGCAGGTCCTCGCGGAGCCAGCCGCGGACGGTGGCCTCGTCGGTCGTGCCGTCGACCTTGACGCGGGTGCGCAGGGCGTCGACGAGCTCGGTCGTGGCCTCGACCCCGAGGTCGGAGGAGATGAGGGTGTCCTCGACCTCCTCCCAGGCCTCCTCGTCGAGCTTGCCCCTGGACAGGAGCGCGAGCAGGCCCTGGCCGATCGAGGAGTTGGAGCGGGCGAGCCGGGCGCGCAGCCGGGCGAGGCGGCCCCGGGCCGACTCGGGGCGCTCGACCGAGGGCTCGGGCGCCGGCGCGACGGGCTCCGTCGCGGTCGTGCCGCCCACGGTCTCGACCTCGGCGGGCTCGGCGGGCGGCGAGGACGCCGGTGCGGCGTGGCCGGGCTCGAGGGTGTCGGTCGCCCCGGGCGGGCGCCGGTCGAGGTCGTCGGCCGTCAGGCCGGGCCGGGCCGGCGGGTCGTCGCGCTCGTCGGTGCGGCCGCGGCCGCGCACGAGGTTGACGCCGTAGGCGACGAGGCCGACGAGGATGACGGCGCCGAGGATGACGTAGGTCCAGACAGTGTCCACGGCGACCATCCAACCACGGCTGCGGAGCCGCCCCGTGCGGCGTCAGTGCGTGCGGGCGCGGGTGCGACCGAGGGCCCCGGCGCGGCGGCGCGCGGCGCGGGCGACGCCTTCACCCTTGGCGGTGAGCAGGTCGCGGCCGCGCCGGTGCGCGGGCACCGCGACCACGCCGACGACCGCCACGGCGAGCACGGTGACGACGAGCATCAGGATGACCAGCACGACCATGTGATCAGAGTGACGCATGGTGCGCCACGCAGGCAAATACCCCGGCGCGCCGCGTCCCCGGCGTGTCTTGGGCGTGTCTCCGGACGGCGCGACCGACTCAGGCAGGCCGGTCTGCGACGTCGCGCAGCCGCTGGCTCACGACCGTCGTCACGCCGTCGCCGCGCATGCTGACGCCGTAGAGCGCGTCGGCGATCTCCATCGTCTTCTTCTGGTGCGTGATGACGATGAGCTGCGAGCTGTCGCGCAGCTCCTCGAAGAGCGTGATGAGGCGCCCGAGGTTCGCGTCGTCGAGCGCGGCCTCGACCTCGTCCATGATGTAGAAGGGCGACGGGCGCGCCTTGAAGATCGAGACGAGCAGGGCGACCGCGACGAGCGAGCGCTCCCCACCCGAGAGCAGCGAGAGCCGCTTGATCTTCTTGCCCGGCGGGCGCGCCTCGACCTCGAGACCCGTCGTCAGCATGTTCGACGGGTCGGTGAGCACGAGCCGTCCCTCGCCGCCCGGGAAGAGCCGCTGGAAGACGCGCTCGAACTGCACCGCGGTGTCCTCGAACGCCTCGGCGAAGACGCGCTCCACCCGCTCGTCGACCTCCTTGACGATGTCGAGCAGGTCGCGCTTGGAGTTCTTGAGGTCCTCGAGCTGCTCGGTGAGGAACTTGTGCCGCTCCTCGAGGGCCGAGAACTCCTCGAGCGCGAGCGGGTTGATCCGCCCGAGGGCGTTGAGCTTGCGCTCGGCCTGGCGCAGCCGCTTCTCCTGGGCCTCGCGCACGAAGGCCACCGGCTCGGGCGTCGGCGCGTCGGGGTCGGCGTCGGGGTCGGGCACGACCGGCACCGGCTGGTGCGGGCCGAACTCCTCGACGAGCGCCTCGGGAGCGATGCCGAGCTCCTCGACGGCCTTGGTCTGCAGCTGCTCGATGCGCAGCCGCTGCTGCGTGCGCGCCACCTCGTCGCGGTGCACCGTGTCGGTCAGCTCGCGCAGCTCGGACTGCAGCACCGAGACGTCGCGGCGCACCACGGCCAGCTCGGCGTCGCGCTCGGTGCGCTCGGCCTCCCCCGCGGCCCGGGCCCGCCCGGCCTGCTCGGCCGACTCGGCGAGCAGCCCGTGGGCCCACGCGGCCCCCGTGCGCACCGCCTCGGCGACGGCGGCCTCGCGCCGGCGCCGGGCCTGCTTCTCGGCGAGGCGCTCGCGGGCCTCCTCCTCGTGGCGCGCCCCGCGCTCGAGCGCGTCGGCGCGGTCCTTGAGCGCACGGGCCCGCTCCTCGCGCGTGCGCAGGCCGAGCCGCAGGTCGGTCTCGGACGCGCGCGCCTCGCGGGCGACGGCCTCGAGCCGGTCGCGCTCCTCGGTCGAGGGCTCGTCGGCGAAGTCGCCCTCGCCGCTGGCGGCCTCGAGCCGCTCGAGCAGCGCCTCGTGCTCGTTCTGGTCGGCCTCGAGCGCGCTCGTGGCGTCGGCGATGGCCTTCTCGGTGCGCTCGACCTCGGCGCGGGCCGCGCGCAGCGTCTGCCCGAGCGACCCGAGGTTCTCGGCGATGGCCGCCATGCGGGCATCGCTCTCGTTGAGCCGTTCGAGGGCGGCGTCGACGGCGTCGGCGAGCTCGGCCCGGGCCGCCTCGGCGCCGGCCACGCGGAATCGGGCCTCCTCGCCCTCGCGCACGGCGCGGGCCATCGCGTCCTGCGCGTCGTCGAGGGCAGCCTGCAGCTCGAGCAGGCTCGGCGCGGCGTTGCTGCCGCCGCGCACGACGCCGGGGGCGAAGACGTCGCCGGCGCCCGTGACGGCCGTGACACCGGGCAGGTCGCGCACGACGCGGCGGGCGAGGTCGGCGTCGTCGACGAGCGCCACGCGCTCGAGCACCTGGTCGACGGCCGGGCGCACCGAGGCCGGGCACTCGACGACGGTGCGCGCCCACCGGGCGCCCTGCGGGAGCGCCGGCCACGTGGCGTGGTCGACGGCCGTGGCCGACTCGGCCACGAGCAGGCTCGCGCGACCGGCATCCGTGTCGCGGAGCGTGTCGAGGGCCGCGGCTGCGGCGTCGAGGGAGCCGACCGCGAGCGCCTCCGCGGCGGAGCCCAGGGCGGCCGCGACGGCGTTCTCGAGACCGGCCTCGACGGTCACGAGCGACGCCACCGAGCCGAGCACCTCGTGGGCGTCGTCGGCGGCGGCGAGCAGGGCGGCCGCACCGTCCTTGCGGCTCAGGCTGAGCCCGAGCGCCTCGACCCGGGCCGCGGCGGTGGTGCGGGCGCGCTCGGCGGCGGCCTCCGCGTCCTTCCAGCGTGCGAGCTCGGCCTCGGCGGCCTCGAGACGCTCGGCGGCCTCCTCGTACGCGGTGTCGAGGCCCTCCTCGCCCTCCTCGCCCTCGGCGACGCCCGACTCGAGCCGCGAGAACTCGCGCTCGGCCTCGGCCGCGCGGGCCAGGGCCTGCTCGACGGTGCTGCGCAGGCGGCCGATCTCGGCCTCACGGGCCTCGATGCGCGAGGCCTTGGCCCCGACCTGGCCACCGAGCTTGGCGAGCCCCTCGCGCCGGTCCGCGGCCGCGCGGGCCTCACGGGCCAGTCGGGCGGTCTCGTCGGCGTGGCTGCGCTCGGCGTCGGTGCGGGCGAGCACGGCCTCCTCGACGGCCGCCTTGGCCTCGGCGATCTCCTCGAGCAGGTAGGCCTCCTGCTCGCGCACCTCCGCCGCCTGCTCACGCAGCTGCTGCGGGTCGCGCCCCTGCGCGCCGGTGTCGGTCTGGTCGTCCTCGCTGAGCAGGCGCACCCGCTCGGCGGCGAGCGAGCGGGTCGACGCCATCCGCTCGACGAGCCGGCCGAGCGCGACGTACTCGTCCTGGGCCCGGGTCAGCGCCGGGCGCGCGGCCTCGGCGGCGCCTTCGAGCGACGACAGGCGCCCGCCGAGCTGCGCGATGGCCTCCTCGACCTCGGCGCGGCGCTCGATGAGGGCCGACTCGTCGGCGACCTCCTGCTCGAGCGTCGAGGTCAGCTGCACGAGGTCGTCGGCCAGCAGGCGCAGGCGCGCGTCGCGGGCGTCCGTCTGGATGACCGCGGCCCGGCGGGCCGTCTCGGCCTGGCGCCCGAGCGGGCCGAGCTGGCGCCGGATCTCGCCGGTGAGGTCGTGCACGCGGGTGAGGTTGGCCTCCATCGACTCCAGCTTGCGCAGCGCCCGTTCCTTGCGCTTGCGGTGCTTGAGCACCCCGGCGGCCTCCTCGATGAAGCCGCGGCGCTCCTCGGGCGTGGCCCGCAGCACCGTGTCGAGCTGGCCCTGGCCGACGATGACGTGCATCTCGCGGCCGATGCCGCTGTCGCTCAGCAGCTCCTGCACGTCGAGCAGGCGGCACGGGGTGCCGTTGATCGAGTACTCCGAGCCGCCGTTGCGGAACATCGTGCGAGCGATCGTCACCTCGGTGTAGTCGATCGGCAGGGCACCGTCGGTGTTGTCGATCGTCAGCGCGACCTCGGCCCGCCCGAGCGGCGCGCGGCCGGCGGTGCCGGCGAAGATGACGTCCTCCATCTTGCCGCCGCGCAGCGACTTGGCGCCCTGCTCCCCCATGACCCAGGCGAGCGCGTCGACGACGTTGCTCTTGCCGGACCCGTTGGGTCCCACGATGCACGTGATGCCGGGCTCGAGGCGCATGTGGGTCGCCGAGGCGAAGGACTTGAAGCCCTTCAGGGTCAGACTCTTGACGTACACGAACGTGGGGTCCTTTGTGTCCTGCCGGCGAACGATCCCGGTCAGCGTACTAGCCGCACCGGGCCGGACCGGGGACCCGAAGCCCTCCCGGTGCCGGTCGACGACGGCATCGGGAGGCATCGCACGGCACCGGACGGCATACGGTGGAGCGATGGATGCCGACGCGACGCACGCCCGTGCGGCCGAGCCCGACCCGTATGCCGTCACCACGCTCGAGCAGCTGCGCGCCGCCTACCCCACCGAGCCCCTCGCGAACTCGGTCGCCAAGGAGTCGCGGACGATCACGCCCGGGCAGGCGCAGATCATCGCCGCGTCGCCATTCGTCGTGGTCTCGACCGTCGGTGAGGGTGGGCTCGACCAGTCGCCGCGCGGCGACCGCCCCGGCTTCGTCGTCGTGCGCGACGAGCGCACCCTGATGATCCCCGACCGGCGCGGCAACAACCGGCTCGACACCCTGCGCAACGTCGTCGCCGACCCGCGCGTCGGCCTGCTCTTCCTCGTGCCCGGGCTCGGCGAGGAGCTGCGCGTGCGCGGCACGGCCGTCGTCTCCACCGATCCCGACGAGCTGGCCCGCCACGCGGTCGAGGGCCGGCTGCCGGCGTCGGTGCTCGTCGTGACGGTCGAGCGGTGCTACTTCCAGTGCGCCCGGGCGATCCGGCGCAGCCACCTCTGGGACCCCGAGGCCCGCGTGGACCCTGCCACGCTGCCGACGGCGGGCCGGCTCACCCGCGAGGCAGGCGGGTTCGGCTCCGACGCGGAGGCGGCCGCCTACGACGCCGCCCTCGGTGCCCGCCAGGAGGCGACGCTCTACTGAGCGGTCGGCCGGGTCGCGCCGGGTCGACGGCGACGGGCCGGTTCAGGCGTCGTCGCCGTTGGCGATGCGCTCGTGGTGATGGATGACCTCAGCGATGATGAAGTTCAGGAACGCCTCGGCGAAGACCGGGTCGAGGCCGGCCTCGTCGGCGAGCGCCCGCAGCCGTCCGATCTGACGCTCCTCGCGGGCCGGGTCGGCGGCGGGTAGCTGCTGCTCCGCCTTGAGCCGGCCGACCTGCTGCGTGCACTTGAAGCGCTCGGCGAGCAGGTGCACCAGCGCGGCGTCGATGTTGTCGATGCTGCTGCGCAGCCGGGCCAGCTCGGCGGGGACCGCGGGGATCTCGGGCACGTCGCTCACGCGACCCACCCTAGGTGGCTCACCGCTCGACGAAACCGGCGATCCCGTCCTTCGGAACGCCGGGCTGCACGACGACCGACTCGACGTGCCCGGGGCGCCGGGTCGTGCTCGGCTGCTCGCGCAGGAGGGACTCGAGACGCTCGACCGCCTCGGCGGACCCCTGGGCGACGACCTCGACACGCCCGTCGGCCGTGTTGCGGGCGTGCCCGACGAGGCCCAGCTCGAGGGCCCGGGCGCGCGTCCACCACCGGAAGCCCACGCCCTGCACCATGCCGCGCACGAAGATCGTCACCCGCGTCGTCCCGTCGTCCACCCGTCGAGCGTATGCGCGCGGCGGGCCCCGTGCCGCGTGGCGCCACGGTGTCGGCACCTCCCGTCACTATGCTCACGGCAGGCTCACGCGGTGACTCACCTCACCGCAGCCCCAGGAAGGAGCGACGTGACGACGTCGGCGATTTCTCGGGCGGCTGGCTCCGGCCAGACCGCCCACCCGGCCACGGGGGCCGTTCCCGGGACCCCGCACGCCCGGCCGCGGCGCATCGAGGGCCTCGACGGACTGCGCGCCCTCGCGATCGCCGGCGTGCTCGTCTACCACCTCAACGCCTCGTGGCTGCCCGGCGGCTTCCTCGGCGTCGACGTCTTCTTCGTCGTCTCGGGCTTCCTCATCACCACGCTGCTCGTGCGCGAGCACCAGCGCACCGGCCGCGTCGCGCTCTCGCAGTTCTGGGTGCGACGTGCCCGGCGCCTGCTGCCGGCGCTCGTGCTCTGCGTCGTCGCGAGCGTGCTCATCGCGCGCCTCGTCAGCGAGGACCTGCTCGTCTCCATCGGTCGCCAGATGGTCGGCGCCCTGACGTTCTCGACGAACTGGCTCGAGATCACCGCCGGGGCGAGCTACTTCGACCAGACGGCGCCGCAGCTGTTCATGAACTTCTGGTCGCTCGCCGTCGAGGAGCAGTTCTACCTGCTGTGGCCGCTCGCGACCCTCGCCCTGCTGGCGGTGTCGAGCCGGGTGCGCGTCGGCGTGGCCGTGGCGGTCGGGCTCGCGTCGTCGCTGCTGATGGCCCTCGTCTTCTCCCCCGGGCTCGACGCCACGCGCGTCTACTACGGCACCGACACCCACCTCATGGGGCTGATGGCCGGCGCCGCCCTCGCCTTCGCCTGGACCCACCCGACGCTCGCCCTGCGCGTCGCCCCCTCTCGCTGGGGCCGGTGGGGGTCGTATGCCGTCCCGGTCGCCGGCGTCGTGCTGCTCGCGCTCATGGTGCTGCTCGACGAGCAGTCGAGCCTCACCTTCCGCGGCGGCATCGTGCTCGCGTCGGTGGCCTCGGCGGTGCTCGTCATGGGTCTCGTCGAGCACCGCCCCGACGGACCGACCGTCCTGCAGCGCGTCCTGCGCCACCCCGTCGCGACGTGGGTCGGGCAGCGCTCCTACTCGATCTACCTCTGGCACTGGCCCGTCATCCTGCTCGTCGCCCTCGACAACCCGTCGGCGCCAGGCACCACCTCGCACCTGATGACCCGCGTGTGGTGCGTGGTCGTGACGCTCGCCCTCGCCGACCTGACGTTCCGCTTCGTCGAGACCCCCTTCCGCGAGCGCGGCTTCCGCGGCGTCGCCCTCGGCCTCGCGGCGCGGGTGCGCGGCCTGACCCGCCGCACCAAGCAGGTCGTCGCGGCCGGCGTCGTCGGGCTCGCCGTCGTGACCACCGTGATCGTGCTGACGGCGCCCGACCAGACCGAGACCGCGCGGATGCTGGCCGCCAACGAGGCGGCCGCGCAGGAGCCGGCCGACCCCCCGCCGGGCCGCCCCGCCGGCACGACCCCGTCGCCGTCGGCGAGCGCGTCGGGCCCGACCGGCACGGCGGGCGCCGGTGCGGCATCCGTCCTCAAGACCTTCACCATGCCGAGCGGCCCGGAGATCGACGCCTACGGCGACTCGATCATGGTCGGCAGCCTCCAGGCCCTGCGCTACTACTTCCCCGGCATCCGCATCGACGCCAAGTCGAACCGCCGCTGGTCCGACGGGCTCGCCGAGGTGAGCGCACGCGGCGCCGCGAACCGACGGGCCGTCGTGCTCGCCTTCGGCACGAACGCCGGCGTCGACGAGGAGCGCGTCAAGCAGGTGCTCGACGTGCTCGGGCCGCAGCGCATGGTCGTGCTCGTCAACATCATGGGACCGTTCGCGCGCGTCGACTCCGACAACACGACCCTCGAGCTCGTCGCGAAGGGCCGGCCCAACGTCGTCGTCGCCGACTGGGCCGACGCGATCCGCGCCCACCCAGACCAGGTGCAGTCCGACCGGGTCCACCCGACGATCCGCGGCGCCCACCTCTTCTCCAAGACGGTGCGCCAGGCCCTCGCCGACCTCTCGCAGCGCAGCACCGGCCGCGCCGTCGTGCTCAAGGACCTCCCGATCCCGTGACCCCGCGGGCCTGCGTCACTGACCCGCTCCCCGGGTCACTGACGTAGCGAGCAGGCACCCACCGCGGACGACCGACACGCCACCGTCCGCTACGTCACTGACCCGCTTCCCGGGTCACCGACGTAGCGAGCGGGCACCCACCGCGGACAGCCGACACCTCACCGTCCGCTACGTCACTGACCCGCTTCCCGGGTCACCGACGTGGCGAGCGGGGCCGACACCGCTTGGGGTGTCAGCCCGGGGCGACGGCGTCGCCGACGCGGATGACGGCGCCACCGGCGAGGGGCAGCACCGGGGTGAGCCGGATGCCGAACCACGTCGCGCCCTCCCACCGGCGGTGGCGCGCGAGCGTCCGGATCGGCTCCTTGGCCGTGCTCAGGTCGGCGCGGTCGACGGTCGTCATGACACAGCGGTCGCACACCATCGTCACCCGGAACGGCACGTCGCCGATGCGCACCGACCGCCAGCCGTCCTCGGCGAAGGGCTCCGCGCCCTCGATGACGACGTTGGGCCGGAACCGGTCGTGCCCCAACGGCTCCGCCGGCTCCTCGCCGCGCTCCACGGCCGTCTCGAGCATCCAGTCGCGCAGGCGCTGCAGCGACGACTCCGAGGTGACGTGCAGCGGCGCGGCGTCCGAGAGCGAGTTGCGGTCGCCGTCCTGCCCGCCGAGGTCGTCACGGATCGGTCGGACGGTGTCGCCCTGCCACACCAGGCGCAGCGCCCGCCCGACCCGGTCCGAGAGCCACGCGTCGGCGGCCGGCCCGGCGGGCAGGGCGCGGTCCTGGCCGGAGAAGCCCACGCGGACGGACGCCGCACCGAGCGGCACCGCGACGTCGACGGCGTCGCCCCCCGGCGCGAGCAGCCGCACGCCCCCGCCCTCGGTCGGCTCGGCGCGCAGCGCGAGCAGCGCGTGCTCCTCGCGGGCCGTGACCTTCGTGCCGTCGGGGTCGACGACGGCCCAGCGACGGTCGCCGCGCAGGCCCTGCTCCTCGACGACGGCGGCGCCGAGGTCGACGCCGGCCATCGACTTGACGGGGTATGCCGTCAGCGCGGACACCCGCACCGCCACCTCGGGCACCTCGGGCATCACACCGGGACCCACCTCACGCGACAGCTCGGGCGGGGTCACTCGCCCAGCCAGGCCGCATACGCGTCGAACGTGTAGGGGCGGCCCAGGAAGTCCTCGACGAGGTCGGCCGCGTCGCGGCGCCCACCCTGCGCGAGCACCTTGTCGCGGTACGCGCCGGCGACCTCTGGGTCGAACAGGTCGTCGCGGTCGAACGCCGAGAACATGTCCTTGGCGATCACGAGCGACCACATGTACGTGTAGTACGCCGAGCTGTAGCCGTCGAGGTGGCCGAAGTGGCACTGCATGTGGGTGCCCTCGAGGTAGGGGAAGACCGAGTAGCGCGCCATGAGCTCGCGCAGCCGGGCGGTGAGGTCGTCGGTCTCGTGGACGTGCAGGTCGTAGGAGAGCGCCGCGTAGAACATCTGCGTGCGTGCGTCGTAGCCCTTGCCGAAGTCGTCCGCGCGGCGCATCGCCTCGACGAGCTCCGCGGGGATCGTCTCGCCGGCCTCGTTGCGCGCGAAGGTCGCGAGCACGTCGGCGTCCCACGCCCACTCCTCCAGCATCTGGCTCGGCGCCTCGACGAAGTCCCACTCCGTCGCGACGCCCGAGAAGCGCACCCACTCGGTGCGGCCGGCGAGCACGTGGTGCACGAGGTGGCCGAACTCGTGGAAGAGCGTCACGACCTCGTCGTGCTCCATCAGGCCGCGGTTGAAGTTGCAGACGAGCACGCCCTCGGCCAGCTGCGTGCCGGTCACGCCGCGCGCCAGGTCGAACTGGGCGGCGTGCTTGTACTTGCCGTCGCGGGGGTGCAGGTCGAGGTGGATGCGCCCGATGCGCTGCCCGGCGTAGGACACGTCGTAGGTGGCGACCTCCTCGTGCCACGTGCGCGCGTCCGCGCGGTCGACCGGCGTCCACTCGAGGCCGAAGAGGCGGCCCGTGACGTCGAGCAGGCCCTGGCGCACCGCCTCGAAGGGGAAGTAGGTGCGCACGCGCTGGGCGTCGACGGCGAGCGTCTCCTTGCGCACCAGCTCGGCGTAGAACGACACGTCGGCGCCGTCGATGTCGGTGACCTCGGGGCGGTCCTGCTGCAGGCGGGCGAGCAGCACCGCCTTGTCGCGCTCGGCGCTCGCGGTCGACAGCTCGGTGATGCGGTCGATGAACTCGCCGATGGCCGTGCCGTTGCCGATCATCTTGACCTCGGCGTCGTAGTCCGCCCACGACGCGTAGCCGAGCAGGGCCGCGTGCTCGCGGCGCACGGCGAAGATCTGCTGGAGCACCCGGTCGTTGGCCGGCCAGGCGATCGTGAGGAACTGCGTCACGAGCTCGCGGCGGGCCTCGGCGTCGCGGGCGAACGTCCGGAACGGCACGACGTCGGGGTAGTCGGTCGTCACCGTGACGAGGCCGTCGGCCTCGACGGGGTGCGCGTCGACCCAGTCCTGCGGCATGCCGGCCAGCCGGTCGGGTGACAGCCGGATGCTGCGGACGTCCTCGCGGATGTTCTTGCTGAACTCCTGGCTGAGCAGGATGGCCCGCTCGCCCAGCTCGCGCAGGCGGTCGCGCGTCGCCTCGTCCCGGTCCACGCCCGAGCGGCGGAAGTCGCGCAGGGTGCGCTCGAGCACCCGGCTCGCGTCGGCGTCGAGTCCGCTGCCGTCGAGACCGGCGAGGACGGCGTAGAGCTCGGTGTCGAGGCCGAGGTCGGTGTCGAGCTTCTGCACCTGCTGCGCCACCGACTCGGCGCGGTCGCGCACGGCCTTGTCGGGGTGCACCTCGGAGAAGAGCGACCCGACGGAGGCCGCGTTGGACAGCGCCACCTGGGCCTCGTTCCACGCCCGGAGCACCTCGAGGGGCTCGGCGGGCGGGGCGCTGCGCAGGCCCTCGACGAGGGAGCGCGCGAGGGCGAGCTGCTGCTCGCCGCGGGCTCCGACCCAGTCGAGCCAGTCGGAGGGCAGGGGAAGGGGCAGGTGCGTGGGCTCGGTCGTCACAGACGGCACTGTATGCCGACGACCTCCCCCGTCGTCGACACCTATTCCCAGAGCTGCATCGAGCGGGTCATGATCGCGGCGAGGTCGTCCGCGCCGACCTCCCGCGGGCTCGTCGCCAGCAGCCGTTGCTGGGCGAGGGCTCCGTCGACGAGGTCGTCGACGTCGGCCTCGCCGTAGCCGACGGCCTGCAGACCGTTGGGCATCCCGATGTCGCGCATGAGGTCGACGAGCACGCCCGGCAGCACGTCGCGCGGCGCGGACGCCCAACGGTCCCCGCGCCCCGGGTCGAGCAGGCGGGCGGCCGCGAGGTGCCGGTCCGGGTCGGCCTCGAAGGTCCAACGGAACGCCTCGGGCGCCGTCAGGGCGACGGCCATGCCGTGCGGCACCATCGGCTCGTCGTGGCTGTAGCCGTCCGGGCGGAAGTCGCGCACCCGGCCGGCGATCGGGTAGGCGTTGGCGTGCGGGACGTGCACCCCGGCGTTGCCGAACCCGAGGCCGGCGAAGGTCGCCGCGAGCGCCATCTCACCACGGGCCCCCTCGTCGGAACCGTCACGCACCGCCGTCCGGAACGCCTTAGCCAGCAACGACATCGAACGCTCTGCCCAGAGGTCCGAGATGGGATTGCTGCCGCAGTAGGGCACCCGCTCCCCCGGCTGCTTGCGCTCGTAGCTCGTGTACGGCCGTGCGGTCCAGCTCTCGAGCGCGTGGCAGAGGATGTCCATCCCCGCGCTCGCCGTCACACCGGCCGGCTGGCTCTGCGTGAGGCGCGGGTCGACGACGGCGAGCACCGGCCGCAGCCGCACGTGGCTGATGCCGGTCTTGACCTTGAGGTCGAGCACGTCGAGCACGCAGATCGTCGTGCTCTCGGCGCCCGTCCCCGTCGTCGTCGGCACGGCGACGAGCGGCGCCAGCGGTCGCGAGGGTGCCCGCCCGGCACCGATGGGGGCGTTGACGTAGTCGAGCAGCTCGCCGCCGTCGGTGAGCACGAGGTCGACGGCCTTGGCGGTGTCGATCGAGGAGCCGCCGCCGACCGCGACGAAGGCGTCGAACGGGCCGGCGTCACGAGCCTGCCCGATCGCGGTGAGCAAGCTCGCGTCGGTGGGCTCGACGTGCGCGCTCGCCTGCACGACCGCCTCGAGGCCGGAGCCCCGGATGCCGTCGGCCACGCGGTCGGGCCACCCGGTGGCGGCGACCCCCGGGTCGGTGACGACGAGCACGCGGGAGGCGCCCATCGCGGCGAGGTCGTGGCCGATCTCGTCGGCGGCACCCGGCCCGAACTTCAGCTGCGGGGCGCCGTACGTGAAGACGGTCTCGGGATGGGCGGGCGACCACGTCATGTCTCCCACCCTAGGGTGGGAGACATGGCAGCCCCCGACACCCGTGCGGAGCCGGGCATCCTCGTCGTCGGAGCCGGGCAGGCCGGCATCTCCCTCGTCACCGCGCTGCGCGACCTCGGCGACACCGCCCCGGTCGTGCTCGTCGGTGAGGAGCCCGAGCCGCCCTACGAACGTCCTCCCCTGTCGAAGTCCTACCTGCGCGGGGAGCACGACCGGGACTCCCTCGTCTTCCACGACGCCACCTGGTTCGCGGCGCGTGGCGTCGAGCTGCTCACCCACGACGCGGTGGTCGACGTCGAGCGCGACGCGGACTGCGGGCACGCCACCACGGCGTCGGGACGCTCGATCCGCTTCGCACGCCTCGCGCTGACGACCGGGGCGACGCGCCGGTCGCTCGCCGTCGAGGGCGGTGACCTCGACGGCGTGCACACGCTGCGCTCCGTGGCCGACGCCGACCGGCTCGCGCCCGCGCTGCGAGCGGCCGCGCACGTCGTCGTCGTCGGCGGCGGGTTCATCGGCCTGGAGGTGGCGGCCGTCGCGCGGCAGCTCGGCGCGGGGGTCACCGTCGTCGAGCAGGGCGAGCGCCTGCTCGGTCGCGCCGTGACGACGACCCTCTCGGATGCCGTCCGAGCCGCGCACGAGCGTCGAGGCACGCGGATCCTGCTCGGCGGCAACGCCGTCCGGGTGGTGGGTGACGGCGTCCGCGCCACCGCCGTCGAGCTGGCCGACGGGACGACGCTGCCGGCCGACCTCGTCGTCGTCGGGGTCGGGGCGGTGCCACGCACCGAGGTCGCCCGTCGCCTCGGGCTCGAGGTCGAGGCCCGCGGGATCGTCGTCGACGCGTGGGCGCGCACGTCCGACGGGGTCACGGTCGCGGCCGGCGACTGCGCCGTGGGGCCGAACCCGTTCACGCGCGGCACGAGCGGACCGACGCGGCTCGAGAGCGTGCCGCACGCGACCGACCAGGCGCGCGCGGCCGCGGCGACGCTCGTGGGCCGGCCGGCGGCATACGCGAGCGTGCCGTGGTTCTGGAGCGACCAGGGGGACCTGCGGCTGCAGCTCGCTGGCCTGCCCCACGGAGCCGACGAGCACGTCGTGCGCGGCGACCCTGCGGCAGAACGGTTCTCGGTCCTCAGCTACCGCGACGGACTGCTCGTCGCCGTCGAGGCGGTCGGCAGCACCGCTGACTACCTGGCCGTGAAACGAGCGCTCGAGAAGGGTATGACCATCGACGCCGGCGCGGCGGCGGACGCCTCCGTGCCGCTGAAACGGCTTCTCACCCGGTCGACCGACACCCTCTCTCCCTGACGCGCCCGCCGCGGTGCGCTGCGCTAGCGTGAGTCGTCGCCCAACGAAGGGACTGATCGCATGCACGCACTGGCGGGTCTGCCCACCGCGGACACCCTCATCAGCGCCAACGCCGTCGACTACGTCATCATCGCGCTCTACTTCGTCTTCGTCCTCGGCATCGGGGTCATGGCGAGGCGCTCGGTGTCCGACTCGATCGACTTCTTCCTCTCCGGCCGCTCGCTGCCGGCCTGGGTCACCGGCCTCGCCTTCATCTCGGCGAACCTCGGGGCCGTCGAGATCATGGGCATGTCGGCCAACGGCGCCGAGCTCGGCATCTCGACCGTCCACTACTTCTGGGTCGGCGCCATCCCCGCCATGCTGTTCCTCGGCGTCGTCATGATGCCCTTCTACTACGGCTCGAAGGTGCGCTCGGTCCCCGAGTTCATGTTCCGCCGCTTCGGCACGGGCGCGCACCTCGTCAACGCCCTGAGCTTCGCGTTCGCGCAGCTGCTCATCGCCGGCGTCAACCTCTACCTGCTCGGCTCGATCGTGCACGCGCTGCTCGGCTGGCCGCTCTGGCTCGCCCTGCTCGTCGCGGCCGCGATCGTGCTGTCCTACATCACCCTCGGCGGGCTCTCCGCAGCCATCTACAACGAGGTGCTGCAGTTCTTCGTCATCGTGGCCGCCCTCCTGCCGCTCACCCTCATCGGCCTGCACCGCGTCGGCGGCTACCAGGGGCTCAAGGACAAGATCGCGGAGTTCGCGAGCTCGGCGCCGGCCGCGGCAGCGGTCCCCTCGGCCGAGCAGCAGCTCAACTCGTGGCCGGGCCAGGCTCTCTCCGGCTTCGACTCGCCCTTCTGGTCGGTCGTCGGCATCGTCTTCGGCCTCGGCTTCGTGCTCTCCTTCGGCTACTGGACGACGAACTTCGTCGAGGTCCAGCGCGCCATGGCCTCGAACTCCATCTCGGCCGCGCGCAAGACGCCGATCATCGGCTCGTTTCCGAAGATGTTCGTGCCCTTCATCGTCATCCTGCCCGGCATGGTGGCGGCCGTGCTCGTCCCCGAGATCATGCAGCTGAAGAACGGCGGGTCACCGCCCGGCGGGGCCTCCGGCGAGGGCGTGAAGTACAACGACTCGCTCCTGCTGCTGATGCGCGACGTGCTGCCCAACGGCCTGCTCGGCGTCGCGATCGCCGGCCTGCTCGCCGCGTTCATGGCCGGCATGGCCGCGAACATCTCGGCCTTCAACACGGTCTTCAGCTACGACCTGTGGCAGCGCTACATCCGCAAGGACCACAGCGACGACTACTACCTGCGCATCGGCCGCCTCGCGACCGTCGGCGCGACGGTCATCGCGATCTTCACGGCCATCGTCGCGAGCTCGTTCAGCAACGTCATGGACTACCTCCAGACGCTCTTCGGCTTCTTCAACGCGCCGCTCTTCGCGACCTTCATCCTCGGCATGTTCTGGAAGCGGATGACCGCGACCGCCGGCTGGGTCGGCCTCTCGGCCGGCACGCTGTCGGCCGTGCTCGTCGCGTTCCTCAGCAAGGACGCCTTCGGCTCGCTGAGCCTCGGGGTGATCCCGCTGGGCGGCCAGGGCGCCGCGTTCGTGGCCGCCTCGGCCGCCTTCGTCGTCGACATCGTGCTCAGCGTCGTCGTCTCGCTCGTGACCGCGCCCAAGCCGGTCTCCGAGCTGCGCGGCCTCGTCTACTCCGAGACCCCGAAGGAGGACCTCGTCGACCCCGACGAGCACCGGCTGCCGTGGTTCCGGCGCACCCTCCCGCTCGCCGGCGTCTCGCTGGGCCTCGTCATCATCCTCAACTTCTTGTTCTGACAGGAGCATCGACATGAGTGACCAGCACCGGAGCGACGCGCCTGACACCGACGAGAAGCGCAGCTCGCGCCACACGGCGGGGGCCTTCGACATCCGCAACTTCATCGGGGCCCTGCTCGGCCTCTACGGCATCATCCTCACCCTGCTCGGCCTCTTCGCCGACAAGGGCTACGACAAGACCGGCGGCGTCAACGCCAACCTGTACGCCGGTCTCGCCCTCGTCGTCGTCGCCGCCTTCTTCATCGGCTGGGCCCGGATCAAGCCCATCGTCGTGCCCGAGCACGTCGAGCCCGTCGACGACGACCCCGTCCGACCAGCGCCCAAGCGCCGCGGGTCGGGGCACTGAGGCCCGGCGCCGCGACCCCGCTCCACGCATCCGACCCCGCTCCACGCATACGGCCCCGTGGCCGTGCGCACGACCGCAACCCGTCCCGACCCCAGTCAGGACGGGTTGCGGCGTCTCGGGCGCGGCTGGCAGACCGGGCACGAGAACGACGAGCGGTTCATGAACTGCTCTCTGCGCATCAGGGCGCCGCAGCGGTCGCACGGCGTGCCGGCGCGGCCATAGGCGTGCAGCGAGCGGTCGAAGTAGCCGCTCGCGCCGTTGACGTTGACGTAGAGGGAGTCGAAGCTCGTGCCGCCCTGCCCCAGCGCCTCGGCCATCACCGCGCGGGCGTGGTCGAGGATGCGTGAGAGCGTCGGCTTCGTCAGCGACGAGCAGAGCCGCTCGCCGTGCACCCGGGCGCGCCAGAGCGCCTCGTCGGCGTAGATGTTGCCGATCCCCGAGACGAGGCCCTGGTCGAGCAGCGCGCGCTTGACGGCGCTGTCGCGCTGCTTCATCCGGCGCACGACGGCGGCCTGGTCGTAGGCGACCTCGAAGGGGTCGGGCGCGATGTGCGCGACGACCTCGGGGATGCCGTCGGGGCGCAGCGGGGACAGCTGCAGCCCGCCGAAGGTGCGCTGGTCGACGAAGCGCAGCTGCGGGCCGCCGTCGGCGAAGTCGAAGCGGGCGTGGCAGTGCTTCTCGAGGGGCGCGTCGGCGGGCTCGACGAGCATCTGGCCGCTCATGCCGAGGTGGACGATGAGGGCGTCCTCACCGTCGAGCGCGAGCCAGAGGTACTTGCCGCGACGCGCGGCCGCGGTCACCGTGACGTCGTGCAACCGCGCGGCGAGGTCGTCGGGCCCCGCGACGTGGCGCCGCGCCACGCGCACCCCGGTCACCCGGGCGCGGGTGACGTGGCGACCGACGACGTGGTCGGCCAGGCCGCGGCGCACGACCTCGACCTCCGGCAGCTCCGGCACGGGTCGGTCAGGCCTGCGCGTCGGCTGCGGCCGCCTGCCGGCCGGCAGCCGCGGCGGCGGCGGACGACGACGACGAGCCGTTGCGCCGGGCCTCGAGTGCGGTCCAGGCCTGCTTGGCGGCCTTCTGCTCCGCCTCCTTCTTGGAGCGGCCGTGACCCTCGCCCAGGACCTCCGCGCCCACGACCGCGTGGGCGTGGAACTCCTTCTCGTGGTCCGGGCCCTGCTCGCCGACGCGGTACTCCGGCGAACCGAGGCCGGCACCGGCCGCCATCTCCTGCAGGCTCGTCTTCCAGTCGAGGCCGGCGCCCAGGGTGGCGGCCTCCTCGATGATCCCGTCGAAGTGGTGGTGCACGAAGCGGGCCGCCAGGTCGATGTCCGTCGAGAGGAAGACCGTGCCGATGAGCGCCTCGAGGGTGTCGGCGAGGATCGAGGCCTTGTCGCGACCGCCGGTCGCCTCCTCGCCCTTGCCGAGCATGACGTAGGCGCCGAGGTCGAAGGTGCGGGCGACGTCGGCGAGCGCCCGCATGTTGACGACGGCCGCCCGCAGCTTGGCGAGCTGGCCCTCGGCGAGGTCGGGGTGCTCCCGGTAGAGCGACTCGGTCACGACGAGGCCGAGCACGGAGTCACCGAGGAACTCGAGCCGCTCGTTGTTCGGCAGCCCGCCGTTCTCGTAGGCGTACGACCGGTGCGTCAGGGCACGCAGCAGCAGCGGCTCGTCGATGTCCTGTCCGACCACCTCGTGGAGGTGGGCGATCAGAGCATCGACGGGCCGCTGCGGCTTCGTCGACTCGCTCCCAGCGCCGAGATCGCTCACGGGGCTGCTCACGAGACGATCAGGCCTGGTGCTCGGTGCGCTCGGCCACCGCGTAGTGACGGCCCTTGTAGGTGCCACAGGACGGGCACGCGATGTGCGGCTGGGCAGCCGAACCGCACTGGGGGCACGTGGTCAGCGTGGTCGGCGTCGCCTTCCAGTTCGCGCGACGCGAACGGGTGTTGGAGCGCGACATCTTCCGCTTCGGGACAGCCACGTCAGTTCCTCTTCTCTTGCGGGTCGTTCCCCAGCAGTCCGCTGAGGGACGACCACCTCGGGTCGATCACTTCATGGTGGTGGTCCGGGTCGTCCGCCAGGTGCATCCCGCATTCGGAACACAATCCCGGGCAGTCCGGCCGGCACACCGGTTGGAACGGCAGCGTCGGGACGACGGCGTCCCGGAGCACGGGCTCGAGGTCGATGAGGTCACCGACCAGCTCGTGCACCTCGTCCTCGTCCGAGTCGGCTCCCACCTCGTGGTGGTGCGCCGCCCGGTCGGCGTAGGCGAACAGCTCCTGGAAGTTCCCGTCGACATCGAGCTCGACAGGATTCAGGCACCGCACGCAGGCGCCGGTCGCCGTGCCGTTGACCGAACCCGTCACGAGGACACCTTCGACCACCGACTCCATCCGCACCTCGAGCTGCACCGGGTCTCCGGCCGTGATCGAGATGACGTCGGTGCCGAGGTCGTCGGGCAACGCCACCGTGCGCGAGAGCTCCAGCATCGTTCCCGGTCGCCGAACGAGCTCCCTGGTGTCGAGCACCAGAGGAGAACGGGGATCGAGACGGTCCATGACTCCTGCGCACAGTTGAGGGTTCGGCCCGCGCCAAGACGGACGTGGACCGACGTCCAAGGCTACCGGAGGGGGCGCGTGCACCCAAATCAGCCCGGGCGCTCCCGCAGCCGCTCCTGCAGGGCGGCGAGGACCGGCGCCGGGACGAGGCCCTCGACGTCGCCGCCGTAGCGCACGACCTCCTTGAGGAGCGAGCTCGACACGTGCGTCAGGGCGGGGTCGGCCGCGAGGAAGAGCGTCTCGACACCGGTGAGGTGGCGGTTCATGTGGGCCATCGGCAGCTCGTAGGCGAAGTCCGTGCCGCCGCGCAGCCCCTTGACCATGGCGTCGGCGCCGACCTCCCGGCACACGTCGACGACGAGGGTGTCGGCCCAGCTGTCGATGCGGACGTTGGGCAGGTGCCCGAGGGTCTCCTCGAGCAGGGCCGTGCGCTCGGGCACCGAGAACGTGCCGCTCTTGGCCGGGTTGTGCAGGATCGCGACGACGACCTCGTCGAAGAGCCGGCTCGCGCGGGTCACGACGTCGAGGTGCCCGTTCGTGACGGGGTCGTAGGAGCCCGGGCACACGCACCGCCGCACCCCTCCCAGGGCCCCGTCCGCCGCCGCTCCGGTCGCTTCGCTCGTCACGTCGCCAACCTACCGGGCGGCCGAGCAGGTATGCCGTGGGCGCCTTCCCCGCGCGCCGGCCCCGCCGCGCTCCTGCGCTTAGGCGACCTCGCCGCTCGGGCGGGGCTCGGCGAACCACACCGCGGTCTCGCCGTAGCGCTTCTCCCCCGACAGCTCGAGGCCCTCGGGCCAGGTCGGCTGGGGCGAGCGGCTCGAGCGCTCGACGACGACGAAGGCCTCGGGCGCCAGCCACTGTCGCTCCACGAGCGCCGCGAGCACGTTCGCGAGGGCCTCCTCCGTCACGTCGTACGGCGGGTCGAGCAGGACGAGGTCCATGCGGGTGCCCGCCGGCGGCCCGGCGGCGAGCGCCCGCTCGACCGTGTCGGCGACGAGCCGCACGGCGGGGTGGCCGACGACGCCGACGTTCGCGCGGATCACCTTCGCCGCCGCGCGGTGCGACTCGACGAGGAGCACGTGGGCGGCGCCACGGCTGGCCGCCTCGAGCCCGAGGGCGCCGGAGCCGGCATACAGGTCGAGCACGGTGGTGCCGTCGAGCAGGCCACGGTGCTCGAGCCGGCTGAAGAGCGCCTCGCGCACGCGGTCGGACGTGGGACGCGTGCTCGAGCCGGGCGGCGTCTGCAGCCGGCGGCCGCCCGCCGTCCCACTGATGATCCGGGTCACGTCAGCCTCGTTCCAGCCATGCCGCCTGCTCCTCGTCGAGGCGCATCGCGACGGCGGCCGCGAGCGCCGGGTGCGCGCGCAGCTCGGGGTCACCCGCCACGAGCGCGAAGGCGTCCTCCCGCGCGTCCGCGATGATCTGCTCGTCCTCGGCGCGCCCCAGGCGCAGGTGGCGCACCGAGTTCGCCCGGCCGCTCTGGCGCGCGCCGAGCACGTCGCCCTCGCGCCGCAGCTGCAGGTCGACGCGCGCCAGCTCGAACCCGTCGGTCGTGGCCGCGACCTGGTCGAGGCGCTCGGCCGCCCTCTCGCCGGCTCCCTGGGTCATGAGCAGGCACAGTCCGGGCACCGCGCCTCGGCCGACGCGGCCGCGCAGCTGGTGCAGCTGCGAGATGCCGAAGCGGTCGGCGTCGACGACGACCATGACCGAGGCGTTGGGCACGTCGACGCCGACCTCGATGACGGTGGTCGCGACGAGCACGTCGATCTCGCCGGCGGAGAAGGACTGCATCGTGGCGTCCTTGACCTCGGGGTCGAGGCGGCCGTGGAGCACCCCGATCCGCAGGCCCTCGAGGGCGGGGGTGGACCGCAGGGTGCTCAGCATCGCGTAGACGCCCGTCAGCTCCTTGGCGGGACCCGAGGTCGCGCCGTCGCCGCCGTCGCCGAGGTCGCTGTCGCCGCCGCCGTCGCCGTCGTCCCAGTGGGCCTCCCAGCCGGCGTCCTCGTCGGAGGAGTCCCGCGTGCCCGCGGCGCCGGCGAGGCCGCCGGACTCGTCGTCGACCTCGCCGATGCGGGGGCAGACGACGTAGGCCTGGTGCCCCCTCGCGACCTCCTCGGCCACGCGCTGCCACGTGCGGTCGACCCATCCGGGCCGGTCGGCGTCGACGACGTGCGTCGTGATCGGCGACCGCCCCCGGGGCAGCTCGCGCAAGGTCGAGGTCTCCATGTCGCCGAAGACCGTCATGGCGACGGTGCGCGGGATCGGCGTCGCCGTCATGACGAGCACGTGGGGCGGCCGGATCCCCTTCTCGCGCAGTGCGTCACGCTGCTCGACGCCGAACCGGTGCTGCTCGTCGACGACGACGAGGGCGAGGTCGGCGAACTGCACGTGCTTCTGGATCAGGGCGTGCGTGCCGACGACGATGCCGGCCGTCCCGGAGGCGGCGTCGAGCAGCGAGCGGCGGCGCGTGGCGGCGTTCTGGCTGCCGGTGAGCAGGGTCACCGTCGTCCCGTGCTCGGCCCCGCCGAGCATGCCGCCCTGCGCGAGGTCGCCGAGCATGGCGGTGATGGACCGGTGGTGCTGCGCGGCGAGCACCTCGGTCGGGGCGAGCAGCGCCGCCTGCCCGCCGGCGTCGATGGCCGCCAGCATGGCGCGCAGCGCGACGACGGTCTTGCCCGAGCCGACCTCGCCCTGGAGCAGCCGGTGCATGGGGCGGTCGAGGGCCAGCTCGTGGGTCAGCACCGCACCGATCTCGCGCTGGCCCTCGGTCAGCTCGAACGGCAGCCGCTCGTCGAAGGCGGCGAGCAGGCCGCCCGGGCGCGGGTGGCGCGGCGTCGCGAGCTCCGACTCGGCGGCCTTGCGGCGCTGGGCGAGGATCGTCTGGAGCACGAAGGCTTCGTCGTACTTGAGGCGGTCGAGTCCGCGCGACGGCTTGTCGTCGACCGCGGGGCGGTGGACGAGCTCGAGCGCGACGGCGCGGTCGACGAGACCGCGCGACACGCGTACCTGCTCGGGCACCGGCTCACGCACCCGGTCGACCGAGTCGAGCGCCTGCTGCACGAGCTTGCGCAGCTTGAGGGAGTTGAGCTTGCCCGTCGTCGAGTAGACGGGCACGCGGTGGGTCCGGTACCACTCGACGGCGGCGTCGCCCTGGTCGTCGTCGGTGAAGAGCTCGTACTCCGGGTGCGTCAGCTGCAGGCGGCGCCCGTAGGCACCGATCTGGCCGACGAAGAGGCCGCGCACGCCCGGCATCAGCTTGCCCTCGTGGCCGTAGGCGCTGAAGAACGTGACGTCGAGCTCGTTGCCGAGGTCGTCGCCGATGACGACGGTGAGCATCTTGCCGCGCCGGTTTCGCATCGGGCGGGTCGAGGCCGTCTTGACCTCGGCCACGACGAGCACGTCCTCCCCCACGTGGAGGGCGGAGAGGTCGGTGAGCTGGCCCGGCCGGACGTATCGCCGCGGCACGAACTCGAAGAGGTCGGCGACGCTGAACAGGCCCTTGGTGCGGGCCAGCTGCTCGGCCTCGTTCTTCTTGAGCAGCTTGGTGAGCGGGGAGTCCTCGGTCAGCACGGGCACGGTCACTCCACCCCCAGCAGGACGGCGTAGACGGCCTGGCCACCCTCGAGCATGGTGACGTCGACGCCGTGGTGGGCGGCCCGGGCCTCGGCGGTGACCGCCTCGAGCACGCCGTCGGGGGCGTCGGCACCGGTGACGGCCGTGACGAGCTCGCCGCCGCTCGCGAGGAGCCGGTGCACGACCCCCCGGGCCACGTCGAGCACGTCGGAGCCCACGAGCACCACGTCACCGTCGACGACGCCGAGCACGTCACCGGGCTCGCACCGGCCGCCGCTCGTCAGGGCGACCCGGTCTGCCACCGTGACCGCGCCGTGGCGGGTCGCGGATGCCGCCGCCTGCATGGCGAGCACGTTGGCGGGCAGCGTGGCCTGCGGCTCGTGCACGGCGAGCGCCGCGATGCCCTGGACGGCAGCGCGCACGTGGACGAGGTGCGCGTCGATGCCCTCGTCGGCGACGGCCCGCACCGCGGCGGCCGCAGCGAGCAGGGTGTCGCCGTCGTTGGGCAGCACGACGACGCCCGAGGCGCCGCGGGCGTGCTGCTCGCGGATGGCGTCGATGAGTCCTCCGGTCGACGCGCGCCGGCCGGGGCCCGAGGGCACGACGACCGCACCCGCGTCCTCGAAGAGCGCCGCCAGCCCGGGACCGGCCGCGCAGGCGACGATCGCGACGCCGGCGGTTCCGTCCGCGGTCTGCGTGCCGTGCGTGCCGTCGACGCCGGGTCGGGCGTGGCCGGCACCGTGGCCGGCGAACGGGGCGTCGGCGTGGCCGTCGTGCCGGTCGTGGCCGCCCGCGGCCTGGACGGCGTCGGGCAGCCGCGTGATGCGCACGCGGTGCGGGCGCCCGGCCTCGATTCCCGCCTCGACCGCCGCCCCGGCGTCGTCGACGTGGGCGTGCACGTTCCACTCCCCGTCGCCACCGACGACGAGCACGGAGTCGCCGAGCTCGACGAGCCGGTCGCGCAGCCGGTCGACGGCGTCGTCGTCGGAGTCGCGGAGCAGGTACATCACCTCGTACTCCGGCACGGGTGGCGCGTCGGGGTCGACGGGCACCGGGCGCGCGCCGCCGAGGACGGCGCTGAGCGCCGCGCTGGGCAGCGGGGGTCGCAGGCGAGGCCGCTCGCCGCCCGCGGTGGGGGCGTGCTGGCCGGAGCAGACGCGGTCGAGGCACTCGAGGAGCACGACGAGTCCCGCGCCACCGGCGTCGACCACACCTGCCCGGGCGAGCACCTCGAGCTGCTCGGGCGTGCGCTCGAGCGCCGCGCGGGCGGCGTCGACGGCTGCCCGCGCGACGACGTGCACGGGCACCTCAGAGTCGCCGGCGCCGCGCGGTGCGGTCTCGGCCACGGTGTCCAGGGTGTCCACGGTGTCCAGGGTGGCCGCGGCGGCCGCGGCGGCTGCGTCGGCCATCGCGCCCGCCACGGTGAGGATGGTGCCCTCCTGGGGATCGGTCACGGCCTCGCGCGCGCGCTCGGCGGCGCGGCGCAGGCCGGCCGCGAGCACCCGGCCGTCGATGCGCCCCGCGCCGGCGCAGCCCTCCGCGAGGCCCCGCGCGAGCTGGCTGAGGATGACGCCGGAGTTCCCGCGCGCCGTCCAGAGCAGGTGGCGCGCGAAGACCGTGAGCAGCGCGTCCGCCGTCGTCACCTCCGCCGCAGCCGTCAGGGTGCGATCGACCGCGCCGTCGAAGGTGAGGTAGAGGTTCGTGCCCGTGTCTCCGTCGGGCACGGGGAAGACGTTGAGGGCGTCGATCTCGGCCCGCCGCGCCGCGAAGAGCGAGCGCGTCATGACGGCCCAGCGGCGCACCGCGACGAGGTCGAGCAGCGTCAGGGGTCCGTCGGGCGGCGGCACGGCGCCGGGCATCGGACCTCCTGCTCGTCGGGCGGGCACCCGGGCCCGCCGATGCTCGGCAGGCTAGCGCCTCGCCCGGACGGTCGCACGACCCCTCCCGGCCCGGGGCGCGGCCGTCCCACGTCCACGTCGGGGTCCGCTCCGACCGCAGGGCTAGCGTGGGTGGGGTGTCGAGCGCCGCCGATGTCCACCGCAAGACCTGGTCCGCCGCCCCTGCCGGCTTCTTCGAGGTCGAGGCCGCCGGCCTGCGCTGGCTCGGCGAGGGCACGGCCGCGGACGGCGCGCGGGTCGTGCGGGTGCGTGGCGTGGGCACCGACCACATCGAGCTCGAACGGCTGCACCCCGCCGCACCCGGCGCCGCCGCCGCCGACAACCTCGGTCGCGGCCTCGCCGCCACGCACCGCCTGGGCGCGCCGGCCTTCGGCGCCCCACCGGCCGGCTGGACCGGCCCGGCCTGGATCGGCCGGCAGCCACAGACCAACGACCCCACCCCGACGTGGGGCGCCTTCTACGCCGAGCAGCGGGTGCGCCCGTTCGTGCGCCGGGCCCTCGACCGCGGCCATCTCGACGCCGCCGGGGCCGGGATCGTCGACCGGGTCTGCGACCGCCTCGCGGGCGGCGAGTTCGACGACGACACCCCGCCGGCGCGCATCCACGGCGACCTGTGGGCGGGCAACGTCGTCTTCGTCGCCGGGGAGGCGGTGCTCATCGACCCCGCGGCCCACGGCGGGCACGGGCTCACCGACCTCGCGATGCTGCACCTCTTCGGGTGCCCCGGGCTCGAGCGCGTGACGGCCGCCTACGCCGACGCCGCCGACCTGCCGGCCGGCTGGCGCGACCTCCTCGAGCTGCACCAGCTGCACCCGCTCGCGGTCCACGCCGCCTCGCACGGCCCGGCCTACGCCACCCAGCTCGTGCAGGCAGCCGGCACCTACGCCTGATCGACGCCGCAGCCCGAACCCGCACCACGCCCCCGCCCCGCCCCGAACCGCGCCCTGGCGCACTTGCAGCCGCGTCTCAGCCCGAAACCCCGCCAGAACCGCGCCCTGGCGCACTTGCAGCTGTGTCTCAGCCCGAATCGCGCCCTGGCGCAGTTGCAGCCGGGCGGTTTGTCGCGCCGGATCGGGCGGTTCTCGGGGTGGTGGAGCGGGCGCCCTCGCCGTTTTGTCGTCCGAGCACGTCGTCGGCTACGCTTTACCGGTTCCCCCCGTGACTGCGGGGTGACGCGCGCCCCGGTGTGCGTCGGCCCCGATCCGTGGTGGAGCTCAGCACTTCACCGACATCGAATTTCAGGAGATACCCGTGGCTGCCAACTGCGACGTCTGCGGCAAGGGACCGAGCTTCGGTCACAACATCTCGCACTCGCACCGCCGCACCAAGCGCCGCTGGAACCCCAACATCCAGCGCGTTCGGACGCTGGTGGGCGGTGTGACGCCGAAGCGACTCAACGTCTGCACCTCCTGCCTCAAGGCGGGCAAGGTCGTTCGCTGAACGTCCCGAACCAACGAGCAAGGCCGATCCCTTCGGGGGGTCGGCCTTTTTCGTACCCCCGCCCCGCCCACGCCGCCGACGGGTCGAGGTCAAACCTCGCGCCGGGGCACGACGGATCACCTCGACCGACGCGCCACCCCCTCGGGTCGAGGTGAATGGTCGCCCTCCGGCCCGGCCGCGCACCTCGACCCGCGCGACACCGGACCGTCACGCTCCGCGGAAGTGGTCCCATCCGGTGTGTGACACCGCCCGACCGCCGAGGAGAATGCCGGCGCCCTCGTCGCGGCCCGGGGCGCGCCCCTCCCCCAGCACCCGCCACCCAGCCGGCACCGACCCGGTGGGGAAGGTCGCGAGCAACGAGTGCTCCTCGCCGCCGGCCAGCACGCAGTCGAGGGCGGCCTCGGCGCCGACCGCCTCGGTCAGCGCGTGAACGTCGCCGGCGAGCGCGGCCGGGTCGAGGTCGACGACGACGCCGCTCGCCCGGGCGATGCGGCCGCCGTCGCGCAGCAGCCCGTCGCTGAGGTCGAGCATGGCCGTGGCACCGGCGGCGGCCGCCTCGGGCCCGGCCTCGAGCGGGGGCTCGGGACGGCGTTGACGCGACACCGCCACCGGGTGGCGCGACGTCGCGCCGGCCTGCAGCAGGCGCAGCCCCGCGTCGGCGAGCCCGAGCGAGCCCCGCACGGCGAGCACGTCGCCGGGGCGCGCGCCCGAGCGCAGCACCGGGTCGCCGTCGAGGCGCCCGAGCGCCGTCACCGAGACCATGACGACGCCGGACGGCGCCGACGACAGGTCGCCGCCGAGCACGGCGACGCCGGCGGCCGCGCACGCGTCCGCGAGACCGCGCACGTGGTCGAGCACCCACTCGAGCGACAGGTCGGGGTCGGCGACGAGCGTCACGAGCACGCCGGTCGGCCGGGCGCCCATGGCGGCCACGTCGGCGAGGTTCTGGGCGATCACCTTGTGTCCGATGTCGGCGCCGGACGACCACGCGTCGAGCCAGTCGCGCCCGAGCACCACGGTGTCGGTGGTCGCGACGGTGCTCGCGCTCGTGCGCAGCACGGCGGCGTCGTCGCCGGGCGCGACGACGAGGTCGGCGCCCTTCGGGAAGGTCGGCAGGATGCGCGCGAGCAGCTCGTCCTCGTCGAGCGAGCGCAGCGGGGTGCCCCCGGTCATGAGGGGGCCGCGGCGCCGCCGCTCCTCCTGCGGCTCGATCGGCACGCTCACACACCCTTCCCGGTGGACGGCCGTGTCACGGGCCCGTTTGCAGGGGACGAGAACCCCCATGGCAAGGTAGCGTCAGGGCACGGTCGCAGTCACACTGAGGCCCGCCGGTTCCGACCGGTCGCATCGGGCCTGCGCCCGGACGGCCGTCCAACGAACGACACACGAAGAGGTGACACGTGGTCCAGGCCTACATCCTGATTCAGACCGAGGTCGGCAAGGCCGCCAGCGTTGCGGAGCAGATCGCCGGCATCACGGGCGTGACCCTCGCCGAGGACGTCACCGGCCCCTACGACGTCATCGCCCGCGTCGAGGCCGCGAACGTCGACGACCTCGGCCGCCTCGTCATCGCCAAGCTCCAGGACGTGCCCGGCATCACGCGCACGCTCACCTGCACGGTCGTGCACGTCTGAGGCCGTCCTGACCAGGTCGTCCCGCCCGACGGCGGCGCCGCGTGGCGCCGCCGTCGTGCTGTCCGCCGCCGCGGCGCTCTGCGCGGTCGGGTTGTCCGGCTGCAGCCGTGCGCCCGAGGTCGCGCTCGCGCCGCAGGCCCGCGCGCCGGTGTGCACCGCCGTGCCCTGGCCGGCCGACGTGAGCGACCGCGCTCGCGTGGCCACGACGCCCGACGACCCGTCCGTCGCGGCGTGGGGCGATCCGGCCCTCATCGCGCGCTGCGGCCTCGACCCGCTCGGCCCGACGACCGACGACTGCGTGACGGTCGACGGTGTCGACTGGGTCGTGCGGTCGCTGAGCGACGGGTCGGCCGCCACGACCTACGGGCGCGACCCCGCCGTCGAGGTGCTCGCGCCCGCCGCGTACGGCGCGGTGCCGCTGCTGCTGCCCGCCTTCTCGGCGGCCGCCCGTGCGCTCCCCGAGAACGGCCGGCACTGCTCCTGAGCCCGGGTGCCGTCGGTGGGCGCGTGCCGTCGGTGGCCGTATGCCGTCGGTGGCCGCGCGCTCCACGCCCGGCCCGAGCCGGGTGACCGTTCGAGCAGCCGTCAGCGCAGGCCGGTGCGCCGTTCGAGCGCGAGCGCGATGAGCTCGTCGATGAGGTCGGGGTAGCGCAGGCCGGTGGCGGCCCACATGCGCGGGTACATCGAGTGCGGCGTGAAGCCGGGCATCGTGTTGATCTCGTTGAGCACGACGCGCCCCTCGGGCGTCACGAAGCAGTCCACGCGCGCGAGCCCCTCGCAGCCCAGCGACTCGAACGCCTCGGCCGCGAGCCGCCGCACCTCCTTGGCGACCTCCTCCGGCACGTCGGCCGGGCAGCTGAGGTCGACGTCGCTCTCGGCGAGGTACTTCGCCTCGAAGTCGTAGAAGGCGTGGTTGTCGTGCACGACGATCTCGGCGACCTCCGACGTGCGGGGCGCGGACGTGCCGTGCCCCTCGAGCACGGCGCACTCGATCTCGCGCCCGGCGATGCCCTCCTCGACGAGCACCTTGGGGTCGTGCTCGCGGGCCACCTCGATGGCGGCCTCGAGGCCGGACGGGTCGTCGACGCGGGTGATGCCCATCGACGAACCGGCGCGGGCGGGCTTGACGAAGAGCGGGTAGGCGAGGCCGGCGCAGGTGTCCATGGCCGCGGCGCGGTCGGTGCGCCACGCGCGGTCGGTGATGACGGCATACGGCCCGACGGGGAGGCCGTGACCGGCGAAGACGACCTTCATGTAGTGCTTGTCCATGCCGGCCGCCGACGCGAGCACGCCGGAGCCGACGTAGCGCACGTCGGAGAGCTCGAGGAAGCCCTGCAGCGTGCCGTCCTCGCCGAAGGGCCCGTGCAGGAGCGGGAAGACGACGTCGACCTGGCCGAGCTCCTGCGGCGGGCGGCCGGGCTCGAGCACGGTGAGCGCACTCTCGCGCGTCGAGAGCGGCAGCACGACGTGCGCGTCGCTCGTCTCCACCTCCGGGGTGCGGCCCGGGGTCAGCTCGAAGCGGCTCGGGTCGTCGGCGGCGAGCACCCACTGCCCGTCCCGCGCGATGCCGATCGGCACGACGTCGTAGCGGCTGCGGTCGATGGCGCGCAGCACGCCGGCGGCGGTGGCGCACGACACCGCGTGCTCGGAGGAACGTCCACCGAAGACGATGGCGACGCGGGGCCGGCGGCTCGGCCGGTCGGGCTGGGGCTGGTCCGTGGTCATCAGACGAGACTCTATCCCGAGGCCCCGGAGCCGCTCGTACGCTGAGCGGCGTGGCCACCGAAGCGGATCCGCAGCAGCTGCACGTCGACACCTTCCTCGTCGCCTCGGGCCGACCCGGGCGCACGGCCGGCTCCCCGGTCAACGTGGCGGTCGAGCTGACGTCGACGTATGCCGCCGAGGGCGCCGTCAACTACGCGCGGTCCGGCAACCCGACGTGGGACGCCTTCGAGGAGGCGCTCGGTGGCCTGGAGGGCGGGCTCGCCCTCGTGCACGCCTCCGGCATGGGCGCCATCTCCGCCGCCCTCTCGCTCCTCCCAGCCGGTGGCACGGTCGTGGCCCCCGACACGACGTACAACGGCACCGGCGACCTGCTCCTCGACCACGAGGGGGCCGGCGGTACCGTGCGGCGCGTGCACGCCACCGACACGGCTGGCTTCCTCACCGCGCTCGAGGGCGCCGACCTGCTCTGGCTCGAGTCGCCGACGAACCCGCTCATGGACGTCACCGAGCTCGACGTCGTGCTGGCCCGGGCCCGCGAGCTCGGCGTGACGAGCGTGGTCGACAACACCCTCTCGACGCCGCTGCTCTGCCGCCCGCTCTCGCTCGGCGCCGACGTCGTCGTGCACTCGGTGACGAAGTACCTCTCGGGCCACAGCGACGTCGTGCTCGGCGCCACCGTCGTGCCCGACACCGAGCGCGGCCGGGCCCTCGGCGAGCGCCTCCGGCGGCACCGCACGCTGCACGGCGCCATCGCGGGGCCGATGGAGGTCTTCCTCGCGCTGCGCGGCCTGCGCACTCTCGCCGTGCGCTTCGAACGCGCGAGCGCCACCGCGGCGGAGCTCGCCCGACGCCTCGAGGCGCACGACGCGGTCGAGCGCGTGCGCTACCCCGGAGCGGGCGCGATCCTCTCCGTCGACGTGCGGGGCGGTCTCGAGGCCGCCGAGCGCGTGTGCGCCGCCACCCGGCTCTGGCTGCACTCGACGAGCCTCGGCGGCGTCGAGTCGCAGCTCGAGCGCCGCCGGCGCCACCCCTCCGAGTCCGAGCAGGTGCCGGTCAACCTGGTGCGGCTCTCGGTCGGCATCGAGCACGTCGACGACCTGTGGGCCGACCTCGACCGGGCCCTCCGCACCGTCTGAGCGCCGGTCGGGCCACCCCGACGCACGAAGTGCGTGCCTCCCCGGTGCGGCAGGCTCGCGCGGCACGGACCGGGCGCACCTGCTGTGTCGCGCGGGCGCGGACCTGCGCGACGGTCAGTGCTTCTCGGCCTTGAGGTCGCGCGACATGAGCCGGGGCCCGACCTCTCTCGCCGGATGGCCGTCGCGGATGACGGCGACGACCTGCTCGACGATCGGCAGGTCGACTCCGTGCTGTCCGGCGAGGGTGAGGATCGACTCGCACGACTTGACCCCCTCGGTCGTCGTGCGCAGCTCGGCGGTGGCCTGCGCCACGGTGAGGCCACGGCCGAGTCGCACCCCGAAGCTGTGGTTGCGCGACAGCGGCGACATGCACGTCGCGATGAGGTCGCCGACGCCCGCGAGACCCATGAAGGTCTGCGGGTGCGCGCCGAGCGCGAGCCCCAGCCGCGTCGTCTCGGCGAGCCCGCGCGTGATGATCGTGGCCTTGGTGTTGTCGCCGAAGCCCAGCCCCTCGGCCATGCCCGAGGCCAGGGCGACGACGTTCTTCGTCGCGCCGCACACCTCCGCGCCGATGACGTCGGTGTCGGTGTACGGCCGGAAGTACGGCGTGGCGCAGGCGTTCGCGACCCGCTCGGCCGTCGCCATGTCGCGGCAGGCGACGACGCCGGCCGCCGGCTGCTTGCGCGCGATCTCGGCCGCGAGGTTGGGACCGGAGAGCACGACGACGCGGTCGGGCTCGACGTGGCCGACCTGCTCGATGACCTCGCTCATGCGCAGGGTCGTGCCGAGCTCGACGCCCTTCATGAGCGAGACGACCGGCACCCCGGCGGGCACGGCCGCACCCCAGTCGACGAGGTTGTCACGCAGGGTCTGGGCCGGCACCGCGAGCACCGCGATGTCGCACCCGTCGAGGGCCTCCTGCGCCGACGTCGTCGCGCGCACCGTCTCGGGCAGGGCCAGCTCGGGCAGGTAGGCGTCGTTGCAGCCGGCGTTGACGGCCGCAGCGACCTCTGGCCGCCGCGCCCACAGGCGCACCGTGCACCCCGCGTCGGCGAGGATGGCCGCGAACGCCGTGCCCCAGTTGCCACTGCCCATGACCGCCACGCGGGTCACGGCCGCTCCTCGCCGCGGGTCCGCGGGCCGCGCTCGCGGCCGATGTCGTCGTGCTTGAGCGGGTCGCCGATCTCGGGCACGCCGTGGCTGCGCGGGTCGAAGCGCTCGACGGGGCGCTTCTCGTCGCGCAGCACCTCGAGCAGCTCGGTGATGCGGTCCATCAGCCGGTCGGTCGCCTCGCGGAGCGTCTTCGTGTCGATCGGACGGTCGTAGAGGTCGGACAGGTCGACGGGCGGGCCGGCATACATCTGCATCGTCTTGCGCGGGAAGAGCGAGGGGCGGTGGCCGTAGGGCGAGAGGATCTCCTGCGCACCCCACTGCGCGACCGGGATGAGCGGGCAGCGGGTCTCGAGCGCCACGCGCGCGGCTCCGGTCTTGCCGCGCATCGGCCACAGGTCGGGGTCACGCGTGATGGTGCCCTCGGGGAAGATGCCGAGCGCCTTGCCGGCGCGCACGCCGTCGACGGCCGCGCGGTAGGCGTCCGTGGCGGCGACGGAGTTGCGGTAGACGGGGATCTGGCCGCACTTCTTCAGCAGCCAGCCGACGACGGGGATCGCGAAGAGGCTGTCCTTGCCGAGGAAGTACGCCTCGCGGCCGGTGTCGAACATGAAGTGGGCGAAGACGAGCGGGTCGGCGTAGGAGATGTGGTTCGGCGAGACGACGAAGCCGCCCTCGGCGGGGATGTTCTCCAGGCCGCGCCAGTCGCGCTTCGTCACGCGCATGAGCAGCGGCCGGAGCAGCAGCGCCGCGAACCGGTAGGCCCAGGGCAACCGTCTCCTGCGTGCGCCGCCCGTCACGTGTCCACGTCCTCCTCGTCGTGCGCACGCCGGTCGGCGTGGCTGGCTTCATCTTGTCCACCCCGCGGCGCGGTGTCGAGCAGCCGGGCGGCGAGTGCGACGATATCGCCAGCATGACGACCACCTCGCGCACGCACCCGGCACCGCCGGCCCGGCCCCTCGACCGGGCGGTGGGCGACTGGGTCGTCGTCGTGCCGGTCAAGGACACGCGGCACGGCAAGTCGCGCCTCGCCCCGGCCGTCGGCCCGGACCGCGCCGACCTCAGCACCGCCATCGCGAGCGACACCCTCGACGCCGTCTGCGCGGCGGTGGGGCCCGAGCGCCTCGTGCTCGTCACCGCGGACGCCGGGCTCGCCCCGCTCTGGCGCGCCCGGGGCGCGCGCGTCGTCGACGACCCGGGGGCCGGGCTCAACGCGGCCGTCCGCGCCGGCATCGCGACGGCCGGCCCCGGCACGAGGGTCGCGGCCCTGCTCGGCGACCTGCCCGCCCTCGACGCGGCGTCGCTGCGGTCGGCGCTCGACACGGCCGGCCGGCTCGGCGAGTCCTTCGTGCCGGATGCCCAGGGCGTCGGCACGGTGCTGCGGTGCGGTCGCGGCTTCGTCCCCCGCTTCGGCGCCGACAGCGCGGCCCGGCACGAGGCCGATGGGGCCGTGCGGGTGGCCGTCCCGCTCCCCCGGCTGCGCACCGACGTCGACGACGTGCACAGCCTCGTGCTCGCGCGGGCCCTCGGCCTCGGGCCGGCCACGAGCGCCCTGCTCGCGCACCGCGCGTCTGGTTGGATGCGGAGCATGCAGGCGACCGTGCACCGTTTCGACCCCGAGACCCACACCGGCAGCGTGCTGCGCGACGACGGGGTCGAGCTGCCCTTCACGGCGCCCGCGTTCGAGTCGAGCGGCCTGCGCCTGCTGCGGGTCGGCCAGCGCCTGACCGTCGAGGTCGTCGACGACCTCGTCGTGGGCCTGCGCATCGTCGGCGTCGGGCCGGGCGAACCGATCCGCTGACGCGCGTGGGCCCGACCGCCCCTGAGGGAGCGGTCGGGCCCACGGTCTCGCCACGTCCGGCCGTCAGGGCGTGTCGACGGCCGAACCGGTCAGCGGGCGCTCTTGCGCGCCGTCGTCTTGCGGGCGGGAGCCGCCTTCGTCGTCGACCTGACGGCCGCCTTGGTCGGGGCGGCCTTGCGCGTGGCCGTCGCCTTCGTGGCGGCTGCCTTGGTGGCCGTGGACTTCGTGGCGGCCTTGGTCGCCGTCGCGCGCTTGGCCGGGGCGGCCTTGGTCGTCGCGGCGCGCTTGGCGGGGGCCGCCTTCGTCGTCGTCTTCGCCGCAGCCTTGCTCGTCGTGGCCCTGGTGGCCGACTTCGTGGCGGTCTTCGTGGCCGACTTCGTGGCGGTCTTCGTGGCGGCGGCCTTGCTCGCCGTGCTCTTCGCGGCGGTGGCGCGCTTGGCGGGGGCGGCCTTGGTCGCGGCGGCCTTCGCCGTCGTCTTCGCGGCGCGCGCCGAACCGGCCGTGGTCGCGGCCTTCTTCGTCGTGGCCTTCTTCGCGGCGCCCCGGGCCGGGGCTGCGGCGACGGACGATCCGGCCGACGCCCGGCTGGCCGCGGACTCGGTCTTCGACAGCTTCTTCGCGCCCGAGACGACCTCCTTGAAGTTCGTGCCGGAGCGGAACTTGGGGACGCGGGTCTTCTTGATCTTCACGGTCGCCCCCGTCTTCGGGTTGCGGCCCGTGCGCGCGGCGCGGTCGGCGCGCTCGAAGGTGCCGAAGCCGGTGATGCCGACCTTGCCGCCGCGGGCGACCTCGCGGATGACGACGTCGAGGAACGCCTCCAGCGCGTCGGACGCCACCTTCTTGCTGCCGAGCTTGGTCTCGAGCGCGTCGATCAGTTCTGCCTTGTTCACGTCTTCCCCTCCAGAGGACTGTCGGCGTCAGTCGACCCGACGAGATTCGTCCGGAACCGGTCCGGCTACACCCTGACGTTAGGCCGACTCGGCAGTCGCGTCCATCACCCGGCAATGGGGCTTTCGTTGTGTCGCAAGGAGTTTGACGGGTTCTGCGGCCTTCATCCACCCGCGGGCCGAGCCGGTCCGCTCCGGAGCGGGAGGACGCATACGAAAGCGGATCCCGTTGTCGTGCAACGAGATCCGCTTTCGTGTCCGATTTGCGGGGTTGTCGTGCGGCGCCGGCTCAGACCGACGTCGTGACCGGCTTGTGCGCCGGACGCCGCGCCTCGAAATCGGCGACGAGATCGTCGTGTCGCAGGGTGAGTCCGATGTCGTCGAGGCCCTCGAGGAGCCGCCAGCGCGTGTAGTCGTCGATCTCGAAGGGCGCGACGATCTCACCGGCGTGGACGGTCCGGGCCACGAGGTCGACCGCGATCTCGGCGCCGGGGTTGTTCTCGAGGTACTTCCAGATCAGCTCGACGTCGTCCTGGGAGACGATGGCCGTGAGCAGGCCCTGCTTGCCGCTGTTGCCGCGGAAGATATCGGCGAAGCGGGAGCTGATGACGACCCGGAAGCCCCAGTTCATCAGGGCCCACACGGCGTGCTCGCGGCTCGAGCCGGTGCCGAAGTCCGGCCCCGCCACGAGGACCGAGCCGTCGGCGTACACCGGGTTGTTGAGGACGAAGGACGGGTCCTTGCGCCAGGCGGCGAAGAGGCCGTCCTCGAAACCGGTCCGCGTGACGCGCTTGAGGTACTCGGCCGGGATGATCTGGTCGGTGTCGACGTTGCTGCGGCGCAGCGGCACCCCGACGCCGGTGTGGGTCTCGAACTTCTCCATGGCTCAGGCCTCTCCGGTCGTCGCGGATGCCAGCTGGGCGGGCGTCGCGGTGGGGTCGGGGGTCGCACCGTCGAGGTCCGAGGGGCTCGACAGGGTGCCGCGCACGGCGGTGGCCGCGGCGACGAGCGGGCTGACGAGGTGGGTGCGGCCGCCCTTGCCCTGACGGCCCTCGAAGTTGCGGTTCGACGTCGAGGCGCTGCGCTCCCCCACCGCCAGGGTGTCGGGGTTCATGCCGAGGCACATCGAGCAGCCGGGCAGCCGCCACTCGGCGCCGGCCTCGGTGAAGACGCGGTCGAGGCCCTCGGACTCGGCCTGCAGGCGCACCTTCGCCGAGCCGGGCACGACGAGCATCCGCACGCCCTCGGCGACGCGGCGGCCCTTGACGACGGCGGCGGCGGCGCGGAGGTCCTCGATGCGGCCGTTCGTGCACGAACCCACGAAGACCGTGTCGACGGCGATGTCGCGGAGCGGGGTGCCCGCCTCGAGGCCCATGTAGGCGAGGGCGTTCGCCGCGGCGAGCCGGTCGCTCTCGTCGGCGAACTCCTCGGGGTCGGGCACCGACGCCGAGAGCGGCAGGCCCTGGCCGGGGTTGGTGCCCCACGTCACGAACGGAGTCAGCTCGGTGGCGTCGATGTCCACCTCGGCGTCGAAGACCGCGTCGTCGTCGGTGCGCAGGGCGGTCCACTCGGCGACGGCCGCGTCCCAGTCCGCGCCGGTCGGTGCGTGCGGGCGCCCCTGGAGGTAGTCGAAGGTCGTCTGGTCCGGGGCGATCATGCCGGCACGGGCGCCGGCCTCGATCGACATGTTGCACACCGTCATCCGGGCTTCCATCGACAGCGCCTCGATGGCCTCGCCGCGGTACTCGATCACGTAGCCCTGGCCGCCGCCCGTGCCGATGCGGGCGATGACGGCGAGGACGACGTCCTTGGCCGTGACCCCCTCGGGCAGCGCACCGCGCACGTTGACGGCGAGGGTGCGGAACGGTCGGAGCGGGAGGGTCTGCGTGGCGAGCACGTGCTCGACCTCCGACGTGCCGATGCCGAAGGCGAGCGCCCCGAAGGCGCCGTGGGTCGAGGTGTGGCTGTCGCCGCAGACGACGGTCATGCCCGGCTGCGTCAGCCCGAGCTGCGGGCCGACGACGTGCACGATGCCCTGGTCGGCGTCGCCCATCGGGTAGAGCCGGACGCCGAACTCCTCGCAGTTGCGCCGGAGCGTCTCGACCTGGACCTTCGAGACGGGGTCGGTGATGGGACCGGGGGTCGTCGGGACGTTGTGGTCCTCGGTCGCCAGTGTGAGGTCGGGCCGTCGCACCGGGCGGCCGGCGAGGCGCAGCCCGTCGAAGGCCTGGGGACTGGTCACCTCGTGGAGCAGGTGGAGGTCGATGTAGAGGAGGTCGGGCTCCCCCTCGGCGCGACGGACGACGTGTGCGTCCCAGACCTTCTCGGCCAGTGTCCCTGCCATGGCTTCCCTCTGACTTCCCTCCGCAGCGGCGTTCCGGTGATCGAGCGCACGCACCATCGAGGACGGGGTCGCGACATCGCTCTTTCGCCAGCGTGGCCCTTTTGTGGTCCAGACGGATTGACGTCTCAGTGCCTGAGACGTCAGTATCAGTGCATGGACAACTCATCTGGTGTCGGCGTCCTCGACAAGGCCGCCACGGTGCTGGGCGCCCTCGAGGCCGGACCGGCCACGCTCGCCCAGCTCGTCGGTGCGACCGGCCTGGCCCGCCCGACCGCCCACCGGCTCGCCGTGGCGCTCGAGCACCACCGCCTCGTCTCGCGCGACATGCAGGGCCGCTTCGTGCTCGGCCCGCGTCTCGGCGAGCTCGCCTCCGCGGCGGGAGAGGACCGCCTGCTCGCGGCCGCCGGCCCCGTGCTCGGCGCGCTGCGCGACCACACGAACGAGAGCGCCCAGCTCTTCCGCCGGCAGGGCGACCAGCGCATCTGCGTGGCGGCGGCCGAGCGTCCCGTCGGGCTGCGCGACTCGATCCCCGTCGGGGCGACCCTCTCCATGCTCGCCGGATCGGCCGCCCAGGTGCTGCTCGCGTGGGAGGAGCCCGACCGGCTCCACCGCGGCCTGCAGGGCGCGGCCTTCACCGCGACCGCCCTCTCGGGGGTGCGCCGCCGCGGCTGGGCGCAGAGCGTCGCCGAGCGCGAGGCCGGCGTCGCGTCGGTGTCGGCGCCCGTACGCGGCCCGTCGGGTCGCGTCGTCGCCGCGGTCTCCATCTCCGGACCCATCGAGCGACTCTCGCGCCAGCCCGGTCGCCTGCACGCGGCCACCGTCGTCGCCGGCGCCAACAAGCTGACCGAGGTGCTCCGGCGCCACCACGCCATGCAGCAGCAACAACAGCAGCAGCAGAACGCCTGAGCCCGGGCCGGCGCCGGCGCGGTCCCGCGGCCGACCCGCCCGGCGACCCGGGCCGGTTCGGGCGGGCAGGCCACGGCATGGCTACGGATCGGTCACGATCTGTATCAGGGGCCTCGCCGCGACAACCTTTCGGCGGGTGGTCGCGTCACCCTCACTGCAGTGCATCGCCGCACTGACGTCGTTCGCAGCCAAGGGGTCACGATGCAGTCAGCCAGCCGGTCGGTCCGGATCCGCACCGCCGCACGCCACGCCATGGGGGCGGCCGGTGCCCTCGCGCTCGTCGCCGTCGCCACCGCGTGCACCCCCGACTCGCCGGGGGCGGCGCCCACGCCCGTCGGGCGCCCCGCGACGTCCACCGGAGCCGCCAGCCCCACCGTCGAGCCGGTCACGCCGCCGACCTCCTCCACCCCCACGCCGGTGTCGACGACGCCGGCGGCCCCGGCGACCCCGAGCACACCGGCCGGCCCCACGGACCCGGCCACCCCGACGTCCGCGCCCACGACCCCGGCCCCGGCCCCGACGACGGCGGCCCCGAAGCCGCAGCCGGCGCCCGTCGTGCTGCTCGAGGCGGGCGACACCGGGTCGAAGGTGCGATCCCTGCAGGCCCGACTGCGCCAGATCGGCTGGTTCGCCGGCGACGTCAGCGACCTCTACGGCTCGCGAACCACCGAGGCCGTGCGCGGCTTCCAGGCCAAGCGCGGCTTCGACGCCACCGGGCGCCTCGACGAGCGCACCTGGGACAAGCTCGTCGCGATGACGCACCGCCCGACGTCCGACGAGCTGGCCAACGTCAAGCCGAAGCCGCCCACGCCGAAGCCGGAGGCGACGAGCTGGGACGTCGACGAGCGCTGCCTCACGGGCCGCGTCATGTGCGTCAGCAAGACGACCCGGCACCTGACGTGGGTCGTCGACGGCGTGCCGCAGTACGGCTTCGACGTCCGCTTCGGCAGCGACGAGCTGCCCACGCGCGAGGGTGTCTTCTCGGTCTACAAGAAGAAGGTCGACGTCATCTCGAACCTCTACCACACGCCCATGCCGTACTCGATGTTCTTCTCCGGTGGCCAGGCCGTGCACTACTCCTCGAACTTCGCCCGGCTCGGCTACTCCGGCGCCTCGCACGGCTGCGTCAACGTGCGCAACAAGCCGCTGCTCGTCCAGCTCTACGGAGAGGTGCGCCTCGGCGACAAGGTCGTCGTCCACTGGTGACCCGGGCCCTGCCGACGACGGCACCGTAGGCTGGCCGGGTCACTCCCCCACGGCCCGAAGGAGTCGGTGTGCTCAAGGTTGGTTGGAAGGCGTCCGCGGAGCAGTTCGGTCCGCGCGACCTCGTCACGTTGGCCGCGCAGGCCGAGCAGGTCGGCCTCGACTCGGCGTTCATCTCCGACCACTTCCAGCCGTGGCGCCACCAGCAGGGGCACGCCCCCTTCGCGATGAGCTGGCTGGCCGCCGCCGGTGAGCGCACCGAGCGCATCCAGCTCGGCACGTCGGTCATGACGCCGACCTTCCGCTACAACCCGGCCGTCGTCGCCCAGGCCTTCGGCACGCTGGGGGCCCTCAACCCCGGTCGCATCGTGCTCGGCATCGGCACGGGCGAGGCCCTCAACGAGGTCGCGGTCGGCGCGGCGGGCTCGCCGTGGCCCGAGTTCAAGGAGCGCTTCGCGCGACTGCGCGAAGCCGTGACGCTGATGCGCAGGCTGTGGACCGAGGAGCGCGTCGACTTCGAGGGCGACTACTACCGCACGCACGCGGCGACCGTCTACGACCGGCCCGAGCAGCCCATCCCCGTCTACGTCGCCGCGGGCGGTCCGCTCGTGGCCAGGTATGCCGGCCGGTCGGGTGACGGCTTCATCTGCACCTCCGGCAAGGGCCGGGAGCTCTACGAGGACAAGCTCCTCCCCGCCGTCGACGAGGGCCTGGGCAAGTCGGGCCGCACGCGCGACGACATCGACAGGATGATCGAGATCAAGCTCTCCTACGACCGCGACCCGGAGCAGGCGCTGCACAACGTGCGCTTCTGGGCGCCCCTGTCCCTCAGCGCCGAGCAGAAGCACGGCGTCGACGACCCGGTCGAGATGGAGCGCCTCGCCGACGAGCTCTCCGACGAGGAGATCGCCAAGCGCTGGATCGTCACGAGCGACCCCGCCGAGGCGGTGGAGGCCGTGCGGCAGTACGTCGACTGGGGGTTCGACCACGTCGTGTTCCACGCCCCGGGCCACGACCAGGGCCGCTTCCTCGAGCAGTTCTCCGCCGACGTGCTGCCGGGCCTGCGCGAGCTCGGCTGACGGACCCTCACGGGCCGGGCACGTCGGCCACCTCGGCTGCGGTGCCGGCGGCGCCGGCTGCCGCGCCCGCGCCCGCGGCCGCACCGTCCCGGCGCCGGCGCAGCGCCGCGTGCCGGCGCCGGCTGCGGTCCTGGGTGAGCCCGAAGGCCTTGCCGAGACCGGTGGGCGGCATCGCGACGTAGAGGCTCTCGTGCGCCCCGGCCGGCACGGCATACGTCTCGTGCCAGATGCCGACGGCGCCGGTGGCCCGGCGGCTGCGACGGTAGAAGGCCGTCCAGGCCGGTCGGTGCAGCCGGTCCGGGTCGTTGGCGTACGCGTAGATCGCGTCCGCGTCGCGCCAGTACTGCACGACCGTCGGGCCGCCCGCCCCGAGGAGCGTGCGCGCCTCGAGGAAGCCGAGGTCCGGACCCTCGCCGCGCGCCGCGGCGTCCTTGGCCCGGTAGAGCTCGGCGATCATGCCCGGCATGGCACCGAGCACGGGCACCCAGAGGTCGGGACGCCACGGCTGGTTGACCCGCATGCCGATGAGGAAGACGGCGAGGTCACCGTCGTGGGTGTGGCTGGTGTGGACGAAACCGCTCATGACACGCCTTTCGGATAGTGGTGCTATCCAAGTTTGGACAGTCATACTATCCAAAGTCAAGGAGGAACCACGTGCGCATCTCCCAGCTGTCCGACCGCACCGGCGTCAGCATCCCCACGCTCAAGTACTACCTGCGCGAGGGGCTGCTCCACGCCGGCCAGGCCCAGGGCGCGACGCGCGCCGACTACGACGAGAGCCACGTCGACCGCGTCCGCCTCGTGCGCACCCTCGTCGACGTGGGTCGCCTCTCCATCGAGCGGGTCCGTGAGGTCGTGCAGGTCCTCGACGCACCACCTGCGAGCCGGCACGAGCTGCTCGGCGCGGCCCACGAGGCCCTCCGTCCCGCCACGCCCACCGCGGAGCCCACGCCGGACGCGGTCGCCCGGGTGCGGTCGCTCGGGCCGGACGGCTGCGAGCACTCCCCCGCCGGCGTCCAGCTCGCCCAGGCCCTCACGGCCGCGGAGACCGCCGGGTGGCACGTCGACGACTCGACGCTCGCCACGTGGCAGCGCGCCATGCGCGCGGTGGCCGAGACCGACGTCGCCCCCGAGCTCGGCACGGCCACGCCGGACGACGCCCTGCGCTACGCCATCGTCGGCACGGTGCTGACCGACCCCGTGCTGCTCGCCCTGCGCCGCGTGGCCCAGGAGGGCGTCAGCGCCGAGCGGCTCGCTGAGGGTGGCGCGTCGGCTCGGGCTCGTGTCGCCGAGCGCCCGGACGGCCCACGGACGACGCGCTAGCATCCCCGGCAGGAGCACGACACGACGGGGACCGCGAGGAGCGGACGGATGTCGACAGAGCGGACCGACGAGCCCACCGACGCCGTGGGCGCACCTGTGGCACGGCCGGCAGGCGCCCGGCCGGGAGGCGCCCGGCCGGCCGTCCTGGGCACCGTCCGGCGCCTCCCCTTCACCCTCGGTGTCGTCGGCGCGATGCTCGTCCTCGGAGTCGCCACCGGCACCCTGTGGAGCGCCCTCGCGGACCGGGAGCTCGTCGACGCCGTCGGCTACGGGCTGCCGGCCCTGCAGGACGGCCGGTGGTGGACCCCGGTGACCGGCGCGGTCTTCGCCCTCACGCCGGCGCAGTACCTCCCCGTGGCCGGCGGTGCGCTGGTCATGCTCGGCTGGTCCGAGCTGCGGCTCGGCACGCGCCGGGTGGCCGTGGCGGCCACGTCGACCCACCTGACCGGCGTCCTGCTGGCCTCGGTCCTGCTGCTCGTCCTGGACAGCACCGGCTGGGAGTGGGCGCACCGGCTCGCCGGCGAGCTCGACGCGGGCTTCAGCGCGGGTGCGCTCGGGGCGGTCGCGGCGGCGAGCGCCACCCTGGCGCCACCGTGGCGCGGCCGGCTCCGCGCCGTCCTGTCCCTCTACGCCGTCGTCGCCCTCCTCTACCTCGGGCGGCTCTGGGACCTCGAGCACGCCGTCGGCATCACGGTCGGGCTCGCCCTCGGGCCGATCCTGCTCGGGCGCCGCCCGTCGCTCGCGCTGCCCCGCTTCAGCCGCCACGAGTGGCGGGTCGTGTCGTCGGCCTTCTACCTCGTCAGCGCCGTGGTCGCGACCCTGCTCTACTTCACGCCGTCCGACGGGCCGCTCGGCGCGACCTCCGACGACACCGACGCCTTCAGCGTCCTCGTCAGCGCGGCCATCTCGCTCCTGCTCGCCGACGGCCTGCGGCGCGGCTCGCGCCGCGTGTGGTTCCTCGCCGGCGGCCTCGCGACCCTGTCCCTCGTGGCGCAGTCGCTGCTCGTCGTCGTCGAGGTGGTGGCGCCCGACCAGCTGAACGTCGACGGCCAGGTCGCGACCTCGATCCCCGAGCTCGTCGTGACCGTCGTCATCACGCTGCTCCAGCTCGCGGTCCTCGTGCTGGGTCGGTCGGCCTTCCAGGCGCGGTCGCGGCGCCGTCGTCGCGCGCAGCTCGCGAGCGGGGCGGGCGACCGGGAGACCGCCGTGGCCCTGCTCAAGGAGCACGGCGGCACGACGATGTCGTGGATGGGGACCTGGCCCGACAACCACTGGTACGTCCATCGCGGCCCGTCGGGCGAGCCGGACGGCTACGTCGCCTTCCAGGTGCACCGGGGCACGGCCATCGCCCTCGGTGACCCCGTGGCCCGCGACGCGGCGACGCGGGCCGCCGTGCTGCAGGGCTTCGTCGACGAGCAGGAGACCCACGGCCTCCAGGTGTGCTTCTTCTCCGTCACGCAGGAGGTCGCCGACTGGGGCCGGGCCCACGGCCGCCGCGACGTGCTCGTGGCCGAGGAGGCGATCATCGACCTGCCCGACCTCGAGTTCAAGGGCAGGTCCTGGCAGAGCGTCCGCACCGCCCTCAACCGCGCCACGAAGGACGGCATCAGCTACCGCGAGGGCCGCCTCGCCGAGATGCCGCGCGGCCTGCTGACCCAGGTGCGCGCCATCTCCGAGCTCTGGGTCTCCGACAAGGGCCTGCCCGAGATGGGCTTCACCCTCGGCGGCGTCGACGAGGCGCTCGACCCCGACACCGTGGTCGGCCTCGCCGTCGACGCCGACATGACGGTGCACGGGGTGACGTCGTGGCTGCCGGTCTTCTCCGCCGGTGGCGAGGTGCGCGGCTGGACGCTCGACGTCATGCGCCGCCTGCCCGACGGCTTCAGACCGGTCACGGAGTTCCTCATCGCGAGCGCCTGCCTGTCGTTCCGCGAGCAGGGCGCGCAGCTCGTCTCGCTCTCCGGCGCACCTCTCGCGCACTCCGGCGACGGCACGGCCGAGCGGGCGGCGCTCGAGCGGCTCCTCGACCAGCTCGGCGAGGCGATGGAGCCGCTCTACGGGTTCCGCTCGCTCGAGAGCTTCAAGCAGAAGTTCCGGCCGCGCCACGAGCCCGTCCACCTCGTCTTCACCGACGAGGCGGCCCTCCCGCGCATCGGACTGGCCCTCACCTCCGCCTACCTGCCGGACGCGTCGCTGCGCGACCTCGCGCGCGCGGGCCTGCAGTCGCGCCGCGAGGGCGCCGGGACCGCGTCCTGACCCCGGCGTCCCCGGGCGACCGGGGGCCGCCCGTCAGGTGTCCTTGTAGGGGCGCTTCTCGAGGATGGAGGCCAGGGTGGCGGTGCGCTCCGGGGTCCAGTCCGGCGGTCGGGTGACGGCGACCCACGACTCGAGGTTGGCCGTGGCGGAGTAGAGGTGGCCGTAGCCCATCGGGATGCTGCCGGCGCCGGGCAGGTCGAGCAGCACCTGCCACATCGTGACGACGGGGAACCAGCCCATCCGCGGGGAGACGTCGGGGCCACGTTGGCCGTCCTTGAGCCACTCCGGCTCCGCGAACGCCATCGACGGCGAGAAGAAGACGATCGGGTCGCTCGCGTGCTGGAGGTAGACGAGCCGGGTCGGCCCCCACGTCGCCCCGCCGCGTCCGAGGCCGTCCTGCTCCGCGGTGAAGCGCACCGTGCGCCCCTTCTCGTAGACGGGCAGGTATGCCGGGCTGCCGGGCTCGCGACCCGCCGTGAGTCGCGCGTGCAGCTCGTTGACGAACGGCGGCCCGGACATCAGGGCCCCGTCGACCGGCTCGTTGATGACGTTGATCGAGCCGAGGATGCTCTCGACCCCGAACGACCCGAGCGACAGACCGTAGAGGTAGAGCTTCGGCCTGCTCTGCTCCGGCAGCGTCGCCCAGTAGGTGTGCACCGTGTCGAAGACGACCCGCGAGGTCTCGCGGACGGCGTCCTGGTCGGCCAGGAGCGAGATCCACGACGGGAGGTAGGAGTACTGCACGCCCCCGATGGCCGTGTCGCCGTTCCAGAGGAACTCGAGGGGGTCGGTGCCGTTCTGGTCGAGGAAACCGGTGCCCGTCGTCGTGGCGACGACGAGCACCTTGCGCGAGAAGGCGCCGGACCGCTTGAGCTCGGCGAGGAGCAGGTCGGCGCGCCCCTGCACCGTGTCGGCGGAGCGCAGCCCGGCATACACGCGGATCGGCTCCTTCGCGCCACCGCCGTTCGCCCGGTCGAGCTCGGCGACGGTGGGGCCGCCGCCCACGAAGTAGCGGCCCTGACGACCCAGCAGCTCCCACGACGAGAGCGACTGGGGGCTCCCCGAGCGCTCCGGCACCTGCGGCCGGTTCATGTCCTCCGCGATGAGCGTGTCGCGAGGGGCGAAGATGGCGTTCGCGACGGTGAAGAACCCGTTGACGAGGACGCCCGTGAGCAGCGACCAGATGAGGGCGAGCAGGACGGCGGAGCCCACGACGACGGCGACCCGCCGCGGCAGCCGGCGGCCCAGCCGGCGGAAGACGGTGCGGAAGAGCAGCCGCAGGCTGCGGGAAACGACGAGGATGAGCACGGTCAGCGCGACGGTCACCCCGATGATGACCGGCCACGTGCTCGGCGAGGACGGCTCCATGCCGTAGAGGGTGCGGATCTCGTTCTGCCAGCCCACCTGGCGCCACCCGGTGAAGACCGCCGCCCACAGGCCGAGGCCGACGAGCACGAGCACGAGCACGCGGCGGGTGCGACCGGGCACCGCCGGGATGCCGAGGTAGCGCCACAGCCACTGGCACGTCGCGCCGAACCCGTAGCCGATCATCACGGTGACGCCCGACGCCACGCCCTGCACGGCCGCCCCGCGCGGGAGCAGCGAGGGCAGGAGCGAGAGGGCGAAGAACCAGGCGGCCATCGTCAGGCCGACGCCGGAGAACGTCGTGTCGAACACCCGCTGAGGGGCGCCCAGGCGAGGGCGGCGGGGCAGTCGACGCAGGCGACGTCCGGTGCGGACCGCGGGAGGGGGCACGGTCGATGCGGTCATGATGGCGGCTCCTTGCTCGGCGTGCCACGTGACGAGCGCCAGCATAGGTGGCTGCCGGGGCCGCACCCCCGGGAACGAGAGAAGACCCCGGTCCAGTGGACCGGGGTCTTCTCGGCTCTTTCGAGCCATCACGTAGCCCCGACGGGATTCGAACCCGCGCTACCGCCTTGAGAGGGCGGCGTGCTAGGCCGCTACACAACGGGGCCGTGAGCGGTGCCGAGCGAGCTCGGCACGAGAAGAAACCTTACCGTGAAGGCGTGATTTCTCCGAATCGGATCACGTTGCCGTGAACCGTGGCTGGGGTACCAGGACTCGAACCTAGAATGACGGAACCAGAAACCGTAGTGTTGCCAATTACACCATACCCCAAGGGGTTTCACTCACAGTCCGCCTTGCGGTGGCCTGTGGGGTGAACCGAAGAGGAATATTACCGGGCATCCCGCGCAGGCCCAAATCGAGGGTCGAGCGCGGCCTCCAGCTCCCCCAGACGGGTCACCACGGGCACCGGCTCGCTCGTGCCCCGACCCTCGCGGTCGAGCCACACGGCCCGCAGCCCGGCGGCCCGGGCCCCGAGGACGTCCCACTCGAGGCTGTCGCCGACGCAGACGACCTCGGAGGGCTCCAGCGCCATGAGGCGGCACGCCTCGAGGTAGACCCGGGCGTCGGGCTTGCCGAACCCCAGGGTGTCGGTGGTGACGACGACCTCGAAGCGGTCCGTCAGGCCCAGCGCCTCCAGCTTGACGGTCGTGGGTGCGAGGGCCGAGTTCGTCAGCAGCGCGACGGCGAGCCCGGCCGCCTCGGCCGCGGCGAGCAGCCCCGGCACGTCGGGGAAGAGGCGCTGCGCCTCCCGGAAGGCCGGCGCATAGGCCTCCTCGAAGGTGCGGTGCGCCGTGTCCGGAAGGTCGAGGTCGAACGCCGTGGCCACCTCGGCGAGGCGGCCCGCGCGCATCGCCTCGAACGGCACGTCACCGGACGCGTAGCGCGGGAACCAGCGGTCGGGGTCGTCGTAGTAGCGCTGCGCGAGGGCGCGGTGGTGCTCGACCGGTCCCGGCCACACGGCGGCCGCCGCCCGGGTGCCGGCCTCGACCATGGCCGCACGGGTGTCGACGATGGTGTCGTCGACGTCGAGGAGCAGCCCGCGAGCCCCGCTCACAGCCGCTGCCGCTGCCGCTGCCGCCGAGTGCGTCACGACCGGCCCTGCCCGTCGACGCCGAAGAGGGGCAGGGCGGGCCCGACTCCCTCGACGACGACCTCGACAGCGACCCTGGCCCTCCCGTCGCCGTCGACACTGCCGTCGCCCCTGCCGTCGACCCTGCCGTCGACGCCGCCGGCGCGGCGCAGCCAGTCCGCCCGCTCGAGGCGCACGTGCTGCAGCGTCTCCCCCGAGTGCTCGAGCACCGACCGGTGCGTGTCGCGGTAGCCGAGGGCGCGCGAGACGCCGAGCGACGCGCCGTTCCCCGTCGTCGCCGAGCTCACGGCCGCCTCGGCGCCGAGGCGCCCGAAGGCGAGCGCCAGGACGGCCGCGCGCATCTGCTGCCCCCAGCCGCGGCCCCGCGCCCCGGCGACGAGCCACGACGACGAGTCGACCGTGCGCTCCGCCCGCCAGTCCGGGCCCTCGAGCCACTGGACGCCGACGACGTCGCCACCGGCGCGCACGACGAAGGGCAGGGCCCAGTCCTCCGGCGACCACAGGCCGAGGGCGCGCCAGTACGACTGCGCGAGGATCGCGCGCCGGTTGGCGCCCTCGTCGAGCCCCGCGTAGCGCGTCGCGGAGGGGTTCATCTCGAGGTCGTCCGGCACGAGCGGCCACAGCGCCGGCAGGTCGGCCTCGGTCATCACCCGGAGGACGAGGTCACCCGTCGTGAGCCGGATCCCGTGCAGGGGCCAGGCCGTGGCGTCGTGCGGCTGCACGTGGTCCCCTCTCAGAGCGTGTCGCGCAGGGACTGCAGGCGGGCCAGCGTCGAGGTCTTGCCGAGGATCTCCATCGACTCGAAGAGCGGCGGCGAGATGCGCGCGCCCGAGACGGCCGTGCGCAGCGGGCCGAAGGCGAACCGCGGCTTGATCCCCAGGCCCTCGACCACGGCCGCCCGCAGGGCGGCCTCGATGGTGGCGGCGTTCCACGGGCTCCCCGTGCCGAGCACGCCGTCGCCGTGGTCGTCGATGTCGGCGAGGGCGGCGAGCGCGGCCTCGAGGACGGCGGGCGCGTCGTCCTTGAGCTGGGCCCGCGCGTCCTCGTCGACGGCGAGCTGGTCGTCGGCCACGAAGAAGGGCCGCACGAGCGCGGGCGCCTCGGTGAGCAGCACCATGCGGGTCTGGATGAGCTCGGCGATCGCCTTGAGCCGCGCCAGCTCGCCCAGCGACTGGGTCTCCCCGAGGACCCCGTCCTCGACGAGGTAGGGCAGCAGCCGGCTCGCGAACTCGCCGACCTCGAGCGAGCGGATGTAGACGCCGTTGAGCCAGTCGAGCTTCTTGAGGTCGAAGATCGGCCCGATGGGGTTGACCTTGGCCCAGTCGAAGGTGCGGCTGAAGTCGTCGAACGAGAAGACCTCGACGTCGGCGCCGTCGGCATCCTGCTGCGGCGGATAGGCCAGCAGCGCAAGGAAGTTGACGAGCGCCTCGGGGAGGTAGCCCTGCTCGCGGAACCACGTGAGACGAGCAGCCGGGTTCTTCCGCTTGGAGATCTTGGACTTGTCGGTGTTGCGCAGCAGCGGCATGTGCGCGAACTTCGGCGGCTCCAGGCCGAGCCACTTGTAGAGCAGGATGTGCTTGGGCGTGGAGCTGATCCACTCCTCGCCGCGCACGACGTGCGTGATGCCCATGAGGTGGTCGTCGACGACGACGGCCATGTGGTACGTGGGGAACCCGTCGGCCTTGAGGATCACCTGGTCGTCCGGCCGGGGCGCCGACACCTTGCCGCGGATGACGTCGTCGAAGACCAGCGGCACGTCGTCGGGCACGAGCATGCGCACGACGGGCGTCTCGCTGAAACCGGGCAGCGCGGCCCGCTCCTCGCGCGTCTTGCCCACGCACAGCCGGTCGTAGCCGGTCGGCTGCTTCGTCTTCTGCTGCACCTCGCGCATCTGTGCGAGCCGCTCCGTGGAGCACCAGCAGAGGTAGGCGTGCCCCTCCTCGACGAGCCGGTCGACGTAGGGGCGGTAGGTGTCGAGGCGCTCGGACTGGCGGTAGGGCGCGAACGGCCCACCGATGTCGGGGCCCTCGTCCCAGTGCAGTCCGAGCCAGGCGAGCATGTCGTAGAGCTGCGCCTCGCTGTCCTCACGGAAGCGCGCGCGGTCGGTGTCCTCGACGCGCAGCACGAACTGCCCGCCCTGCTGGCGCACGAAGGCGAGGTTGAAGAGCGACATGTACGCCGTGCCGACGTGCGGGTCGCCGGTCGGCGACGGCGCGACGCGGGTGCGGACCGGGCCCGACCCGTCGGACGTCGAGACGCGCGGCGCCTCGGCGCCCCGCACCTCCACGAGGTCGGCGTCGGGGACGCTGGCGGACGGCATACCTGTGGTGTCGCTGATCTCGCTCATGGTGCGACCAGCCTAGTGGGCGCCCGAAACGCTCAGCGACGCACGAAGGTGTTGGTGAGCGAGCCGATGCCCTCGATCTCGATGGACACCTGCTGGCCCGCCTCGACGAGCCCCACCCCGGCCGGCGTGCCGGTGAGGATGACGTCGCCCGGCAGCAGCGTGAAGGCCGCCGACGCGTACTCGATGATCGACGCGATGCCGTGGATCATGTCGGCGGTCGTGCCGTCCTGGCGCACGTCGCCGTCGAGGGTCGTGACGATCGAGAGGTCGCTCGGGTCGAGCTCGGTCTCGACCCACGGGCCCAGCGGGCAGCTCGTGTCGAAGCCCTTGGCGCGGGCCCACTGGCCGTCGGAACGCTGCCAGTCGCGCGCCGTCACGTCGTTGGCGATGGTGTAGCCGTAGATGCACTCGGCGGCGTTCTCGGCCTTGACACCCCGGGTGATCGTCTTGATGACGACGGCGAGCTCGCCCTCGTAGGAGATCTCGTCACTGCCGGCCGGGAGCACGACCGGGTCGAACGGCCCGACGACGGCGGTGTTCGGCTTGAAGAACATCATCGGCTGCGCCGGCGCCTCCCCGCCCATCTCCTTGGCGTGGTCGGCGTAGTTCTTGCCGATGGCGACGACCTTGGAGCGCGGGATGACGGGCGCGAGCAGGCGCACGTCCTCGAGCATGACGGGCGGCTGCCCGCTCGGCTGGAGGCCGACGTAGAGCGGGTCGCCGGCCAGCGGCGTGATCACCTCGCTGCCGGGGTCGCCCTGGACGATGCCGTATGCCGGGTCGTCCCCGGTCGTGTACCTCGCGATGCGCACGCGCCCACCCTACGACGGGCGGCGCCCGCGCGCGGAGGGCGGTCAGCGCGGCCAGACGATCGTGACGTCCGCCGGCGACCCCGGGCGGCCGCTGCGGCGGGTGCGGTACTCGGGAACGCCGACGCACGTCCACAGCAGGCCCGCGACGTCGGCGCCGAGCAGGTGGGCGAGGTCGGAGTCGCGGAAGGTCATGCCGGACGCGGCCGCGCCCGACGCGTACGCCATGAGATGGAGCCGGCCCTCGGCGAGCCCGGCGAGCAGCTGCACCTCGCGGTACGCGTGGTCGTCGAGGTCGTCGAGCGGCACGCCGCTCATGGCGACGAACGACGCGTCACGAGCCAGCCCCTGCTCGAGCGCCGCGGCGAAGAGCTCGTCGCGGACCGCCTGCTCGGGGAGCGGACGCACGGGCGACGAGACGTCGGGCCAGCGGTGGATCCCCGTCGCGACGTCGTCGACGGCGCTGACGCCGACCCAGTGGGGCACGTCGACGCCCCGGAGCGCCACGGCCATGGCGTCCTCGAGGACGGCACGGGGCAGCGAGCGGTCGGCGTGGAGCCGGCGGATCGAGCCCTTGCTCGCCACGACCTCGTCGACGCCCGCTCCCCCGTCGTCCGAGATCCGCACTGCTGGGCCGCGGACGAGCTCGGGACCGAGGACCGTCCGCTCCCCCGCCCGCTGGGCCGCCGTGACGAGCGGGAGCTCGAGCCCGTCGGCGTCGTGGTGACCGGGTCGGGCGTCCCCGGTGGGGTGGATGGCGGGGCGTCCGTCGCCGAGGACGACGAGGGCGACGGGGAACTCGTGGACGCGGTCGGCCCCGACGAGGGCGGCCACCTCGACGTCGGGGAACGTCGTGACGAGTCGGGCGGTCAGGCCGGCCGAGTCGGCGAGGGCGAGGGTCTGGGCGAGCATCGTGCCGGCGTCCCAGTAGACGTGGCGGAAGCCGCGTTCCCGGTAGCGCCAGCCGGTGCGCCAGGGGACGCCCGTGACGACGAGCGTCACGGCGTCTCCCGACGGGGCCGGACCGACGGCCACGAGCGCGTGGGCCTCGGGGTCGTACCAGTGCAGGCCCGGTTCGAGGCCGTCGCGCACGACGTCGGCGCCGCGCGGCACGCCGACGTAGAGCTCGAGCGGGAAGCGGGCGCCCGCGGACCCGGCGGCCCGGAAGAGGACGACACCGCCGTCGGCACGGGTCGTGCGCCGCGTGACCCCCGACGACAGGAAGAGGAGGCGGGCGAGGGCCGGGAGGTCGAGCCGACCGGGCTCGACCTCGGCCGTGCCGGCGAGCACCGCGCGGGCGGCGGCCTGCGACGCCGGCAGCTCGGTGGGGAGCAGGGTGCGGTGCAGGTCGTCGTCGTACGCCTTGTAGGCACGGGGACGGCGCGACAGGTCGTTGGGGACGAGGTCCTGCACGAGCCGGTCGTCGTCGGGCACCTCGGTCCACTCCCGCTCCGCGGAGTACGACGTCAGCCGGTGCAGCACGTGGGTGGGTCGCTCTGCGTCCGTTGCCATGCGTCCATCCTGCCCTCGCGTCGCCGGTGCGCGGTGGGATGCGGCGTCGCGACTCCCCTACCCTCGTGGGGTGCACGTGATGAGCGAGGCCGAGTGGCGCGACCGGACGGCGGCGCACGAGGCGCGGGTCGACGCCGCCACCGCGGCGCACCTGGCGCGCCGGCGCGACCACCGCAAGCACCCGGTCGAGGACTTCCTCTTCACCTACTACACCTTCAAGCCCGCGCAGCTGCGCCGCTACCACCCCGGCGCCGGCACCTCGCTCGCCGCTGCGGAGCGGGCGCCGCACACCGACTGGCGCTTCTATGCCGTCGACGGCGACATCGTCCGCGTGGACGTCGAGGCCTTTACGGCCGCCCGCGGCGACACCCTGCGCTTCGTCCGGGAGCTCCTCGTCCGCACGGCGGAGCGGCCGGGTCGCTTCGGCTGCTTCGGGCTCCACGAGTGGGCCATGGTCTACCGGCTCGACCCGTCCGACGTGCGCCACTCGGGGTGGCCGCTGCGGCTCGGCGGCGCCGGCACCGACGCCGTCGTCGAGAGCCACCAGGTGGCTTGCTCGCACTTCGACGCCTACCGCTTCTTCACACCCGAGGCGGCACCGCTCAACGCGCTGGCGCCGACCCGCGAGAGCCAGACCGCCCTCGAGCAGCCGGGCTGCCTGCACGCCGGCATGGACCTGTACAAGTGGGCGCACAAACTGGTGCCCGCGGTCTCGAGCGAGCTCGTGATGGACTGCTTCGAGCTGGCCCGCGACATCCGGGCGCTCGACATGCGCGCCGCGCCCTACGACCTGAGCGAGCTCGGCTACGACCCGGTCCGCATCGAGACCCCCGAGGGCAAGGCGGAGTACGCCGCCGCGCAGCGCGGGTTCTCGGCGCGCGGCCAGGCCCTGCGGGCCCGCCTCGTCGAGGCGATCGACCAGGTGCTCGTCCCCGTCTGACTCCGCCCCCGCGTACCGGCGGACCGCCACGAGCGGGGCCGGAGCGCCCCGCCCACGCTCGGGTTGCCCGGTCGAGGCGTCCTCGTGGCGGTCCGTCGGCGCGGGGTCGGCGAGGGCGGGGTCGGCGAGCCCGGGCCCTGCCGCGGCGGCGCTCGGGGTCAGTCGGAGCCGTCGACGTAGAGGCAGAAGGGGTGGCCGGCGGGGTCGAGCAGGACCCTGACGTCGTCCTGCGGCTGGAACGCCGCGAGCTCGGCCCCCACCTCGACGGCGTGGGCCACGGCCGCGTCCAGGTCGTCGACCTCGAGGTCGAGGTGCAGCATCATGATCGGCCGGCCCGGCTCGCTCGGCCACACCGGTCGCACGTAGTTCGGCTCGGTCTGGAAGGCCAGGTTGTAACCGTGCGTCTCCGACGGCGCGAGCGTGGCCCAACCGGGGGTGTCCTTGTAGAGGGTCCACCCCAGCAGCCGCTCGTAGAAGTGCGCGAGGGCGGATGCGTCCGGTGCGTCGAGCACGACGCCGAACCAGTGCTTCGTCGTTCGTAGCGGCATCGACCCAGCATCCCAGGGCCGACACCAGGGCGGGGCGAAGAAGGGGTCGTCTCCGCGTATCACCGCCGCCTCCTGCTGCTCTGAGGGTTGTCGGCGAAGGTCCAGGCACGCGCGCCGACCACGCCCACCCCTTACGGGAGTGGTGCTGGGCGGCGCCTGGGCCGCCCAGCCCTCTGCCGCACCCGGCCGGGCGCGCTCAGCGCGAGGCGACGAGGCCGCGCACGAGCACCGACAGGCCCACCTCGAAGGCCTTCGCGTGGGCGTCCACGTCACCCATCGACGCCGCTGCCGATGCCGGCTGCAACGTACCCGCGAGCTCGCGATCCTGCTGCGCCGCAACCGAACCCAGCACGTGGTGGAGCACGAGCGCAGCCACCGCGTCCCGCTCGGACGGCGGGGCCCCAGCGGCCTGGACGAGGCGGGCGAGCGACGCCAGGGGGCGCACCGAGCCGGGGTCGACGGCATACGCCAGCCCCACGACGCCGGCCCCGTCGGGCACCTGGACGAGCGCCTCGCGGAGCGCCACGGCGAGGCCGACGAGCGCCTCCGCGGGCGGCTGGTCGGCCGGCGGGTCGGGCAGCTGCTCGAGCAGCGCGGCAGCCACCTCGACGAGCAGCTCCTGCTTGCTCGCGACGTGCCAGTAGAGCGCGCCCGGCGCGACGCCGAGCTCGCGCCCGAGCCGGCGCATCGTGAGGTCGGCCAGGCCGTAGCGGCGCAGCAGGCCGACGGCCGTCTCCACGACCTGCTCCCGACTCAGTGCCACGCGCTCCCCTGACCGTCGCCGGCCGCTCGCGGACCTGCGTTGACAGCCGAGCCTAGCGACTCGGCATACTGAACACCGTTCAAGTTGAACACCGTTCATCGCGCCGTGCAAGGGAGCCCGCATGACCCCCCGCTTCGACGACCTCGTGGACGCCGTCCTCGCCGGCACCCCGGCCACCGCTGCGGACGCCCTCGACGTCCTGCGCGCCCCCGACGACGAGCTGCTCTCCCTGGTCGCGGCAGCAGCGAGACTGCGGCGCAAGCACTTCGGCGACACCGTCAAGGTCAACTACCTCGTCAACCTCAAGAGCGGGCTGTGCCCGGAGGACTGCCACTACTGCTCGCAGCGCCTCGGCTCGGAGGCCGACATCCTGCGCTACACCTGGCTGGGGCCGGCCGAGGCGCTCGAGCAGGCGACGGCAGGGCTGCGCGGCGGGGCCACCCGGATCTGCATGGTGTCGAGCGGTCGCGGGCCCACCGACCGTGACGTCGAGCGGGTCGCGGGCCTCGTCGGCACCCTCAAGGGCGAGCACCCCGACGTCGAGGTCTGCGCGTGCCTCGGCCTGCTCAAGGACGGCCAGGCCGAGCGCCTCCGCGAGGCGGGCGTCGACGCCTACAACCACAATCTCAACACGGCCGAGTCGCACCACGACTCGATCGTCACGACCCACACGTACGCCGACCGCGTCGCCACGGTGAAGAAGGCCAAGGACGCCGGGCTGTCGCCGTGCTCGGGCCTCATCGCGGGGCTCGGCGAGAGCGACGAGCAGCTCGTCGAGGCGCTCGTGGCGCTCCGCGACCTCGACTCGGACTCGATCCCCGTCAACTTCCTCATGCCCTTCGACGGCACTCCCCTCGAGGGCACGTGGGACCTCACCCCCGGACGATGCCTGCGCATCCTCGCCATGGCGCGGATCGTGTGCCCCGACAAGGAGATCCGCATCGCCGGCGGCAGGGAGATGCACCTCCGCTCGCTGCAGGGCCTGGCCCTCCACGTCGCCAACTCGATCTTCCTCGGCGACTACCTGACGTCGGAGGGGCAGGCCGCCGAGGCCGACCTCGAGCTCATCCGCGACAACGGCTTCGTCGTGCTCGGCGCCGATCGGCCCGACTCCCCCGGCACGCACCCGCCCACCCGGGCGGGCTCCCCGGCCACGCGCCGGCGGGGTGCGGGGACGGACGTGCCCGCCAATGCCTGAGCCGGCCGGGTCGTCGCTCGCCTCGCGCGACCGTGGCCTCGTGTGGCACCCGTACGCGCCGCTCGACGGTCCTGAGCCGTATGCCGTCGAGGGCGCCGAGGGTGTGCGGCTCACCGTGACCGCGCCGGACGGCGAGCGGTTCGAGGCCGTCGACGCGATGGCGAGCTGGTGGTGCGCGGTGCACGGCTACCGACACCCGGCGCTCGACGACGCCGCCCGGGACCAGCTCGACCGGTTCAGCCACGTCATGTTCGGCGGCCTGACGCACGCACCGGCCGTCGACCTCGCCGAACGGCTCACCGCGATCGCGCCCGGCCCCATGGCGCACGTCTTCTACGCCGACTCCGGCTCGGTGTCGGTCGAGGTCGCGCTCAAGCTGGCCCTGCAGTACCAGGCAGCCCGGCAGCGTCCGCGTCGCCAGCGGTTCCTCACCGTCCGCGGGGGCTACCACGGCGACACCTTCGCGGCCATGAGCGTCTGCGACCCCGTCGACGGGATGCATGCGGCGTTCCCCGGCGTGCTGGCGACCCAGGTCTTCGCACCACGCCCACCGTCGGCGCGGCTCGTCGTCGCCGAGAGCGGCGAGGAGCACTGGGACACCGACGAGCTCGCCGTCGAGGAGTGGGCGGAGCAGGTGCGGGCACTCGCTCGCGCACACACCGACGAGCTCGCCGCGATCGTCGTCGAGCCGGTGCTCCAGGGGGCCGGCGGGATGCGCGTCCACCACCCCGACTGCCTGCGGCTGCTCCGAGAGGTGGCCGACGAGCACGGGTTGCTCCTCGTCGTCGACGAGATCGCGACCGGCTTCGGTCGCACCGGTCGCCTCTTCGCGTCCGAGTGGGCCGACGTGCGCCCCGACGTCCTGTGCGTCGGCAAGGCGCTCACGGGCGGCTACCTCTCGTTGGCGGCCGTGCTCACGACGTCGCACGTCGGTGAGGCGATCACCCGCTCGCAGTTCCGCGCCCTGCTGCACGGACCCACGTTCATGGCGAACCCGCTCGCCTGCGCGGTCGCCGGCGCCTCCCTCACCCTCGTCGAGGCGGGCTGGAAGGACGACGTGCCGCGCATCGGCCGGCTGCTCTCGACCCATCTCGCCCCCGCGGCGCACCTGCCCCGCGTGGTCGACGTGCGGGTGCTCGGCGCGGTCGGTGTCGTCCAGCTCGACGAGCCCGTCGACGTGCCCGCCGTGACCCGGGCTGCGCTGCGGCGAGGGGTCTGGGTGCGCCCCTTCCGCGACCTCGTCTACACGATGCCGCCCTACGTCACCTCCGACGCCGACGTGCGCCTCGTCGCGGACGCCCTCGTCGGCGCGGTGGGAGAGGTGCACCCGTGAGCGGCGTCTGGGACGACTGGCTGGCCGAACGGGCCGCGCTCCGGGCCGAGCGCGGCACCGAGCGCTTCGACGCCGTCCTGCGTCTGGACCACCCCCGGTCGCGACTTCGCGAGCCGCTCGACCTCGCCTCCAACGACTACCTCGGCCTGTCGCGCGACGAGCGCGTCGTCGGAGCCGCGCACGCCGCGCTCGACCGCTACGGCGCCGGGGCCACCGCCAGCCGCCTCGTCACCGGCACCCTGCCCGTGCACCGCGACCTGGAGGCAGCCCTGTGCCGGCTCACCGGCCAGCCCAGCGCGCTGGCGTTCTCGACGGGGTATGCCGCCAACCTCGGTGCGCTCACCGCGCTCAGCGGCCGCGGGGCCGAGATCCTCCTCGACGCGCACGCGCACGCCTCGCTCCACGACGGCGCCAGGCTGTCCCGGGGGCCCTACGCCACCTTCGCGCACAACGACGTCGACGACCTCGACCGCCAGCTCGCCGCCCGCGAGGGGAGCCGCGTCGTCGTCGCCGTCGAGTCGATCTACTCGGTGCTCGGCGACCGCGCACCGCTGCGCGACCTCGTGCGCGCCTGCCGCCGCCACGACGCGCTCCTCGTCGTCGACGAGGCGCACGGGGTCGGGGTGGCCGGGGCGGGGTGCGGTCTCGTCCACGAGGTGGGCCTCGCCGGCGCGCCCGACGTCGTCGTCACCGTCACGCTCTCCAAGGCGCTCGGCTCGCAGGGCGGCGCCGTGCTCGCCCCCACGGCCGTGCGCAGCCACCTCGTCAACACTGCCCGCAGCTTCATCTTCGACACCGGCCTGGCCCCCGCCGCGGCCGCCGCTGCGGCGGCGTCCGCCGACATCGTCCGCGCCGACACCTCGCTCGCCGGGCGGGTGCGCGCCCACGCCCGCACGATCTCGAGCACGTGCGGCGTCGAACCGGCCGCCGGAGCCGTGCAGTCGCTGCCGATGGCCGACTCGGCGGCCGCCGTCGACGTCGCGCTGGAGCTGCGCCGCCGCGGGGTCCTCGTCGGCTGCTTCCGACCCCCGAGCGTTCCGGACGGCGTGCCCCGCCTGCGGATCACCGCGCGGGCCGACCTCTCCGACGCGGACGTGCTCGAGGCGTCGCGCCTCGTGGCGCGGCTTGCCGCGGCGGACCGACTCGGGGCCGGGCTCCGGGCGGTCGAGGCCGTCGACGACGCCGCCGACGAGGGGCCACGGACCGGGGACGCTCCCTCGCCGGCCCGTGGCCTCCCGTCGGCGGCGGCCGTCGAAGGCGTGACCACCCCGGTGCCGGCGACGCCGCTCGAGAACCTGTCACCCGGCGACGACCGTGCCTGAGGCGCTGCTCCCCCGCGTCGTCGTCGTCACGGGCACCGACACCGACGTCGGCAAGACCGTCGTGTCGGCGGCCGTGGCCGCCACCCTGGTCGGCTCCGGCCGGAGCGTGGCGGCCTACAAGCCGACGCAGACCGGGGTGGGCCCTGGCGAGCCGGGCGACATGGCGCTCGTGACGGCCCTGACCGGCTGCCGCACGGCCGAGGGCGTCCGCCTCCTCGCACCGATGGCGCCTCGGCCCGCCGCCGCCCTCGAGGGTGCCCGGCTCCCCACCCTGGCCCACCACGGGCAGGCCGTGGCCGCGCTCCTGGCGGCGCACGACGTCGTGGTCGTCGAGGGCGCCGGCGGCCTCCTCGTGGAGCTGACCGACGAGGGCGAGACCCTCGCCGACCTGGCGTCCGCCCTGCCCGACTGCGGGGTCGTGCTCGTCGTGCGCAGTGGGCTCGGCACGCTCAACCACACGATGCTGACGCGAGAGGCGTTGTCGCGCAGGGGGATCCGACAGCTCGGCATCGTCATCGGCTCCTGGCCGGCGCCGCCGCAGGCGCCCGACGTCGTCGAGTCCTCCAACCGCGACCACCTCGCCGCCCTGCCCGAGGGTCTGCTCGGGGCCGTGCCCCGGGGTGCGCCCGGGCTCGGCGCGGAGGTCTTCCGCACGTCCGTGGCCGCGTGGCTGCCGGGCCTCGCTCAGCGCCTCGGCACTCCCTGACGCAGCAGGCCGTGCACGATGCCGTCGGTGAGCGCCCGCCACGACGCCGCGAGGATCGAGCCGGCCACCCCGATCGTGTCCCAGGACGTCTCGCCGTCCGAGGTCTCGATGAGCACGCGGGTGACGGCATCCGTGCCGTGCGACGCGTCGAGGATGCGCACCTTGAAGTCGATGAGCTCGATCTTCTCGATCTCGGGGTAGGCGCGCGTCAGGGCCTCGCGCAGGGCGTGGTCGAGGGCGTTGACCGGGCCGTTGCCCTCGCCCGTCGCGATGAGCCGCGACCCGTCGGCCCGCAGCTTGACGGTGGCCTCGGAGGTCGCGTCGCCGGAACCGCTCGAGTCGGTGATGACCCGCCACGACTCGACCTCGAAGTAGTCGGTGCAGCCGGGCTCGAGCGCCTCCCGGAGCATGAGCTCGACGGTGGCGTCCGCCGCGTCGAAGGTCCAGCCGCGCAGCTCGAGGTCCTTGACCTCGGCGAGCACCGCGGCCACGACGTCGGGCCTGTCGGACAGGTCGAGGCCGGCCTCGCGCGCCTTGAGCTCGATGCTCGCCCGTCCCGCCATGTCGGAGACGAGCGTGCGCATGCCGTTGCCGACGAGGGCCGGGTCCATGTGCTGGTAGAGGTCGGGGTCGACCTTGAGGGCGCTGGCGTGCAGGCCGGCCTTGTGCGCGAACGCGCTCGCCCCGACGTAGGGCTGGCGGCTGTAGGCCGGCACGTTCGTCACCTCGCTGATGGCGTGCGCGACGTGCATGGCGCGCGAGAACGAGCCGGGCTCCATGGCGTCGAGACCGAGCTTGAACTGCAGGTTGGCCGCGACCGTGAGCAGGTCGGCGTTGCCGGTGCGCTCGCCGTAGCCGTTGACCGTGCCCTGCACGTGGGTCGCGCCTGCCCGCACCGCGGCCACCGAGTTGGCGGCCGCGCAGCCGGTGTCGTTGTGGCAGTGCGCCCCCACCCGGGCTCCCGTGGTGGCGATGACGTCGGCGACGACCTCCTCGACCTGGTGGGGCAGCATGCCGCCGTTCGTGTCGCAGAGCACGACGACCTCGGCCCCGGCCTCGTGCGCGGTGCGCACGACCGAGAGCGCGTAGTCGCGGTCGAGGTGCCAGCCGTCGAAGAAGTGCTCGCAGTCGAGGAAGACCCGTCGGCCGCGACCGACGAGGTGGCTCACGGTGTCGCGCACCATCTCGAGGTTCTCCTCGAGGGTCGTGCGCAGCGCGCGCTCGACGTGGCCGGTGTGCGACTTGGCGACGAGGCAGACCACCGAGGCCTCGGAGTCCACGAGCGCCTGCACGAGCGGGTCGGTGGCGGCGTCCCCGCCGGCCCGGCGGGTGGCGCCGAAGGCGGCCAGCGTCGCGCGGCGCAGCGACAGCTCGCTGCGGGCCCGGTCGAAGAACTCGGTGTCCTTGGGGTTCGCCCCCGGCCAGCCGCCCTCGATGAAGTCGACGCCGAGGTCGTCGAGCAGCGCGGCGATGGCGAGCTTGTCCGACACCGACAGGTTGAGGCCCTCCTGCTGGGCGCCGTCGCGCAGGGTGGTGTCGTAGACGTGGAGCGCTTCCATGGCCTTCATTGTCCTCGGTCTCGGGGGCCTTGCCGACCACCGGAGCGGTGGTCGGCCAGCGGTGTGGGTGGCGGCCGGTCTCTTCTCGGTGCGCGTGGCCGGGGTGGTGGCCTGGCGCGGCGTCTCCCGCAGGGGTGGTCGGGGAAACAAAAAGACCCCCCAAGGGTTGGGAGGTCTGCGCGACGAGGGTTGCTCGTCGCGCTAGTCGATAATGAGGGTGCCGGTGGGCACGGTCCGCGTCATCACCCGCTCACCGTAGGGCGGCCGTGACGAGCACGGAACACGCGGTCCGGATCGTGGACTACGGTCCCGAGGGGCGAGACGCCCGCTCGGCGGCCGCCTCGACGAGGGCCCGGAAGAGGCGTGGGTCGGTGCCGACCTCCGGGTGCCACTGGACGGCGAGCCGGAAGGTGGCGACGGGGTCCTCCATCGCCTCGAGCGTGCCGTCGTCGGCCCAGGCGGACGCCTCGTAGCCGGGGTGCGTGAGCACCGACTGGTGGTGGTAGCTCGGCACGTCCGCCACGCCGCCGATGACGGCGTGCAGGCGCGTGCCCGCGACGACCCGCACCGGGTGCCGGCCGTACGTGGCGGGTGCGGGCGAGTGCTCGTCGTGGCCCACCCGGTCCGGCACGTGCTGCTCGAGCAGCCCCCCGGCGGCCACCGCCATCACCTGCATGCCCCGGCAGATCCCGAGCACCGGCAGGTCGACCTCCGAGCTCGCCCGGGCCAGCGCGATCTCGGTCGTGTCGCGGTCGGGGCGCGAGTCCTGCACCGTGGCGTGGCGCTCGTCCGCGTAGAGCTCGGGCGCGACGTCCACCCCGCCCGCGAGGATGACGCCGTCGAGGCGGTCGAGCAGGGCTCGGGCGGTGGCGTGGTCACCGTCCGGGCGGGGTGGGATGACGACCGCGATGCCCCCGGCGTCCTCGACGTGCTGCACGTAGCGGTGCGGCACGAGGGCGCCCGGCACGTCGACCCAGCGGCCCCACGAGGCCCGCTCCACGTAGGCCGTGATGCCGATGACGGGGCGGAGGCTCACAGCGGCGTGACGTAGGCGCCCGAGATGCCGCCGTCGACGAGGAACGTCGACGCCGTCATGAAGCTGGACTCGTCGGAGGCGAGGAAGAGCACGGCGTTCGCCATCTCCTCCGGCTCGCCGAAGCGGCCCATCGGCACGTGGACGAGGCGTCGCGCCGCGCGCTCCTCGTCCTTGGCGAACAGCTCCTGGAGCAGCGGCGTGTTGACGGGGCCCGGGCACAGCGCGTTGACCCGCACGCCCTGCCGGGCGAACTGCACGCCCAGCTCCCGCGACATCGACAGCACGCCACCCTTGCTCGCGCTGTAGGAGATCTGCGACGTGGCGGCGCCCATGACGGCCACGAACGAGGCGGTGTTGATGATCGAGCCCTTGCCCTGCTCGAGCATGTACGGCAGGGCTGCCTTGCAGCAGAGGTAGACCGAGGTGAGGTTGACCTCCTGCACCTTGCGCCACGCCTCGAGGTCGGTGTCGAGGATCGAGTCGTCCTCCGGCGGGCTGATGCCGGCGTTGTTGAAGGCGATGTCGACCGAGCCGTAGGTCTCCTTCGCCGTGCGGAAGAGCGCGTCGACGTCCTCCTTGCTCACGACGTCGACGCGCACGAAGGTGCCACCCACCTCCTCGGCCACCCGGGGACCGTTGGTCTCGTCGAGGTCGCCGATGACGACCTTCGCGCCTTCCTCGGCGAAGCGCCGCGCGGTCGCCAGACCGATGCCGGAGCACCCGCCCGTGATGACCGCGACCTTGCCGTCGAGCCTGCCTGCCATGTGGATTCCTTTCAGCCCAGAGGTTTCTCGTGGTGTGTCGCCCGTGCGACGTCAGTCGGTGGAGATGAACACGTTCTTGACCTCGGTGAACGCCTCCAGCGCGTCGGGGCCGAGCTCGCGCCCGATCCCGCTCTGCTTGAAGCCGCCGAAGGGGGTGGAGTAGCGCACGCTGCTGTGCGAGTTGACCGAGAGGTTGCCGGCCTCGACGGCACGCGCCACCCGCAGCCCACGCCCGATGTCGCGGGTCCAGATCGACCCCGAGAGCCCGTATGCCGTGTCGTTGGCCTTCGCGACCGCGTCGGCCTCGTCGTCGAAGGGCATGACGGCGACGACCGGCCCGAAGACCTCCTCCTGCCACACCCGGTCGCTCGTCGACCGCGGCAGGACCACCGTGGCGGGGTACCAGTAGCCGGGCCCGCCCGGCGCCTCGCCCCGGAAGGCGACGTCGACGGGCTCGGGGGCCGCGTCGACGTAGGACCGGACCGTCTCGCGCTGCTGCGCGCTGATGAGGGGGCCCATCTCGGCCGCCTCGTCCCGGGGGTCGGTGACGACGACACCGCGCACCGCGGTCTCGAAGTGCTCCATGAACCTGTCGAAGACGCTGCGCTGCACGAGGATCCGGCTGCGCGCGCAGCAGTCCTGCCCCGCGTTGTCGAAGACGCCGTACGGGGCCCGCGCCGCTGCCAGCTCGAGGTCGGAGTCGGCGAACACGATGTTGGCGCTCTTGCCCCCGAGCTCGAGGGTGACCCGCTTCACCTGGTCGGCCGCGCCCCGCATGATCCGCTGGCCGACGGCCGTCGAGCCCGTGAAGCACACCTTGCGCACGTCGGGGTGGGTCACGAACCGCTCCCCGACGACCGAGCCCTTGCCGGGCACGACGGTGAAGACGCCCTCGGGCAGGCCGGCCTCGAGCGCGAGCTCGCCGAGCCGCATGGCCGTCAGCGGGGTCAGCTCGGCGGGCTTGAGCACGACGGTGTTGCCCGCGGCGAGGGCCGGCGCGAAGCCCCACCCGGCGATCGGCATGGGGAAGTTCCAGGGGACGATGATGCCGACGACCCCGAGGGGCTCACGGAAGGTGACGTCGATGCCGCCGGCCACCGGGATCTGCCGACCGGCGTTGCGCTCCGGGGCTCCCGAGTAGTAGGCGAGCACGTCGCGCACGTTGCCCGCCTCCCAGCGGGCGTTGCCGATCGTGTGGCCGGCGTTGAGCACCTCGAGCTGGGCCAGCTCCTCCTGGTGGTCGCCGACGAGGTCGGAGAAGCGGCGCAGCAGCAGGGCGCGGTCGGCGGGGGCCACGGCGCGCCACGCCGGGCCGGCTGCGACCGCCCGCGCGACGGCGGCGTCAGCCTGCTCGAGCGAGGCCAGCCCGACCGTGCGCACGACCTCCTCGGTCGCCGGGTTGACGACGTCGTGGTTCTGGGTGTCCGTCGTGGTCACAGTCGCTCGAATCCTCTCCTGCGCTCCCAGTCGGTGACGGCCGCGTTGAAGGCCTTGATCTCGACGTCGGCGGCGTTGACGTAGTGGTCGACGACCTCGTCGCCGAAGGCGGCGCGCGCGACCGCCGAGGCGGCGAGCAGGTCGCGCGCCTCCTGCAGGGTCGAGGGCACGTGCGGCTTGTCCGAGGTGTAGGCGTTCCCCTCGAGCGCCGGCTCGAGCGGCAGCTCCTCCTCGATGCCGTGCAGCCCCCCGGCGAGCATGGCCGCGACGGCGAGGTAGGGGTTGAGGTCGCCGCCGCCGACCCGGTTCTCGACCCGCAGGGCCGGGCCGTGGCCGACGACCCGCAGCGCGCACGTGCGGTTGTCGCGGCCCCACGCCACGGCGGTGGGCGCGAAGCTCGCAGAGGCGAAGCGCTTGTACGAGTTGATGTTCGGCGCGTAGAAGTACGTCAGCTCGCGCTGCGTCGCGAGGATGCCCGCGAGGAAGTGCTCGAACATCTCGCTGTGGCCGTGCTCGCCGTCGTCGTCGGCGAAGACCGCCTCGCCGTCGAGCCCGCGGAGCGAGAGGTGGATGTGGCACGAGCTGCCCTCGCGCTCGTCGAACTTGGCCATGAAGGTGAGCGACTGGCCGTGGTGCGAGGCGATCTCCTTGGCCGCGTTGCGGTAGACCACGTGGTTGTCACAGGTGCGCACGGCGGTGTCGAAGAGGAAGCCGATCTCGTGCTGGCCGTAGTTGCACTCGCCCTTCGCGCTCTCGACGACGGCGCCGGCGGCATACATCTCGTTGCGGATGTCGCGCAGCAGCGGCTCGACACGGTCGCCGCCGAGGATGGAGTAGTCGACGTTGTAGCGGTTGGCCGGGGTCAGACCGGTGTAACCGGCGTCCCAGGCCTGCTCGTACGACTCCTGGAAGACGATGAACTCGAGCTCGGTGCCGCAGTGCGCCTCCGTGCCGAGGGCGGCGGCCCGCTCCAGCTGCTTCTTGAGGATCGTGCGGGGTGACTGCAGCACGGGCCCGCTCCCGTCGAGCCAGCTGAGGTCGCACTGGATCGTCGCGGAGTGCGGGGTGCCCGGCGTGCGGCGCAGGGTGTCGAGGTCGAGCTCGAAGAACATGTCGCCGTAGCCGCGCTCCCACGAGCTGATCGCGTAGCCGTCGACGGTGTTCATGTCGACGTCGACGGCCAGGAGGTAGTTGCACCCCTCGGTGCCGTCGTCGAGCACGTGGTCGAGGAAGTAGTGGCCGTGCAGCCGCTTGCCCTGGAGCCGTCCCTGCATGTCGGTGAACGCGACGATCACGGTGTCGATCTCGCCCGAGTCGACCTCCTCGCGGAGCCGGTCGAGCGTCAGTGTGGGTCTGGTCGCCATGGCGTGCCTTCCTGTCGTCCGTCGCGTGCTAGCCGATGAGTCCGCGCAGCAGTGCGGAGGTCGCGTCGCAGTGCTCCTCCATGACCGCTCGGGCCCGTTCCGCGTTCCCGCCGAGGATGGCCCCGACGATCTGGTGGTGCTGGGCGTTCGAGTGCTCGATGTTGGGTCGCAGCACGGGGATGGCCATCAGCATGTCGTGCAGGGCCGACTGCGACCGGGTGACGGCGTCGATGAGCATCGGGGAGCCCGACAGCGTGGCGACGGCGAGGTGCAGGCGGGAGTCGGCCACCCGGTGCGCCGCGGCGTCCACGGCGTCGTCGACCTCGGCGAGGCTGTCGGTCAGCCACGCCCGCTGGTCGCCGGCCAGGGCCTGCGTGGCGGCCAGCCACGCCGCCCCGGGCTCGACGACCCGGCGGAAGGTCAGCGCGTCGCGCATCGCCGCCCCGCTGCGCACGAAGGCCCCGGTGGACCGGGGTGGCAGCTCGGTCGCGTCGGTGACCCACGTCCCGCCGCCGCGACCGCGCCGGGTCGTGACGAGGCCCGAGTCGCGCAGCGCCGCGATGGCCTCGCGCAACGTGTTGCGGCTGACGCCGAGCCGCTCGGCGAGCTCGCGCTCGGGAGGCAGCTGCTCCCCCCGGGCGAAGACGCCGAGCCGGATGGCCGTCGCGAGCTGCTCGACCGTGCCCTCGAAGACGTTGCCCGGTGCGGGTCGCAGCACGACGTCCGGCAGGGACGGCGCTCGCTCGACTGCACTCACGCGTCGATCCAATACCGTCACCGTCCCCTCGTCAATGGTGCGACTTAGAACCATTAGTGCGTGTCGGCGCGCGGGCGGCGCAGCCGCAGCCCGTCCGGGTCGACCGGGGGGCGCAGGCCCACCGCCAGCACCGACCGCTCCCCCGCGACGTCGACCTCCCACGCGCCGGAGCGCACCCAGTCGCGCGGTGCCCCGCCGGCCGCGCGGTCACCGACGAGGGCGAGCCCGACGGCGGACCCGACGGTCGCCCCCCACGCGGCGCTCGTCACCTGGCCCACCGGACGCCCGTCGCGCAGGACCAGCTCACCGCCCCACACCGTGACGGCCGGGTCCTGCACGACGAGGGAGACGACCCGACGGGCCGGCACGACGTCGCGGGACGCCTCGACCGCCGCCCGGCCGAGGAAGTCGACGTTGGTCGCGAGCTTGCACGCGAAGAGCAGGCCCGCCGCCACCGGGTCGACGTCGGCCGTCAGCTCGCGGCCGAACGCGCGGTAGCCCTTCTCGAGCCGCAGCGCCTCGATGGCGTAGTAGCCCGCGGGACGGATGCCGAGGTCGGCGCCGACCCGGAAGAGGTCGTCGTAGACGCGCGAGGCGAGCTCGGTGGGCACGTAGAGCTCCCAGCCCAGCTCGCCCACGTAGGTGATGCGCGTCGCCCGCACGACGACGCCGCCGAGGCGCACGTCGCGGCTCGTGCCGAAGGGAAAGGTCGTGTCGTCGAAGGTGTCATCGCAAAGGGCGCCCAGCACGTCGGCCGAGCGGGGTCCCATGACGCCGAGGACGGCATACCTGCTCGTGACGTCGACGATCTCGGCCGCGCCGCCGCGGGGTGCGTGCCGGCGCATCCAGTCGAGGTCGCGCACCGTCGTCGCCGCGCTGCTCACGACGAGGAACTCGTCGGCCGCGAGGCGGGTGACCGTGACGTCGGCCTGGTAGCAACCGCGTTCGTCGAGCAGGCCGGTGTAGACGGTGCGCCCGACGGGCACCGCGACGTCGTTCGTGCACAACCACTGCAGGGCCTGCTCGGCGCCCTGGCCGGTCACGAGGTACTTCGAGAACGATGTCTGGTCGAAGACCGCGACGGCGCCACGCGTCGCCCGCTGCTCGTCGGCGCACCAGTCGACCCAGGCCGGTCGGTCCCACGCGTAGTCGACCCGGCGAGGCCGGCCCGGCGGCGCGAAGACGTTGGCGCGCTCCCAGTGGTTGCGGGTGCCGAGCACCGCTCCCTGCTCGACGAGGCGCGACTCGAGGGGTGACCGGCGCTGCCCCCGGCCGGTCTCGGGCTCACGGTTGGGCCACGGCACGGCGTAGTGCAGCCCGAGCACCTCGACGACGCGCTCGCGCAGCCAGGCGTCGTCGTCGGCGAGCGGCGAGAACCGGCGGATGTCGGCGCTCGCGAGGTCGAGCGTCGGGTGCCCCTCGACGACCCACTCGGCCAGGGCGCGCCCCGCGCCCCCGGCGCTCGCGATGCCGACGGAGTTGAAGCCGGCCCCGACGAAGAAGCCCGGCAGCTCGGGCGCCTCGCCGACGATGAACTGGTTGTCGGGCGTGAAGCTCTCGGGGCCGTTGTAGAACTTGCGGATCCCCGTCTCGGCCAGCACCGGTAGCCGGTGGATCGCGCTCTCCATGAGCACCTCGAAGTGTTCCCAGTCCTCGTCGAGCAGCTGGAACTCGAAGGGGTGCGGGATGCGGTCCGGCGACACCCACGGCTTGGCCTCCGGCTCGAAGCCCCCGACGAGCAGCCCGCCGACCTCCTCCTTGACGTAGGTCCAGCCGTCGGGGTCGCGCAGGACCGGTAGGTCGCGGTGCACGCCCTCGATCGGCTCGGTCACGACGTAGAAGTGCTCGGCCGAGTGCAGCGGCACGTTGACGCCCGCCATCGCGCCGACGGCGCGGGCCCACTGGCCGGCGCAGTTGACGACGACGTCGGCCTCGACGTCGCCGTGGTCGGTGCGCACCCCCGCCGCCCGGCCTCCACGGGTGAGCACGCCTGTGACCCGGACCCGTTCGGCGATGCGGACGCCGAGTCGCCGGGCACCCTTCGCGAGGGCCTGCGTCAGGTCGGTGGGGTTCGCCCGGCCGTCGCCCGGCAGCCAGATGGCGCCGACGAGGTCGTCGGTGCGGATCAGCGGGTAGCGCTCGTGGGCCTGCTCGGGGGTCAGCAGCTCGCACTCGAGGTCGTATGCCGCCGCGTTGGCCACCGTGCGCCGCAGCGCGACCATGCGCTCCGGGGTGCGCGCCACGGTGAGCCCTCCACAGACCCGGTAGCCGGTGCCCAGCCCCGTCTCGGCCTCGAGGCGCGAGTAGAGGTCGGTCGAGTACTGCACGAGACGCGTGCCCGCCTCGCTGGCACGCAGCTGGCCGACGAGTCCGGCCGCGTGCCACGTCGTGCCGCACGAGAGGCTGCCCTGCTCCACGAGGAGCACGTCGGTGCGGCCGAGGTGGGCGAGGTGGTAGGCGACGCTGGCGCCGATGACACCCCCGCCGATGACGACGATCTCTGCGCGGGACGGGATCTCGCTCATCCCGCCTCCCCCGGGTCGTCGCCGGCGGCAGCGTCGACGAGCGCGTCGAGCCGCGCGCTCGTCAGGAGCGACGCGGCGGGCTCGAACCGCTCGGTCGTGAACGCCCAGAAGTCCGCCTCGACGTCGGAGACCCCGTGCTGGATGGCTCCCCACAGCGTCCACGCGTACTGTCCCGCGAGCCCCCACAGCTGCGCCCGGGCGAGCAGCCGGTCGCTGACCCGCCCGTGGTAGGCCTCGACGAGCTCGACGAGGTGGTCGAGGCCGAGCTGCGACTCGCACACGAGGTTGCCGAGCTCGAAGGCGCTCTCGTTCGTGCCGGAGTACTCGTAGTCGATGATCCGCACGTCGCCGCCGTCGTCGAGGAAGTTCGCGGCGAGCAGGTCGTTGTGGCACGGGACGAGCGGGTCGGGGTGCACGCGCAGGGCGCGCTCGACGCGCCGCGCCGGCTCCTCGAGGTCCCGGTAGCCCTCGGGCACGGCGAGGCCGCGCTCCCGCACGATGGCGGCATACGTTCGCTGGATGTCGAACATGTCGAAGCGCGACGCGAAAGCCGGGCCGGCGTGGAGGCGCCGCAAGGACGCCGCGATCCGGTGCAGGTTCGCGCCGACGTCGGCTGCGGCATACGTGCGGCCGGGCAGGAACTCGACGACGAGGATGCCGGCGCCCGGGACGTAGTCGACGACGGGCGCGCCGACGCCCGCCTGGGCCGCGGCGATGGAGTTGAGCCACTCGTGCTCGTGGTCGACGGCGAGCAGGGCGCTGCTCGGCGAGGAGACGCGCACGACGACGTCGAGACCGGGCGCCCTCACGCGGAAGTTGTGGTTGGTCAGTCCCCCGGGCAGCTCCGTCACCTCGCTCGGCCGTGCACCGGGGCACAGCCGAGCGAGGGCGGTGGCGAGCTGGTCGGCCGGCCCGGGAGCGTGGGCCGGCCGGGCCCGCTGCTCCTCGGTCACTCGCTGAACGCGTCGACGACCTCGGGGTCGATGTTGCTCCTGGGGCCCTTGAACCAGTGCCGGGCCGACAGCTTCCACCACACCGCGAGCACGAGCAGCGAACCGAGGGTGAGGACGGGGGCGTAGTTGACGAACTTCCACTCGAAGCCGTCGGTGAACGGGATGCCGCCGGGCACGAAGGGCAGGATGAAGTAGATCGAGATGACGGCGATCTCGATGACGGCCACGAGGTTCATCCAGCGGTACTTCGCACCGAGCGTCCACGAGCCGGGGACGAACGCGTCACCCATCTTCCAGCGCAGCCAGATCGGGATGAGGAAGGCGAGGTAGAGCCCGATGACGGCCACCGAGACGACGGCGTAGAACGCGGTCGGGACGATGAGCGGCTCGGCCTCCGTGCCGATGTTGACCTCGACGAGGGCCGGCAGCGTGATGATCGCCGAGACCACGGCGACGAGGAGCACGGCGTTGGCGGGCACCCGCGCGGCCGTCAGCGTCGACCACCACCGCGACCCCGGCACGGCGCCGTCGCGGCTGAACGCGAAGGTCATGCGCGACGCGCTCGTCATGCACGAGGTCGTGCAGAAGAACTGGCCGATGCACGAGATGGTGAGGATGATGGCGGCCCACTTCGAGTCCATCGCGTGCGTGAAGATGTACGCGACGCCGTTCGCCCCGACGCCCGCGTTGTCGGGCTTGCCGTCGGGGCCGTCGGGCACGGCGAAGAGGAAGCACAGCAGCAGGATCCAACCGCCGATGGCGGAGTAGAAGATCGAGCGCCAGATCCCTTGTGCGGCAGCCTTGGACGCCGCCGAGGTCTCCTCGGAGAGGTGGGCCGAGGCGTCGAACCCGGTGATGGTGTACTGCGTCAGCAGCAGGCCGAACGGGACGATGAGCAGCCAGTACGTCGGCGAGCTCGTCGAGCCGTCGCTGTAGCCCGAGTTGTTGAACCGCTCGGTGAAGACGTAGGAGAAGCTCTGGTGGTTGTCGGGCACGATGAGGAGGATGAGGATGATCGCCGCGGCGCCCACGACGTGCCACCACACCGAGACGTTGTTCATGACGGCCATGAGGTGGCCGCTGAAGATGTTGAGCACGGCGGCCGCGACGAGCACGACGAGGAAGATCCAGAAGACACGGGTCAGCGAGTAGCCCTCGGCGTAGCCCGACGACCACGTGCTGAGGGCGAGGTCGATGAAGGTGGCGCAGCCGTAGGCGACCGAGGCCGTGACGGCGACGAGGCCGATGAGGTTGAGCCAACCGGTGAAGAAGCCGGCGCGCGCGCCGCCCATCTTGTTCGCCCACCAGTAGATGCCGCCCGAGGTGGGGTAGGCGGACACGAGCTCCGACATCGTCAGCCCGATGACGAGGATGAAGGCCGCCACGATCGGCCAGCCCCACGAGATGGCGATCGGCCCACCGTTGTTGAAGCCCTGGCCGAAGGTCGTGAAGCATCCCGCCAGGATCGAGATGATCGAGAACGAGATCGCGAAGTTGGAGAATCCCGACCACGAGCGGTCGAGCTCCTGCTTGTAGCCGAGCTCCGCGAGGCGGCGTTCGTCGTCGGAGAGATCAGTTGCGTGAGCCATGCCCTGCACTCCCATCTTCGGTATGAAGTTGGACCGATGCTAGCGCTGGGCCTGACGCCCGAACAGAGCTTCGGGCAACGGGTTCCGGGCATGCCGGAGCGCGCCGTCCGGGTGCGGACCCGGACGGTCGGGGCCCGAAGGAGGCACTCCAGACCATTCGGACACGGCGGCGTCAGGACGGGCTCGGGCGGGACGGTTCCCGCCCGAGGGCGTCGGGCTCGCTCGCGATCAGGCGAGGCGGGTCAGCCAGCCCCGGGTGTCCTCGGCGCGGCCGTACTGGATGTCGAGGAGCGCGTTGCGGATCGCCTCGGCGTAGCGATCCTCGTGACCCTCGCGGCGGTGGTCGACCGAGCCACCCTCCCAGCGCAGCTCGCCCACGGGCGTGACGACGGCCGCCGTGCCGCAGGCGAAGATCTCGACGATGTCGCCGCTCGCCGCGCCCGACTTCCACTCCTCGATGGGGATGCGCCGCTCCTCGGGCTCGAGCCCGAGGTCCTTGGCGATCTCGAGGATGGAGCTGCGGGTCACGCCCTCGAGGATCGTGCCGGTGAGCTCGGGCGTGATGATGCGCCCGTCCCTCGTCACGAGGAAGAGGTTCATGCCCCCGAGCTCCTCGATGTACGTGTGCGTCGAGGAGTCGAGGAAGACGGCCTGGTCGCAGCCGTGCTCGATGCCCTCGAGCTGGCCGGCGAGCGAGCTCGCGTAGTTGCCACCGCACTTCGCGGCACCGGTGCCGCCCTCGCCCGCCCGCGCGTAGTCGGTGGAGATCCAGAGCGTCACCGGCTTGAGGCCACCGGAGAAGTAGGCGCCGGCCGGGGAGGCGATGACGGAGTAGGTGACCTGCTGGGCCGGGCGCACCCCGAGGAAGGCCTCGGACGCGAACATGAACGGGCGCAGGTAGAGGCTCTTCTCCCCCGCGTCTCCCGCGGGGACCCACGCCTGGTCGACGGCCACGAGCTGGCGCAGCGACTCGATGAAGTCGTCCTCGGGCAGCACCGGGAGCGCCAGACGACGCGCGGAGCGCGCGAAGCGGGCCGCGTTGGCCTCGGGGCGGAAGGTCCAGATCGAGCCGTCGGCGTGACGGTAGGCCTTCATGCCCTCGAAGATCTCCTGGGCGTAGTGCAGCACCGCCGCCGCGGGGTCGAGCTGGAACGGACCGTAGGGCTTGACCCGGGCATCGCCCCAGCCGCCGTCGGCGTTCCACGTGGCCACGACCATGTGGTCGGTGAAGGTCTTGCCGAAGCCGGGGTTCTCGAGGATCTCGGCGATCCGCTCGGGCGGCGTGGCGTCGTCGCGGCGCGTGACCTCGAAGGACAGCTGGGTCATGACAAAACCTCCAGGAGCAGTCAACGGTGATCCGACGTCAGGCTATCGCCCACATCGTGAGACGACGACGTCGGGCGTCGGAGGCGTCGAGGGCGGCGGGTGCGACGCGGGTCAGAGCCGGGCGGCGACGGCGTCGCCGACGGCCGTCGTGCTGCGGGCCGCGTCACCGCGGGCGGCCAGGTCGGCCGCCACCGCGGCGTCCACACGGGCCGCCTCGGCGTCGAGCCCGAGGTGCGCGAGCAGCATGCCCACCGAGAGGATCGCGGCGGTCGGGTCGGCCTTGCCCTGGCCGGCGATGTCGGGAGCCGAGCCGTGCACCGGCTCGAACATGCTCGGCGTCGTGCGCGCGGGGTTGATGTTGCCCGAGGCCGCGAGCCCGATGCCGCCGGCGATGGCGGCCGCGATGTCGGTGACGATGTCGCCGAAGAGGTTGTCGGTGACGATGACGTCGAACCGCCCGGGGTCGGTGGCGAGGAAGATCGTCGCGGCGTCGACGTGCTGGTAGGCCGTCTCGACGTCGGGGAACTCGGCCCCGACCTCCTCGACGGTGCGGCGCCAGAGGTGGCCGGCATACGTCAGCACGTTGTGCTTGTGCACGAGGGTCAGGTGCCGACGCGGGCGGGACTGGGCGCGGGCGAAGGCGTCGCGGACGACGCGCTCGACGCCGAAGCGCGTGTTGACGCTGACCTCGGTCGCGATCTCGTGGGGCGTGCCGACCCGGAGGGCGCCGCCGTTGCCGGTGTACGGGCCTTCGGTGCCCTCGCGGACGACGACGAAGTCGATGCCGTCCGGCGCCACGCGGGCCACGTCGAGCGGGCTCGCGACGCCCGGGAAGAGCTTGGCCGGGCGCAGGTTGACGTAGTGGTCCAGCGCGAAGCGCAGCGGGAGGAGCACACCGCGCTCGAGCACCCCGCTCGGCACGCTCGGGTCGCCGATGGCGCCGAGCAGGATCGCGTCGTGGCCGCGCAGCTCGTCGAGCACGGACTCGGGGAGCGTCTCGCCGGTCTCGTGCCACCGCCGCGCGCCGAGGTCGTAGTCGGTCGTCGAGAACGACGGGCCGCCTTGGCCGGACACGGCACCCAGCACCTTGAGGCCTTCGGCGACCACCTCGGGACCGATGCCGTCACCACCGATCACGGCGATGGAGTACGCGTCCTTGACGTCAGTCTGTGCCATGCGTTTCAGCCTAGGACCCGTCTTGTGATGTGGGATCCGTGTCTCATTTCCTGAACGCGGACGACGAAGGCCCCCACCCGGACGGGTGGGGGCCTTCGTGGCGGACGATGCGTCAGTCCTCGGTGTGTCCCTGGTCACGCAGGTCCATGGACTCCTGCAGTGCCTGACGGGCGGCCTTGGCGTCTTCGCTCATGGTGATCACGTCTCTCGGTCGTGCGGATGGTGGTCTCAGGCGGCTCGAGCCCTGGTGGGCGAACCGGGTCAGCGGGTGCGCGGGATCTCCGCGGCGAGGTCGCTGACTACCTGGACTCGCCGCGGCGAGGAATGAGTACGACCTGCCGCGTCATGCGTTTCACGGTACGCCCGCCTACTGCTGGGTAAAGGGGGTTTCCACGGAGTGAGACGAGATGTCCGACATGTGGCTGTCGCTGGTCCCCGACCACCGGGCCGTCCGGCGTCCCCCACTGCCCGACGCGCGCCCCGTACGCTCGACGGGTGAGCGCCGACCATCGAAGCGACCCGGCGGAGCACTCCCCCGGCGTCGCCACCGCCCAGCAGCAGGCCATCCGCGAACGCCACGCGCAGCACGAGGTGCCGGGGGTGCCCTTCGGCGACCAGGCCCGGTGGATCGCCATCACGCCGGCCAACGCACGTCGGGTCACCCTCATCGTCGTCTCGGCGATCGTGCTCCTGTCGATCGCGTCCTGGGCCTTCGACGCGATGGGCAGCTTCTTCTTCCTCCTGCTGCTGTCCTGGCTGCTCTCCATCGCCATGGAGCCCGTCGTGCTCTGGCTCGTGAACCACGGCGTCAAGCGCGGGCTCGCCACCGGCCTGACCATGCTCGCGATGCTGCTCGTGTTCGCCGGGCTGGCCGAGCTCTTCGGGCAGGTCTTCGTCTCGCAGCTCTCCCAGCTCGGCTCGCAGCTGCCGGGAGCCGTCACCTCCGCCATCGACTGGGTCAACTCGAGCCTCGGCACGACCTTCGACATCTCCCAGATCCAGCAGGCGCTGAGCCTGACGCCCGACAAGCTCGGCGAGCTCGCCGGGAAGTACGGCGGCGGCATCATCGGGATCTTCGGGTCGGTCATCACCTTCCTCTTCGACAGCCTGACGATCCTCGTCTTCGCCTACTACTTCTCGGCCGACAGCCCGCGGCTGCGCCAGACGATCGGCTCGTGGCTGCCCCAGCGCTACCAGCGCGTCTTCGTGACGGTGTGGACCATCTCCGTCGAGAAGACCGGCGGCTACGTCGTCTCCAAGCTCGTGCTCGCCTCCCTCTCCGCCGTCTTCCACGTCGCGTTCTTCTGGTTCATCGACGTGCCCTTCTGGCTGCCGCTCGGCATCTTCGCCGGCATCGTCGGCCAGTTCATCCCGACGATCGGCACCTACATCGGCGTGGCGCTGCCCGCGCTCTTCGCCGTGCTCGAGCGGCCCCTCAGCGCGCTGTGGATCGCCGTCTTCGCGACCGTCTACCAGCAGATCGAGAACTACGTCTTCACGCCGCGGATCAGCCGTCGCACCATGGACGTGCACCCGGCCGTCGCCCTCGGGTCGGTCATCGCCGGCGCCGCGCTCTTCGGGCCCATCGGGGCGCTCATCGGCATCCCGGTCGCCGCGGTCGCCCTCGCCATCGTCGACACGTTCAGCAAGCGGCACGAGCTGCTGCCCGAGCTCGCCCGACTCGAGCCGGACCCGGACGACGACGACAAGGACGAGGACAAGGACGACGACGACGACGAGGACGACGAGAGCAGCGAGCGCGACAAGAAGGGCGACGAGCGCGACGAGAAGGCCCGCGCGACCCCCTGAGCCACACCGCCGGATGCGTGCTGCTCAGTCGCGCAGGTCGACCACCGAGAACGTGCGGGCCTCCACGACCTGCGCCAGCCGGGCGGCGAGGGCCGCCGGCACCGCGCTGTCGACGTTGATGACCCCGATGGCGCGGTCGCGCTGCCGCGAGACCTGCATGCCGCCGATGTTGATGTCGGCGTCGCCGAGCAACCGCCCGACGCCGCCGATGACGCCGGGCCGGTCGGAGTACTCGAAGACGAGCATGTGCTCCGAGAGCGGCACCTCGAGGTCGTAGCCCGAGACCCCCACGAGCTTCTCGACGCCCTTGGGCCCGGTGAGCGTGCCGGAGACCGAGACGACCGCGCCGTCGGCGAGGGTGCCGCGCAGCGTGATGACGCTGCGGAAGTCGCCGCCGTCGGGGTCGGTGACGAGTCGCACGACGCAGCCGCGCTGCTCGGCGAGCGCCGGGGCGTTGACGTAGGTGACGGGGTCCTCGACGACGTCGGTGAACAGGCCCTTGAGCGCGACGAGCTTCCACACGTCGAGGTCGTGGGCCGTGACCTCACCGCGGACGTCGACGTCGAGCTGGGCCGGCACGGCGCCCGCGAGCGCCGTGAACACGCGGCCGAGCTTCTCGACGAGCGGGATGCCGGGTCGGGCCTCCTCGGCGATGGCCCCGGTGCTGACGTTGACGGCATCCGGCACGAGCTCGCCACCCAGCGCGAGCCGCACCGAGCGTGCCACCGCGAGGCCGGCCTTCTCCTGCGCCTCCTGCGTCGAGGCCCCGAGGTGCGGGGTGACGACGACCGACTCGTGCGCGAAGAGCGGCGAGCGGGTCGTCGGCTCCGTCGCGAAGACGTCGAGGCCCGCCCCCGCCACACGGCCCTCGGCGATGGCGCGCTCGAGCGCGTCCTCGTCGACGATGCCGCCGCGCGCCGCGTTGACGATGCGCACCGTCGGCTTGACCCGCGCCAGCGCCTCCTCGCCGATGAGACCGACGGTCTCCGGGGTGCGCGGCAGGTGCACCGTGATGAAGTCGGAGCGCTCGAGCAGCTCGTCGAGGCCGACGAGCCGGGCACCGAGCTGGCCCGCCCGGGCCGGAGCCGCATACGGGTCGTACGCGATGACCGTCATGCCGAAGGCCCGCAGGCGCTCGGCGACGAGGGCGCCGATGCGACCGAGACCGACGACCCCCAGGGTCTTGTCGAGCAGCTCGACGCCCGCGTAGGCGCCGCGCCGCCACTCACCCGCCTTGAGCGACTGGTTCGCGGCGGCGATGTTGCGGGCGCTGGCGAGGATCAGCCCGATCGCGAGCTCCGCCGCCGACGTGATGTTGGACGTCGGCGCGTTGACCACCATGACGCCGGCCCGCGTGGCTGCCTCCACGTCCACGTTGTCGAGACCGACACCCGCGCGGGCGACGACCCGCAGCCGGGGTGCGGCGGCGAGCGCCTCGGCGTCGACCTGTGTGGCGGAGCGGACGAGCAGCGCGTCCGCGTCCGCGAGCGCGGGCAGCAGCGCCGCACGGTCCACGCCGTCGACCGTGCGGACCTCGAAGTCGGGTCCCAGCGCCTCGAGCGTTGCCGGGGAGAGCTCCTCGGCGATGACGACGACGGGCTTGCGCACGGGCGGGTCTCCTCCTGGCGAGGGCGGTCGGCGCCTGCTGGCGTGGCTCGCGGAGGGAGCCTCGGGCGCCGTCGGCGAGTCTAGGGGCACCGCCGCGCCGGGGCGGGGCGGTGCCGCGCCGGGGCCGGGCCGATCCGGACGCGCGGGCGGCCGGTGCCCCGATCGGGACACCGGCCGCCACGACGTGGTCGGGAACGGGCTCAGCGAGCCGCGCTGCCCTCGACGTAGTCGGAGTCGGTCTGCTTGACCCAGGCCATCAGCTTGCGCAGCTCGCGGCCGGTGCCCTCGATCGGGTGCTGGGCACCCTTCTCACGCAGGGCCGTGAACTCCGGCGCGCCGGCGTCCTGGTCGTCGATGAAGCGCTTGGCGAAGGCACCGTTCTGGATGTCGCCGAGCACCGCCTTCATGTTCTCCTTGACGTGCGGGTCGATGACGCGCGGACCGGAGACGTAGTCGCCGTACTCCGCCGTGTCGGAGACCGACCAGCGCTGCTTGGCGATGCCGCCCTCGATCATGAGGTCGACGATGAGCTTGAGCTCGTGCAGGCACTCGAAGTAGGCGACCTCGGGCTGGTAGCCCGCCTCGACGAGCGTCTCGAAGCCGTACATGACGAGCTGGCTCGCGCCACCGCAGAGCACGGCCTGCTCGCCGAAGAGGTCGGTCTCCGTCTCCTCCGTGAACGTCGTCTTGATGCCGCCGGCACGCAGTCCGCCGATCGCCTTGCCGTAGGCCTTGGCGAGGTCCCAGGCCGTGCCCGAGGCATCCTGCTCGACGGCCAGCAGGACGGGCACCCCACGGCCGTCGACGAACTCGCGGCGCACGATGTGCCCCGGGCCCTTCGGGGCGACCATGAGGACGTCCGCGTCGGACTCGGGCTGGATGTAGCCGAAGCGGATGTTGAAGCCGTGGCCGAAGAGGAGGGCGGCACCGTCCTTGAGGTTCGGCTTGATGTCGTTCGCGTAGACGGTCCGCTGCACCTGGTCGGGCGTCAGGATGACGACGAGGTCGGCCTCCTTGACCGCGTCGGCGACGCTCGACACCGCGAGCCCCTCGGCCTCGGCCTTGGCGCGGCTCTTGCTGCCCTCGGCGAGGCCGACGCGCACGTCGACCCCGGAGTCGCGCAGGTTGAGCGCGTGGGCGTGGCCCTGGCTGCCGTAGCCGATGACGGCGACCTTCTTGCCCTGGATGATCGACAGGTCGGCGTCGTCGTCGTAGAACATCTCGGCCATGGTGGCCTTCTCCTTCGGTTGCGGTGTGCAGTGGGTCTTGGGGGGATGGTCAGGCGCTGCGGAGGCTGCGGTCGGTGATCGAGCGCGATCCGCGCCCGACGGCGACCATGCCTGACTGGACGAGCTCCTTGATGCCGAACGGCTCGAGGACGTCGAGCAGCGCCCGCAGCTTGTCGGTGGTGCCGGTCGCCTCGATGACGATCGCGTCGGTCGTCACGTCGACGACCTTGGCCTTGAAGAGCTGGATCGTGTCGATGACCTGGCTGCGCGTCGCCGGGTCGGCGCGCACCTTGACGAGGAGGATCTCGCGCTGCACCGAGGCGTGCGGGTCGAGCTCGACGACCTTGAGCACCTCGATGAGCTTGTTCAGCTGCTTGGTCACCTGCTCGAGGGCCGAGCCCTCGACCTCGACGACGACCGTGATGCGGGAGATCTCGGGCAGCTCGGTCGGTCCGACCGCGAGCGAGTTGATGTTGAAGCCGCGCCGCGAGAAGAGCGCGGCGACGCGCGTCAGCACGCCGGGCTTGTCCTCGACGAGCACCGACAGGGTGTGCTTGCTCATGCTCAGTCCTCCCGCTCCCAGACCGGCGCCTCGTGGCGCGCAGCCTGGATCTTGTCGTTGCTGACGCCCGCGGGCACCATCGGCCACACCATGGCGTCGCGGTGGACGATGAAGTCGATGACGACGGGTCGGTCGTTCGTCTCGAGCGCCTGCCGGATGACGGCGTCGACCTCCTCCGGGGTCTCCGCGCGCAGACCGAGGGCGCCGTAGGCGTCGGCGAGCTTGACGAAGTCGGGCACGCGCTGCTCGAGCGGCTGGAGGTTGGTGTTGGAGTAGCGCTCGTCGTAGAAGAGCGTCTGCCACTGGCGCACCATGCCGAGCGAGCTGTTGTTGATGATCGCGACCTTGATCGGGATGTTGTTGATGACGCAGGTGGCGAGCTCCTGGTTCGTCATCTGGAAGCAGCCGTCGCCGTCGATGGCCCAGACCGTGCGGTCGGGCTCGGCGACCTTGGCGCCCATGGCAGCCGGCACCGAGTAGCCCATCGTGCCGAGGCCTCCGGAGTTGATCCAGGCGTTGGGCCGCTCGTACTGCACGAACTGCGCGGCCCACATCTGGTGCTGCCCGACGCCGGCGACGTAGGTCGCCTCCGGACCCGAGAGCGCGCCGATCCGCTCGATGACGTACTGCGGCGAGAGCGTGCCGTCCTCGCTGTCGGTCCAGCCCAGCGGGAAGGTGCGCTTCCAGTCCGCGACCCGCTCGCGCCAGGCGTCGTAGTCCCAGCGCGCGACGGCCGCGTCGGCTCCGTCGCCCTCGTCGGCCGCCGCGCGGTCGAGGGTGATCTGCTCGATGAGGTCGTGGATGACCTCGCCCACGTCACCGACGATCGGCACGTCGGCGTTGCGGTTCTTCGAGATCTCCGCGGGGTCGATGTCGGCGTGGATCACCTTGGCGTGCGGGGCGAACGTCGAGAGCTGGCCCGTCACGCGGTCGTCGAACCGCGCCCCGAGCGCGATGATGAGGTCGGACTTCTGCAGGCCGGTGACGGCCGCGACGGTGCCGTGCATGCCGGGCATGCCGAGGTTGAGCGGCTCGCTGTCGGGCACCGTGCCGCGGGCCATGAGGGTCGTGACGACGGGGATGCCGGTCAGCTCGACGAGCCGGCGCAGGCGGTCGCTCGCCCGGGCGCGCACGACGCCGCCGCCGACGTAGAAGATCGGCTGCTTCGCCTCGGCCATGAGACGCGCGGCCTCCCGGATCTGCTTGCCGTGCGGCCGCAGCACCGGCCGGTAGCCCGGCAGGTCGATGGGCGGGGGCCACGAGAACGTGGTCGTCGCCTGCAGGGCGTCCTTGCTGATGTCGACGAGGACCGGCCCGGGGCGTCCGGTGCTGGCGACGTGGAAGGCCTCGGCGATCGCCTGCGGGATGCGCGCCGGGTCGGTGACGAGGTAGTTGTGCTTCGTGATCGGCATCGTGATGCCGCGGATGTCGGCCTCCTGGAAGGCATCCGTGCCGATGGCGGCGCTCGCCACCTGACCGGTGATCGCCACGACGGGCACGGAGTCCATGTGCGCGTCGGCGAGCGGTGTCACGAGGTTCGTCGCGCCGGGCCCCGAGGTGGCCATGCACACGCCGACCTTGCCCGTCGCGGCGGCGTAGCCCTCGGCCGCGTGTCCGGCGCCCTGCTCGTGGCGCACGAGGATGTGGCGCACCTTCTTGGAGTCGAGCATGGGGTCGTACGCCGGCAGGATCGCGCCGCCGGGGATGCCGAAGACGGTGTCGCAGCCGATGGCCTCGAGGGAGAGGACGAGCGACTGGGCTCCGGTGACCTCGAGGGTCTCGGTGACCACCTCTGCCGGCTTGACCTCGGCGGCGGGTCGGGGACGCGCCAGGGAGGCCACGTCGGCGGGCGAAGGAGCCTGCTTCGTCGTGTCGCTCACGTGTGATTCCTTGTCTCGAGCACTGCGTTGTCCTGCCGGGCCGGGCCGACTCGACCCACAAAAAAACCCTTCGGTCCCGTGGGGGACGGAAGGGGGCGCGCTGACCGTTCGGGCTGGTCGGCGCGCTAGGGAAGTACGAGGAGTCGGGCCACGTGACAACCGTCCTACGCGGCCCCACGGGTGTCAATCGGCCCTCTGAGCCGTCTCAACATGTGACCTCGTGATCTCACCCACTGTCACCCCGAAAAGTCGCTTGTCGTGCCCGGCCACGCTCAGGACACTGAGGTCATGACCGCTCCGAGCCCTGCGCCCGCCGACCCGACCGGCGCGAGGGTCCCCGTCGAGGCCCTGCACCTGCCGGCCACGGCCGGGGGGCTCACGACGCGCCCCCTCTCCGCACGCGACGCGACCGACGTCACGGCCCTCATGGCCGCGTGCGAGCTGCACGACGTCGGTGAGGTGCTCATCGAGGAGGCCGACATCGTGGGCGACTGGCAACGGCCGGGCTTCGACCTCGCCACGCAGGGCGTCGGGGTGCTCGACGACGGCCGGCTCGTCGCGTACGCCGAGGTGTTCAAGGGGCGATGGGCCGACGCCGCCGTCCACCCGGACCACCGCGGCCGCGGCATCGGGACGGCCCTGTCGGACTGGACCCGACGCGTCGGCGCACGCGACGGTGGCCACGTCGTCGGCCAGCCGGTGCCGGGCGGCTCCGCGGGCGAGCGGCTGCTCGAGGCCCTCGGCTACCGCGTGCTGTGGACCTCGTGGGTGCTCGAGCTGCCGGCCGGGCAGGCGATCGAGCCGCAGCCCGTGCCGGAGGGCTACCGCATCCGGGAGCCGCGCGACCAGGCCGACCTCGAGGCGACCTGGACCGTCAACGAGGACGCCTTCCTCGAGTGGTCGGAGCGTGAACGCGCGAGCTTCGAGGAGTGGTCGGCGACCGTCACGCGCCGCCCGGGCTACGAACCGTGGCAGCTGCGCCTCATGGTCGACCCGGCCGACGCGGTCGTCGGCATGGCGTTCGTCGTCGTCTCGAGCGGCTGCGCCTACGTCGACAAGCTGGCCGTCCGGCGCGACGAGCGTGGCAAGGGCCTGGCCCGGGCCCTGCTCGTCGACGCCTTCGAGGTCGCCCGGGCCCACGGCGGCGAGCGCTCGGAGCTCTCGACCGACTCCCGGACGGGCGCCCTCGGCCTCTACGAGAAGGTCGGCATGCAGGTCACCTCGGTGTGGCGCCACTGGGCCGCCGACGTGACGCCCTCCCCCGCGTCCACCACCGCGGCCGAACCCGCCGGCGCGCGCTGAGCACGGCCGTGGAGCAGCTCGTCGAGATCGACGTCGACGCCCCCGCCGCGCGGGTCTGGGCCGTGCTGCACGACGTGGAGCGCTGGCCCGAGTGGACGGCCTCGGTCCGGTCGGTGGCGCTGCTCGACGGCCCGCTGCGCACCGGTGCGCGGGCACGCATCGACCAGCCCCGCATCCCCAGCACCGTGTGGACCGTCACGGCGCTCACCGAGGGCCACGACTTCACGTGGGAGGCCACCGGGCCGGGGTCGCGCACGACGGCCCGGCACCTCGTCGAGCCGACCGGGCCGCGCTCGTGCCGGGTCGTGCTGTCGATCGTCCAGGCCGGCCCCGTGGGGTCGGTGGTGGGGCGGGCCTACCGCAGGCTCACCGAGCGCTACCTCGCGCTCGAGTCCGCCGGCGTCAAGACGCGCGCGGAGAGCCCTCCGGCGGACTGAGCGCGGGGTTCGCGTCCGACGCCGCGAGGTCGCCGGGCACGAGCCCGGGCAGCCACGAGGCCAGGTCGTTGCCCTGGGCGGGGTTGGCCGGCTGCTGCACCGTGAGGCCGTCGGCGAACCAGATCACCGTCATCACCTCACGCATCTGCGCCGCGCTGTTGCCGAGGGCCTGGTGCACCGTCCAGCCGGAGTGGAACGAGGCGTCGCCCGCGCGCATCGCGACCGGCCCGTCGACGACGAGGCCGCGCTCCGCCACGAGGTGGTCGAAGTGCTCGGCCGAGGCGTCCGAGATGCCGATGTCGCTGAGGGCTCCGTCGACGTGGCTGCCCGACGCGAAGGCCAGCCCGCCGTGCGCGGGCGTGATGTCGACGAGCGGCATCCACATCGTCAGGCAGCGTGAGCCGTCGAGCGGCCAGTACATGGCGTCCTGGTGCCACGGCGTGCGCCCGCCGCCGGGCTCCTTGAAGAGGGCCTGGTCGTGGTAGAGCCGCACGCGCGGCACGCCCAGCAGCGCTGCCGCGACGCCCGCGAACCTCCGGGCCTGCACGAAGCGCGCCACCGCCTCGTCGTGGCGCCACAGGTTCATCACCTGCAGGAAGGCCATGCCGTACGTGTCGCGGTCGGCGAGCGGCCGGCTCTCCGTGCTGAGCCGCTCAACGGCTGCCGCCACGGGCGTCCGGTAGGCCGCCGCCTCCTCGGGCGACGCGACCCCGCGCAGCCGCACGTGGCCGCGCGTGCGGTAGCGCGCGACGTCGTCGTCGGTGAGGGGGTATGCCGTGGCCAGCTCGGGCAGTAGGTCGGTGCTCATGGGTGCGTCGTCCTCCGTGGGTCGTCAACGGCCGGAGTGGCCGTCGTGGACCGAGCCCACCATCGTGCGGCGCCGGAGACCCGGAACGTGCTGGTGCGAGGGGAACGTTCTGGTTGGATCTCCCCATGGGACCCGACCGCTCGCAGCCGGGGGCGGCCCGCCTCGGCGAGGTGCTCGTCGCGGGCCGCATCACCGGCGGCGGCGGGCTGCCGCCCGGCACCGTGCGACGACACCCGACGTGGGGGCTGACGTTCGTGACGTCCGGCTCGGGCCGCTACCGCGACGCCGACCACGACGAGGCCCTGGGGGCGGGCAGCCTCGTGCTCGTCCGTCCGAGCCACCCGCACTGGTACGGCCCCGACCGCGGCGGGTGGGACGAGCACTTCGTCGTCTTCGACGGGCCGGTCTTCGAGCTCGCCCGCCGACGCGGGGCGCTCGGCCCCGGACGCCCGCTCGTGCACGGGCTCCCCGTAGCCCGGTGGGGCCACCGCCTCGCGACCTTCGGCGCGCGGCGCCGTCCGTCCTCCCCCGACGCCCGGGACGCCGAGGCGCTCGAGCTGCTCGCACTGGTCCTCGAGGCCCTCGCGACCGTGCGACCGGCGCGCTCCCCGGGCGCGCCGCTCCGGGTCGCCGACTGGCTGGCCCGCTCCACCGACCTGCTCTCCGGCGACCTCGCCGAGACCCTCGACCTGCGCGGGGTGGCCGGCGAGGTCGGCCTGCCCTACGAGACGTGGCGCCGCCGCTTCCGCGCCGAGACCGGAACGAGCCCCTACGCCTACCGCGCGGCCCGGCGCCTCGACGCGGCCACCGAGCTGCTCGTGCACACCGGGCTCGCGGTGCGCGACGTCGCGGCCGCGACGGGCTTCAGCGACGAGCGCCACCTCATCCGCCGCTTCCGCGCGGCCACCGGCCGCACGCCCCGCGCCTTCCGCGACGACCCGCGCTGACCGCATACGCCCCCTCCCGCAACACACCGAGAAGGTCACGACGCACCGGGATCGGATGCCGGTGTGTCGTGACCTGCTCGGTGTGTTGCGGGGTGGTTGCGCGGCGCGGGCGTCAGTCGCAGACGGCTCCACCGCTGGCGCTGCCGACGAGCTTGCGGTACTTCGCGAGCACGCCCCGGGTGTACTTCGGCTCGGGGTGCGTGACGCCCTCGGCGCGGCGGCGCGCCATCTCCTCGTCGTCGACGAGCACGTCGAGCGTGGCGTTCGCGACGTCGAGGCGGATCGTGTCACCGTCGCGGACGAAGGCGATCGGCCCCTCGTCGACGGCTTCGGGAGCGACGTGCCCGACGCAGAGGCCGGTCGTGCCGCCCGAGAACCGCCCGTCGGTGAGCAGCAGGACGTCCTTGCCGAGGCCGGCCCCCTTGATGGCGCCGGTGACGGCGAGCATCTCGCGCATGCCGGGCCCGCCCTTGGGGCCCTCGTAGCGGATGACGACGACGTCCTTCGCCTTGAGCGAGCCCGCCTCGACGGCGTCCATGGCGGCGCGCTCGCCGTCGAAGACGCGGGCGGTGCCCTCGAAGACCTCGTCGTCGAAGCCGGCCGTCTTGACGACGGCGCCCTCGGGCGCGAGCGAGCCGGTGAGGATCGTCAGGCCGCCGGTCCGGTGGATCGGCTGCGACATCTGGCGGATGACCCGGCCGTCGATGTGCGGCGGGTTGATCTCCTCGAGGTTCTCGGCCATCGTCCGGCCGGTCACGGTGAGGCAGTCGCCGTGCAGCAGGTCGGCCTCGAGCAGCGACTTGAGCACGACGGGGATGCCGCCGATGTGGTCGATGTCCTTCATGACGAAGGCGCCGAAGGGCTTGACGTCGGCCAGGTGCGGCACCTTCTTGCCGATGCGCTGGAAGTCGCCGATCGTGAGGTCGACCTCGGCCTCGTGCGCGATGGCGAGCAGGTGCAGCACGGCGTTCGTCGAGCCGCCGAAGGCCATGACGACGGCGATGGCGTTCTCGAACGCCTCCTTCGTCATGATGTCGCGCGCCGTGATGCCGCGGCGGAGCATCTCGACGACGGCCTCGCCCGACTTGCGGGCGTACATGTCGCGGCGACGGTCGGTGGCCGGCGGCGCGGCCGAGCCGGGCAGCGACATGCCCATCGCCTCACCGACGGTGGCCATCGTGTTCGCGGTGTACATGCCACCGCAGGCACCCTCGCCCGGGCAGATGGCGCGCTCGATGGCGTCGACGTCCTCACGCGACATGAGTCCGGCGTTGCACGCCCCGACGGCCTCGAAGGCGTCGATGATCGTGACCTCCTTCTCCGTGCCGTCGGAGAGCTTGGCGACGCCCGGGAGGATGGTGCCGGCGTAGAGGAACACCGACGCGAGGTCGAGGCGCGCGGCGGCCATCAGCATGCCGGGCAGCGACTTGTCGCACCCCGCGAGCAGCACCGAGCCGTCGAGGCGCTCGGCGTTCATGACGGTCTCGACCGAGTCGGCGATGATCTCGCGCGAGACGAGGCTGAAGTGCATGCCCTCGTGGCCCATCGAGATGCCGTCGGAGACCGAGATGGTGCCGAACTCGAGCGGGTAGCCGCCGCCGGCGTGCACGCCGTCCTTGACGGCCTGGGCGAGCCGGTCGAGGGAGAGGTTGCAGGGCGTGATCTCGTTCCACGAGCTCGCGACGCCGATCTGCGGCTTGGCGAAGTCGTCGTCGCCGAGGCCGACGGCCCGGAGCATCCCCCGCGCGGCGGTCTTCTCGAGACCGTCGGTGACGTCGCGGCTGCGGGGCTTGATGTCAGGCGTCTGCGTCATGCCCAGCAGCATAGGACCGTGTCCGCTGGGTGGACACCACATCTCACGGCATGAACGCGTGCGCGGGTGTCGGGGCCGGCCCCGGCCGCGCCGTCAGCCGCCCTGGCCCCGGCTGACGTGGAAGCGGGTGAGCGCGCAGGTGCCGAGGTCGAGGTCGGCCCAGCTGCCGGCATACGTCAGCACCGCGAGGCCGGAGGTGACGAAGCCGCGCCCGAGCGCCTCGTGGGCCTCGCGCGACCCCTCGCCGTCGGTGAGCAGGCTCGTCAGCTGCGCCATCGTCGGGTTGTGCCCGACGACGAGCACCGTGCTCGTGTCGCCCGCGTCCTCGCGGACGGTCTCCAGCGTCTGCTCGGAGCCGCCGAGGTAGACGCTGCGGCGGTACTCGACGAACTCGGTGTGCAGGCCGCCGTGGCACGCCTCGTCCCACGTCTGCCGCGTGCGCTGCGCGGTCGAGCAGATGACGAGGTCGGGCACGAGCCCCTGCTCGTGCAGCCACCGCCCGGCCGCCTTGGCGTCGCGACGGCCCCGCGGCGCGAGCTCCCGGTCGTGGTCGGGCTTGCCCAGCCCCTCCTCCGCCTTCGCGTGGCGCATGAGGAGGAGCGTCTTCTCTCGGGCCGCGGTGCTCATGGCACCGAGCATGCCCGCATCCGTCGGGGTTGTCAGCCCGGGACCCTCGCCCCGCGGCCGCCCCGCCGGGCCCTCAGAGCTCGAGCGCGGGCTTGATGCGCTTCGGCGTCCACATCCGCGAGCGGCGGGCGGCGATCGTCGAGACCGCGAGCGCCACGAGCAGGTATGCCGTCAGCACCCCGAGCGAGCCGAGCACCGGGCCGAGGTCGGCGCCGTAGAGCAGCCGCCGGAGCCCGTCGACGGCGTGGCTCATCGGCACGACGTGGTGGACCGCCTGGAGGGGTGCGGGCAGCGTCTGCCACGGGAACGTGCCGCCCGCGCTGACGAGCTGGACCACCATGAAGACGAGGCCGAGGAACTTGCCGACCGCGCCGAACCGTGCGGCCAGCGCGTGCAGGATCGCGACGAACGTCATCGAGGTGAAGCAGAGGAAGAGGAAGGCCAGCACCGGGTGGGCGAACTTGATGTCGACCCCGCGCCCGACGACGAGCACGAGCGCGGCCACCTGGACGAGGCCGACGAGCGTCGGCGCGAGCCAGCCGCCGAGCGCCGTGCGGAGCGAACGCTGGCTCGTGGCGAGCGCGCGGGGCGAGAGCGGGCGCACGAAGAGGAAGAGGACGTAGGCGCCGATCCAGAGGGCGAGGCTCATGAAGAGCGGCGCGAGGCCGGCGCCGTAGGAGCCGGCCGACGACAGCGATCCCGTCGAGACGCCGACCGGGTTGCCGATGGTCTGCGCCATGGCCTTGCGCTCGGCGTCGCTCGGGTCGGGGATCGAGTCGCGCCCCTTGACGAGCCCGGAGTGCAGGTCGGTCGCGCCCTTGGCCAGCTGGTCGAGGCCCGAGGTGAGCGACGCCGCCCCGGCGGCCAGCGTGTCGGCGCCCGTCGCGGCCGAGTCGGCCCCGGCCTTCAGCTTCGTCGCCCCGGTGCGGAGGGTGTCGAGGCCCGAGGAGAGGGCGGACGCCCCGTCGCGGACCTTCACGGCGCCCGAGTGGGCCGAGGAGATGCCGTCCGCGAGCGCCGGCGTCGCCGAGGCGAGCGCCCGCGCACCGGTCGCCACCTGGTCGGCGCCCTTCGAGAGCCTGGTCAGGTCGCCCGCCGCGGACTGGATCTTCTCGTCGGCGCCGTCGACGTAGCCGTCGATCGTGTCGAGCCGGGTCTGCACGACGGCGAGCTGCGCGTCGGTCAGCCCCTCGGCCCGGAGGGTGTCGAGGAAGGTGGTGCGGTCGGCGGCGATGCGCTTCTTGAGGTCGCTCGAGGCCGTGGCGGCCTTGGCCCCGTAGCCGGCGATGGTGCGGTTGCCCGCGGCGACCTGCTCCGCGCCGTCGGCGAGCCGGTCGGTCTGCGCGGGCAGGCCGGCGGTGCGCGACTCGAGGGTGCCGAGGCCGGTGGCGAGGGCTCCGGCCCCCTTCTCGAGCTCGTCCGCGCCCGAGGCGGCCCGGCCGATGCCGGTCGAGAGCTTCGCCGCCCCCGCGGAGAGGTCGTGCAGGCCGTCGGCGAGGCTGGTGGCGCCGGTGGCGAGCTGACCGGCACCCGAGTCGGCCTTGACCGCGCCGGCGCGCAGCTTCTCCGAGCCGTCGACGGCCGTGACGAGCTGGTCGTGCACCTCGCTGAAGCCGAGGAGCAGCTTGCTCGCGGCCGTCTGGCTCACCTCGCTCGCGACCGAGGCCGTGACCTGCTTGATGACCTGGTTGCCGATCATCGAGGTCATGTAGTTGTTCGCGTCGTTCGTCTCGAGCACGACGGTGGCCTGGCGCGGCTTCATCTCGGCGGTCGACGCGAGGTCGGCCGAGAAGGTCTTCGGCACGATGACGGCGAAGGCGAAGGTGCCGTCGTCGACGCCGCGCAGGGCCTCCTCGCGGCCGACGCGGTGCCAGTCGAACGACTTCGACTCGACGAGGTGGTCGGCGACGTCGCCGCCCACGCGCAGCTTCTCCCCCGTGCTGAGGGTCGTGCCCGCGTCGTCGCTGACGACGGCGGCGGGCACCTGCGGGAAGGCGCCGTACGGGTCGTGGTTGGCGTAGAGGTAGAGCCCGCCGTACAGCGTCGGGATGAGGACGAGCGCCGCGAGGGCGAGACGGGCGAGTCGGGTGGAGGTGAGGCGGCGCAGCTCGGCGACCGCGAGACGCACGGGGTTCATGCCGAGGGCTCCTTCGTGGGGGTCGACGGCTCGCCGTCGGGCGTGCCGGCCGGTGGGTCGGCGGCAGGAGGCGCGGGCTCGTCGGCCGGCTCGGGCTCGTCGCCCGGCTCGGGGTCGATGGCCGACGCGGGCTCGAGGGCCGGGTCAAGGTCGGGCTCGTGGTCGGGCTCGTGGTCGGGCTCGTGGTCGGGCTCGTCGTCGCGCTGGGGCTCGAGGCCGGCCGCGGGGAGGGCGGCCGTCGTGGCGAGCCGGGCCGCAGGCAGGGTGGCCGCCGTGGCAGCGGCGGTGAGGACGATGACGACGAGGCCCGTGGCGGCCAATCGGTCGCAGGTCGCGAGCCAAGCCGCGTGGTCGCCGCCGTGCCGCTCGGGGCCGGCGAGCACGAGCACGCGCACGTGGGGGTGGAGCGCGCCGAGCTCGAGCAGCAGGCTCGTGCGGACACCGGCCGGCAGCTGCTCCCACGGCCGGGAGGCCAGGTGCGTGAGGTCACGCTCGGCGAGGAAGGCCGCCACCGCCTTTCGCGAGGCCGGGCGCTCGGCGAGGGCCAGCTCCTCCTCGACGACGGCCTTGACGGCGATGCTGTCCTCGGGCGCGGTGACGTCGGCGACGTCGACGAGCCGGGTGCGGGCCTGCAGCTCGGGCAGGTCGGAGGCGCCGCCGACGGAGACCCGGCCGCGGAGCAGCTCCACGCGGCCACCGAGCGCGAGCGCCAGGGCGACCTGCGGGAGGCCTGGGTCGGTCGGCACGAGCGTGACCTCCCCGGCCGGGGCCGTGAAGGAGACGTGCTCGACGAAGGGCTCATGGGTGCCGGCGACGCTGACGTCGTCGGCGACCACGGTGCGCTGGCTCGGTGCCCGGGGAACGTCCACCTCTGTTCGACTCACGATACGAGTATGCATCCGATGCGCTTGTGTATTCAATACGGGGACGTATCCTGTAAGCATGACCACGACGGCCGAGCCCCGGATCACCCCCCGACGCCAGGCGACGCGCGACCGCGTCCTCGCCGCCGCGAGCGAGGTGTTCGCGGAGCGCGGCTTCCACGGCGCATCCGTCGAGGACATCTGCGACCGCGCGGGATTCACACGCGGCGCCTTCTACTCGAACTTCACCTCCAAGGACGACCTCGTGGTGGAGCTCTCCCGACGGCACTCCGAGGCCCTCGTCGACCGGATCCGTCGCGCGAGCGAGCGCGAGCACGCGAGCGCGGAGGAGGTGCTGCGCGACGTCCTCGCCGCCCTCGCCGACGACAACCGCAGCAAGGAGCGCTGGCTCGTGCTCACCACGGAGTTCACGCTGCACGCGATCCGTGACGCCGACGCGCGACGGGCGTGGGCGGCGCAGCAGCGGCGCGTGCGCGACGAGCTCGTCGTCGTCGTCGACGAGGCACTGGCCGGCCAGGGGCTCACGCTCCCCATACCGACCGAGCTCTTCGTCCGCGCCGCCATCGCGCTGGCCCACGGGTCGATGACGCAGCGCCTCGTCGAGCCGCGCTCGCTCAACGTCGGAGAGCTCGAGCGCACCGTGCTGCCGATCCTGCTCGGCGTCGGGGCCTGACGACGGAGGGGCGCCGGCCGGGTTCGCACCCGGCCGGCGCCCTCACTGTCACTTGAGCGCCACGGTGAAGGGGGCGCTCACCCCGCCCAGGGGCGACTCGACGACGACCACGGATCCGGCGGTCGCCACCGGCCCGGTCGCAGGCCTGACCGAGAACGCACCCGTCGCGTCGACGACCGACCGTCCGACGACCGGGCCGGCGAGCGACCCGAGGTGGGCCACGACGTTCTGGCCGGCCGCCACCGAGCTCGTGCCGTCGACCCGCCACTTGCCCCCCGTGTAGCGGGCGGTCGTGATGCGGACGACGTCGGCCGTGGGCGTGACGGTCACCTGCGCCGTGCGCGTGCTCGTGGCGCCGACGTCCCGGACCGTCAGCTCGAAGGTCAGCGGGCCGTTGCTCGCCGGGTAGGCGAAGAACGGGAAGGTGAACGACGGTCGCGCCGTGTCGGCCGCCGTCATCGTCACGACGGGGTCACCCGGGCCGGCGAGCTGGCGCCAGGCATACGTGGCGGCACCGACCGAGCGGGAACCGTCGAGGGTGACACGGGTGCCGCGCTGCACGGTCTGCGCGGGCCCGGCGTCCGCGACGACCTCCGGAGCCGGCGGGAGCACGGTGACGGTGAGCGTGGCCGTCGAGGTGCCGCTGCGCCCGGTGACGGTGAGCGAGAGGACGTAGTCACCCGCGGCCGCGGGCGCCGTGAACGAGGCCTGCGCCCGGTCGGGGTCGACGACCGAGATGCCCCCCGGCGACGTCCACGCGAACGTGGCCACCGGCCCGCGGGAGGCCGACCCGTCGAGCCGCACCGTCTGGCCCGCCTGCACGACCTGGTCGGGACCGGCCTGCGCCACGACCGGGATCGGGGCACGCGCGCCCCCGTCGACGGTGACCGGCAGCACGAGCGAACCGCCGGCGGCCGACGTCACGGTGACGCTCGGCGGCGGCGCCGGCAGGTCGTCGACGACCAGCGAGCCGCTCGCCATCGCACCCCAGCCCACGACCGTGAGGGCGGGTGGCTCGGCGGTGTCGCTCGACCCCGCCGTCACCGTGAGGCTGCGGTGGTCGGTGTCGTAGACGGCCTCGCCCGTGAGGCGGTCGGCGACGCGGACGGTGCGTCGTGAGGGCGGCACGTCACCGACGTTCGAGACCTGCAGCTGCTGCGGCAGGACCGAGCCGACGTCGACCCGCGCGAAGTAGTGCCCGGCCGCGCCGGGGAGGTCGGTCGGGTCGAAGGCCGCGCTCACGCCCGGCGTCGCGTCCGCCACCTCGATGGCCTGCACGTCACCGGGCTCGGATGACGCGAAGACGTCGACCACCGCTGCGCTGGCGGAGGAACGGGCATACGTCGCCCGCTCGGCCGTCACGCCGGCGGTCGTCGCCACCTTCCCCTGCACCGTGAAGAGCGCGGTCTCGACGCAGTCGGGGACCGGGCCGCCGACGGTCGGGCACGCGTCTGCCGCGGTGGGGTTGATGCCCGGCCCCTCGATGCGGAAGACGTTGGTGCCGTAGGGGCTTCCCTTGACCGCGTGCGGCGTCACGCCGTCGCCGATGTAGGCGTCGGACGAGAGCGCGGGGTCGGAACGGTCGCCGAACGTCGACCACGTGAGGAAGGGGCCGATGCGGCCGGCGAGGGCACCGGTGAAGTCGCCCTGGCCGCCGATCCCGATGTCCTCGGTGTCGAAGACCAGGCCGGGCTTGTTGGTGCGCACCGTCTTGGTGCCGACCGGGGTGGTGACGCGGTAGTCGACGCCGTCGCGCGCGTTCGTGATCTTGATCCGCAGGCGGGCGAAGACGATCTGGTCGCCCTCGACGGGCGGCCCTGCGGCGAAAGCGCCTTCGAGGGCGATGTCGACGAGCGCCTTGCCGGCGTTGGCGGTGTCGAGGTTGGCCGCCGCCATGGCGTAGAAGCTCTCGTCGGGGTAGTTGTCGGGGAAGCTGAGCGGGGCCGTCTCGTCCGGCACGGCGCCGCGCGCGGGGCACCGCGGGTCGGCGAGGTCCACGCACCGCTCGAGGCGCAGCCCGTTCTTGTCCTTGTACCAGACCGGGTAGCCGTCGGTGGCGTTGACCGGACCGACCTGGGCGAGGCCGGGGCCCGGCGTCCCGCCCACGATGGCGGCCGACGCGGTGACGGCCGCGACGGCCGGGAGGAGGACGACGGCGGCGAGTGCCGCAGCAGTGGGACGTCTCATGGCTGCCTTCTCACGTTGATGCCGGATGACGTGCGCCTGCGAGGGACGCGGGTGCCAGCGTCGCGACAGGGCCTTGGGGAAACCTTGGCTCCCGTCGGCGCCGACCCCAAGGTCTTTGCAAGGTCGGGCGGCTTCCATGGACCCGTGCCCATGACCAGGAGGTAGACATGAGCCTGTCTCGCCGAGACCTGATGAAGCTGGGCGTCGTCGGAGGCGCGGCCCTCGCCCTGCCGCTCGAGCGCACGGTGCGCGCCGGGACGACCGCCCAGACGCGACTCGCCGCGAGCCGCCTGCCGAAGCCGTTCACGCTGCCGTTCCGCGTGCCCCCGGTGCTGACCCCCACCCGGGTCGACGACACGACCGACTACTACAAGGTCTACATGAAGCCGGTCATGGCCGACGTCGTCCCCGGCCTCAAGACGCCGCTGTGGGGCTACAACGGGATCGTCCCGGGTCCGACCGTCCGGGTCGCCCAGGGCCGGCGCACCGTCATGCGCCAGGTGAACAACCTCCCGGCCCAGCACCCGGTGCTCTCGTACACGCCGTGGACCTCGGTGCACCTGCACGGCTCCCCGTCGGCGCCCGAGTACGACGGCTACGCCAGCGACATCACCAACCCGGGGCAGTACAAGGACTACGTCTACCCGAACTCCCCCACCGCCCGGACGCTCTGGTACCACGACCACGGCCTGCACCACACGGCCGAGAACGTCCAGATGGGGCTCGCGGCGCAGTACCTGCTGAGCGACCCGCTCGAGGCCTCGCTGCCGATCCCCCACGGCGCGTACGACGTCCCGCTCGTCGTGGGCGACGCGATGTTCGCCACCGACGGCTCGCTGTTCTGGGACAACCACGACGAGTCCGGCATGTACGGCGACGTCATCCTCGTCAACGGGGTGCCGTGGCCGGTGATGAAGGTGGCCCGCCGCAAGTACCGCTTCCGCCTGCTCAACGCGTCGGTCTCACGCTCGTACCAGTGGTCGCTCGACTCCGGCGAGCCGCTCATCGTCATCGGCACGGACGGCGGGCTCATGCCGGCGCCGCAGCGGGTGAAGTCCTTCCGGCAGGGCATGGCCGAGCGCTACGAGGTCGTCATCGACTTCAGCCGCTACCCGGTCGGTCGGCGGGTGGTGCTGAACAACTCGAGCCCGAAGAACAACGTCGACTACACGAACACGAACAAGGTCATGGCGTTCGACGTCGTCGCCGACGACTTCGACCCGGCCGACAACACCGTGCCGGACCAGCTCAACCCGACGAACCCCGTCATGGCGCTCACGGCGGCCGACGCCGTGCGCACCCGGCGCCTCGACCTCGTGCGCAAGAACAGCATGTGGACGATCAACGGGCACACCTGGGACGACGTCGTGCGCAGCGGTTTCTCGCTCGTCGAGGGCGATCCGCGAGAGGGCGACGTCGAGGTGTGGGAGATCCGCAACGCCTCCGGTGGCTGGTTCCACCCCGTGCACATCCACCTCGTCGACTTCCGGGTGCTCGACCGCAACGGCAAACCGCCGATGCCCCACGAGCTGGGCCCGAAGGACGTGGTCTACGTCGGCGAGAACGAGCTCGTGCGCGTCGTCATGCGCTTCGAGGGCCGCGGCAAGTACATGATCCACTGCCACAACCTCGTCCACGAGGACCACGACATGATGAGCCAGTTCGAGGTGCGCGCCGACGAGGAGTCGGACCCTCTGGGCGACCCGTGCAAGAGCCTTCCCGAGTCCGACGAGCTCTGAGGACCGACCCGTGGACACCCTGTCGACCGGCGCCGACGACCCCGTCGCCGTCCAGCCCGCGCCCGCCCCTCCCGCCCCGTCCGGAGCGGCAGGGCGCCGCGGGCGGGCGAGCCTGCGCTGGGCGGGCGCCGCCGCCGCGGTGGCCGGGGCGGTCCACGTCGGCGTCGCACCGGAGCACTTCGCCGGGTGGGCCCCGGCCGGGGTGTTCCTGCTCGGCGCCGGCGTCCTCCAGCTCGGCCTCGCCGTCGCACTGTGGCGCGACCGGCTGGGGCGTCTGGCCCCGCTCGCCGTGCTGGGCACCGCCGCCCTCGTGCTCCTCTACGTCGTGTCCCGCACCGTCGGGCTCCCGGTGCCCGGCCACGTCGAGCTCGCCACGAGCCACCACACGCCACTCCCCGTCCCCCAGGGAGTGGGCAACGGGATGCCTGTCATCCCGGGATCACCTGGGTCGTCGTCCGCGGAGCCGGTCGGTCCCCTCGACCTGCTCTGCCTCGTCGCCGAGCTCGGACTGCTCGTCGTGCTCGTCGGTCTGCTCCCTGCTGACCGGCGCCGGGTGCTGACGAACCTGCTGCTCGCGGTCGCCGGCTGTGCCGTCGTGCTGCGGGCCGTGGCGCAGGCCTCGTGAACGAGGCCTCCCAGGTCGCGGGCCCGGCCGTCGGGTCCCCTCCCCCCGGGGACTCCCGACGGCCGGGTCCGTCCCGTCGTCGACGGGTGCTCGCGATCGTGCTGCTCGCCGGCGTCCTCCTCGGGAGCCGGCTCGTCGTCGAACCGGTGCAGGTCACGTCGGAGTCGATGACACCGACGTTGCGCCCGGACGACCGGGTGCTCGTGCTGCGGGCCCCGTTCAGCGGCGACGTGCACCGGGGCGACGTCGTCGTCGTCGACGGCACGACGTGGGAGCGACGGCAGCCGACGGCCACCGAAGGGCCTCCGCGCGAGAGCCTCGAGGGCGAGTGGCTCGTCAAGCGTGCGGTCGCCCTGGCCGGCGACTCCGTGGCCCTCGAGGACGGGTCGCTCGTCGTCAACGGCACCCCCGTGGACGAGCCGTGGGTCGACCTCGAGTCGGTCGACGGCACCTACTTCGGCCCCGTGACGGTGCCGCAGGGCGAGGTCTTCGTGCTCGGTGACGACCGGGACCGCTCCGTCGACTCCCGCGCGCTCGGGCCGGTGCCCCTCGACGCGGTGCGGGGCCGCGTTCTCACGCGCTGGTGGCCATGGGGGTGAAGCGGGTCAGCCCGCGCTCCGCGGGCCCCGCCACGGCGCGCACCAGCTCGCGCAGCCGCCGGCAGTCCTCGCTGAGGCTCGTGCCCTGACCCACGACGGGCGGCAGAGCCTCCCCGGCGCGGCCCCGCCGACCGGCGTCCGCGAACCCGTCCAGGGCGGTCGGTCGCGTGCCGTGCCCGTCGCGCAGGGCCAGGTGCAGCCGGACGACGGCCTCGACGAGCTCGCCCAGACCCCCGTCGGCGGCGCAGGAGGTCGCGACGAGCAGCCGCTCGAAGACGCCTCGCAGCCGGGGGCCGGGCTCGCAGCCGAGCTCGGCCGCGAGCAGCGTTCGGCACGCGTCGTACTCGCGCAGCGCCTCGGCCTCCTGGCCCCGGCGCTCGAGCGTCTCGAGCAGCACGACCCAGGCCGACTCGAGCAGCGGGTCGAGCTCGAGCGCCCGCCGCGCCCACGCCTCCGACCGTTCGAGGTCGCCGGCCGCGGCCGCGGCGCGGCCGGCCTCGACCAGCACCTGGAGCACGCGGGCGGCGTGCACGTGCGCCCGGTCGCGCAGCCACGGCAGGTCGACGTCGTCGGGCAGCAGCGGCGCCTCGACGAGGTCGATGGCGGCGCGGTAGTCGGTGAGCGGGCAGCGCCCGGCGGCGCCGGCCTCGCGGGCCGCGGCGACGTGCCGGCCGTACTCCACGAGATCGACCGGCACCGCGTCGACGTCCCAGCGGTAGCCGCCCGGCACGGTGAGCACGGGGCGCAGGCCGGGCTCCGCGGTCGCGAGCCGCTTCCGCAGCACGCTGACGTATGCCTCGAGCGTGCTGAGCGCGCCCGCCGGCGGCTCGTCGCCCCAGAGCGTCTCGATGAGACGCGTCTTCGGCACCGGCGTGCCGCCCTCGACGAGCAGGGCGAGCAGCACCTGCCGGGACTTGGCCCCGCCGAGGTCGCGCGGACCCAGCACGGTCCGGGCCGTCGTGACCCGCAGACCCCCACACACCCGGACGCTCATCCACGGCGCCCGACGCGACATCGCTCCCATGACGATCCCCCCTCAGAGACTGCTTCCATGCTGCGTCGCGCGCCCACGCACGGGATGTCCCACCGAGGGGGTGGCGACCACCCAGTTTTCGGTGCCGTTTTCTGCCCACGAAGACGGTCCGGCCGTGATACTGGCCGGGGGCCGCAGGGGGTGCGTGCCCGGGCGACGAAGGGGGCTTCGTGTCGTCAGCTCTGTTGCGGGTGGTGGTCGTCGACGACCACCGCACGGTCGCGGACGCCCTGTCGCTCGCCGTCTCGGGCGAGCCGGACATGGAGTGCGTCGGCACCGCGCACGGTTCCGTCGAGGCCGAGCGGCTCGTGGCGACCCTCGTGCCGGACGTCGTCGTCATGGACGTGCGGCTCGAGGACGGCGACGGCATCGAGCTGACGCAGCGCCTCGTGGCGCGCCGACCCGAGCTGCGTGTCGTCGTGCTCACCGCCCACGTCGACCACGCGCTGCTCGCCCGGGCAGCCGAGGCCGGGGCGTGCGCCGTGCTGCCGAAGGGCGAGGCGCTCACCGAGCTGATCACGACCGTGCGCAGCGTGCCGCGCGACGGGTTCGCCGTCCATCCGGTGCTGCTGCGCCGGCTGATGGGGGCCGGCCCGTCGGGGCGCGAGCCCGACCCGCTGCTCACGGCCCGCGAGATGGAGGTGCTCGAGCTGCTCGCGCAGGGGCGCGACCCCACGGCCATCGCGCGCCGCCTCGGCATCTCGGTCTCGACCACCCGGGGCCACGTGAAGAGCCTGCTCGTCAAGCTCGACGCGCACAGCCAGCTCGAGGCGGTCGTGATCGCCTTGCGCCGTAGGCTGATCCGACTCGACGACGACCACTGACCTGGAGCCCGACCTTGACCACAGCCACCGAGCGGTCGTCATCCGTGCTCCGCCACGCCACGATCCGCTTCGTCGTGGCCAGCCTCGTGGCCCTCGCGCTCGCCGCGGCAGCCACCGTGCTGTTGTCGCAGCCGCTGGCCGAGCAGCTCGCGGTGCGCGAGGCGTCCTCGCGGAGCACGGCATACGCGACGGCCGTCGTGGCGCCGCTCGTCGACGCCCGCGTGCTGCGGCAGGAGCCCGACGCCACGGCCACGCTGGCCCGGTTCATGCGGTCCCGGATGGCCGACGGCTCCATCACCCACATGAAGATCTGGACCGAGACGGGCCGCGTCGTCTGGTCCGACGAGCCGGCGGTGAACGGCTCGAGCTACGAGCTCGACGAGGACGTGGCATCCCTCTTCGGCACGACGGCCGTCACGGCCGAGGTGTCGGAGCTCGACAAGGCCGAGAACGCGCAGGAGCGCGGCGACGGGCGCCTCATCGAGGTCTACGTCGGCTTCCACGCCGACGACGGCAGCCCGCTCGTCTTCGAGGCCTACTGGCCGACCGAGCGCATCCAGCAGGACGTCGGCGACATCCGCTGGCGGTTCACCGGGCTCGGGCTCGGCGCGCTGCTCGTGCTGGCCGCCACCCTGCTGCCGCTCGCGCTCTCCCTCGCCCGCCGCGTCGACCGGGGGCTCGCCGAGCGCGAGGCGATGGTGCGGCACGCCCTGTCCGCCTCGGACCTCGAGCGCCGGCGGATCGCGGAGGACCTCCACGACGGCATCGTGCAGGACATCATCGGCCTGCGCTACTCGCTGCCCACCGTCGCCGCGGCCGTGCCCGCGGAGGCCACCGGCGCCCGCGAGGTTCTCGACCGGGCCCAGGACGACCTCGCCCGCGGGATGGTCGGCGTCAGGCACCTGCTCACCGACCTCTACCCCGCGGACCTCGAGCGCGGGGGCCTGACCGTCGCGGTCGAGGAGCTGGCCGAGCGACTGCGCCAGTCGGGCACCGTGGTCGACGTTCGCCTCGACCCGGGCATCGACGGCGACGTGGCGGTGGCACGCCTGACCTACCGGGTCGTGCGCGAGGGGCTGCGCAACGTCACGAAGCACGCCCACGCGCAGGCGGTGCAGGTCGTCGGCACGGTCGAGGACGGGCGCGTCTGCATCGAGGTGCGCGACGACGGGCGCGGGCTCGGCGAGGGCGGCCTCGACGCCGCGGTCGCCGAGGGCCACCTGGGGCTGCGCCTGCTGGAGGACACCCTGCGCACGCTCGGCGGCACCCTGCTGCTCACCTCGCCCCCCGAAGGTGGCACGACGCTGGTGGCGAGGTTCCCGCTCGCCCTGGGCGCCGACACGGACTGATCCGGCCCACCCGATCTGACCGAGGCGGGGCGTCCTGGCCGGCGGGCGACCGTTGGTCGCCCGCGTGGCGCGAGTCCCCGCGCGGCGCTGTTCCGTGGCGTCCCGCCCGATTCACCGGCGGTCGTCCGTCGGCGCGCCACGGAGCGAGCGGCGCCCCGGTCCGCGCTCCCTGGTCAGCCGCCCGAGACGGCGTTGATGATGTGGACGCGCGCGCCGGCCGGCACGTCGGTCCCCACCCCGGCCCCGCGCGTCGCGTCCTCACCGTTGACGAACACCTTGACGTGCCGGCGGATCTGGCCGCGCTCGTCGCGCACCTTGCCGTCGAGGATGCGGTGCTCGGCGAATGCTCGGTCGAGCAGCTCGGCGACGGTCTGCGACTCGGCGGGCGAGTCGACCTCGATCTCGCTCACCCCGCCCACGAGGTCGCGCAACATGCCGGGCAGGATGACACGGACGGCGGACGGCATACGGAATCCCTGTCTTCTCAGGCGATCTGGGCTGCGCGTACGACGAGGACATCGGGCAGTTGGGTGGCGATGCGGGTGAAGGACTCGCCCTCGTCGGAGGATGCGAAGACGTCGCCGTTGCGCGTGCCGAGGTAGACCCCGACGGGGTCGGCCTCGTCGAGGGCGGCGGCGTCGCGCAGCACGCAGGTGAAGCTGTGCGCGGGAAGGCCGACGCTCTGCTCACGCCAGTGGGCTCCCCCGTCGTCGGAGCGCTGCACCTGCAGCTGGGCGCCGGGCGGGATGCGCTCGCCGTCGTCGGCGACGGGCACGTTCCAGACGACGCCGGGCCGGCGCGGGTGGGCGAGGATGGTGAACCCGAAGTCGGTGGGCAGCCCGTCGGCGATCGAGCTCCACGTGCGCCCGTTGTCGTCGGAGCGGTAGACGCCCTTGTGGTTCTGGGCGTAGAGCTCACCCTCGGCCGAGCCGCGGGCCACCTTGTGCACGCACTGGCCGTACTCGGGGTACTCGTCGTCGGGCATGAAGTAGGCGCGGATGCCGGGGTTGCTCGCCTCCCACGACCCGCCGCCGTCGCCCGAGCGGTAGACGCCGCCCGCGCTCATCGCGACGAGGAGGTTCTCGGGGTGCCCCGGCTCGGGGACGATGGTGTGGACGGCACCGCCGCCGAAGCCCGGCTCCCACGTCGGGCGGTGCGGGTGGTCCCAGAGCCCCCGGACGAGCTCGTAGTGGTCGCCGCGGTCGGTGCTGCGGAAGAGCGCGTGCGGCTCGACGCCGGCCCAGACGACGTCGGCGTCGTTGGGATCGGGCGTCAGCTGCCAGACCCGCTCGAGGGCGGTGTCGGTGTCGGTCGGGAACGCGAGGGCGCGCTCCGCGCTCTCGGTCCACGTGCGGCCGGCGTCGGTGCTGACCTGGACGGTTGGTCCCCAGTGCCACGACTTGACGCCGGCGAGCACGGTCGAGCGGCCCTCCCGGGTGTCGACGGCGACGGAGGCGACCTCGCTCATGAGGAAGTGCGGGCCTTCCAGGGTCCACTCCGCCCGGTCGCTGCTGCGGGCGATCCACAGGCCCTTGCGGGTGCCGATGGCGACGATGGTCTCGGTCATGTTGACAGTGTCCACTACCCGTCGTGGGTCGACAAGGGTCCGACGACGGCGTTGTCGACCGGCCGCACGGCGAGCAGCGCCTCCACCTGGGCGCGCACGAGGGCCTTGGCCCGCGGGCGCATCGCGTCGGTCGCTCCCCCCACGTGCGGCGTGAGCAGCACCCCCGGCGTCGTCCAGAGCGGGTGGTCCTCCGGCAGCGGTTCCGGGTCGGTGACGTCGAGGGCCGCGCGGAGCCGACCCGACGCGCACTCCGCCACGAGCGCGTCCGTGTCGACGACGGGCCCGCGGGCCACGTTGACGAGCAGCGAGCCGTCCGGCATCCGGGCGAGGGCGGCCGCGTCGAAGAGGCGTCGGGTGGCCTCGGTCAGCGGCACGATGACGACGACGACGTCGTGCTCCGGCAGCAGGGCAGGCAGCTCGTCGATGCCGTGCACGTGCTCGACGAGGTCGTCGCCCGCCCGGGCGCGCGACGCGACCGCCGTCACCGTCACCTCGAAGGGCGCGAACCGGCTCGCGATGGCGCGGCCGATGCGGCCGTAGCCGACGACGAGCACCTTCCGGTCGGCGAGCGCCGTGCGCAGCCGCAGCGGCGCCCAGTGGCGCGCCGCCTGCGCGGACACGAACTCCGGCACGTCGCGGATCGAGGCCAGCGTCAGGGTGAGGGCGAGCTCGGCGGTCGAGGCGTCGTGCACCCCTGCGGCGTTGCACAGCGTCACGCCGTCCGGCACGACGTCGGCGTACTGCTCGTAGCCGGCGCTCTGCAGCTGCACGACCCCGAGCGCGGTCAGGCCCTGCGTCACCTGCGCGAGGTCGAGGGAGGTCATGTAGGGCATCACGGCATACCGGATCTCGGCACCGCGGGGGTGCGGCGCCGCCATGTCCCAGACGACGGCGTCGACGCCGTCGAGGTCGGCGAGCGCCTCCGCGTACTCGGCTTCGGGCACGGACACGACGAGCGGGGAGGTCGGCATGCACCCACGCTAGGCGACGCACCCCGCCCTGGTGCGGCGGGGACGTGACGTGCGGCGGGGACGTGACGTGCGGCGAGGCGTGCGGCTCGCCCGGGCTAGGCTCACCGGCGTGAGCGCGCTCCCCCACGTCCTGTCCCTCCGGTCCGGGCGACGCACCCCGCCGCCGGGGGGCGGCCGGCCCACCGCCATCGCCAAGGCGCCCGTCGACACGGCGGAGGTGCGCGACCCCGGGCCGAAGCACGGCGGCCTCGGCAGCGGTGTCGTCGGCGACGAGATCGGCAACCCCAAGCACCACGGCGGGTCGCTGCAGGCCGTCTACGCCTACTCCCGCGAGGACCAGCTGTGGTGGGCGGAGCAGATCGGACGGCCCATCGCGGCAGGCGATTTCGGCGAGAACCTCACGACGTCGGGCGTCGACACCACGCACGCGCTCGTCGGCGAGACGTGGCGCATCGGCGAGGTCGTGCTGCGGGTCGAGGTGCCCCGCATGCCGTGCCGCACCTTCGCGAAGCACATGGGCGAGCCGCGGTGGGTGCGCCGCTTCAGCGAGGCCGGACGCACCGGCGCCTACCTGTCGGTCGTGACCCCCGGCGTCCTCGCCGTCGGCACGCCGATCGAGGTCGAGCGGCCGGAGCACGACATCGACCTGCTCGTGCTCTTCCGCGCCATCACCGGCGACCTCGACGCCGCGCGCCGCGTCGTGGCGTCCGGCGTCACCCACCCCGACGTCGAGCGCGGGCTCGTCGAGACCCTCGAGCGCCGCGGGGCCTGAGCCCGACCCGGATCGACGGCCGTGCCCGGGCGTTCCGCGTGCTGCCGTGGGACACAATGGGGTATGCCGTCCCCGTCCCGATCGCTGCGCCGCGCCCTCGCCGGCGGCGTCGCCGCCGCCCTGCTCGTGTCAGCCGGCGCGTCGGCCTGCTCGTCGCCGCAGCCGGGACCGTCGGCCGACGACGTCTCGACGACCACCGGGGCCGGCAGCGACGGGTCCGCAGGCACCGGTGGCAGCACCGGCACGACGACGTCGGGGACCAGCACCGCGACGACGTCCGCGGCGCCGACGAGCACCCCGACCCCCCGGCCGACCGGGCCGGTGACGCTGCTCGGGGGCCTCGACATCGCCTGGTCGGTGGTGGTGCTGCCCGACGGCAGCGCCCTCGTCAGCGAGCGCAACACGGGCCGCGTGCACCTCGTGCCGAAGCCCGGATCGGGAGGCCGGTCCACCGTCGCCGGTCGCCTGCCCATCACGCGCACGGAGGGTGAGGGCGGCCTGCTCGGGCTCGCCGTCGCGGCCGACTTCGCGACCGACCCGACCGTCTACGCCTACTACTCGACCGACAACGACAACCGCATCGCGGCCGTGCCGTGGCGCGACGGCACGCTGGGCGAGCCGGACGTGATCTTCACCGGCATCCCCCGGGGCCGCAACCACAACGGCGGCCGCATCGCCTTCGGTCCCGACGGCTACCTCTACGTCGGCACCGGCGAGGCGGGCGACACCTCGCTGTCGCAGAACCTCGGGTCGCTCGGGGGCAAGATCCTGCGCATCACGCGGCAGGGAGACCCCGCGCCCGGCAACCCGTTCGGCGGGTCGCCGATCTGGTCCTACGGTCACCGAAACGTCCAGGGCCTTGCGTGGGACAGCCGGAAACGCTTGTGGGCCAGCGAGTTCGGACAGAACACCGAGGACGAGCTCAACCTCATCACGCCCGGTGGCAACTACGGCTGGCCCGAGGTCGAGGGCAAGGCCGGCGAACCCGACTTCATCGACCCCGTCGCCCAGTGGCCGACGTCGGAGATGTCGCCGAGCGGCATCGCGGTCGGGCCCGACGGCGCGGTCTACATGGCCGCGCTGCGCGGGCAGTCGGTGTGGCGCGTGCCGGTGAACGCCGACGGCACGGCGGGCACGCCGACCCGGCACCTGCAGGGCACCTACGGGCGCATCCGCGACATCCGGTTCGTCGCGGGCCGCGCGTGGGTCACGACGAGCAACAACGACGGTGCCGACCGGCTCGTCTCGCTCCCGCTCGCCGACGTCGGCTCCCGCTGACCCACCCCGTCGGGGGCCAGGTACGCGTCACCACGCGAACGTCGAGAGGCCACTTCGTGTGGGTCCTCGCGCGTCGAAAGGCCACCGTATGCCGCCACGCGCGGCGGACGGCATACCGGCACGTCACACCGAGTGGCCACTCGACGGGGTCGGACCCACGAAGAGTGGCCTCTCGACGGTGTCAGGGGGTGAGCTTGGAGAGGATGATCTCGCGGGCCTTGCCGGCGTCGGCCTGCCCCTTCATCGCCTTCATGACCTGCCCGATGAGCGCCCCGGCGGCGGCCACCTTGCCGTCGCGGATCTTCGCCGCCACGTCGGGGTTGGCCGCGATGACCTCGTCGACGGCCGCCTCGAGGGCACCGTCGTCCTGCACCAGCTCGAGGCCGCGCGCGTCGGCGACGGCCGTCGGGGTGCCCTCGCCGGCGAGCACGCCGTCGAGCACCTGGCGGGCCATCGAGTCGTTGAGACGTCCCGCCGTCACGAGCCCGTCGAGCTCGGCGACGTGCGCGGGCGTCAGGCCCAGCCCGGCGGCGTAGGTCACGATGTCCTGGCCCTCGGCGTTGGCCCGGCGCGACGGCTCGCCGAGCCACCACTTGCGGGCCGCAGCGGGGCTGGCACCGGCCGCCACCGTCTCCGAGATGAGCTCGACCGCACCGGCGTTGACGACGTCGCGCATCTCGAGATCGCTGTAGGCCCAGTCGGACTGGAGCCGCTTCCGACGCAGGCCGGGGGGCTCGGGCAGGGTGCCGCGCAGCGCCTCGACCGTCTCGCGCGAGGGTGCGACGGGCACGAGGTCGGGCTCGGGGAAGTAGCGGTAGTCCTCGGCGTCGGACTTGACGCGGCCGGACGTCGTGATGCCGGTGTCCTCGTGCCAGTGGCGCGTCTCCTGCAGGATCGAGCCGCCGCCGTCGAGGATCGCCGCGTGGCGCGAGATCTCGTAGCGCACCGCCCGCTCGACGGAGCGGAGCGAGTTGACGTTCTTCGTCTCGGTGCGGGTGCCGAGCGGCACGGCGAGCTGGGCCTCGTCGAGCGGCGCACCGACGCGCGGTCGCAGCGAGACGTTGGCGTCGCAGCGCATCGAGCCCTGCTCCATCTTGACGTCGCTGACGTCGAGGGCGCGCAGCAGGTCGCGCAGCGCCGAGACGTAGGCCCTGGCGACCTCGGGCGCGCGCTCCCCCGCCCCGACCATCGGCTTGGTGACGATCTCGATGAGCGGGATGCCGGCGCGGTTGTAGTCGACGAGCGAGTGGTCGGCGCCGTGGATGCGGCCCGTCGCGCCGCCGATGTGCAGCGACTTGCCGGTGTCCTCCTCCATGTGCGCGCGCTCGATCTCGACGCGGTAGACGGTGCCGTCCTCGAGCTCGACGTCGAGGTGGCCCTCGTAGGCGATCGGCTCGTCGTACTGCGACGTCTGGAAGTTCTTCGGCATGTCCGGGTAGAAGTAGTTCTTCCGCGCGAAGCGGCACCACTCGGCGATCTCGCAGTTGAGCGCGAGGCCGATCCGGATGGCCGACTCGACGGCCTTCTCGTTGACGACCGGCAGCGCGCCGGGCAGGCCGAGGCAGACGGGGCAGACCTGCGAGTTCGGCTCGGCGCCGAACTCCGTGGGGCAGCCGCAGAACATCTTCGTGGCGGTGTGCAGCTCGACGTGGACCTCGAGGCCCATGACGGGGTCGAACCTGCCCATGGCCTCGTCGTAGTCCATGACGGCGTCGGCGGTGGCCGTGCTCATGTCAGGCTCCCTTCGCAGCAGCGGCGCCACCCAGCGAGGGCGCGCGGTCGAGGATCGGACCGCCCCAGCGGTCGACGAGGGCCTTCTCGAGGGCGGCGCCCACGGAGTAGAGGCGCTCGTCCTTGGTGGCCGGGGCGAGGATCTGGATGCCGGCCGGCAGCCCGTCCTCGTCGGCGAGGCCGGACGGGATCGACATGCCCGGCACGCCCGCGAGGTTGGCCGGGATCGTGGCGATGTCGTTGAGGTACATGGCCATCGGGTCCTCGAGCTTGTCGCCGAGCTTGAAGGCCGTGGTCGGGGCCGTCGGGCTGACGAGCACGTCGACCTTCTCGTACGCCGCGTCGAAGTCCTGGGCGATGAGGGCGCGGACCTTCTGCGCCGAGCCGTAGTAGGCGTCGTAGTAGCCGGAGCTCAGCGCGTAGGTGCCGAGGATGATGCGGCGCTTGACCTCGTCGCCGAAGCCGGCGTCGCGGGTGGCCGCCATGACCTGCTCGGCGCTCGGGGCGTCGACGCCCTCCGGGAGCACCCGCATGCCGTAGCGCATCGCGTCGAACTTCGCGAGGTTGCTCGAGGCCTCGCTCGGGAGGATGAGGTAGTAGGCAGCCAGCGCGTACTCGAAGTTCGGGCAGCTCACCTCGACGACCTCGGCCCCGAGCTCCTCGAGCAGCGCGACCGACTCGTCGAACCGCGCACGGACGCCGGGCTGGTAGCCCTCGCCGCCCAGCTCCTTGACGACGCCGATCCGCATGCCGCGCACCTCGGCCGCGCGGGCCGCCTCGACGACCGGCGGCACCGGCGCGTCGATCGACGTCGAGTCCATCGGGTCGTGGCCGCCCATGACCGCGTGCAGCAGGGCCGTGTCGAGCACGGTGCGTCCGCACGGGCCGGCCTGGTCGAGCGAGCTGGCGAGGGCTACGAGCCCGTAGCGCGAGACGCCGCCGTAGGTCGGCTTCGTGCCGACGGTCGCGGTGACGGCGGCCGGCTGGCGGATCGAGCCGCCGGTGTCGGTGCCGGTCGCGAGCGGCGCCTGGAACGAGGCGAGCACCGAGCTCGAGCCACCGCCAGAGCCGCCGGGGATGCGATCGAGGTCCCACGGGTTGTGCGACGGGCCGTAGGCCGAGTGCTCGGTCGAGGAGCCCATCGCGAACTCGTCCATGTTCGTCTTGCCGAGGATGGGCAGGCCGGCCTCGCGCAGCTTCGTCACGACGGTCGCGTCGTAGGGCGGCACCCAGCCCTCGAGGATGCGGCTGCCGCACGTCGTCGGCACGCCCTTGGTCGTCATGACGTCCTTGACGGCGATCGGCACGCCGGCGAGCGCCCCGAGGCTCTCGCCGGACTGCCGCCGCTCGTCGATCGCGCGCGCCTGCGCGAGCGCGCCGTCGGTGTCGACGTGCAGGTAGGAGTGCACCTGCCCGTCGACGGCGGCGATGCGGTCGAGGTGCGCCTGGGTCACCTCCACGGAGCTGATCGTCTTGCTCGCGAGGGCGTCGGCCAGGTCGGCGGCGGTCGCCCTCGTCAGGTCGGTTGGCAGGTCGGTCACGTCGGTGCCTTCGGTTCGTTGCTGCGACAAGCGGTTTCGTGGGTGCCCGTCACGGGCGGGGGCGTATGCCGGGTGCTAGGCGACACGACGCACGCGGGCAGGTCGGTGGCTGGGTGGGGCTCAGTCCTCGTCGAGGATGCGCGGCACCGAGAAGCGCTGCTGCTCGGCCTCGGGCGCACCGGCGAGCACGGCGTCGGCGCCGAGGCTCGGGCGGACCACGTCGGGACGGGTCACGTTGGTCAGCGGCATCGGGTGCGACATCGGGGCGACACCCTCGGTGGGGGCCTGCTGGACCTTGGCCACGGACTCGAGGATGACCCCGAGCTCACCCACCATGCGGTCGAGCTCGGCGTCCGAGAGCTCGATGCGGGCGAGGCCGGCCAAGTGGGCGACGTCGTCGCGGGACAGGGATGACATGCGCGCCAGTCTATGGGGACACGGCCGCGCCGCCTCCACCGTGTCCTCCGCGGGGGGTCGCTCGTTGTGCACGGCACGCACAATCCCAAGGAGCCCCCTCGATGACGAGCCCGAGCACGCCCACCGACACGCACGCCACAGCCGAGCCGGCCGCCACAGCCGAGCCGACCCCGCCGACCCCACCACAGGACCGCGGCTCCGCGCGCGCCGCCGCCGCACCCGCGTCGTCCCGCCCACCCGGCGTGCGGGCGGGCGCGCGCCGGACGGCATCCGTCGTCGGCGCCGGCCTGCAGCACCTGCGTCGCCTGCTCGGCACCCTGGCCTGGACCGCGTGCCTGCTCGCGGCCGCGGCCCTGCTGCTCGGCACGCTGCTCGTCGCCGCCCAGGCGAACACCCGGAACGCGCTCGTGGCGGCCGTGCTGCACGCCGCCGACTGGGCCGACCTCGGGGTCTTCAGCCGCGGGGCCGGCATCAAGCACTTCACCGGCGCGGGCTCGGCCGTCAAGAACGCGCTCGTCAACTGGGGGCTCGGCGCCGTGGCGTGGCTCGTGGTGGGTCGCCTGGCCCGCCGCGTGCTCGGCGGCTGACCCCCTTCGACGCGCCGGGTCGGTCGCGCCGGGTCAGTCGCGAGACCTCCGGCGCCGGTCGAGGACCCACCGGCGCAGCACGTTGCGCCCGGTGCCCCAGATGCCGTGGCGGAAGAGCAGGACGATGACGACGAAGATCGTGCCGGTGATCAGCCCGATGCCCTCGAAGCCGGAGCTCGCGAGGTAGTCCTCGAGCGTCACGACGACGCCGGCACCGACGAGGCCGCCCCAGAGCGTGCCGATCCCGCCGAGCACCGTGACGAGCACGACCTTGCCCGAGGTCGTCCACATCAGCTCCTGGAGCGAGGCGAACTGGTGGCTGACCGCGAAGACGCCACCGGCGAGGCCGGCGAGACCGGCGGAGATGACGAACGCGGTGATCTTGTAGCGCTCGACGTCGTAGCCGAGCGCGCGGGCCCGGTCCGGGTTGTCGCGCACGGCCGTCAGCACGCGACCGAAGGGCGAGTTGACGACGCGCCAGGCGAGCAGCACGCCGAGCAGGATCATCGCCGCGCCGACGTAGTAGAAGTAGAACGGGTCGGTCTCGACGAGCTCGATGCCGAAGAAGCTGCGCGGGATGCCCTGCAGGCCGTTCTCGCCGCCGGTGAGGTCTCGGGCCTGGTTGGCGACGAAGTAGAGCATCTGCGCGAAGGCCAGCGTCACCATGGCGAAGTAGATCCCGGTGCGCCGCACCGACAGGTAGCCGATCGGCCAGGCGATGAGCATCGAGAAGAGGGCGCCCCCGAGCACGGCGACGGGGAACGGCACGCCCCAGTGCGTGGCGATGAGGCCGGTGCAGTAGGCCGAGCCGCCCCAGAACGCGGCGTGGCCGAAGCTCAGCAGGCCGGTGAACCCGAGCAGCAGGTCGACGCTGATCGCGAAGAGGCCCCAGCAGAGGATGTCCATCGCGACGGGCGGATAGATCCAGTACGGCAGCAGCACGGCGACGGCGAGGCCGGCCAGCAGCAGCACGTAGCGGAGCGGGTTGCGCCTCGAGAGGATCGAGGGTTGGGCCAGGTCGACGTCGACCGTGGCGGTCAGCTGCTCACTCATGCGACCTCCTCCCGTCCGAAGAGCCCCGAGGGCCGGACGAGGACGACGAGCGCCATCAGCACGAAGATGACGATCTGGGCGTAGGTGGGGGCGTAGGCGATGCCGTAGGCCTCGACGAGTCCGACGAGGAAGCCGGCGACGACCGCCCCGAGGATCGAGCCGAGGCCGCCGATGACGACGACGGCGAAGAGCACGATGATGAAGTTGCTGCCCATCTCGGCGGTGATGGCCCGCGTGGGCGCGGCGAGCACGCCGGCGAGCCCGGCCAGGGCGATGCCGAAGCCGAAGACCGGGGTCACCCACCGGCCGACGTTGATGCCGAGCGCGCGGGTGCGCTCGGGCGCCTCGGTCGAGGCCCGCACGATCATCCCGATCCGCGTCCGCGTGAGGAGCAGGCCGACGGCGACGCACACGACGACGGAGAAGAGGCACGCGAAGATCGCGTAGACCCCGAGGTTGACGCTGCCGACGCTGACCTGGCCACCGAGCCCGGCGGGCACCTCGTAGGGCAGGCCGGAGACGCCGTAGCGCTGCTTGACGGCCTCGACGAGGATCAGCGTGAGCCCGAAGGTCAGCAGGAAGTTGTAGAGGGGGTCGAGCGCGAGCAGCCACCGCACGAGGAGGCGCTCCATGAGCACCCCGAAGCCGAACATGAGGATCGGCACGACGACGAGCGCGACCCAGAAGCCGACGTGCAGCTCACCGAGCAGCACCGCGGAGATGACGGCACCGAGCATGTAGCAGGCACCGTGGGAGAAGTTGACGACTCCGAGCACGCCGAAGATGACGGCGAGCCCCAGCGCTGACAGCGCGTAGAACCCACCGGCGGCGAGGCCCTGGAGGGTGTACTGGATGAATTCGCTCATGTCTCTCGCTCGTTCGCGGTCGATCAGGCCGGACGGGGCGGAGCCGTGACCCCGGCCGTATGCCGTCCGGTGCGTCCGCTGGGACGCGGCCGGACGGCATACGGGCGCGGGAGGCACGCCCCGCGGGTGGGTCAGCTCATCGAGCAGGCGGGGTTCGCCTCGCCGTACGCCTCGGCGGCGGGGATGGTCTTCTCGATGTCCTCGTAGTCCCACTCCTCGGGGGCGGAGCTCTTGACCTTGGCGAGGTAGACGTCGTGCGTCACGGCGTGGTCGGCCTTGCGGACCTCGCCGTTGCGCAGGAAGACGTCGTTGATCTTCTTGCCCTCGAGCTTGGCCACGACCGCGTCGGCGTCGTCGGTGCCGGCCTCCTGGACCGCCTCGAGGTAGTTCATCGCGGCGGAGTAGTTGGCCGCGTGGGCGAAGGACGGACGCGTGTTTGTCTTCTCCTTGAAGCGGTCGGCCCACTTCTTGTTCTCGGCGTCGAAGTTCCAGTACCACGCGTCGGTGAACTGGGTGCCGGCGAACTGGTCGACGCCGAGCGAGTGGATGTCGGTGATGAACATCAGGCCGACGGCGAGCTGGACCTTGCCCTTGAGGGCGCTCTGGTTGAACTGCTTGACGAAGTTGATGAGGTCGCCGCCGGCGTGCATCGAGCCGACGACCTTCGGGCTGCCCTCGCCGGCCTTGGTGATGAAGGTCGCGAAGTTGTCGCTCGGGAACGGCGAGGCGATGGACGCCCCCACGCTGCCGCCCGCCTTGGTCACCTCGGAGCTGAAGGACTTGTTCATGTCCTGGCCGAAGGCGTAGTCGGGGTAGACGATGTTCCAGCTCGTGCCGCCCTCCTTCGTGATCGTGCCGGCGGTGCCGCGCGCGAGCATGGCCGTGTTGTAGGCCCAGTGGAAGGTGTACTTGTTGCAGCTCGCGCCGGTCAGGGCCGTCGTGCCCGCGCCGATGTTGATGTAGAGCTTCTTCTTGTTCTTCGCCTGCGTCGCCACGGCGAGCGCGGCGGCCGAGTTCGGCACGTCGAGGATGATGTCGGCCTTCTGCCGGTCGTACATCTCCTGCGACTTCGAGTTCGCGACGTCGGCCTTGTTCTGGTGGTCCGCCGTGACGACCTCGATCGTCTTCGCGACGGCCTTCTCGCCGTACTTGGCCTTGTAGTCCTCGATCGCCATCTCGATGGCGACCTTGCTGTTCGGGCCGGAGAGGTCCTTGTAGACGCCCGACTGGTCGTTGAGCAGGCCGAGCACGACCTTGTCGTCGGTGAGCTTGCTCGATCCGCCGGACTGGGGGCCGCCGGCCCCTCCGCACGCGGCGAGCGCGAGCGACGCGGTCGCCGCGATGGCGACGGTGCCCTGGACTGTCCTGCTACGCATGTCCCCTCCTGGGGTTGTGACGAGGTGTGACGGGATGGCGGGTGACGCGGGTGGGGTGGGGTGTGGCGGGTGGTCCCGGGGCGGCGGGGCCGGCGGGGCGGCGGGAGCGGCGCTGGGGCTACATCCCGAGGTAGGTGAGCAGCTCGCTCTTGCGGGAGCGGAACTCCTCGTTGCCGAGGTGCTCGACGACCGCGCCCTGGGCGAGCAGGTAGTGGCGGTCGGCGACGGTGGCGGCGAACGTCACGTTCTGCTCGACGAGCAGCACGCCGACGCCCTGCTGCTTGATCTCGCGGATGATCTCGCCGATCCGCTGCACGATGACGGGAGCGAGGCCCTCGCTCGGCTCGTCGAGCAGCAGCAGCCGCGAGCCCATCCGCAGCACGCGCGCCATGGCGAGCATCTGCTGCTCACCGCCGGAGAGCCGGGTGCCGGGGAAGTCGCGGCGCTCGTGCAGCACGGGGAAGAAGTCGTAGACCCTCTCGATCGGCCACGCGTCCTCGTGCACGACCGGGGGCAGCAGCAGGTTCTCGGCGACGCTGAGGCTCGCATAGATGCCACGGTCGTCGGGCACCCAGCCGATCCCGGCGCGGGCGCGGGCGTCGGGCGAGCGCCGCGTGAGGTCCTGGCCGTCGAAGCCGACGGCGCCCTCGATCTGGCGGTGCAGCCCCATGACCGAGCGCAGCAGCGTCGTCTTGCCCGCGCCGTTGCGCCCGACGAGGGTGACGACCTCCCCGGCCGCGACGTCGATGCTGACGTCCGTCAGCACGCGGGCCTCGCCGTACCAGGCGGAGAGGCCGGAGACATCCAGCATTCGCGAGCGCTCCTGCCCCACAGAGGAATCGGTGGTGACCGTCGTCGTGCCGGTGTCGTCACTCATGGGCTGCTCCGAGGTATGCCGTGATGACGCGCTCGTCGGCGCGCACCTGCTCGTAGGACCCCTCTGCGAGCACCTGGCCCGACTGGAGCACCGTGACGCGGTCGGCGAGCGAGCCGACGACGTGCATGTTGTGGTCGACGAAGACGACGGTGCGCCCCTCGGCGAGCTCCTTGACGAGGGCGATGGTGCGGTCGACGTCCTCGATGCCCATGCCGGCGGTCGGCTCGTCGAGGAGGAGCAGCTTCGGGTCGAGGGCCAGGGCGATGGCGAGCTCGAGCGCGCGCTTCTGGCCGTAGGCGAGCGATGACGCGGGGGCGTCGGCCCGGTCGGCGAGGCCCACCCGGTCGAGCAGGTGCAGGGCGCGGTCGCCGAAGGTCGCGAGGCGCGAGACCGACCGCCACCACTGCCGGCCCATGCCGGTCGGGCTCGCGAGGGCGAGCTCGAGGTGCTCGCGCAGCGTCATCGCCTCGAAGAGGCTCGTGATCTGGAACGACCGGGCGATGCCCAGCGGCGCGATCTGCTCCGGCGCCTTCCCGGTGATGTCCTGGCCGTCGAAGACCACCGCACCGGAGCTCGGCGTGAGGAAGCCGGTGAGGAGGTTGAAGAGCGTCGTCTTGCCGGCGCCGTTGGGCCCGACCAGGGCGTGGACGGTGCCTCGCTCGACCGTCAGGTCGACCCCGGAGACGGCCCGGAAGCCCCGGAACTCCTTGGTCAGGGCCCGGGTCTCGAGCAACGGGGTAGCCGTCAAGACCAGCACCTCCTCGTGCGTCGTGTCGCGGTCGCGGGGCCGCCGGCAGGGCGCCGGCGGCGGGAACTTCGGGCAAGCCTAGGAGGACGGCCCGTCGATGTGACGGTGGCGACACACACACCTCGGCCACTTTGGTGGTGCGAGCGCACATGCAAAGGCCACCCCCTCACCGTCGAGTGGCCAGTCCTCGCGGGTCCCACCCGTCGAGCGGCCACTGCTTGCGGGTCTGGCCGAGCGCCGGTCGGCGTCGGCGACGAGGACGTCACGGCATACGCCCGCGCCGACTGCTGCCCAACGCTCACGACTCGCCAAAGCCTCGTGGCCACTCGACCACGAGGCACCCACAAGAAGTGGCCTCTCGACGGTTGGGGTCAGTCGGGGGAACCGGTCTCGAGGAGGCGGCGGAAGCCGTCCTCGTCGAGGATCGTCAGGCCGAGCTCCTCGGCCTTGGCCGCCTTGGAGCCGGCGTTCGCCCCGATGACGACGTAGTCGGTCTTCTTCGAGACCGACCCGGACGCCTTGCCGCCGCGGCTGATGATGGCCTCCTTCGTCTCGTCGCGCGAGAAGCCCTCGAGGGACCCGGTGACGACGACCGTCTTGCCCTCGAGGGTGCGCGGCGTCGACGCGTCGACCTCGTCGGCCATGCGGACCCCGGCATCGGCCCACCGGCGCACGATCTCGCGGTGCCAGTCGACCTCGAACCACGCGGTCACGGCCTCGGCGATGACCCCACCGACCCCCTCGGCCTCGGCGAGCTCCGCGGTCGAGGCGGACCGGATGGCCTCCATCGAGCCGAAGTGCGTCGCGAGGGCCCGTGCGGCCGTCGGCCCGACGTGGCGGATCGAGAGCGCGACGACGACGCGCCAGAGCGGCTGCCCCTTGGCCTTCTCGAGCTCGGCGAGCAGCGTCTCGCCACCGGCCGAGAGCACCCGGCCCTCGACGACGGCGTCGTCCGGGTCGGTCTTCTTCGCGGCCCGGGTGTAGAGCGGCACGCGCGACAGCTTCTCGCGGGTGATGCCGTACTCCCCCGAGTGCGGGCTGCCCTCCGGCGGCGCGAAGAGGTCGCCCTCGTCGGTCACGACGCCCGACTCGAGCAGGGCGTTCGCGCCCTCCCAGCCGAGGGCCTCGATGTCGAGGCCGCTGCGTGAGGCGAGCGCGAAGACCCGCTCGCGCAGCTGGCTCGGGCACGAGCGCGTGTTGGGGCAGCGGATGTCCTTGTCGCCCTCCTTCTCGGGCGCGAGGGTCGTGCCGCACGAAGGGCACTCCGTCGGCATGACGAAGGCCCGTTCGGTGCCGTCGCGCAGGTCGACGACCGGCCCGACGATCTCGGGGATCACGTCGCCGGCCTTGCGCAGGACGACGGTGTCGCCGATGAGCACGCCCTTGCGCTCGACCTCGTACGCGTTGTGCAGCGTCGCGTTCTCGACGGTCGACCCCGCGACGACGACGGGTTGCATGACGCCGTAGGGCGTGACCCGGCCGGTGCGCCCGACGTTCACCCGGATGTCGAGCAGCCTGGTGTTGACCTCCTCGGGCGGGTACTTGAAGGCGATGGCCCACCGGGGGGCCCGTGAGGTGGCTCCGAGCTGGCGCTGGAGGGCCACCTCGTCGACCTTGACGACGATGCCGTCGATCTCGTGGGCGCGGTCGTGCCGGTGCTCGCCGTGGTAGGTCACGAACTCCTGAACCGCGGCGATGTCGTCGAGCACGCGCACCTCGTCGGAGGTCGGCAGACCCCAGCCGTGGAGGGCGGCGTACGCCTCGCTCTGGCGCTCGACGTCGAACCCGCGGCGCGCGCCGATCCCGTGCACGAGCATCCGCAGCGGGCGGGTGGCGGTCACCTTGGGGTCCTTCTGGCGCAGCGAACCGGCGGCGGCGTTGCGCGGGTTGGCGAAGGGGGCCTTGCCGGCCTCGACGAGGCTCGCGTTGAGGTCGGCGAAGGCCGCGGTCGGGAAGAAGACCTCGCCGCGGATCTCGACGAGCTCGGGCACGTCGTCGCCGGCCAGGCGCTCCGGCACGCCCTCGATGGTGCGCACGTTGTTGGTGACGTCCTCGCCGGTGCGGCCGTCGCCGCGGGTCAGGGCGCGCACGAGGCGTCCCTTCTCGTAGAGCAGGTTGATGGCGAGCCCGTCGATCTTCAGCTCGGTCAGGAAGTGCGCACCGGAGCCGACCTCGCGCTCGACCCGCTCGGCCCAGGTCTGCAGCTCCTCGAAGGAGAAGGCGTTGTCGAGGCTCAGCATGCGCTCGACGTGGTCGACCGTCTCGAACCCGGTCGCGAACGAGGCACCACCGACGTTCTGGGTCGGGCTCTCGGGCGTGCGCAGCGAGGGGAACTGCTCCTCGATCCCGCCCAGGCGCCGGATGATCGCGTCGTACTCGCCGTCGCTGATCGTGGGCGCGTCCTTGACGTGGTAGGCGAACTGCGCGGCGCTGGCCTGCTCGGCGAGCTCGGCCCACTCCTGGTGGACCTCGGGCGGGACGTCGTCGGTGACGGGGGTCGGGCCGGGCGCTGGGACGCTGCTCTCGCTCACGCGCACATCCTGCCAGCCGGGTCCGACGGCCGGGCGCGGGCGACGTTCGCCACGTCCGGCCCGCTCCCCTGTTCACCGGACGACTCACGGGTAACAATGGCCGCAGCCGTCGCTGTCGTCGTCTGCCCAGGTCGCTGCAAAGGAGCACCCATGACCAACCTCGCCGCCAACCTCGTCGCCACCGCCGGGCGGATCCCCGACAAGGTCGGCATCCGCCTCGACCAGCTCGAGGTGTCGTGGTCGGCGCTGCACCGGGCGGCGGCGGTCGTCGCGGCGCAGCTGCGGGCGATCGGGGTCACGCCCGGCGACCGGGTCTCGCTCATCCTGCCGAACGTGCCGGCATACCCCGTCGCCTTCTACGGCACCCTGCTCGCGGGCGCGGTCGTCGTGCCGATGAACCCGCTGCTCAAGGCCGGCGAGATCGAGTACTTCTACGAGGACTCGGGCGCGAAGGTCAGCTTCGTGTGGCCGGACTTCGCCGAGGAGGCGCACAAGGCGGCCGCGCAGACCGGCACCCGCATCGTCGTGTGCGGCCCGACGGGACCGGCCGAGGGCCAGCTGCCCGAGGTGCCGGGCGACGAGGTCGTGCTCGAGCCGGTCGACCGCGCCGACGACGACACGGCCGTGATCCTCTACACGAGCGGCACGACCGGCAAGCCCAAGGGCGCCGAGCTCACGCACTTCAACCTGCACCGCAACGCCGAGCGCTCGGCCGCCGACATCATGCAGATCACCGAGGACGACGTCATCATGGGGTGCCTGCCGCTCTTCCACGTCTTCGGCCTGACGTGCGGGCTCAACACGTCGGTGCAGCGCGGGTCGACCCTCAGCCTGATCCCCCGCTTCGACCCCGCCAAGGCCATCGAGGTGCTCGGGCGCGACCACGTGACGATCTTCCAGGGCGTGCCGACGATGTATGCCGCCATCCTCAACCACCCGAACGCCGACCAGGCCGACACGAGCAGCCTGCGCACCTGTGCGTCCGGGGGCTCGGCGATGCCCGAGGCCGTCATGAAGGCGTTCGAGGAGAAGTTCCACTGCCAGATCCTCGAGGGCTACGGCCTGTCGGAGACCTCGCCCGTCGCCTCGTTCAACATGCCCGACAAGCCGACGAAGCCGGGCACCATCGGGCGCGCCATCCCCGGGTGCGAGATGAAGCTCGTCGACCTCGAGGGCAACGACACCCCCGCCGGCGAGATCGGTGAGATCGCGATCCGCGGCGAGAACATCATGAAGGGGTACTGGAACCGCCCCGAGGCGACCAAGGAGGCCATCCCCGACGGCTGGTTCCGCTCGGGCGACCTCGCGACGGTCGACGACGAGGGCTACTTCACCATCGTCGACCGCAAGAAGGACATGATCATCCGCGGTGGCATGAACGTCTACCCGCGCGAGGTCGAGGAGGTGCTCTACACCCACCCCGACGTGCTCGAGGCCGCGGTCGTCGGCGTCCCCGACGACCTCATGGGCGAGGAGGTGGGCGCGGCGGTCGTGCTGCGCCCCGGTTCGACGACGACGCTCGAGGACGTGCAGACCTACGTCAAGGAGCGGCTCGCCGCCTACAAGTACCCGCGCCGCGTCTGGTCGCTCGACGAGCTGCCCAAGGGCCCGACGGGCAAGATCCTGCGTCGCGAGGTGCGTCCGGGCGTCGACGCCTGAGCCCGCCGCGTGTCGCGCCGCCGGGCCCCGGCACGGCGCGACACGCGGGCGGCTGGACTCGCCGTCGGTTTTGGGATATCCGGGCCTTTCGGGTGACACTGGAGTCGGGGTCACTACCGACGTGCCGCGCCCCGTCCCGCCCGGGGGCGTCCGGCGGTGCGTCTGCGAAGGGTTTACCGCGTGAAGTCGAGCATCCGTTCCGCCGCAGTGTCAGGGGTGGCCGTGCTGGCCGTGCTGGGCGCGAGCGCCTGCAACGCTTCGGCCACGGCCGACAACACCAAGCCGTCCACGAGCGCGTCGTCCGACAGCACGCCCTCCGAGACGCCCACCCCCACCCCGACCACCGACCCGGTCGTCTTCACGACGACGCCGGGCGAGCAGGCGAAGGACGTCGCGGTCGACACGCGCGTCACCGCCGCGGCCGAGAAGGGCACGCTGACCAAGGCCTCGCTCTCCTACGAGAGCAAGAAGGGCAAGAAGGTCGACGTCGAGGGTGACCTCGAGGGCGGCACGTGGACCGCGGGCGACCTGCTCGAGCCGGGCGTCACCTACACCCTCGCCATGGAGGCCACCGACACCGACGGCAAGGCCGTCGAGTCGACCCGCACGTTCTCGACCGCGAAGCTGACGCTCGACGACCAGGTCTACGTGGCGGTCTCCCCGCGAGACGGGGGCACGGTCGGCGTCGGCATGCCCGTCGTCGTCCGGTTCGACCTGCCGGTCACCGACAAGAAGAGCTTCGAGAAGAACATGTCGGTCACGGCCTCCCCGGCCCAGGCCGGCTCGTGGTACTGGCTCAGCTCGCGCGAGGCGCACTGGCGCCCGAAGACGTACTGGAAGGCCGGCACCAAGGTCCACGTCGAGGCCGACCTCAACGGCGTCCCCGCCGGCAGCAACCGCTACGGCCAGATGAGCCGCACCTCCGACTTCACCATCGGGCGCTCGGTCATCGCCAAGGTCAACCTCAAGACCGACCAGATGGACGTCTACATCAACGGGTCCAAGGTCAAGCGCATCCCCATCACGGGCGGGCGCCCCGGCTTCACCACCCGCTCCGGCGTCAAGGTGATCATGGACAAGCAGACGAACATCACGATGCGCGCCGAGACCATCGGTCTGAAGAAGGACGACCCGAACTACTACGCCGACACCCCGGTCAAGTACGCCATGCGCGTGACGAACTCGGGCGAGTTCCTGCACACCGCGCCGTGGTCGGTCGCCGACCAGGGGCGCCGCAACGTCAGCCACGGCTGCACCGGCATGAGCGACGCCAACGGCGAGTGGCTCTTCGGCCAGATGCGCATCGGCGACGTCGTCGAGACCACGGGCACCGACCGTCCCATGACGATGGGCAACGGCTACTCCGACTGGAACCTCAGCTGGGCGAAGTGGAAGGCCGGCTCGGCCCTCTGAGCCCGTGAGCGCCACAGGCGTACGACGGAGGCCGGTCACCCTCGGGTGACCGGCCTTCGTCGCGTCGGGCCCACGATGACGGATGCCGTCAGCGCGCTGGGGCGCCCGAGCGCGCTCGGTCGTCAGCCTGCGCTGCGCTCCTCGAGCTCGCGGGCCGTCTCGACCGCGGCGCGCTGGACCGCCCGGGCGACGGGTGGCGTCGCCGCCCCGAGGCCACAGGCCGGCGTCACGACGAGGTCGGCGAGCCGGGCGAGCGGGAGGCCGACGCGCGTCCACGCCGAGACGAGCTCGTCGGCGAGCTGCGTCGCGCGGGTGCGCCCCCCGTCGGTCGGCACGACTCCCGCGTGCAGCCGGATGCCGTCCTCGACGGCGACCGCGACGCCCTCCCACTCGCGCGGTCGCAGCAGCGAGGTGTCGAGCGAGAGCGCTCCCGGTCCCGCCGCCCGCAGCAGCGGCACCGGCGGCGAGCTCGCGCAGCAGTGCACGACGGTCGGGCCGTCGTGCGCCCGGAGCACGGTCTGGAGCCCGCGGGCGGCGACCTGCGGGTCGAGGCTGGGCAGCCGACCGAAGCCCGAGGCGGTCGGCAGGCGACCGGCGAGCACCGTCGGCAGGCTCGGCTCGTCGAGCTGGAGCACGACCTCGGCGCCGGGCACGAGGCGCCGCACCGCCGCGACATGGAGGCGCACGCCCTCGGCGAGCGAGTCGACGAGGTCACGGCACGCCCCGTCGTCGACGACGACGCGCTCGCCCCGCTGGAGCCAGAGGCTCGCGGCGAGCGTCCACGGGCCGACGACCTGCAGCTTGAGGGGGCCGGTGTGCCCGTCGAAGGCCTCGGCGAGCTCGTCGAGGTCCTCCCGGAGCAGCGCGGCGGTGCGGGCGGCGTCGCGGCCGGGACGGTCGACGAAGCGCCAGCCGACCGGCTGGAGGTCGACGGGCAGCTCGACGAGCAGGCCGGCCGTCCGGCCGACCATGTCGGCGCCCGGGCCGCGCTCGGGCAGCTCCGGCAGGTAGGGCAGCTGCCCGTCGAGCAGCTCGCGCACCTGCGCGAGCCCGTCACGCACCGAGGTGCCGGGCCAGGAGCCGATGCCGGTTGCGAGCGTCACCGCGCCAGCCTAGGGGCGGGCCCGGGCGGCGCGGCCCGGGGGCCGCGCGTGGACGGCTCAGGAGGTGAACGCGTACGGCCCGAATCGGCCCCAGGCCACGATGGCGGCGAGGACGAGGAGGACGACGTTGACGACGATCATGGGCGTCTCACCCCGGCGGGCGTGCGTCACGATCGCACCGACCATGACGAGCACGAGCCCCGTCGCCGCGAGCGGCACGAGCACGGGGGCGACCCCCGTCAGGGCCGGCAGGACGAGACCCACCGCCGCGAGCACCTCGAGCACCCCGATGAGGCGGATCGTGCCCTGGCCGAAGCCCTCGGTCCAGCCCATGCCGGAGGCGGCGAGCTCCTCCTTGGAGCGGGCGAGCTTCATCCCCCCGCTGCCGAGGAACGCCACGGCGAGCAGACCGGCCAGGATCCAGAGAACGATGTCCACGGCGACACACGCCTTTCCACTGGGGTGCGATTGACTTGAAGGTTGAAGTGATCGTACGACTCTTGACTTCAATCTTCAAGTGATCCTCGGCTCTCGCACTCCCGCGCTCACGCGCCGGATACGCTGGGCGCATGCCGCAACGGTCGACCCCGGAGGAGCGCGACGACGCGCGCGACGACGAACCGCGCTGGCTCGACGCCGAGGAGCGCGAGGCGTGGATGGCCTTGGGATACCTGGTGATCCGCCTTCCGGCCGCCCTCGATGCGCAGCTGCAGAGCGAAGCCGGGATGAGCCACTTCGACTACCAGGTGATGGCCGGGCTCTCCGAGGCACCCGACCGCACCCTGCGGATGAGCGTCCTCGCGGCCTTCGCCGTGGGCTCGCTCTCGCGCCTCTCCCAGGTCGTCTCGAAGCTCGAGCGGCGCGGCTGGGTGACGCGCTCCCCCGACCCGGCCGACGGGCGCTACACGCTCGCGACGCTCACCGACGAGGGGTGGGCCACCATCGTCGCGGCCGCCCCGGGGCACGTCGAGACCGTGCGCCGGCTCGTGCTCGACCCGCTCACCCGCACCCAGGTGCGCCAGCTCGCGGCCATCGGTCACCGCATCGGCGACGCCCTCGACCCCGACGACGGGTGCGTGCAGCGCCGGGGCGCCGGTCGATGAGCCCGGCCGGGACCGTCCGACGCCGCGACTTCTCCGGACCGGACGACCTGCGCGCCATGCAGGACCTCTGCTCGCGGGTGTGGTCGCCCACGAGCCGCTTCCACCCGGGCCAGCTGGCGTGGAGCCGTTACCACCGCCCCGTCGACCCCGCCGTGCTCGATGCGTCGGAGGCGATCGCGCTGTGGACCGCGGGCGACCGCACGGTCGCGTTCGGCTGGGCCGAGGCCCCCGACTGGCTCGAGCTGCAGGTCGACCCCGACCACCCCGGGCTGGCGGTCGACGTCCTCGAGTGGTTCGAGGAGTGGAGCGACGCCGACGAGCAGTCGGCGATGGCCGTCGAGGGCGACGCCGCCGTCGAGACCGCCCTCGCGGACGCCGGCTTCGAGCCCCGGCCCGATGATCCCTTCTTCACCCACCACGTGTTGGACCTCGACGCGCTCCCGGCCGCTCGCGACGTGCCCGGGTACACCTGCCGCGCCGTGCGCCCGGACGAGGCCACCGAGCGGGCCGCCGTCCACGCGGCCGCCTGGTCGGACCTCGGCCCGTCGCGCGTCGACGCGACGGCCTACCGGCAGCTCGGCCGCGCGTGGCCCTACCGCTCCGACCTCGACCACGTGGCCGTCGACGCCGAGGGGGAGATGGTCGCCTCGGCCCTCGTCTGGCTCGACCCGGCGACGGGCGCCGGCCTCGTCGAGCCGGTCGGCTGCGTGCCCGGGCACCGCGGCCGGGGCCTCGCCGGGGCCGTCACGCTCTCGGCCCTGCACGCGCTGCGCGCAGCGGGTGGCGTCCTCGCGCAGGTCACCCCGCGGGGCGACGACGCCTACCCGGGCCCCCAGCGGCTCTACCGCTCGATCGGCTTCCGTCCCAGCGCCCGCGTCGTCACCTGGACCCGGGCGAGCGACTGACCGGCGGGCTCAACCGACGGGCGCGGCAGCGTCCGACCGGTCGAGGCGGGCCGCCGTGATGGTGGCCGACCCGATGACGCGGGTGCCGTCGTAGAGCACGACGGACTGGCCCGGCGCGACGCCGCGCACCCGCCCCTCGAGGCGCACCTCGACGCGCCCGTCCTGCGCCCACGCCCGGGCCGGGTACTCCTCGCCGTGGGCCCGCACCTGCGCCCCGACCTCCACGACACCCTCGGGTGCCGGGCCGCACCAGCGGGCGTGCTCGCCGGTGATGGCGTTCACGCCGAGCAGGTCGGCCGTACCGACGACGACCTGGTTCGACTCGGGCCGCACCTCGACGACGTAGCGCGGCTGCCCGTCCGCGGCCGGGCGCGACAGCGCGAGACCCCGCCGCTGGCCGACGGTGTAGGCGAACGCCCCGCGGTGCCGGCCCAGCACCTCCCCCGTGGTGTCGACGATCTCGCCCGGGGCCTCGCCGAGCTCGCGGGTCAGCCACCCCCGCGTGTCACCGTCGGCGATGAAGCAGATGTCGTGGCTGTCGGGCTTCTTCGCGACGTAGAACCCCCGCGCGGCGGCCTCCTCGCGGATCTGCGGCTTGGTCGTGTCACCGAGCGGGAAGAACGACCGGGCCAGCTGCTCGGCGTCGAGCACGCCGAGCACGTAGCTCTGGTCCTTGGCGGGGTCGACGGCCCGGTGCAGCTCGCGGACGACTCCACCTCCCGGCGCGGTGGTCTCGACGACCTGCGCGTAGTGGCCGGTCGCCACGGCGTCGAAGCCGAGGGCGAGCGCCTTGTCGAGCAGGGCCGCGAACTTGATCTTCTCGTTGCAGCGCAGGCACGGGTTCGGGGTGCGCCCGGCGGCGTACTCGGCCCGGAAGTCGTCGACGACGTCGCGCGAGAAGCGGGCGGCCATGTCCCACACGTAGAACGGGATGCCGAGCTGGTCTGCGACCCGTCGCGCGTCGCCGGCGTCCTCGATGGTGCAACAGCCGCGTGCCGACTCACGCAGCGTGGCGGCGCTCTGGCTCAGTGCGAGGTGCACCCCGACGACGTCGTGACCGGCGTCGATCATCCGGGCGGCCGCGACGGCCGAGTCGACGCCCCCGCTCATCGCCGCCACGACCCTCATGACGCGGTCGCCTCACGCGCGCGGCGGGCCCGCTCCACCGCGGCCGGCAGCGCCGCGATGACGGCGTCGACGTCGGCGCGGGTCGACGTGTGCCCGAGCGTGAGCCGCAGCGCGCCGCGCGCGTCGCTCTCGGGGATGCCCATGGCGAGCAGCACGTGGCTCGGCTGCGGCACGCCGGCCTGGCAGGCCGAGCCGGTCGAGCACGACACCCCGGCGGCGTCGAGCAGGTAGAGGAGCGAGTCGCCGTCGCAGCCGGGCACGAGCAGGTGGGCGTTGCCGGGCAGGCGGCGGGTCGCGTCACCCCGCTCCCACACCCCGGTCGGGCGGATGTCGGGTGCGACGGTCATGGCCCGCTCGATCAGCTCGTCACGCAGGGCCACGAGCCGGGCGCTCTCGGCATCCATCGTGGCGGTCGCCTCGACGAGCGCCGCGGCGAAGCCGACGATGGCGGGCGTGTCGAGCGTGCCGGAGCGCACCTGGCGCTCCTGGCCGCCGCCGTGCGTCAGCGGCACGAGCCGGGCGTCGCGGCGGGCCACGAGCGCCCCGACGCCGATGGGCCCGCCGAGCTTGTGCGCCGTCACGGCCATCAGGTCCGCGCCGCTCGCGGCGAAGTCGACGGGCACGTGCCCGGCCGCCTGCACGGCGTCGGTGTGGAACGGCACGCCGAACTCGTGGGCGACCTCGGCGAGCGCCGCGACGTCCTGCACGGTGCCGACCTCGTTGTTGGCCCACATCACCGACACGAGGGCGACGGAGCCGGGGTCGGCGGCGATCGCCGCGCGCACGGTCGCCGGCTCGACGAGCCCCTCGGCCGTCGGTTCGAGCCACGTGACGGCCGCGCCCTCGTGCGCGACGAGGTGCTCGACCGAGTCGAGCACGGCGTGGTGCTCGGCGGCACCGACGAGCAGGCGCACGCGCGCGGGGTCGGCGTCGCGGCGGGCCCGGAACGTGCCCTTGACGGCGAGGTTGTCCGACTCGGTGCCGCCCGAGGTGAAGACCACCTCGGAGGGCCGGGCGCCGAGGCAGCGCGCGATCTTCTCGCGGGACTCCTCGACGACGCGCCGGGCGGCTCGGCCGGTGCGGTGCAGCGACGACGGGTTGCCGACCACGGTGAGCTGCTCGGTCATCGCCGCGAGGGCCGCCGGCAGCATCGGGGTCGTCGCCGCGTGGTCGAGGTAGGCAGTCACCTCCCGATTCTAGGACGGGCCCGCGACGCGCCCGACCGCGTCGTCGACGCGCGCACCGCGGCGCACGTCCGACCTATGATCTGGCCCATGGTCGGCACGGGCGGCACGGGCGGCACGCAGGAGGGCGACGGTCGGGGCACGCTGCGCGCCCCGACGGTCCACCGGGCCGTGGCGTCCCTCGCGTGCCCCGTGCTCGGCTACTTCGTCGCCCGCCTGCTCGTGCGCTTCCTCCCCGCCCTGCCCGCCGCCGTGCCGTATGCCGTGTGCCTGGCCGCCGCACTCCTGCTCGGCTGGCGCGCGTGGTCGGCCCGGGTCGTGCTCGGCGAGGCCGACCTCAGGGTGCACAACACGCTCGCCACGACGACGATCGAGCGCCCCGCCGTGCGGCGGGTGTCCTCGACCGGGCGGGTCGAGTGGCTGCGGGGCGACCGGCGCCCGGTGCGGGTGCCGTCGGAGGCGCTCTCGGCGCCCTGGTGGACCTTCGGGGCGGCGGGGTCGGCATACGCCCACAACCGGGAGCGGGTCGAGAGCTGGACGCGACGGTCGACGCCGCGCCGGTCGCCCGAGCCCGGCTGACGGCATACGGCGTCGGGATCGCCCGCACGTGCAGCAGGCCGGGACCCCGTGGGGGACCCGGCCTGCGTGCGGTGTGGTGCGGTGTGCGGTGGTGCGGTCAGTCCTTGGCGGCCTTGATCGCGTCGGTGGCCTGCGGGAGCACCGCGAAGAGGTCACCGACGACGCCGAAGTCGACGAGCTCGAAGATCGGGGCCTCGTTGTCCTTGTTGACGGCCACGATGGTCTTGCTCGTCTGCATGCCGGCGCGGTGCTGGATCGCGCCGGAGATGCCGCAGGCGACGTAGAGCTGCGGGCTCACCTGCTTGCCGGTCTGGCCGACCTGCGAGGTGTGCGGGTACCACCCGGCGTCGACGGCCGCGCGGCTCGCGCCGACGGCCGCGCCGAGCGAGTCGGCGAAGTCCTCGACCTTCGAGAAGTCGCCGGCCGTGCCGCGGCCGCCGGAGACGACGATGGCCGCCTCGGTCAGCTCGGGGCGACCGCTCGCCTGCTTCGGCTTCGACTCGACGATCTTAGCGCCCTTGGCGGCGTCGGACGGGGCGAAGTCGAGCACCTCGTCGGCGGCCGCGCCGGCGGCCTCCTCGGGCGTCGCCGAGTTCGGCTTGACCGCGACGATGGGCGTGCCCTTCGTGACGGTGGCCGACACCGTGTAGGAGCCGGCGAAGACCGACTGCGTCGTGGCCACGCCACCGTCGGCGGCCTGGACGTCGACGGCGTCGGTGATCAGGCCCGACTCGGTCTTGACCGCGAGGCGGGCGGCGATCTCCTTGCCCTCGGGCGAGGACGGGACGAGGACCGCGGCCGGGGCCTTGTCGGCGACGAGCTGCGCGAGCAGCTCCGCCTGCGGCACGACGAGGTGCTCGAGCACCTCGGGCGACTCGACGCGGTAGACCTTCTCGGCACCGAAGCGCGCGAGGGTCTCCTTGGCGGCGTCGAAGCCGGAGCCGACGAAGACGGCGGACGGCTCGCCGAGGCGGCGGGCGATCGTCAGCAGCTCGGACGTGGTCTTGCGCACCTTGCCGTCGACGTGGTCGACGAGGACGAGTACTTCAGCCATGGGGATCTCCTTTGCTGGCTGGAAAGGTCGGGGCAGGAACGGGTCAGACGAACTTGCGCTCGGTGAGGAAGGCGGCGAGCTTGCTGCCGCCGTCGCCCTCGTCGGCGACGATCTCGCCCTGCGAGCGCGGCGGGCGCGCGGCGAAGGAGTCGACCTTCGTCCACGCGGCGTCGAGCCCGACCTGTGCGCCCTCGACGCCGAGGTCGGCCAGCGACCACTGCTCGACGGGCTTCTTCTTGGCGGCCATGATCCCCTTGAACGAGGGGTAGCGCGGCTCGTTGATCTGGTCGGTCACCGAGACGAGCGCCGGCAGCGTGGCCGTGATCGTCTGGGTCGAGGCGTCGCCGTCGCGGCGGATCGTCGCCGTGCTGCCCTCGACGGTGAGCTCGGAGGCGAACGTGACGGCCGGCAGGCCGAGGCGCTCGGCCAGCATCGCGGGCACGACGCCCATGGTGCCGTCGGTCGAGGCCATGCCGGTGACGACGAGGTCGACGTCGCCGATCTTGCGGATGGCCTCGGCGAGCACGAGCGAGGTCGCCGCGGCGTCGGAGCCGTGGATCGCGTCGTCGCTGACGTGCACGCCCTTGTCGGCGCCCATCTGCAGGGCCTTCTTGATGGCGTCGGCGGCGGCGTCGGGGCCGACCGTGAGCACGGTCACCTCACCCTCGCCGGCCTCGACGATCTTGAGGGCCTCCTCGACCGCGTACTCGTCGAGCTCGGACAGCAGGCCGTCGACGTTCTCGCGGTCGGTCGTGTTGTCAGATGCGTTGAACGTGCGCTCGGCCTGGGCGTCCGGCACGTACTTGACACAGACGACGATGTTCATGGGTGAACGTCCTCTTCCGTTGCTGGTGGTGGTGCTCGAAGGAGCTGCCGGAGGTCGCTCCGGCACTGCCGTCCATCCTCTCACTGAGCGCTCGCTCAGTTCGTACGCCGGCGGCGTGACGCTCACCACCAGCGTGCATGCGGCTCGTCCGTCACCCGCGCCCGGCGGGGCGGGACGGGACGGGACGGGACGGGACGGGACGGGGCGAAAAGCGATGGCCCCGCGGCATCCGGCCCCCCGAGGATGGGGCGCATGTCGCAGCCCTCCCCCAGCCCGACCCGCTCCCCCGAGCCGCGCGTGGCCCTCGTCACCGGCGTCGGGCGCCGTCGCTCGATCGGGGCGGAGCTCGCGATCGGCCTCGCCACCGACGGGTGGGACCTCGCGCTGGCGCACTGGCAGCCCTACGACGACCGGCTCGGCTACGAGCGCGGCGCCGACGACCCCGCTGCCGTCGCCGCGGCGTGCCGCGACCTCGGCAGCCGGGTCGAGCTGCTGTCCGGCGACCTCGCCGACCCGGCCACCCCGGAGGCCCTCGTGGCCGCCGCGACCGAGCGGCTCGGCCGCGTCACCGGCCTCGTCATGTCGCACTGCGAGTCGGTCGACAGCAGCATCCTCGACACCACCCTCGAGAGCTGGGACCGGCACTACGCGGTCAACGCCCGAGCGTCGTGGCTGCTCATCCGCGCGGTCGCCGAGCGCCTGCCCGTGGTGACGCCGGGCGGCCCGGCCGCCGCCCACGTCGTCGCGCTGACGAGCGACCACACGGCGCACAACCTGCCCTACGGCTCGAGCAAGGGAGCCCTCGACCGCATCGTCGTCGCGGCTGCGGTCGAGCTCGCCGACCGGGGGCTGCGGGCCAACGTCGTCAACCCCGGACCGATCGACACGGGCTGGATGGACGACCGGATCCGGGCGCTCGGCGTGGCCGACACCCCGGCCGGGCGGCTCGGCACGCCGCGAGACACCGCCGACCTCGTCCGCTTCCTGCTCTCGGACCAGGGGAGCTGGATGAACGGCCAGCTCCTCCTCAGCAACGGCGGCTTCAAGACCGCCTGACCGCCTCGGCGGGGCGACCCCGCCCCGCCCACAACCGCGCCGTGGCGCACCTCCAGCCACCTGGCATACGGGCTGCCGGCTGGAACCGCGCCGTGGCGCACTTGTAGCCGGGAACTCGGCCGTATGCCGGCTGAAACCGCGCCCTGGCGCACGTGTAGCCGGGAACTCGGCCGTATGCCGGCTGGAACCGCGCCCCGGCGCACGTGCAGCCGCGAACTCGGGCGGGCTGGCTGGAGAGCAATCGCTCGGGCGGTCAGGGGGCGGTGGGGTCGGCGGTCTCGAGGACGTGGAAGGCGGGCTCCTCGTAGGGGTGCGCGGACCTCAGGGCGGCGACGACGGCCGGCCGGAGCGAGCGCCCCAGCACCAGCTCGACCCGGTGCTCGGCGACGCGCTCGAGCTCCCCGACCGTGCCGATCGCGGGAGTGGCGCCGGGCATCGGACGGAACCGACCGGTGCCCGCGGTGACGAAGGCGCAGTCGCGGTAGTCGCCCACGGCGCCGGCACCGGCGGCGAAGACCGCCGCGAGGACGTCCTCGGTCGACTCGACGGGCGAGTAGAACACGAGGACGTCCAGCGGCTCGGTCATCGACCCTCGAACTGCGCCTTGCCCGGGCCCTGCTCGACGAAGGAGGTCATGCCGATCTCGCGGTCCTTCGTCGCGAAGAGCGAGGCGAAGAGCAGGCGCTCGATCTCGAGCCCCGTCTCGAGGTCGACCTCGAGACCGCGGTCGATGGCCTCCTTGGCGGCGCGGACGGCATACGAGGCCGCACCGACGAAGGTGGAGGCCCACTCGCGCGACGCGGTGTAGACGTCGGCGGCCGGGACGACCTTGTCGGCGAGGCCGATCGCGAGCGCCTCGGAGGCGTCGACGAAGCGGCCGCTGAAGATGATCTCCTTGGCCCGCGAGGCGCCGACGAGGCGCGACAGGCGCTGCGTGCCGCCGGCGCCCGGGATGATGCCCAGCAGGATCTCGGGCTGGCCGAGCTTCGCGTCGTCGGCGACGACCCGGAAGTCGCAGGCGAGCGCGAGCTCGCAACCGCCGCCGAGCGCGTAGCCGGTGATGGCGGCGATGACCGGCTTGGGGATGCGGGCCACCGAGCTGATCGAGCTCATGAGCGGACCGGAGCGCTCGACCATGTCGGTGTACGACATGCCCTGCATCTCCTTGATGTCGGCGCCCGCCGCGAAGACGCGCTCGCCGCCGTAGACGATGACCGCCTTGACGTCGGTGCGCGCGGTCGCCTCCTCGGCGGCCGCCCGGATCTCCTCCTGGACCTGGACGTTGAGGGCGTTCATCTTCGGCCGGTCGAGGCGGATCGTGCCGATGCCGTCCTCGACCTCGAGCCGGACGAACTCACCCATCAGGCGTCGCCGGGCGCGCCCGCGGGCGCGTCGTCCATCGGCAGCCAGGACTGGAAGAAGAACCCGACGCTCTGCAGGATGTGGTTGACCGAGAGCGGCACGAGGATGTCGAGGTCGGCGTTGGGCGTGATGACGTGCTCGGCCGAGACGACGAGGCTCTCCTGCACGAGCGAGAGCTTGACGATGTTGAGCTGCATCGTCATGTCGTTGCAGCGGGCGAGGCGCTCGTTCTGGTCGGGCGACACCGGGTCGGCGAGCTGCCACTGGCCGAAGAACCGCACCAGGGCGAGGTCACCCTCGGCGACGCGCGCGAAGAGGGTCGTGCTCGTGCCCTGGTCGTCGACGATGGCGAACTCGAGGTCGCCGTCGCCGTCGACGGATGCGTCGAGCTCGAGTCCCCGGAGCACCTGCAGGATGCGGTCGCGCACCGGCGTGTCACTGACGGGGGCGCCGTTGGGGCCCGCGTCGGGCGTGCTCGGCATGAAGTTGGGCAGCGAAGTCGGATCGGTCATGCGTCAACCGTAACGAGGTCACGCGTGCGGGTCGATCCGCCCCCTACGCTCTGACACATGTGCCCGACGCCGGAACCGACGCCCGACCTGCCCCCGGAGCTCGGTGCCCGGCTCACCGCGGACGGTGCGCAGTTCAGCGTCTACGCCGGCCACGCCCGGTCGGTCGAGGTCTGCCTCTTCGACGCCGCACCGGACGGCACGACGACCGAGCGGCGCGTGCCGCTGCGGCACCGCGCGCACGGCACGTGGTTCGACGTCGTGCCGGGGGTCCGCGCCGGGCAGCGCTACGCCTTCCGCGTCGACGGCGACTGGGACCCCGAGCGCGCCCTGCTGCACAACCCGGCGAAGCTGCTCCTCGACCCCTACGCGCGGGCCATCGAGGGCGCGGTGCGGCTCGACCCCGCGCTCTACGGCCACCGCGTCGGCCCCGACCTGCGCGGCGACCTGTGGCAGCGCGACGACCGCGACTCGGCGCCCTTCATGCCGCGCTGCGTCGTCGTCGAGGACGAGTTCGACTGGGGCGCAGACCGTTTCCCGCGTCGCTCGCTGACCGAGTCGCTCGTCTACGAGGTGCACGTCGTCAACGCGACGAAGCTGCACCCGGGCGTGCCGGAGCCGCTCCGCGGGACGTATGCCGGCCTCGCCCACCCCGCGTTCGTCGAGCACCTGCTCGGCCTCGGCGTCACCGCCGTCGAGCTGCTGCCCGTGCACACCTTCACCCACGAGCCCGACCTCGTGCTCCGGGGGCTCACGAACCACTGGGGCTACAACACGCTCGGCTTCTTCGCCCCCCACGCCCCCTACGCCGTGGCGACCGACCCGCAGGGCGTCCTCGACGAGTTCAAGGGCATGGTCAAGGCGCTGCACGCCGCCGGCATCGAGGTGCTGCTCGACGTCGTCTACAACCACACGGCCGAGAACGAGCGGGACGGGATGACGCTCTCGTGGCGGGGCCTCGACCAGCGGGCCTACTACCGGCTCGACGCCCGGGGCCGCGACATCGACGTCACGGGCTGCGGCAACACCCTCGACCTGACGCACCCCGTCGTCGCCCGGCAGGTGCTCGACTCGCTGCGCTACTGGGTGGAGCAGTGCCACGTCGACGGCTTCCGCTTCGACCTCGCCGTGGCCCTCGGCCGGGGCAAGGACGACGGGTTCGACCGCGACCACCCGTTCCTCGTCGCCCTGCGCACGGATCCCGTGCTCTCGCGCGCGAAGCTCGTGGCCGAGCCGTGGGACCTCGGCATCCACGGCTGGCGCACCGGCCAGTTCCCCCCGCCCTTCTCGGAGTGGAACGACCGCTACCGCGACGCCACGCGCACCTTCTGGCTGCGTGACCTGGCGGCGTCGACGGCCGGGGCAGACGGCCACGGGGTGCGCGAGCTCGCGACCCGGCTCACCGGGTCGCAGGACCTCTTCGACACGCACGACCGCGGCACCATCGCCTCGGTCAACTTCGTCACGGCGCACGACGGGTTCACGCTGGCGGACCTCACCACCTACGACACGAAGCACAACGGCGCCAACGGCCACGCCGGCGCCGACGGCTCCAACGACAACCGGTCGTGGAACCACGGGGTCGAGGGCCGCACCGACTCCTGCGACGTGCTGGCTGCGCGCCGCCGGTCGATGCGCAACCTGCTCGGCACGCTGCTGCTCTCGACCGGCGTGCCGATGATCAACGCGGGTGACGAGCTCGGGCGCAGCCAGCGGGGCAACAACAACCCCTACTCGCAGGACAACGAGATCAGCTGGACGTCGTGGGACCTCGAGCCGTGGCAGGAGGACCTCCTCGAGACGACCCGTCACCTCGTCCGGCTGAGGCGCGACCACCCGGTGCTGCGACAGCGAGCGTTCTTCTCCGGCAGGCAGATCCACGAGGACGGCTCGACCGACCTCGCCTGGTTCGGCTCGGACGGCGCGCCGATGGGCAGCCGGTGGGACGGCCCGGCCGTGTCGGTGCTGCAGGCCCTCTACAACGGAGCGTGGCTCGACCACCAGTCCGTGCTCATCACCCTGAACGGGTCGGCGCGCCCGGTCGGGGTGACGTTGCCCGCCGCACCCGGCACGACGGCATACGTGCTGCTCTGGGACAGCGCGGACGACCGCCCGTCGCCGCCGGGGAGCCCCGTGGCGGCCGGGACCGTGGTGACGGCCGTGGGCGCCTCGCTGCAGGTGTGGAGCGCCGTCGAGGCCGGCTGACCACCCGCCGCCCGCCCCGGCGGTGCCTCCCCCGGACGCCCGAGAGCCCGGACCCCGTGCGGGGGTCCGGGCTCTCGTCGATGCAGAACGGCGCGGCTGCTCCGGTCAGGCGTTGCGGGCCAGGCCCATCTCCGCGGCGCTCGCGAGCGACGCGTGGCGCGGCACGACGCGCACGCTGTAGCCGAACGAGCCCGTGCGGCGCAGCGGCTGCGAGCCGGCGAAGAGGTGCCGCCCGTCGTCGTAGGACTCGACGAGCGAGAGCGGCGCGACCTCCATGCCCCAGAGCTCGTCGACGTCGTTGACGTGGCCGTGCACGAGCTGCACGTCGACGTCGGCGGGGTCGAGACCGTCGAGCGCGACGTAGGCCTTGAGGTCGAGCACGTCGCCGATCTGAGGCGAGTCCGACAGGCCGGAGGGCTCGACGTGCTCGACCTTGACGCGCGGCCACGCCTCTCGGACCTTCGCCTTGTAGGCGGCGACGTCCTTGGCACCGGCGAAGTCCGACGCGGCGACGGTGCGGCCGGCGCCGGCCGCCGGGCTGTAGAGCTGCTCGGTGTAGTCGGCGACCATGCGGCTCGCGAGGACCTTGGGGCCCAGCGTCTTGAGGGTGTGCGTCATCATCGCGATCCAGCCCTGCGGCAGGCCGTCGGCGTCGCGGTCGTAGAACTTGGCCGCCACGTCGTGCTCGATGAGGTCGTAGAGCGCGGCCGCCTCGATGTCGTCGCGGCGGTCGGGGTCCTCGACGCCGTCGGCCGTCGGGATCGCCCAGCCGTTGCGGCCGTCGAACCACTCGTCCCACCAGCCGTCGAGGATGGAGAGGTTGAGGCCGCCGTTGAGCGCGGCCTTCATGCCCGACGTGCCACACGCCTCGAAGGGGCGCAGCGGGTTGTTGAGCCACACGTCGCAGCCCGGGTAGAGGTGCTGCGCCATGGCGATGTCGTAGTTCGGCAGGAACACGATGCGGTGCCGCACGGCGGGGTCGTCGGCGAAGCGGACCATCTCCTGGATGAGGCGCTTGCCGGTCTCGTCGGCGGGGTGGGACTTGCCGGCGATGACGAGCTGCACGGGGCGCTCGGGGTGCAGCAGCAGGGCCCTGAGGCGCTCGGGGTCGCGCAGCATCAGCGTGAGCCGCTTGTAGGTCGGCACCCGGCGGGCGAAGCCGATCGTCAGCACGTCGGGGTCGAGCACGTCGTCGACCCAGCCGAGCTCGGCGTCCGAGGCGCCGCGCTTCTGCCACGAGGACTTGACCCGCCGGCGGGCGTCCGTGACGAGCTTCGCGCGCATCTCGCGCTTCGTCGACCAGACCGCGTCGGCGGGCACCTCGTCGATGCGCTCCCAGGCGTCGTCGCCGGCGATGTCAGCCGTGCCGAGGTGCTTGCGCGCGACCTCGTAGACCGACCGGTCGACCCACGTCGGGGCGTGGACACCGTTGGTGATGCTGGAGATCGGCACCTCGACGTCGTCGAAGCCCGGCCACAGGCCGTCGAACATCTCCCGGCTCACGAGGCCGTGCAGCTGCGAGACGCCGTTGGCACGCTGGGCGAGGCGCAGCCCCATGACGGCCATGTTGAAGATGCCGGGCTGGCCGCCCTCGTAGTCCTCGGCGCCGAGGGCGAGCAGTCGCTCGACCGGCACCCCGGGGATGGCGTTCGGGCCACCGAAGAAGAGGTTGATCTTCGCCGCGTCGAAGCGGTCGATGCCGGCGGGCACCGGCGTGTGAGTCGTGAAGACGGTCGCCGACCGGACGGCCTCGAGGGCCTCGTCGAAGGTGAGGCCGTGGTCGCGCACGAGCTCGGTGATCCGCTCGACGCCGAGGAAGCCGGCGTGGCCCTCGTTCGTGTGGTAGACCTCGGGCGTCGGGGCGCCGGTCAGGCGCGACCAGAGGCGCAGCGCGCGGACGCCGCCGATGCCGAGGAGGAGCTCCTGCTCGAGGCGGGTGTCGCCGCCGCCGCCGTAGAGCGACTCGGTGACCCGTCGGGTCTGCTCGTCGTTGCCGGGCACGTCGGAGTCGAGGAGCAGGAGGGGCACCCGGCCGACCTGGGCCTTCCAGACGTGGGCGTGCAGCAGCCGGCCGGCCGGCAGGCTCACGGTGACGACGGCGGGGGTGCCGTCGGCCTCGCGGAGCAGCGAGAGCGGCAGCCCGTCGGGGTCGAGCACGGGGTAGGTCTCGACCTGCCAGCCGTCGCGGTTGAGCGACTGCTTGAAGTAGCCGGTCTTGTAGAACAGGCCGACGCCGACGATCGGCACGCCGAGGTCCGAGGCGGTCTTGAGGTGGTCGCCGGCGAGGATGCCGAGGCCACCGGAGTACTGCGGGAGCACGGAGGTGATGCCGAACTCGGGGCTGAAGTAGGCGACGGCGGCGGGGGCGGCCCTGCCGGCGGCCTCCTGCTCGCGGCTCCACGTCTGGAACCAGCGCTCGTCGGTCAGGTAGTGCTCGAGGTCCTCGTTCGCGGCCACGACGCTGCCGACGAAGTCGTCGTCGGCGGCGAGCGCTGCCAGCTCGTCGGACGACAGGCGGGACAGCAGCTTGACGGGGTCCTCACCCGCCTGCGCCCACTTGCGCGGACTGATGCTCTCGAACAGGTCACGGGTCGGCGGGTGCCACGACCAGCGCAGGTTGCTCGCGAGGACGCCGAGGCCCTCGATGCGGGTGGGCAGGACGGTGCGGACGCTGAAGCGACGGATGGCCTTCACAAGGGGACAGCATAGGGGGCGGCATGACGCGTTCTTGCAGATCTTGCAGTGTCGTTTCGCCCTTCGGACGGCTCCGGCGCGGGAGGTGGGCGAGCGCTGGTCATTCGCGCCAACTTCGATACGGTCGATCCGTGACCGGCTCAGCGAAGAAGTCCCGTTCCAGCAGGCCAACCCCGGTGCGCAGCGCGTCCCCCGGACGCGTCGACGCCACCCCGACCGCAGACACGGCAGTCGTCGACGACACCGAGGCGGGTGCCGTGCACCTGGCGCCCGAGCACCCGGCGAGCACCCCGCCGACCGTCGCCGGGATGCCCGGCGGGGCGCTCCCGCTCGGACGCATCCCCGTCAGCGACGTGCGCCCCCTCGTGGACGGCGGGGCAACGCCGGCCAAGTCGGTCGTCGGCGAGGAGTTCACCGTGCGCGCCAAGGTCTTCCGCGAGGGCCACGACGCCGTCAACGCGACCGCCGTCCTCACCGATCCCGACGGCAGCGACCACTACGTCGCCATGCACAGCGACAACCCCGGGCTCTCCGAGTGGTCCGCGACGGTCGCGGCCGACCGGCCGGGCTGGTGGACCTACCGGGTCGAGGGCTGGTCGGACCCCTACGCGACGTGGGTGCACGACGCCGGCATCAAGATCGCCGCGGGCGTCGACGAGGACCTCATGTGCGCCGAGGGGGTCCGGGTGCTCGAGCGCTTCGCGGCCGCCGTGCGCGGGCAGGGCGTCGACGCGAGCGAGATCGACAAGGGCGTGCTCGCGCTCGCCGACACGCGCCAGCCCGCCGCCCACCGGTTCGGCGCCGCGACCTCGCCCGAGATCCTCGGGCTCGCCGCGCTCGTGCCGCTGCGCGAGTTCGTGTCGAGCTCGCCGTCCTACGCGCTCCTCGTCGAGCGCGAGCGGGCGCTCTACGGCGCCTGGTACGAGATCTTCCCGCGCTCCGAGGGCGCGCACCGCGACGAGAAGACCGGCGAGTGGGTGTCGGGCACCTTCCGCACCGCCGCCGAGCGCCTGCCCGCGATCGCCGACATGGGCTTCGACGTCGTCTACCTCACGCCGATCCACCCGATCGGCACGACGGCCCGCAAGGGCCGCAACAACAGCCTCACCGCCGAGCCCGGCGACCCCGGGTCGCCCTACGCCATCGGCTCGCCCGACGGCGGCCACGACGCCATCCACCCCGACCTCGGCACCTTCGAGGACTTCGACGCCTTCGTCGCCGAGGCCCGGCGGGTCGGCCTCGAGGTGGCGCTCGACATCGCGCTGCAGGCCTCCCCCGACCACCCGTGGGTGCAGACCCACCCCGAGCTCTTCACGACGCGCGCCGACGGCTCGATCGCGTATGCCGAGAACCCGCCGAAGAAGTACCAGGACATCTACCCGCTCAACTTCGACAACGACCCCGCCGGGGCGTACGCCGAGGTGCGGCGCGTCATCCAGGTCTGGCTCGACCACGGCGTGCGCATCTTCCGCGTCGACAACCCGCACACCAAGCCGGTCGCCTTCTGGCAGTGGCTGATCGCCGACGTCGCCCTGACCCACCCGGAGACGATCTGGCTCTCCGAGGCCTTCACGAAGCCGGCCATGATGCACCAGCTGGCCAAGGCCGGGTTCCAGCAGAGCTACACCTACTACGCGTGGCGCAACGCCAGGTGGGAGCTCGAGGAGTACGGCCGCGAGCTCGCCGGCGAGGGAACGGGGTCGGCATACATGCGCCCGTCCTTCTGGCCCACGACGCACGACATCCTGACGCCCTACATGCAGTACGGCGGCCCCACGGCGTGGAAGCTGCGCGCGGCCGTGGCGGCGACCATGTCGCCGACGTACGGCATCTACGCCGGCTACGAGCTCATGGAGCACGTCGCGCGCCCCGGCGCCGAGGAGCAGATCGACAACGAGAAGTACGAGTACAAGGACCGCCAGTGGTACCTCTACGAGCCCGGCGGCCCGCTCGAGAGCCGGTCGCTCGCGTGGTACCTCAAGCGGCTCAACGACATCCGCGAGTGGCACCCGGCGCTGCGGTGGCTGCGCAACCTGCGGTTCCACGCGGCCGACGACGAGAACGTCCTCGTCTTCAGCAAGTCGAGGGTCGTCGACCACGCCACCGGCGAGCGTGACACGGTGATCGTCATCGCCAACCTCGACCCGCACGCGACCCGAGAGACGTGGGTGCACCTCGACATGGAGGCGCTGGGTATGGCCTCATGGTCGACCTTCGACGCGCACGACCACATCACCAACCAGACGTGGGAGTGGCGCTCGGAGAACTTCGTGCGGCTCGGCCCCGACTCCGAGCCCGTCCACATCATCCACGTGAGGAGCCACTGACCACATGCAGGGACTCAACCTCTCCCAGCCGGGCCTCAAGCACGACCCGAAGTGGTTCAAGAAGGCCGTCTTCTACGAGGTCCTCGTGCGGGCCTTCGCCGACTCCAAGGGCGTGGGCGCCGGCGACTTCACCGGGCTGATCCAGCGCCTCGACTACCTCCAGTGGCTCGGCGTCGACTGCCTCTGGCTCCCGCCGTTCTACGCCTCGCCGCTGCGCGACGGCGGCTACGACATCTCGGACTACAAGGCGGTGCTGCCGGAGTTCGGCACGCTGCCCGAGTTCACGGAGCTCGTCTCGCAGGCGCACGCCCGCGGCATCCGCATCGTCACCGACCTCGTCATGAACCACACGAGCGACCAGCACCCGTGGTTCCAGGCCAGCCGGGCCGAGCCCGACGGGCCGTACGGCGACTTCTACGTCTGGTCCGACACCGACGACGCCTACGACGACGCGCGCATCATCTTCGTCGACACCGAGGTGTCGAACTGGACCTTCGACCCGGTGCGCCGACAGTTCTTCTGGCACCGCTTCTTCAGCCACCAGCCCGACCTCAACTTCGAGAACGAGGCCGTGCGCGAGGCGATGTTCGACATCGTCCGCTTCTGGATGGACCTCGGCATCGACGGCTTCCGCCTCGACGCCGTGCCCTACCTCTTCGAGGAGGAGGGGACCAACTGCGAGAACCTCCCCCGCACGCACGAGTTCCTCGCTGAGCTGCGATCCATGGTCGACACCGAGTACCCGGGGCGCATCCTGCTCGCCGAGGCCAACCAGCCGCCGGCCGAGGTCGTCGACTACTTCGGCACCGACGACGCGCCCGAGTGCCAGATGTGCTTCCACTTCCCGGTCATGCCGCGCCTCTACTACTCGCTGCGCGAGGAGAAGGCGCAGCCGATCATCGACGTGCTCGCCGACACCCCGGCCATCCCCAACGGCACCCAGTGGGGCACCTTCCTGCGCAACCACGACGAGCTGACGCTCGAGATGGTGACGCCGGAGGAACGCGCCGCGATGTACGGCTGGTACGCCCCCGACCCGCGGATGCGCGCCAACGTCGGCATCCGGCGCCGGCTCGCCCCGCTCCTCGACAACTCGCGGCCCGAGATCGAGCTGATCCACGCGCTCGTGCTCTCGCTGCCCGGATCGCCGTGCCTCTACTACGGTGACGAGATCGGCATGGGCGACAACATCTGGCTCAACGACCGCGACGCGGTGCGCACGCCGATGCAGTGGACCCCCGACCGCAACGCGGGCTTCTCGAGCACCGACCCCGGCAAGCTCTACCTGCCGGTCATCAGCAGCCTCGTCTACCACTACAACAACGTGAACGTCGAGGCGCAGATGGCCTCGTCGGCCTCGCTGCTGCACTGGGTGCGCGGGATGCTGCAGATCCGCGGCCGCCACCCGGTCTTCGGGCTCGGCGACTTCACCGTCGTGCCGGCCGACAACGACGCGGTCCTCGCCTACACGCGCGTGCTGGGGGGCGACCCGGACCACCCGGACGAGGCGGTGCTCTGCGTCAACAACCTCTCGAGCCGGCCGCAGGCGGCGACGATCCAGCTGCCCGAGCACCTCTCGGGCCGCCAGCTCATCGACCTCTTCGGCGGCAGCGGCTTCCCCTGGGTGGCCTCCGACGGGCGCGTCACCCTGACCCTGGGCTCGCGCGACTTCTTCTGGCTCCAGCTGCGGGGCGGGCAGGACAACGGCTGATGGCGACCATCCACCGCGGCGCGTCGATCGTGCCGTCCAAGACCGAGATCGTGACCGCGTGGATGCCCGAGCAGCGGTGGTACCACGGCAAGGGCCACGTGCCGCAGCTGCGTCGCGTCGGCGGCTTCCGCTTCGAGGACCCGGACGGGGAGGTGGGCTGCGAGACGCTCCTGCTCGCCGACGACGCGGTCAGCCCGGCAGTCGTCTATCAGGTGCCGCTCACCTACCGTGCCGCACCGCTCGAGGGGGGCGAGCACGCGCTGCTCGGCACGATGGAGCACAGCGTCCTCGGCACGCGCTGGGTCTACGACGCGCCCCACGACCCGGTCTACGTGGCCGGGCTCGTCGCGACGATCCTCGACTCCGGGGTCTCCGACGACGCGCAGGCCTCCGTGGGCGGCAACGCCCGCGCCACCGGCTCGAGCACCGGCCGCGTCGCCGGCGGGGTGTCCTCGTCGACCGTGCTGACGGGCGAGCAGTCGAACACCTCGGTCATCTGTCGCATGACGGCCGCCGGCGGCGGACCGGGCGAGCCGATCATCGTCAAGGTCTTCCGCACCCTGCAGGACGGCGAGAACCCCGACGTGATCGTCCAGTCGGCCCTGACGGGCGGGGGCTCCGACCGGGTGCCGATGGCCGTCGGCCACCTCGCCGGGGCCTGGGACTCCCCCGAGGACGGCACGGCCCAGCACGGCCACCTCGCCTTCGCCCAGGAGTTCATCCCCGGCGTGGAGGACGCGTGGCGCGTGGCCCTCGTCGCCGCGGCGTCCGGCGCCGACTTCACGGCGCGGGCCCGCGACCTCGGCGTCGTCACGGCGCAGATCCACGCCGACCTCGCACACGCCCTCGGCACCCACCCCGTGACGCCCGAGGCCCGCGAGGCCGTCACCGCGTCGATGCGCCAGCGGTATGCCGCCGCCGTGGCCCTCGTGCCCGAGCTCGCCTCGCACGCGGCCGACGTCGACCGCGTCGTCGCCTCGGTGGGCGCGGCGGGCTGGCCGGCGCTCCAGCGCATCCACGGCGACTACCACCTCGGCCAGGTGCTCGACGTGCCCGAGCGCGGCTGGGTCGCCCTCGACTTCGAGGGAGAGCCCCTGCGGCCGCTCGCCGAGCGGGTGCAGCCCGACCTCACGGCCCGCGACGTGGCCGGCATGCTCCGTTCCTTCGACTACGCCGCCGGGTCGGTGGGCCTCTCCGAGGCGGCGGTCGACGCGACCGCCTGGGCGGCGGACTGCCGCGCCGCCTTCCTCGAGGGCTACGCCTCGGTGGCCGGCCCCGCCGACACCGACGCGACGACCCTGGTGCGGGCCCTCGAGCTCGACAAGGCGCTCTACGAGGTCGTCTACGAGGCCCGCAACCGGCCCTCGTGGCTGCCGATCCCGCTCGGCGCCGTCGAGCGGCTCACCACCGAGGAAGGCACCCCATGACCCCCGACACGAGCCAGGCGCCCTCGCTCGACGAGGCGGCGATCAACGCGTTCCTCGGCGGTCGCAACGGCCAGCCGCACGACCTGCTCGGTCAGCACCTCGGCCCGGGCGGGCTGACGATCACCGCCTTCCGGCCGTTCGCCACGCGGGTCGCGGCCCGTCTCGACTCCGGCGACCACGTCGACCTGCAGCACGTCCGGGACGGCATCTGGTCGATGACCTCGCCCGACTTCACGCGGGCGCACGACTACCGCCTGCTCGTCGAGTACGGCGACGGCGTGGCGCACGAGCAGGACGACCCGTACCGCTTCGCGCCCACCCTCGGCGAGATCGACCGGCACCTCATCAACGAGGGCCGCCACGAGCAGTTGTGGACCGTGCTCGGGGCGCACGTGCGCCACTACCCGGGCCCGCTCGGCGAGGTCTGGGGCGTCTCGTTCGCGGTGTGGGCCCCCCGCGCCAAGGCCGTGCACGTCATCGGCGACTTCAACGACTGGGACCGGCGCTCGCACCCCATGCGCGCCCTCGGCGAGAGCGGCATCTGGGAGCTCTTCCTCCCGGGTGCCCGCGAGGGCATGAACTACCAGTTCGCGGTGCGCGGCCCGGACGAGCTCGTCCGGCTCAAGACCGACCCGATGGCCCGGATGACGGAGGTCGCGCCCAAGCAGGCCGCCATCGTCACCGAGAGCCACTACGCGTGGCGCGACGACGACTGGATGGAGCACCGCCGCACGAGCAACGCCCACCAGGGGCCGATGAGCACCTACGAGGTGCACCTCGGCTCGTGGCGCCAGGAGCTCGGCTACCGCGGCCTGGCCGAGCACCTCGTCAACTACGTGCGCGACCTCGGGTTCACGCACGTCGAGTTCCTCCCGGTCATGGAGCACCCGTACGTGCCCTCGTGGGGCTACCACGTCACGGGCTACTACGCGGTGAGCTCGCGCTGGGGCACCCCCGACGACTTCCGCTACCTCGTCGACGAGCTGCACCGCGCCGGCATCGGCGTCCTGCTCGACTGGGTGCCGGGCCACTTCGCCACCGACGAGTGGGCGCTCGCCCGCTTCGACGGCCTCCCCCTCTACGAGCACCCGGACCCCCGCAGGGGCTGGCACCCCGAGTGGGGCTCGAACATCTTCGACTACGGCCGTCCGGAGGTGCGCAACTTCCTCGTCGCCAACGCCCTCTACTGGCTCGAGGAGTTCCACGTCGACGGCCTGCGCGTCGACGGCGTCGCCTCGATGCTCTACCTCGACTACGCCCGCAACGCCGGCGAGTGGGTCCCGAACAAGGACGGCGGGCGCGAGAACCTCGAGGCCGTCGAGCTGCTCAAGGAGACGAACGGCACGGCCTACAAGCGGGTCGGCGGCATCGTCACCATCGCGGAGGAGTCGACGACGTGGCCCGGGGTGACGAAGCCGACGAACCAGGGCGGCCTCGGCTTCGGCTTCAAGTGGAACATGGGCTGGATGAACGACTCGCTCAAGTACCTCGGCGAGGAGCCCATCTACCGCAAGTACCACCACGGCAAGCTGACGTTCTCGCTCATGTACGCCTTCGACGAGAACTTCGTGCTGCCGATCAGCCACGACGAGGTCGTGCACGGCAAGGGGTCGCTGCTGCGCAAGTCGCGCGGCCCGCGCGAGGAGCAGGTGGCGACGCTCCGGGCCTTCCTCGCCTACCTGTGGTGCCACCCCGGCAAGCAGCTGCTCTTCATGGGCTGCGAGTTCGGCCAGGAGTCGGAGTGGTCCGAGGGCCGCAGCCTCGACTGGTGGCTGCTCGACCAGCCGCTCCACTACCGCGTGCACAACCTCGTCAAGGACCTCAACGCCATCTACCGCAGCCACCCGGCGCTCTGGGACCTCGACGCCGACCGCGCCGGCTTCGAGTGGCTCGAGGCCGACGACGCCGCGCACAACACGTTCTCGTGGCTGCGGTTCGGCCGGGGAGACCGGGCGACCGACGCCCCGGTCGTCGCCTGCGTCATGAACTTCAGCGGCCAGACGCAGGAGTCCTACCGCATCGGCCTCCCCCGGGGCGGCCGGTGGACCGTCGTTCTCGACACGGCCGGCTACCACCCCGACGCCCCGAGCAGCACGGGGCGCGTCGTCGAGGCGCGCGAGGAGGCGTGGCACGACCAGCCGTATGCCGTCGACGTGACGGTGCCGCGCCTGTCGACCGTGTGGCTCGTGCCCGTCGACGAGCCCGCGGCCCGTGCCCTCGCCGGATCGGTGGTGCCGGAGGCCGGGTCCGGTCCCGACCACACCCCGGCGCTGCCGGCCGAACCCACCGACGAGCAGCCCGACACCGTGCCCCCGACCTCGAACGGAGACCCGTCATGACCCACCCCCGCGCCGGTCAGCCCGCCGGGGCCGAGGACCTCGTCGACGTGGACGCCCTCGTCGGCGCGTACTACGACCTGCACCCGGACGTCGACGACCCCGACCAGCAGGTCGCGTTCGGCACCTCGGGCCATCGCGGCTCGAGCCTGCGCACGGCCTTCAACGAGGACCACATCCTCGCCACGACGCAGGCGATCGTCGACTACCGCACGTCGCAGGGCTTCGACGGCCCGCTCTTCATCGGCCGCGACACCCACGGCCTCTCCGAGCCCGCGTGGCGCTCGGCGCTCGAGGTGCTCGTCGCGAACGGGGTGCAGGTGCTCGTCGACGACCGCGACGGCTTCACCCCGACGCCGGCGGTCTCCCACGCCATCCTGCGGGCCAACCGCGGGAAGGCCTCCGACGCCGGCGGCCTCGCGGACGGCATCGTCGTCACGCCGTCGCACAACCCGCCGGCCGACGGTGGGTTCAAGTACAACCCGCCGCACGGCGGACCGGCCGACACCGACGCGACCTCGGTCATCGCCCGGCGGGCCAACGACCTCATCCGCGGTGGGCTGCGCGACGTGCGCCGGGTGCCCTTCGAGCACGCCCGCGGCGAGGCCGGCTCCTACGACTTCATGGGCACCTACGTCGACGACCTGCCCCACGTCGTCGACCTGGCTCGCATCCGTGAGGCGGGCGTGCGCATCGGCGCCGACCCCCTGGGCGGCGCCTCGGTCGCGTACTGGGGCGAGATCGGCGAGCGCCACGGGCTCGACCTCACCGTCGTCAACCCGCGCGTCGACCCGCAGTGGGCGTTCATGACGCTCGACTGGGACGGCAAGATCCGCATGGACTGCAGCTCGCCGTCCGCCATGGCCTCGCTCATCCACGCGAAGGACTCCTACGACCTGTCGACCGGCAACGACGCCGACGCAGACCGGCACGGCATCGTCACCCCCGACGCGGGGCTGATGAACCCGAACCACTACCTCGCCGTGGCGATCCAGTACCTCTACGGCGGCGCCCGCCCGGGGTGGCCTGCCGCGACGGCGATCGGCAAGACGCTCGTCTCCTCGTCGATGATCGACCGCGTGGCCGCCGACCTCGGCCGCACCCTGCTCGAGGTCCCGGTCGGCTTCAAGTGGTTCGTGCCCGGACTGCTCGACGGCTCGGTCGGTTTCGGTGGTGAGGAGTCGGCGGGCGCCAGCTTCCTGCGCCAGGACGGCACCGTGTGGTCGACCGACAAGGACGGCATCCTGCTGGCGCTGCTCGCCTCCGAGATCCTCGCCGCCACGGGCCGGACCCCCAGCCAGCACTACGCCGAGCTGACCGCGCGACACGGCGACCCGGCATACGCCCGCATCGACGCGGCTGCCTCGCGCGAGGAGAAGGCCAAGCTCGCCGCACTCTCGCCCGACGACGTGACCGCGAAGTCCCTTGCGGGAGAAGCGATCACGGGCAAGCTCACGGCAGCGCCGGGCAACGGCGCCAAGATCGGCGGCCTCAAGGTCACGACGGAGAGCGCCTGGTTCGCCGCGCGCCCGTCGGGCACCGAGGACGTCTACAAGATCTATGCCGAGTCGTTCCAGGGTCCCGAGCACCTTGCGCGCGTGCAGGCGGAGGCGAAGGACGTCGTCTCCGCCGCGCTCGGCGGATGAGCGGGGCCGAGGAACCCCTCGGCCGCGGCCGGCTCGTCCTCGTCACGGCGACCGCGCCGGAGCAGCGCGGCGCGCTCGCCGTGGCGCTGCAGGCCCGGCTCGACCGCGCGGTCGTCGTCGACGGCGACGCGCTCGAGCACGCCGTCGTCGCCCCCGCCGACCGCGCCGGGTGGTCGCGCCCCCCGACGGGCCCGATGCTGCGGATGCGCCTGCTGCGGTGGTCGGCCGCGCTGGCCGTGGCCGAGACCTACCAGCTCGAGGGGTTCGACGCGGTCGTCGCCGAGGACGCCCTCGGCGACGGGCTCGAGGACTTCCTCGACCTCGCCGCACCCGAGCCCGTGCACGTCGTGGTCGTGCGCGGCGGGGCCGACCCGGCCACGCCGCACTGGGGGCTCTGGGTCGACGGCGACCGGCCGGCGGACGCCGTGGCCGACGACGTGCTCACGCGGCTGTCCGACGCACGCGTCGTCACCGCCGACCAGCCCTGAGCCGGGGGGTCAGAAGAGGGCGCTCATCAGGGCCTTGCGCGCGCGGACGACCCGCTCGTCGCTCGTGCCGATGACCTCGAAGAGCTCGACGAGGTGCTCGCGCGCCCGGTTGCGGTCGGCGTCGGCCGTGATCCGCACCGTGTCGACGAGGCGGACGAACGCGTCCTCGACGTGACCGCCGAGCAGGTCGAGGTCGGCGACGAGGATCTGGGCGTCGACGTCGGCCGGGTCGGCGGCCGCCGCGGCACGCGCCGCCTGCAGGTCGGCGTCCTGGGTGCGCTGCATGAGCCCGACCTGGGCGAGGCCCAGCCTCGCGTCGGCGTCGGCCGGGCTCTGCGCGAGGGCCTCACGGTAGGCGGAGGCCGCCGCGTCGAGGTCTCCCGCCTCGATGGCGTCGAACGCCTTCTGGTGCAGGGGCGGCAGGGGCGGCTCGACCTCGGCCTGGTCGGCCTCCGGCGCCTCGGCACCGGCCGCGACCGTGCCGGTCACGCCGTGCTGCGCCGCGAGCGCGAGCACCTGGTCGACGACCGCCGTGACCTGCGCCTCGGGCTGCACGCCCTCGAAGAGCGGCACGGGCTGGCCCTGCACGAAGGCGAAGCTGACGGGCACGGCCTGCACCTGGAAGGCCTGCAGGATGGTCGGGTTGGCGTCGACGTCGACGGTCACGAGCTGGAAGCGGCCGGCATACCGGTTCGCCACCGTGGTGAGCGTGGCGACGAACTCCGCCGACTCCTGCAGGCGGCGCGACCAGAGCACCATGACGACGGGGTGCTGGGCCGACGCCGCGATGACGTCGCGGATGGAGGCGTCAGTGCCCTCGATGACGACGGACGCACCGTCCGTCGAGGTGCCGGCCGCGCCGGAGGCGGGGCCAGCCGGCGGGGCCGGACGCTTGAGCGACGAGAGGTCGACGGCACCTCGAAGTGCTGCTGCGGTGAATGGCTGGTGACTCATAGATCAATCCTGTCTCACCGACCCGAGCCGGCGACGAGCTGGTCGGAGGCCGCGACGACGCGAGCCTGTCCCGACGCAGGGATGACGAACGCGATGATCTCGTTGGAGGTCAGGTCGGCCTCGGTGGTGATCGTCCGGATGCCGGTCAGCAGCGTGAGGTCCTTGGCCGGCGTCAGCCTGACCGGGGTCCGCATGGCGATGGCGTCGCTGCGCACGAGGCGGGCGAAGACGATGGCACCGGCGCCGTCCTTGAGGCGCAGCCCACCGAGCACACCCCTGGGCTGGTGCTCCTGGGTGAACGCGCCCTGGTTGTTCAGCGCCTTCGACTGCGCCGTCGCGGAGGCGCGCAGCTGCTCCGAGAGGGGGTCGGCGGCGAGCAGCTTCGAGGTCGTCGGCTTCGGGAAGCGCACCGACGCGGCGAAGGCGGCGACGACCTCGTCCGGCGTCGCCGCGAGGCCCTTGGCGTCGGCGACCGCCGCCGAGCCGTCGCTCGTCGGGTCGAGGGCGTCGAGCTTGGCGTCGGGGAGCATGGGCGTCACGGCTGCGACCTTGAACGTTCCAGCGTCTCCCACGAGCAGGACGAGCACGGCCGCGCCGGTCTTCTTGAGCGTCGTCTGGGCGAGGATCTGCGGCGGCGCGTCACCGGCGCGCGAGACGGCCAGGACCTTGACGCCGGTCGTCGCGAGCTCGGCCTCGGCCTTCTCCGCGGCGGTGCGTCCCGGCAGGGTCTTCGCGTAGGCGTTGGCCGACTGCAGGGCCGCTCCCGTGAACACCTTGGCGCGCGCTGCGCCACCGGTGGCCGACGCGTCCATCGCGGCGGCGGCGGCAGCGGTCACGACACCGGTCGCGGTGCTCGAGGCGGCGTCGGGCGCGACCGCCGGGGTGGCCGAGGCGCCGGAGCCGTCCGTGCCGTCGGTGCCGTCGTCGGCGTTGCCGGTGCACGCGCCGAGGAGCGCGACGCCGGCGATCGCGGCGGCGAGGACTCGCCGACGGGTCGCGGGGCGGGGCATGGAGGGGCCTTTCGATGACGCACGGGGGTCGCCGAGGACAGTCGGCAGACGCCAACGATACGCGTCGGTAGCCGGGCGCCCCAACCGAACGCGGGAGCACGCGTGGACATTACGGACTTTAGGGACAAACAACCACAGATGCGAGCACGGATGTCGTGTGCGTCACACCGGCCTCGTCGGCGCGTCGTCGCGCCCCACGACATCCCCACCTTCCCCACGCTTCCCGGCGTCCTCGGCCACCTCGCCGGTCCCAGCGTCCCCGGCATCCTCGGGGGCCTCGAGCCGCCACCCCGTGCCGTCGTGCCGGAGGCGGACGAGCGCGCCCGGTGGGAAGTCGTCGAGCGCCGCCCCGGGCAAGGGCACGGACCCGTCGGCCGACACGACGGCATACTCCTCCCCGAGGCGCCCCTCGGCCCCGACCCGTCCGTCGCGGATCGTCACGGTCCGCGGCAGCCGGGCGGCGACGTCGGGGTCGTGGGTCACGACGACCACCGTGGAGCCGAGCCGCTCGTTGACCTCGCGCAGGGCGTCGAGCACCCGGTCGCGCGACTCGTGGTCGAGCTGGCTCGTCGGCTCGTCGCCGAGCACGAGGCCCGGGTAGCAGGCGATGGCCACGGCGATGGCGGTCAGCTGCAGCTCGCCGGGGGTGAGCCCGGTGAGCGAGCGGTCGGCGAGGCCGCCGATGCCGAGCAGGTCGAGCACCTCGTCGGCAGCGGGCACGTCGCGGCCGAGCCGTCGGGCGCGCGCCTGGGCGAAGTCGACGTTCTGGCGCGGGGTGAGGTAGGGCAGCAGGTTGCGCGCCGCGCCCTGCAGGAGCAGGCCGACGTCGCCGGCACGGAAGTCGTCGAGCTGGGCGGCCGTCAGCGCCTTGAGGTCCCGGTGGCCGATGTGGACCGCCCCGGCGCTCGGCACCGTCAGGCCACCGAACACGGTGAGCAGCGTCGACTTGCCGGCCCCGCTCGGTCCGAGCAGCCCGACCACCTCCCCCGCCGACACGCGCAGGTCGATGCCGGAGAGCGCGGCGACGTCGTGCCCCTCCGAGCGGTAGATGACGACGAGCCCCCGCGTCGTCACGTCGAGCCCCCGCCCTGCCGCGGCGGACGGGGTGGCGCCGTCGCCGGGCGTGCGTGGCGCGTTCGACGTGCGGGCGGCGCTCATGCGCTCTCCCGCACCCGCGCGACGGTCGAGCGCCGCGCGAGCCAGAGCCCGAGCACGACGGCCACCACCGAGAGCCACACGACCGTGGCGAGCGCCGCGAGCGCCATGGCCCCGAGGTTGGGGGTGAGGTCGGCGACGAACACGTCCGAGGGCGTCGTGAAGAACGGGATGAGCGCGAGCGAGAGCCGCGACCCGAGCGCCCCGCACAGGGCGCCGACGACGACCGCGAGCACGATGACGACGAGCTGCTCGGCGATCCCGACGCGTCGCACGGTCGACGCGGGCACCCCGGCCAGCCGCAGCGCGGCGAGGTCCTTCGAGCGCCCCCGCCACGAGGTGATCGTGACGAGGACGAGCACGAGGGCTGCGAGCAGCAGCGCGAGGCCGCCGACCACGAGGCCGAGACGCAGCCCCCAGGCCGACGCGGAGCGGTCGTAGGAGTCGAGCAGCTCCGCGCGGTCGGTGACCGAGCGCACGCCGATGCCGGCGCCGTCGAGGGCCGTCGTGACCGCCTGCAAGCGGGAGCGGTCGCCGACGAGGACGTCGAGCGAGCCGGTCGCGTAGAGGCGCCCGGCCTCGGCGGCGAGGGCGTCGTAGTCGACGAGGACGACGTTCGTCACCCCCTGGGGGCCGTATGCCGCGCGCGCCTTCTCGGTGACCGGGACGGTGTTGCCGCTGAAGCCCGTGACGCCGTCGGGTGCCCGGGTCGGGCCACCGGGCCCCGGCACGACGATGGCGGGCAGCCGGGGTCGGGTGAGGGTCGCCGAGATGACGCCCCCGGTCGAGCCGAAGCGGAGGTCCATCCGTTGCGGCGCCGCGGGGTCCACGGTGATCGCCGCGAAGCCGGGCACGCCGGCGGCCGCACGGTCGAGGGCGAACGGCGAGCCGTACGACTCCCACTGCTGCGCGCCGAGCGGCAGCGCGGGCGCCGTGCCCGCGCGGATACCGAGCACCGTCAGCCGTCCGACGACGGCGCGCACCTCGTCGGGGTGCCGGTCGACGGAGATGCCGACGAGGGTGCAGGGGGCGGCCCCGCACGGCACGCGTGCCGTGAGGGTGCGCGGGCGGGCGGTGTCGAAGGGCACGAGGCCGAGGGAGACGGTGGCCCCGCTGCCGTCGGGCCGCTGGAGCGAGAGCGCCACGGGGACGGCGTTCGGCGGCCGGCGCCGGCCGGGCGTCGCACCGTCGAGCCCCGCGCCGCTCGCCGCGACGTCGGCGGTCACCGTCACCGCGACCGACGGGCCAGTGAGCACGGTCGACGGCGAGGCGGGCGCCGCGAGGGCCGACCACGGCGGGCCGGCGCCGGTGACCTCCGAGGATCCCGAGGCCGCCGAGGCCGCCGAGGAGGCGGACGCGCTCGCCGTGGCGGGGGCGCCGCTCGCGGGCAGCGCGATGCGGGGCATCGCGCTGGGCACGACCGCCACGGTGCCGAACGCGCTCGCGTTCGGCGGGAGCAGCCGGGCGAGGGGCACGGCATAGCTCGACGACGGGTCGATCATGCGCAACGTCGAGCGCAGCAGGGCCGGCTCCTCGGAGTCGGTGTGCAGCACCACCTGTGCGCCCGCCTCGAGCGTGGCCCGCCCGTCGCGGTTGCGCGCGGCCGTGAGGTAGGCGTCGGTGACGAAGACGGTGAGCGCCGTGGCCACCGTGACGATGGCGACGACCCGGCGCACCGCCGGGCGACGCGCGACCTGCACGGCGGTCAGGCCCGTCACGGCCCGGCCCCGCCCGAGGGCGAGGCGTCCGACCCCGCCCGCGACGGGCACGAGGAGCAGGGCGAGCAGCAGCCCGACCGCGAGGGCCAGGAGCGCGGGCGTCGCCATGGCGACCGGCCCCGACACGTCGCCCGTGACGATGGCGACCACGCCGGCGGCCGCGACGGCGATGATGACGGCGTCGAGCAGCCCGATCGCGAAGCCGCGCTGGCGCGGTGGGATGCGCCGCAGGAGGGAGGGGATCGGCTCGCGCAGCACCGGTCGCGACGTGACGACGACGGCACCCACCCCGGCGACGAGCGCGAGCCCGGCGGCGGCATACGCGGTCCACGGGACCTCGAAGGGCACTCCGGCGGGCAGCCACACGCGGCTCGCGACGAGGTCGGCTCCGACGGCGAGGCCGAAGCCGACCGGCACGCCGAGCGCCACGAGCAGGCCGAGCTCCGAGACGAGCATGCGGCGGACACCCCGGACGCCGTCACCGCGCAGGCGCGCCAGGGCGATCTCGGGGCGCCGCTGCTCGACGGCGGCCGACGACGCGAGTCCGAGGATGACGAGGGAGAAGAGGGCGAGCTGGCCGAGCAGGAGCGGCACGAGCACCGCCGCCTGGGCCTGCCCCGCGACGACGGTGCGGCCGATCTGGTCGAGGCCGCTCTGCACCCGCGGCGCGGTCGAGCCGCCGGTCGACGACGCGGACGCCGCCTCCAGGGCCGCGATGCCGTCGACGAGCCCCGGGAGCGCGTCGACGGAGAGCTCGTCGCGGCGCAGCGTCGCGGTGAGCCGCAGCGTGCTGCCCGTCGGTGTCACGTCGAAGAAGGCGGGCGCGACGATGGGCGTGTCGACGCGGGGCACGGAGCCCAGGCCCACGGCGGCCTGCGTGCCCGCCCGCCCGGTCAGCCGCACGCCGAACCACGCGCCGTCGTCGTCGAGCGCGTCGTAGGTCCCCGAGACCCGCACGCGCCGCTCCTCGTCGCCGGGCGCGAGCTGGCCGCCGGGCGTCGCCACGAGCGGCACCCGGTCGCCGGTGCGCCAACCCTCGAAGGCCGCCTCGGCGGCCGAGACGAGCACCTCTCCGGCGGTCGTCGGGCACCGGCCCGTGATGATCTTGACGTCGGCGCAGCCCGCGAGGGGGGCGTAGGCCGTCGTCTGCACCCCCTGGCCACCCCGACTCGGCGCCATGCCGAGCACGACCTGCCCCGAGACGAGCGCCACCGGGGCGTCGAAGGCCGACCGGACGGTCTCCGGCACGATGCGCTGCACCTGGGCCGGCGACGGCACGGCCCTCTCGGTGCTGCCCTGCTCGACGACGAGACCCGTGTCGACGACGGACGCCCGAGCCAGGGCGTCGCGGAGCAGCCCGTGCTCGAGGGCGCGCGCGTAGAGCGGGCCGAGCACGGCGCTGCCGACGACGAGCGCCGACAGCAGGACCAGCGCCGCCGCCTGCGCGCGCCGGTGCGTCACGGCCGCCCACGTGCGCGCCGCCCGGGAGGAGGTTCTCGTCGGCGCCCCCGCCCTGCCGCGCGTGCTCGGTCCCCCGCCGGCGCTCGTGGCTGCTCTCGTCCGCCTCGTCACCGGCGCCGCACCACCCGTCCCTCGTCGAGGTGGACCTCGTGCCGGGCGGTGGCGGCCGCCTCCGGGTCGTGGGTCGCCATGACGACGGTGCGCCCGGTGGCGGCGAGGTCGTGCAGCAGGGCGAGCACCCGCTCGCGGTTCGCGTGGTCGAGCTCCGAGGTGGGCTCGTCGGCGAGGAGCACGAGGGGCTGCGACGCGAGGGCGCGGGCCACCGCGACGCGCTGCTGCTGGCCGCCCGAGAGCTCCTCGATGAGGTGGTTGCCCGAGTCCTCGAGACCCACGGCTAGCAGCGCCTGCTCGACCCGGTCACGCGCCTCGCGCGCCGGCAGGCCGGCGGCCACGAGGGGGACGAGGCAGTTCTCGGAGGCGGTGAGCACCGAGGCCAGGCCGTTGCCCTGCGGCACGACGGCGACCCCGAGCCGAACCGTGGCGTCGCGGGCCGCCCGCGGCGAGACCTCCGCCTCGCCCACCGTGACGCGCCCGGCGCACGTCGCCGTGTCGGCCAGGGCCCCGGCGAGCGCCCACAGGAGCGTGGACTTGCCCGCGCCGGACGGACCGGTGACGGCCAGCACCCCGCCCGGCGCGGCCTCGACCGTCACGCCGTCGAGGGCCACGACGTCTCCGAAACGGACCCCGAGTCCCTCGGCGCGGACGGTGCCGGCCGAGGGGGCCTGCGGCGTCAGGCGCACCATGCGCATCTCGACCGTGCCGGTCGGGTCGTGCTCGGCGCGCCCGCCCTCGTCGACGAAGCCGCGCCGCGCGTAGAAGGCGACGGCGCGCGCGTTCGCCTCGACGACCCAGAGGCTGGACTCCCGGTCCCCGAGCAGCTCGTCGAGCAGCCGGTCGGCGACGCCCGTGCCCCGGGCCGCCGCCGTCAGGTTGATGGCATGGAGCTCCCACTGCGTGGGTGCATCGTCGTCGCGGCTCGGTCCGGCGCTCGCGAAACCGGCGATGCCTCCGTCCGGGCCCACGACGACGAGCGTGCGGGCCTCCCCCGCTGCGTCGACGCGACGCCGCCAGCCGGCGGCGCACCGCTCGTCGCTCAGGCCCGCGAGGTAGTCGGCCGGCATGACGTCGGCGTAGGCCTCACGCCACACCGCCATGTGCACACGGGCGAGCTCGTCGCAGTCCTCCGCGACGAGCGGCCTCAGCTGCCAGTCGGACTCACTCATCCCGCTGGCGGTCGAGGGCATCCTCGAGTCGTTCCAGCTTGCCGTCGAGCTCGCCCGTGAAGCCCGGACGGATGTCGGCCTTGAGCACGAGCCCGACACGCGGGGAGCTCTCCGCGAGCACGTCGCAGCACCGCTTGACGACAGCCATGCACTCGTCCCACTCCCCTTCGATCGTCGTGAACATCGCGTCGGTGCGGTGCGGCAGGCCCGAGTCGCGCACGATGCGGATGGCCCGGGCGACGGCGTCGGACACGGAACCGGTGTCGTCGGCCGCGACGGTGGGGGCGACGGAGAAGGCGAGGAGCATGACGACACCGTATGCCGCCCGTGCCGCCGGATGGCGCCGGGGCCACCCGCGTTCGTCGGCCCAGCCGGCCCAGCCGGCCCAGCCGGCTCAGCCGGCTCAGCCGGCTCAGCCGGCTCAGAGCAGCTTGCGCACCGTCAGGGCCTCCTCGACGACCCGGAAGCCGAGGTCGACGTTGATCTGCACCATCCACGGGTTCTGCTCGTCGTTCATCGTCTGCACCGAGCGCCGGCCGGGGGCGAGCCGGGCGAGCTCCGCCAGGTTGGCCGCCTTGACGGCCATGCCGAGGCGGTGGCCGCGGTGCTCCGGGAGCACGAGCGTGCCCCACTGGAAGACGATGTCGGGGTCGCCCGTCGGCACGGCGAGGTCGGTGTACGCCGCGACGACGCCCGTGGGCCGGTGGACGGCGACGGCCGTCACCATGGTGCGGCCGGTGTCGCGCAGGTGCGTCAGGAGCGTCTCGTAGTCCTCGACCGTCATCGACTCGGGCTCGAACTCCACCTCGCCCGTGGGGGCGTCGAGGATGAGCCGGTTGGACGCGTCGCACACGCCCTGGCGCAGCTCGGCCGGCACCCCGTCGACGTGCACGCTGAGCTCGTAGTCGTCGCCCATCGCCTCGGCCGCGCGACGCAGCTCGGTCGTCAGCAGCTCCGGCGCCACCGGCAGCGGGAGCGACCGGACGATCTCGACGCTCGTCACGGAATACCCTCTGCGCAAGGCGAACTCGCGACTGGTGTGCGTCTCGCGGTCTCCGACGGGGACGAACACCTCCGTGAGCAGCATGTCCCGGCGGGCAGCCCGGGCGCGCTCCTCCAGCCAGTCGGCGAGGGCGGTGCCGACGCCCTGCCGCCGGTGCGCTGGGTCGACCTCGACGTGCGACCAGCACTTGTCGCGGTTGTCTCGCTCCGGGACGAAGAGACGGGCCCAGCCGACGGGTGCGCCGTCGACGGTCGCCACGGCCGTCTCCTCGCGCTCGCCCGGGAACTCGAAGCGCACCATCTTGAGGAACTCCTCCTCGGTGCGGCGCACGGGCTGCACGCGCGACACGGCCTCGCTGCGTGCGGCGAGGCCGTGCAGCTCCTTGAGCATGACGTCGTCGTCACGGTCGAGCGGGAGAATGTCCATTCCCCGACGGTGGCACCACGCTCACGGGGCGCGCCATCCATTTACGGGCCCCGACCCGGCTGCCGGGCCCTCCCGACACAGGACCTGCCGGGGCGTGGCTGCGCGCCTGCGGGCGGACGGCCGCGTCGCGCGGGTCGGTGTGTCGGGGTGGCCTGTGGAGAGCGCGCTCGCGAGCCCGCCCGACCCGGGCACGCTTCCGGGCATGGAGGCGGAGGCAGCGGTCCGGAGGCTCGGGGGCACCGCGACCCGTGCGGAGCTGCGCCTGCTCGTGCCGAGGCGCCGCCTCCGCCGCGCCGTCGAGCTCGGTGTCGTGCTGCGTCCGCGGGCCGGGCGCTACCTGCTCCCCGAGGTCGACACCACCCGGGCACTGGCCCACGAGCTGAGCGCCGTGGTCTCGCTGCGCTCCGCCGCGCTCTCCCACGGCTGGAAGGTCAAGACCGTCCCTCCGCGGTCCGAGGTCACCGTGCCGCCGGGTCGCAGGATCACCTCGCAGACCTGGGCGCGGGCCTCGGTCCTCACCTCCGCGCTCGAGCACGCGGAGGTCGTGGCCGGCGTCACCGCGCCGCTGCGCACCGTCGTCGACTGCGCCCGCCACCTGCCTCTGGACGAGGCGCTCGCGATCGCCGACTCGGCACTGCGCTGCCGGGACGTCCGTCCCGCGGACCTGGCCCGTGCCGCACGGGACGTCCGGGGACCGGGTCGGCCGCGGGTGCTCCGCGTCCTGTCGCACGCGTCGGGCAAGGCGGCGAACCCCTTCGAGTCCGTGCTGCGCGCCATCGCCCTGGACGTCCCCGGGCTCGACCTGCGGCCGCAGGTCGGCATCGCGGTCGCCGACGGGATGCGGGTCGTGCCTGACCTCGTCGACTCCGGGCTCGGCATCGTCGTCGAGGCCGACAGCCACGAGTTCCACACGGGCAGAGGACGACTGACGCGCGACTGCTGGCCCTACGACGAGCTCGTGCTCGAGGGGTGGAGCGTCTACCGCTTCACCTGGGACCAGGTCATGTTCCGGCCGGCGTGGGTCCGGTCGGTGCTCGTCCGCGCCGAGCGCCGGGCCCGCACGACACAGGAACTGGTCGCGCTGGCACGGAGCCGCGCCTGAGCCGGCCGGGCGCCGACCGGTTCGGGGGTCGGCGAGGAACGCTGCCGTCGCCGGCTCAGGCGCCCACGTTCTCCACGAGGCGGTCGGCCGCCGCGTAGGGGTCGAGGCGGCCGGCGAGCACCTCGCGCGCGAGCGCGGCCACCCCCTCGTGCCCCGCGAAGCGCGCGAACCGCGACCGCAGGGCCGCGAGCGCGATCGACTCGATCTCGTCCACCGCGCGGCGCTCCCGGCGGCGGCGCAGCTCGCCGCTCTCCTCGAGGTGGGCCCGGTGCTTGTCGAGCGCCTCCATGACCTCGTCGACGCCGATGCGCTCTGCCGCGACGGTCTTGACGACGGGCGGTCGCCACAGTCCCGGCTCCGTGCGGTCACCGAGCGAGATCATGTGCCGGAGGTCGCGCACCGTGGCGTCGGCGCCGTCGCGGTCGGCCTTGTTGACGACGAAGACGTCGCCGATCTCGAGGATGCCGGCCTTGGCCGCCTGGATGCCGTCGCCCATGCCGGGCGCGAGCAGCACGACCGAGGTGTCGGCGAGCCCGGCGACCTCCACCTCGGACTGGCCGACCCCGACGGTCTCGACGAGCACGACGTCGCAGCCGGCGGCGTCGAGCACCCGGATCGCCTGGGGCGTCGTGAAGGAGAGGCCGCCGAGGTGGCCGCGCGAGGCCATCGAGCGGATGTAGACCTCGGGGTCGAGCGCGTGGTCCTGCATGCGCACCCGGTCGCCCAGGAGCGCGCCGCCCGAGAAGGGCGAGCTCGGGTCGACCGCGAGGACGCCCACCCGCAGGCCCCGCTGCCGGAAGGCCCCGACGAGAGCCGTCGTCGTCGTCGACTTGCCGACCCCCGGCGAGCCGGTGAGGCCGATGACCCAGGCCCGTCCCGCGTGGGGGGCCAGCGCGGCCATGACGTCACGCAGGGCGTCGTGGCCGTCCTCGACGAGCGAGATGAGACGTGCGACCGCACGCGGCGAGCCCGCCCTGGCCGACTCGACCAGGGCGGGGACGTCGACGGATCGGCGTGCCACGAAAGGGGTTTCGGCGCTCAGGCGGTCTTCGGCACGCGCACGACCAGGGCGTCGCCCTGACCGCCGCCACCGCAGAGCGCCGCCGCGCCCACGCCGCCGCCGCGGCGCTGGAGCTCGAGGGCGAGGTGGAGCGCGATGCGCGCGCCCGACATGCCGATGGGGTGGCCGAGCGCGATGGCCCCGCCGTTGACGTTCACCTTGTCGAGGTCGATGCCGAGCTCCTTGGCCGAGGCCAGCCCGACGGCGGCGAACGCCTCGTTGATCTCGACGAGGTCGAGGTCGGCCGGCGTGATGCCCTCCTTCTCGCAGGCCCGGGCGATGGCGCGGGCGGGCTGCTGCTGGAGCGTGGAGTCGGGGCCGGCGACCATGCCGTGCGCGCCGATCTCGGCGAGCCAGGTCAGGCCGAGCTCCTCGGCCCTGGCCTTGCTCATGACGACGACCGCGGCGGCGCCGTCGGAGATCTGCGACGCCGAGCCCGCGGTGATGGTGCCGTCCTTGCTGAAAGCGGGGCGCAGGCCGCCGAGCGAGGCGGTCGTCGTGTCGGCGCGGATGCCCTCGTCGCTCTTGAAGACGATCGGGTCGCCCTTGCGCTGCGGGATGCTCACGGGCACGACCTCGTCGTCGAAGAGCCCGTCCTTCCACGCCTTGGCGGCGAGCTGGTGGCTGCGTGCCGAGAACTCGTCCTGCTCCTCGCGCGTGAACGCCTGCTCGCCCGTGTTGGCCTGCTCGGTGAGCAGCCCCATCGCCTGGTCGGTGAAGGCGTCCCAGAGGCCGTCGAAGGCCATGTGGTCGCGCATCGTCACGTCGCCGTACTTGTAGCCCTCGCGCGACTTCGTCATGAGGTGCGGCGCGTTCGTCATCGACTCCTGACCGCCGGCGACGACGACGTCGACCTCCCCCGCGCGGATCAGCTGGTCGGCCATGGCGATCGCGTTGATGCCGGAGAGGCAGACCTTGTTGATCGTCAGCGCCGGCACCGTCATCGGGATGCCCGCGGCATGGGCTGCCTGGCGGGCCGGGATCTGGCCGGCGCCGGCCTGCAGCACCTGGCCCATGACGACGTACTCGACCTGCTCCGGGGCGACGCCCGCCTTCTCGAGGGCGCCCCGGATGGCGACGCCACCGAGGTCCGATCCGGAGAAGTCCTTGAGCGAGCCGAGCAGACGCCCCATGGGGGTGCGCGCTCCGGCGACGATCACGGAGGTGGGACGGTCAGCAGTCATGGGTGAAGCCTCTTCCGACGTCATTGAAGGTGTCCGCACACTGTAGTCGCGAGGCCCGGGAGGGCCCGAGCGAGCATGACCAAGGGCACAGTCCGTCCGGCAGGCTGCGGCCGCCGGCCCGACGGCGGGTCAGAGGAGCGCCGTGAGCCCGACCGTCGTCGCCACGGTCGCGACGAGGAGCACCGCCGCCGGGAGCAGCGTCATCCGGAGCACGGCGCCGCTCGAGGCCCGGTCGCCGCCTACGGCGCTCAGGCCGAGGACGATGACGACCGGCGCCAGCGAGTTGCCGATGTTTCCGCCGGCGAGCTGGCCGGCGAGCAGGGCGGGTCCCGGGGCGTCGATGAGCTGGGCGACCTCCACCTGGAAGGCGGAGAAGAGCGCGTTGGAGCTCGTCGTCGAGCCGGTGATGAACGACCCGAGGGCTCCGACCACAGGGGCCAGGAACGGATAGCCCGAGCCCGCGGCGGCCGCGGCTCCCCTGGCCACCGCCGAGACCATGCCGCTGTCGACGAGCACCCCGGCCACGGCCGCGAGCAGGAGCACCGACGGCGCAGACTTGCGGAACTGCTTGAGGGCGGCCAGCCAGACGGCCCCCCAGGCGTGCCGTGGCCAGTCACCGTTGCGCTTCCACACGAGGAGGCTGAGACCCGAGGCGACGAGCAGGAAGGTGCCCGGGTGGCCGAGCACGGCGATGGGGTTGTAGGTCGACACGGCCGGGTTGGCCACGCCCTCGCCGGTCACCGTGGCCGGGAACGACGGGCCGAGGAGCAGGTGGGTCTTCGCCCAGGCCCGCACCGCGGGCGGCAGGAAGACGAGCAGCGCGACGGCAGCGAGCACGGCATACGGGATCGCGGCGGCGCAGGCCCGCGCGCGCTCGGCGGCGGCCTCGACCGGCGTCCCAGGGGCGGGCTGTCCGCCGGCGTCGGCCTCGACCTCGCGGACACCTCCGGCGTCGAGGTCTGCGCGCACGTCGGCGTCGTCGCGGCGCTCGACCGGTCGGGAGCGCCCGCGCCGGACCGCGCGCAGGAGGAAGACCGTGGCGATGCCCGCCGCCCCGCCGCCCAGCGCCCCGATGCCGGGCTCGAGGTGCGCGACCGCCGCTTGGACCAGCGCCATCGCCGGACCGACGGTGACGAGCATCGGCCAGGCCTCGCGCAGCGCGCGACGCCCACTCGACATGACCGCGACGAGCACGCCCGACAGGAGGCAGTTGACGCCGAGGGCCAGCGACGCCGCGGCCGCGAACGACACCGTCTCGGCGCCGTCGAGGTGGCCGGTCAGCGCGCCCATGTAGAACGACGAGCCCATCGAGCCGAACCCCACCGCCCAGTGGTAGCCGACGAGCGGGAGCGCGACGGCCCTCGGCACGCTGACCCCGAGCGCGACGAGCAGCGGCGCGGCGACGGCGATGGGGGTGCCGAACCCCGAGACCCCCTGGATGAACGACGGGAGCACCCACGCGAGCAGCAGCACGTTCTCCGTGCGGCTCGGCAGCACCCGCGCGAGGGAGCGCCCGAGCGAGACCATGCCGACCCGGGTCGCGAGGTGGTGCATGAGCAGCGCCGGGCCGATGACGTAGAGGATCCAGACCCCGACCCAGGCCCCCTTGCCCAGCCCCACGGCGACGGTCAGCGGTGGTGCCCCGAAGGCGAGCAGCGCCGTCGCCAGCGCGTAGGCCACCGTGACGCTCGCGTTGACGAGCATCGAGAGACGGCCCCAGAGCACGAGCGCGAGCAGCAGCACGACGGGGCTGACCGCGAGGGCCCAGTCGAGCACGCCGACGCCGGCGACCCCGGCGGGGGCGCCGTCGACGGCCGTCGCAGCCGTCGGGGTGAGGTTCAGCAGGGCAGGGAGCACAGGATTGTCCTTCGTATACGATGCGGCACAGCAACGGCACCAGGAGGGTCCGTCCGCGGCGAGGGAGATGTGGCGTGGTCGAGCCCCAGACGATCGGCAGCAGCCACCTCGCGCTGCGCGACCAGGTGCTGGCCGAGCTGAGGCGGCGCATCGTCGACGGCGACTACCCGCCGGGCGAACGGCTGACGGAGGACCGCCTGGCCTCGGACTTCGGCACCTCGCGCAACCCGGTCCGCGAGGCGCTGCGCGTCGTCGAGGCGGACGGCCTGGTGACGCTCGTGCCGCGGCGCGGTGCGGTCGTCGCGACGCCCGACGCGTCGGCGGTCTCCGAGCTCTTCGCGGTGCGTTCCAGCCTCGAGTCCGTGGCGGCCCGGCTCGCCGCCGAGCGCGCCACGCCGGCCCAGGTGGCAGAGCTGCGGGCGCTGCTCGAGAAGGCACGGGAGGCCACCGAGCGCGGCGACCTCTCCCAGGTCGCGGAGCTCAACAGCGCCTTCCACATGCGCGTCACCGAGCTCTCCGGAAACCGTTGGCTGCGAACGCTTTCCGCCTCGGTCTACCTTCACGTGCACTGGATCTTCCGACTGACGGCGGCCCACCGGGCACCGCACTCGTGGCAGGAGCACATCCGCCTCGTCGACGCCATCGCCGACGGCGACGGCGACGCCGCTGCGATCGCCGCCCAGGTGCACGTCGACGCCGCGGCACTCGCCGCGGCGGCCGACGTCACGAGTGCTCCCGAGAAGGGCTGAGCGCCGCACTCAGCGACCGACGGCATAGCCCTGCATGCCGCGCGGGTTGGCCGCCGCGCGCAGCACGCCCGAGCCGGGGTCGCGGGTGACGGCGCAGAGCCGCCCTTCGCTCCACGGGTCGCCGAGCCGCACCTCGTGCCCGCGCGCCCGGAGGTCGCGCACGACGGCGTCGCCCAGACGGTCCTCCACGACGAGCACCCCGGGCTCGACGGCACGCGGCCAGAACGAGCCGGGGATGGCGTTCGTGTGCCAGGCGGGGGCGTCGACGGCCTCCTGCAACGAGGTGCCCTGCACGATCGTGCGGAGCAGGAAGAGCAGCTGCCACTGGTCCTGCTGGTCGCCGCCCGGCGACCCGCAGGCCATGACGGGCTCACCGTCGCGCAGCACGAGCGTCGGGGTCAGCGTCGTGCGGGGACGGCGACCCGGCGCGAGCGACGAGGCGAGCCCCTCCTCGAGCCAGAACATCTGCATGCGGCTGCCGAGGCAGAAGCCCAGCTCGGGGATCGTCGGGGAGCTCTGCAGCCAGCCCCCGCTCGGGGTCGCCGAGACCATGTTGCCCCAGCGGTCGACGACGTCGACGTGGCACGTGTCGCCCCGGGTCTCGCCGCGGCGGTCGACGGTGGGCTCGCCGAGCGTGGCGTCGGCACCCACGGGACGGTCGGGGCCGCTCCCCCGCAGGTACGCGGCGATGCGCGGCTCGCGACCGTCCGGCCGGCCGGGCCGCACCTCGAGCGACGCACGGTCCCCGACGAGGGCCGCACGCTCGCTCGCGTAGGCCGGCGACAGCAGGGCGTCGAGCGGGACGTCGCCGTCGCCGTACCACGCCTCGCGGTCGGCGTAGCTGAGCTTCATGACCTCGGTGATCGCGTGGATGCCGTCGGACGTGGACGGGTCGAGCGCCGCCTCGTCACCGAGCGCGTCGAGCAGGCGCAGGCTCTGGAGCAGCCCGGGACCCTGTCCCCACGGGCCGGTCTTGGCCACGGTGTGACCGTGCCAGTCGACGGTCGCGGCCTCCTCCCAGGTGGCCGAGAACGCCGCCAGGTCGTCACCGGTGACGAGACCCGAGTGCCGTTCGCCGCTGGAGTCGCGGAACGCCTTGCGGGAGAAGGCATCGACGGCCTCAGCGACGAAGCCCTGCGACCACGCGCGTCGCGCCGCCTCGATCTGCGCCTCGCGGTCGCCGCCCGCCGAGCGCGCCTGCTCGAGCAGCCGCTCCAGCGTGTCGGCCCACGCCGGGTTCGTGACGAGCGACCCCGGCACCGGGGGCCGGCCGTCACGGAGCCAGAGGTCGGCGGACGTCGTCCAGTCGTCGGTGAACAGGTCCTGCACCAGGCCGATCGTGGTGCAGACGCGCTCGAGCACGGGGTGCCCGTGCCGGGCGTAGCCGATCGCCGGCTCGAGCACCTCCGCGAGCGTCCGGGTGCCGTGGTCGCGCAGCATGAGCAGCCACGCGTCGACCGCGCCCGGCACGGCGGCCGCGAGGGGGCCCGACCCCGGCACGAGCTCGAACCCCTCCGACCGGTAGTGCTCGATCGTCGCGCCCGCCGGCGCCGGCCCCTGCCCGCAGAGCACGCGGGGCGTGGGGTCGTCCGCCGTGGCGATGACGGCCGGCATGTCGCCGCCCGGCCCGTTGAGGTGCGGTTCGACGACGTGCAGCACGAAGCCGGCGGCGACCGCGGCGTCGAAGGCGTTCCCCCCGAGCTCGAGCACCCGCATCGCCGACTGCGAGGCGATCCAGTGCGTCGTCGACACCATCCCGAAGGTCCCCTCGAGGGTGGGTCGGGTCGTGAACGTCATTCGCTGCTCCTCGGGTCGGGCGCGTCGGTGGTCGTCGCGTCGGTGGTCCGGGCGTCGGTGGTCGCGTCGGTGCGCACGTCGGGACCGGTGCCGTCGTCGGCGACGAGGTGGCAGGCCACCTCGCCGGCGCCCACGCTACGCAGCGCCGGCACCTCCGACGAGCAGCGGGCCACCGCCACCGGGCACCGGGTGTGGAACCGGCACCCGGACGGCGGGTCGATGGCCGAGGGCAGGTCGTCGCCGAGCAGCACCCGGGTGCGTGAGCGCTGCACCACGGGGTCGGCGACGGGCGCGGCGGCGAGGAGAGCCTGCGTGTAGGGGTGCTTGGGGTTCGCGAAGACCTCTGCGCGGGAACCGTGCTCGACGATCTGACCGAGGTACATGACGGCGATGTCGTCCGCGAGGTACTCGACCGCCGCGAGGTCGTGGGTGATGAAGAGGCAGGCGAAGCCGATGTCGCGCTGGAGGTCGGCGAGCAGGTTGAGCACCGACGCCTGCACCGAGACGTCGAGCGCGCTCGTGGGCTCGTCGGCGACGAGCAGGGCCGGCTGCGACATGAGGGCGCGCGCGATGCTGACCCGCTGTCGCTGGCCGCCCGACAGCTCGTGCGGGTAGCGGCGGGCGACCTCGGGGCGCAGGCCGACCCGCTCGAGACCCTCCGCGACCCGGGCCTCGCGTTCCTGCCGCCGCAACCGGCCGGCCGAGAGCCGGAGCGGCTCGGCGACGACGTCACCGACGAGCATCCGCGGGTCGAGCGAACCCGCCGGGTCCTGGAAGACGATCGACACGGTGCGCCGGTGCTCGCGGAGGCGACGGCGCGACAGGCTCGTCACGTCGACCCCGGCGAGCCGCACGGTGCCCGAGGTCGGTTCGAGCAACCGCACCACGCAGCGACCGACGGTCGACTTGCCCGACCCGCTCTCCCCCACGAGCGCCGTGACGGCCCCCGCACGGATCGCGAGCGACACCCCGTCGACGGCCCGCACCGGCCCGAAGTGCATGACGAGGTCGTCGAGCCGGAGCACCGGCTCGCCCGACGGGTCCGCCACCGGGCGGTCCCCCGCCGTGCCCGTCGCGCCGGCCGTCCCAGCCGTCCCGGTCGTCGGTGTCGTGGTCATGCGATCTCCTCCTGGGCGGGCCGCCCCTGCTCACCCCGGGGGTGCCAGCACGCGACCGCGTGCGAGGCGGGGCGACCGGGAGCGGTGGCGAGGGGCGGCGCCGACGTCCGGCACCGCTCGTCGGCGGCCGGGCAGCGGTCTGCGAACGTGCAGGCGTCCGGCTGCTCGCGCAGCACCGGCACGAGACCCGGAATCTCCTTGAGGCGGTGGGTCCCTGCGTGCCGACCGGCCGTCGGTGTGGCGGTGAGCAGGCCTGCGGTGTAGTGGTGCTGCGGACGCTCGAAGAGCTCGCCGACGCCGGCGCGCTCGACGACGCGGCCGGCATACATGACGACGACGCGGTCGGCGACGTCGGCGATGACGCCGAGGTCGTGCGTGATGATGAGGATGCTCGTGCCGAGCCGGTCGCGCAGGCCCCGGAGCACGTCGAGGATGCCGGCCTGCACGGTGACGTCGAGCGCCGTCGTCGGCTCGTCGGCGACGAGCACCTTCGGCTCGCACGCGACGGCCATGGCGATCATGACGCGCTGGCGCATGCCACCCGAGAGCTGGTGCGGGTAGGCACCGACGCGCTCGCGCGGGGACGGGATGCCGACGAGGGCGAGCAGCTCGACCGCACGCTCCCGGGCCTCGCGGCGGCTCAGCCGCTCGTGCACCTGCAGCACCTCGCCGATCTGCCGCCCGACCGTCAGCACCGGGTTCAGCGACGTCATCGGCTCCTGGAAGATGTAGGCGATCTCCTGACCCCGGGCAGCGCGCAGGCGCCGCGCATCGGCACCGACGAGCTCCTGGCCCTCGAGACGCACGGACCCCGTCACGGTGGCGCTCCGGGGCAGCAGACCCGCGAGGCTCATCGCCGTCACGCTCTTGCCACAGCCGGACTCGCCGACGATGCCGACGATCTCGCCGCGGCCGAGGCTGAGGTCGACGCCGTCGACGGCGCTGACGTCGCCGCCCTCGCCGCGGAACCGGACCGAGAGGTCGGCCACCTCGAGCACGGGCGCGGCCTGTTCGTGGCCGAGCACCGGCTCGGCTCTCGTCGCCGTCATGATCGGCTCCCCTTCGGGTCGAGGGCATCGCGCAGGCTGTCGCCGAACACGTTGAAGGCCAGGGCGAGCAGCATGATGGCGACGCCGGGCAGGACGGCCGCCCACGGCGCGCGGGCCGCGAACTGCTGCGCGTTGGCGAGCATGGTGCCGAGGCTCGGGTCGGGCGGCTGGATGCCGAGGCCGAGGAACGAGAGCACCGCCTCGCCGAGGATCGCGGCCGGGATCGCGACCGTGGCCTGCACGAGCACGACGGAGGTCGCGTTCGGCAGCACGTGGCGCCAGAGCACCCACAGGTCACCCGCGCCGTCGACGACGGAGGCGGCGACGAAGTCGAGCGAGGAGATGCGCAGGGCGTCGGAGCGCACGACGCGGATGACGCCGGGGATCTGCGCGATGCCGATGGCGATCGCCGCGTTGCCGAGGCTCGCTCCGCGGATCGCCGCCAGGCCGACGGCGAGGATGAGGAACGGGAAGGCCAGCATGAGGTCGGTGAGGCGCGAGATGACGCCGTCGACCGCGCGGAAGTAGCCCGACGCGAGCCCGAGCGGTACGCCGACCACGAGCGCCGTCGCCACGGCGAGCAGCGCCACGACGAGCGAGGCGCGCACGCCGAGCATGATCCGCGAGAGCACGTCGCGGCCGAGGTCGTCGGTGCCGAGGAGGTGGCCGGCCGTGCCCGGGGGCGCCAGGGTGTTGGCGAAGTCGGTCTGCTCGGGGGCATACGGCGCGATGACGGGGGCGAGCGCGGCCACGACGACGGCCACGAGGAGCACGACGGCGCTCGTGACGGCCAGCGGGTTGTGCACGAGGCGGCGCAGCACCCGCGCGCGGGGGGCGTCCGAGCGGCCCCGCGTCGTGGCTGGTGCGTCGGCGAGGGCGTCGACACTCATGAGGCCTCCCCGGCCACGCGGACGCGTGGGTCGATGACGGAGTAGAGCAGGTCCACCGCGAAGTTGATCGCGATGTAGGCCGTCGCCGTCACGAGCACGACCGCCTGGATGACGGGGTAGTCGCGCTGGAACACGGCGTCGATCGTCATCTTGCCGAAGCCCGGCAGCCCGAAGATCTGCTCGGTGACGACGGCCCCCGAGATGAGGCCGCCCAGCTGGAGCCCGACGATGGTGACGACGACGATGAGGCTGTTGCGCAGGGCGTGCCGCGTGACGATGGTCCGCGGCCGCAGGCCCTTGGCCCGCGCCGTCCGCACGAAGTCGGTCGAGAGCGCGTCGAGCATCGACGACCGCGTCTGGCGCATGATGACCGCCGCGAGCCCGGTCCCGAGGATGAGCGAGGGCAGGATGACGTGGTGGAGGTTGTCGAGCACGTCCTCCGAGAGCGGCACGAAGCCGGATGCCGGGAAGAGCCCGGTCGCGACCGAGAGGTAGAGGATCGCGACGAGCCCGAGCCAGAAGTGCGGCACCGAGAGCCCGAGGAGCGCGAAGACGTTGGCCACCCACTCCTCCGGGCGGCCGCGGCGCACGGCGGCGACGACGCCGGCACCGACGCCGAGCAGCGTCGCGACGACGATGGCGATGAGCGAGAGCTCGACGGTGACGGGCAGCGCCGTGGCGAGCATCTCGCTGACCGGCTGCCCGGTGCGGATCGAGGTGCCGAGGTCGCCGCGGACCGCGCTCGAGACGTACTTGCCGAACTGGACGAGCCACGACTCGTCGAGGCCGTACTTCTCACGGATGGCGGCGAGCGCCGCCGGGCTGCGGTCCTCACCCGCAAGGGCGAGGGCCGGGTCGCCCGGCAGGGCCCGGACGCCGACGAACACCACCACGGTCGCGAGGACCAGGGTGAGCGCCGACTGCCAGGCCCTGCTGAGGAGGTAGCGACGCATGGGTCAGGACGCCAGCCCGGCGAAGGCGACGCGGATGACCCCGTCCGGGAAGACCTGCACGCCCTTGACCGTGTTCGAGACACCCGTGAGGTTGCGCTGCCGGTAGAGGTAGATGATCGGCTCGTCCTTCTGGATCTGCGCCACGGCCTTGCCGTAGAGCTCGCGCCGCTGGGCCGGGTCCTGCTCCTCGCGGGCCTGGTCGAGCAGGTCGTCGAGCGCGGTGCTGCTGTAGCCGGAGACGTTCTGGCTGCCGCCCGTCCGCAGGAAGTTCGTGATGTTGGCGTCCGGGTCGATGCGCCCCGACCACCCGAGCTGGAGCACGGAGAAGTCACCGCGGTCCTGCTGGTCGAGCAGGGTGGCGTACTCCACCGGCTTGATCTGCAGGTCGAAGCCGCCCTCCTTCACCATGGCCTGCAGGGCCTGGGCGAGGCGCAGGCTGTCGGGGTTGTTCGACGTGATCATCTCGATCTTGACGGGGGTGCTGACGCCGGCGTCCTGCAGCATCTGCTTGGCCTTGGCCGGGTCGTGCGGGGCGCACGTCTGGGCGGCCTCGGACGTGAACTCGGTCGTGGGCGAGATGGGCGAGCAGGCGACGGTGTTGAGGTCGTTGAAGATCACCTTGACGAGGCCCGGGCGGTCGATCGACAGCTCGAGGGCCTGGCGCACCATGGCGTTCTTGGCCTCGGGGCGGTCGATCGGCTTCGGAGGAGTGCCCACCCCGTCGACGTTGCCGAGGTTGATCGTCAGGCCCTGGTAGCCGAGCGACTGCGACTGGAGCACCGTCAGCGCGTCCTCGCCCTGCAGTGCCGGCACGTCCTGGGCGGACAGCGAGTCGGCCACCTGGACGTCACCGGAGCGGAGGTTGGCCGACCGGATGCTGGAGTCGGTGATGATCCGGTAGGTGATCTTGTCGAGGTGCACCTTGGCGGCGTCGTAGTAGTTCGGGTCCTTGACGACCTCGATGGAGTTCTGCGGCACGCGCTTGGAGAACTTGAACGGCCCGACGCAGACCGGGGCGCTCGCGAAGTCGTCACCGAGCTTCTTCGCCTGGGTGGGGCTCACGATCATGCCGGCCCGGTCGGTGAGCGCCGCGGTGAGGGGCGCGAAGGGCTTGGACAGCGTGATGACGACCGTCTTCGCGTCGGGGGCCTCCACCTTGTCGATCGGGCCGAGCTCGCTCTTGCGGGCGCTGGCCTCGAGCGTCAGCTCGCGCTCGAGGCTCGCCTTGACGGCGGCCGCGTCGAAGGCGGTGCCGTCGGCGAACTTCGCCCCCTCACGCACCGGCACCGTGACGGTCAGCCCGTCGTCGCTCGTCGTCGGCAGGGCCGTCGCGAGCTGCGGCACGATCTGCGCCTTCTCGTCGACGTCGTAGAGCTTCTGGCACATGGTGTGGAAGACGTAGCGCGAGTAGAGGCTGCGCGACAGCGCGGGGTCGAGCTGGTCGGGCTCGGCCGACAGCGCCATGACGAGGTCGCCACCCTGCTTGACCTGGCCGTCCTGCGCGGGCTCGCCGAAGGTGTCGGCGGCCTGCGCGGCGCCACCGCCGGCCGCGCCCGTGCCGCCGGCCGTGCTGCCGGAGCCCGACGTCGCCGGGGTGACGGCCGAGCAGCCGGCGAGGGCGAGGGCCACCGCGGGCACGGCGAGCGCCGCCAGGGGCCGCACGCCGCGGCGCCGGGAGCGCACCGGGCTCGGGTCGAGCGCGTCGAGCCGGTCGCGCTCGTCGGTGCCGTGGAGACGGTCCGGCACGGGGGCTGAGGGGGTGCTGCGGTCGGTCGACATGGTTCTCCTCCGGGGAAAGGGGGCCGATCTGCAGGACCGTATCCTGTATACAGTCGACAATGTGGCTTAGGACCGCCCCAATCCACGGCACCGGCTCGACCGTGCTCGTAGGGTGTCGGGCATGACGACGCCCCTGTTCACCCACATCGACCACGTCGGCATCGCCGTGCCCGACCTCGACGCGGCCATCGCCTTCTACGCGCAGGCGTACGGCATGACGCTGCTCCACGAGGAGACGAACGAGGAGCAGGGCGTGCGCGAGGCGATGATGGCCGTCGGCGACTCCGGCTCCTGCATCCAGCTGCTCGCACCCCTCTCCCCTGAGTCGACGATCGCGAAGTTCCTGGACCGCAGCGGCCCCGGCATCCAGCAGCTCGCCTACCGCGTCGCCGACATCGATGCCGTGTGCGCGACCCTGCGCGAGCGCGGCCTGCGCCTGCTCTACGACACACCGAAGCGCGGCACGAGCGACAGCCGGGTCAACTTCATCCACCCCAAGGACGCCGGCGGCGTCCTCGTCGAGCTCGTCGAGCCTTCACCCCCATTGGTGCTGTAGACGGGACGGGCGGCCAAGGCTAAGAACGCGGAACTTTCATATATTCTGCAATTTTGGACTCCAGATCCTTGCGGAATTGCATGAACCCCCATGCTCTGGATTCTCGCGCATCTCGATTCCAGTAGTTGAAAAGACTGTCCACCCTTCGCGCCAAGGAACCGGACTGCGGGCTCAATTTTTGAGCCCGTGTCAAATAGGTGAAAGCAGTGACGTACGGATGCTCAGTGACCCTATCAATCGAGGCAGCACGCGCCGCATCGACCGTTTGCATTCCTTCGAAAAACAGGGCTTCATCCAAGACCTCGCCTGCGCACGACTGCCGCAACAAAACCGTCGCCAGCGTATTTAAGCTAAAAGCATCCGCATGCTTATGAACTGCCAGCCTAGCCCATGATTCGGCACTACCAAAGCGTGGCGGCCACGCAGCGAGTTCAGTCAATGCGCGCTGTTCCCAGTAACGAGCATTCCACTCATAATGGTCGTGCAGTTCATCGTAAAATCCAACGGCGCGATCCACACCTAACGAGTCAACAACTCGAGCGGAGTCCATTAACCGGCCACACAGTCGGGCTTCCTCCGTGCGAGCCGCGATGGCTGTCGGGTGAATGTACGGCGACAACGCGGTAGCCAACGAGAGTGCCGACTGGAACCGATCTTCAGGCTGAAGCATTCGCCGTGATACTCGAGACGCCAGTCCGCGATGACGTGCGGAGAACTTGTCACCAGCGCTCGTAAGCACGCGCGTCAGCGATTCACCCGCAACAATTCTCTTGACGTCGTTGACGGGCATTCCAAGAGCCCGAGCGCAGATAGCGAACTTCAAGGAGTGGCCAAGTTCGGCTGCCAGAAGAGCCAAGTCCAGGACCTGCTTCTCCTCTGCAGCCACACTCCGAAGGGACGACTCATACCGATATTCGAAGGCGGCACCCCTGGAAATGGCCGAAAGCGCGTCCAACATGTCACCCCGGTGTTCCTTCGCCACGAAGTCGTATCGGCCCTTGGCGTTACGATCTACCAGTGTATTGAGTCGAGCATGCACCTCCAACGTTTTAAGCATCCCTTTAATTTCTTCAGGATCCAGCCTGTCCTTAATATGCGTGGTCACCAAGTCACACTCGGGCCAGGACACGCCAGGGACTCGGGCAGTACGCATAGCAGTTGAAATGACTATCGGCGTGCCCGACGACTTGGCTACTTCGGCTAGAGTTTTAAGGGCACCGGGATACTCCTCGAGGTACGGAATTCTCAAGATTTTGCGCATTCCACCGAGCGCCACAGCTTGGATCGCAGCAGGAGAAAATGCCGAATCGGAGACATACTCGAGAACCTCATATCCCGAATCTATGCATTTCTGCAGGAAGCGCAGTTCGGCAGTGGTGGTTCCGGATAGATCTCCATGGAATAGGTAGACCCGAACGCCTTTGAAAGAGAAAAGCTCTCCATCCGAAGTTGGAGCGGCTGTGCGCGGAAAATCCAGATTCTCTCGAATGTCCCCCCACGCTGGCTCGTCACCAGAAAAGAAGTCATGCTCCTTATCGACACGATAAGAGGGTGTTATAAATGTCTTCAGAAACAAGAGATCGTTCGGACTAATGCCTTTGGAAACCTCCACCGCGTCACTAGGAATGGCGTGCAGGGCATCCTCCCATCGCTCTTGCACCTCTTCGAAGAACGACTCAGCAGACATCGCTACAGGAATCAGTCCAGCCTTCTCAAATCTAAACTTCTCTACATCATTAAAGCTTGGTTTTACCACGAGGCTTGGCGCGCCAGTAGAAGAGGGCCTCCGCGACATTAGAGGCAGTGCGATGTCAAATTCGTCGACAAGGCCAGCCCCTACGACTATGAACGGCTTACCGTCGGCCCACTCGTCCATGAAAACATGGTGAGAAGCTCCTGCATCCCTAACTGCATTGAGGTATTCCAGAGTACCAAAAACCAAATCACCCTTCGCTGCTCGTCCATGCAAGTGCACCATTTGGACGTGCTCAAAGGGTTGCCGATGCACAGTCCAAGCATCTCGCCACGAGGAGACGTGCAGATCTTGAGCCGCGAGACCGTCGAACGTCTTCTGATAAGCATTCACGACGACATCGTCGATGTTCAAGTTCCAAATAGTGCGCCAAGGGACTCGCACCAGGTCGGCGTACCAGTGAGGGACGGAGCAGTCTTGATAAAGGGACTGTACTAGATTCTGAGGATTGTCAGACGCACTGTTGTCCTCATACGCTCTTTGAGCGTAGTCGTACATCTCGCGAAGGCTGGAAATCTCCTCAGGAAGACCGTAGACCTTTGCCAGCTTCAGCCTTAGGCCGTCACCGGACAGCAGACGTTCACCGGCAGCGTTGGTTGAACCCATACTTGCCCCGGCGCCGAGCAACAACGAGTACGATCCCAGCACCAGCGACTCAAGCACGTCATCCCATGGCACGCTGCTCACAAACATCACTCCAAGTCGCCGTCGGTCTTCGCACGACAGAGACTACTGAACAAGCAGACGTTCAGAGGCACAAGGACCCATAGAAACTCGAATCGCGCCTGGTCAATAGATCTTGACTTGCCTTTCTGCATCGCGCTCTCAAACCTCTGATGATTCGCCGGCTTGCCCGGCTGCGATGAGGTCCTGCACCGGCACCCCGCGGAGGCCGTCCCGGCGCAGCTGCTCGAGCAGCCGCGGCAGCGCCTCGACCGTGCGCGACCGGTCGATCTCCTGCGGGTTCGGGCCGGCGATGCGGCCACCGTCGTGGGCGAGCACGACGTCACCGGGGCGGAGCCGGGCCGCCACCTCCTCACCGGCCCTGGTGGGCCCGTCGGCCAGGGCCGACTCGAGGCAGGCGCTCCAGAAGACCGACCGCAGGCCGAGGTCGCGGGTGCGCGCGGCGACGACCCGGCTCGTCCACCCCCGCGGCGGCCGCACGAGCCGGGCGCCGTCCGGGTCGTGCGCGGCCACGGCCGCGCCGCCGCGCCGCAGCTGGTCGGTCACCGTCGCGCCGTCGACGCGGTCGAGCCACAGGTGGTCGTGGGTGTGGTTCGCGAGCCGGTGCCCCTCGGCGACGACCCGTGCCGCGAGGTCAGGATGCGCCTCGACGTTGCTGCCGACTGCGAAGAAGGTTGCGCGGCAACCGAACTCGCGCAGGATGTCGAGCACGGCAGGCGTGTAGCACGGGTCTGGCCCGTCGTCGAAGGTCAGGGCCACCCACCGCTCCGCCGTGCGGACCCTCGTCACGCCGGCCGGGTCGGCGTCGTGCCGCAGGGCCGGGCTGTCCGTCTCGCGCCCGGGGCCGCCGGGGTGCAACGCCTCGTCGACCCGGGGCCACGCGACGAGCGCGCACAGGCCGAGGCCGCCTGTCACGACCGACCGTCGCGACACGGCCGCGAAGACGTCCCCTGGCTGCACGGCGTCAGTGTGGCGCAGCAGCTCCCCGCGCGTGGCCGTTTCGGCCGTGACCGACCCGAAGCAGCCCCACCGCGACGACGGCCAGCCACGGGTAGGCCGGCCACAGGGCCAGGCGCTCCAGACCTCCGACCCACGTCGCGCCACCGAGGCGCAGGCCGAACCCGGCCGCCGCGGCCAGCGTCACCGAGCCCACGACCCAGCCCGCCACGACGACCCCGCGAGCCACCGCGCCCGAGCGGCGCAGCGCCTCGGCGGTCACGAGGACGGCGAGCGGCTGCAGCACGAAGACGGGCAGCGCCGCCACGACGTGCAGGCCCGGTTGCTGGTCGACCGGAACGAGACCGACCGCCGCCGCCGCGAGCGCCGAGACGACCCACAGGCCGACCGCCACCGTCGCCCGCCGCCCCGCACCGAGCGCCGGCCGCAGCAGCACGGCCCCGGCCGCCCGGAGCACGCCGAAGACGACGAAGGCCGCGTTCATGCCGACGTGCCACGGCGAGCACACCTCGATTGGGCTGCCGCCGTGGCCCGGTGCGCACGAGAGCATCCCGAGCGCGCTGATCGTGTCGTCGCGCAGGGAGTAGGTCACCGACGCCGCGGCCGCGACGAGGAGCTCGACGAGCAGGTATGCCGGCTGCACGAGCCAGCACCCGAGCCCCGCCTGTCTGCCGCGCACCCCCAGAACCTACCCGCCCCCTCCCCGCCGGTCCCTCCACCCGCACCGACGGACCGCCACGAGCACGCCGGGGCGGCGCGGTCCACGTGTCGCGGCCACACGGCATACGGCGTCGTGGCGGTCGGTCGGCACACCGAGCACCCCGCGCACCGGCTCGTGACCCAGGTCACCTGTGGTGGCCGTCATACAACCGGCTACCCGTCGGTCACGTCTCGCTACGTTCGGTGGCAACACGCACTGCCTCGACCGACCAATGACGCTGCGACGTAAGGACCTTCAATGCAGGCCATCCGCGACGCCATCCTCTCCGGCGACCGCACCCCGGAGACCTACGCGACCATCGAGATCCCCGCGACGTATCGCGGCGCGACCGTCCACAAGGACGAGGTCGGCATGTTCGAGGGCCTGCCGACGCGGGAGAAGGACCCGCGCCGCTCGCTGCACATCGACGAGGTGCCGGTGCCCGAGCTCGCCCCGGGCGAGGCCCTCGTGGCGGTCATGGCGAGCGCCATCAACTACAACACGGTCTGGACCTCGATCTTCGAGCCCGTCTCGACGTTCGGCTTCCTCGAGCGCTACGGCCGCACCTCCGAGTTCGCCAGGCGCCACGACCTGCCCTACCACGTGGTCGGCTCCGACCTCGCCGGCGTCATCCTGCGCACCGGACCCGGCGTCACCAAGTGGAAGCCGGGCACCGAGGTCGTCGCGCACTGCCTCTCGGTCGAGCTCGAGGACGCCGAGGGCCACAACGACACGATGCTCGACCCGCAGCAGCGCATCTGGGGCTTCGAGACGAACTTCGGCGGCCTCGCCGAGCTCGCCGTCGTCAAGGCGAACCAGCTGATGCCCAAGCCCCGGCACCTGACCTGGGAGGAGGCCGCGTCGCCCGGTCTCGTCAACAGCACCGCCTACCGCCAGCTCGTCTCCAAGAACGGCGCCGCGATGAAGCTCGGCGACCGGGTGCTCATCTGGGGCGCCTCGGGCGGCCTCGGCTCCTACGCGACGCAGATGGCCCTCGCGGGCGGGGCGACGCCGATCTGCGTCGTCTCCTCCCCGGAGAAGGCCGAGATCTGCCGCGCCATGGGCGCCGAGCTCATCATCGACCGCAACGCCGAGGGCTACCGCTTCTGGAACGACGAGGGCACCGCGCAGGACCCCAAGGAGTGGCAGCGCCTCGGCAAGAGGATCCGCGAGCTGACCGGCGGCTACGACGTCGACATCGTCTTCGAGCACCCGGGCCGCGAGACCTTCGGGGCGAGCGTCTACGTCGCGCGCAAGGGCGGCACCATCGTCACCTGCGCCTCGACCTCGGGCTACCTGCACGAGTACGACAACCGCTACCTCTGGATGAACCTCAAGCGCATCGTCAGCTCGCACTTCGCCAACTACCGCGAGGCGTGGGAGGCCAACGAGCTGATCAACCGCGGGCTCATCCAGCCCACCCTGAGCAAAACCTACCCGCTCGACGAGGTCGGCCAGGCCGCGCTCGACGTCCACCGCAACGCCCACCAGGGCAAGGTCGGCGTGCTCACGCTCGCGCCCGAGGCGGGTCTCGGCGTCACCGACCCCGACAAGCGGGCCGCCCTGGAGGGCGCGATCAACCGGTTCCGCAACCAGTAGCCGGCGTGCCCCCGCCGCCGGTGGGCGACGGGGGCACGCGGGCACGCGGGCACGCGGCGTGCGGGCGCAGCGGCGCCGCCGGGCCCAGGTCAGCGGGACTCGAGGGCGCGGGTCAGCTGCTCCTCCGTGTCGGACGCGAGCTTCTCGAAGACCAGCTTCATCGCCGGCGCCGCCAGCTTGGCCGCGCCGTGCATCTCGAGGTCGGCGACGTAGGTGATCTCGCTGCCGGTGCCCGAGGGCACCACGGTGATCGTGTCGGTCGAGGTGGCGCTGTCGTTGCGCCCGACGAGCACCACCTTCGAGTCGGTCAGCTCGACGAGCTCGTACTCCAGCTCGGTCGTCACGCCGGCGATCTTCGAGACGTTGTGCCACTTCGCGCCCACGGCGACGGGCCCGTCGCCGATGCGCGTGCAGGACTCCGTGCCCGGGTCCCACTCCTCGGCGTTGGCGAAGTCCTTGAGGTAGTCGACGACGGCGGCCGGGGCCGGTCGGACGGTGAAGGTGCGCGAGACGCTGGGCATGGTGCTCTCCTCGGTGGTCGGGCGCCCACGGGCGACGCGGGCGTCGTGCTGCCGCTTGTCGTACCCGTCTGCCACCCCGCCGTATGCCGGAGGTGCCGAGCGACCGAAACGTGACCGTCCTCGTCGCCCACCGTCCGCCCACCCGTCCGCCCACCCGTCGCCGACACGCGGCCACCGCGCCCCGCCCGCCCGGGCGGCTGCCGTAGGCTCCCCGGGGTGAGCATCTGGGGACGGTGGACGCGCTACCGCCGCACCCAGCGCGCGCGGATCGCGGCGCTGCGGGCGCGCGACCTCGGCTTCGACGAGGAGGCCCTGCACGCGGCCTACGGGCGAGCACCACGCCGCGGCGAGGCACCGCCCACCAGCTCGACCGGGCCGACCGGTCCGACCGGGGACGACGCGTCCCCCACGACGCCGGCGGCGCCCGCGCCGGCCGGTCCCCCGGCCGAGGCCGCGGAGCCGCACCCGTTGGCCACCGCGCTGCCGCTCGAGCCCGCCCTGACGGCGGGCACCGACGACACCGGCACCGACGACACCGGCACCGACGACGTCCGCACCGACGACATCGGCACCGGCGACGAGACCGGGTCCGACGACCCCGAGCGGGGCGGCGGCAAGGCCGCCCGGCGCGACTTCGGGCAGAGCGGCACACCGTTCAACCGCCAGTCACCCTTCTACATCGGCTTCGTCGGCGCCATCGGCGTGCTGACGGCCTACGCCGTCGTGCAGGCGATCGGCCAGCTGAGCACCGTCATCACCCTGCTCGTGATCTCGCTCTTCCTCACCCTGGCGCTCAACCCGCTCGTCGAGGCCCTCACCCGGCGCAACGTCCGCCGTGGGTGGGCCGTCACCATCGTCTTCATCGGCCTGCTCGGGGTCTTCACGCTCGTCGGGTGGGTCGTCATCCCGCCCGTCGCCCAGCAGGCCGGCGAGCTCACGTCCAACGCCCCACGCATGCTCGACGACCTCCTGCGCAACCAGTGGGTGCAGGACGTCGACCACCGCTACCAGCTCGTCCAGCGGATCTCCGAGGAGGTCAACAAGCGGGTCGCCGACGGCAACCTCTGGGCGGGGGTCTTCGGCGGGGTGCTCGACGCGGGCAAGCTCATCGCCTCCGGGGTCTTCAGCGTGCTGACGGTGCTCGTGCTCACCCTCTACTTCGTCAGCTCGCTGCCGGCCGTCAAGCAGGCCGCCTACGCGCTGGTGCCCGCGAGCCGCCGGCCCCGCACGCGCTCGCTCGCCGAGGAGGTCATGCGGCGGGTCGGCTCCTACGCGATCGGCCAGGTGGCCGTCGCGGCCATCAACGCGTGCTTCGCGTGGATCATGATGAGCCTCATCGGCCTGAAGTTCGCCGCCGTGCTCGCCGTCGCCGTCGGCTTCCTCGGCCTCGTGCCGATGGTCGGAGCGACGCTCGGGGCCACCGTCGTGGCCGTCGTGGCCTTCTTCGACGAGCCCAAGAAGGCGCTCATCGTCATCATCTACTTCGTCGTCTACCAGCAGCTCGAGAACTACGCCGTGATGCCCCGCGTCATGCAGCGCACCGTGGCGGTGCCGGGCGCCGTCACCGTCGTGGCCGCGCTCGCCGGCGGCACCCTCCTCGGCATGCTCGGTGCGCTCCTCGCCATCCCGTTCGCGGCGGGCGCGCTGCTGCTCTACGAGGAGGTCCTCGTCCCCCGCCAGCGTCGGCACTAGCGACCCGTCACCGAGCAGGTACGCCGTCCGCGCGTCGCGCGCGCACGCACCCCTCGTGGGTGGCAGGCTCTGCGTCCATGACGCAGCCACCCAGCGCCGAGGACGTCGTCTCGGCCCCGGCCCACCTCCAGGTCGAGGCCTTCATCGACGAGCACCGCGCGGCCCTGCGCGAGGCGCTCGAGGGCCTGTCCGAGGATGAGGCGCGACGCTCGCTCGTGCCCTCGGCCACGACCCTGCTCGGCCTCGTCAAGCACGCGACGTTCGTCGAGAAGGTGTGGTTCGACGAGGCGGTCACCGGTCGCTCCCGCGCCGAGATCGGCATCCCCGCGACGCCCGACGAGTCGTTCGTCCTCGACGCGGACGACACCATCGCGTCGATCTCTCGCGCGCACGAGCAGGCCTGCGCGGCCTCGCGGTCGGCGACGGACCGCCTGGGTCCCGACGACGTCCTGACGGGAAACCGGCGCGGACCGCTGCCGCTGCGTTGGGTGCGCCTGCACGTGCTGCGCGAGCTCGCCCAGCACTGCGGGCACGCCGAGATCCTGCGCGAGCAGGTGCTCGCCGCGCGCGGGCCGGCTCAGCGGTAGGCGTTGCCCGGGGGCCGGGCGTCGCGGCGCTGCCAGCAGCCGGTGTGCCAGTGCCGGCGGTCACCGAGCCCGCCGACGCCCTCGGCCGGCCACACGACGACGTGGGGAACGCCCGGCGGCACGTCTTGGGAGCACCCCGGGCACAGATACGCCCGGGTGGCCGACGCCCCGCTCACCGAGCGCACGGTCCAGCGGCTGCCGGCATACGTCTCCTCTTGGGTGCTGCCGCCCTGGATGCGCGTCACGTCGAGCGGCACGTGCTCGCGCGCGTGCTTGCTGGGCTTGCGGCGCGAGGGCATGCACCCAGCGTAGGCGTCAGGCGTAGGTGCGGAACCCGCGGCCCGTCTTGCGCCCGAGGTAGCCGGCGGTGACGAGGTGCTCGAGGAGCGGCGCCGGGGCGTAGCCGCGCTCGCGGAACTCGAGGTAGAGCTCGCGCTCGATGGCGAGCGAGACGTCGAGGCCGACGACGTCGAGCAGCTCGAAGGGACCCATCGGCAGGCCGCAGCCGGTCTTCATCGCGGTGTCGATGTCGTCGGCCGTCGAGTAGTTGGCCTCGAGCATCTTGACGGCGTCGTTGAGGTAGGGGAAGAGCAGCGCGTTGACGATGAAGCCGGAGCGGTCGCCGCACGTCACGGCGTGCTTGCCCACCGCCGCGCACAGCTGCTGCACGGTGGCGACGACGTCGTCGGCCGTCGAGACCGTGTGCACGACCTCGACGAGGCGCATGACCTGGGCAGGGTTGAAGAAGTGCATGCCGATGACGTCCTGCGGCCGCTTCGTCGCGGCCGCGCACTCGACGACGGGCAGCGAGCTCGTCGTCGTGGCGAGGATGGCGCCCGGGCGGCAGATCTCGTCGAGGTTCTCGAAGAGGGCCCGCTTGACGGCGAGGTCCTCGACGACGGCCTCGACGACGAGGTCGACGTCGGCGAGGTCCTCGAGCCGGGTCGTGCCCCGGACGCGGCCGAGCGCGGCGTCGCGGTCGGCCTCCTCGATCTTGCCGCGCTGCACGCCCTTCTCGAGGCTCGTCGCCAGCGCGCTGTTCACGGCCGCCACCTTGGCGTCACCGCGCGCTACGAAGACGACGTCGAGCCCGGCCTTGGCGAAGACCTCGACCATGCCGGTCGCCATGGTGCCGGAGCCGACGACCCCGACGGTGCGCACCGCGCGCACGGCGACGTGGGCGCCGTCCTGGTCGCGTGGCGTCAGCGCGTCGTCGACGACCTGCGAGCTGCCCGGGGCGGCATACGTGTAGAAGCCGCGGCCGCTCTTGCGGCCCTTGAGCCCCGCGCTCACCATCTGCTTGATGACCGGGCTCGGCGCGTGCAGGCGGTCACGACCCTGCTTGTACATCGTGTCGAGGATCTCGTAGGCGGTGTCGAGGCCGATGAGGTCCATCAGGGCGAGCGGTCCCATGGGGTAGCCGCAGCCGAGCTTCATGGCGGCGTCGATGTCCTCGCGCGTGGCGTACTTGCTCTCGTACATCGCGACGGCGTGGTTGAGGTAGCCGAAGAGCAGGGCGTTGGCGATGAAGCCGGCCTTGTCGCCGACGACGACGGGCTTCTTGCCGAGCCGCTCGGCGAGCGCCTTGACGTCCTCGAAGGTCTCGTCGCTCGTGATGACGGTCTTGATGACCTCGACGAACTGGAGCACGGGCGCCGGGTTGAAGAAGTGCATGCCGACGACGCGCTTGGGGTTGATCGTCGCGACGGCGATCTCGGTGACGGGCAGCGAGCTCGTGTTCGTCGCGAGGATCGCGTCGTCGCCGACGATGGCGTCGAGCCGCCCGAAGATCTCCTTCTTGAGGTCGAGGTGCTCGGGCACGGCCTCGATGACGAGCTGGCACTCCTTGAGGTCGGCCATGTCGCTCGTGAACTGCACGCGGGCGTGGAGCGCCGCCTGGTCCTCGGGCGCCAGCTTGCCGCGGGAGACCGCACGGTCGGTCGAGTGCGCGAGCACGCCGCGGCCCTTCTCGACCGCCTCGTCGGTGACCTCCACCGCGACGACGTCGATGCCGTTGCGGGCGAAGACCTCCACGATGCCGGCACCCATGGTGCCGAGTCCGATGACGCCGACCTTGGTGAACTCACGAGCCATGGGGGTGAGTCTCGCAGAGCGCACCCGCCCCCCACACCCGCCCGCGGCGTGACGCTGCCCACGCGACCTCCCTTAGGGTGGTGCGGTGCGTCTCGTCATTGCCCGCTGCAGCGTCGACTACGACGGTCGGCTCACCGCCCACCTCCCCCTCGCGACCCGGCTGCTCGTCGTCAAGGCCGACGGCTCCGTGCTCGTGCACAGCGACGGCGGCTCCTACAAGCCGCTCAACTGGATGTCGCCGCCGTGCACCATGGCCGAGGTCGAGCCCGACGAGACCCAGTCCGGCGACGGCGTGGTCGCCGTGTGGCGCGTGCAGCACGCCAAGAGCGAGGACCGCCTCACGGTGCTCATCCACGAGGTGCTACACGACTCCGCCCACGAGCTCGGCGTCGACCCGGGCCTCGTCAAGGACGGTGTCGAGGCGCACCTGCAGCGGCTGCTCGCCGAGCACATCCACACCCTCGGCCACGGCTGGTCGCTCGTGCGGCGCGAGTACATGACGGCCATCGGGCCGGTCGACATCCTCGCCAAGGACGCCGGCGGCACGAGCGTGGCCGTCGAGATCAAGCGCCGCGGCGAGATCGACGGCGTCGAGCAGCTGACCCGCTACCTCGAGCTGATGAACCGCGACCCGCACCTCGCGCCGGTCACCGGCGTCTTCGCCGCGCAGCAGATCAAGCCGCAGGCGCGCACCCTCGCCGAGGACCGCGGCATCCGCTGCGTCGTGCTCGACTACGACGCCCTCAAGGGCATCGACGACGCGGAGTCACGCCTCTTCTGAGCCGCGTCGGGTCGACCACTCGGCCGACGGGCCGGCCTCGAGGGGCTCGACGCGCGCGCCCTCCGAGTCGACGAGCAGCAGCACCGGCTCGGCCGCGTCACCGGCGCGGACGACGACGACGGTCTCGCCCCGGTGCAGGTCGACGACGGCGCCGAGGTCGGCCGAGCCGTCGCCGAGGTCGCCGTGGGCGAGGTGCGAGGGCACCCCGAGGTCGTCGGCCAGCGCCTCGACCGGGCCGGTGTCGGGCACGTCGTCGGCCGCGTAGACGGCCTGCACGCGCTCGAGGTGCACCTCGGCCGCGAGCCAGGCGACGTCGGCGAGCGCCGGCGGGTTGACGACGACGACCCGAGCGGGGCACTGGAGGTCGCTCATGGCACCGACGCTACGCCTTCAGGCGGGTGCGAGGGTCAGTGGTGGCAGACCTCGCGCGGCCCGCACCACGCCGACCATCTCGGCCATGATCTCGTTGAGCCCGAAGTCCTTCGGGGTGAAGACCATCGCCACCCCGGCCGCACGGAGGGCCGCTGCGTCGGACTCGGGGATGATGCCGCCGACGATGACGGGCACGTCGCCGGCGCCCGCCTCCTGCAGCCCGCGGATCACCTCGGGCACGAGCTCCATGTGCGAGCCGCTGAGGATGGAGAGCCCGACGAGGTGCACGTCCTCGGCGACGGCGGCCGCGACGATCTGCTCGGGGGTCAGCCGGATGCCCTGGTAGACGACCTCGAACCCGGCGTCGCGGGCTCGCACCGCCACCTGCTCCGCCCCGTTGCTGTGCCCGTCGAGCCCGGGCTTGCCGACGAGCACCCGGAGCTTCTCGCCGAGCTCCTCACCGGTGCGGGCGACGAGGCCGCGCACCCGGGCGAGCGCGTCACCCGGCTCGCTCGCGCCGACGCCCACCGAGCCGGAGACACCGGTGGGGGCGCGGTACTCGCCGAACTGCTCGCGCAGGACGGCCGCCCACTCCCCCGTCGTCAGCCCGGCCCGGGCCGCCTCGATCGAGGCGCCCATCAGGTTGTTCCCGTCGCGCGCGTCCGACGACAGGCGCTCGCGCGCGGCCTCGGCCCGGGCCCTGCGCCCGGGGTCGGCGTCTCGTGACTCGCGCCAGGCCCGCACGGCGGCCGCCGCCCGGCGCTCGACGTCGGCGTCGACGGTCTGGATCGCGGCGTCGAGGTCGGCCGTGAGCGGGTTGGGCTCGGTCGTCTCGAAGCGGTTGAGGCCGACGACGACCGACTCCCCCGCCTCGATGCGCCGGCGCCGCTCGGAGTGCGAGGCCACGAGGGCCGACTTCATGTAACCGGACTCGACGGCCGCCACCGCGCCACCGAGCTGCTCGACGCGGGCCATCTCGGCCCGGGCCCCGGCGACGAGCTCGGCCACCTTCGCCTCGACGACGACGGAGCCGGTGAAGAGGTCGTCGTACTCGAGCAGGTCGGACTCGTAGGCGAGCACCTGCTGCATGCGCAGGCTCCACTGCTGGTCCCACGGCCGGGGCAGGCCGAGCGCCTCGTTCCAGGCGGGCAGCTGGATCGCGCGGGCCCGGGCGTCGCGCGACAGGGTGACGGCGAGCATCTCGAGGACGATGCGCTGGACGTTGTTCTCCGGCTGGGCCTCGGTCAGGCCCAGGCTGTTGACCTGCACCCCGTAGCGGAAGCGGCGGGCCTTGGCGTCCGTGACCCCGTAGCGCTCGCGGGTCAGCTCGTCCCAGAGCTCGACGAAGGCGCGCATCTTGCACATCTCCTCGACGAAGCGCACCCCGGCGTTGACGAAGAAGGAGATCCGCGCGACGACGGCGTCGAACTCCTCCGGCGGCACCTGCCCCGAGTCCCGCACCGCGTCGAGCACGGCCACCGCCGTCGAGAGGGCGTAGGCGATCTCCTGCACCGGCGTCGCGCCGGCCTCCTGCAGGTGGTAGCTGCAGATGTTGATGGGGTTCCACCGCGGCATCTCGCGCACCGTGTAGGCCACCATGTCGGTGATGAGCCGGAGCGAGGGCCCGGGCGGGAACACGTAGGTCCCGCGCGAGAGGTACTCCTTGATGATGTCGTTCTGCGTGGTGCCCGCGAGCTCGCGCACCCACGCGGCCGGGTCGTCGCCCGCGTCCTTCGCCTGCTGCTCGGCCACGACCTGGTAGAGCGCGAGCAGCCACATCGCCGTCGCGTTGATCGTCATCGACGTGTTCATCCCGCGCAGCGGGATGCCGTCGAAGAGCGCGGCCATGTCGCCGACGTGGCTGACCGGCACGCCGACCTTGCCGACCTCGCCGCGCGCGAGGGCGTGGTCGGGGTCGTAGCCGGTCTGGGTGGGCAGGTCGAAGGCGACCGACAGGCCCGTCTGGCCCTTGGCGAGGTTGCGGCGGTAGAGCGCGTTGCTCGCAGCGGCACTCGAGTGGCCGGCATACGTCCGCATCACCCACGGACGGTCGGGAGTCACCCGGGCAGCGGGCGGCGGTGCGCTCTCCGTCGAAGACATGGCTCGACGGTAGCGGCGCCCCGAGAGACTGGGGAGGCGCTCAGGCGGTGAGAGGCGCCACAGTGACCGCGGCGTGGCGGGGGGCGAGGATGCGGTCGAGGCGGCAGCCCCGCAGCAGCCGCGTCGTGCGGTCGCTCGCGTCGACGAGGAGCAGCCGCCGCTCGGCACGCGTGGCCCTCCGGTGCAGGTGGACGATCACGCCGAGCCCCGTGGCGTCGCCGATCTCCGCCGCGCCGAGGTGCAGCCGCAGCTCGCCGGGGCCGAGGTCGATGACCTCGTGGATCGCGTCCCGGATGTCGGGGACGGTGTGGACGTCGAGCCGCCCCTCGATGATGACGTCGTGGCCGTCAGGTGCGTCGAGCACCTGGATCGGACCCCTTCGCTGGGTGTGCAGCGTCATCCAGGACCCCTCTCAACGCTGTGCCGTCACCATGATGACGCGTCAGCCGACGAATACGTTGCCCCTCGGAGTCAAGAAAGGGTCAAGAAATACGTTCGTCACGAAAACCGACCGTTTGCCCCCACGGGCGCACCGGGGCGGAGCGGCCCGCCCGGAACGGCGACCGACGTGCTGCCGGGCCCGTCAGATCTGCTCGAAGGGCGCGTCGTCGGGCTCGCGCGTGACGTCGGCGCCGAGGGCCCGCATGGCCTCCTCGAAGCGCGGGTAGCCGCGGTCGATGTGGTGCACGCCGCTGACGAGCGTGTCACCCTCCGCCACGAGCCCGGCGATGACGAGCGCCGCGCCGGAGCGGATGTCGCTGCTCTCGACCGGGGCCCCGGAGAGCAGCGGCACCCCGTGCGTCATGACGTGGTGGCCGTCGATCTGCGCGTCCGCACCGAGCCGCGCGAGCTCCTGCACGGTGCGGAACCGGGCCTCGAAGAGGTTCTCGGTCACCATCGCGGAGCCCTCCGCGACGGCGTTGTAGGTCAGGGCGAAGGGCTGCAGGTCGGTCGGGAAGCCCGGGTAGGGCAGCGTCGCGACGTCGAAGGCCCGCGGCCGCCGGTCGGTCGCCGAGACGCGGAACCCGCGCGCCGTGACCTCGACCCGGCAGCCGGCGTCCTCGAGGGCCGCGAGCGGCGCGCGCAGGTGCTCGGCCACGCCGCCGACGACCTCGATGTCGCCCCGGGTCGCGGCGGCCGCGAAGGCCCACGTGCCGGCCGCGATGCGGTCGGAGACGACGGCGTGCTCGGTCGGGGTCAGCGCGTCGACGCCGTGCACGGTGATCCGCGACGTGCCCGCCCCCTCGATGCGGGCCCCCATGGAGACGAGCATGTCGGCGATGTCGACGATCTCCGGCTCCTTGGCGACGTTGTCGATCGTCGTCGTGCCACGGGCGAGCACGGATGCCGTCAGCACGTTCTCGGTGGCCCCGACGCTCGGGAAGTCGAGCCGGATGTCGGCGCCGCGCAGCCCGGAGGGGGCCGTCGCGACGAGGTAGCCGTGGGTCACGTGCACCTGGGCGCCGAGCGCCTCGAGCCCGGCTGCGTGCAGGTCGAGGCCACGCGACCCGATGGCGTCACCGCCGGGCACCGCGACGTCGGCCTCGCCGACCCGCGCCACGAGCGGCCCGAGCACCGAGATCGAGGCCCGCAGGGCCCGCACGAGCTCGTAGTCGGCGCGGTGCCCGATGCGCTCGGGCACGTCGAGCACGACGGTGCCGAGCCGGGCGTCGTAGACGACGTCGACCCCGAGGCGGCGCAGCAGCTCGGCCATGATCGTGACGTCGGCGATGGCCGGCACGTTCGTCAGGGTCGTGCGGCCGACCGCGAGCAGCGCGACCGCCATGAGCTTGAGCGCACTGTTCTTGGCGCCCACGACGGCGGCCTCGCCCCGCAGGTGCGCGCCGCCGACGACCCGGAATCGCTCTCTCACCCAAGGCACCCTATCGGGGGCCGCGCCGGAGTCGTGACCGCGCCGACGGGCCGGCATCCACCGGGTGAGAGAGTGGCCCCATGGTCAACCTGACGCGGATCTACACCCGCACCGGAGACGACGGCACGACGAGCCTCGGGGACTTCTCCCGGGTCGGCAAGAACGACGCGCGGCTGCATGCGTACGCCGACTCCAACGAGGCGAACGCGGCGATCGGCATCGCCGTCGCCTGCGGCGACCTGCCGGACGAGGTGCGGGCCACGCTCCAGCGCGTGCAGAACGAGCTCTTCGACGTCGGCGCCGACCTCTCCACGCCGCTGCGCACGAGCTACGACTACCCGCCGCTCCGCGTCGAGCAGCCGTGGATCGACGACCTCGAGCGCGACTGCGACCACTACCTCGAGCAGGTCGAGAAGCTGCGCTCCTTCATCCTCCCCGGCGGCACCCCGGGCTCGGCGCACCTGCACCTCGCGACGACGATCGTGCGCCGCGCCGAGCGATCCGCCTGGGCGGCCGTCGAGCACCACGGCACCGAGCCGGCGCCGGACGGCGACAGCCGTGGGGCGGGCGGCGTCAACGTCCTCACCGCGAAGTACCTCAACCGGCTCTCGGACCTGCTCTTCATCCTCGCGCGGATCGCGAACAAGCCGATCGGCGGGGACGTGCTGTGGCAGCCGGGCGGCGGTCGGGTCGAGAAGCCCGAGCGAGCCAGGAAGCACTGACGCAGCCCCGGCCCGTGGCAAGCGCCCGCACCCGCCCCCACACCCGGCACGAAAGCGCGCCGTGGCGCACTTCCAGCCGCGATCCGGGCCCCGAGCGGCACCAAAGCGCGCCGTGGCGCAGTTGCAGCCGACTTCCGGCCCGGATCCCGGCGGCAAAGTGCGCCGTGGCGCAGTTGCAGCCACGAACCAGTCGGGATCCGGCGCCCAAGTGCGCCGCGGCGCAGTTGCAGCCGTATGCCGCTCGCTCGAGCCCCGGGCGAAAGTGCGCCGTGGCGCACTTCCAGCCGGTGCGGTTGCGGTTGCGGTTGCGCTCAGGCGACGTTGACGTTGTAGCCGGGCGGGGCGGCTTCCTGCCACGAGCGCAGCGCGGTGTACGCCGGCCCCTGCAGGGCGAGCTCGAAGCGGGTCTCGCCGTCGCTGCACGGCACGCGGCTCGCGTCGGGCAGCAGTGGGATGGAGTCGCTCCCCTCGAGCCGCTCCGGAGCCTCGAGGAGCAGCCGCTGGCGCAGCCACCGGTGCCGCGGGCGCACGGAGACGCCCCCGAGCGTGTACCACTCGAGGGCGTTGTCGCCGAACCGGATGAGCCCGAGGCGCCAGCGGTCGGTGCCGGCCGCGCGCAGACCGCAGAGGGTCAGCGGCAGGCCCTTGGCGATGTAGCGCCGGCGCAGGTAGGTCGTGGCGAGCACGACCACCGCGACGACGAGCAGCGTGCCGATCACGATCTCGGTGGAGACGAGGACCGGCGGCACGCGGTGGCCTCAGTTGCTCTGCAGCGAGGACGCGTCGACGTGCTCGGCGACGATCGTCACCACGTCGGAGTCGACGGAGAGGAAGCCGCCGTCGACCGTCACGGTGCGGCGCTCACCCTCGAGCGACTCGATGGCGACCTCGCCCTCGACGAGGACACCGAGCAACGGGGTGTGGCCGGGCAGGATGCCCAGCTCGCCCGAGATGGACCGGGCGCGTACGAACTTGGCCTCGCCCTCCCAGACCTTTCGGTCGGCGGCAACCATCTCAACCTTGAGCGAACTCACGTTTCCTCCGGATCGTGGGGGTGTGCTGGCAAGTTTAGTGCCTCTGCGAGGATGCTCCGTACGCGAGGGGCCCGGCCCGCGCCAGCCACCTCGCGACCGCTCGTCGACCATCCCACCGAGCACCCCACCGAACACCCCACCGAACACCAGGAGTCCTGCCCATGAGCACCGCCGTGTCCGACGCCCTCCTCGCGCCCGCCCGCCGTCCCGTCGCGGTGACGACGCTGACCGACGTCATCGACGCCGAGGTCGCGGCCAAGTCGGGCTTCGGTGGGGCTGCGGTCAAGGCCGGCTACGCCGCGGTGCGCAAGCTGGGGGGCAACCTCGTGGCCAACGCGACCGACCGCCTGCTCCCCCAGTTCGCCGCTGCCCTCGACCCGTTCTGGGCCGGCAAGGGCGAGCAGCCGTTCGGGGCGCACCTGCTCGCGCACCAGGACGCTGCGGCCGACGCGCTGCTCGCCGTGACGGACGCCAAGGCCGCGAGCACGCGGCACGCGTCGGCGGCCAAGGTCTACGGCTCGCTGCGCGGCAAGGCGAAGTCGCACGTCGTCGCCGCGCTCCCCCGCCTCGGCGCGGCCGTGGAGTCGCTCGTGCCCTGACCGGCTCGTGCCCTGACCGGCTCGCGCCGGCCGTCACGCCCTCACTCGTGGTCGGGGCGCCCGTCGGCCACCGGCGGCAGCTCCGGGCTGAACTGCGGCCCGAGGTCGCTGATCGCCTGGCGGGCGAAGACCTGCTGCTCGGTGACGACGCGCTCCGCACGCCCACGGCCGAGGAAGCTGACCGTCCAGTGCAGCAGCGTCGTGATGCGGTGCTTGAAGCCGATGATGTAGACGAGGTGCACGGCCAGCCAGAGCACCCACGCGAAGAAGCCGCTGAACTGGGCCTTGCCCACCGACGCGACCGCCGAGAAGCGGGAGATCGTGGCCATGCTGCCCTTGTCGAAGTACTCGAACGGGCCCTTCGGCTCGCGGCCGGCGAGCCGGCGCTGGATCTGGTCGGCGGCGTAGCGCCCGCCCTGGATCGCGACCTGCGCGACACCGGGCAGCCCCTTGAGGGCCATCATGTCGCCGACGACGAAGACCTCCGGGTGGCCCGGCAGCGTCAGGTCGTCGTTCACCTCGATGCGCCCGGCCCGGTCGAGGCCGGCCCCGGACTGCTCGGCGAGCTGCCGCCCCAGCGGTGAGGCGCTGACGCCCGCGGCCCAGACCTTGCAGACCGACTCGATGCGCTCCCGGCGGCCGTCACCGTGCTCGACCTCGATGCCGGTCGAGTCGACGTCGACGACCTTGGCTCCGAGGCGCACCTCGACGCCCATCTCGGTGAGCCGCTTCACGGCGCGGTCGCCCAGCTTCTCGCCGAACGAGCCGAGCACCGCGGGCGCGGCGTCGAGCAGGATGACCCGCGCCGTGGTGGGGTCGATGTGCCGGAAGTCGCGCTTGAGCGTGCGGCGGGCGAGCTCGGAGATCTGGCCCGCCATCTCGACGCCGGTGGGCCCGGCGCCCACGACGACGAACGTCATGAGCCGCTCGGCCTCGGCCGGGGTGGACGCGAGCTCGGCGAGCTCGAACGAGCCGAAGATGCGACCGCGCAGCTCGAGGGCGTCGTCGATCGACTTCATGCCCGGCGCGTGGCGGGCGAACTCGTCGTTGCCGAAGTAGGACTGGCCCGCCCCCGCCGCGACGATGAGCGAGTCGTAGGGCGTCACGGTCTGGTGCCCGAGCGTGCTGTGGGTGACCGTGCGCGCCTCGAGGTCGATGTCGGACACGTCGCCGAGCAGGACCCGGGCGTTGCGCTGGCGCTTCAGCACCTCGCGCGTCGAGGGGGCGATCTCGCCCTCGGACAGGATGCCCGTCGCGACCTGGTAGAGCAGCGGCTGGAAGAGGTGGTGCGTCGTGCGCGCGACGAGGGTGACGTCGACGTCGGCGTGCTTCAGCTCCTGCGTGCTGAACAACCCACCGAACCCCGAACCGATCACGACGACCTGGTGTCGCGCTGGGGTGGTCTGGCTCATGGGGTGGCTCCTTGCTGGTCGGCGAACACGTCATCTCCTACAACGACACAGCGCCGGCATCCCTTTCGGGACACCGGCGCTGGCGCGTGTCTGCTCGGTCACACGTGGAGGCCACGGCTGCGCCCGAGCGGTGCGGATCTCAGAGGTTCTTCTGGATGTCCGCCCACTGGCGCTCGACGTCGTCGAGGCCACCGCACATGAAGAACGCCTGCTCGGCGACGTGGTCGTACTCGCCGTCCGCGATCTTCGTGAACGCCTCGATGGTGTCCTTGAGCGGGACCGTCGAACCCTCGATGCCGGTGAACTGCTTGGCGACGTAGGTGTTCTGCGACAGGAACCGCTGGATGCGACGGGCCCGGTTGACGAGGATCTTGTCCTCTTCGGAGAGCTCGTCGATGCCGAGGATCGCGATGATGTCCTGCAGCTCCTTGTTGCGCTGCAGGATCGAGCGGATCCGGACGGCCGTGCTGTAGTGGTCCTGGGCCACGTAGCGCGGGTCGAGGATGCGCGAGGTCGACGTCAGCGGGTCGACGGCCGGGTAGATGCCCATCGACGCGATGTCGCGCGAGAGCTCGGTCGTCGCGTCGAGGTGCGCGAACGTCGTGGCCGGGGCCGGGTCGGTGTAGTCGTCGGCCGGCACGTAGATCGCCTGCATCGAGGTGATCGAGTGACCACGCGTCGAGGTGATGCGCTCCTGGAGCGTGCCCATCTCGTCGGCGAGGGTGGGCTGGTAGCCCACGGCGGACGGCATGCGGCCGAGGAGGGTGGAGACCTCGGAACCGGCCTGCGTGAAGCGGAAGATGTTGTCGATGAAGAGGAGCACGTCCTGCTTCTGGACGTCGCGGAAGTACTCCGCCATCGTCAGCGCCGACAGGGCGACGCGCAGGCGCGTGCCCGGCGGCTCGTCCATCTGGCCGAAGACGAGCGAGGTCTGGCCGAGGACGCCGGCCTCCTCCATCTCGACCATGAGGTCGTTGCCCTCACGGGTGCGCTCGCCGACACCGGCGAACACCGACACACCACCGTGGTCGCGGGCCACACGGGCGATCATCTCCTGGATGAGCACCGTCTTGCCGACGCCGGCACCACCGAAGAGGCCGATCTTTCCACCCTGGACGTACGGGGTGAGCAGGTCGATGACCTTGATGCCGGTCTCGAACATCGTCGTCTTGGACTCGAGCTGGTCGAAGGCCGGGGCCTTGCGGTGGATGCCCCACCGCTCCTTGACCTCGAGGGTCTGGCCCTCCTCGAGGTTGAGGCACTCGCCGGTCGCGTTGAAGACCTTGCCGAGGGTGACGTCGCCCACCGGCACGGTGATCGGGCCGCCGGTGTCCTGCACGGCCGAGCCGCGCACGAGGCCGTCGGTCGGCTGGAGCGAGATGGCGCGGACCATGTTGTCGCCGATGTGCTGGGCGACCTCGAGGTTGAGGTTCTTCGTCTCGCCGGACAGCGTCACCTCGGCCGTGAGCAGGTTGTACTGCTCGGGCATCGCGTCCGAGGGGAACTCGACGTCGACGACGGGGCCGATGATGCGCGAGATGCGTCCGATGCCGCCCGCGGCCGGAGCCGTCCAGGCGGTGTCGCTGACAGTTGCAGTCATGGTGGTCTGCTTCCTTACCTGTGGGCGTTACTTGGCGTCGGCGAGGGCGTCTGCGCCGCCCACGATTTCGCTGATCTCTTGGGTGATGCCGGCCTGGCGGGCCTGGTTGGCGAGACGCTCGTACTTCCTGATGAGCTCGCCGGCGTTGTCGGTGGCCGACTTCATCGCGCGCTGGCGGGCTGCCAGCTCGGAGGCCGCCGAGCTGAGCAGCGCGGTGTAGATGCGGTTGCGCACGTACTTCGGCAGCAGCAGGTCGAGGACCTCCGACGCGCTGGGCTCGAAGGAGTACTCGGGCGGGATCTGCCCGTCCTCGTAGCGGTTGACGCTGAGGTCGACGCTGTCGTCCTCACCGCCCTCGTCGGCCTCGACGACCTCGAGGGGCAGCAGGCGCAGCACGTGCGGGTCCTGGCGGACCATCGAGCGGAAGCGGGTGAAGACGACGTGGATCTCGTCGTGCCCGCCCTCCTCGGTGGGCTTGAGGAAGTCGGCCGTGATGCGGTCGGCGATCTCCTTGGCGTTCTCGAACGTCGGCGCGTCGGAGAAGCCGGTCCACTCGGCGGCGTAGTCGCGCTTGCGGAACTTGTAGTAGCTCACGGCCTTGCGGCCGACGAGGTAGGGCACGACCTCCTTGCCCTCGGCGGTCAGCTTGGAGATCAGCTCCGCGCTCTCCTTGATCGCCGCGACGGAGTAGGCACCGGCAAGTCCGCGGTCCGCCGTGATGATGACGACACCGGCCCGCTTCGCGGTCTCCTTGGCCGTCGTCAACGGGTGGTCCTCGTTGGTGTTCGTCGCCACCGCCGACACGGCACGCGTCAGCGCGGTCGTGTACGGCATCGCCTCGGTCGCCCGCTGGCGGGCCTTGACGACGCGTGCGGCCGCGATCAGCTCCATCGCGTTGGTGATCTTCTTGATGGAGTTGACGGACTTGATGCGCTGGCGGTAGATCCGCATCTGCGCTCCCATGTGCTCCGCCTCTCTTGGTGTCGAAAAGTCTGTGGTTGCCTGCGGGGTGGGCTCACGCCCGGTCCCGTATGCCGCCCGGCGGGCCGGGCGGCATACGGGACGTGGTCACTTCTGCTTGACGATCTTCGCCTGGGTGATCTGGTCGTCGGCGATCTCGTCGAACTGCTCGCTGCCGGCCTCGAGGCCGTCCTTGCCTGAACCCCGGAAGCTGAGCTTGACGTCGTCGACGACCTTGGTCAGGGCTGCCTCGGTGTCGTCGTCGAGCTTGAGCGTCTCGCGGATCGTCTGGAGGATCTTGCCCTCGCGGCGCAGCGTCTCGAGCAGCTCCTGCTCGAAGCCGCGCACGTCCTCGACGGCGACGTCGTCGAGCTTGCCGGTCGTGCCGGTCCAGATCGAGACGACCTGCTCCTCGACGGGGTACGGCGAGCTCTGCGGCTGCTTGAGCAGCTCGACGAGGCGCGCACCACGGGCGAGCTGGGCCCGCGAGGCCGGGTCGAGGTCGGAGGCGAACATCGCGAACGCCTCCATGGCGCGGAACTGCGCGAGGTCGAGCTTGAGTCGACCGGCGACCGACTTCATCGCCTTGATCTGCGCGGCGCCACCGACTCGCGACACCGACACACCCACGTCGATGGCCGGGCGGACGTTGGCGTTGAACAGGTCGGCCTGCAGGTAGATCTGGCCGTCCGTGATCGAGATGACGTTGGTCGGGATGTACGCCGAGACGTCACCGGCCTTCGTCTCGATGATCGGCAGACCCGTCATCGAGCCGTGGCCGAGGTCGTCGGAGAGCTTCGCGCAACGCTCGAGGAGCCGCGAGTGCAGGTAGAAGACGTCACCCGGGTAGGCCTCGCGGCCCGGCGGACGGCGCAGCAGCAGCGACACGGCGCGGTAGGCCTCGGCCTGCTTGGACAGGTCGTCGAAGACGATGAGGACGTGCTTGCCCTGGTACATCCAGTGCTGGCCGATGGCCGAGCCGGTGTAGGGGGCGAGGTACTTGAAGCCCGCCGAGTCGGACGCCGGGGCGGCGACGATCGTCGTGTACTCGAGGGCGCCGGCCTCCTCGAGCGTGCCGCGGACCGACGCGATGGTCGAGCCCTTCTGGCCGATGGCGACGTAGATGCAGCGGACCTGCGCGTCGGGGTCGCCCGACTCCCAGTTGCGCTTCTGGTTGATGATCGTGTCGATCGCGACCGTCGTCTTGCCGGTCTGGCGGTCGCCGATGATGAGCTGGCGCTGGCCACGGCCGACCGGCGTCATGGCGTCGATCGACTTGATGCCGGTCTGGAGCGGCTCGTGCACCGACTTGCGCTGGACGACCGTCGGCGCCTGCAGCTCGAGCGCACGGCGCTCCTCGGAGGCGATGTCGCCGAGGCCGTCGATCGGGTTGCCGAGCGGGTCGACGACGCGACCGAGGAAGGCGTCGCCCACCGGGACCGAGAGGACCTCGCCCGTGCGCTTGACGGCCTGGCCCTCCTCGATGCCGGCGAAGTCACCGAGGACGACGACACCGATCTCGTGCACGTCGAGGTTCAGGGCGAGGCCGAGCGTGCCGTCCTCGAACTGGAGCAGCTCGTTGGTCATGGCCGAGGGCAGACCCTCGACGTGAGCGATGCCGTCACCGGCGTCGGTGACGCGGCCGACCTCTTCGCGGGAGGCCGCGCCGGGCTCGTAGGACTGGACGAACGAGTCCAGTGCGTCCCGGATCTCCTCCGGACGGATCGAAAGCTCCGTCATGTCAGATCTTCTCCTCGGTTTCGACCCGCGGGGCGGGCCGGTGGTTGATCACAGCTGGTGGCAGGTGCCTCAGGCACCCATGGCGCGGCGCGCCGCGTCGAGCTTGCGGATGACGGTCCCGTCGATGAGCTCGTCACCGATCTCGACCTTGACCCCGCCCATGACCCGGGGGTCGACGACGGTGTTGATGTGGACCGTGCCGCCGTAGACGGTGGCGAGCCCGGCGGCGAGCCGGGCACGGTCCTCGTCGGTGAGCGGGACGGCCGACGTGACGGTGGCCGTCTGCTGCTCGCGGCGACGCGCGGCGATGTCGAGGTAGCGCTCGATGGTCCGGTCGAACCGGCGGCCCCGGGGGGCGCGGACGGCCTGTCGGACGAGCCCGAGGGCCTCGGGCGCGACCTTGTCGCCGAGCAGCGACTCGACGAGCGCGAGCCGGCGCTCGCCCGACGCCTGGGCGTCGGTGAGCGCGGTGCGCAGGCCACCGTCGGAGGCGACGATCCGCTCGAAGCGGAAGAGCTCGTCCTCGACGCGGTCGGCACGACCCTCGCCCTCGGCCTGGGCGATGACGGACTCGACGGCATACGCCTCGAGCGTGTCCGTGAGGTCACGCTCGTCGGTCCAGCGCTGGCCGAAGACGCCGCGCAGCACGGCGAGCGTCTCGTCGCCCACCTTGCCGGCGAAGAGGCGGTCGGCGAGCGCCACCTTGTCCGAGCCCTCGCGCGAGGTGTCGGCGACGGCACGGCGCAGGCTCGTGCTGCCGTCGAGCAGCCCGACGACCGCGAAGAGCTCCTCGGCCAGCCGCGAGCGGTCGGCGCCGCCCGCGAGCGCACCGGTGAGCGCGTCGCGGCTCGCCGCCGCTGCTGCGCGTGAGGATCCCTGCATCAGCGGTCCCCGACCTTCTCACGGACGACGTCGCCCGACTCGAGCTCGGCGAGGAAGCGCTCGACGATGCCCTTCTGACGGGTCTCCTCGTGCAGCGACTCGCCGACGATGCGGCTGGCGAGGTCGGTCGAGATGCGGCCCACGTCGTTGCGGAGCGAGACGACCGCCTGCTGGCGCTCGGCCTCGATCTGCTTGTGCGCCGTCTCGGTGATCCGCGCCGCCTCGGAGGCCGCGTGCTCACGCATCTCGGCGATGATCTGCGCACCCTGGGCCTTCGCGTCCTCACGGATGCGAGCGGCCTCGGAACGCGCCTCGACGAGCTGGGCCTGGTACTGCTCGAGCGCGGCCTGGGCCTGGGCCTGGGCCTCCTCGGCCTTGTTCATGCCGCCCTCGATCGCCGCGGTGCGCTCGGCGTAGATCTGCTCGAGGCGCGGGACGACCTTGTTCTTCACGACGAAATACAGGATCGCGAAGGTGGCAAGGCCGAAGAAGAACTCCAGCGGGTGCGGGATGATCGGTGCCGCGGTGGCCCAGAAGCCCTCTTCGCCGCCTTCGGCGAACACGAACGATGCTTGCATGCAGGTCTCCTAGAGAGAACGGGTGCGTCGGGTCGGCCCGGTGGGGCCGTCAGCCCTTGAAGACGAACGCGAGCGCGATACCGAAGATGGCGAGCGCCTCGGTGATGGCCATGCCCAGGAAGGCGATCGGCTGCAGCATGCCGCGGGCCTCGGGCTGACGCGCGACGCCGTTGATGTAGGCGGCGAAGATCAGACCGACACCGATACCGGGGCCGATGGCGGAGAGGCCGTAACCGAGGATGGCGATGTTGCCAGTCATGTGTTTTCCATTCCTTCTTGTCTTGTCCGACTGGCGGTTTGCCAGACGGGCGGGGGCGAAGCTGGTGTGGTGCTCGTGCGGTGGTGCAGTTCGTGGTGCGCCGGGGCGGCGCGGGGTGGTGCGCTCAGTGCTCGTCGGCGACGGCGCCGGCGATGTAGAGCGCGGCCAGCAGCGTGAAGACGTAGGCCTGCAGGAACTCGACCAGCAGCTCGAAGAGCGTCATCACGAGGGCGAAGACCCAGGTGACGCCACCGGCGACCACGAGGACGCCGCCGGAGGTCAGCATGTACCAGCCACCGGTGATGAACAGGACGAGCAGGATGTGGCCGGCGAACATGTTGCCGAAGAGTCGCAGGGCGAGGGTGACCGGGCGCGTGAAGAGGTCGGTGATCAGCTCGAGGAAGAAGATCGGCAGGATCATGCCCTTGGGCAGCCCCGAGGGGACGAGCGACTTCCAGTAGCCGATGAAGCCGTGCTTCTTCATGCCGACGACGTGGAAGACGACCCAGACGATGAGGGCCAGCGCGATCGGGAAGCCGATGCGGCTCATCGTCGGGTAGCTGAACGGCGGGACGACGCCGAAGAAGTTGTTGACGAGGATCAGCACGAACATCGAGAACAGCAGCGGCACGAACCGCATGAAGTCCTTGCTGCCGATGAGGTCCTTGGCCACGCCGTTGCGGACCAGGCCGTAGACGGCCTCGGTGCCCATCTGGCCCTTGCTCGGCACGATGGCCTTCTTGCGGGTCGTGGCGAGCAGCCACCACACGATGAGGCCGACGGAGACGGCCATGAGGAACATCGGGCGCGTGATGGCCCAGGCCCCGTCACCGATGAGGGGCTGCCAGAACTCCTCGACACCGGGGGCGGTGTAGTCCGTCGGGGCGGCGGCCACGATGCTCACGGGTTGCTCCTTCGTACGTTCTGGGCGTTGGCGCTGACGCCGTGCGTCAGCAGTGCGGGGTCGGTGGGGGGTGGCGCGTGGTGGGGCGCTCCCCCGTCGGGACCCGATGTCGGTGGGCCGGCGAGCGACACGTGGTCAGGCTGCGCGGGGGCTGCGAGGCTCGCTGGGCTCAATGGGTACCGTATCGGAACCAGATCAGGTAGAGCGACATGGCCATCCCACCCACGATCCCGGCCCCGACGAGCCACGACGTGCCCAGCCAGTGGTCCACGAGCGCCCCGAGGCCGCCGTAGATCAGCGGGCCGGTCAGCAGGTAGGCCACGGCCCGCCAGGCCGAGTCCTGCTCGCGGACGTTGAACGAGCGCAGCTGCTCGGCCTCGTCCTCCGCGCTCGGCGAGGACGGCAGCGGGGGCTGCGTCGGCTCGACCGGCTCGGGGTTCGGTGGTGTGGTCATGTCGACCTCCGCGGTCACGGCTCATCACGCGGCTCCCGGTCGGTGGGAGCGGCGTCGGTGTGCGGGGCGGGCGCCTCGAGCGAGGCGGCGCCGTCGGGGTCGTAGGCGAAGATCCGCAGCCGCTTGTAGGCGCGCATCTCGAAGAACAGCCAGACGACGGCGCACACGGTGATCGACACGCCGATGGCGTAGCCGGACGCCCAGGAGACGTCGCGCAGCGCGAACATCGCGACCCCCAGCACCAGCACCTTGACGGTGTAGGTGGCCATGACGACCATCATCGTCGTCGTGGGCGCGAGGTCGGCCGTCCGCTTCATGACGAGCAGCGTCAGGCTGAAGAAGAACAGCACGATGGCGGCACCGAGCGCGGCGGACCACGCGGCCTTGGGGCTCGAGAAGAGACCGACGACGACGCACCCCAGACCCACGACGGCCGTCGGCAGGAGCGAGCCCCGGAGGAGCTGCGCGAACGCATCGGACTGTGATGCGTTCGGGGCCGGTGTGGCGCTCAAGGAAGACCTGCCTGGCTGCGTCTGGGTGGCTCGTGGAGGCGGTGCTGCGGTGCGGGGCGTCGGACCGGTTCGGTCGCGATCCCCTGCACCGGGAAGGCCTTTCGGCGCCGTGGAGGCATCCTCTCAGACTCCCCTCAGGTGCTTGTGAATGCTATCACAAGCGCTTCGCCGGCCTCCACCGCGGCAGCCACACGGTGAGCACGACACCGACCGCGGCGGCGGCCCCCACGACGGCCAGCGGACGGAGTCCGTCCCAGATGACGAAGGACACGGAGCCGAGCGCCACGATGGCGGCCCAGAGGTAGAGGATGAGCACGGCGCGGCGGTGGCCGTGCCCGATGCCGAGCATCCGGTGGTGCAGGTGCATCGCGTCCGGCTGCCAGGGCCGCTGCCCCGCCCGGGTGCGGCGCACGACGGCGAGCAGCATGTCGAGGAAGGGCAGCAGCAGCACGGCGAGCGGCACGAGGATGGGCAGGAACGCCGCCGAGACGGCGTTGCCGCTCACCTGCCCCGGGTCGACGTTGCCGGTCAGCGTGATCGTCGCCGCCGAGAGCAGCAGGCCGAGCGTCAGGGCCCCGGAGTCGCCCATGAAGAGGCGGGCCGGGTGGAAGTTGTGCGGCAGGAAGCCCGCGCAGCACCCCACCAGGGCCGCGGAGATGAGCGTCGCGGTCGAGAAGACGTTGGCCGGCTGGAACGAGCGCGACACGAGGTAGCTGTAGATGAAGAACGCGAGCGCCGCGATGCCGACGACGCCGGCGGCGAGGCCGTCGAGCCCGTCGATGAAGTTCACCGCGTTCGTCGAGGCGATGACGACGACGATGGTGAACAGCACGAGCACCGGCGTCGGCAGGATCGTCGTGCCGAAGATCGGCAGCGAGAGCAGCTGCACGCCGGTGTAGGCCATCAGGCCGGCCGCGAGCATCTGCCCGGCGAGCTTGGTGACCCAGTCGAGCTCACGGATGTCGTCGAAGGCGCCGACGAGGCAGACGATGCCGCCCGCGACGAGCACGCCCCAGAGCTGCCGGGTCGCGAAGAGCCCGCCGAGGTAGGGCAGCGCCCGCGCGACGAGCACCGCCGCGACGAACCCGAGGTAGATGCCCACTCCCCCGAGCCGCGGGATCGGCGTCGTGTGCACGTCGCGCTCGCGCACCGCCGTGAACGCCCCGGTCGCCACGGCGATGCTGCGGATGAACGGCGTCGCGAGGTACGTGACCGCGGCGGCCACGACGAGGACGAGGACGTACTCGTGCACCTACCGACCTCCGCTCGCTCCGGGACGTCCGGTGGGTGCCGGACTCAGCGAGGGTATGCCGGGAAGCGCGTCACGAGGTCGGTGACCCCCGCGCGCACCTCCTTGCTGACGGCGTGGTCGGGGTCGGCGTCGCCACGCGTGACGGCCTGGTGGATGAGCGCGGCGATCTGCTCCATCTCGGGCAGGCCCATGCCCTGCGTCGTCACCGACGGGGTGCCGACGCGGATGCCGGAGGCGATGTTCGGCTTCTGCGGGTCGAAGGGGATCGCGTTCTTGTTGAGCACGATGCCGGCCGCGTCGGCGCGCTCCTCGGCCTCCTTCCCGGTGACCCCGACGCCCTGCAGGTCGAGGAGCGACAGGTGGGTGTCGGTGCCGCCCGTCGTGGGCCGGATGCCGAGCTCGAGCAGGCTCGCCGCGAGCTGCTGGCTGTTGGCGATGACGTCCTTCGCGTACTGCGCGTACTCCGGGCTCGCGGCCTCCTTGAAGTTGACCGCCTTGGCCGCGATGGTGTGCATCTGCGGGCCACCCTGCATCATCGGGAAGATCGCCTTGTCGAGGGCGGCCGCGTGCTCGGCCGTGCAGACGAGGGCGCCGGAGCGCGGACCGCGCAGCACCTTGTGCGTCGTGAACGTCACGACGTCGGCATACGGCACCGGCGACGGGATGGCCTTGCCGGCCACGAGACCGATGAAGTGGGCAGCGTCGACCCAGAGGATCGCGCCGACCTCGTCGGCGATGGCGCGGAACCGGGCGAAGTCGATGAGGCGCGGGATGGCCGAGCCGCCGGCGCAGATGACCTTGGGACGGTGCTCCTTGGCGAGCGCCTCGACCTGGTCGTAGTCGATGTCCTCGGTCGTCGCGTCGACGCCGTAGTGCACGGCGTTGAACCACTTGCCGGAGAAGGAGACCTTCGTGCCGTGCGTCAGGTGCCCGCCCATCGGCAGGGCCATCGCGAGGATCGTGTCGCCGGGCGACATGAACGCGCCGTAGACGGCCTGGTTGGCGCTGGCGCCCGAGTGGGCCTGCACGTTGGCGTGGTCGGCCCCGAAGAGGGCCTTGGCGCGCTCGATGGCGATCGACTCGGCCTTGTCGACCTCCGCGCAGCCGCCGTAGTAGCGGCGGCCGGGGTAGCCCTCGGCGTACTTGTTCGACAGCGTCGACCCGAGCGCCGTGAGCACGGCCGGGGAGCTGATGTTCTCGCTCGCGATGAGCTGCAGACCGCCACGGATGCGGTCGAGCTCCGACAGGAGCACCCCCGCGATGTCGGGGTCGAAGGACTGCAGGGCACCGAAGTCGGAGCCGTAGAACGTCGTGTCGTCAGCCATGGGTGGTCTCCGGGTGGGTCGGGAGTGGGGCGCGAGCGCGAGCCAACTCTATTGCGTGGGGCCCGAGGCGTCGGCGGGGCGCTCCGTGGTGGACAGCTCGTGCGGCTCCTGAGGCGCCTCGTCCTCGGTCGGGGCGTCCGTCGCGTCGGTCGCGTCGTCCGCGTCGTCGGCGTCGTCCGCGTCGTCGGCGTCGTGCGCGTCGTCGGCGGGCTCGGGGGCGGCGCCCGGCTCCGGGGCCTCGAGGACGGGCTCCGGCTCGAGGGCGGCGTCGAGCTCGTCCTGGCCGAGGGCGCCGAGGCGCAGCGTGACCGGGGTCTCGCCCGTGCAGTCGACGATCGTCGAGGGGTCGCCCTCGCCGGCGGGACCGCCGTCGAGGTAGACGGCGACGGCCGCGCCGAGCATGGCCTCCGCCTCGTCGGCCGTGCGCGCGGCCGGGTCGCCCGTCGTGTTGGCGCTCGTGACGGCCATCGGGCCGATGTCGCCGAGCAGCTCGAGGGCCACCTCGTTCGCGGGCACGCGCAGGGCCACGGTGCCGTTCGTCTCGCCGAGGTCCCAGTGCAGCGACGTCTGGGCCTTGAGCACGAGCGTCAGCGGACCGGGCCAGAAGCGCTCCATGAGCCGCTGGGCGTAGTCGGGCACCTGCGTGGCGAGGCCCTGGGCGGTGCGCGCCGTCGGGATGAGCACCGGGGGCGGCATGTCGCGCCCGCGGCCCTTGGCCGCCAGCACCGACGCGACCGCGGTGGCGTCGAAGGCGTCGGCGCCGATGCCGTAGACGGTGTCGGTCGGCAGCACGACGATGTCGCCCCGGCGCACGGCCGCCGCTGCGGCCGAGATGCCCTCGGCGCGGCCGTCGGGATCGGTGCAGTCGTAGCGCTCGCTCACGCGCCCGAGCCTACTGGCCCGCGCCGGGCCGGCCGCCGGGCCCCCTGTCAGCGGGCGCGGCGGGCGGCCGTGACGCGCGGGCGTCCGGAGAGGTCCGGGTGGTCGGTCACGTCGGTCCACTCCCCCGTGCGTCCCAGCCGGCCCGGCAGGCTCTCGCCCTGGGAGTCGGCGTGCTCGAGCAGCACCAGACCGCCGGGGCGCAGCAGTCCGGCCGCGACCCGCGCCGTGGCGAGCGGGATGGCGAGCCCGTCCTCGCTGCCGCCGTAGAGCGCCAGCTCGGGGTCGTGGTCGCGCACCTCGGGGTCGAGCGGCACGGCGCCCGTCGGGATGTAGGGCGGGTTGACGGTCACCACGTCGACCGTGCCGGACCAGTCGGGGAAGCAGGGCCGGGTGGCGTCGCCGGCCACGAGCTCGACGTCGAGGCCGAGCCGGTCGCGGTTCGCGACGGCCCAGGCGAGGGCATCGGTCGACAGCTCGATCCCCCGCACGACGGCCTCGGGCCGCTCGTGCCGGATCGCGAGCGGGATCGCCCCGGAGCCCGAGCACAGGTCGACGACCCGCACGGGCGCGTCGGGGCGCGCGGCCGCCACGCGGTCGACCTCGGCGAGCGCGAGGTCGACGAGCACCTCGGTCTCGGGGCGCGGCACGAAGACGCCCGGGCCCACCGACAGCGTGAGGTGGCGGAAGTGTGCCCGGCCGGTGAGGTGCTGGAGCGGCACGCGACGCGCGCGCTCGTCGACGAGCCCGGCATACCGGCTCGGGAGCGTGCGGCCGCCGAGCACGAGCAGCCGGCGCACCTCGCCCACCTCGACGCCGAGCACGAACGCGGCGAGCTCCACCGCGTCGACGTCGGCGGAGGCGACCCCGGCCTCGCGCAGGCGCGCCGTCGCCGCCCAGATGCCGTCACGCAGGTCGGTCGCGGACGGTTCGCTCACGCGGGGGACCCGCCGGCGAGCGCCGCGAGCTTGGCCGCCTCGTCCGCGTCGAGCGCCGACCGGACCACGGGGTCGAGGTCGCCGTCGAGCACGGCGTCGAGGTTGTAGGACTTGTAGCCCGTGCGGTGGTCGGAGATCCGGTTCTCCGGGAAGTTGTAGGTGCGGATGCGCTCGGAGCGGTCGACCGTGCGCACCTGCGAGCGGCGTGCCGCGCTGGCCTCGGCGTCGGCCTCGTCCTGGGCCATCTGGTGCAGCCGCGCGCGCAGCACGCGCATCGCCGCCTCCTTGTTCTGCAGCTGCGACTTCTCGTTCTGGCACGACACGACGAGCCCCGTCGGCACGTGCGTGATGCGCACGGCCGAGTCGGTCGTGTTGACGCTCTGGCCACCCGGCCCGCTCGAGCGGTAGACGTCGATGCGCAGGTCGTTGGGGTCGATCGTCACCTCGACCTCCTCGGCCTCGGGCATGACGAGCACGCCGGCGGCCGAGGTGTGGATGCGGCCCTGGCTCTCCGTGACGGGCACCCGCTGCACGCGGTGCACGCCACCCTCGTACTTGAGGCGCGCCCACGGGGCCTCGCCGAGGCCGGGGGTGCCCTTGGCCCTGATCGAGACGCGCACGTCCTTGTAGCCGCCGAGGTCGCTCTCGGTGGCGTCCTCGATCGCGGTGCGCCACCCGCGCTGCTCGGCGTAGCGCAGGTACATCCGCAGCAGGTCGCCGGCGAAGAGGGCCGACTCGTCGCCGCCCTCGCCCGCCTTCACCTCGAGGATGACGTCGCGGTCGTCCTCCGGGTCGCGGGGCACGAGCATCCGGCGCAGGTGCTCCTCGGCCTGCGCGAGGCGGGCCTCGAGCGCCGGCACCTCCTCGGCGAACGCCGCGTCCTCGAGGGCCAGCTCGCGCGCGGCCGCGAGGTCGTCGCCGGCCGCCGTCCACTCGCGCGCGGCGGCGACGGTGGGCGCGAGCGCGGCATACCTCTTGTTGAGGGTGCGCACGAGGTCCTGGTCGCCGTGGACGGCGGGGTCGGCCAGCCGGGTCTCGAGGTCGGCGTACTCGTCGAGGATGGACTGCACGGATTCGAGCACGGGTGGCCCTTCGCTGGTGGGGCGGTACGCGGGAGCGTCGCGATACGACGAACGCCGGCCCCCTCGACCGAAGTCGTGGGGGCCGGCGTGCGGGAGACCTACTTGGCGGCCTTCTTGCCGTACCGGGCCTCGAACCGGGCCACGCGGCCACCGGTGTCGAGGATCTTCTGCTTGCCGGTGTAGAACGGGTGGCACTGCGAGCACACGTCGGCAGAGATCTTGCCGGACGTCTCGGTGCTGCGAGTGGTGAACGTCGAGCCACAGGTGCAGGTGACCGTGGTCTCGACGTAGGCGGGGTGAAGGTCCTTCTTCAACGTCGTCTCCTTGAGGTGGTGTGGCCGGGTCGGAGTCGTCGCTGCTCGTGCGTGCGAGCTGCTCAGCCGTGAACCGGTCCGAAGGAAGAGTGTGCCAGAGAGGCGCACCTCCTCCCAAACGCACGCCGGGGGCCCCGCATTCCCCGCGGCCGGGGCGCCGCCGCCGGATGCCGTCCGGTGGCCGTGGGTGCCGTCAGGCCGACACCATGGCGGGCTGCGCGACGGGGAGCACCACCTGCATCGTCGTGCCCTCCCCCTCGACCGAGGTGATGACGAGCTCGCCGCCGTGGCCCTCGACGATGGCGCGCACGATGGCGAGGCCGAGGCCCGTGCCGGGGATCGCGGCCGCCGTCGCGTTGCCGGCGCGGAAGAACCGCTCGGAGAGGCGGGCGAGGTCGGCGGCCGGGATGCCGATGCCGGTGTCCTGCACCGAGATGATCGTCGAGTCGCCCGAGCGCTCGGCCGAGAGCACGACGTCGCCGCCCTTGCGGGTGAACTTCACGGCGTTGGAGCCCAGGTTGATCAGGGCGCGCTCGACCTGCCCGCGGTCGACCTTCACGACGAGGTCGTCCGGCACGTCGGTGCAGAGCAGGTGCACGCCCCCGCTCGCCGCCACGGGCTCCATCGTCTCGGTGACGGTGCGGAGCAGGTCGCGCACGGCCACCTCCTCGGCCATCGCCTGCAGGCCGCTGATCTCAATCTTGTTGAGCACGAGGAGGTCCTCGATGAGGCCGCGCAGGCGGGTCGTGTTGCGCCCGATGATGTCGAGCGCGACGTGCTGGCTCTTGCTGACGTCGCCGAAGTCGCCGTCGACGAGCAGCTCGAGGTAGCCGCTGATCGAGGTGAGCGGGGTGCGCAGCTCGTGGCTCACCGTCGCCATGAAGTCGGTCTTCTGGCGGTCGAGCTCGGTGAGGCGGCGCACCTGCTCGTCCTGCATCTGCGAGAGCCGCAGCGCGACGATGGACTGCGCCGCGATGGCCGCGCACTGCTGGGCGGCCTGGATCTCGTGGCGGTGCCAGCGGCGGGGCGCGTTGACCATCATGACGCAGAGGATGCCGAGGCCGCGGCCACCCGTGCCGAGCGGCAGCATGAGCAGCGACCGGGCCCCGGTGGCCCGGTGGAAGGCCCGCGCGCGCTCGTCGTCGAACGCCTCGTGCGAGAGCAGGTCACCGACCCCGAGGAAGCCGATGTCGCGGCGCAGCTCCTCGTTGAGCACGCCGACCTGCTGGGCGAGGGAGCGCGGCAGGGGCGGCAGGTCGGGCAGGTCGTCGGTGTGCCACTGCAGGCGCTCGCCCGTCGCGTGGCCGTCCTCGCTCAGCGTGTAGAGCAGGGCGCGGTCCGCGCCGAGGCCGGCGCCGAGCCGCGCGCACACGCGCTGCAGCGCCTCGTCCACGTCGCCCGCCGAGCGGGCGCCCCGGCCCACGTCGAGCACGAGCTCCTGCATCTCGAGCACCGCGGCCTGCTGGTCGACGAGCCGTGCGTTGGCGCGGGTCAGGTCGTTGAAGTCGCGGGCGAGCATGCGCACCTCGAGCGCGCCCTCCTCCTGGTTCGCCATCAGCATGACGTCCTCCTCCGCCTGGCGCCGCACGACCTCGCGCAGCCGGGCCAGGGGACGTCCGACCGAGCGGTCCATGCCGAAGCCGGCCGCGACGAGGACGAGCACGATGAGGGCCCCGAGGCCGACGAGCACGACCGAGGTGCTGCCGCTCGCCTCGCGGGAGGCGGCCCGCGCGGCGTCGCGCTGCTCACGCACCCGGTCGCCGAGCGCGCTGTTGCTCGCGAGGAAGCGGTTGTACGCCAGCCGGGCGGACGCCCGGTAGGGCTCGCCGGCGCTGCCACTGCTGTCGTTCGTCGCGGGCGCCCCGAGCGAGGCGGCCGCCGCTCCGAACCACGCGTCGACCGTGGCCTGCTCCTGCTGGAGGTACGTGAGCAGGCGGGCCCGGTCGTCGTCACCGAGCTCGTCGCTCGACAGCGCCGCCTCGGCGCGGTCGAGCTGGGCCCGGACGTCCGGTTCGAGGGTCGCGGGGTCCACCGCGCCGGGCCCGCCTCCGCTCGCCTGGCGCCACGCGGCCTCCGCGCGCGTCATCGACAGGAGCACGGCGTTGTTCGCCTCCACGGCCGGCCCGTAGGCGAGGGTGAGGGCCCGCACGGCCGCCCCCTGCGAGTGGATCGTCGCGATCGAGATGCCGACCCCGACCGGCACGAGCACGATGAGGATGCCGATGAGCACCCGGATCTGGCTGCCGACCGAGCGTTTCGAGAGGGCGGGCAGCCCCGCGGTCACGCGGCGTCCTCGTCGAAACCGGTGCGCGTCATGACGCCCCACACGTGCTTCTTGCCCCGCAGGCTGGCCCACCAGCCCTCGAGGCGCCACACGACCGTCGCCTGGCGGTAGCCGACGTTCTCCAGCACCGAGGCCGCGATGGTCTGCCAGATGGCCCGCCAGCGGTCGTGCTTGTGGAAGGCCCACTCGTCGACGACCATCGCCGCGAGGGTGACGAGCACGGCGTAGCCGTACGCGAGCACGAGGAAGAGCACGGCGAAGGGGATGTTGATGACGCCGAGCAGCAGGGCGAGCGGCACGACGATGATGCCGAAGAGCTCGAGCAGCGGCGCGAGCAGCTCGAAGAGCCAGTAGTACGGCAGGGCGACCCAGCCGACGCGACCGTAGCGCGGGTGGAAGAGCATCGAGCGGTACGCCCAGAGCGTCTCCCACAGCCCGCGGTGCCAGCGCTTGCGCTGCCGGCGCAGGATCCGCGCGCTGACCGGCACCTCCGTCCACGACACCGGCTCCGGCACGAACTCGATGGCGTAGTCGCGCCCCTCGTCGCGCAGCTTCTTGTGGATGCGCATGACGAGCTCGAAGTCCTCGCCGATGGTGTCGGGCTCGAGGCCACCGACCTCGACGACGACGTCACGCCGGAAGAGCCCGAAGGCGCCACTGATGAGGATCAGGCCCCCGAGCCGCGACCAGCCGGTGCGACCGAGCAGGAACGCCCGGAGGTACTCGACGAGCTGGATGCGGGCCAGCCAGTTGCGCGGCATCTCGACGTCGACGATGCGCCCGGAGACGACGCGGCTGCCGTTGACGGGCCGGATCGCACCGCCCGTCGCGACCATCCGCGTCGGGTCGTCGGCGAAGGGACGCGTCACGTGGAGCAGGCCGTCGGGCTCGAGGATCGAGTCGCCGTCGAGCATCGCGACGAGGGGCTCACTGGCGGCGTTGATGCCGAGGTTGAGCGCCTCGGTCTTGCCCGAGTTCTCCTTGCGCACGACGACGAGCCGGGTGCGCCCGTCCCGCGGCACGTAGACGCCGAGGGTCCGGGCCCGCACGGGGATCTCCTGCGGCAGCTCGCGCGGCACCGCGACGAGGTCGAACGCCTCCTCGATCCGGGCGAACGTCGCGTCGGTGCTGCCGTCGTCGATGACGACGACCTCGTGCCGCGGGTAGCGCAGGGTGAGGAAGGACTTGACCGCCGTGACGATGCCCGCCTCCTCGTTGTAGGCGGGCACGAGGAGCGAGACGCCCGGGGCCATGCCGGCCCCCTGCCAGGTCAGCGCGGTGGCACGGCGGCGCTGCTGCGACCGGAACTCGACGTAGGCGAGCACGACGAGCACCAGCAGCGAGGTGTTGATGAGCACGAAGTAGACGATGATCGGCACGCTCGTGACGTCCATGACCCACACGACGGCGGCCCGCAGCCCGTCGACGAAGCCGTCCCAGCTCATGCGGACGCCCGCTGGAGGTCGGCCAGGAGCCGCGCCGTGCGCACGGCCGGCGAGTCCTCGCGGTAGGCGAGGGCCACGCGGCCCAGCGGGCCCAGGGCGATGAGGGCGCCGGCGGCCACCTCGGCGAGACGCGGGTCCGGGTCGTCGAGCAGCTGGGCGAGCGTCGGCACCGACTCCGCGACCCCGAGGTCGGCGAGGGCGGCGGCGCAGGCGCGGCGCAGCGGCAGCGGCTCGGCCGCCGTCGTGTGCCGGCCCAGCACCTCGGCGTCCTCGGTGCGGCCGAGGCGGCCGATCGCCGTGGCGCTCGTCTCGCGCACCGTGAGGTCGGGGTCGTGCGCGAGCATGACGCGCAGCTCCGGCAGCCCGCGGGTGAAGCTGCGCTCGGCGCTCAGGTGCGCCGCCACCATGCGGGTGCGGGCGTGCGGGTCGCGCAGTCCGTCGTGGAGGGCGTCGGCGACCCCGACGCCCATCGACTGGAGCGCCTCCGCCGCCGTGGCCGCGGGCAGACCCCGGTCGGGGATGCCGATCGCGGCGAGCACCGCTCCGGCCGCACTCGGGTCACCGATGAGGCCGAGCGCGTAGGCCGCGCTGTTGCGCACCTCGACCGACTCGTCGCGCAGCAGCTCGACGAGCTGCGGCAGCGACGAGCCGACCCTGGCCAGTCCGAGCAGCTGGGCCGCGCGGGCCCGCCGCACCGGCGAGCGGTTCGTCAGGTCGGCACGGGCCACCTCGACGGCCCCGTGCCCCTCGAGCACCCGGACGAGGTCCTCCGCCGGCACGCCGCGGATCTTCGTCAGGAGCTCGACGATCGTGGCGTCGAGCACGTCGCGCGAGGTGCCGGTCGTCCAGGAGAGCGTCTGGGCGGCCGACCCGTCGTCGTCCTCCCCCGCGGCGACGGTGATGAGCGGGACGCGCAACGGGGCAAGGATCATCTCGTCACGCTGGCGGCGGCTGTGCCGCCTCGCGCGCACGATGACGACGGCGACCACGAGCAGCAGGCAGGCCCCGAAGACCACCACGGTCGCGCCGATGAGCAGCGCCGAGCCGACCATCAGCAGGTCCCGGTCCTCACCGGGCCCGCGCGAGCATGCCGTTGACCCGGTGGAGCAGCTCGCGGGGGCTGAACGGCTTGATGACGTAGTCGTCGGCGCCCACGGCGAAGCCGGTGTCGACGTCGGAGTCGCGCGACTTGGCGCTCAGCAGGAGCACCGGCACGCCGGCGTGGTCGCTCTCGCGGATCTTGCGCAGCACGTCGATGCCCGACAGGCCGGGCATCATCACGTCGAGCACGGCCAGCTGCGGCGGGTCCGCGCAGAAGGCCTCCCAGGCGCTGAGGCCGTCGGGCACTGCCTGCACGGCGAAGCCGGCCTGCGTGAGCTTGAACTCGACGAGGTCGCGGATGTCGGCGTCGTCGTCGGCGACGAGGACGCGGACTGAGCTGGGGTCGCCGGCAGGCACGGACATGGCTCTCCATCGGAACGCAGGGTGTGAGTACGCAGTTTAGGAACAAACCACCCATCTCCGCTATTTCGCCACGGTATGGACGTGCCGAAGGGGGCGGAGCCGGCTGGCTCCGCCCCTTCGGGTGTGATCCGGCGGCCCGGGTCAGGACTCGTCGTCGAGCCTCGCGCTGCTCGTCTGCTGGATCTGCGTGAGGAACTCGTAGTTCGTCTTCGTCTTCTTCAGGCGGTCCATGAGCAGCTCGATCGCCTGCTGCGTGTCGAGGCCGCCGAGGACCCGCCGCAGCTTCCACATGATCTTCAGCTCCTCGCTCGCGAGGAGGATCTCCTCGCGGCGCGTGCCCGAGCTGTTGATGTCGACGGCCGGGAAGATGCGGCGGTTGGCGAGCTCGCGGTTGAGGCGCAGCTCCATGTTGCCGGTGCCCTTGAACTCCTCGAAGATCACCTCGTCCATCTTCGAGCCGGTCTCGACGAGCGCCGTGGCGAGGATGGTCAGCGAGCCGCCGTTCTCGATGTTGCGCGCCGCCCCGAAGAACTTCTTCGGCGGGTACAGCGCGGCCGAGTCGACGCCGCCGGAGAGGATCCGGCCGCTCGGGGGGGCCGACAGGTTGTAGGCCCGGCCCAGCTTGGTGATCGAGTCGAGCAGCACGACGACGTCGTGGCCGAGCTCGACGAGGCGCTTGGCGCGCTCGATGGCGAGCTCCGCGACCGTCGTGTGGTCCTCGGCCGGGCGGTCGAAGGTCGAGGCGATGACCTCACCCTTGACCGCTCGCTGCATGTCGGTCACCTCCTCGGGCCGCTCGTCGACGAGGACGACCATGAGGTGGCACTCGGGGTTGTTCGTCGTGATGGCGTTGGCGAGGGTCTGCATGATCATCGTCTTGCCGGCCTTGGCCGGGGCGACGATAAGGCCGCGCTGGCCCTTGCCGATCGGGGCGACGAGGTCGATGATGCGCGTGGTCAGCACGTTCGGCTCGGTCTCGAGGCGCAGCCGCTGCTGCGGGTAGAGCGGCGTCAGCTTGCCGAACTCGACGCGCTTGGCCGCCTCCTCGGGCGTCGTGCCGTTGACCGTGTCGAGCCGCACGAGTGCGTTGAACTTCTGCCGGCCGACGTTGCCCGACGGCTGCTCGCCGTCGCGGAGCGCCCGCACGGCGCCGGTGACGGCGTCACCCTTGCGCAGGCCGTTCTTCTTGACCATGCCGAGCGGGACGTAGACGTCGTTCGGCCCGGCGAGGTAGCCGGAGGTGCGCACGAAGGCGTAGTTGTCGAGCACGTCGAGGATGCCGCCGACGGGCACGAGCACGTCGTCGTCACCGACCTGGACCTCGGAGTCGTTCCAGTCGCGCCCGCCCTCCTCGCGCCCACGGCCGCGCTTGCGGTCACGGCTGCGCTGGCGGTTGCGGCTGCGCCGGCTGCCGCGCTCGTCGTCGTCGAAGCGCGAGGCGCCCGAGCGGTTCGCGTCGTCCTGGCGGTCGTGCGCCTCGTGCTGCTGGCGCTCGTCCTGACCCCGGTCGTTGGAGCGGTCGTTCGAGCGGTCGTTCGAGCGGTCGTTCTGCTGCCGGTCGCCCTGCTGGCGCTCCTGCTGCCGGTCGCCCTGCTGGCGCTCCTGCTGCCGGTCGCCCTGCTGGCGCTCCTGCTGCCGGTCGCCCTGCTGGCGCTCCTGCTGGCGCTCGCCCTGCGGGCGGTCGGCGCGACGCTCACCCTGCTGGCGCTCGCTCTGCTGGCGGTCCTGCTGGCGGTCCTGCTGGCGCTCGCTCTGCTGGCGGTCCTGCTGGTGGTCGCCGCCGCGCTCCTCGCGACCGTCGTCGCGGCGCTCGGAGCGGCTCGCAGCGCTCTCGGACTCTCCCGCGGGCTCAGCCGCGGGAGCAGCCTCGGCCGGCGCGGCGGTCGCCGCTCCGGCAGCCCGTCCGGCGCGTCGCCGTCCACGGGTGGGAGCACCCTCACGCTCGGGCGCCGGCGCACCGGCCTCCGTGGTCGGGGCGGCAGCCTCGGTGGTCGCCGCGGCGGCCGGGGCGACCTCCGTCCTGGCGGCCGACGGGGCAGACGAGCCGCCCGACTGGCGGGCCTTGATGGCCTCGACGAGATCGCTCTTGCGCATCTTCGCCGTGCCCGTGATGCCCATGGACGTGGCGACGCCCTTGAGCTCGTCCAGCTTCATGGCCGACAGGCCTGAGAGCGGACGCGTGGTGGTTTCTGACACGAAGGATCCTTCCCCCTCGTTTGCGGCCCGGAACGGATCGTCGGGCCGGACTTGGACCAGCGCTGCTGGCCGTCTGGGACCCACGCCGGCGACGAACGCGCCAGAGGCAGGTGTCGACGGCCTCAGCGTGGGGGTGGTGCACCGGCCTGCGATGACGCGGCCTGTGGTGCGCCCTCAAGATACCACCCGGGGGCCACGCGACGTGTGAAGCGGGGCACGGTTTCGGCAGGTCAGGCGACGTGCGCGGTCGCGCCGACGCGAGGTACTCCCGGCGTCAGCCGCTCCCAGCGGTCGGCGAGCGGGCCGGCCACGACGTCGGCCGCCCTCGCCGCCGTCGTGAGCACGAGCACGCTCGGCCCCGCCCCGGAGACGACGGCGGCGTGACCCTGGGCCCGCAGCCGGTCGACGAGCTCCATCGTGTGCGGGTAGGAGGGACGCCGCGCCTCCTGGTGCAGCCAGTCGCGCGTGGCCGCGTGCAGGTGCGAGGGGTCGGCGGTCAGGGCGTGCACGAGCAGGGCGGCCCGGCCCGCGCCTGCCGCGGCCGCCGCGAGCGGGACGGTCGCCGGCAGCACGGCGCGCGCCGTCCGCGTGGCGAGCTGGGTCTCGGGGACGAAGACGACGACCTCCACCTCGGGGTGGGGGTCGATGCGCGCGGTGACGGTGCGCTCGTCGTGGTCGAGGCCGCTCGCGTCGGGCATCCAGCTGACGGTCAGGCCGCCGAACACGCTGGCGGACGCGTTGTCGGGGTGTCCTTCGAGGGTGCTCGCCACGTGGGAGGCCAGGCCGAGGTCCAGCTCGAGGGGACGACCCGGAGCCGGCCACCCGGCATCCCTCCGGTCGTCGAACGACGACGAAAGAGCCTGCGCGGCAATGACGCCCGCGACGATCGCCGTGGCGGAGGAGCCCAGGCCACGACTGTGCGGCACGCCGTTCGAGGCCTCGATGCGCAGACCGGCCGGCGGCTCGACCCCGAGGACGCGCCAGGTGTGCCGCATCGTCGCGTGCACGAGGTGCCGCTCGTCGGTCGGCACCTCCGCGGCGCCCTCACCGGCGACCTCGATGACGAGCCCGGCGGTGGCCGACGTCGTGACGACGTAGTCGTCCCAGAGCCCGAGGGCCAGGCCGATCGAGTCGAAGCCCGGCCCGAGGTTCGCGCTGCTCGCCGGCACCCGCACGTGCACCGACCGGCCCGCGGGGACCACGGGGACCTGGGTCACGGCGTCAGCCCTCGAGACCGAGCGCCTGCGCGGCCGAGAACGCGTCGACGGAGACGCGGGTCGGCACGACCTCTCCCCCGTCGGCGGTGCGCAGGGCCCACTGCGGGTCCTTGAGCCCGTGGCCCGTCACGGTGCACACGATGCGGGCGCCCGACGGGACGAGGCCGGCCGCGTGGCTCGCCAGCAGGCCGGCGACCGAGGCGGCCGAGCCGGGCTCGACGAAGACGCCCTCCTGCGACGAGAGGTAGCGGTGGGCGTCGAGGATCTGCTCGTCGGTGACCGCGTCGATGCGACCGCCCGACTCGTCGCGCGCGGCGAGCGCCTGCTGCCACGACGCCGGGTTGCCGATGCGGATCGCCGTCGCGACGGTCTCGGGGTGGTCGACGGGGTGCCCGAGCACGATCGGCGCGGCGCCGGCGGCCTGGAAGCCCCACATCCGCGGCAGGTGCGTCGCGGGCCCCGCGGGGGCGTCGGTGACCGGCTCGGCGAGGTACTCGCGGTAGCCGCGCCAGTACGCCGTGATGTTGCCGGCGTTGCCGACCGGCAGGCAGTGGATGTCGGGGGCGTCGCCGAGCGCGTCGACGACCTCGAAGCTCGCGGTCTTCTGACCCTCGATGCGCGCCGGGTTGACCGAGTTGACCAACTCGACGGGATAGGCCTCGGCCAGCTTCCGCGCCAGGGTGAGGCAGTCGTCGAAGTTGCCGTCGACCTGCAGCAGCGTCGCCCCGTGCGCGATGGCCTGGCTGAGCTTGCCCATGGCGATCTTGCCGTCCGGCACGAGCACGCCGCACGTCATGCCGGCCTTCGTCGCGTAGGCGGCCGCCGACGCGCTCGTGTTGCCGGTGCTCGCGCAGATGACCGCCTTGGCGCCCTTGCGGGCGGCGACGCTGATGGCCGTGGTCATGCCGCGGTCCTTGAACGAGCCGGTGGGGTTGAGACCCTCGAACTTGAGGTGCACCTCGGCGCCGACCCGCTCGGAGAGCTTCTCGGCGTGGATGAGCGGCGTTCCGCCCTCGTGCAGCGTGACGACCGGCGCCCCCTCGAGCATCGGCAGGCGGTCGGCGTACTCGCGGATGACTCCGCGCCACTGGTGGGCCATCAGGAACCTTCCACGCGCATGACGGAGTTGACGCCACGGACGACGTCGAGCGTGCGCAGTCGCTCGACCGTGGAGGAGAGGGCCGCGTCGCTCGCGGTGTGGGTGACGACGATGAGGTTGGCCCGGGCGGACTCGCCCGCGTCGGCGGGCACGAGCTGCTGGCGCACCGTCTCGATCGACACGTCGTGGTCGGCGAAGGCGGCCGCCACCTGGGCGAGCACGCCCGAGCGGTCCTCCACGTCGAGGCTGATGTGGTACCTCGTCTGCGCGTCGCCCATGGTGAGCACGGGCAGGTCGGCATAGCTCGACTCCCCCGGGCCCAGGCCACCACCGACGCGGTGCCGGGCGACCGCCACGAGGTCGCCGAGCACCGCCGACGCGGTCGGGTCCCCGCCCGCGCCCTTGCCGTAGAACATCAGCTCCCCGGCGGCGTCCGCCTCGACGAAGACGGCGTTGAAGGCCTCGCGGACGCCGGCGAGGGGGTGCGAGCGCGGGATCATCGCCGGGTGCACGCGCACGCTCACCCCGCGCTCGCTGTGCTCGCAGATCGCGAGGAGCTTGACGACGGCGTCCATCTCGCGCGCGGCCGCGATGTCCGAGGCGGTCACCTCGGTGATGCCCTCGCGATAGACGTCGGTGCCCGACACCCGCGTGTGGAAGGCGAGCGAGGCGAGGATGGCCGCCTTGGCGGCCGCGTCGAAGCCCTCGACGTCGGCCGTCGGGTCGGCCTCGGCGTAGCCGAGTGCCTGGGCCTGCTCGACCGCGTCGGCGAAGCCCGCGCCCGTCGTGTCCATCTTGTCGAGGACGTAGTTCGTCGTGCCGTTGACGATGCCGAGCACCCGGCGCACCTCGTCGCCCGCGAGCGACTCGCGCAGGGGGCGCAGCAGCGGGATCGCGCCGGCGACGGCCGCCTCGTAGTAGAGGTCGACGCCGTGGCGGGCGGCCGCGTCGTAGAGGGCCGGGCCGTCCTCGGCGAGCAGCGCCTTGTTCGCGGTGACGACCGAGGCGCCGTGCTCCATGGCCCGCAGGATGAGCGAGCGGGCCGGCTCGATGCCCCCGATCACCTCGACGACGACGTCGGCCCGCGTCACGAGCTCCTCGGCGTCGGTGGTGAACAGCTGCGGGTCGACGCCCAGCGCGGCGCGGTCACGCCCGGCGCGGCGCACGGCGATGCCGACGATCGACAGCGGCGCCCCGACGCGGGCGGCCATGTCGTCGGCGTGCTCGGTGAGCAGCCGCGCGACGGCTCCGCCGACGACCCCCGCCCCGAGCAGGGCGACGCGCAGGGGCTGGCGGTCATTCACGGCGCTGTCCACGTGCGAATCCTGCCGTCTGTCCGGGGAGTGGACGGCCATTGTTTCGCGATCCGGACATCCGTGGCGCAGGATCTGCAGTCGTCATCAGACGTCGAGGGCGAGCAGGTCGTCGATGGTCTCGCGCCGCACGATGACGCGGGCCACGCCGTCGCGCACCGCGACGACGGGTGGACGGGGGGTGTGGTTGTACTGGCTCGACAGCGACCGGCAGTAGGCGCCGGTGCCCGGCACGGCCACGAGGTCGCCCGGCGTCACGTCGGCGGGCAGGAACTCGTCCTTGACGACGATGTCACCGCTCTCGCAGTGCCGGCCGACGACCCGGGCGAGCACGGGGTCGGCCTCCGACGCACGGTTGGCCAGGGTGCACGAGTAGTTGGCGTCGTAGAGCGCCGTGCGCACGTTGTCGCTCATCCCGCCGTCGACCGAGACGTAGACCCGCTCGGCGCCGCCGTCGAGGGCGACCGGCTTGACGGTGCCGACCTCGTAGAGCGTGAACGTCGTGGGCCCGGCGACCGCCCGGCCGGGCTCGATGGAGATGCGCGGCACGGCCACGCCCTCGGCCCGGCACTCGCGCTCGATGATGTCGGCCATGCCGGCGGCGAGGTGCTTCGGCGGCAGGGGGTCGTGCTCGGTCGTGTAGGCGATGCCGAAGCCGCCCCCGAGGTCGAGCTCGGGCAGCTCGACGCCGAGCTCGCGCGCGATCTGCGTGTGCAGCCCGAGGATCCGCCGGGCCGAGACCTCGAAGCCCGAGGTGTCGAAGATCTGCGAGCCGATGTGGCTGTGCAGGCCGAGGAGGCGGAGCGACTCGGGCCTGGCGATGATGCGCCGGGCCGCCTCGAAGGCGTGGCCGCCCGAGAGCGAGAGGCCGAACTTCTGGTCCTCGTGCGCCGTCGCGATGAACTCGTGCGTGTGTGCCTCGACGCCGACGGTGACCCGGATGAGCAGCGGGGCGACGACGCCGAGCTCGCTCGCGACGGCCGCGACCCGCTCGATCTCGTCGAAGGAGTCGACGACGATGCGGCTCACGCCGTGCTCGAGGGCGGCGCGGATCTCGGCCACGCTCTTGTTGTTGCCGTGCAGACCGATCCGCTCCCCCGGCAGCCCGGCGCGCACGGCCACGGCCAGCTCGCCGCCCGAGCACACGTCGAGGTGCAGCCCCTCGTCGTGCACCCACCGCGCCACCTCGGTGCAGAGGAACGCCTTGCCCGCGTAGAACACGTCGGCGCCGCCGCACAGGCCGTCGAACACCTCGGCATACGTCTGCTTGAAATCCCTTGCGCGCGAACGGAAGTCGTTCTCGTCGATGACGTATGCCGGCGTGCCGAACTCGCGCGCCAGCTCGGTGACGGCGACGCCGCCGACGCTGAGCACGCCGTCGTCGCCGCGCGCCACGGACGACGCCCACAGCGAGGGCACGAGGGCGTTGACGTCGACGGGGGTCTGGAGCCACGCGGGGCCGCGATAGCCCTCCGCGTGCAGTGCTCCGGCTTCGTGTGCACGCATGCCTACATCCTCTCGGGGGCCGACGCGCCCACGCGGGCGAGTCCATTGCGCAAGACGACGCGCACCGTGTCGGCGAGGGCGAGCCGCACGGCGTGCTCCGACCGCACGGGCTCGTCCGCGGTGAGCGGTCGCACCGGGTGGTCCCAGTCGTCGGCCAGGGCCGCCAGGTCGGTCACGGCCCGCAGCTGCTGGGTGGGGTCGCCCTCGTGGGTGTGCAGCCGCTGGGGGAGGTCGGCGACCGCGACGAGCAGGTGCCGCTCGGTCACGTGGGTCAGCACCTCGAGCCGGGCCGAGCCGCGACGCTGCACCCCGGCCGCCTCGGCGGTGCGCACGAGCCGGCAGAGTCGGGCGTGCGCGAGCTGCGCGGCGCGCACGGGGTCTCCGGGCGGGCGGCTGCCGGGCGGCTCGGCGAGCTGCTCCGGCCGGGCCGAGGACTCCTCGAGCGCGTAGTCGTCCGGCCGGTCGTGCACGAGGGCGATGACCGCCGCGCGCACGGAGTCCTCGAGCGTGACGGCGAGCAGCCCGCTCGGCGCCACCTCCACGCTCGCGACGGAGCGGTCGAGCGTCAGCCCCTGCGCGAGCACGCGGGCCAGGTCGAGCGGCGCGAGCCGGAGAGCCGGCGCCCACCGCTGCGCGACAGGGGTCACCCAGTCGGCGACGACGCCGGCCGCGCGCAGGTCGGCCGGCCGGAAGAGGGGCCCGTCGGGCGGACCGGCGAGGGCGTCCTCGGGCAGGTCACCGGCCTTGACCGCGCGCTCGACGACCTCGACCAGCAGGGCCCGCAGCTGCTCCGGCGTCATGCCCGCGAGTCTAGGAGCCGGGCGCTCCCCCGCACCCCGGGGGTGATTGAGCGATCGGGCACCACTGCTGCTAATCTCACCGAGCGCACTCACGTGCGAGCCGCCCCCGTAGCTCAGGGGATAGAGCACCGCCCTCCGGAGGCGGGAGCGCAGGTTCGAATCCTGCCGGGGGCACCACGTGACGAAGGCCGGTCGTCGGGCGATGAGCCCGACGACCGGCCTTCGTCGTCGGGTCCTGTCCGTGGCACTCGACTCCCCCGCGTCTGCCACAGTGGCGAGGTGCTCATCTCGAAGCCGGTCGCCGAGGGCATCCGCGCCGGCACCGTCACGCAGGCCTTCCGCCGGTGGGACACGCCCCGCGTCACGGTCGGCGGCACCCAGCTGACCTCCGCCGGACTCGTCCGCTTCGACGCCGTGACCGCCGTGCGCGACCCGGACCGCCTCACCGAGCGCGACGCCCGCAGGGCGGGGCTGCGCGACCTCGCCGCGTTGCAGAAGGCGCTCAGCCCCTCGACCCGCGCACCGTCCGCGCGAGGCGGCCGAGGTGGCGACACCGTCTTCCGTATCCGCCTCAGCTGGGCGGGCGAGGACCCGCGGATCGCCTTGCGCGAGAAGCTCCCCGACGACGACGAGCTGACCGGCCTGCAACGCCGGCTGGACCGGCTCGACGCCCGGCCCACGGGTCCGTGGACGCGCGTGATCCTCGAGTGGATCAGGGACCACCCGCACGTCGTCTCGAAGGAGCTCGCGGCCGAGCGCGGCGTCGAGCTGCTGCCGATGAAGGTCGACATCCGCAAGCTCAAGGCGCTCGGCCTGACGATCAGCCACGACGTCGGCTACGAGCTCTCACCACGGGGCGCGGCCTACCTCGCGTGGCTCGCCGACACCGACCGCGCGTGACGCGGGGCGCCCCGCCGGCACACGCGATCAGCGCTGCGTGCTGTCGGTGACCTCGCCGACGAGCTCCTCGAGCACGTCCTCGAGGAAGACGACGCCGGTCACCTCGCCGTCGTCGTCGATGACGCGCGCGAGGTGCGAGCCGGTCAGCTGCATGGTGGCGAGCACGTCCTCGACCTCGTCGCCCGCGCGGACGGTGGCGAGGCGCCGCACCCGCTTGGGCGGGATCGGCTCGTCGTGCCGCTCGTCGTCGGCGTAGAGCACGTCCTTGAGGTGGAGGTAGCCCGCGATGTCGCCGGCCGCGTCGCGCACCGGGTAGCGGGAGAAGCCCTGCTTGGCCACGAGCCGCTCGATGTCGGAGGGGGTCGCCCCCAGCTGCACCGTCGTGAGGGCGTGCACGTCGAGCGCGACGTCGCGGGCGAGCTTGTCGGAGAACTCGAGGGTCTTGGCCACGAGCCCGTGGCGCTCCTCCTCGATGAGGCCCTCACGGCGCGACTCGCCGACGATGTGGGCCACCTCCTCGACCGTGAACGCCGAGGTGATCTCGTCCTTCGGCTCGACGCCGAAGAGGCGCACGAGGGCCTTGGCCACGGTCTCCATGGCGTGCACGATCGGGCGCAGGGCACGGGAGACGACGTAGAGCGGCGGCACGAGCACGAGGGCGGCCCGGTCGGGCCCGGCGATCGCGAGGTTCTTGGGGATCATCTCGCCGACGACCACGTGCAGGTAGGACACGATGAGCAGCGCGAGCGCGAGCGCCACGCCGCTCGCCCACGCGTCGCCGAGGCCCCACGCGTGGAAGACGGGCTCGAGCAGGTGGTGCAGGGCCGCCTCGGCCAGGGCACCGAGGCCCACCGAGCAGACGGTGATGCCGAGCTGCGCGGTCGCGAGCATCGAGCCGAGCCGTTCGAGGGCGAGCAGGCACGAGGCGGCCCGCTTGCTGCCGGCGTCGGCGAGCGGCTCGAGCGACGAGCGGCGCACGGCCATGGCCGCGAACTCGGCGCCGACGAAGAAGGCGTTGCCGAGGAGCAGCAGCACCGAGACGACGTAGACCCAGCCCCCGCTCACGACCGCTCCCCCGTCGTCACGTTCCGGCGCGCACCGTCCGCCGCCGAGTCCTTCGCCGAGTGCTTCTCCGAGTCCTGCTCCGAGTGCTGCGCCGCCGGCAGGGAGTCCGGGTCCGGCACGAAGCGCAGCCGGTCGACGCGCCGCCCCTCCATGCCGACGACGTGGATGCGCCAGCCCGGCACCTGCACGACGTCGCCGACGACCGGCACCCGGCCGAGGCTCGTCATGACGAAGCCGCCCATCGTCTCGTAGGTCGACCCGTCCGGCACGTCCGCGTCGAACGCGTCGCGCACCTCGTCGGGGCGCCACAGTCCCGGCACGGTCCACGAGCCGTCGACGAGCTCGCGCCCACCCTGGCGGCTGCGGTCGTGCTCGTCGGACACCTCGCCGACGATCTCCTCGACGACGTCCTCGAGCGTCACGATGCCGGAGGTGCCGCCGTACTCGTCGACGACGACGGCCATCTGGAAGCCGCCCTCGCGCAGCTCGCGCAGGAGCGGGTCGAGCCGGATCGTCTCGGGCACGACGAGGCGGTCGGACATCAGGGCCGACACGGGCACGTCCTTGCGGCGCTCGTGCGGCACGGCCATGGCCTTCTTGACGTGCACGACACCGTCGATGTCGTCCCAGTCGTCACCGAGCACCGGGAAGCGGGAGTGGCCGGTGCGCCGCGAGAGCCGCAGCACGTCGTCGGCCGACTCGTCGCGGTGGATGCCCGTGCAGCGCACGCGCGGCGTCATGACGTCGTCGGCGGTGCGCTCCCCGAAGCCGAGCGATCGGGTCAGCATCCGGGCCGTCGTGATGTCGAGGGTGCCGGCCTCGGCCGAGCGCTGGACGAGGCTCGCGAGCTCCTGCGGGGTGCGCGCGCCGGAGAGCTCCTCCTGCGGCTCGATGCCGAGCGTGCGCAGGAAGCCGTTGGCCGAGCCGTTGAGCACGACGATGAGCGGCTTGGCGATGACGGCGAAGACGCGCACGGGCAGCGCGACGACCTTGGCCGTCGCGAGCGGCGCCGAGATGCCGAGGAACTGCGGCAGCAGCTCGCCGAAGACCATCGAGAAGACCGTCGCCAGCACGAGGGCGAGCGCGCTCGAGACCGCCTCGACGGCGCCCGTGCCCAGCCCGAGACCCTCGAGGGGCCCGCTGAGGAGCACGCCTATGGAGGGCTGGGCGAGGTAGCCGACGACGAGGGTGGTGATCGTGATGCCCACCTGCGCGGCCGACAGCTGCGTGGAGAGCTGCTTGAGCGACTGGAGCACGACGCGGGCCCGCGAGTCGCCCTCGTCGATCGCGCGCTGGACCGTGGGCCGGTCGATGGCGACGAGCGAGAACTCGGCGGCGACGAACACGGCGGTCGCCGCCGTCAGCAGGACGGCGCCGAGGACGAGGAGCCACTCGGTCACCGGTGCGCCCGCCGTCCGGCCTCGTGGTCGTGGGAGGAGGTCATGGTGGGCCCACTATAGGGAGCGCGCCGCGGGCCCGGCCGGGTCGCCCGCCGAGGACGTGTGCCGTGTGGTTGAGTTGACGTCACGAGGCCCCTCCCGCTCGGGGAGGGACGAGCGAGGGAGCTTGGGAGATGGGCGCACGACCCGACGTCGCCGGGCACATCGAGGTGCGGGGGCTGACCAAGCGCTTCGGGTCCTTCACGGCCGTCGACGGGCTCGACTTCGACGTCGAGCCCGGCCGCATCACCGGCTTCCTCGGCCCGAACGGCAGCGGCAAGACGACGACCCTGCGCATGCTCCTCGGCCTCGTCCGCGCGAGCGGCGGCACCGCGACCATCGACGGACGCCGCTACGTCGACATCCCGAGCCCGCTCACCGTCGTCGGCTCCGCCCTCGAGGCGACGAACTTCCACCCCGGCCGCACCGGGCGCAACCACCTGCGCGTGCAGGCGGCCGTCGCCGGGGTGCCCGACTCCCGCGTCGACGAGCTGCTCGAGCTCGTCGGCATCCCCGCCGCGGCGCGCAAGCGGGCGGGCGGCTACTCGATGGGCATGCGCCAGCGCCTCGGCCTCGCCGGCGCCCTCCTCGGTGACCCGCGCGTCATCATCCTCGACGAGCCCGCCAACGGCCTCGACCCGGAGGGCATCCGCTGGCTGCGTGGCTTCCTGCGCCACCTCGCCGACGAGGGGCGCACCCTGCTCATCTCGAGCCACATGCTCTCGGAGGTCGAGCAGACGGTCGACGACGTCGTCATCATCGCCAACGGCCGACGGGTGGCCCAGGGCACCGTCGCCGACCTGCGGGGCGACGCGACGGCATACGTGCGCACCTCCGACCCCGAACGGCTCGCCGACGCCCTGCGGCAGCGGGGGCTCACGGTCGTCGCCAGCGGCGCGGGCCTGCGCGTCACGACCGAGGACCTCGCCGTCGTCGGCGACGTCGCGCACGCGAGCGACGTCGCGGTGCACGAGCTGCGGAGCGAACAGACCCACCTCGAGGAGCTCTTCTTCAACCTCACCGAGACCGAGGCGAACCGCAACCGGAACCTCGGGAACGGTGCGCCGACGGCCGGCGCCGACGGGGCCGACGGGGCGTTCGCCGCACCCGCGCCGACCGGTCCGCCCGTCGACCTCCCGCCCCCGAACCGCGAAGGGAGCCGGCCGTGAACCTGTGGACCCGCGCCGTGCGCGCCGAGCTGCGCAAGTTCTTGACCACCCGACTGTGGTGGGGCATGGCGATCGCCGTGCTGGTGAGCGGCGCCGCCTTCGCCCTCCTCTTCGCCTTCGTCTTCACGAGCGCCGCCGTCGAGGGCCCCCAGGGTGCGGGCGCGCCGACCACCGACGGCGCGCTCGCCAAGTCGGTCTTCACCGGCGGCCTGCAGATCGGCTACCTGCTCACCCTCTCGATCGGCGTGCTGACGATCGGGTCGGAGTACCGGCACCAGACGATCACCGCGACCTTCCTGGCCGTGCCGCGCCGGGTGCGCGTCATGACCGCCAAGGTCGCCGCGCTGCTCGTCATCGGCGCCTTCTACGGCGTGCTCTCCCTCGCGGGAGCGGTCGGTGCGGGCTCGATCGCGCTCTCGGCGAAGGGCCACGCCCCCTTCGCGGACGGCACCATCTGGCGCACCCTCGCCCTCTCCCTGCTCGTGCTCGGGCTCTGGGCGCTCATCGGCCTCGGCGCCGGCATCCTCATCCCGAACCAGGTGGCCGCGCTGCTCATCTCGGTCGCCGTCGCCTGGATCGTCGAGCCGGTGCTCGGCCTCGTGCTCGCCCTCACCGACTGGGGCAAGAGCGTCTCGCCCTACCTGCCGAGCCGGGCGACGACGGCGATGCTCGACACGTCGACGGGTGGCTTCGACAACCAGCCCGTCGCCCAGCTCTCCTGGTGGGCCGGCGCCCTCGTGCTGACGGCGTACGCCGTGGCCATGGCCGGTCTCGGCACGTGGCGGACCGTGCGCGCGGACGTCAGCTGACGCGTCCGCTTCGTCCTGTTCCGGGGGTTTCCCGCCGAGAGCGGGCCGGCACCGTGGGCAGGAACTCCGTCCGCGCCGCCGAACGTGACGAACGCCTCCCGACGACGCGGGTTCGACATCCGAGCCCTCGTCCGGTATCGGCACGCGGAGGGCTAGGCTTGACCCCTGTATACGCAGGAGTCGCTCCCCAGCCAACGAAAGAGGCGCATTCGCCGTGTCCGATCAGTCCACGTCCGGTGACCCGATTGCAGCATTCGGGCCGAACGAATGGCTCGTCGACGAGCTCTACCAGCAGTACCTGACCGACAAGTCGTCGGTCGACAAGGCCTGGTGGGGGTTCTTCGAGGACTACCGGCCGGGTGAGGCTGACGCGAGCGCGACCCCGCGTCGCACGGCTCCGGCGCCGACCGCCGCCCCCGCCGCCGGCACGGCCAACGGCAACGGCAGTGCGAACGGCACCGCGAACGGCACCGCGAACGGCAGCGCCGGCGCTGCCACCGCGAAGAGCGAGCCCGCCCCCGCCGCGAAGGCCGCCCCGGCTCCGGCCGCCGGGAGCGGGCCCGCCCCGGCCGCGAAGACCGAGGCGAAGACCGAGGCCAAGCCGGTCGAGACCAAGCCGGTCGAGGCGAAGCCCGCCGAGGCGGAGACGCCGAAGCCGCGTGACATCCCCGCCGTCAAGGGCACCGGCCCGGTCAACGAGGACGTGGTCTCGCCCCTGCGTGGCGCCTCCTCGCGCGTCGTCGCCAACATGGAGGTCTCCCTCACGGTCCCGACGGCCACGAGCGTGCGCGCCGTGCCGGCCAAGCTGCTCATCGACAACCGCGTCGTCATCAACAACCACCTCGCCCGCTCGCGCGGCGGCAAGGTCAGCTTCACCCACCTCATCGGCTACGCCATGGTCAAGGCCCTGGCGATCATGCCGGAGATGAACAATGGCTTCACCGAGAAGGACGGCAAGCCCGCCCTCGTGCAGCCGGCGCACGTCAACTTCGGTCTCGCCATCGACCTGCAGAAGGACGACGGCAGCCGCACGCTCGTCGTGCCCTCCATCAAGTCGGCCGAGGAGATGGACTTCGTCCACTTCTGGACCGCCTACGAGGACATCGTGCGCAAGGCCCGCGGCAACAAGCTGACGGTCGAGGACTTCCAGGGCACGACGATCTCGCTGACCAACCCCGGCGGCATCGGCACCGTGCACTCGGTCCCGCGCCTCATGAAGGGCCAGGGCGCCATCATCGGCGTCGGCGCCCTCGACTACCCGGCCGAGTGGCAGGGCGCGAGCCACGAGACGCTCAACAAGAACGCCGTGAGCAAGATCCTCACGCTCACCTCGACCTACGACCACCGGATCATCCAGGGCGCCCAGAGCGGCGACTTCCTGCGGATCATCCACCAGCTGCTCCTCGGCGACAACCGCTTCTACGACGAGATCTTCGAGTCGCTGCGCATCCCCTACGAGCCGGTCCGCTGGATCCAGGACATCGACTCCTCGCACGACGACGACATCAACAAGGTCGCCCGCGTGCAGGAGCTCATCCACGCGTACCGCGTGCGTGGCCACCTCATGGCCGACACCGACCCGCTGGAGTACAAGCAGCGACGCCACCACGACCTCGACGTCACGACGCACGGCCTGACCCTGTGGGACCTCGACCGCACGTTCGCCACCGGCGGCTTCGGCGGCTACCCGTTCCTCAAGCTGCGCAAGATCCTCGGCATCCTGCGTGACTCGTACTGCCGCACCGTCGGCATCGAGTACATGCACATCCAGGACCCCGAGCAGCGCAAGTGGATCCAGAACAAGGTCGAGCGGCCCTACGAGAAGGCCAACCGCGACGAGCAGATGCGCATCATGCGCCGCCTCAACGCCGCCGAGGCCTTCGAGACCTTCCTGCAGACGAAGTTCGTCGGGCAGAAGCGCTTCTCCCTCGAGGGCGGCGAGTCGGTCATCGCCCTGCTCGACCGCATTCTCTGCCGCTCGGCGAGCGACGACCTCGACGAGGTGTGCATCGGGATGCCGCACCGCGGACGCCTCAACGTGCTCGCGAACATCGCCGGCAAGTCGTACGGCCAGATCTTCCGCGAGTTCGAGGGCACCCAGGACCCCAAGTCGGTCCAGGGCTCCGGCGACGTCAAGTACCACCTCGGCACCGAGGGCCAGTTCGTCTCCGAGGACGGCAGCAAGACCAAGGTCTACCTCGCGGCCAACCCGAGCCACCTCGAGGCCGTCAACCCGGTGCTCGAGGGCATCGTGCGCGCCAAGCAGGACCGGCTCAACCTCGCCGGTGAGTCCTTCACCGTGCTGCCCGTGCTCATGCACGGCGACGCGGCCTTCGCCGGCCAGGGTGTCGTCGCCGAGACCCTCAACCTCTCGCAGCTGCGCGGCTACCGCACCGGCGGCACGATCCACATCGTCATCAACAACCAGGTCGGCTTCACCACCTCGCCGAGCAGCTCGCGCTCGTCGGTGTACTCCACCGACGTGGCGCGGATGATCCAGGCGCCGATCTTCCACGTCAACGGCGACGACCCCGAGGCCTGCGTGCGCGTGGCCGAGCTCGCCTACGAGTTCCGCCAGGAGTTCAACAAGGACGTCGTCATCGACATGGTGTGCTACCGCCGCCGCGGTCACAACGAGGGCGACGACCCGTCGATGACGCAGCCGCTCATGTACAACCTCATCGAGGCCAAGCGGTCGGTGCGCAAGCTCTACACGGAGTCGCTCATCGGGCGCGGCGACATCAGCGTCGAGGACGCCGAGGCCGCGCTGCGCGACTACCAGCAGCAGCTCGAGCGGGTGTTCATCGAGACCCGCGAGGCGAAGAAGGCCGCCGCTGCCGAGTCCGCCGCCGCCGACGGCGAGTCCGACGCCCCCGACAACGCCGGCCTCGAGCGGCCGACGGCGCAGGTCGAGGACGACGTGGCGCCGGCGCGCTCGGCCACCGAGACGGGTGTCCCGGCCAGCGAGATCGTCCACATCGGCGAGACCTTCGCCAACCCGCCCGAGGGCTTCACGATCCACCCGAAGCTCAAGCAGCTCATGGACAAGCGCGCCCAGATGGTCCACGACGGCGGCATCGACTGGCCGATGGCCGAGCTGCTCGCCTTCGGCACCCTGCTCAAGGAGGGCACGCCGATCCGCCTCGCCGGTCAGGACAGCCGTCGCGGCACCTTCGTCCAGCGTCACGCCGTGCTCATCGACAAGGACACGGCGGAGGAGTGGACCCCGCTGCTCTACCTCGGCGAGGGACAGGCCCGCTTCTGGGTCTACGACTCGCTGCTCTCGGAGTACGCCGCGATGGGCTTCGAGTACGGCTACTCCGTCGAGCGCCCCGACGCGCTCGTGCTCTGGGAGGCCCAGTTCGGCGACTTCGGCAACGGCGCGCAGACGATCGTCGACGAGTTCATCTCCAGCTCGGAGCAGAAGTGGGGCCAGCGCAGCTCGGTCGTGCTGCTCCTCCCCCACGGCTACGAGGGCCAGGGCCCCGACCACAGCTCGGCGCGCATCGAGCGCTACCTGCAGCTGTGCGCGGAGAACAACATGACCGTCGCCTACCCGTCGACCGCGGCGAGCTACTTCCACCTGCTGCGCCGGCAGGCCTACGCCCGTCCGCGCACGCCGCTCGTCGTCTTCACCCCGAAGTCGATGCTGCGCAGCAAGGCCGCGGCCAGCCCGGTCGACGCGTTCACGCAAGGCGGCTTCCGGCCCGTCCTGCCCGACCACGAGGGCGCGACGAAGGACGTCACCCGCGTGCTGCTCGCGAGCGGCAAGGTCGTGCACGAGCTCGACGCCGAACGGGAGAAGCGCGGCGACACCTCGACCGCGATCATCCGCGTCGAGCAGCTCTACCCGATCCCCGAGCAGGAGATCGTCGACGCCGTCGCGAAGTACCCGGGCGCCGAGCTCGTCTGGGTCCAGGACGAGCCGCGCAACCAGGGTGCCTGGCCGCTCATGGCGCAGTGGCTGCACGAGGACCTCTGCGACCTCGGCGAGAACCGGCCGTGGCGGGTCGTGGCCCGCAAGGCTTCGGCGTCGCCGGCCACGGGGTCGTCGAAGAAGCACGCGGTCGAGCAGGCCGAGCTGATGGACCGCGCCTTCGGTCGCTGACCGGCGCCTTCGGTCGCTGACCGGCGCCGACGGAGGCGTCCGTCCGGCCCGACGGGCCGCAACCGTGAGGGGCCCCGCCACGACGGCGGGGCCCCTCGCGCGTTCCCCGGGCCTGCTCCCGGGGCGCCTGCACCGGGCCCACCGGCGGGCGCGATAGCCTCGCTACGTGTACTTCACCGACAGGGGCATCGAGGAGCTGGCGGCCCGCCGCGGCGAGGAGGAGGTCACGCTCGCGTGGCTCGCCGACCAGCTGCGCACGTTCGTCGACCTCAACCCGGAGTTCGAGGTGCCGGTCGAGCGACTCGCGACGTGGCTCGCCCGGCTGGACGACGACGAGGACTGAGCACGTGACCGACCGCAACGACCGCACGAGCGGCACGAGAAGCACCGACCGCACGCCCACCGGGGAGATCCCCCGTGAACCGTACGGCGTCGGTCCGGCCTACCCGTCCTCGCACACCCAGTTCGTCGACGAGGCGCCCACGCGCGCCGGCCGGTATGCCGCCCCCGAGCCCGTCGGCACCCCCACGGGGGGCGTGCCGACCGCGTCCGGCGCCCCCCAGGCGTCCCAGACGGGCCCGACCGGAGCCACCGCGGGTGACGACCCCTACTACGCGCCGAGCGCCGAGCTGACCGTCTCGGACGGCGTGCGCGACGTCGGCATGATCTTCCTCGGCTCCTCGATGACCGCCGGCTACGGCGACCCCAAGGGGCTCGGTTGGGTGGGCCGCGTCGTGGCCCGCACGCAGCACCCCGACCTCGACCTCACGGCCTACAACCTCGGCGTGCGGGGCAACACCTCCGGCGACGTCGTGGCCCGCTGGAACGCCGAGTGCCACCCGCGCTGGGCCGGGCGCGGCGAGCGCCGCCTCGTCCTGTCGGTGGGCACGAACGACCTCGTGTCGGGGCTGACGATGGCGCGCTCGCGGCTCAACCTCGCCAACGTGCTCGACGAGGCCACGAACGCCGGCATCGGCGTCTTCGTCGTCGGCCTCACCCCGACGCTCGACGACGAGCTCAACCGGCGCATCGAGGCCCTCGCGGAGGCGCAGGCCGACGTCTGCGCGCGCCGCGGTATCACCTACGTCGACTGCTACCGGCCGCTCGCCACGCACGACCAGTGGATGGCCGACCTCGCGGCGAGCCCCGACCGCGTGCACCCCGGCCAGGCCGGCTACGGCCTCATCGCGTGGCTCGTGCTGCACAACGGCTGGAACGACTGGCTCTCACTCAGCTGACGAGGTCGGTGGACCGGCGGCCCGGCGCCGCGAGGGCTGCCACGATGCTCGCGAGGGCGACGGCGGCCACGCCGAGCGCCACGGGCGTCCGGTCGGACTCGTGGAGCGACCACGCGACGGGCAGCAGGAGGACGTTCCAGAGCACCGTCGGGGTGCGCGCCCAGTCCGAGGCGCGGGCCCAGCCGCGCGCCAGCACGATCAGGGCCACGCCGAAGACGAGGATGAGCACGCCGGAGGTCGCGGCGCGGGTCAGGTCGTCTGTGGCGCCGGTCACCATCTCGTAGACGTAGAAGCCGGCGAAGCCGAGCACCACGAGTGCCTCGAGGAGCGTGAGCAGGCTTGCGGCACGGTGCGATCCGCGCACGTCACGGGTCGGGGACGTCGGTTCTTCCACCCCACCACCCTACCGACGGGCGGCTCTCGGCCCCCCGCGGACCGTCGCCGCGCGCGCCACGGCCGCTGAGGTATGGAACTGGGAGCCGTCTGCCGATAGACTCAATCCTTGGTGTGATCGGCTCCCGCGCGTTGAACACGGACATGGATCCCGTCACACTCGATCATGGCCGACAGCGCGTACGGAACAACTTCGTGCGCGTTTCCGTTGGTCAGGGGGCATCCCCGTGGCCCACGGCCCATGATCAGGCTCCGACAACGACGCTGGCGCCCGAGAACATGCACCGCGACCGATACCCGGACGTCGGTGCCGAACCACATACATGAAGGAGCACGATCCATGGATTGGCGCGACCGCGCTGCCTGCCTGGAGGCCGATCCGGAGCTGTTCTTCCCGATCGGGAACACCGGCCCGGCCATCCTGCAGATCGAAGAGGCGAAGGCCGTGTGCCGGACCTGTCCGGTCATCGACACCTGCCTCAAGTGGGCCCTGGAGACCGGTCAGGATGCCGGCGTCTGGGGTGGCCTCTCCGAGGACGAGCGCCGAGCCCTGAAGCGCCGCAACGCGCGGGCCCGCCGCGCCGGCTGACGCTCCACCGACCTGCACCACCGTCCGCGAGCCCGGTGACCGACCACGGTCGCCGGGCTTTTGGCTGCCCGGGGGCACGGGAGCCGCGGACGCTCAGGTGAGCGGGCGCAGCACCGCGGTGAAGCGGGCCCGCGTGCCGTGCGGGCTCACCGGCTCCCAGGTGATGCGGCCCTGGAGGTCGGCGACGAGGGACTGCACGATCTGCGTGCCCAGCCCGCTGCCGGGGCGGCGGGCCGGGTCGATGCCCGCGCCGTCGTCCTCCACCGACACGGCGAGCACCGACTGGCCGCGGTCGTCGGTGTCGCGGCCGATGCGCACCCGCACCAGCCCGCCCGCGTCGCCCAGGCCGTGCTCGATGGCGTTCTGCACGAGCTCGCTCATGATCATCGCGAGCGAGGTCGCGTCCTCGGCCCGCAGCCGCCCGAACGACCCCTCCGTCACCGTGTTCACCGGCGCCCCGTTCGAGGACACCTCGACGACGGCGCCCAGGCCCCGCTGGGCGATCGGGTCGAAGTCGACGGTCTCGTCGAAGCCCTGGCTCAGCTGGTCGTGGACCATCGCGATCGTGCCGACGCGGCGCTCGGCCTCGGCCAGCGCGGCCCGGGCCTCGCCGTCGGGCAGGCGGCGGGCCTGCAGGCGCAGCAGCGCGGCCACCGACTGCAGGTTGTTCTTGACCCGGTGGTGGATCTCGCGGATCGTCGCGTCCTTCGTCAGCAGCTCGCGCTCGCGGCGGCGCAGCTCGCCCACGTCACGCAGCAGCACGATCGCTCCGAAGCGCTGGCCGGCCTCGGTCAGCGGGATGGCCCGCATCGAGACGGTGGTGCCGCCCGCCACGACCTCGGTGCGCCACGGCTGGCGGCCCGTGACGACGAGCGGCAGCCCCTCGTCGACCGGCGACGCGTCGCGCAGGTTGTCGGTGACGATCTGGGCCAGGCTGGCGCCGACCACCTCGCCGAGGTGGCCGAGCCGGTGCAGCGCCGACACGGCGTTGGGGCTCGCGTAGGTCACGACCCCGTCGACGTCGAGCCGGATGACGCCGTCGCCGACCCGTGGCGCGCCGCGCCGCAGGCCCGTCGGGGCGCTGCTGTGCGGGAACTCCCCGCCGGTCACCATGCGGCACAGCGCGTCGGCGGTCGCGAGGTAGGTCAGCTCGAGCCGGCTCGGGGTGCGGGTGGTCCAGAGGTTGGTGTGCCGGGTGAGGACGGCCACCACGTGCCCGCCCCGCACGACGGGGATGTACTCCTCCCGCACCGACTGGTCGGGCCCGTGCTCGTGGGCGACCGTGACCTGGCGCACCCGGAGGATGCGCTGCTCGGCCGCGGCCTCGTCGAGCAGGTCACGGGTGCGGCCGGGGTCGGCCGCGCGGCCCACCTGGTCCTCCACGAAGACGAGCTGGCCGGTCGTCGGCCGCACGTGGGCCACGGCCTCCCAGCGGTCGGTCACGGTGCGCACCCACAGCACGAGGTCGGCGAACGAGAGGTCCGCCACGAGCTGCCAGTCGCCGACGAGCAGCTGGAGCCACTCGACGTCGTGGTCGGGCAGGTCGGTCCGACCTCGCAGGAGCTCGCTCAGTGTCGCCACGGCACGAGCCTAATCGGGCGCTCCGGCCGGCCCGGCGTCCGGTCCCGGGGACACGGCGGCCGGCCCCCATGGACACGGGGGCCGGCCGGCCGGTCGCGCGGCGCCTGACTACCGGGAGGCGGCCTTCTTCGCGGGCGCCTGCTTCGCGGGGACCTTCTTCGCGGGGACCTTCTTCGCGGGGGCCTTGTTCGCGGAGGCCTTCTTCGCGGGCGCCTTCTTCGTCGCCGCCGCCTCGGTGGCCGACGCCGTCGAGGTTGGCGTCTTCCTGGCCGACGCCTTCTGGGCGGGCGCCTTCGTGGCCGCCTTGGCCGCCTTGGTCGCCGTCCCGTTCGCCGACGACCCGTTCGAGGGTGCCGGCACCTCCACCGGGGCCGCGACGGTCGAGGTGGCCGGCCGGGTCACCGTGCGCAGGGTGCGCAGGGCGACCGAGAGCGCGGCGATGCCGGCGTGGCTCATCCGCTCGATGCCGCCGAGCGCCGCACGAGCGCGGCCGAGGGCGTCCGCGTTGAGCTCCGACCACTCCTGCAGCCGCGCCTCGGGCGCGCGCCCGGAGCTGGTGACCTCGAGCACCGAGCGGGTCAGGCTCTCGAGGACGGCGTAGAGGTCGTCGCGCAGGGCGCCACGGGCCATCGCGTCCCAGCGGTCGTCACGCGGCAGCGCCGTGACGCGTGTCAGCATCGCGTCGATCGAGAAGGTCTCGGACGTGAGGAAGTAGAGCGCGACGACGTCGCCGAGCTGCTCCCCCGCGTCCTCCGCGATCTCGATGCAGTCGAGGAGCGAGTACGTGTCGAGCAGTGAGGCCGCGCCGAGGGCGAGCTCGTCCGGGATGCCCTTGCCCTCGAGCTCACGGGCCCGTCGCGTCAGGCGCGTGCGCTCGCTGCCCTGGAGCAGCTCGGGCAACCGGTCGGCATACGCCCGGATGCCGGGGCCGAAGCGCGCGACCTCGGCCGCGATGTCGAGGGTCGCCGGTCGCGACGTGAGGAACCACCGCACCGAACGGTCGATGAGGCGGCGGAACTCGAGGTAGAGCGCCGTCTGCGCGGCCGTGCTCACGACGTTGTCGGTGGCCTCGACGCGCCGCACGAAGCCGGCGAGGTCGAAGACCTCCCGGCACACGACGTAGGCGCGGGCGACCTGCTCGGGCGTCGCCCCCGTCTCCTCGCCGGCCCGGTAGGCGAAGGTGATGCCGCCGCGGTTGACCATCGAGTTCGCCACCGAGTTCGTGATGATCTCGCGGCGCAGCGGGTGGGCGGCGATCTGCTCGGCGTACTTGCCGCGCAACGGCTTCGGGAAGTACTCGGCGAGCGTCGTGTCGAACCACGGGTCGTCGGGCAACGCCGTCGCGATGAGCTGGTTCTTGAGGTACAGCTTCGCGTAGGCGACGAGCACCGAGAACTCCGGCGAGGTGAGCCCGAGCCCGTCCTTCTGGCGACGGGCGATCTCGGCGTCGCTCGGCAGGAACTCGAGCGAGCGGTCGAGGTCGCCGTGGGCCTCGAGGAACTGGATGAGGCGCTCGTGCACCCCGAGCATGCCGTGCTGCTGCGCGCGGGCGTTGCCGAGCAGCACGTTCTGCTCGTAGTTGTCGCGCAGCACGTGCTCGGCGACCTCGTCGGTCATCGACGCGAGCAGCGTGTTGCGCCGCTTCATCGTCAGCTCGCCCGAGCGGGTCAGCTCGGTGAGCAGGATCTTGATGTTGACCTCGTGGTCGGACGTGTCGACGCCGGCGCTGTTGTCGATCGCGTCGGTGTTGACGCGCACGCCCGCCAGCGCGGCCTCGATGCGCCCGAGCTGGCTCATCCCGAGGTTGCCGCCCTCGCCGATCACCTTGCAGCGCAGGTCGGTCCCGTTGACGCGGATCGCGTCGTTGGCGCGGTCGCCGATCTCGGTGTTCGTCTCGCCGGTCGCCTTGACGTAGGTGCCGATGCCGCCGTTCCAGAGCAGGTCGACCGGTGCGAGCAGGATGGCGCGCATGAGGTCGGCCGGCGTCATCGACTTCGTGTTGGCGCGCAGGCCCAGGGCCGCGACCATCTGCGGCGAGACCGGCACCGACTTGGCCGAGCGGGGGAAGATGCCGCCGCCCGCGCTGATGAGGCTCTCGTCGTAGTCGGCCCAGGACGAGCCCGGCAGGTCGAACATCCGGCGCCGCTCGGCGAACGACACGGCGGCGTCGGGGTCCGGGTCGACGAAGATGTGGCGGTGGTCGAAGGCCGCGAGGAGCCGGATGTGCTCCGAGAGCAGCATCCCGTTGCCGAAGACGTCGCCGCTCATGTCGCCGACGCCGACGACGGTGAACTCCTCCGACTGCGTGTCAACGCCCAGCTCACGGAAGTGGCGCTTGACCGACTCCCACGCACCGCGGGCGGTGATGCCCATGCCCTTGTGGTCGTAGCCGGCCGAGCCGCCCGAGGCGAAGGCGTCGTCGAGCCAGAAGCCGTAGTCCGACGACAGGCCGTTGGCGATGTCGCTGAACTTCGCCGTGCCCTTGTCGGCGGCGACGACGAGGTACGTGTCGTCCTCGTCGTGGCGCACGACGCGGTGCGGCGGCACGGCCTCGCCCGACACGAGGTTGTCGGTCACGTCGAGCAGGCCGGAGATGAACAGCTTGTAGGACCCGATGCCCTCGTCCATCCAGGCCGCGCGGTCGACGGCGGGGTCGGGCAGCTGCTTGGCGTAGAAGCCACCCTTGCTGCCGGTCGGCACGATGACGGCGTTCTTGACCATCTGCGCCTTGACGAGGCCGAGGATCTCGGTGCGGAAGTCCTCACGCCGGTCCGACCAGCGCAGGCCGCCGCGCGCGACCTTGCCGAAGCGCAGGTGCACGCCCTCGACCCGGGGGCTGTAGACCCAGATCTCGTACATCGGGCGCGGCGCCGGGAGGTCCGGCACCTTCTTCGGGTTGAGCTTGAGCGAGACGTACGACTTGTCGTGGCCGTTCTCGTCGGGCTGGTAGAAGTTCGTGCGCAGGCTCGCCTGGATGACGCCGAGCAGGGCACGCACGATGCGGTCGTGGTCGAGGCTGGCGACGTCGTCGAGGGCGTCCTTGACCCGGGCGACGACCGTCTTCTCGCGCGCCGCCCGCTTGTCGTGACCGGCGGGGGTGTCGGGGAACGCGTCCGGGTCGAACCGTGCCTCGAAGAGCTCGACGAGGTTGCGGGCGATGCCGGTGTTGGCGGCGAGGGCCGACTCGACGTAGTCCTGCGAGAACGTCGAACCGGTCTGGCGCAGGTACTTCGCCACGGTGCGCAGGATGACGACCTGGCGCCACGTCAGACCGGCGGCGAGCACGAGGGCGTTGAAGCCGTCGGACTCCGCGCGACCGTCCCAGACGGCGCGGAAGGCCTCCTCGAACCGTTCGCGCACGTCGGCCACCGAGGCGGCGCCGGAGCCCCACGTCGTGGCGTCGGCGCACAGGCCGAAGTCGAAGATGTGCAGCGTGCGGCCGTCGGGACCCGGCACCTCGTAGGGGCGCTCGTCGGTGACCTCGACGCCGAGGTGGGTGAAGAGCGGGAGCACCTGCGTCAGCGACAGGTCGGCGCGACGGTAGAGCTTGAACCGTCGTTCGCGCGGGTCGTCGGAGGCCGGGTCGTCGTAGAGGTGCAGGGCCGTCGTGCGGTCGCCGTCGCCGAGCGCGTCGATGCGGTCGAGGTCGTCGACCGCCGTCGTGACGTCGAAGTCCTCCTTGTACGCCTCGGGCAGGGCCTTCGCGTAGGCCGCCATCGTGCGTGCCGCGCCCTCGAGCCCGCGAGCCTGCGAGAGGGCCTCGGAGAGGTCCTCGTCCCAGGTGCGGGTCGCGTCGATGACGCGGCGCTCGAGGGCCACCTCGTCGACGTCGGGGATGTCTGTGCCGGCCGGCATCCGGACGACGAAGTGCAGGCGGGCGAGCGTCGACTCGCTGACGCGCGTCGTGTTGTCGATGTTCTCGCCGCCGAAGGCCTCGAGCAGGATCGACTCGATGCGCAGCCGCACCGTCGTGTTGTAGCGGTCACGGGGCAGGTAGACAAGGCACGACACGAAGCGGCCGAACTCGTCACGGCGCAGGAAGAGCTTGGTCTTGCGGCGCTCCTGCAGGTGCAGGACGCTCGTCGCGATCTCGGCGAGCTGGGCCGGCGTCGTCTGGAAGAGCTCGTCGCGCGGGTAGGTCTCGAGGATCTGCAGGATGTCCTTGCCCGAGTGGCTGTCGGCGCTGAGGCCGGTGAGGCGCAGCACCTCCTGGGCACGCACGTCGAGCAGCGGGATGTCGTGGATCGTGTCGTTGTAGGCGGCCGATGCGTAGAGCCCGAGGAAGCGCTGCTCCCCGACGCACTCGCCGCGGGCGTCGAAGCGCTTGATCGAGATGTAGTCGAGGTAGACGTCGCGGTGCACCGTGGCGCGCGAGTTGGCCTTGGTGATGATGAGGATGCTCGAGTCGCGAGCGGCCCGGCTGGCGGCCGGTGTCAGCACGAGTCCCTTTCCGGCAGAGGGCCGGTCGTAGCGGAGCAGGCCGAGCCCCGTGCCGGGGACCTGCCGAGAGACGTCGTTGCCGTCCTCGTGCGTGAGGGAGTACTCGCGGTAGCCGAGGAAGGTGAAGTTGTTGTGGGCGAGCCACTCGAGGAAGCGGGCGGCCTCACGGGCGTGGTGCGGGTCGGTGCCGGGGGGCGTCGCGGAGCGCAGCTCGCTCGCGATCGTCAGGGCGTGCGCGCGCATCTTCGGCCAGTCCTCGACCGAGTCGCGCACGTTCTCGAGCACGTGCCGCAGGCGGGTCTCGACCTCGGGGAGCGCATCGGCGGGCAGGCGGTCGATCTCGAGGTGCATCCACGACTCGCGCACGAGCCCGACGGACGACGACTCGACCGTCGTCGACCCGTCGGTGATGACCGAGCGCAGCTCACCGGTGATGGTGCGCGACACCGTCATCTGCGGGTGGACGATGAGGTGCACCCCGCGGTCGAAGCCACCGAGGGCGGCGACGACGGAGTCGACGAGGAAGGGCATGTCGTCGACGACGACCTGCACGACCGTGTGGCCGGTCGACCAGCCCTCGTCGTCGGCGGTCGGGTTGAAGACGTGGACGTTGAACGAGCCGACCGGTCGCTCCTGCGCGAAGGCGCGGTGCACGGTGGCGATCGTCGCGAGCTCACGGGCCGGGCGGGCCAGGAGGTCCTCCGTCGCGACGATGCGGTAGTAGGCGAAGAGGAAGTCCTCGAGCTCCCGCAGGCCGTCCGGGGTGGAGCGGCCCTTTCCCCGTCGTGGTGGCGGCGCCACGGCCGCGGCGGCGGCCTTCAGGACGTCGATACGAGACTGTTCGAGTGACGCAGTCATTGCGGTTGTCGGATTCCTCACCGTGTGGCCTGTGCGGCGACACGTCGTTGTGCCGCGCATCTCACCATGTGAGCCTAGCGCCGTCGGCCGCGCTCGCCGCACCTGCCCCGGTGGAGAACGTCGCGGGGCGTGTCGGCGTGGTCCTTAGAGTGGTGCCATGGACGAGGCAGGCCGTCGGCCGCGCGGAGGCGGTCGCGCCACGGACGCGGCCCTCGCTCGCACGCGCGCGTCGACGCTCGCCATGTCGGACGTGCTCCTGACGCACGTGCCCGACCTCGGCGACCTGCCGACCCAGCGCGCCCTCGACGCCTGGGTGGAGCAGGCGGCGGACGCGCTGCGGGCCCTGTCCGACGCCGCCGAGGAGCGCCTGCTCGGGGACGGTCCCCGGTGACCCCCTCCCCCGGCGACCCGCTCGCCACGTCGGCCCTCGGCGGCACGCTCGTGCGCCAGGCCGCCGGGCTCGCCGACCTCGTCGGCGAGCTCGAGGGGGCCGCCCGCGGGTCGGACGCCGACGCGACGCACCACGAGCGAGCGCTGCTGCTGCGGGTCGCGACCGAGCTCGACGCCGTGGGCCTCCTCCTGCAGGCGTGGACGACGACGGCGGCCGAGGCGGCTGCCCGCGTGCGCGCCCTCGACGGCGAGCTCGGCCGCCACGACCTCGTCGTCGACGGCCACCTCGTCGTCGAGCGGCCCGGACCGAGCGGCGCCGACCCCCGGGCGCGGCTGCACGAGCGCGAGCGGCTGCAGGAGCGGCTCAACCGGGTCACCGCGGTGCGCTCGCGCGAGCTCGCCCACCTGCGCCGCGAGCTCGAGTCGTCGACGGTTCGCCTCGCCACGCTCTCGGCGCGCGCCCGCACCGGGGCCTGACCCCGCCACCCGGGACCCGCACGACGCGGCCGACCGAGCCACCCGGCACACCCCATCCGCGCCGTGGCGCACTTCCAGCCACGATCAGAGCCCCGCGCCGGCTGCACCTGCGCCGTGGCGCACTTCCAGCCACGATCAGAGCCCCGCGCCGGCTGCACCTGCGCCGTGGCGCACTTCCAGCCACGATCAAAGCCCCGCGCCGGCTGCACCTGCGCCGTGGCGCACTTCCAGCCACGATCAAAGCCGGGCGCCGGCTGCACCTGCGCCGTGGCGCACTTCCAGCCGGGCCCGGTGGGCGTTTCCACGGGTGTGCCGCGGTCCCCGACACGGCGGGGCGGGCCGTCGGGGCGTGCAATAGCGTGTCGCCATGAAGATCTCCGAGACGATCACGTATGCCGCGGCACCCGACGCGGTGTACGCCATGCTCACCGACCCGGAATTCCAGGGGCGCAAGTGCGTCGAGGCCGGTGCGCTGCACCACGAGGCCGCCGTCACCCCGGTCGCCGAGGGCGCTCGGGTCGTCACCAAGCGTGACCTGCCCGCCGACGGCCTGCCCGACTTCGCCCGGTCCGTCATCGGCTCGACCCTGACGATCACCGAGACCTACGAGTGGGGCGGCCCCACCGCCGACGGCTCGCGCGACGGCACGATGACGGTCGAGGTCTCCGGTGCGCCGGTCGCCATGCGCGGCGTCATCCGCATCGTCGCCACGGGTGCCGGCACCCAGGTCGCCGTCGACGGTGACCTCAAGGCCTCGATCCCGCTCTTCGGCGGCAAGGTCGAGAAGGCGGCCACCCCGGCCGTCGTCAGCTCGATCCGCAGCGAGCGCCGCACCGGCACCGCCTGGCTCGCCGAGCGCGCCTGACGCGGGCACGGTCGCCGGTCGCGACCCGGGTCACCTCGACCCCGCATGCCGCTGGGCCCGCCTCCTGCCGGAGACGGGCCCAGCGGCATACCTGCTCGGGGCCTGTCGGGGCTCAGCCCATGTGCGGGTAGGCGTGCGTCGTCGGGGGCACGAAGGTCTCCTTGATCGAGCGGACGCTCGTCCAGCGGAGCAGGTTCTGCGCCGCCCCCGCCTTGTCGTTGGTGCCCGACGCACGGCCGCCGCCGAAGGGCTGCTGGCCGACGACGGCGCCGGTCGGCTTGTCGTTGACGTAGAAGTTGCCGGCGGCGTAGCGAAGGCGCGCGGTCGCGTCGGCGATGACGCGACGGTCCTGGGCGATGATCGAGCCGGTCAGCCCGTACGGCGCGAAGCTCTCCATCTGGTCGAGCACGGCGTCGTACTGCGCGTCCGGGAAGACGTGCACCGACAGGATGGGGCCGAAGTACTCGGTGCGGAACGACTCGTCGGCGGCGTCCTTGATCTCGAGCACGGTCGGGCGCACGAAGTAGCCGACGGAGTCGTCGTAGGTGCCACCCGCGACGACGTCGATCCCGCGGTTGGCGTGCGCGCGGTCGATGGCGTCCTTGTGCTTGGCGAAGGCGCGGTCGTCGATGACGGCACCCACGAAGTTCGACAGGTCGGTGACGTCGCCCTGCGTCAGGCCGTTCGTGATGTCGACGAGGTCGGCCTTGATCTTCTTCCAGACCGACGCCGGCACGTAGGCGCGCGAGGCGGCAGAGCACTTCTGGCCCTGGAACTCGAAGGCGCCGCGGATCATCGCGGTGCGCAGCACGGCCGGGTCGGCGCTCGGGTGGGCGAGGATGAAGTCCTTGCCGCCGGTCTCCCCCACGAGGCGGGGGTAGGTGCGGTAGCGGTCGAGGTTCGTGCCGACCTCGTGCCAGAGGTGCTTGAACGTCGGGGTGGACCCGGTGAAGTGGATGCCCGCGAGGTCGGGGTCGGCGAGGGCGGCCTTGCTGACGTTGATGCCGTCGCCCGTCACCATGTTGATGACGCCGGGCGGCATGCCGGCCTCCTCGAGCAGCTCCATCGTCAGCTGGGCGGCGAGCTGCTGCGTCGGGCTCGGCTTCCACACGACGGTGTTGCCCATGAGCGCGGGCGCCGTCGGCAGGTTGCCGGCGATGGCGGTGAAGTTGAACGGCGTGATCGCGTAGACGAAGCCCTCGAGCGAGCGGTAGTCGGAGCGGTTCCAGATGCCCTTGGCGTTGAGCGGCGGCTGCTGCTCGAGGATCTGCCGGGCGAAGTGGACGTTGATCCGCCAGAAGTCGATGAGCTCGCAGGCCGCGTCGATCTCGGCCTGGTAGGCCGTCTTGCTCTGGCCGAGCATCGTCGCCGCGTTGAGTCGGGCGCGCCACGGGCCGGAGAGAAGCTCGGCCGCCTTGAGCAGGATGGCGGCCCGGTCGTCGAAGGACAGCGCGCGCCACATCGGGGCGGCGGCCTTGGCGGCCTCGACGGCCGCGCGGCCCTCCTTGACGGTGGCGTTGCGCATCGAGCCGAGCACCTTGCGGTGCGCGTGCGGCTGCCGGACGGCGATCCTGCGCCCGGTGCCGACGACCCGCTCGCCGTTGATCGTGTGGGGCAGCTCGGTCTGGGTCGACCCCAGCTCGGCGAGCGCGACCTCGAGCGCAGCACGCTCGGTCGAGCCGGGCGCGTAGTCGAGCACCGGCTCGTTGGCCGGGGCGGGCACGTGGGTCACGGCGTCCATCAAGTTCTCCTGCGGTTGGCACGGTGTGCGCCCCCACGGGGGCGCGATGGGGTGGCCCGCCTCGTGGGCGGGCCACCCCATCGTTCCACGTCCGCCGCAGACCCCGTGAGGGCCAGACGCCGAGCGCCCGGTCAGCGCAGGACGGTGATGCCCCAGGGGTAGCGGTAGAGCTCGCCCCGGTTCGCCGCCATGGCGGCGCGGACGTGGAAGACCAGGGCCGCGACGATGGCGACGCCCCAGACGATGATCGCCACGGGGATGAGGATCACGGTGAAGAACAGGACCCAGCCGACGACGATGGCCGCCCAGACCGCGAGGTTGAAGTTGAACGAGCCCGCGGCGGCCTGCCGGACGAAGGCGCTGCGGTCCTTGTAGAGGGCCCAGATGACGAGGGGCCCGACGAAGCTCAGCCAGCCGGCGGAGATGACCGCGGCGACGATGGCGGCGAGGTGGCCGAGCACGGCCCACGTGCGCTCCTCGCTCGTGGTCGCGGGGGTGGCCGGGAGGCCCTGACCGTAGGGGGTGTGCATCGGATCTGTCATGGCACCATCCTGTCGCCGGCCGGGCCCCGGCGCTGCCCGGGTCGGCCCTGATCCGACCCTGAACCGCCCCTGACCCGCGGCGGCGAGCCGGGGTGTGCGGACGGGCGACGGGTTCGGTTCAGGCGGAGACGCCCACGGGGTCGTCGATCGAGAGCGAGCAGACCGCGCTGTCGTCGGCGGCGAGGCCGAGCGCGTCGAGCAGCGTGAGCGCCATCTCGTGGTGGCCACGGGCTCCCGGGTGGAACGTGTCGCTCAGCCAGCCGTCGGGCGCGACCTCCACGTCGTGCTCGGCCGCGGCCGCCGCCCAGGCCGCGGCGTGGTCGACGACGAGCACCCCGAGGTCGCGGGCCACCTCGCGCACCGCCTCGGCGTAGAGGGCGATGAGCTCCGGCGTGCGGGCCCCCTCCGCGAGCACGGGCGGCGGCGTCTGGAGCACCACCGTCGCGCCGACGTCGCGGGAGCGCTGGACGATCTGGTCGAGGCGGTAGCGGAAGGCGCGCACCCCGTCGGCACCGGCGACGATATCGTTGGTGCCGAACATCACCACGACGATGTCGGGCGCGAATCGTCCTGCGCGCCAGTGGAACTCGGGCAGCAGGTCTTCGGTCGTCGCTCCGGACACCCCGGAGTTGACGACGGCGTCACCCCGACGGCCGAGCTCGCCGCGCACGCGCTCGGTGACGTGCTCGACGTAGCCACGGTAGCCGTGCGTGTGCGTCACGCCCTGGGTGATGCTGTCGCCGAGGAACACCCACGTCACGGGCGGGCCGGAGAGGATCTCGCGCACCCGGTCGGCGTCGCGGCGGGCGTACTCGTCAGCGGTGAAGTCCATCCGCGCAACGTAACAAGGGACCCCGGCCCGGCAACTCCCCCGGCCCAGCACGTGGGACGGCCCCCACGCGGAGAGCCTCCGAACTCCCGTCAGGCCGGAGCGTCGAGCCAGGACCGCACGAGGGGTCCCCACACCGCGACGCTGTCGGGAACGAGGTCCTGCGGCGCCTCGTCGAGGCGGCGCACGAGCTCGGCCACAGCCACCCACTCACCCCACGAGACCTCCTCCGGCTGCCACCGGATCGGTCCGTCCCACGTGACCACGAAGCGGAACGCGCGGTAGCGCGTCACCTCGTCCGCGTAGTCCTGCACCCCGCACGGCTCCAGCGGCACCCCGTGGACGCCGAGCTCCTCGTCGACCTCGCGCACGGCCCCGTCGGCGGGGTCCTCGCCTGCGAGCACCACGCCGCCCGCCGCGAGGTCGAGCAGCCCGGGGTAGACGTCCTTCGTCGTCGTGCGCCGGTGGACGTAGACGCGACCGGCGCCGTCGCGCACCACCACCGAGGACGCGGCGTGCCGGAGGTTGTCGGCCCGCATCACCGAGCGCGGGGCGGACCCGCAGACCTCCCCGTCGGCGTCGTAGAGGGCGACCACCTCGTCGAGCGCCACGAGGGGTCAGGCCCCGGAGGAGAGGAAGAAGGCGTGGACGTCGTCGAGCTCGGTGACGTCGTACCAGAGCAGCTCGTCGGCCTCGTCGTCCTGCCCGACCGTGACCTCGTCGTCGACGTGGAACGACGCGATCCGCGAGAGCGGCACGGCGGCCGTCAGGGCCACCTTCGAGACGGGAGACCCGTCGCGCGGCACGACGGCGCCGGGGTCGACGTCCGCGGCGGCGACGACGCGGCGGTCGGCCGGTGCGGCGCGCAGCCCGGACGCCGCCTCGACCGCGTCGCAGAACGCGGCGTACTCGAGGTCCTCGACGTCGAGGCCCGGCGCGCTGGACGCGAGACCCGGCGTGACGGCATACGCGATGCGCGGTGTGCCGGGGCCGGCGGCGAGCGAGCCTGTCGCGACGAGCTTTTCGAGTGACTCGCGCCCCAGCGGCACGTAGACGCGGACGACCGGCATCAGGACTCCCTCCCGCTCGTCAGCTCGGCGAGCGAATCGACGATCGACTGGCCGAGCACGTCGACGTCGGGCATCGCGTCGCGGTCGGCGTTGAGCCCGATGTAGACGCCACCGTTGTACGACGTGATGCCGATCGAGAGCGCCTGGCCCTTGGCGAGCGGGGTCACCGGGTAGGTCGAGAGCATCTCCGCGTCGCCGGCGTAGAGGGGCGACTGCGGGCCGGGGACGTTGGTGATCATGACGTTGTAGAGCCGGCGCGACATGGCCGAGCCGAGGCGGGCACCCAGGGCGTGCAGCGTCGGCGGCGCGAAGCCCGCGAGGTTGGCGAGCGACGTCGCGCCGACCGCCTGCCCACCCTCCATCTGCTGGCGCATCGCGAACGCGATCTGGTGCAGCCGCATCGACGCGCCGGGCTCGCCGACGGGGAGGTTGACGACGCAGGCCATGACCTGGTTGGCGTACATCCCGGCGGGGTCGTCGCCGTAGATGCTGACCGGCACCATGGCACGGACCGCCGTGTGCGGGCTGACGGCCTCACCCCGGCCGAGCAGCCAGGCGCGCAGGCCACCGGCGATCGTCGCGAGGACGACGTCGTTGATCGTCACGTCCTCGGCGTACGCGCCCCGGGCGAGCCGTCGACGCACGACGCGGTAGTCGTCGAGGTCGGTCGCGACCATGACCCAGCGGCGCGCCGAGCCGACCTCGGCGTTGAGCGGCGAGTCGGGCGCGGGGCGGGCCGCGGTGCGCGCGACCGTGGAGAGCACCTGCCCCGCCGACTCGGCCGCCCGCAGGCCGACGTTGAGGGCGTCGTTGAGCCCACCGCGCACGAGGTCGACGACCTGCGTCGGCCGGCGCACGGCGTCGACGAGCGCACCCGTCACGAGCTCGACCGACGAGGGCGGGCGGCCGGGCTCCCACGGCACGACGCCCTCGTCGAGCTCCTCGCCCTTGACGGCGTCGACGATGACGTGCGCGATGTCGAGGGCGTTGACCCCGTCGATGAGGGCGTGGTGCGTCTTGGTGACGATGGCGAAGCGGCCGTCGTGGAGGCCCTCGACGAGGTAGACCTCCCAGAGCGGGCGCGTGCGGTCGAGCTTGCGGGGCTGCACGCGGGCGACGAAGTCCTGCAGCTGCTCCTCGCTGCCCGGGCGGGGCAGGCCGGCGCGGCGCACGTGGTAGCTCATGTCGAAGGCCTCGTCGTCGACCCAGACCGGGTTGGCGATGCGACCGGGCACGTCGCGCACCTTCTGGCGGAACCGCGGGATCGCGCCGATGCGGCTCTCGATGATCCGCACGAGCTGGTCGTAGTCGAAGCCCTCGCGCGGCGGTTGGAACACCATGACCGACCCGACGTGCATCGCGGTCGTCGACTCCTCGAGGTAGAGGAACGACGCATCGAGCGAGGTCAGCCGGTCGGACATGGGGACACTCTGCCAGACGGCCCCACCTAGGATCGGAGCCATGCGTGCGATCCGAGCCCTCCCGTATGCCGTGTGCGTCCTCGCCCTCGCCGGCGTCTCCGCCTGCTCGGCGTCGTCGCCGAACGGTGGGTCGGGCGGTGGGCCCGCCGGCGGTGGGGTCGCCGCGACCTCCGGCGCGGTCACCCGGCTCGAGGTGGGCATCACCGGCACGACGGTGACGCCGCCGCCGGCGCTCGTCGACCTCGCCGTGGGGTCGACGCTCGAGCTCGTCGTGACGAGCGACCACGACGACGAGCTGCACGCCCACGGCTTCGACGTGGAGGAGCAGCTCAAGGCCGGGGTGCCGACGACGCTGCGGCTCACCGCGACGCAGACCGGGAGCTTCGAGGTCGAGACCCACGAGCCGGCCCTGACGCTGCTCACCGTCGCGGTCCGCTGACCGTGGCCGGAGCCGTCCTGCCAGCCCTCCTCCCCGCCCTGACGCCACCCGCCCTCACGGCACCCGCCCTGCTGCCGGCGCACGGCGTCGGCAACCGGGGCGACCTGCCGCTGCCCTTCACGGCCCTCGTCGTCGCGGCCGTCGCGGCCCTGCTCATCTCGTTCGTCGCCATCGGGGTGCTGTGGCGCGAGCCGCGGCTGCGCGACACCGACGGGTGGCTCCTGCCCGGCCCGCTCGCCGGCCTCCTCGACGCGCGCTGGTTCCGGGGACTGGCCCGCGCCCTCGCCGGGCTGCTCACGCTCTGGACGCTCCTCGCCCTCGTCCTCGGCCCGGACTCGGCCCGCAACCCCGTCCCGCACGTCGTCTACGTCTGGCTCTGGGTGGGGCTCGCCTTCGCCTCGATGCTGCTCGGCCCGGTGTGGCGGGTCGTCAACCCGTTGCGGGCGCTCCACGCCGGGCTGCTGCGCCTGGCCCGGGTCTCGCCCGACCTCGCGGCGCTGCCCTACCGCTGGGGCCTCTGGCCGGCCGCCGTCGGGCTCGCCGCCTTCACCTGGGTCGAGCTCGTCGCCCAGGAGAACACCTCCCTCGGGTTCCTCCGGGTGCTCGTCGCGGGCTTCGTCGCGGTGTCGCTCCTCGGGGCGGCCGTGTTCGGCCGCACGTGGTTCGACCACGCCGACCCCTTCGAGGTGTGGTCCGCCCTGCTCGGGCGACTCTCCCCGCTGGGCCGGCGCGCGGACGGGCGGTGGGTGCTGCGCACGCCGCTGCACGGCATCAACGAGCTGCGCGGCCGGCGCGGGCTCGTGCCCACGGTCGCCGTCATGCTCGGGGGCACGGCCTACGACGGCTTCTCGGCGAACCTGTCCTGGGCGACCTTCGTCCAGTCGTCGGCCGTGCCGCCGTCGCTGCTCAAGACGGCCACGCTGCTCGGCTTCTTCGGGCTGGTCGCGCTGACGATCTGGCTCGCGTCCGCGCTGTCGGTGCGCCTGGCCGGGGAACCGCTGCGGCGCTCGATCCCGTTCGTCAGCGACATCGCCCCCTCCCTCGTGCCGATCGCCGGTGGCTACGTCGTGGCGCACTACTGGTCGCTCTGGGTCTACCAGGGGCAGTACGCGTGGGTGCTGCTCACCGACCCCCTCGGCACGGGCGCCGACCTGCTCGGCACCGCGGGCCTCGTGCCGGACGACACGCTGATCCGGCCGACGCTCGTCGCCACCATCCAGGCCGTCAGCATCGTCGTCGGGCACCTGCTCGGGGTGCTCGCCGCGCACGAGCGCGCCATCACCGTGCTCGAGCGACGGGCCGCGGTCATCGGCCAGCTGCCGCTCATGGTCGTCATGGTCGTCTACACCCTCGGCGGCCTCACCATCCTCTTCACGCCCTGACCCGACGCGCCGCGGCGCCCGACGGCCACGCCCAGCGCCGGCCACGACGGCCGCGATCGCCACGGTTGCCGCTCCTGCCCGACGCCGCTCCGCGACCGGACGCCGTCCACGGGAGCAGGGCGGTGGCGAGCTCGGCCACCGCGTGGCGCACGGCGGAGTCGGGCGCGTGCTCGACGACCGACCGCCCCGCCAGCAGGGCGTCGTCGACCACCCGGGCCTCGTCGGGCACGAACCGCACCCGGGTGAGCCCCGCGAAACGCAGCAGGGAGTCGGCGATGCGGGCCTCGGGCCGGGAGCCGACGGCACCGCTGCGCAAGCGGTTGACGACGGTCACCGGGGCGCCCGAGGGCACGGTGCCGAGCTCCTGCAGGCCGCGGACGAGCCGTTGGAGGGCGACGGGGTCGGCCCCGCCGACGGCCACGACGACGTCCGAGACCGACAGCGCGGTGAGGGTGGCCTCGTTGCGCCTCGGCGCGAGCGTGTCGTAGCTGAGCTCGGCGTCGTCCTCGAGGCAGAAGCCGCAGTCGACGACGACGACCTGCACGAGCAGCCGGCTGAGCTCGAGCACGCGCTCGAGGGCGGCCGCGCGAAGCTCCGGCCACCGCTCCGCCTTGGGCAGCCCGGTCAGCACGCGCAGGCCCGCCGTCACCTCGGGCGCCACCCGCGAGAGGGCGGCGAGGTCGAGGGTGCCGTGGTCGGCGGCCCGGCAGGCCGCCGCGATGCCGGGGGCCTCGTCGAGCAGGCCCAGGGTCTGGGCCACGCTGCCGCCGTAGGTGTCCGCGTCGACGAGCAGGCAGCGCACGCCCCGTGCCGCGAGCTCGGCTGCCAGGGTCGTGGCGATCGTCGTGCGCCCCGGGGCGCCCGTCGGCCCCCACACCGCGAGGACGGGGGTGCGGCGCGCTCGGTCCGCGGCGTGACCGCCACCCGGGTCACCCCCGCCGTCACCGCCCTCTCCGTCGTCTCCGTCGTCGGCGCCGGCGGGTTCCTGCTCCGGGCCCTCGTCGCGAGCACCACCCGCGCCTCCCGAACCGCCAGCGCCACCCGTGTGGCGTGGCGCGTCGGGACCGCCAGCGCCCGGGTCCGCGTCACCGCCCTCGGACGGGTCCGAGGCACGCCCGGCACCCGCCGGGCGCCACCCCGACGGCCCGGCGAGGGCATCCCTCCTGCCGGAGGACGAGGCCGCGTCACCAGCGGGGCGCTCCCGGTCCTGCGGTGCCTCTCGGCCGTGGCCGTCGCCGGCGAGCGCCTCGGCCCACCGCTGCGCGTCGGCGTCGGTCGGCACCGTCGTCGTGACGGAGAGCTGGCGCAGGCGGCGCTCGGCCGCCTCGTCGTCGCCCGGGTGGACACCCACGACCCGGAGGCGCAGGGCGCGGAGGCGGTGCACGACGTCGAGGTCGAGGCCGCGCAGGTCGGCCGACACGACCGCGACGTCGCCGAGCCCGGCCTCCGCCACGGAGAGCAGCTCGGCCACGTCGGCGCACCGCCGGGCGATCGTCACGTCGGGCACGTCCTCGAGCACCGTCGCGACGACGGACTCCCAGCGGTGGCCGAGCGCGGTGAGGACGGCGCTCACCCCGCACCGCCGGTGGCCGCGCCCACCGCGGGCACGAGGGTGAGGCGGGCCTCGCCGTCGACGGCCTCGACGAGCGCCTGCACCTTCTCGGACGGGACGTAGATCTGGACGGAGGTCAACGAGCCGGACCCGAAGCCGCCGCTGGTGGTCAGCACCGCGGCCACGCCGGCCGAGGAGAGCACCTTGGTCGTCGCCGGGGCGCTCCGCTCGGCCGTCGTCGACGCCCTGGGGGTGACGAAGACGTCGACGCGGCTGCCGCGCACGAGTCCCGTCGTCGCCATGGCGTCCGCCCGGACGGTGACGCGTTGCACGCCGACGGCGTCGGCCGCCCCCACCGCCGAGGTGGGCACCAGCTCCCCCGCCCGCACGTCACGCAGCAGGAACGAGCCCACCGGCGGCGGCGCGTCGGCCCCGAGGTAGGACGCCATGCCCTCCGCCAGGCGCACGTCCGCCCGCACGAACGACCCGGAGCCCACTGCGTCGCCGGCCACGAGGTTGTCGGCGGCGACCCAGACGGGCACGCGGTCGCCGGCGCCGGCCACGGCCCGGGCGCCGAGCACCGTCGCCACGACGACGAGGAGCAACCCGACGAGCAGGCGGCGTTCGCGCCAGGACGGGCGGCGCAGCCGCCCCGCCGTCGGGGTGACGAGCTCGGTCATGGGGCCCCCTGAGATCTGCTCCCGGCGACGCGCCGGAACGCTCCGCACCGCCGCCACCCCGACGCCGGTGGGAGGCCGCGCGGCGGCGGAACCCGGGCGCCGCGGTCACGCACGGCTCGGCAACATCTTGCAGCAGGCGGGACGCGCGCGTGCCGGACTGCGCACATCTGGGGACAACCCGCGTGGACCCGCCGCGCGGCTCCCTAGGATGGACGCGTCGCACGGCGGGCGACCGCGGCCGGTCGGCCGTGCACGCAGGCGTGCCGCAGGGTACGGAGGGGTCGAGACCGTCGCTGGGCGGCCCGGATGAGGAGTTCACGTGGCACAGCGGTTCCTGCAGCTGACCGAGGTGTCGGAGATCCTCAACATCTCCTCCGCCCAGGCCTACGCGCTCGTCCGCTCCGGTGAGCTGCCGGCCATCAAGATTGGCGGTCGGGGCCAGTGGCGCGTCGAGACGGTCGAGCTCGAGAACTACATCCAGCGCATGTATGCCGAGACGAAGTCGTTCGTCGAGGCGCACCCGTTCGGCACGGCCGGCGAGGAGTGAGCCCCGGGCGACGGTCGCTCAGAGCCGGCGCACCGACGCGATCGCGGAGAACGGCACGAGCACGGTTCCCGTGACGTTGCCCGGGCGGCGCACCTCGTCGCCGGGGTGCTCGGCCAGGTCGAGGTGGTCGGCACCCACGACGTCGACGGTGCCGGTGCGCGCCCGTCCGTCGACGTCGGTCAGCTCCACCGGCACCCGGTCGCGGCTCACGGCACGCATGGCCGCCCCCAGGGTGAACCGTCGGGCCACCACCGAGGGGAGCCGGGCACCCGGACGGGCACCGCGCACCGCGCGGACGGCCGCCAGGGCCACGAGGACCTCCCGGCCCGGGCGGGTCTCGAGCAGCGCCCAGTCGGGGCCGACGTCGAGCAGCCGGCCAGCCACTTCCTGGGGCCCGAGCACGAGCCCGAGGGCCGTCGCGCCGGGGCCCGTCTGGGCGAGCAGCCGGGCCTGGAGGTCGAGCAGGGCCCGTTCGCGGCGGGTGCGGTCGGCGACCTCGGCGTCCCGCTCGAGAGCGCCGCCGATCTCGAGCTGGGCCTCGAGGTCGTCGAAGAGCAGGTCCCACCGCATGGGGCCACTGTGCTCCGCCCCGGACGGTCGCACCAGCGGAATCCACAAGCCAGCGCACGCGTCGTTGACCAAACGAAGGCAAACGGCCTTCAATGAAGAATGCAACAGTCGAGGACGACGTCGGGCGGGCTCACGCAATCCGGGCAGGAGGCGGGGGCACCGGCCCGCCGTCGACGCCCGGGCGGCCGGTCCCGCACGGGCGAGCTGCTCGGCGGGCTGACGGGAGTCGCCGTCGCCGTGGCCGCGCTGGGCGTGCTGCTCCCCCTGACCCGGGCTCCGCGACCTGCTGGGGTCACGGCCCGGGTCGACGACGTGCTGCTCACCGCACTGTCCTGGGTCGGCGCCGGCCTCGCGTGCTGGCTGGCCGTCGGCTCGGCGCTGGCCGTCGCGTCGCTGCTGCCGGGCACGGCCGGCCGGGCCGCCGAGGCGCTGGCGGAACGGGTGACGCCCCTCGTCGTGCGCCGCGCCCTGACCCTCGTGCTGAGCGCGTCGGTCGGCTCGGTCGTCCTCCCCGCCGCACCCGTCTCGGGTCTCGGCGCCGTCGCCCCCACCACGTCCCGCGCGGCCGCGCCCGGCGCGGGCCCGGTCCCCACGCCACGGCCCGGCCCCGACCCGGGCTTCACCCCCACCACGACGCCGGCCGTCGCACCCACGCCCTCGCCGACGCTCTCGCCGACGCCCTCGCCGACGCTCTCGTCGACCCGTCCCGGCAGCGTGGTCACGGTCGCGCCACGCACGCGTGCCGCGCCCACGGTCGGCCCCGGCTTCGTGCCCACCCGGCCCCTGCGGACCCACGACGCCGACCGGTCCCGCCTGCTCGCCCCGACCCCGCGCGCCACCGTCGCCGTCCAGGAGCTCGTCACCGTGCGGCGTGGCGACACCCTGTGGTCCATCGCGGCGCACCACCTCGGAGGCGGGGCCACGCTCGCGAGCACGGCCCGCGAGTGGCCCCGCTGGTACGCCGCCAACCGCGCTGTCATCGGCGACGACCCCGACCTGCTGCTGCCCGGGCAGCAGCTGCGCCCCCCGGAGCCCGACCGTGGAGGCTGACGGCTTCGCGGTGCGCCGCATCCCGCAGACGGCGCCACGGATCATCTCCGCCGACGAGGCCTGGCACGGCGAGGCGCCGTACGCCCAGGACGCGCTCGCGCTCGACTTCCACGGGGCGCACGACGCGGACTTCGGCCCCCGGCCCACGCGCAGCGGGCTGCTGCCCGAGCCCGGTCCGTTCGTCGCCCGGCTCGCGCAGGCCGTCATCGAGGTGGTGTCGGGGCAGCGTCCGGCGCCGCAGCTCATCCGGCACGCGGCGCCGACGGTCTATGCCGTGCTCGCGCGCCAGGCCATGGTGGCGGGGCGGCGACGCACCCCCGGTCCGCAGCGAGCAGCCGTCGTGCGGCGGGTCCGCGTGTGCGAACCCGCCGACGGCGTCGTCGAGGCGTGCGCCGTCGTCGTCGCGCACGGTCGCGTGCGGGCGCTCGCCCTGCGGCTCGAGGGGCTGGACGGCCGATGGCTCGTCACGGCCCTCACCATCGGGTGAGCGGCCGGACGAGCCATCGGGCGAACGTCGGCGTCAGCGTCAGCGGCGCTTGCGCTTGACCTTCTTGCCGCGTCGGTCGGCCTTGCGCTCGACGGTCTCCTGACCACCGGTCTCGACCGCGCGGCCGTCCTCGCCCGGGGCGCTGTAGTGCAGCGTGGCCGGCCGCTGGGCGGGCTCGTCGAGGTCGACCCCCGAGACGCGGACGCCCGAGGAGCCCGAGCCGGAGCCGGCCGGCGCGGCCGCACCCGTCACGTCGTCGGCCGCGTCGCCGTCCGCGGCCGCGAGGCCGCCGACGAGCGCCCCGACGGTCATCGGCGAGGCGCCGACGGCGGGCGCGGTCTCGGGCACCTGCACCTCGACGGAGAAGAGGTGGGCCACCGACTCCTCCTTGATGGACTCCATCATCGCCTCGAAGAGCTGGAAGCCCTCGCGCTGGTACTCGATGAGCGGGTCGCGCTGCGCCATGGCGCGCAGGCCGATGCCCTCCTGGAGGTAGTCCATCTCGTAGAGGTGCTCGCGCCACTTGCGGTCGAGCACCGACAGGACGACGCGGCGCTCCACCTCGCGCATCGTCTCCGAGCCCAGCGACTCCTCGCGGCGGTCGTAGGCGTGGTGCGCGTCCGACATCAGCTGCTCGCGCAGCAGGTCGGCCGTGACGGCCTGACGGCCTCCCGCCATGTCCTCGACGTCGGCGACGGTGAGCGAGAGCGGGAAGACCTGGCGCATCGCCTCCCAAAGCTTGTCGAGGTCCCAGTCGGCGGCGAAGCCGTCGGCCGTCGCGGCGTCGACGTAGGAGCCCACGACGTCGTTGACGAAGAGGCGCAGCTGCTCGTGCAGGTCCTCGCCCTCGAGCACGGCGCGGCGCTCGTCGTAGATGACCTGGCGCTGGCGGTTCATGACGTCGTCGTACTTGAGGACGTTCTTGCGGATCTCGTAGTTCTGCGCCTCGACCGCGCCCTGGGCCTTCTGGATCGAGTTCGTGACCATCTTGCTCTCGATCGGCACGGAGTCCTCCATGCCGGCCGTCTGCATGAACCGGTCGACGAGCCCGGAGTTGAACAGCCGCATGAGGTCGTCGTTGAGCGAGAGGTAGAAGCGGGACTCCCCCGGGTCGCCCTGTCGACCCGAGCGGCCTCGCAGCTGGTTGTCGATGCGGCGCGACTCGTGGCGCTCGGTGCCGAGCACGTAGAGGCCGCCGAGGGCGGTCACCTCCTCGTGCTCCGCCGCCACCTCCTGCTCGGCCGCGGCCAGCGCCTCGTCCCAGGCGGCCTCGTACTCCTCCGGCGTCTCGTGCGGGTCGAGGCCGCGCTTCTTCAGCTCGGCGACGGCCCGGAACTCGGAGTTGCCGCCCAGCATGATGTCGGTGCCTCGACCGGCCATGTTCGTCGCCACCGTGACGGCGCCCTTGCGGCCGGCGTCCGCGACGATGGCGGCCTCTCGCTCGTGCTGCTTGGCGTTGAGCACCTCGTGCTTGATGCCGCGCTTCTTCAGCTGCTGCGAGAGGTACTCGCTCTTCTCGACCGAGACGGTGCCGACGAGCACGGGCTGGCCGACGGCGTACTTGTCGGCGATGTCGTCGACGACGGCGTCGTACTTGGCGACCTCGGTGCGGTAGACGAGGTCGGCCTGGTCCTTGCGGATCATCGGGCGGTTCGTCGGGATCGGGATGACGCCGAGCTTGTAGATCGAGTTGAGCTCGGCGGCCTCGGTCTGGGCCGTGCCCGTCATGCCCGAGAGCTTGTCGTACATGCGGAAGTAGTTCTGCAGCGTGATGGTGGCGAGCGTCTGGTTCTCGTTCTTGATCTCGACGCCCTCCTTCGCCTCGATGGCCTGGTGCATGCCCTCGTTGTAGCGACGGCCGGGGAGCATGCGGCCGGTGTGCTCGTCGACGATGAGGATCTCGCCGTTGATGACGACGTAGTCCTTGTCCTTCTTGAACAGCTCCTTGGCCTTGATGGAGTTGTTGAGGTAGCCGATGAGCGGCGTGTTCACCGTGTCGTAGAGGTTGTCGATGCCGAGGAGGTCCTCGACGCGCGCGATGCCGGACTCGAGCACGCCGACGGTGCGCTTCTTCTCGTCCACCTCGTAGTCGCCGCGGCCGTCCTCACCGCGGTTGAGGCGCGCCGCGATGCGCGCGAACTCGACGTACCACTTCGTCGCGAGGTCGGCCGGGCCCGAGATGATGAGCGGCGTGCGGGCCTCGTCGATGAGGATCGAGTCGACCTCGTCGACGATGCAGAAGTTGTGGCCGCGCTGCACGAGCTCGGCGGGGTCCCACGCCATGTTGTCGCGCAGGTAGTCGAAGCCGAACTCGTTGTTCGTGCCGTACGTGATGTCCTTGGCGTACTCGGCGCGACGCTGCTCGGGCGTCATCTGGCTGAGGATGCAGCCGGTCTCCATGCCGAGCGCGCGGTGCACGCGGCCCATCAGCTCGGACTGGTACTCGGCGAGGAAGTCGTTGACGGTGATGACGTGCACGCCCTTGCCGGAGAGGGCGTTGAGGTAGCTCGGGAGCGTCGCGACGAGCGTCTTGCCCTCACCGGTCTTCATCTCGGCGACGTTGCCCATGTGCAGCGCCGCGCCACCCATGATCTGCACGTCGAAGTGACGTTTGCCGAGGGTGCGCTTGCTCGCCTCGCGGACGGCCGCGAAGGCCTCGGGCAGGAGCATGTCGAGCGTCTCGCCGTTGTCGAGCCGCTCGCGGAAGCCCTTGGTCTCCTCGCGCAGCTCCTCGTCGGTGAGCTTCTCGAAGTCCGCCTCGAGGGCGTTGACCTGCTTGGCGATGCCCTGGAGCTTCTTCAGGGTCCGGCCTTCGCCGGCGCGAAGCAGCTTCTCGATGACGGCCATCTGGTGATCTCACTCCCGACTGAACGTGTGGACTCGCCCGGTGGGCGGGCTCCATCGCCCGCGATGGGTCACGGGACCCGCCTAGGCTAGCCGCCTTCCGGACACAACGACCAACGCACCGCCCACCGGCGCGGTTCCGCTCGCCGCCGAGCCGTATGGCGGCCGCACCCGTTCGTCGCCGCCGCTCAGCCCGGCGTCGGCAGGTCGACCCGACCCAGGCCGAGCCACGTGGCCATGGACTCGAGGTTGGCCACGAGCGCGGGGCGCGCCTCGGGTGGCGCCCCCGGCTCCCACGTCACCCGGTGGCAGCGCAGCACCCCGGCGGCGCGGTCGGCCTTGAGGTCGCAGCGCGCGACGAGCGACTCCCCGTGCAGGAACGGCAGCACGTAGTAGCCGTGCACCCGCTTCGGCGCCGGCGTGTAGATCTCGATGCGGTAGTGGAAGTCCCAGAGGGCGAGGATGCGCTCGCGCTGCCACACGAGCGAGTCGAAGGGGCTGAGCAGGGCCTCGGCGTGCACGCGCCGGGGCACCCGGGCCTCCGCGTGCAGCCAGGCCGGCTTCCAGCCGGGCACGGTGACTGGCACGAGCTCGCCGTCGGCGACGAGCCGGGCGATGGCGGGGCGCGCGTCCTCGCGCTTGATCCGGAAGTAGTCGGCGAGGCACAGCTCGGTGCCCACGCCGTGCGCCCGGGCGGCGATGCGGACGAGCTCGACGAAGCGGTCCGGGTCGGCCTCGGGGCCGGGGCGGTCGGTCCAGGCCGTCCGCAGCGGGGGCGGGGCCGTCGCCGACAGGGCCGCGTAGCGACGCTCGAACTGCGTCGTCCGACCCGCCGAGCTGATCTGCCCCGCCCAGAAGAGGTACTCGAGGGCGTTCTTGACCTCCGACCAGTTCCAGCCCCAGTGGTCGGTCCGCCGGGGCTGGTCGTGCGCCAGGGCGACCTCGACCTCCCGGGTGGTCATCGGGCCGCCCGCCTCCACCTCGGCCCGCACGAGGTCGACGTAGCCCGGCCGCTCCTCGAGGATGCGTCGCATGCCACCCCACGCCTTCTCGGCGGCCGCGCGCATGCGGAAGTCGAGCAGCGGCCACGTCTGCGGGGGCACGAGGCTCGCCTCGTGGGCCCAGTACTCGACGAGGCGGCGCGGTGCCCGGTCGCGGGCCCGGTCGAGCAGCGCCGTGTCGTAGGGGCCGAGGCGCGAGAAGAACGGGAGGTACTGGCTGCGGGCCAGCACGTTGACGCTGTCGATCTGCACGACCCCGACCCGGTCGACGACGCGCTGGAGATGACGGGTCGTGGCCGCGAAGGGAGCCGGGCGCGGGTCGAGGAAGCCCTGGGCCGCGATGGCGACCCGGCGCGCCTGACCGCGCGTCAGCGTGCGCGCCGTCGTGCTCATGCCCGTCCGCTCACTCGTCGGGGTCGATGAGTCGCTGGCGCACGGCATACATGGCCGCCTCCATCCGCGAGTGCATCTGCAGCTTGTCGAGGATGTTGCGGATGTGGTTGCGCACGGTGTTCTCGGAGATAAACAGCTCGCTCGCGATCTCGCGGTTGAGCCGGCCACGTGCGACGAGCCGCAGGATGCCGAGCTCGCGGTCGGTGAGGCGGGGCAGCTCGAGGCCGGGACCCGGCGCCGGCGCGCTCGCGCGCTGGCTCATCTGCGCGAACTCGGTCAGCAGCTTCGAGGCCATCATCGGCGAGATGAGCGACTGCCCGTGGAAGACGGCCCGGATGCCGGCCGCCACCTCCTCGGGCGGCACGTCCTTGAGCAGGTAGCCGTTGGCGCCGGCGCGCACCGCCTCGAAGAGGTTCGCTTCGTCGTCGGAGCTCGTCAGCATGAGGATGCGGGCCGAGGGCACCCGCTGCTTGATGACCCGGCAGGCGTCGATGCCGCCGCGCTTGGGCATGCCGACGTCCATGACGATGACGTCGGGCAGCTTCTCCTCGGCCTGGTCGACCGCCTCGACCCCGTCGGCCGCCTCGCCGACGATGTCGATGTCGTCCTCCGTGCCGAGCACGGTCTGCAGCCCGCGCCGGTAGAGGGCGTGGTCGTCGACGATGAGCACGCGGATGACGTCGGGGGGCGGGGTCACGGGCCCATCTTGGCAAAGACCGGCGACACCGCGCCCGCCGAGCCGTCCAGCCGGGGCGCGTCGGCCGGCCGCGCCGGTCCCCGCACGCACGACGTCGGGACGCCCTGGTGCGCGCCCCGACGTCGTCCCGGGTTGGGCGGATCCGCCGGCGGTGCCTAGCCGGTGGCGGCCACGTCGGAGTCGGTCTCGAGGTGCAGCACGCCGTAGCTCCAGCCGCGGCGGCGGTAGACGACGCTCGGCCGGTCGGTATCGGCGTCGTGGAAGAGGAAGAAGTCGTGGCCGACGAGCTCCATCTCGTTGACGGCGTCCTCGAGCGACATCGGGGCGGCGGTGTGCACCTTCTCGCGGACCTCGATGGGCGAGTTGCCGAGGGCGCCGAAGCGCTCGAGGTCGTCGACCTGGCCGTCGCCGGCCGCGGGCTCGGCCTCGCGGGTCGGCTCGTCGGAGGTGTCGATGCGGGCGGTGGCGCGCGCCACCGACTCGGGGAGCCGTCGTCCGCGGCTGACGCGCCGCTTGTCGTGCATCCGCCTCAGGCGCTCCATGAGCTTGTCCACGGCCGCGTCGAGGGCGGCGTACTTGTCGTCGAGACACGCCTCCGCCCTGATGACGGGACCCTTGGCGTGGCAGGTGAGCTCGACCTTCTCCGAGCCCCGCGCCACGCGCTCGTGCGTCACGACGACGTCGATGCGGTGCACCTTGGGGGCGAGGGCCTGGACCTTGGCCAGGCGTTCGTCGAGCTGCTCACGGAATCGGTCGGGGATCTGGACGTGGCGCCCAGTGACGACGATCTCCACGGTTCCTCCTTGTTCGCGCACGTCTTCGGCGTGCGGTGCGCTTCGGTGTGGCTCCGGGCTCTCGTCACCTAGGACGGGCCCGCCGGTCGATGCGGCACCACCCCTTCCGCTCTCGCGCCCCGGGGACTCGACCGGAGGTCGGGCCCCCTCGTGGGACGGGGTCATGCCCCGACCCTAGTCGGGCCGCCCGCCCGCGGGAAGGCGTGTCGGCCAACCCGGGCAGACCTCACAGCAGTCACACGGGACACACCGCGGCGCCGCGCATGCCGTCACGCCCGGGTGCGGTGCGCGGCCGCCATCGTGGCGCCCACGACGTCCGCCGCGCCGGCCCGGCGCAGGGCCCTGGCCGCCTCTGCGAGCGTGGCTCCCGTCGTCACCACGTCGTCGACCAGGACGCAACGTCGGTCACGGATCACGTTCTCCCAGAAGGCTTTCACCGCGAGGGCACCATCGAGGTTGCGGCGCCGCTGCGCGGTGTCGAGACCGGACTGGTCGGCGACCCGACGCGCGTGGCGCAGCGCCGGGGCCAGTCGGAGCGTGTGTGCCACCACCCCGCGCCCGGGCGTGGCGCCCGGCTCGACGGACGCCATGCAGGCGTCGAGGGCAGCCGCACAGACGTCGACCATCGGCGTGTCGCCCCGAGCCCGCACCGACCGCGGCGAGGAGGGCACCGGCACGACCAGCACGACCCCGTCGGGCCAGCCGCACCCCGCCAGCGCGCCGGCCAGCGACGCCGCGAGGAGCGGGGCGAGCACGCGCTCGAGGTCACGGCGTCCCGCGTCCTTCCAGGCCGACACGGCGACGCGCAACGGGTCGGCGTAGAGGCCCCAGGCGTGCACGGGCGGCAGGCCCGGCGGTGGCCGGTGCGGCACCACCCAGGACGGTCCCGAAGCACCGGGCGGATCCCCGAGGGCGAGGGAGGCGAGGGCCGTCGCGCAGCGTGTGCACCACCGCGTGCCGGCCCGCCGGCACCCGCCGCACTCGCGGGGCAGCACGAGGTCGAGCGCCGCCCCGGGCAGCGCACGGATCCGGTCCATGCCGGCAGCAGACCACGGGGCGACGTCGTCCGGGACCGGGCCGGCCGCGACTGTGGACGACGGCGCCCTGCGGGCGGGGGGTGTGGACGGGCGCCGGGTGTCCGGCGGTCAGCCGCCCGGGGCGAGCACGTCGCTGCCGCGGGCCGTCTGGCGCCAGGTCGAGCCCGCCCGGGCGAGCACGCGCTCGTCGCTCGTGACGATGACGAGGCCACGCGGCCCGCCCACGGTCGTGATGGTGACCGCGCCGGGCACGGGGCTCAGCCGACCGACCTCCTGCGTCGTGCCGTCGACCGCTCCCCCGAGCGTCGCGAGCCAGGGTCGCATGGGGTCTCCCGCGCGCACCTGGCCGAGCACGGCGTAGTTGACCCAGTCGAGCCAGGCGACGTCCTGGATCCGGGTCAGCGACTGCGCCTGTCGCAGCGGTGGCGACAGCGCGAGCGGCTGGCCGTTCGTGGCACGGACGATCCCGCTGAGCCCCAGCTGCACGTCGCGGCCGTCGCGGTCGGTCGTGATGACGAGCACCCGGGAGGCGTCGGCCGCCACGGCCATCGCGGTCACCCTCCGGTCGCCGAGCCACGGGGTGCGGATCGGCTCGGGCGTCGCCCGGGGGTCGCTCGAGACGGCGTCGAGGACGAAGACCTGGTCGTCACCGGCGGCGTCGGCCCCAGCGACCCAGAGGTAGCCGTCCGCGTCGTAGACGGGTCTCGTCAGCGACGTCGCGAAGGGCGCGATCGACTTCGTCGGCTCGGTGGAGCGCCAGAGCGAGAGCTCGGCGCGCGTGTCGGACACGGCGGCGACCTGCTTGCCGTCCACCGAGAGCGCGAGGCTGCGCCACGTGTCGGGGATGCGGTCGACGTCGCCGTCACGAGCCTTGAGGTCGGGGCGCTTGGCCGACTTGACGTCCGGCACGAAGCGCGGGTCGAGACGACGCAGCAGGTCGCCGCGGCGCACGAGGACGGTCTCGAGGGCGGTGCGCGGCACGACGTCGTAGCCGAGCTCCGACGACGTCGAGACCGTGGTGACGCCGCCGGGCAGCTCGAGCGGGGTCGTGTCGACCGAGAGCGAGACGGCCGTGACGGCAGGGATCTGCAGCATCGTCTTCGTCAGCTGCGCCCACATGGCCGTGCGCCTGGCCGGGTCGGCCGACAACGCCTGGCTGCTGAGATTGACCTGCGCCGTGCCGTTGACGACGGGCACGGCGTTGACGGCGAGCCGGGTGCCAGCGGGCACGCCCGTCGTCACCGCGCCCGCGAGGTGCTCGGGCACCGCGCTCAGCTGGGCCCGGGCGAGGGTCGTCGCGAGCCGGCTGCCGCTCGGGAACCAGCGCGAGTCCGGCACAAGGTCGCGCCCGTTCGGCGTCACGTAGTAGACATAGCGGTTGGTGTAGACCCGGGCGAACTGGTCGGCGTCGAGCCACAGGCCGAAGCCGTCGCGGGGCAGCTCGACGCGCCACTCGCCGCCCACCTTCGTCAGGCCGAGGCGCACCTGCGCGCGGGCACCCGGGGGCTGCTCGACGTAGCGGCCGTCGGGCGCCACGCGGGCGAGCACCGGGGCGGAGACGTCGATGCGGTCGGCCGTCCGCCGGGTCAGCGTCAGCTCGCCGCCGTAGACGACGACCTCCTGGCTCGACCAGCGCCAGCGGTCCACGCTGGCGGGCTCGAGGAAGAGCTTGCCGGTCGCGTGCGTGTCGTCGTTGTCCTCCCCGGCGCGCAGGAAGCCGCGCACGATCGACTCCTGGCTCGCACCGTCGAGGGGCCCCACCGCGATGACGCGGACCTGCTCGTTGTTGACGTCACCGAGCGCGCGGCCCTCGACGACGTCGCCCGTGCCGGGCAGCCCGCCCCAGCCGCACGCCCCGAGCAGGAGCACCACGGCCGCGAGCGCCGCGAGCCGTGCGCCGTGCCGGCCTCGTCTCACGGGGCGCGCTCCACGACGATGCGGCGCAGTCGCACCGTGTCGTCGTCGGCGACCGGACGGGACGTGCCCTCGCCGCCCGGGCCACCCCGGGTCGAGCCGTCGTCGTCGGCCGCGCGCGCCCGGGCCGCCTCCATGGCGAGCGGGCTGAGCGGCAGCGGCGAGCTCGTGATCGTGGCGTCGGCCTTGCGCGGCAGGGTGAGGCGGAAGCACGACCCCTCGCCGCGCGCTCCCCACGCCTCGAGCCGCCCGGCGTGCAGCCGGGCGTCCTCGAGCGCGATGGCGAGGCCGAGGCCGGTGCCACCGGTCGTGCGGGCCCGGGCCGGGTCGGCGCGCCAGAAGCGGGTGAAGACGAGCGCGGCCTCGCCGGGCCGCAGCCCGACGCCGTGGTCGCGCACGGTGACCGCCACGGCGGAGTCGTTCGCGCCCACCGTCACCTCGACCGGCTTGCCCTCGCCGTGCTCGATCGCGTTGGAGACGAGGTTGCGCAGGATGCGCTCGATGCGGCGCGAGTCCATGTCGGCCACGACCGGGTCGGCCGGCGCCACGACGACGAGCTGGGTGCCGCGCCGGGAGGCGAGGGTGCGGTGCGCGTCGACGGCGCGCTCGACCGAGGCGCGCAGGTCGCTCGCCTCGACCTCCAGCACGGCGGCGCCCGCGTCGAACCGCGAGATCTCGAGGAGGTCGGTGAGCAGCTCCTCGAAGCGGTCGAGCTCGCCGCGGAGCAGCTCGGCGGAGCGCGCGACCGTCGGCTCGAAGTCGCCCCGCGAGTCGTGGATGAGGTCGCCCGCCATCCGGATCGTCGTCAGCGGCGTGCGCAGCTCGTGCGAGACGTCGGAGACGAAGCGCTGCTGCACGCGCGAGAGGTTCTCCAGCTGCGCGATCTGCTGCTGGATCGAGGCCGCCATGGCGTTGAAGGAGTTGCCGAGGCGCGCGAGGTCGTCCTCCCCCTTGGCGCGCATGCGCTCGTTGAGGTTGCCCTCGGCGAAGCGCTCGGCGACGATCGCGGCCCGACGCACCGGGTCGGCCACGAGCCGGGTGACGACGAAGGCGATCGCGCCGACGAGCAGGATGAGGGCAGCGCCACCGATGAGGAAGGTCTGCCCGATGAAGCTGATGATCTCGCGCTCGCGGTGCATCGGGTAGATGAAGTAGAGCCCGTAGTCGCCCGCCACACCGGTGTCGATGCGCTGGCCGACGATGACGGCCGAGATCGTGTCGGTGCCCTCCTCGATGGTGGCCACCTGCAGGTGCTGGCGGTTGGGCTGGGCGGCCACCTGCGCGCGCAGCTCGTCGGGGATGAAGCGCACGCCGACGCTGCCGCTCTCGATGGCGTTCATGACGACGAGGCCGTCGTTGTTGTTCGCGAGGCGCGAGAGCACGACGTAGCGCGTCTCGTTGCCGGCGTCCCGTCGGTACTGCTTGACGAGCGTCGTGGCGAACTGGGTCAGCTCCTCGGCCGACCCGTTCTGGTCGGTGATGTCGAAGTTGCGCTGCGCGTCGGTGGCGTCTCGCAGGCTGTCCTCCGCCGCGATCCGCTGGCGGCCGTCGACGAGCCCCTGGGCGATGGACCCGTAGAGGTAGGTGCCCACCGCCGTGAGCACGAGCACGCCGAGCAGCATCGTGACGACGACGACGCGGAAGCCGAGCGAGGCCCGCCACAGGTGGAGCAGCCGCTGCCACCCCGCGCGCAGCACGGCGCCGGCCCGCGAGGACACGCCCGCGAGTCCGCCCGGGGCCGCGCGCCCGCCCATGGCTAGGACGGACCGGCCTTGTAGCCGACGCCGCGCACCGTGACGACGATCTCGGGGCGCTCGGGGTCGTGCTCGATCTTCGAGCGCAGTCGCTGGACGTGGACGTTGACGAGGCGGGTGTCGCCGGCGTGCCGGTAGCCCCAGACCTGCTCGAGGAGGACCTCGCGGGTGAACACCTGCCACGGCTTGCGGGCGAGGGCGACGAGCAGGTCGAACTCGAGCGGCGTCAGCGAGAGGGCCTGTCCGGCACGCTTGACCGAGTGGCCCGCGACGTCGATCTCGAGGTCCCCGATGGCGAGCTTCTCGGGAGCCGGCTCGTCGCCCCGCCGCAGGCGCGCGCGCACCCGGGCGATGAGCTCCTGCGGCTTGAAGGGCTTGACGACGTAGTCGTCGGCTCCCGACTCGAGCCCGACGACGACGTCGACGGTGTCGGTGCGGGCCGTCAGCATGACGATGGGCACGCCGCTCTCGGCACGGATGCGGCGGCAGACCTCCATGCCGTCGAGGCCGGGCAGCATGACGTCGAGCAGCACGAGGTCGGGCCGGGACTCGCGGAACGCACCGACCGCCTCGGAGCCGTCGGCCACGTGGCTGACCTCGAGACCCTCGTTGCGCAGCACGATCCCGAGCATCTCCGAGAGTGCGAGGTCGTCGTCGACGACCAGAACCCGACCCTTCACCACATGCTCCTCCCCGGGGTCCCCGCGGACCGCGGACCCCGTGCATCGATGACCACATCTTCACACACCCGTCCGTGGCCCCCGACGGCTGCGGGCCCCGCGCGGGCGGTCGCGCCGCGGGCAGGTCAGCCCTGCGTCACGTACCACTTCCCGCCGATGCGCACGGCCTTGAAGTTCTTGACCACCGTGGCCGCGATGGGCGGCACCGCGGTGGCGCGCTCGAACGTGGCCGCGTCACCGGTGACGGTCGCGCCGTCGATGGTGAGGCCGGTGAAGACGGCCCCCAGCTGCGTGATCTGCTCGAGCGTCGGGGCGATCGAGGTGCCGCACGCCTTCGCCGCACCCGGGATGCTCGGGATGGCCTTGCCCTTGGCCGCCATGAGCGCGCAGACGGTCTCGCCGTCGCCGGCGACCATGGCACCGAGCCACGAGCTCATCGCCTTCTCCGGCGTGCTCTGGTCGACGGGCGCCGCGGTGGCGCCCGCCCCCGCGGTCGCGGTCGAGCCGTCGTCGGGCACGGTCCCCGACGACATCGTGTCGCTCGGGACCGAGGCGCCGGAGGTGGCCCCCGCTCCCCCTGAGCCGGTGGCGCCGGTGGGGCCGGTGGATCCGGTGGATCCGATGGATCCGGTGGTGCCGGCCGGGTCCGCCGCCTGCGAGCACCCGGCCGCCGTGACGGTCAGGGCCAGCGCCAGCGCTGCGGTCACAAGCTTGGTCATGGGTCGTCCCTGCGTGCACGTCGGTGGAGCTCCATCGTCGCATGCCGTCACGCGCGGCCGACCGGCCGCCGGTCGGGGCAATTCACCCGAAAACCCCCAGAGTCGTCGTGCAGCGGCGAGAATTCACCGGTGACGACCACTTCGACGCGCGACGCGCGACGCGACGACGCCGCCGAGCCCGTCACCCCCGCCGGATCCGACCGCCGGTCGGCCCTGCCGCTGCTCGTGCGACAGGTCCTGCCGGGGCTCGCCGTGCTCTCGGTCGTCGTCGTCCTCGCCCGCCCCGTCAGCGACCCCGACACGTTCTGGCACCTGGCGGCGGGCGACCGTCTGCGCGAGACGTGGTCGTTCTCGGGCGCCGATCCCTGGAGCACCATGTCGACGCTCCCGTGGCGCCTGCACGAGTGGCTGCCCGAGGTCGTCATGAGCCTCGCCCAGCAGGCGTTCGGCCTGCCCGGCGTCTCGTGGCTGCTCCCCCTCGGCGGCGCCGGGATCACCCTCGCGCTCTGGCTCGCCGTGCGCCGGCACGCGCCACTGCTCGTCACCGCGGTCGTCGTGCTCGTCGCGGTCGTCGCGATGAGCTCCAGCCTGACGCTGCGCCCCCACCTCGTCTCCTTCGCGCTCGCCACGGTGACGACCGGGGCGTGGCTGCGCACGCGGGACGACGGCCGGGCCCGCTGGTGGCTCGTCCCGCTCACGTGGGTGTGGGCCTGCAGCCACGGGATGTGGTTCGTCGGCGTCGCCGTCGGCGTCGCCGCCCTCGCCGGGCTCCTCCTCGACGGCGTCGCCCGCGGCCGCGCCTGGCTGCGGCTCGCGCTCGTGCCGCTGGCCTCCCTCGTCGCTGCGGCGCTGACCCCGGTCGGGCCGGAGCTGCTCGCGGCCCCGTCGTCGGTGCGCGAGTACGCGCAGTACGTCACCGAGTGGCGCCCGCCCTCCCTGAGCGACATCGGGTTCGTGGCCTTCCTCGCGCTGGCCGGCGTCACCGTGCTCGTCTGGTCCCGCGCGCGCCTCCGGGTCCCGTGGACCGAGCTCGCCCTCGCCGCCCTCGCCATCGGGCTCGCCCTCCTCTACGTGCGCACGGTCGCCGTCGGCGCGGCCGTGCTCGCCCCGGTGGTCGCCCCGAGCCTCGCGCGCGCCGCCGGCCTGCCCCGTGAGCCGCTGCGGCGCCGCGAGGTGGCGCTCACGCTCACCCTCGCGGCGGTCGGGCTCGTCGTGTCCGGCGCCCTGGCCCCGGCGCGCGCCGCTCAGCCGCAGTGGGGCCCGAACGACCTCGACCGCCCGATCGCGGCCCTGCCGGCCGGCACGGTCGTGTGCAACGACTACGGCAGCGGCGGCTGGCTCATCTGGAAGCACCCGAACGTGCGCCCGGCCATCGACGGGCGCACCGAGATCTACTCCCTCGCGCACGTCGAGTCCTACATGGCCTTCCACCGGGCCGAGCCGGGCTGGACGGCCTACCTCTCGCGCACCGGCTGTCGCTGGGCCCTCGTGCCCGCCGACCTGCCGGTCGCCGAGGCGCTCGTCGCCCAGACGCGATGGACCGTGGCCGCCCGGGGCAGCAGCCACCTCCTGCTGCGCGCGCCGGGCTGAGTCGCGCCGGCCCCGGACGCACGTATGCCGCCCGCCCCGGTGAGGGCGGACGGCATACGTCGGCGGTGGGCTCGGCCCCCGAGGGGGCGGGGCGTCAGTACCGGTAGTGCTCGGGCTTGTACGGGCCCGCGACGTCGACGCCGAGGTACTCGGCCTGGCCCTTCGTCAGCTCGGTGAGCTGCACGCCGAGGGCGTCGAGGTGCAGGCGCGCGACCTTCTCGTCGAGGTGCTTGGGCAGCGTGTAGACCTTCTTGTCGTACTCGCCGGGCTTCGTGAAGAGCTCGATCTGCGCGATGGTCTGGTTGCTGAAGCTGTTGCTCATGACGAAGCTCGGGTGACCGGTGGCGTTGCCGAGGTTCATCAGGCGACCCTCGGACAGCACGATGATCGAGCTGCCGCTCTCGAAGGTCCACTCGTGAACCTGCGGCTTGATCTGCGTCTTCTGCACGCCGGGCACGCGGGCCAGGCCCGCCATGTCGATCTCGTTGTCGAAGTGGCCGATGTTGGCCACGATGGCCTTGTTCTTCATCTGCGTCATGTGCTCGGCCGTGATGACGTCGTAGCAGCCGGTCGTCGTGATGAAGATGTCGGCGCTGGCGACGACGTCCTCGAGGCGGGCGACCTGGAAGCCCTCCATGGCGGCCTGCAGCGCGCAGATCGGGTCGATCTCGGTGACGATGACGCGGGCGCCCTGGCCACGGAGCGACTCGGCGCAGCCCTTGCCCACGTCGCCGTAGCCGGCGACGACGGCCACCTTGCCGCCGATGAGCACGTCGGTGGCGCGGTTGAGCCCGTCGATGAGCGAGTGGCGGCAGCCGTAGGTGTTGTCGAACTTGCTCTTGGTCACCGCGTCGTTGACGTTGATGGCCGGGAAGAGCAGCTCGCCGGCCTCGGCGAGCTGGTAGAGGCGGTGGACGCCCGTCGTGGTCTCCTCGGTGACGCCCTGGATGCCGGCGGCCACGGTCGTCCACTTCTGCGGGTCGGTCGCCATCGTCTGGCGCACGAGCTCCTTGAAGACGCCGAACTCCTCGGAGTCCTCGTCGGTGGTCGGCGGCACCTGGCCGGCCTTCTCCCACTCGAGGCCCTTGTGGACGAGCATCGTGGCGTCGCCACCGTCGTCGAGGATCATGTTCGGGCCCTCGCCGCCGGGCCAGGTGAGGATCTGGTCGGTGCACCACCAGTACTCGGGGAGCGTCTCGCCCTTCCAGGCGAAGACGGGCACGCCCTGCAGGTCGTCGGCCGAGCCCTTCGGGCCGACGACGACGGCGGCAGCGGCCTCGTCCTGCGTCGAGTAGATGTTGCAGGAGGCCCAGCGGACCTCGGCGCCGAGCGCGGTGAGCGTCTCGATGAGCACGGCCGTCTGGACCGTCATGTGGAGCGAGCCGGCGATGCGCGCGCCCTTGAGCGGCTGCGCCGCGGCGTACTCCTCACGGATCGCCATCAGGCCGGGCATCTCGTGCTCGGCGAGACGGAGCTGGTGTCGGCCGGCCTCGGCGAGGCTCAGGTCGGCAACCTTGTAGTCGAAGGACATGAGTGATCGGTTCCTTTGATCGTCGGTGTGCAGACCCGGCGCGCCCCTCTGGGCTCATCTGGCGGGTCATCACCCACGCCGGCAGTCGCCCAGTCTAGCGGTGGGCTCCGCAGGACTCGAACCGACGTGTCGAGGGTCGACGGTCTCCGGGAGCGTCCACCGCCGGCGGGTCGGGGTCGGCGGGTCGGGGTCGACGTGTCGGATCCTGCTCCGGATTCCGGAGCAGGATACGAGCGGCGGCAGCGCCCTGTCTGGACTCTCCCATCGGATCCTGCTCCGCTTTCCGGAGCAGCACGCGAGCGGCGGTGGCGGCGGTGGGGGCCCCGACGGGAGCCGCCGTCAGTGGGCGGCTGCGGCCCCGTCGTGACCGCGGCGACGCGGGAGGACGTGCAGGACGGCGACGACGAGGGCGCCGACGACGAGGCCGATGAGCGCGGACGCGAGGGTGTTGACGACCCAGGCGAGGAGGCCACCGACACCGGCCACCCCTGCGACCCCCTCCTCGAGGTGGTGCACGACGTCGTAGAGGGCGTGCCAGCCCAGCTCGTCGACGCCGACGAGCAGGATGTGGCCACCGACCCAGAGCATGGCCGCGATGCCGACCGTGGAGAGCACCGACAGCAGCTTCGGCATGCCCTTGACGAGCCCCCGGCCGATGCGCTGCGAGGCGCCCGACTCGCGCTGCGCGAGGTGCAGGCCCACGTCGTCCATCTTGACGATGAGGCCGACGACGCCGTAGACGAGCGCCGTGATGAGCAGGGCCACGATGACGAGGATGATGAGGCGCGAGACGAACGGCTCGGTGTCGACCTCGTTGAGGGCGATCACCATGATCTCCGCCGAGAGGATGAAGTCGGTGCGCACGGCGCTCGAGACGACGGCCTTCTCGTCGACCTCGCCGGGCTCGGGCTCGGCCTCGCGGTGGCCCGAGACGATCTCCCACACCTTCTCGGCGCCCTCGTACGCGAGGTAGGTGCCGCCGACCATGAGGATCGGCGTCAGCAGCCACGGCACGAACTGGCTGAGCAGCATGATGATCGGCAGGATGATGAGCAGCTTGTTGCGCAGCGACCCCAGCGCGATGCGCTTGATGATCGGCAGCTCCCGGTCGGGCGAGAGCCCCTGCACGTAGCGTGGCGTCACCGCCGTGTCGTCGACGACGACGCCCGTCGCCTTGACGCTCGCCTTCGCCGCTGCCGCGCCCACGTCGTCGACGGACGCCGCCGCGAGCTTCACGAGCGCCGCGACGTCGTCGAGTAGGGCTACGAGTCCGCCTGCCATGGCGTCATCCTAGGGTGGGCTGGGAGTCCGCTGGGAACGGGCTCAGGCGGGCGCGTCGAGGGGCAGCCCGAGCAGGGCGTTCTCGACGACCTCGCTGAGAGCCGGGTGGATCCAGTACTGGCCGCGTGCGAGGTCGTGCACCGTCGTGCCGGACGACATCCCCTGGATGAGCGGCTGGATGAGGGTGGTCGCCTGCGGCCCCATGAGGTGCGCGCCGAGCAGCCGCCCCGTGGTGGGGTCCGCGACGAGCTTGCAGACGCTCGTCGTGTCCTCCATCGCCCAGCCGTAGGCGGTGTCACCGAACTTCTGGACGTACGTGACGTGCGGCAGCCCCTGCTCGACGCACTCCCCCTCGGTGAGCCCCACGGTCGCGATCTGCGGGTGGCTGAATACGCCGGACGGGATGTGGTCGTGCGGGAAGGCCCGCAGGTCGTCGGGGTGCACGAGGTTGTGCGCGACCGCGCGCGCCTCGGCGTTGGCGACGTGCTTGAGCTGCAGGGGCGCGCTGACGTCGCCGAGCGCCCAGACGCCGGGCGCGCTCGTGCGGCCGTAGGCATCGACCTCGACGCGGCCGTCCTCCCGCAGCCGGATGCCGCCCGCGGCCGGGTCGAGGCCGGCGCTGCTCGGCTCACGTCCGGTGGCGACGAGGAGCAGGTCCGCCTCGACCGTCGACGCGTCGTCGAGGCGCAGCCGCACGCCCGCGCCGCTGTCAGGAGCGATCCGCTCGACGGCCACGACCGTCGCGCCGGTGCGGACGTCCCACTGCTCGCGGGCGAGGTCGGTGAAGCGCTCGGAGATCTCTGCGTCGAGGTGGCGCAGCAGCTGGGAGCTGCGGGCGACGAGGGTCACCTGCACGCCGAACGAGGAGAAGACGTGAGCCATCTCGGCCGCGATGTAGCCGCCGCCGACGATGGCGAGGCGGCGGGGCAGCTCGTCGATGCGCATCACGGTGTCGGAGGTGTGGAACGGCACCCCCGAGGCCGTGACGACCTCGGGCACGACGGGGTGCGCCCCGGTGGCGACGACGACCTGGTCGGCCGTGATCGTCTCCTTGCCGCCGTCGCTGCGGGTGATCGTCAGCCGGCGGTCGCCGGTGAAGCGCGCGTGCCCGAGGAAGGCCGTGGTGTTGGGTCCTTCCGCGCGGTAGCGCAGGCCGCCCTCGCTGATGGGGTCGATGCGCCCGAAGATGCGGTCGCGCACGTCGGCCCAGCGGACGCCCTCGAGCGTGGCGTCGACGCCGTAGCGACCCGCCTCGCGCACCTCCCGGGCGAGGTCGGCCGCGTAGACGAACATCTTCGTGGGGATGCAGCCGACGTTGATGCACGTGCCACCGAACGTGCCGTGCTCGATGACGGCGACGCGCTTGTCGTCGAAGTCGGGCGTCACGAGCGAGTTGCCGGAGCCGCTGCCGATGATAGCGAGGTCGAAGTGCGAGGTCACGGGGGCAGCGTACGTGCCCACGGCGACCACGCTGCGCGCAGGCGGCGCCGGAGTGCTGCGCTCAGGTGCCAGGCGCCGGACTCAGGCGCCGCGCGCGCCCCGGAGCATGCCGACGTGCGGTGAGGTGGCCGGGTCGAACCCGCAGCCGAGGGCGAGGTAGCTCGCCGCGAAGTCGGTCAGCGCGACGTGGTGGGCGAGCCGCAGCAGGGGGTGGGCCGACGGGGCGTCGACGAGCGAGACGCGCACTCCGGCGTCCTCGGCGACCGAGACGACGGTGTCGGCCAGCCGGTGCGAGGCTCCGTCCGAGGAGTCGCGCAGCATGATGAGCCGCAGCGGTGGCCTCGAGGGCCCGTCGAGGAAGGGGTCGGCGAAGATGTCGTCGACCCGGCGCGAGCCCGAGCCGCCCGAGCCGCCGTCGCCGTCCGGATCGCCGGGGGCGAGCGGCCCGTCGAAGCAGGCGACGATCTGGCTCGCGGCGTCGGGCAGGCAGCCGTGCGCGACCGGGAGGCGGCCGGTGCGGCCGATCATCGCCGCGGCGCGCCGGGCCGCGACGTCACCGAACGGCCCGTCGCCCAGGACGATCGGCGTCGACTCGGCGAGCTCGACGGCGAGCACCTTGGCGGGGTTGACGAAGGACTCCGACCCGGGCCGGGCGTCGGTGGCCGCGGCGTCGAGCACGTCGGCGAGCTCCCCCAGGGTCGCCTGGCCGGTCGAGGCGATGCCCATGGCGTCGGCGGCGAGCAGGGCCGGTGTCGCCTGTGCCCACATCGACGTGCGCGACGAGGAGCCCTCGACGGCGATCGGCACGTGCACGCCGTGCGCGCGCGCGCAGACGTCGGCGAGGGGCGAGTCGGCGGCGCCCACCGTGACGAGGAAGGCGCCCCGGCGGGCCGCCTCCGCCGCCAGCGCGAGGGTGCCGGCCGCGCGGCCCGACTGCGACACGGCGAGCACGACGTCGAGGGCCCCCACCCAGCCGGGCAGCGACCCCGAGGAGCAGCTCTGGACGGGCAGGGCGGCGGCGCCGCGCGAGACGGCCTCGAAGAGGTCGGCGACGGCGACGGAGCCCCCGGCGGCCGCGACGACGACGCCGCGGGGCTCGACGTCGCGCAGCCGGTCGAGGCCCGCCTCCCCGGCCGCAGCCGCGGTGCGGCGCACCTGGGCGCCGGCACCGGCCAGCGCCCGGAGGGTCTCACCGCGGTCGAGCGCCTGCAGGGCGTCCTCGTCGTCCAGCCGGCCCTCGTCGAACACGGCGCCCACGGCGGTCAGCCGTCGGTGCGGCGGGCGAGGTCGACGAGCAGGACGGGCACGCCGCCCTCGACGGGATAGGCGAGGTGGCACACGTCGCAGCGCAGCTCGGCCGTCCCTGAGGCGGCACCGGCCTCGGCCGGCACGTCGACGAGCTCACCCTTGCACTGGGGGCAGCGCAGGATCCCGCGCAGCCACGGCTCGATGGTCTGCTGGCTCTGGCTCACGAGGCGGCTCCTGCGCTGTCGGCGGGGCGGTGGCCCGCATCGTCCCCGGCGGCGCCCGACCGGATGAGGGCGAGCATCTCGTCACGGACCTGGGTCATCGTCTCACGGTCGGCGGCCTCGACGTTGAGCCGCAGCAGCGGCTCGGTGTTCGAGGCGCGCACGTTGAACCACCACGTCGGCGCCTCGCCCTCGGGGCTGCGCACGGTGAGGCCGTCGAGCTCGTCGGTCTGCGCGCCGCGCACCTGCGCCCAGGCCCGCACCTGCTCGACGGCGCCGGCCTGGTCCTGCACGGTCGAGTTGATCTCGCCCGAGGCGACGTAGCGCTCGTACTCGGCGCAGAGACGCGAGAGCGGCTCGTCCTGCTCGCCGAGGGCCGCGAGCACGTGCATCGCGGCGAGCATGCCGGTGTCGGCGAACCAGAAGTCGCGGAAGTAGTAGTGCGCGGAGTGCTCGCCACCGAAGACGGCACCGGCGCGGGCCATCTCGGCCTTGATGAAGGAGTGGCCGACGCGGGTGCGCACCGGGGTCGCGTCCGCCTCGAGCACGATCTCGCGGACCGCAGCGCTCGAGATGACGTTGTGCACGATGGCGACGTCGGTGTCGCCACCGGCGCGGGCCCGGGCGATCTCGCGCACGGCGACGAGGCCGGTGACGGCGCTCGGCGAGACCGGCTCGCCGTCGGCGTCCACGACGAAGCAGCGGTCGGCGTCGCCGTCGAAGGCGAGCCCGATGTCGGCGCCGTGCTCGCGCACGGCGGCCTGCAGGTCGACGAGGTTGGCCGGGTCGAGCGGGTTCGCCTCGTGGTTGGGGAAGGTGCCGTCGAGCTCGAAGTAGAGCGGGACGATCGTCAGCGGCAGCTCGGGCAGCCCGGCACCCGTGCCGAGCACGGCGGGCACCGTGTGCCCACCCATGCCGTTGCCGGCGTCGACGACGACCTTGAGCGGCCGCGAGCCCGAGAGGTCGACGAGGCCGCGCAGGAAGGCGGCGTAGTCGCCGAGCAGGTCACGCGTCGTCACCGACCCGGGGCCGCCGACGGGCTCGGCGAGGCCGGTGCCGCCGTCGAGCATCCACTGGGCGAGGTCGCGGATCTCGGCGAGGCCGGAGTCCTGGCCCACCGGGCGCGCGGCCGAGCGGCACAGCTTGATGCCGTTGTACTGCGCCGGGTTGTGGCTCGCCGTGAACATCGCGCCGGGCAGGTCGAGGGCGCCGCTGGCGTAGTAGAGACCGTCGGTCGAGCACAGCCCGATGAGGGTGACGTCGACGCCGCGCGCGGTGACCCCGGCCGCGAAGGCGGCGGAGAGCTCGGGCGAGCTGGGGCGCATGTCGTGCCCGATGACGATGCCGCTCGATCCGTCGGGGATCGCGACGACCTCGGCGAACGCGGCGCCGATGGCCCGGGCGACGTCCGGGGAGAGCTGGTCGGGCACGAGTCCGCGCACGTCGTACGCCTTGACGAAGTCAGCGAGATGAGGCACGGCGAACACCCTAGCCGTCAGGAGTCGCGCAGGATGCGCAGGTGCCCCCGGCGGCCGGACTCGACGGCCCCGGAGTCGGCCTCGGCGCTCGCCTGCCCTCGGGAGGCCGTGCGACTCTCCGTGGGGCGGGACTCGGCGGGGCGGCGCGTGCGTGGCCGCCCGGCCTCGCGGACGGCGTCGGCGAGGGCGAGCAGGTCGTCGGCCGCGAGCGCGGGCTCGGGGAACTCACCGCCCACGCGGACGACGTCCCACCCGCGCGGGGCGGTCATGCGCTCGGCGTGCTCGAGGCAGAGGTCGTACGTGTGCGGCTCGGCGTACGTCGCGAGTGGCCCGACGACGACGGCGCGGTCGGCATACGCGTAGGTCAGGGTGGCGACCGCCGGGCGAGCGCATCCCGTCTTCGAGCAACCACGTGTCAGACCCACGATCGGCGACTCTAGTCGGCCACCGGTGGCACGACGAATCACCACGCCGGGCCGCCACCAGATCGTCGACGGACCCGCCGCACCGACGATCTAGAGTGGGACCGTGGACAGTCCCCCGCCCCGCACCCCGGCCCGCCGTCGGGTGCGCGACCGTCACGGCCGTGGTCGCCGCGGGCCGCTCGCCTGGCCTCCCGTGCCGGCCATGACGACGCGGCGGGACGCCTTCGACGACTACGTGCTCGACGCCGCGGCCCGCCTCGAGGCGACCTGCGGACGTGCCTTTCCCACCGTGGAGTTCGCGGTCGAGGACGTGCCGCGCGGACCGGCTCCGTGGGACCACCGCGAGGTGCCGCTCGGTCGCCTCTACCCCGCGACCGAGGGGCGACCGGCTCGCATCGTGGTCTACCGGCGGCCCGTGGAGACGCGGGTGACGGACCGTCGGGACGTCGCGGCACTCGTCGCCGACATCGTGACGGAGCAGGTCGCCGGCCTGCTCGGGGTCTCCCCCGAGGAGCTCGACCCGGGGTTCGGCGAGTAGGGGTTCGGCGAGTAGGGGTTCGGCGAGTAGGGGTTCGGCGAGTAGGGGTTCGGCGAGTAGGGGTTCGGCGAGGAGGCCGTTCCGCCCGCGCCGTCGGTCAGTTGCGCACCTGTCGCACCGGCACCGACTGCGCCCGCACCGGCGCGTCGGACAGGGCCGCCACGCCGAAGAACGGCACCCCCGCGTCCGCGCCGACGACGGAGACGGCGCCCCGCACCGTGCCGCTGCGCGGCACGACCCACACGCCGTCGGCCGAGCCGGCGTCGACGGCGCGGGTGGCGTCCGCGGGCACCGAGACCGTCGTGACGGGTGCGCCGGGGCCGGAGCCGAGGCGGACCTGGACCTGCGCACCGGCCGGTCCTGCGGTGAGCAGCACCCGCTTGCTCGTGCCGGAAAGTCCCGGGAGCAGCACGCCCGCGACACCGTGCAGCGCCGGCGTGGCCGCCGTCCAGGCGAAGTCGCCCATGCGGTCGCCGGTCGTCGCGCGCCGCTCGGTCCACGCGGCCGCCACGAGCGGCTGGTCGGACCGGACGCCGAGCCCCATCGCCGCGGCGTTGACGGGCGCGGCGACGTCGACGGTCGAGCCGGCCGGCACCCGCACGGCGCGCAGCGCGTCGGGCTGGACGGCGCCGGTGGCCGTGAGGAGGCGCACCTGGGCCAGGGCCTCGGTGTCGCCCGGGTTGGCCAGTCGCACCCAGACCGACGAGCCGCCGGTCTCGATGCCGGGCACCACGAGGTCGGTGGCGGGCGCGGCGGCACGGGTCGAGTCGTCGATGCCGCGCCCGGTGGCGCCGAGGATCCACTGCTCGTCGAGCACCGCGGTGACGACGCCCCCCGTCGCGCTCACGTGGACGACGGGACCGGCCTCGCTCGGGGCGATGGCGTCGAGCGAGACGACGGTGCGCGACAGCGGCGGGATGGAGACGGACAGGTCGTCGGCGGCGGCGATCCGGCCCGAGCGACCGAGCATCTCGAACGACACCGAGACGGCGTTCGCCCCGGGGTTGGTCACGACCACCCGTTCGGTGCGTGACGGGCCGTCACCGCCGCCGACGAGCCACACGTCCGAGGACGGCAGCTGGCAGGGGGTCACGGCGAGCCCACGGTCATCGTCGCCCGTGTGGCGCCAGACCTGGGTCGCGACGAGTCCCGGCGCGAGGGTGCCCGTCGCCCGCGCCATGACGAGGTCGGCGCCGGGCGCGGCGGCGCTCACCGCGGCACCCGGCGTGGTGCCCTGCGCCAAGCCGGTCGAGCGGGCCCCGGAGAGCAGCTGCACGGTGCCGGCACCGCTCGCGAGGCCCTCCACGACGCCTGGCGCCGGGGCTGCGGCCGCGACGGTGACGCTGCCGCGGACGTCGCGCAGGCCGACCGCGCCGAGGCGCTGCTGCCCCGGGCACACGAGGGAGGACTCCTCGACGAGCACGCTCGAAGACTCCGGCAGCCCGGCGCGCTCACCCGGCGTGGCGAGCTGCACGGACCCGCTGACGCGGGTGGCGCCGACGGCGAGGGCGGCTGCGGCGAGCGTCACCGCGCCGACCCGGACGACCCCGGTGACGGTGCTCATGCGCGCCTCCTGGAGCGACGGTTGCCGAAGGGCACGGCGAGGAAGACGACGAGGCCGAGCAGCGCCGCCTGGCCGACGCGCCACCACGGCTCGGCGGCCGCGAGGTCGATCTCGAGGTCACCCGAGGTCGAGGGAACGGCATACGTCGGCTGGTCGGTGCCGGGCACCCGCGGGAGCACCGCGCCGGCGAAGGTCACGCGTGCCGAGTCGGCCCACTCGGGCGGCTCGGCGAGCACGAGGTTGCGCGGGACGGTCGACGCCGGCAGCGTCGTGCTGACGGCTGCGTGCGGGCCGACCGTGGGCACGGCGGCGAGCAGGGCGCCGTCGGCGTCGACGAGGCGGGCCCGGGAGGGCGCCGTCGCCGCGGCCGCACCGGCCGCCGCGGGCAGCGGCTGCACCTTCCACAGCACGCCGTGCTCGCTCGTGCCGAGGCGGCTGAGCCCCTCGGCGGAGTCGAGCCGGCGGGCGAGGGGCGTGTCGGCCGAGCCGCGCACCTGGATGAAGCCGATGCCGAGGCGGGCCAGCGCGCCGGCGTCGAGGCTCTCTGCGCCGCGACCGCCGACGATGTCGGCGACGGCGCCGACGAGCGGGCTGTCGTCGACGCTCGCCCCGGCGCGGTCGAGGTCGCGCAGCAGCTCGCCCGGCTCCTGGCCGGCGAGCACGAAGTCGACGACGTCGTCCGAGGGGCGCAGCAGCAGGAGGCGGTTCGCGAGCGGGCCGCCCGCCTGCTCGAGGGCGACGGCGGGCAACGAGGCACGCCCGACGGAGAGGGAGCGGCCGGTGCCCTGCACGCCCCACAGGGCGGCACCGACGAGCACGGGTGCGGCGGCGAGGGCCGTGACGACGACGGCGGCGGCGAAGCGCCACCGGCGGTCGGTGCGGCGCAGCGCGGCGAGCACGGGACGGCTGCCGGCGAGGAGGCCGACGAGCAGTCCGGCGAGCCAGAGCTGGACCCCGATCCCGGACCAGAGGTGCGCCGGCGACGACGTGCCGACGCCGGTCTCGGCCGAGCCGAGCACGACGCGGTCGGCGAGGAGCGAGACGCCGAGGCCGACGACGGCGAGCAGGCCGCCGGCGCCGAGGCCGACGGACTCCGACCGGGTGCGTCCGCGCACCCCGAGCCCGACCAGGCCGAGGACGACGACGGGTGCACCCAGCCACATGGCCCAGCCCGGGCTGCCGGTCGTGCCGAGGACGAGCGCCACGACGTCCCACGGACCGCGCTCCCCCGTCGTGGAGACGAGTCCAGGACCGGAGAGCAGCAGCCGCCAGTCGTCGACGAAGCGCGTGGCCCACGGGCCGAGCAGGGCGAGCGGCACGACGAGCAGCACGAGCGCGCGGACCCGGCGCAGGCCCGGACCGAGGAGCAGCAGCAGCACGGCCGCCACCGTGGTCAGCACGAGCAGCGGTGGGGCGAAGGACCCCAGCACGGCGGCGGCGAGCGCCGTCGCGAAGGTGGCGGTGAAGGTGCCGTCACGGCGGGCGGCGAGGCAGAAGCCCGCCAGGACGAAGGGCAGCAGCACGTGGGCGACCGCGACGGTGACCCGGCCCTGCGCGACGGCGGTGGCGGCGACCCCTGCGGTGCCCCACGCGAGCGCCGCGAGCGCCTGCGCGACGCGCGAGGGCGTGACGACCCGGGCCGCGAGGTAGGCGGCCCAGGTGGCGAGCGCGGGGGTGAGGAAGAGCAGCCAGGCGATGGTGACGCCCGCGCTCGACCGGCTCTCGGCGACGGCCGGCACGCGCTCGGCGAGCCAGGTGAGGGCGGAGAGCACCGCCAGGTGGGGTCCGGAGTCGACACCGGTGCCGAGACCGGCGCCGTGCCAGGCGTCGCGGAAGGCGTGCCACAGCCCCGACGAGCCGGTCGTCACCGGGCGCAGCTCGCCGCCGGCGACGCCGGTGTTGGTCGGCGACAGGGCCCCGGCGCGGATCGTGTCCCGCCAGGCCGCCACGGAGGTGGCGACGACGACGGCGGTGGCGAGGACGCCGGGGTGCGTCAGCACGCGGCGCGGCAGCGAGGCGGGCAGCTGGTCGAGCGACTCCGACTCGTCGGCGACGGGCCCCGTCTCGGTCGTGGCCGCCGCCTCGCGCCGGGCCAGGCTGCGTTCCGGGGTGATGGCGTCCTGGATGTGGTCGATCGTCGTGCGCGCGGCGACGAGGGGTGCGACGAAGAGGGTGCCGAGGTGGTCGCGGCGCAGGCGCTTGGTGCGCCGTCCGCGCCAGCGGGCGCCGAGGGTGGCGACGGGGTGGAACAGGGCCGTGACGTCGGTCAGCTCGCGCCAGGCCTGCCTTGGGCGCTTGGCCACGAGCAGGGTGACGGAGGCGAGCACCGCCGACAGTGCCATCCACAGCGCGAGGAAGGGCGCCGCGAGCGGGGAGCACCGGGCGAGCGTCACCTGGCGAGCCGCCCGCCGGCCGCGGCGCTCGAGCTCGCGCGGACGCGGGGCGTCGGGGCGCTTGCCGTCGAGCCCGGCCGTGGCGTCGCTGACGACGGCGGCGGGCACGACGACGACCCGGTGGCCGGCCAGCTGCGCGCGCCAACCGAGGTCGAGGTCGGCGCCGTGGTCGACGAACGCCGGGTCGAAACCGCCGAGGTCGTCGTAGGCGGCCCGGCGCACGAGCATGCCGTTCGTGCTCACGGCGAGCACGTCGGCGCGGTGGTCGTACTGGCCCTGGTCGGCCTCGCCGCGCGCCGGCGAGGCGAGGCGACGACCGGTGCGGGTGATCTGGATGCCCATCTCGACGAGGCGACGGGGGTCGTCGGCGCTGACGATCTTCGGGCCGGCGATGCCGACCGAGCGCGAGCGCAGCCCGGCCTGCAGCAGCCGCTCGAGCGCCGTCGGGCGCGGCACGGCGTCGTCGTGGAGCACCCAGACCCAGCTCGCGGCCGCGTCGGCCGGTTCGGGCAGCGCCGCGACGCCGGCCTCGATGGCGCGACCCACCGGCACCCGGCGCTCGAGCCGCACGAGCTCGACGGACGGGACGGCCCGCCGCACGCGGGCGTGCGCCTGAGCGATGGCGGCGGAGGAGTCGGTGCTCGCGACGTCGACGACGACGAGCCGCTCGGGCGGCCGGGTCTGCGCGGCGAGGCCGTCGAGGCACGCCGCGAGCCAGTCGGCCCCGTCGTGGACGACGACCACGGCCGCGACGGTCGCGTCGCCGGCCTCGGGGCGCGACGTCCCGGCGGGCCCCGTCGAGGGAGGGGCGGAGCCGGTGGCCGTCGGGGCCGTCGGGGCCTGCGGAGACGCCGGCACCGCCGGCGTCGGCGTCCCGGGGGTCGCCGAGGACGCACGCCCCGCGCCTGCGGGGGTGCGGAGGTCCTGGGAGAGCTCGTCGGGCACGGTGGTCACCTTCACGGCTCTGCCCACCCGGGCACCTGGGCGATGCCGGGGTCGGACGACACGGTCAGACCGCGCGCTTCTTCAGCTTGCGGCGCTCACGCTCGGACAGGCCACCCCAGATGCCGAAGCGCTCGTCGTTGGACAGCGCGTACTCGAGGCACTCGGAGCGCACCTCACACCCGACGCAGACCTTCTTGGCCTCGCGCGTCGAACCGCCCTTCTCCGGGAAGAACGCCTCCGGATCGGTCTGGGCACACAGCGAACGCTCCTGCCAGGAGAGCTCACCCTCCTCCGCGCCGCTCGTGTCCGACCAGACCACCATCAACTCGTGCATGACCCCTCCTCGACCCTGACTGCACATGTGTCAGCACTTGTTGCACCCGGCGACTTCGTGACCCGGGCACTCCGGACAAACCAGTCCGGGTGCCCCAACGACGCGATCCGACGACGACAACGATGAAATTACATGCGTGTCATATGCCTCACGTCAAGCCCGCAGGTGATATTTGCCAGCACGAACCGGACAGATCACCCCCAGCACAGCGCTGCGGGTGGCCGGCTGAGAGGATCGCCGCATGCGCATCACCGCCCTCGCCGGAGGGGTCGGAGGGGCCCGGTTCCTCCGCGGCCTGCTCCACCACGCCCGCACCACCCCGTCCACCGAACCGGTCGAGCTGACCGTCATCGGCAACACCGGCGACGACATCACCCTCTTCGGCCTGCGCATCTGCCCCGACCTCGACACGCTCCTCTACACGCTCGGCGGCGGCATCCACGAGGGCCAGGGCTGGGGGCGCGCCGACGAGTCGCACCACCTGGCGCAGGAGCTCGCGGCGCTCGGCGCCGAGCCGACGTGGTTCGGCCTCGGCGACAAGGACTTCGCGACGCACGTCTTCCGCTCGCAGCTGCTCGGCCGGGGTGTGCCGCTCAGCGGGGTCGTCGAGCGCCTCTCGGCCCGCTGGGGGCTGGGCGAGCAGGGCGTGCGCCTGCTGCCGATGACCGACACCCCCGTCGAGACGCACGTCGTGGTCACGGAGGACGGTGAGCAGCGCGCCATCCACTTCCAGGAGTGGTGGGTGCGCCACCGCGCCGAGCTGCCGGCCGAGCGCTTCGTCGTGGCCGGCCTCGACCGCGCGGCACCGGCCCCCGGTGTGCTCGACGCCATCCGCGAGGCCGACGTCGTGCTGCTCCCGCCGAGCAACCCCGTCGTCTCGATCGGCATCATCCTCGGCGTGCCCGGGGTGCGCGACGCGCTCCGGGGCAGCCGGGCCCCGGTCGTCGGCGTCTCGCCCCTCGTCGGCGGCCGCCCCGTCCGCGGCCACGCCGACGTGTGCCTGCGCACCATCGGGATCGACGAGACGAGCGAGGCCGTGGCCGGGCTCTACGCCGACTTCCTCGACGGCTGGCTCGTCGACGAGGACGACCCGATGACCTCGCGCCGGGGGCTCGAGGTCGTGCACCGGCCGCTGCTCATGAGCTCGACCGACGCGGCCGCGGCGATGGCCGGTGCCGCCCTCGACCTCGGGCTGCGCCTGCGCCCCGGCTCCGGCCCGGCATGACCAACCCCGGAACGGCTCCCGACACGGATCCCGACACGGCTCTCGACACTGATCCCGACACCAGGGCCCCGGGCGTGGTGACCCTCCTGCCGCTGACCGGGATCCCGGAGGTGCACGAGGGCGACGACCTCGCCGACGTCGTGGACCTCGGGCTGGCGCACGCCCGAGTGCGCCTGCGCGACGGCGACGTGCTCGTCGTCTCGAGCAAGATCGCGAGCAAGTCGCTCGGTCTCGTCACCGACGACACCGACAAGGACCGCGTCGTGCGCGAGCAGAGCCGGCGCGTCGTGGCCGAGCGCACGGTCGGTGACCGCGTGACCCGGATCGTCGAGGCGACCGCCGGCCCGGTCATGGCCGCCGCGGGGGTCGACGGGTCGAACACCGGCGACCGGGGCGGCTGGCTGCTCCTCCCCCACGACCCCGACGATGTCTGCGCGCGCCTCTGCGCGTCGCTGCGGGCCCGGCACGGCGTCGCCGTCGGGGTGGTGCTCAGCGACACCGCCGGGCGCCCGTGGCGCGTCGGCCAGGTCGACTTCGCGCTCGGCGCCCACGGGATGCACGTGCTCGACGACCTGCGCGGCGGCACCGACGCCGACGGCCGGCCGCTCGAGGTGACGAGCCGGGCCGTGGCCGACGAGGTGGCCGCCGCCGCCGACCTCGTCAAGGGCAAGGTCGCGGCCGTGCCGGCCGCGGTCGTGCGGGGGCTGCGTGGTGCGGTCCTCGACGGCGCCACCGACGGCGCCCCGGGCGGCCGCGACCTCGTGCGCACCGGCCCCGGCGACTGGTTCGGCCTCGGCCGGGTCGAGGCGGTGCGCGCCGCGCTCGGCGTGGAGCCGGGCAGCCCCGAGTCCGTCGCCGTCGGCATCGCGCCCGTGGCGCCCGACACGCGGGTGGCCGCCGTCTCGCGGGCCGTGCGCCTCGCCCTGCACGACCGCGAGGGCGCGACGGCCGACGTGGGACCCGACACGGTGACGCTGGGCGCCGACACGGCATACGACCTCGGGGCGCTCGTCACCCGGCTGCGGGCGGCGCTGTGGTGCGAGCGGCTCGTGGGTGAGCCGCGCACGCCCGCGGCCGACGGGCTCTCCGTCGTCGTGGGCGTCACCGAGCAGGCCTGACCGGCGCCCGCCGGCTACCCGCCGGCTACCCGCCGGCTACCCGCCGACGGTGAAGACGACCTTGCCGAAGACGTCGCCGTCGACCATCCGCGCGAAGCCGTCGCGGGCCTGCGCGAGCGGCAGCACCGAGTCGACGACCGGCTCGATGCCCGCCTGCCCGACGAACCGGGCCAGACGCCCGAGCTCCTCACGCGTGCCCATCGTCGAGCCGACGACGCGCAGCTGCTTGAAGAAGATCTTGGTCAGCTCGGCCTTGGCGGGCGCGTCGCCCGACGTCGCGCCGGAGATGACGATGGTGCCGCCCGGGCGCAGCGCGTTGACCGAATGCGACCACGTCGCGGCGCCCACGGTCTCCATGACGGCATCGACGCGGTCGGGCAGGCGCTCCCCCGAGGCGAAGACGCGGTCGGCGCCGATCGCGAGCGCGCGCTGGCCGCGGGCCTCGTCGCGCGAGGTCGCCCACATCCGGTAGCCGGCCGCGGCGCCGAGCTGGAGCAGCGCGGTCGCGACGCCGCCGCCGGCGCCCTGCACGAGCACGGTGCCCCCGGGCTGCACGCCCGAGTTCGTGAAGAGCATCCGGTATGCCGTCAGCCACGCCGTCGAGAGGCACGCCGCGGTCTCCCACGCCATCCCCTCCGGCTTGGGCACGACGTTGCCGGCGGGCACGAGCACCTTCTCGGCGAGCGTGCCGTCGTGCAGCTCCGAGAGCAGGGTGCGCCTCGGGTCGAGCGTCTCGTCGCCCTGCCAGCCCTCGGAGGGCACGACGGCGTGCACGATGACCTCGTTCCCGTCGGCGTCGACGCCTGCGGCGTCGCAGCCGAGCACCATCGGCAGCCGGTCCGCCGGCAGACCGACCCCGCGGAGCGACCAGACGTCGTGGTGGTTGAGCGCGGCGGCCCTCACGTCGACGAGGGTCCAGCCGGGGCGCGGCTGCGGGTCGGGGCGCTCCCCGACGACGAGGCCGGAGAGCGGGTCGGAGGCGGACTGACTGACGGCGTGGGCAGCGAGCATTCCAGCACCCTAGTGACCGGCGCGGTCGCACGGGCGGAGCGGGCGGGCGCGCGTCCGGCGGGTCGCGACACCCCCGGTAGGGTCCTGCCCGTGACCGACAACACCCACGTCCGCCGGGAGCCGACCGGCACCGCGACGGCTGCCGCACGACCGGGCCCCGGCGACGCGCGACGGTCGCGTGGCGTCGACCCCCGCTCGGTGGCGCTCGTCGCCGTCTTCACCGCCCTGCTCGTCGCCGCGGCGGTGGTGCCGGGCATCCCCGTCGGCGGGTTCGGCGTGCCGATCACCCTGCAGACGCTCGCCGTGCTGCTCACCGGGCTCGTGCTGGGCCCGGGCCGCGGCGGCGTCGCCGTCCTCGTCTACCTCCTCCTCGGCTTCGTGGGGCTGCCCGTCTTCAGCGCCGGCCAGTCAGGGCTGCAGGTGCTGAGCGGGCCGACGGCCGGCTACCTCCTCTCGTTCGTCGTCGCCGCCGTGGTCGTCGGCCTCGCGGCGCGCACGGTCGTCCGGCGCGCGCGCCGCTCCCTATGGGCGCCGCTGCTCGTCGCCGCGTCGGTCGTGACCTCGGTCGTCGTCGTGCACGCGCTCGGCGTCGCCGGTCTCATGGTCAACCTCAGGCTGCCGCTCTCGGCCGCGATCGGCGCCGACCTGCCCTTCCTGCCCGGCGACCTGCTCAAGGCCGTCGTCGCGGTCGTCGCGGCCGTCGCCGTGCACCGCGCCTTCCCCGACGTCCTCGTGCGCCCAGCCCGCCGCCGCGCGTGACGACGGTCCGGGTCGTCGGGGCGCGCGTCGACGTGCCGTCCGACGGCGCCCCCGACCGTCGCCCCCGCACCATCCTCGGACCGCTCGACCTCACGCTCACCGAACGCCGCGTCACTGTCGTCGGCGCCAACGGCTCCGGCAAGTCGACGCTGCTCCGCCTGCTCAACGGGCTCGTCGCGCCCACGTCGGGCCACGTCACGGTCGACGGGCTCGACACGGTGCGTGACGGCGCCGCCGTCCGCCGCCGCGTCGCCTTCGCGTTCACCGACCCGCTCTCGCAGCTCGTGCTGCCCACCGGCCGGGAGGACGTGGAGCTCTCGCTGCGCCGCGTGCACCGCGACCGCACGGCCCGCCGCGCCGCGGCCCGCGACGTGCTGGACCGCTTCGGCCTGACCGCCCTCGCCGACCAGAGCGTCTACGACCTCTCGGGCGGCGAGCGCCAGCTGCTCGCGCTCGCCGTCGTCCTCGCGACCGACCCCGCGCTGCTCGTGCTCGACGAGCCGTCGACGCTGCTCGACCGCCGCAACACCCTGCGGCTGCGGCGGGTGCTCGAGGCGCTGCCGCAGACGGTCGTGCTCGCGACGCACGACCTCGACCTCGCGCTCGTGGCCGACCGCACCCTCGTCGTCGACGGGGGCGCGGTCGTCTTCGACGGCGACCCGGCCGACGCCGTCGACCACTACCGCGGCCTGGTCGACGAGCCGTGACCGCACCGGGGCTCTTCACCACGCACGTGCCCGGCACCTCGGTCGTCCATCGGATGCCGTTGTGGCCCAAGCTCGCCGGCGTGGTGGTCGTGGGACTGCTGCCGTGGTTCGTCTCGTCGCCGTGGCCGCTGGCGCTCGTCACCGCCGCCCTCGCGGGGGTCGTCGTCGTCGCGCAGCTGCCCGTGCGCCGGCTGCTCCGCTCGATGCGCGGGCTGGCCCCGGTGATCGTCGTCCTGCTCGCCTTCCAGTGGTGGTCGACGGGCCTGCCGTATGCCGTCCGCGTCGTGCTCGGCATCGTCAACGCCTTCGTCGCGGCCGGCGTCCTCACCGCGACGACGCCGGTGACCGACCTGCTCGACGGCGCGGTGCGGGCGGCCCGGCCGGCGCGTCGGTTCGTCGACCCGGAGGTCGTCGCCCTCACCCTCGGGATCGTCGTGCGGTCGGTGCCGTGGGTGCTCGGGTCGTTCTCGGCGGTGCGCGAGTCGGCCCGGGCCCGAGGGCTCGAGCGCGACCCGCGCGCCGTGGTCGTGCCGACCGTCGTGCACGTCGTCGGCTACGCCCGCGCGACGGGAGAGGCCCTCACGGCCCGGGGCCTCACCGACCCGGCCGAGGACGCCTGACGCGCGGCCGGGCGGACGTCACCGCACGGCATACGGCCCCGGACGGGAGGCTCCCGCCGACGACGAGGGCGCGAGGGCGGCGACTGCGGCGGCCACGGCGGGCGCCACCCGCTCGTCGAAGACGCTCGGCACGATCCGGTCGGCCGTCGGGTGCTCGACGAGCGCGGCGATGGCGGCAGCCGCCTCGAGCTTCATCGCCTCCGTGATGCGGCGGGCACCCGAGTCGAGGGCGCCGCGGAAGATGCCCGGGAAGGCCAGCACGTTGTTGATCTGGTTCGGGAAGTCCGACCGTCCGGTCGCCACGACCTCGGCGAAGCGCGCCGCCACGACCGGGTGCACCTCGGGGTCGGGGTTGGCCAGGGCCAGGATGACGGCACGCGGCGCCATCCGGATGAGGTCGCGCTCGGCGACCGTGCCACCGGACACCCCGATGAAGACGTCCGCGCCCGACAGCGCCTCGCCGAGCGCGCCGGTCACCCCACGCGGGTTCGTCGCCGCGCGCAGGTCGGCCTTGTGCGGCGCGAGCCCGTCCCGGTCGGGACCCAGCACGCCCTGCGAGTCGGTGACGACGACGTCGGTCACCCCGGCCGCGAGCAGGATGCGGCTCACCGCCACGCCCGCCGCGCCCGCCCCGGCCACGACGACGCGCAGGCCGGTCAGCTCCTTCTCGACGACGACGGCCGCGTTGCGTAGCGCGGCGAGGGCGACGATCGCCGTGCCGTGCTGGTCGTCGTGGAAGACCGGGATGTCGAGGCGCTCCTGCAGTCGGCGCTCGATCTCGAAGCAGCGCGGCGCGGAGATGTCCTCGAGGTTGATGCCGCCGTACGTGGGGGCGATCCGGGCCACGGCGTCGACGATCTGCTCGATGCTGCCGGTCTCCATGCAGACCGGCACGGCGTCGACACCCGCGAATTGCTTGAAGAGCACGGCCTTGCCCTCCATGACGGGCATCGCCGCGAGCGGCCCGATGTCACCGAGGCCGAGCACCGCGGTGCCGTCGCTGACGACCGCGACCGTGTTGCGCCGGCTCGTGTACGCCCGGGCCAGACCCGGGTCGGCGGCGATGGCGAGCGACACCTCGGCGACGCCGGGGGTGTAGAGCAGCGAGAGGTCGGCCGCGTCGCGCAGCTGCGAGGTCGCGTGCACGGCGAGCTTGCCGCCCTCGTGCACGCGGAAGACCTCGTCACTCGGGTCGAAGGGTCGGCGGGTCGGCAACGCACTCATGGGAGAGACACCTCGTTCGCGGAGGGAGGAAGGGCAGGGGCCCTGGCTGGTGGAACAGAGCCGGGGGTCTGGCCTGCGTGCTTCGGTCTCGCGACGGGGGTTGCCCGAGCCCCCACTCTCGCACGGCGGGGGTGCACCACGGCAAGGCCCGCAGGCCCGGTGTGACGGGCCTCTCACGGCCCGTCACACCGCGCAATCACACCGGGCCGGGGCGCCCTCAGGCGCTCGCGCCGGAGCTGCTCGTCGACTTGAGCAGCGCGTCGACGACCCTCGGGTCGTACTCGTAGCCGAGCCCGAGGTAGATCCGCTCGACCGCCGCCTCCCGGGCGCGGGCGCTGCGGGCTCCCGCGGTGAGGTCCTCGTAGGCGTTGGCGACCTTGACGATGCGGCTCGTCAGCGGGATCTCCTCCCCCAGCTCGCGCACCTGCCGATAGGGCGTCGTCTGGTGCTCGAGGATGTGCGCGACGCCCTCGAAGACGCCCGTCTCGCGGACGATGGCGACGGTGTCGGCCTCGATGCGGCGCTGGTCGGCCGGCGCGGCGAGCACCGTGGCACCGCCGGGGATGGGCTCGACGAGCGCCACCTGGCCGATGTCGTGCAGCAGCGCGGCGTACTCGAGGTCGAGCAGCTCACGCTCCGACAGTCCCAGCTCGCGGCCGATCCGCACGGCGAGCTCGGCGACCCGCTCCGAGTGCCCCGACGGGGTGTAGCCCGCAGCGTCGGTGAGGCGGGAGAGGGTTCGGATGCTCTGCAGGTAGGTCGCGCGGATGCTGACGTAGCGACGGAACGCGAAGAGCGTCAGCACGAGCGGCATGAGGAAGAGCGGCAGCGCCGCGATCCCGAGGGACGGCGCCGCGAGCGCGACGAGCACGCCGGTGACGGCGACCGCGGTCGACATGGCGAGGGAGGAGCGCAGCTCCTCGACGAGGGTGCGCCGCACGTTGGCCGTGGCCGAGACGGCGCGCAGCAGCGAGGTGAAGACGGCGTCGGCGAGCAGGGCCACGGCGCAGAGCGCGAGCATGAGCAGCGCCCGCTGCCACGGCACGAGCGCGTCGACGGGCGCGATCGCGCCCGGGGACTGGCCGAGGTGGACGCCGCGGTAGAGCACGGTGAGCACGGCGATCGCCACGAAGCGCCCCGTCGTCTCGACGATGCTCACCTCCCGACCGGCGAGCACTCGCGTGGCGGTCCCGAGCGTCATGGCGACGGCCGTGACGGCGAGCACGAAGGCACCGCCGTAGGCCACGCGCTGCCCGGCGGACACCTCGGTCGTCAGGGCCAGCGCGAAGGCCGCGGCAGCGGCGATGGGGGCCGAACCACGAAAGCCCGGAGCCGAGAGGTGGAACCACTCCCCGAGCACGATGGTCAGGGCGAAGACCGCGACCACCCCGAGACCGACCTGGTCGTCCATGCCCGGCACGTCTCCGGTGGCGACGGTGACGACGACCGACGTGACGAGGCCGAGCAGACCGATCCCCAGGGCGATCGGGTCGCGGCGCACGACGCCGTTCACGCGACCGCCTCCGTGGACAGCACGACCGACGGCCAGCCGTGCTTCTCGAGCACGGCCACGGTCGCGAGCACGACGGCGGGGTCGTAGCGCCCGACATCGGCCTGCAGGGCGCGGGCCACGTCGGCGACGAGCTCCTGGCGGTGGTCGGGCGTTCCGGCCCCGGCCACCTCCTCGACGGCCGCGGCGACGGCCACGACCCGCGCCGCGATGGGGATCTCGGTGCCGACGAGGCCGTCGGGGCGCCCGCCGCCGTCGAAGCGCTCGTGCTGGTGGCGGATGCCGGAGCGCGCGTCCTCGAGGAAGTCGATGCCCTCGAGCATGCGGGCGCCGAGCACGCAGTGCCGGTCGATCGTGCGCCGCTCGGCCGGGCTCAGCGCCTCGGGCGCGCGGCGCAGCAGGCGGGTCGGCACCCCGAGGTGGCCGATCTCGTGGAGGGTCGCGGCGTACCGCACCGTGCCGATCTGGTGCGGGCCGAGCCCCAGCTCCTCCGCGACCCACTCGGCGAGACCGGCCGCACGCCGGCTCCGGGCGATGGCGGGCGGCTCCTTGGTGCCCAGAGCGGTGACGAGGGTGTCGATGGTGCGCTCGTGCGACCGCAGCTCCTCGCCGTACTGGATGAAGGCCCAGCGCGCCGCGAGGAGCGGCACCATGACGAGCAGGGCGCTGAAGGCGCCGAGGTCGACGGGGTACCAGAGCACGACGAAGAGGAAGCCGATGATCCCGTAGCCGATGTAGGCCACCCCGGAGCTCGCGAGCACGCGGCGTGCGAAGACGCCGAACGGCACGCGTTCGGCCAGCGTGATGGCGCCGGCGAGCAGCACCGCGTTGGTCAGGCACTGGACGACGTCGGCCACGATGAGCGGCAACCCGACGAGCGCGATGATCGACCCGAGCCCCGACACCGACTCGAGGTTCTCGACGCCACCGACGAACATGTACGCGTACGCGCCCACGGCACCGATGGTGCTCGTCATCGCGAAGTTGAAGACGCGCTGGAACCAGCGCACCTTGCGATCGCGCTCGATGAGCTGCGACGCGAGGCCGACGCACCAGGCACCGAAGGGTCCGAGGATCGCACCCGACGCGAGCAGGATGATCGAGAGGAACGAGAACCCGATCCGGGTCGTGACGGTGGGCTCGCGCAGGTTGTAGCTGAGCACCCCCATCGCCGCGAGCAGGAGCAGCGGCGCGATCTGAGGGTGACGCCCGCCGAACCACGAGAGGACACCGAGAGCGATCGAGAGCAGGCCCACGACGCCGATGTAGTACGGCAGGAGCGGCGAGGCCGAGGGCTTCTCGAGAGGACTGGTCACGACCTATTCATGCCTGACAGCAGTTCGGTCCCGCAACCATGGAAGTGGCAGGACCGAACTGGGACGGGTCTGTGGGTGAGGTTCAGCTACCCCACGTCCAGGTGCTGGCGAAGTAGGCGACGGCACGCGTGGCGTAGTCGTTCGTGGCGAGGGCAGACAGCAGAGCAGCAAACATTGGGGGGCTCCTTGATACTCGGTGTTCCGGATGCGTGCGCCATGGAGGGGCGTGTTGCGGCAGCACAGAACGATTGAGGTTTCCCTCAGCGCGTAGCCTGCCTCACCGAGACATCGAGGAACAGCGGATATACCCCCGGGTGGGCATATCTATACCAAGATTTTAACGTCGCGAGCGTATCAGCGCAGCCGATTGGGTGGGAGCGAAGCGATGTGGAAGAATCTGTGTTTCGTGCCCGGACGGGCGCGATGCAACCGCAGGACCAAGGAGAGCCGACGATGAGCAAGCGCGCCCGCAAGCGCCGCTCCCGCAAGGGCAACGCCGCCAACCACGGCCGCAAGCCCAACGCCTGAGCCGCAGACGTCAAAGGCCCGCACCCGAGAAGCTCGGGGCGGGCCTTCGTCGTGTCCGGGGACGCGGGCGCCCTCCGACGCGGTATGCCGTCGTCCGACGCCGCCGGTCAGCCGCGGTCGACGCGGATGACCGTCGTCGAGATGCGCGACATGATCGTCAGCCGGAGCGTCTCGGGCGCCTGCTCGCTCCCGCACGAGCGCTTGATGAGCGACTTGAGCGTCGTGTCGAGGTCGTACTCCTTGAGGCACGGGCCGCACTCGTCGAGGTGCGCCTGGATCTTCGCGCAGTCGTCGGGGCCGAGCTCACCGTCGAGGTACTCGTAGACCCGCAGCAGCGCCTCGGAGCAGTCGGTGCGCGCGTCCGCACCCGTCGTCGGCTCGTTCATGACCGGGCTCCTTCCGTCCGTGCGCCGGACGCGCTCGCCGTGCTGGTCGCGTTCGTGGCTCCCGCGGCGACGAAGCCGCGGTCGGCGGCATACTCCGAGAGGAGCTCACGCAGCTGGCGGCGACCACGGTGCAGCCGGCTCATCACGGTGCCGATCGGCGTGTCCATGATCTCGGCGATCTCCTTGTAGGCGTAGCCCTCGACGTCGGCGAAGTAGACCGCGAGGCGGAACTCCTCCGGGATCTGCTGCAGGGCACGCTTCACGTCGCTGTCGGGCAGGTGGTCGAGCGCCTCGGCCTCGGCCGAGCGCAGGCCCACCGACGTGTGCGACTCGGCGCGCGCGAGCTGGTAGTCCTCGATCTGCGCGGCGTCCGACTCGAGCGGCTGGCGCTGCTTCTTGCGGTAGCTGTTGATGTAGGTGTTGGTGAGGATGCGGTACATCCACGCCTTGAGGTTGGTGCCGGGCTTGTACTGGTGGAAGGCCGCGTAGGCCTTCGCGAACGTCTCCTGGACGAGGTCCTCGGCATCGCTCGGGTTGCGCGTCGTGCGCAGGGCCGCGCTGTAGAGCTGGTCGAGGAGCGGCATCGCCTCGCGCTCGAACCGCGCGCGGCGCTCGTGCTCGGCCTCGGCCGTCACGTCGACCGTCGCGTCGCGCGTGGCGACGTCGTCGGGGTCGGCTGCGGGCGCGGCGGCCAGCACCGCGGCCGTCGGGTCGGTCTTCTTGTCCTTTGCCATCGCCTCCCAGCCTAGACCGGCTGGTTGCGGCACCGGACCCAGCCGGGACGGCGGGGTCGTCGCGCGCTCGGGAGCGGGGAGGGAGCAGGTGACCATGTGCGGTCCAACGACCCCTAGCCGGGCAGCATTCCCGCGACCTGCGTCACGGCGGCGGTGAGCGCGCTGCGCGCCCCCTTCGGGAAGCTGTGGCCGCCGGGCACCTCGATGAGGGTGGTGCCCGGCGCGAGGTGCTCGCGCAGCTCGGCCGGGGTGCCGAAGGCGTCCGCGGCGCCCTGCACGACCCACGAGGGGTCGGGGGCGAGGGCGAGCTCGTCGGCGCGCAGCCTCTCGGGCCGCGCCGGCAGGTGGAGCGGGAAGCTGAGGAGCAGGGCGGCATCCGCCTCGAGGGGGCCGGCCGTGCGGCACGCGACCCGGGCGCCCGCGCTGCGGCCGCCCACCACGAGCGGCCGCGGCAGCCGGCCCCGGCCCGTCACGAGGGACTCGACGATCGGCACCCAGGCGGCGTCGAGCGTCGGCGGTCGACCAGCCACACGGCGTCCGGCCACGAGCCACGGCTGCTCCACGAGGGCGACCGCCCACCCGGCGCCGACGAGCACCTCGCGGGCGATGGCGAGGTCGATCGCCCCGAGCCCTCCCCCGGCCCCGTGCCCGAGCACGACGGTGCCGCGGGGGTTGGGCGGGCGCTGCACGTGCACCCGCCCGGGGCCGCCGGGCGTCTCGACCTCCCGGACGGTCTCGCGGTTCGCGCCGCTCACGTGCCGATCACCTCACCCGTCATCGGGTCGACGACGCCCTCGAGCTCCTCCGCCGCCACGGGCTCGACGAGCCCCGGCCCGTTGTTGCGCGTCGCGCCCACGCCCCGGCCCACCGGGTGGGCCTCGAACCGCCCGGGGCTCGCGAACTCGAGCAGGTGCCGCACGACCTCGGGGTCGGTCTCCGTCGGGTCGAGCCACTGGTCCCACTGGTCGGGCTCGAGCACGAGCGGCTGCCGGTCGTGGATCCGGTCCATGCCGGGGTCGGCGGCCGTCGTGACGATCGTGAACGTCGTGAGCCAGGCGCCCGGGTCGTCCTCGGGCAGCTCGCGGTCCCGCCAGAACTCGTAGAGCCCGGCGAAGGCGACGGGGGCGCCGTCGGCGCGGTGGATGAAGAACGGCTGCTTGCGCGGCTTGCCCTTGGTGTCGACGGCCGTCGGCGACACCTGCCACTCGTACCAGCCGTCGGCCGGCACGAGGCACCGCCGCGACCGGGCCGCCCGGGCGAAGGCGCCCTTGCCGAGCACCGACTCGGCGCGGGCGTTCGTCATGCGCAGGCCCATCTTCACGTCCTTGGACCACGCCGGCACGAGGCCCCAGGTGAGCAGCCGCAGCTGGCGCCTCGGCTCGGCGTCGGCGTCGTCCCTCGGCGCCCGGGTCAGCACGACGGGCGCCTGCTTCGAGGGCGCCATGTTCCAGTCCGGGGCCCCGGCCGGTGGGTCCTGCGGGTTCTTGAGCACGCTGCGGGTCGGCTCGTCGGTGTGGTCCTCGTCCACGTCGAAGGCCTCGATGAGCTCGTCCGGCCGCGCACTCGCGGCATACCTCCCGCACATGCGCCACAGCGTATGCGGCGGGACGCCCGCCCGACGGCCCCCGACGGCGGGCGCCGACGCCCGCGCCCGGGGTATGTCGCTACCGTAGGTCCCCACTCGTCCACAGGGGCCCGGCGGACGCCCGTCCGCCGCCGGCCAGAGGAGGAACATCCATGATCGTCCGTCGTCTCGCCCGTCCGCTGCTCGCGTCCGTCTTCGTCGCGGCGGGGGTCGACGCGCTGCGCCACCCGGCCGAGCGCACCGACCAGGCCGCCCACCTCCTGCAGAAGGTGCCCGGCCAGGTGCCGGGCGCCGAGGTCGCCGCCAAGGACCCCGACCTCTTCGTCCGCGTCAACGGCGCCGCCCTGCTCGGCGGTGGCCTCCTGCTCGCCACCGGACGGATGCCGCGCCTCGCCTCCACGGTGCTCGCCGCGTCGATCGTGCCGACGACCGCCATCGAGCACGCGTTCTGGGAGGAGGGCGACCCGACGCGCAAGGCCGCGAGCCGCAGCCTCTTCCTCAAGAACGTCGGCCTGCTCGGCGGGCTGCTCCTCGCCGCCGTCGACACCGAGGGCAAGCCCGGCCTCGCCTGGCGCGCCCAGCACGCGACGAAGACCACGCGCCGCGAGGCCCGCCACGCCCAGCGCACCGCCAAGCGGGAGGCCCGCCTCCTCGCGCACCGAGCCCAGGACGTCGTGAGCTGAGTTGAGTCCCGCCGATCCATCGCCCCACCCCGTGCCCACCGACGCGGACTGGTCCGCCCCGCTGGCCCCCGGCCCGCTCGACGCGACGGTCGTGCTCCCCGGGAGCAAGTCGCTGACGAACCGCTACCTCGTGCTCGCCGCGCTGGCGAGCGACCGGTCCCGGCTCCGGTCGCCCCTCCGGTCGCGCGACACGCTGCTCATGGCGCAGGCCCTGCGCTCGCTGGGCGTCCGGATCGACGACGTCGCCCCGGAGGGTGAGGTGGCACCCGGGGCCGTCGCGGACTGGGTGGTCACGCCGCCCGAGGCGCCGGCGTCGCTCCGGGGCGACGTGACGGTGGACTGCGGGCTCGCGGGCACCGTGATGCGCTTCCTGCCGGCCGTGGCCTCCCTCGCCGACGGGCCCGTGCGTCTCGACGGGGACCCCCAGGCGCGCGTGCGGCCGATGGGTCCGGTCGTCGACGCGCTCCGCACGCTCGGTGTGACGATCGACGACGAGGACGGCCACCTGCCGCTCACCGTCGCGGGTCGGGGCCGGGTGCGGGGCGGCGCGGTGACGATGGATGCGTCGGCGTCCTCGCAGTTCATCTCCGCCCTGCTGCTCGCGGGCGCCCGCTACGACGAGGGCGTCACCGTGCACCACGACGGCACGCCCGTGCCGAGCGAGCCGCACATCCTCATGACGGTCGAGACCCTGCGCGACGCCGGGGCGATCGTCGACGACAGCGAGCCGAACACGTGGCGGGTCGAGCCCTCGGAGATCAACGCCCTCGACGTCTCGGTCGAGCCCGACCTCTCCAACGCCGGGCCGTTCGTGGCCGCCGCGCTCGTCGCCGGCGGCACGGTGCGCGTGCCGGGGTGGCCGCAGCACACGACCCAGGCCGGTGACCTGCTCCGCGAGATCCTCGACTCGATGGGGGCGGACGTGCGGCTCGACCGCTCGGGCCTGACCGTCGTCGGCGGCGACGAGCTCGTCGGCATCGACATCGACCTGCACGACGCCGCCGAGCTGACGCCGACCGTCGCGGCGCTCGCCGCGCTCGCGTCCACGCCGACGTGGATCCGCGGGGTCGCGCACATCCGCGGCCACGAGACCGACCGTCTGGCGGCACTCACCGCCGAGCTGAGCGGCATCGGGTCGGCCGTGACCGAGACCGAGGACGGCCTGCGGATCGCCCCGGCCGCCCTGCGCGGCGGTCGGTTCCGCAGCTACCACGACCACCGCATGGCGACGGCCGGCGCCATCCTCGGGCTGCGCGTGCCGGGGGTGCTCGTCGAGGACATCGGCACGACGGGCAAGACGCTGCCCGACTTCGTCGGGCTGTGGACCGGCATGCTCGAGGGCGCGGCACCGGTGGTGCCGGTCCGATGAGCTGGCGCGACCTCGACGAGGGTGACGTCCGGGTCCGCCCGAGCCGCAAGGGATCGCGGCCTCGCACGAAGGAGCGGCCGGCGCACGCCGACGCCGTCGTCGCGATGGTCATCGGCGTCGACCGCGGCCGCTACACCTGCCTCATCCCGAAGGGTTCGCTGGGCCGCAAGGAGCCCGAGCGCGTCGTCACCGCCATGAAGGCGCGCGAGATCGGCCGCACCCGGGTCGTCGTCGGCGACGACGTCGCGCTCGTCGGCGACCTCGCCGGTGGACCGGACGCCCTCGCCCGCATCGTGCGCATCGAGGAGCGGCGCTCGGTCCTGCGCCGGACGGCCGACGACACCGACCCCTACGAGCGGATCATCGTCGCCAACGCCGACCAGCTCGTCATCGTCACCGCCCTCGCCGACCCGGAGCCGCGCCCGCGCATGGTCGACCGCTGCCTCGTCGCGGCCTACGACGCCGACCTCGAGCCGCTGCTGGCCCTGACGAAGGCCGACCTCGTCGACCCCGCACCGTTCCTCGCCAACTACGCACCGCTTGAGGTCGAGCACGTCGTCACCTCGCACGCGGACGACCACTTCACCGGCCTCGAGCAGCTGCGGGAACGCCTCTCCGGCAAGGTCTCCGTGCTCGTCGGGCACTCCGGCGTGGGCAAGAGCACGCTCGTCAACGGCCTCGTGCCGGGCGCGCTCCGCGCCACAGGCGTCGTCAACGACACCACCGGACGGGGTCGGCACACGTCGACGAACGCCGTGGCGCTGCGGCTGCGCGGGCCCGACGGCGCCGACGACGGGTGGGTCATCGACACCCCCGGCATCCGCTCGTTCGGCCTCGCCCACATCGACGTCGACCGCATCATCGACCACTTCCCCGACCTCGCGGCCGGCACGGACGGCTGCCCGCGCGGCTGCACGCACGACGAGGAGGAGTGCGCCCTCGACGCGTGGGTGGCCGACGGCAGGGCCGGGGCCGCCGGCCCCTCGCGCCTAGCCTCGCTGCGCCGTCTCCTCTCGAGCCGGGCCGGCGAGGAGCACTGACCACGCGGCGCGCGGCGGTTCGCTAGGTTGACCGGGTGACCTCCTACGACGACGACCTCCGGCTGGCCCACGTCCTCGCGGACGCCGTCGAGCGCGTGACGATGTCACGGTTCCGGGCCGCCGACCTGGTCGTCGAGAGCAAGCCCGACCTCACCCCGGTCACCGACGCCGACCGGGCGGCGGAGGAGCTCGTGCGCTCGCAGCTGAAGCGCACCAGACCCCGCGACGCCGTGCAGGGCGAGGAGTTCGACACGACGGGCCACGGCCCGCGGCGCTGGGTCGTCGACCCCATCGACGGGACGAAGAACTTCGTGCGCGGGGTGCCGGTGTGGGCCACCCTCATCGCCCTCGTCGTCGACACGACGCCGGTGCTCGGCCTCGTCGCGGCGCCGGCCCTGCAACGCCGTTGGTGGGCCTCGACGGGCTCGGGCGCGTGGACCGGACGCTCGATCTCGTCGGCCCGGCGGATCTCCGTCTCGCAGGTGGGCCGGCTCGGTGACGCGTCGCTGTCGTACTCCTCCCTGTCCGGGTGGCGTGTGCGCGGCCGGCGGGACGACTTCCTCGACCTCATGGACGACTGCTGGCGCACCCGCGCCTACGGCGACTTCTGGTCCTACATGCTCGTCGCCGAGGGCGCGGTGGACGTCGCCGCGGAGCCCGAGCTCGCCGTCCACGACATGGCGGCGCTCGTGCCGATCGTCGAGGAGGCGGGGGGCCGGTTCACCGGCCTCGACGGGCGCGACGGGTGCTGGAGCGGCAACGCGGTCGCGACGAACGGGCTGCTGCACGACGAGGTGCTCTCCCGCATCGGGACGCGGTCGTAGGTGGGTGCGGCACCGAGGGACGTGGCTCCCGCTGCGGCGACCGTCAGGACGGCGACCGCCGACGACGTGCCGGCACTCGCCGACGTCGCCGCGCGCACCTTCGCGCTGGCGTGCCCGCCGTCGATGACCCCGGATCGCATCGAGGCGTTCGTGGCCGACGTGCTCTCGGCCGAGCGGTTCGCCGACCACGTGGCGGACCCCGGCCGACTCGTGCTCCTCGCGGAGTCCGGCACCGGGCCGCTCGGCTACGCGGTGCTCGTCGACGGCGAGCCGTCGGACGACGACGTGCGCCGGGTGATCCGGCACCGGCCCACGGTCGAGCTGTCCAAGATCTACGTCGTCCCCGAGGCGCACGGGTCGGGCGCCGCGCGGCTGCTCATGGAGGGGTCGCTCGCCTGGGCGCGCTCGCGGGGGGCCGCCGGGGTGTGGCTCGGCGTCAACCAGCAGAACGAGCGGGCCCAGCGCTTCTACGGCAAGAGCGGCTTCGAGCGGGTGGGCGTCAAGCGCTTCCTCGTCGGCGGCGCGTACGAGGACGACTTCGTTCTCGAGCGCCCGCTCGCCCTCGACGACTGACGAGCGACGACGGCCGACCCGGGAGGGCGGCCGGCCGGGTGCGCGTCAGGCGTCGGTCACGACGGTGACGTCGCCGAGGCCGAGGGCCTCCACCGCGGCCAGGTGCGCAGCCGCGTCGCCGACCATGACGACCGTCCACCCGGAGCCGGGCCCCGTCGCGCCCACCCCTGCACCGTCGGCGAAGCGGGCGTAGGCCGCTTCGACGCGCGCGCGGTCGACGGTGGCGAGGTCGCGCAGGTTCGTCGTCGTGAAGTCGGTCGTGCGGCCGTCCAGCGCCATGCCCACGGCCTCGTCGGCGATCGTGTCGGCCGTCGCGTAGCGGCCCGGGGCCGTCTTGGAGATGAAGTCGACACCAGAACGGATCTCCTTGTCGGAGAACCCTTCCCGGCCACTCTCGAGGATCTCGAGGAGCAGGCGCAGCGACTCCGCCGTGGAGTCCGCGCGCACGGAGCCCGACGTGAGGAAGACGCCACCGCGCCGCCGGGGGCGAAAGCTCGACCGGATGCCGTAGGTGTAGCCCTTCTCCTCGCGCAGCACCGCGTCGACCCGGGCGTTCGGCGAGCCGCCGAGCACGAAGCCGAGCACGGGGTAGGGCGCCCAGCCGCCCTCCACGGAGCGGTCGGGTCCGGGCGCGCCCACGACGAGCTCGGTCTGCACCGAGCCCGGCCGGGAGACGAGGACGATGCGGCCGCGGTCCGGCGCGAGCGCGGCCGCGTGGGTGAGGAAGTGGCCGCGGTCCTGCGGACCGGACGCCCACTCCCCCAGCGCGCCCTCGACGAGGGCTCGCACGTCGAGGCCCTCGAGGTCCCCCGCGACGACCATGGTGACGCCCGAGGCGACGACGTGCCGGGCGTGGAAGGCGACGACGTCGTCGCGGCTGATCGCCGAGACCGTCTCGCGCGTGCCCGCGGTCGGGCGCGACGACCGGTCGCCGGGGGCGTAGAAGGTGCGCACGAACTCGAGCCCGGCGCGGTGCGAGGCGACCGAGCGCTCCTGCTCGATCTCCGCGATCCGCGTGCGCACCTGCCGGGCCACCTCGGACTGCGGGAAGGCCGGCTCGGTGAGGATCTGGCGGAGCAGGTCGAGGGCCGGCACGACGTTGCCCTTGACGACGTCGAGGTCGATCGACAGTCCGGCGTCGGCCATCCCGGCACCGAAGCTCACGCCCTTGCGTTCGAGCAGCCGGGCGAACTCCTCCGCCGTGTGGTGCTCCGTGCCCTCGTCGAGGGTGCGCGCCATGATCGAGGCGACGCCCTCCCGCTCGCGCGGCTCGTCGCGCAGCGACACGGGCAGGCCGAGCCGCACCGAGAGGACGTACTGGCCGGGCACGTCGTAGGTGACGAGGCGCAGCCCGTTCGGCAGGTCGTGCGTCGTCGACGGCGGGAAGGCCCACGGCTCGGGCGGGGCCACGACGGGACGGTCGACGGCGGTCATGCGACCTCCTCCGGATCGGTCTGGTCGCCGCCGTCGGCGGCGAGGTAGCGCACGACGGCACGCGACCCCGGGTCGAGCCAGCGGGCCGCGGCAGCGCGCGCCTGCTCGGCCGTGACGGCCCGGATGCGGTTGACGAAGGTGTTGACGTAGCCCGGGTCGCCGGTGAGCATCGCGTGGTGGCTGATGTGGTCGGCGCGCTCCTCGATGCTCGCCAGGGCGCTGAGCCACGACCGCTCCGTGTCGGCGATGACCGACTCGAGCTCGGCGGCGTCGGGGCCCCCCGACACGAAGCGCTCGATCTCGTCGCACACGGCGGCCTCGACGGCGTCGACGTCGGCGCCCGCCGACACGTCCACGGTGATCGTGCCGAGGCCGACCCCGTCCACGAGCCCCATCGTCCAGCCCCCGACCGCGACCGCGGTCTCGTCGGTGCGGACGAGGCGGCGCATGAGCCGCGAGCTCGCCAGGCCGCCGAGCACGTCGACGGCGACCTGGCACGCGAGGTAGTCGGGGGTCGTGTCGACCGGCAGCCGGAAGGCGATGTAGAGACGGTCGTTGGGCACCTCGCCGAGGCGGTCCACGCGCAGGGGGCCGTCCAGCGGCGGCAGCTGGTCGTGCCGGGGCCGGGAGTCGAGCTCGATCGCGGGCAGCCCGCCGAAGTAGCGCTCGGCGGCCGCGAAGCCCTCCTCCGGCGTCACGTCGCCGACGAGCGAGAGCACGGTGTTGTTGGGCCCGTAGTGCGCGCGGTAGAAGGCGTGCACGTCCTCGAGCGTGGCGGCGTCGAGGTCCTCCATGGAGCCGATGGTCGGGTGGTGGTATGGGTGGTCCTCAGGGAACACCGTCGCGTAGATGTCGATGAGCGCCGAGCCGTAGGGCACGTTGTCGTAGCGCTGGCGCTTCTCCTCCTTGACGACGTCGCGCTGGTTGTCGAGGTTCTCCTGCGTGACCGCGTCGAGCAGGTGCCCGTGCCGGTCGGCCTCGAGCCAGAGCGCCAGCTCGAGCGCGCCCGTCGGCACCGTCTCGAAGTAGTTCGTGCGGTCGAACCACGTCGTCGCGTTGAGGCGTGCCCCCTCGTCCATGAGCGCCGAGAAGTGCTCCCCCGAGGCGACGTTGCGGCTGCCCTGGAACATCAGGTGCTCGAAGAGGTGCGCGAAGCCGGTGCGACCCGGCGTCTCGTGGCGCGACCCCACGCCGACCCACAGGTTCACGGCGACGTTGGGCACCGTGTGGTCCTCGCTGACGATGACGCGCAGGCCGTTGGCCAGCGTGCGCTCCGCGAGCGGGTAGGAGATCGCTGTCACGGGCTCGACCCTATGCGACCGGGGCCGGTCGTGAGCACGGACGGGTGTGCGTGCCGGTGGCGGCCTCGGCGAGAATGCGGGTCCACCCGTCCGCCGGAGCCCGAGGAGCCGCACCGATGAGCACACCCGCGCCGGGTCCCGACCAGCCGCACGAGCCTCAGGGGACGTCGGGGCCGCCCGGGACGTTCGCCCACCGGGTCGGCGCGGGGGCGCGCCGGTACGGGATCCTCGTCCTCGCCGTGCTCGCGTTCCTCGTGGTCCGGGCGCTCACCGACGACGACGGCACCGGTGACGTCCGCGTCGGCCAGTGCGTGGCGGCCGGCGACGGTGGCGACGTCCGGGTCGTCGACTGCTCGGACGGCTCGTCGGCGGGCCGGGTCGTGCTCGTCGAGCGCGACGTCTTCACGGACGAGACGAGGGTGCGCGCCCTCTGCGCCGCGCACGGCTCCGACCGGGCCTTCACCTCGGCCCTCGCCGCCGGCGACCGCGGGACGGTGCTCTGCGTGCGTCCGTGAGACAGCGCTCGCCGCCGTTCTCACGGCGATAACTTAAAGTTATCCAACTGCGGATTAGCATCATCCTGCGCTATGTTCGGGGCATGAGCGCACCTTCGAGCGACCTGCTGGCGATGATCCGCGCGAGCGTCATCGGCGACGACCAGGTGATGCACGGGCCCTACGGGCCGCGCCGGGTCACGTATGCCGACTACACGGCATCCGGCCGCGGGCTCGGCTTCATCGAGGACTTCATCCGCGACGAGGTGCTCCCCCGCTACGCCAACACGCACACCGAGAGCTCGGGCACGGGCCTGCAGACGACGCGCCTGCGCGAGGACGCGCGGCGCACCATCCGCGACGCCGTCGGCGGTGACGACGAGACCGTCGTCGTCTTCGCCGGCTCGGGGTGCACCGGCGCCATCGACAAGCTCGTCGGCATCCTGGGCCTGCGCGTCCCGTCCGCCTTCGAGGACCGCTGGCACGCCTCGCGGCTCGTCCCGCGCGACGAGCGGCCGGTCGTCTTCATCGGGCCCTACGAGCACCACTCCAACGAGGTGATGTGGCGCGAGTGCGTGGCCGACGTCGTCGTCATCCCCCAGGACCTCGACGGCCACGTCGACCTCGACGTGCTGCGCCGGCGCCTGGCCGACCATGCGCACCGCCCGCTCCTCGTCGGCTCGTTCTCGGCGGCCAGCAACGTCACCGGGATCGTCACCGACACCGACGCCATCTCCTCGCTCCTGCACGAGTTCGGCGCCCTCGCCTTCTGGGACTTCGCGGCGGCCGGCCCTTACGTCGAGATCGAGATGTACGGCCGCGGCGGGCGCGGGGTCGCCGACCCGACGGCCTACAAGGACGCGGTGTTCCTCAGCCCCCACAAGTTCATCGGCGGCCCCAGCACCCCGGGCGTGCTCGTCGTGCGCCGCGAGCTCATGACCAACCGCGTGCCCGACGTGCCCGGCGGTGGCACCGTCGCCTACGTCAACCCCGCCGGGCACGACTACCTCACCGACCCGGCGCACCGGGAGGAGGGCGGCACCCCGGCGATCATCGAGTCGATCCGGGCCGGCCTCGTCTTCAAGCTCAAGGAGGCGGTCGGGACCCCGACGATCCGCGCCCACGAGGACCGCTTCCTGCGCCGCGCCGTCGAGGCCTGGAGCGAGGAGCCGGCCATCGAGATCCTCGGCAACCTCGACGCGGAGCGGCTCTCGATCGTCTCGTTCGTCGTGCGCTCTGACCGCGGACGCCACCTGCACCACAACTTCGTCGTCGCCGTGCTCAACGACCTCTTCGGCATCCAGGCGCGCGGCGGCTGCTCCTGCGCCGGCCCCTACGGCCACCACCTGCTCGGCATCGACCTCGAGCGGTCGCACGAGTTCGAGCGCGAGATCGGCCGTGGCTGCGAGGGCATCAAGCCCGGCTGGGTGCGCGTCAACTTCAACTACTTCATCTCCGACGTCGTCGCCGACTACGTCATCGAGGCCGTGCGCCTCGTGGCCCGTGAGGGCTGGCGCCTCCTCGGCGACTACACCTTCGAGCCGGCGAGCGGCCTGTGGCGCCACCGCAACGGGCCGGTGGAGCCGCCCCTGCGCCTCGACGACGTGTCGTTCTCCGGCGGTCGGCTGACGCACCCGGCCCGCACCGAGGTGGCCGGCGAGGAGATCCTCGCCGAGCACCTCGCCGAGGCCCGGGCGGTCCTCGCGGCCGCGACGCCGGAGCGCTGCGACGCGGCGCACGTCAACGCCGACTTCGACCACCTGCGCTGGTTCGAGCTACCCGTCGCGAGCCTGTCGCGCTGAACCCGAGGCCTCGGGGCACACGACGGGGCGTTTCTCCCGCGCGGCCCGGGTGTCCAGCATCGGGAGACGTGAGCCGGACAGCACTCGGGGACTACCTCAAGGCCAGACGGGCCCGTCGCTCCCCCGACGACGTCGCCGTCGTGCAGCACGGCTCGCGCCGGGTGCCGGGCCTGCGGCGCGAGGAGGTGGCGATGCTGGCCGGCGTCAGCGTCGACTACTACACGCGTCTCGAGCAGGGACGAAAGCGCCACCCCTCCCCGCAGGTGCTCCGGGCCCTGGGCGGCGTCCTCGGGCTCGACGACGAGGCCCCGATGCACCTCTTCCGCGTCGCCGGTCTCGCCCCCGGCACGTGGCACGGCGACACGACCGAGAGGGTGGACCCACAGCTGTTGCGCCTGCTCGAGGCGTGGCCCGACCACCCGGCCATCGTGCTGGGCCGCGCCTACGACGTCGTGGCGGGCAACCAGCTCGCGCTCGCCCTCTTCGAGGGCTTCGGCCAGGGCCCCAACCTCATGCGGAAGATCTTCCTCGATCCCGATGCGCACACCTTCTACCGCGACTGGGAGCTCGTCGCGACCTACACGACCGCCGGGTTCCGCATCCTCCAGGGGCGCTCCCCCGACGACCCCAGGGTCACGGAGGTGCTGGCGTCGCTGCTGCGCGAGAGCCCGGACTTCGAGCGCCTCTGGGCGCAGCACGACGCCCGCGGAGAACGACTGCGCAGCAAGCGGTTCCGGCACCCACGAGTGGGTGACCTCGAGCTGGGCCTGCTCGCCTTCGACGTGAAGTCGGCGCCGGGGCAGGAGCTCGTCGTCTACCAGGCCGAGCCCGGTTCACCGAGCGAGGCCGCCCTCGACCGGCTGCGCGAGCTCGCCGTGGCCGGCACGCCGCCCGCGGACGGGGCCGCCGGCACTGGCGGCACGGCAGGCCCCGCCAGCTGAGCCCGACCGGCCAGGCGCTCACTGCGCGGTCCAGCCACCGTCCACGGCCAGCAGCGCGCCGGTGACGAACGACGACGCGGGCGACGCGAGGAACACCACGGCCTCGGCGACCTCCTCGGGCCGCCCGATGCGGCCGATGGGGTGGGCCGGGCCGAAGCTCGCGAGCATGGTGCGCCCGTCCTCGACCACGCCCTCCATGATGTCGGTGTCGATGACGCCCGGCAGGACCGCGTTGCTGCGGATCCCGTGCGGGCCTCCCTCCACGGCGAGCACCCGGGCCATCTGGACGAGCGCACCCTTGGACGCGGCATACGCCGTCTGGGTCTCGAAGGCGACGACCGAGGACACCGAGGCGATCGACACGATCGAGCCGCCACCACCGCGCTGCATGACCCGGAACGCCTCACGGGCGTGCAGGAAGTTGCCGCGCGCGTTCGTGGCCAGGATGCCGTCGAACTCCTCCACGCTCGTCTCCGTGACGAGCTTGTTGAGCGTGCGCCCCGCGTTGTTGACGAGGATGTCGAGCCGGCCGAACCGCTCGACCGCGAGGTCGGTCGTGGCGCGGGCCACGCGCTCGTCGGCGGCGTCGCCGACGAGCGTGGCCGTGCGTCGGTCCTCCTGCTCGCGCACGGCCTCCGAGACGTCGCTGGCGACGACGAGGGCGCCGCGAGACCTCAACAGGTCGGCCGTGGCCAGCCCGATGCCTCGGGCGGCGCCGGTGACGACGGCCACGCGGTCGGTGAGGTCGTGGGCGGGGACGGTGCTGGTCACCATGGTGACGGACTCCTTCGTTGCGGTGGTGCTGACCCCGCAACGATGCGGCGGCTCCCACGACCGGGGAAGGCCGCGCCGGTCCGGGGTGCAGCGCACCCACCCTCGGCGGGCTCACCGGCGACGTCGTGACCCCGCGGGCATGCAGAAACACCGATGGCCCCACATCTCTGTGAGGCCATCGGTGTCGATGTCTGCCGACATCATCTGGTAGCGGGGGCAGGATTTGAACCTGCGACCTCCGGGTTATGAGCCCGGCGAGCTACCGAGCTGCTCCACCCCGCGTCGGCAAGAGCAACGTTACGCGAAAGGGCGCGGAGGTCCAAATCGAGGCGCTCCGACCCACCCGAGCTCGGCGCGAACGACGAGCGGCAGCACGCGGATCGCGTGCTGCCGCAAGTCGATTCGACTCCTTGCCCTGGCTCAGTTGCCTGAGCCGGCCGAGCGCGGCGACGCCTCCACGGCCCGCTCGAGCGCCGCCTTGAGGCGCGTCTGCGCCTGCCCGTAGGCGGTGAAGTCGCCGCGCTTCAGGGCGGCCTCCCCCTCGGTGTAGGCCGACTGCGCGTCCTTCAGCGCCTGGGTGAGCGCGGCCGAGTTCGGGGTGCCCGTCGCTCCGGACGTCGGCGTCTGCGACGGCGTCGCCGACGGGGTGCCGCCCGTGCTGCCCGGGGTCGGCGTCGAGCCCGGCGTGGGCGTCGTGGGGGCCGACGCGCCGTTGTCGCCGGCCTGGGCGCCCGACGATCCGCCGAAGAGGTCGTTGAGCGCGGCGTCGAGCGAGCCCGCCCAGGCGATCTTGTCGCCGAAGGCGACCGCGACCGCCGACAGGCGCGGGTAGGTGCCCGACCCGGTCGACCGCGCCTGGACGTAGATCGGCTGCACGTAGAGCAGCCCACCGCCGACGGGCAGGGTCAGCTGGTTGCCGAAGATGACGTTCGCGCCGGTCGACGACGTCGTCGAGATGAACTGAGCGAGGGTCAGCTGTCGACCGAGCGAGGCGTCGTTCGACGTCACCGCCGAGGTGCGCATGTCGTTGTAGACCTGGCCCGGGCCGTTGACCGAACCGCCCGTCGTCTCGAGCAGCCGCATGGTCCCGTAGGTCGACGACCGCTTGCCGTCCGCGCTGCCGGCGTCGCCGTCGACGGCGAGGAAGCCGGAGAGGACGTTGCGGTCACCGGTGGGCATGAACGTCGACGTCAGCGAGAACGCCGGCGCGGGCTGGCCCGGCATGGCGAGCGACAGGTAGTAGGGCGGTTGGAGCAGGTCCGCGCCCTGCTGGGTCGGGTCGTCCGGCACGCGCCAGAAGTTCTGGCCGCCGTAGAACGAGGCGGCGTCGGTGTCGTGGTACTTCTCGAGCAGGCTGCGCTGGACCTTGAAGAGGTCCTCCGGGTAGCGCAGGTGCTCCATGAGCGAGCCCTTGATGTCGGCGAGCGGCTTGACCGTGCCGGGGAAGATGGACATCCAGGCCTTGAGCACGGGGTCGGTCTCGTCCCACTGGTAGAGGTTCACGGTGCCGTCGTAGGCGTCGACGGTCGCCTTGACCGAGTTGCGCACGTAGTTGACCTGCCCGCCCTGCACCGCGCGCACCGAGGTGCGCGTGCTCGTCACGGCGTCCTCGGTCGCGGTGTCGAGCGTCGTCATCTCGGAGTACGGGTAGTTCGCCGACGTCGTGTAGCCGTCGAGCACCCAGAGCACCCGGCCGTCGACGACGGCGGGGTACGCGTTGCCGTCGAGCGTCAGCCACGGGGCGACGCGCTGGACGCGGTCCCGCGGGGTGCGGTGGTCGAGGATGCGCGAGTCGTTGGTCACCGCGTCGGAGAGGAGGAAGTTGATCTCGCGGTACTTGACGGCATACGCGAGGCGACGGACGGCGTCGAGGGCCACACCGCCGGTGCCGGAGTAGCTGTAGGTGATCTGGCCCGTGCCCTGCGGGTCCGGGTAGTCGAACTCGCGCTTGCCGCCACCGACGACCGAGTACTCCGGCGAGCTCTCACCGAAGTAGATGCGCGGCTCGTACTTGCCGAGCGCGCCCTCGGTGCCGATCTGCGACTCGAAGAACGTCGGGCGCCCGTCGTCCTCGCGGGTGTTGCCCTTCGCCGCGACGACCCCGTAGCCGTGGGTGTAGACGGTGTGGTCGTTGAGCCAGTTGCGCTGGCCGTCGGGCACGCCCGTGAGGTCGAGCTCGCGGGCGGCGATGACGGTGTCCTGCGACGTGCCGTCGATCTTGTAGCGGTCGACGTCGAGCACGTCGGCGAACTGGTAGTAGCCCTTGCTCGCCTCGAGCTGCTTGAACGTGGGGCTGACGATGTTGGGGTCGATGAGCCGGATGCCGGGCACCGTCGCCGCGTCGCCGCGCAGCTGACCGGGCGCCGCCACCGTCTTCGTGTCGTAGGACTTCACGTCGATCTTGTCGAAGCCGTAGGCGGCTCTCGTCGCGTCGATGTTGCGCTGGATGTACGGGACCTCGAGCGACTTCTCCGACGGGCGCACCTTGAGCGACTGGATGAGCGCCGGGTAGATGCCGCCGACCGCGACGACGATGACCGCGAGCACCGCGACGCCGACGAGCGGCAGCCGCCAGGTGCGGGTCCAGATGACGGTGAGGAACATGATCGCGCACATGACGGCCGCGATCGCGAGGATGCCCTTGGTGGGGATGTCCGCGTGCGCCTGCGTGTACTGGATGCCGGTCATCCGCGTGGACTGGGCCGTGGCGAGGTTGTAGCGGTCGACCCAGAAGGCGACGGCGCGCACGAGCACGAGCCCGGCGGCGATGACCGACAGGTGGACCCGGGCGGCCTGCGTCGAGCGCATCTTCTGGCCCGCGACGATGCCGCCGTAGAGGTAGTGCGTGAAGGCGGCCGTGATGAAGCCGATGACGAGGATCATCGTGAGGAACGCGACGACGAAGTTGATCCACGGCAGGTCGAAGACGAAGAAGCCGAGGTCGAGGCCGAACTCGGGGTCGGTCGTGCCGAAGGGGCTGCCGTTGCGCCACAGCAGGAAGGTGTCCCACTGGGTGGCGGCCGAGAGGCCCGCGAAGAGGCCGACGGCGAGCGGCGCCGCCACGGTCGCCGTGCGGCGCATCGGCTCGACGAGCTGGCGGTAGTGCTCCATGGCCTGCGTGTCGGGCGACGGCGCGTAGATCGGCCGGCTGCGGAAGGCGAGGTGGATGCTCGACCACACCATGGCCGCGGTCAGCAGGCCCCCGACGACGCCGAGGAGCACCTTCGTCACGACCTGGGTGCTGAAGACGCCCGAGAAGTCGACCGACTGGTACCACAGCACCTCGGTCCAGAACTGCGCGGCGATGGCGATGACGACGAGGAGCGCCGCCGCCACCACGAGCGCCGTGACGAGCGGACGTCGCGTGGGCGGGAGCGCCACGGTGTCCGGTCGTCGGGGCCTGCCCGAGTCGTCGTCGTTGAAGTTGCCCGGAGGGGGGCCGAAGTTGCTGTCGCTCACGTGGAGTGCCTTGGGTGCTGGGGCGGGCAGGGGCTCAGATGGACTCGGGTGCTCGCGGGCCGGCCCGGGCGCTCGGGAGCGCTCGCAACGGACCCGGGGCGACCGCCGGTGGCCGCCTGCGGCAACCATAACCCGCGCCCGCACCGCAACCCCCGGCGCGATACCGCAACGTGACCCCCTCGGCCGTCCCATCCGGACCGGTGGCGAGCCGCAGCGCCCGGATGCGGCAGCATGGAGCCGTGAACGCGCAGCCCGTCATCGACCCCCTCGCCATCGCCGCCCTCGACACCGAGCGCCACGTCGCGGCCGCGGGCTGGGACCAGCCGGCCCGGCTCTTCGCGCTCGTGCGCACGGCCGACCTGCTCGAGCGCGAGCCGCAGCTGCGCGCGCAGATGGGTCCCTCGGACCTCGCCGAGGGGGCCCTGACGGCCATCGAGCAGGAGGGCCTGCAGGCGACGAGCTCGCTCGAGACCCTGCTCGGGCGGATCGCCTGGCCGGCGGAGGTCGACGGGTGCGCCTTCGCCATCGAGCGGATGGTCGTGCCGCCGGAGGCCGAGCGCGAGCTGCCCTCCCGGGGCGAGGAGGCGGTCGACCTGCTCGCCGCCCACCCCGACCGCAAGGACGTGCGCCTCGTCGTCGCCGTGCTGCGCGACGGCCGGTCGATCTGCCTGCTGCGCCAGCGCGAGCACGACTCCGACGACGCGGTGGCCACGGGCAAGGACATCGCCCCCGGCCTCGTCGAGGCGCTCCGCGCCACGCTCACCGACTGAGACGACCTGCTCGGCGGCTCAGCAGCGGGGCAGCGTGCCGGTCCGCCCGGCGGCGATGCCCTCGACGGCCGTGCGGGCCTCGTCGAACGTGCCGACCTTGAGCACGGTGAGCCCGTCCGGCTCGTGGCCGACGACCTCGTCGCAGTTGGCGGCGGGGGCGAGGAAGAAGGTGGCGCCGTCGGCGCGCGCCCCAGCGAGCTTCTGCCGGATGCCGCCGATGGGCCCGACCGCGCCGGCGTCGTCGATGGTGCCCGTGCCGGCCACCTCGTGGTCGCCGACGAGCGACCCGGGCGTCAGCTTGTCGTAGATGCCGAGGGAGAACATCAGGCCGGCCGACGGCCCCCCGATCGAGCCCGCGTCGATGGTGACCTTGGCCGGGAAGTCGTGGTCGAGGCCGAGGATCACCCCGAGCGCCGTGCGTCCCTCCGGACCGGTCACCGTCGGCACCTCGAGCGAGACGTCCTTGCCCGCCCGCGACACGACGATGGTGACCGTGTCGCCGGGCTCGGCCTTCTGCAGGGCGTCACGCACCGTCTGGGCGGACGTGATCGGCACGTCGTCGATGCGCTCGAACCGGTCGCCGGGCTTCAGCAGGCCCTTGGCCTTCGAGGTGTCGGCGAGGCCGGCCACGGCGATGTGGGTCGGCACGTCCTGGCCGATGGCGCGCAGGGCGACGGCCGTGGCCTCCTCCTGCGAGCCCTCCATCTGGATGGCGTTCTCCTCGGCCACCTGCTCCTGGGTCACCGCGGGGTCGAAGACGTCGTCCACGGGCAGGACGTCGCGGGCCGGGTCGATCCAGGCCTGCAGCAGGTCCCAGGCGTCGACCGGGTAGCCCGGGCCGCCCTCGACCCGCACGGTCGTGAAGCGCAGGGCGCCCTCGGTGGGGTAGGTCGGCAGGCCCGAGATCGAGATGACCGGGGTCTTCTTGCCGTCGGGCGAGGTGCCGAGGGTGTTCTGCGTCGGGCCGGGGCTCATGACGGCATACGGCAGGTGCACGAGCGAGCCGGCCACCATGATCGCGAGGAAGAGGAAGAAGACGGCGAGGACCGCCTTGTTGCCGCGGGTCAGGCGGGCCGACCGGGCCTCGGGTGCGCCGAAGGCGGCGGTGCCGGTCTCGGGTGACTGCTCGGGCACGCGCTTGATCGTCCTCACGGCAGTCCGACCCACTCGTCGGCGCCGTCGGCGAAGAGCTGGTGCTTCCAGATCGGCACCGTGGCCTTCAGCTCGTCGATCAGCTCGCGGCAGACGTCGAACGCCTCCGCGCGGTGCTCGGCGCTCACCCCGACGACGACGGCGAGGTCACCGACCTCGAGGTGCCCGACGCGGTGGACGAGCCCGATGCGCACGGCTCGCCCGTCCCCCGCGAGCCGCTCGGCGAGGGCGCGCGCGGTCTCGGCGGCCTGCGGGTGGGCGGAGTAGTCGAGGTGGGCGACCGGGGCGTCCGTCGGGTCGGCGCCGTCGACGTGCGCCGGACGGTCGTGGTCGCGCACGGTGCCGATGAAGAGGCACACCCCGCCCGCTCGGGGCGAGGAGACGCCGGCGAGCACCTCGTCGACCGACAGGGGTGTCTCGCGGATCTCGGCAAGGGTGACCGTCACGCCCGCCATCGTAGGCCGGGTCGCCCCGGGCTGCGTCGTGGGCCGGGAACCAACGGCGGTGATCCGTGGTTGTCTTGGTGTGTGGCCGTCCGGCCGCAGGTGACACGCACGAGTGGGGATGAGCAGGCATGGCCGACGACCGCGGACGCGGTGACGACAACCGCAGCGACCGGGACGACGAGCCCCGCGAGCCCGACACCTCGAGCGAGACCGGCGCCACGGGCGCCGGGGACACCGGGGACACCGGGGACACCGGGGACACCGGCGCGGGTGGGCCGCAGGGCCGCCGACCGGGCGAGTCCCCCTTCGGACTCCCCCTGGACCGCTCGGGGGCCGGCTTCGGTGCCGCGCCCGGCACGGGTGCCGGGCGCGGGTTCGGTGGTGGGTTCGCCGGCCTGCCCGACCTCGGCGGCATGGACGCCTCCGACCTCGGCGCGATGCTCGAGAAGGTGCTCGGAGAGGCCGCCGACAACCCCGAGCTCGCCGAGGCCATGCGCAGCATGGGCGTCGACCCGACCGACCCGGCCACCCAGGCCGCGATGCGCGCCCAGCTCGGCACCTTCATGGCGGCGCAGCAGTCGCCCACCGGCTCGCGCGACCTCGCCACCGAGGTGGCGCGCCGGCACGTGCTCACCGTCGACGGCAACGACGTGCACGACCCTGCGGCCGACCGCGTCGTCGCGGACGCCGTGGCCGTGGCCACGCTCTGGCTCGACGAACAGACCACCCTCGCCGCGCCCGCCTGGCGGGCGACGGGGTTCAGCCGCGCCGAGTGGGTCGACGCGACCATGCCGCGCTGGTTCGAGCTCATCGAGCCGGTCTCGGACGGGGTCACGCAGGCCACGTCCGACGCGATGCGCAAGCAGGTCGGCGAGCTCGGCCCGGAGGCGTTCGGCGAGGCGCTGCCCGAGGGGCTGCCGGCCGGCTTCGACCCGCGCGAGATGGTGGAGCAGTGGGCGCCGATGCTCGGCAACCTCAGCCGGCAGATGTTCTCGGCGCAGCTCGGCCAGGCCGTCGGCACCCTCGCCACCGAGGTCGTCAGCGGCACCGAGGTGGGCCTGCCCCTGACCGAGCCCGGCCTCGTCGCCCTCCTCCCCGGCAACGTGGCGCAGCTGGCCGAGTCGCTCGAGATCGACGTCGCGCAGGTGCGCCTCTACCTCGCGGTCCGCGAGGCCGCCCGCGTGCGGCTCTTCGCCGAGGTGTCGTGGCTCGGGCCGCAGCTGCTCTCAGCGGTCTCGGACTACGCCCGCAACATCACCATCGACACCGAGGCCATCGAGTCGGCGCTGTCGACGATCGACCCCTCGGACCCCGAGGCGCTGCGGGAGGCCTTGCAGGGCAACCTCTTCCGGCCCCAACCCACCCCGGCGCAGCGCGCTGCGCTCGGCCGGCTCGAGACCCTTCTCGCCCTCGCCGAGGGCTGGGTCGACCACGTGACCGATCGGGCCACCGCGCGGCACCTGCCGCAGTCCGCCGCCCTGGCCGAGACCATCCGCCGCCGCCGCGTGGGCGGCGCCGCGCAGAAGACCTTCGCCGGGCTCGTCGGCCTCGAGCTCAGCCCGCGCCGCCTGCGCGACGCGGCCAACCTCTGGGCCGCGCTCGAGAACGCCGGTGGGCCGGACCTGCGCGACGGCCGGTGGGCGCACCCCGACCTCGCGCCCACCTCGGCCGACCTCGACGACCCGATCGGCTTCGTCCAGCGCGCCGCCGGCGAGTCCTCGCCCGGCGCCCCGGACGGCTCGACGGGCTCGACGGACGCGACCGGTTTGACCGACGCGGCGAGCAGCGCGGGCGCCTCCGGCTCCACGGCCGGCGACGAGGACACGATCAGCGCCGACCTCGACGCCGTGCTGCGCGACATCCTCGAGGAGGCCGACCGCGAGCGCGGCGCCGGTGGTGAGCGCGGCGAGCGCCCCGGCGACGACCCGCGGTGACGGGCACCCCCACAGCCGCGTCGTCGCCGGAGCCGTCGCTCGAGCCGACGCTCGAGCGCGCGGCGGACGCCGGCGTGGCCTGGTCCACCCTGCACGCGGACGCCGTGGCCCGGCTCGAGTCCTGGCCGGCGCCGGACGCCCGCCAGGAGCAGCTGCGTCTCGACTTCCTCGCGCACCTCGCCGCCCACCCCGACGCCATGAGCAAGGCCGGGCCGCCGGCCCACCTCACCGGGAGCGTCATCGTCCTCGACGAGGACGGCGGGTCGGCCCTGCTGACGCTGCACCGGCGGGCGCGCGAGTGGTTCCAGTTCGGCGGCCACTACGAGCCCGGTGACGCGTCGGTGTGGCACGCCGCCACGCGCGAGGCGCGCGAGGAGTCCGGGATCGAGGACATCGCGGCGCTGCCCGAGATCGTGCAGCTCGACCGGCACGTGCTCGTCGGCGACTTCGGCACCTGCCGCGAGCACCTCGACATCCGGTTCGCCGCCGTCACGGCGCGCGACACGCGGGCGAGCGTCAGCACCGAGTCGATCGACGTGCGCTGGTGGCCCGTCGACGAGCTGCCCGTCGGCACCCGTGACGAGCTGGCGCCGCTCGTGGCGGCCGGCCTGCGGGCCACGCGGTCCTGACCGCCGCGTCCGGTTGGCGCGACCGCCGCTGCGGTCGTCGTCCGGTCGTCGTCCGGTCGTCGTCCTGCCGTCGCGCAGCCCTCGCCCGGCCCTCGCCCGGCCCTCGCCCGGCCCTCGCCCGGCCCTCGCCCGGCCCTCGCCCGGCCCTCGCCCGGCCCTCGCCCGGCCCTCGCCCGGGGCGACCCGCTCAGTCGTCGCTGAGGTCGAGGCCCGCCGTGGCGGACACTCCCTGGAGGTAGCCGCGTGCCCGCTCGAGCCGCGGGTAGCCCTGCAGCAGGGCCCAGAACTGCGGCCCGTGCCCGGGCTGCAGCAGGTGCGCGAGCTCGTGGAGCAGCACGTAGTCGACGACCCACGCCGGCATGCCACGGAGCTTGTCGGACAAGCGGATCGAGCCCTCGGCCGGGGTGCAGGAGCCCCACCGCGAGTTCTGGTTGGACACCCACCGCACGCTGGTCGGCACGGCCCGCCCACCGAGGTGCTCACGGGAGAGCGCGAGCGCCCGCTGCTCGAGGTCGCCGTCGGTGCGCCGGCGGCGCTGCTCCGAGGCGGCGACCCGGGCCACCATGGTGCGCACCCACTCGCCCTCCTCGGCCCGGCTCATGCGTGCAGGCACGAGCACAACGAGCCGCCCCTCCTGACGGTAGGCCGACACGGTGCGGCGGCGCCGGGCGCTGCGGCGGACCTCGACGGTCACGCCGTCGACCACCGTCTGCACCACCTCGCGCCGTTCCGTCGCCATGAGGGCAGGGTAGGCCCGGGCACCGACACCGTCGCGCAGCGCGGCCGCGCGCCCGCGGCATACCCCATCGGCGCGAGGCGCGCCAAGCGGGGATGAGCATGATTTCGTGCTCAGCGTGCTCTAGGGTTGAACGAGTCGAGGCACCCGTCGGATGGGTGCCAGCATCAAGGAGACACCAATGGCTGACGAGACCTACAAGGGCGAGTTCTACTGCGTGAAGTGCAAGGAGAAGCGCGAGGCCGAGGGCAAGGTTGTCGTTTCCGACAACGGCCGTCGGATGGCCAAGGGCCAGTGCCCCGTCTGCGGCACGAACCTCAACCGCATCCTGGGCAAGGCCTGACCAGGTCGTGACGGCGTCACCGACGCCGTCCATCGAGGGGGCGGGACCACACGGTCCCGCCCCCTCGTGCGTGCCCGGCCGCGTGCTCCCCCGCCGCCGGATGCCGGCCGCCCCCTCGGGCGGGGCTGTGGACGACGCGCTCGCGCCGTCACGCACGGTGCGAGCCTGACCTCGAGGGCGGCGCCCGCCGGGTGCCGCCGGGTCTGGAGGTCCCATGTCCGCTGCCCCCATCCCGCCGCACCCGAGGGTCCCCGTCTGGCTGCGGCCCCTCACCCGACGCCCGGGCGAGGTGCAGTTCGGCGTGCTGGCCGACGGTCCCGTCGTCTCCGGCATCGACACGGTCGAGGCCCTGCTCCTGCGCCGCCTCGACGGCGCCCTGCCCCTCGACGTCGTCGACCACCTCGCCCTCGACGCCGGGATCCCCCACGAGCGGTGGCGCACCCTGCTCGAGCTGCTGGCCGGCCTCGGCGTGCTGACCGAGAGCACGGGTCCCTACGCGCGCGACGCCGACACCCCGGCCCGCCCGGCGAGCCGGGCCACGCGCCCCCCGGCGAGTCCGGCAGCTCCCCCGGCGTCGGGCCCGGGCGCGACGCCGGCACGGCCGTCGGGGACGGACCTCGGAGCAGGCGTCCTCGCGACGCCCCCGGGGAGCCCGGAGGTTCCTGACGGGACCGGCCGGACGGGCGGGATGCCGCGCGTCGTCGTCGACGGCCGCGGGGCCGTCGCGTCCGAGATCGCCGCGGCCCTCGCCCGCAACGGTGTCCGGGTCGTGCACGGGCGCACTGCGGTCGACCGGGCCCTCGCCTCCCCCGACCGGCCGCGGCCCGACCTCGTGGTGCTCGTCGGCTCGCCGGTGGTCGACCCACGGCGCGCGGACCCGTGGCTGCGCCGCGGCATCGTGCACCTGCCGGTCACCCCGGCCGCTCCACGCACCGTCATCGGGCCGGTCGTCGACGGCTCCCCCTCGGCGCCGTGCCTCTGGTGCCTCGAGCACCACCGCGCCGACCGCGACGAGGCGTGGCCGACGGTGATGAGCCAGTTCGTGGCGACGGCCGCGTCGGCGACGTACCCGTGGGGCGGTCAGGGCCGCGCGTCGGCCCCGGCGCCCGGCGAGCCCATCGACACCGGGAACGGCCCGGACGCCGCCTACCCGGCACACGCGGTGGACCCGACAGACCGGACAGACCTGGCAGCCGGGGCCGACGCGGACGGCACGCCCGACGCGCTCGCACCGGGTCTGGCCCAGCTCGTCGTCGGCAGCGTCACGCTGCTCGTCTCGGGCGCGCTCCAGGGGCGGCTGCCCCCGCCGGGCGTCTCCGTGGAGGTGAGCCCGCCGTGGCCCCGGCTCGACCACCGGCGGTGGCCGGTGCACCCGCTCTGCACGGGCCACCTCGTCGCCCAACCCTCGACAACCGGGCCACGCGGGGAGCGCCCGTGACGTGGTGGGCCGGGCCGTGCGCATAGAGTCGGGTGAGCAGATCGAGGCGGGCCCGCCCGGGCCCTGCCCGTCCTGCCCGTGCTGCTGCCGTGCCACCACGAACGGCGCACGGGCCGGCGGGATCGCCGACAGCCACACCGCAGCCACACCGACAGCCACACCGACCGCCACACCGACGACCTGAGGAGGTGCCCCGATGACCGACCTGCCCCGCAAGGCCGTGGTGCGCTCCGCGCGGCTCGCCGCGGTGCCGCTCGGGTTCGCCGGACGCACCGCCCTCGGCCTCGGCAAGCGGCTCGGCGGGCGTCCCGCCGAGGTCGTCGCCGCCGAGCTGCAGGCGCGCACGGCCCAGCAGCTCTTCCAGGTGCTCGGCGAGCTCAAGGGTGGCGCGATGAAGTTCGGCCAGGCCCTCTCGATCTTCGAGGCGGCCCTGCCCGAGGAGCTCGCGGTGCACTACCGCACGACCTTGACCAAGCTGCAGGACAGCGCACCGCCGATGCCGACGAGCTCGGTGCACGGCGTCCTGCGCACGTCCCTCGGCACGCGGTGGCGCAGCAGGTTCGAGTCCTTCGACGACCAGCCGGTGGCCTCGGCCTCGATCGGCCAGGTGCACCGGGCGGTCTGGAAGGACGGGCGCGACGTCGCGGTCAAGATCCAGTACCCCGGGGCCGGGGCCGCCCTGATGAGCGACATCCGCCAGATCAGCCGCGTCGCGAAGGTCGCCGCGGGCTGGGTGCCGGGCATCGAGCTCGGGCCCATCCTCGACGAGCTGCGCGACCGCATGGCCGAGGAGCTCGACTACCGCCTCGAGGCCGACTCCCAGGCCACCTTCGCGGCCGCGTTCGCGGGCGACCCCGACTTCCACGTCCCCGAGGTCGTCGAGGGCCGTGAGCACGTCATCGTCTCCGAGTGGATGGACGGCGTGCCGCTGTCGCGGATCATCGCCGAGGGCACCCCGGAGCAGCGTGACCGCTCCTCGCAGCTCTACCTGCGCTTCCTGCTCGCCGGCCCGGCCCGGGCCGGGCTGCTCCACGCCGACCCGCACCCGGGCAACTTCCGGATGACCCCGGACGGCCGGCTCGGGATCATCGACTTCGGCGCCGTCAACCGCCTGCCCGACGGCATGCCGCCGGAGATCGGGCCGCTGCTCACGACGGGCCTCGAGGGCAGCGCCGAGGAGGTCCTCGAGGGACTGCGCGAGATCGGCTTCGTCAAGAACACCATCGACCTCGACCCGGAGCGGCTGCTCGACTACCTCGAGCCCTTCATGGCGCCGTTCCGTGACGACACCTTCACCTTCAGCCGCGACTGGCTCCGCGGGGTCTTCGCCCACATCAACGACCCCCGGCAGCCGAACTACGCGGTGGCCTACAAGCTCAACCTGCCGCCGGAGTACCTCCTCATCCACCGCGTGTGGGGCGGCGGCATCGGCGTGCTCAGCCAGCTCGGTGGAACCGTGCACGGCCGCGCGATCGTCGACGAGCTGCTCCCGGGGGCGGACCTCCCGCCGGTCGGCACGGCGGTCTGAGCCGACCGGGGCTCACCACCAGGCCGGGTCGAGCTTTCCCTCGATGGAGCGCAGGTGCTCCCGACTGCAGCGGTCGCAGGTCCAGCGGGAGCGTCCCCCGTCGCTGCCGCGGCTCCACGTCAGCCGCGCGGCCGCCTGCTGCCCCGGGGCGGGTGTGGCGCCGCAGGTGGCGCAGACGAGCTCGGCGTCGGGGCCGGCCTCGGGGTCGGGCGTGCGGCCCGTGGGTGGGGTGCTCGGGTCGTCCATCGCGTCTCCTTCCGCTGACTCGCAGTATCCGCCCGGACGGTCCCGGACATGCGAAACCGCGGGTGACGTGCGCGTCACCCGCGGCTCGCTCACTCGATTCAGTTGTCCTGCGGTGCGCCGCTCGGCGCTGTCGTTCACTTCTGGCTGTGGCGTCGACTGGCGCGGATCTCCTGCGCGATCAGGCGGGCGCTGCGGCGGATGCCGCTGCGGTCCTCGCGCTGACTGCGCTGGGTGATGCGCTCGCGAGCCAGCATCTCGAGCTGGTTCATGACGATCTCCTGGTCTGTGAAAAAGGTTGGTGTCGTTGGCTGCCCGCACGGGGGTCATGCGTTGTCACGCACGCTCAGGCAGCGACGGGGTGCTTGCGCGGACGTCCACGCGGGCGCTTCCGGGCCACGATGGCGCCCTGGACGAGCAGCTGCCCGCCCCACACGCCCCACGGCTCCTGCCGCTCGAGGGCCCCGGCGAGGCACTGGGTGCGTGCCGGGCAGAGCCCGCAGAGCGTCTTGGCGAACTCGACGTCCTCCGGGCGCTCGGCGAACCAGAGCTCCGCGTCGTAGTCGCGGCACGGAATGGTCTCGCCGACCTGCTCCGCCTCGGTCCTCATGTCGATCAACTCGCTCAGCTGCATCGTTCTCACCTCCGTCTCCAGGGCGCCCGTCGCGGGGTGCCCCTGCTCACTCGTGTCTGGCCTGGTCCGCAGACCGGCACCGGTGGTGCGCGTCTCGGTCCTGCTGCTCGGCATCCGGGGAGTCATGTCGTGTCCCTGTTCCCTGATCTGTCAGGCACCCGGTCGGGTGCTTCCTCTGCGGTGTGGTGCGTGCTGCGGGCGGAGCGGCGATCGGTGCTCAGACGGTGCTGGGGCACGAAAAAGGCCGCGGACCCGGTGATGTCGGGTTCGCGGCCTGTGAGGCGTCAGGTCTGGTCAGACCGGGGGCCTCCCAGGACGGGAGCGAACGACATCGGTGGTCTTGTACGAGGGGGCGAACGTGCGGTCGTCGACCGAGACGTCTCCCGTGGTCGGGGCGATGAAGGCGCCGAGGCGGCCGCCGAGGACGGCGGCGGACAGAGCGATCCCCTGCTCCGGAGCGTGCATGGCCGCGAGGCGGACATCGCCGGTGGTCGGCCGCAGACGCACGGAAAGGACGCAGGAGACTGCGTTCATCGTCATCGTGGTGTTGTCCATCAGGCCGACCTCCTCACTTCTGCTCACGGGCCCCAGCTGACCACCTAGGTCACTGGGCTTGACTTCGACAAGGGTACGCGTGCGCCTCCGAGCCGAACAACTCATTTACCGAAGATTTCCGAGACTTTTTTCCGCAGCCACCATCACGCGCCGGATTCCTCTGCAGCAGAACGGCTTTCGATCAGATCCTGCGGATCGGCGCCGCCGAGGATGGCGAGGATGGCGGCGCCGTACTGCTCGATCTTGCGTGCTCCCACACCGCTGATCACCGACAGCGCCCCCTCGTCGGCGGGGTCGTTCTCCGCGATCGCGGTCAGCGTCGCGTCGGTGAAGACGACGAAGGCCGGCACGCTCGCCTCGCGCGCGACCGCGAGACGCCACGTGCGCAACCGCTCGTACGTCGCCTCGTCGTACGTCGGCGGACAGGTGTCGCACCGGCCCGTCTTGCGCTGCGCCGCCGTCACCAGCTCGGCCCCGCAGCTGCGGCAGTGCGCGATGCGGGCCACCTTCGGGGCGGCGCGTCGCGACCCGGCCGACCGCGACTCGGTGCGGGCGCCCTGCCCGAGGATGCCGGCCGCGGGTGCGAGGAAGCGGGAGACCCGGCGGGTCGACCGCGCCCCGGGCGTGCGGGCCCCGGACCACGAGATGAACAGCTGGCGCCGGGCCCGCGTCAGGCCGACGTAGAGGAGGCGCCGCTCCTCCTCCACGGCGTCGGGGCCCTCGGCCATCGAGATCGGGATCAGCCCGTCGGAGGCCCCGACGAGGAAGACGGTGTCCCACTCGAGGCCCTTGGCGGCGTGCAGGCTCGCCAGCGTGACGCCCTGGACGGTGGGGGCGTGCTGCTCCGCCGCGCGGCGGTCGAGCTCCGCGACGAGCTCGGGCAGCCGGGCGTCGGGCACCGCCACCGCGAGGTCGTCGGCGAGGGTCGCGAGCGCGAGCAGCGACTCCCACCGTTCCCGGGTGGCCCCGGCCCCGGCGGGCGGCTCGTGCGACCAGCCGGCTCCGGTGATGACGTCACGGGCCAGCTCGCCCAGCGGCTTCTCGCCGTCGTCGCTGCGGGCGGCGCCGCGCAGCAGCAGGATGGCGTCACGCACCTCCTTGCGGGCGAAGAAGCGGTCGCCGCCCCGCACGAGGTAGGGCACGCCGGCGTCGGCGAGGGCCGACTCGTAGGCCTCGGACTGGGCGTTCGTGCGGAAGAGCACCGCGATGTCCCCGGCGGGGTGGCCCGCGGCCACGAGCGACCGGATGCGCTCGGCGACGGCCGCGGCCTCCGCCGGGTCGTCGGGGTGTCCGGTCAGCTCCGGCTCGGGCCCCGCCTCACCCTGCGCGAGCAGGCGCACGGCGCCGTCGCGGGCCGCCTGCGTGCCCGAGGCCACGATGGTGTTCGCGAGGGCCACGATCTGGGGCGTCGAGCGGTAGTTGCGCACGAGTCGCACGACGTGCGCCTTGGCGAAGCGCTGGGGGAAGCCCACGAGGTGCCGGGGGCTCGCGCCGGTGAACGAGTAGATCGTCTGGGCCGGGTCGCCCACGACGCACAGGTCGTCACGCTCCCCGAGCCACTGGTCGAGGAGGCGCTGCTGCAGGTCGTTGACGTCTTGGTACTCGTCGACGACGAACTGGCGGTACTGCCCCCGCACCGTCCGCGCGATGTCCTCGCGCTCGTCGAGGATGCCGACCGTCAGCAGGAGCACGTCCTCGAAGTCGATGACCCCGCGGCGCTGCTTGACGTCCTCGTACGCCTCGAAGAGGCGTGCCATGGCGGTGAGGTCGAGGCCGGGGGGCTCGCGGCGCTGCTCGCGGGCGCGGGCGGCGTACGACTGCGGCGTCAGCAGGTTGACCTTGGCCCACTCGACCTCGGCGGCGAGGTCGCGGATGGTGGTGCGGTCGAACTGCAGGCGCAGCCGGCTCGCCGCCTCGGCGACGGCCGGCGCCTTGTGGCTCATCACCTCGGGAGCGGCGCCGCCGATGGCCTGCGGCCAGAAGAAGTGCAGCTGGCGCAGGGCCGCGGCGTGGAAGGTGCGCGCCTGCACCCCTTGCACGCCGAGCCCGCGCAGGCGCGAGCGCATCTCGCCGGCCGCCCGGGCGGTGAAGGTCAGCGCGAGCACGCGCTGCGGCTGCTGCGCCCCGGAGTGGACGGCATACGCGATGCGGTGCGTGATGGCGCGCGTCTTGCCGGTGCCGGCCCCGGCGAGGATGCACAGCGGGCCGGGCGGCGCCATCGCGACCTCGCGCTGCTCAGGGTCGAGGCCCTCGAGGATCTGGTCGGCGGTCGGTGCGGCGCTCAGGAGCGATCACCCTTCGCGGCGGCGAGCACGCTCGCGGCGTGGTCGGGCACGTAGTTCTGGTCGGCCTGCGGCGGGCGCTCGTAGCCACGGGGCGCGGGCCGCGCGGGCACGGGCGGGACGTCGGGGCGGACCTGTTCGTGCGGGATGGACGCGAGCAGGTGGTGCATGACGTTGACCCGCGACCGGCGCTTGTCCTCGGACTCCACGACGTGCCACGGCGCCCAGTCGGTGCTCGTCGCGGCCATCATGACGTCCTTGGCCTCGGAGTAGTCCTCCCAGCGGGTGATGGACTCGAGGTCCATCGGCGAGAGCTTCCACTGCCGCATCGGGTCCTTCGCGCGCGAGCGGAACCGGCGCTCCTGCTCGACGTCGGAGACGCTGAACCAGTACTTGCGCAGGATGATGCCGTCGTCGACGAGCATCCGCTCGAAGACCGGCGCCTGCTCGAGGAAGCGCGCGTGCTGCTCGTCGGTGCAGAAGCCCATGACCCGCTCGACCCCGGCGCGGTTGTACCAGGACCGGTCGAACAGCACGATCTCGCCCGCGGCCGGCAGGTGGGCCACGTAGCGCTGGAAGTACCACTGCGAGCGCTCGCGGTCGGTCGGCGCCGGCAGGGCCGCGATGCGGGCCACGCGGGGGCTGAGGTACTCGGTGATCCGCTTGATCGCCGAGCCCTTGCCGGCCGCGTCACGCCCCTCGAAGACGACGACGACGCGCTGGCCCGTCGTGCGGACCCACTCCTGGAACGCGACGAGGTCGGCCTGGAGCCGTCGGACCTCCGCCTCGTAGACGGCGAGGTCCATCTTGGGGGATCGTTTTGCACCGCGCGTCGCCATGGAGTCATCCTTGCACCGAGGGGAGACGCCCGGAGGGGGCGTCCCCACCGTCCGGCCCCGCACGGCCGGACGACCGGACCACGAGGAGCACCATGCCCGCCACGCCCGACGTCACGCCCGCGGAGGGCTCGGTCACGATGTTCACGACGTCGTGGTGCGGCTACTGCGCACGGCTCAAGGGCCAGCTGACGCGCGAGGGCGTGCCGTTCACCGAGATCGACATCGAGGGCAGCCCCGAGCACGTCGACTTCGTCGAGCAGGTCAACGGGGGCAACCGCACCGTGCCCACCGTCGTCTTCCCCGACGGCAGCGCGGCGACGAACCCCTCGCTCGCCGAGGTGCGCGCCCGCCTCGCCGGCTGACGACCGGGCCGACGACCCGGCCGACGACCCGGCCGACGACCCGTTCGGCGGCCGGCGCGGGATCAGGGGCGGCGGTCGCCCGGCCCCGCTGCCGCTGACTCGACCGTCTCGCCGAGCCAGTGCTCGATGATGCGCTTGGCGATGGAGATGCCGCTCGGCGTGCGCACCGAACCGTCGCGCAGCGCGGCGCGGTACTGCGCCCGGGTCACCCAGCGCGCCTCGGCCATCTCGAGGGGGTCGAGCGTCAGCTCGGTCTCGGTCGTCCGGGCGGCGAAGCCGATCATCGCGGACGACGGGAACGGCCACGGCTGGTTGCCGAGGTAGCGCACGTCGTGCACGGCGACGCCGACCTCCTCCGCCACCTCGCGGGCGACCGCCGCCTCGAACGACTCCCCGGGCTCGACGAAGCCGGCGAGCACCGAGAAGCGGCCCTCCGGCCAGTGCGCACCGCGCCCGATGAGCAGGCGGTCGTCCGGGTCGACGACCGACATGATGACCGCGGGGTCGGTGCGCGGGTAGTGCTCGGTGCCGTCGCGCTCGCAGCGGCGCACCCAGCCTGCCTGCGTGGCCGTCGTCACCGACCCGCAGCGGGGGCAGTGCGCGTGGGTCGCGTGCCAGTTGGCGAGGGCGAGCACCGTCGTGAAGATCCCCGCGTCGAGCGGGCCCAGGCCCTCCCCCGCCTGCCGCAGCGCGAGCCAGCGGCGCGCGCCGGCTCCCCCGTCCGCCGCGGCCTCGCCGTCCGGTTCGTCGTCCGGTCCGTCACCGACGACGCCGACGTATGCCGTGCCGTCGGGTCCGCGGCCGAGGTGCAGGGCCAGCCGGGCCGCGTCGGCCGCCTCGGGGGCCCGCAGCACGAGGGTCAGCCTGCCGTCCCCGGCGGCCCCCTCGGACGTGACCTCGAGGCGGTCGCCCCGCACCTCGGCCACCCGGGTGGCGGGATCGGCCAGCAGGGCGGCGAGCACGTCGGGCCGACGGCGCTCGTGGGCCACGCGGTCGAGCGACGGCCGGGCGAGGGCCAGGTGCGCGAGGGGCGCGGCGGAGATCGGGTCCGGCGCGGCGCCCGTCCCGGATGCCGCGTCGACCGGTCCCGTGCCGCCGGCAGGTCCGTGGCGGGTCGGGTCGGTCGGGCTCGTCGTGCCGGTCGTCTCGGACGTCTCGTCGGTCAGGGCCACCCGATCAGACTAGGACGGCGACGAACGGGACCGGCACGGGCGTCGCCTCCCACGCTCGGCACGCCGTGCCGCATACGGTGGAGGGGTGACCCGCAGCCCGCTTGTCCTCGCCGCGCTGGCGAGCTCGGCCGTGCCCGGGCTCGACCCGGTGAACGTCGAGGGCGTGGTGACCCGGCCCGGCGACCTCTTCGAGATCGCCTACGTCCAGGACAGCCAGCACCGCCGGTGGGTCGTCAAGGCCCCGCGCACGCCCGCGGCCGGGGCGATGCTCGACGACAGCGTCGCGCTCGGGGCCCTCCTCGGGCGCCGTCTCGACGTCGCGATGCCGATGGTCCGGGGGCACGCCCCGGTGCCGGAGGGCCGGGCCGCCGTCTATCTCCGGCTGCCGGGCCGTCCGCTCGACTTCGCGGGTCTCACGCCCGGGGCCCTCGCCGACGACGTCGGCCGCGCCCTGGCGCACATCCACAACGTCGAGCACCTCGTCTTCGAGGAGGCCGGGCGCCCCACCTACGACGCGGAGTCGCACCGGCGCCGGCAGCTCTCCGAGCTCGACCGCGCCGCGGCCACGGGGCACGTGCCCACCGGGCTGCTGACGCGGTGGGAGCACGCCCTGGAGGACGTCTCGATGTGGCGCTTCGCGCCGACCGCGGTGCACGGCACCTTCACGGGCGAGAACGTGCTCGCCTCGTTCGACGACGACGAGGACGCCTCCACCGGTCGCGTGCGCGGCGTGCTCGGCTGGGAGGAGAGCCGCGTCGGCGACCCGGCCGACGACTTCGCCGAGCTCGCCGAGGTCGCCGCGCCCGCCGCGCTCGACGCCGTGCTCGAGGCCTACGCGCGCTCGCGCGTCGAGCGCCCCGACGCCTCCCTCGTGCGCCGGGCCCGCCTTGCCGCGGAGATGACGCCGTTGCGCGTCCTGCTCCGGGCGCTCGCCGCGGGCCAGATCGAGGTCGTGGAGCGCACGGCCGAGCAGCTGCGCGCCCTCGACGCGCGGGTGGATGACGACGACCGCCGCCGCGCGGCCGAGGACGCCCGTCGCAGCGAGCGCACCCGGCTCGCGCAGGAGCAGGCAGCCGCAGCGGCGTCCACCCCCGCTGCCGGCGCCCAGGCCGCTGCGGCAGCCACGGGAGCCGGCCCGGGTGCCGACGACGAGCGCCGTGAGCCGGAGCTGCCCTGGGACGCCACCGCGCCGCACGTGCCCTTCCCGATGCTCGGCGAGACCCAGGCGGTCTCGATGGTCGACGAGCTGGCGGACGGCGACCCGTCGACGCCCACCACCGCGACGGGGTCGGACGACGCCCGCCCGGTCGGCCACTCGGACGGCCCGACCTCGACCCCGCAGACCCACGAGACCCACGAGGCTCACGAGGCTCACGAGGCCCACGCGGCTCCCGCGGACCCGGCCGCTCCCGCCGCGGAGCCCGAGGAGCGCGAGGAGCACACCGCAGACGAAGAGCCCACCGCGGACGAGGAGCCCACCGCGGAGGAGTCGCAGCCGGTCCCGGTGGTGGCCGCGGACGCCGACGACTCCGCCTTCGAGATCGACGAGGTCGAGGCGCTGCCCGAGGAGGCCGACGGCGTGCTCGACCTGCACGAGGGCGCCTCGGACTTCGTGCCCGTCACCCCGGCCGAGCACCCGAAGGACCGCTGAACCCGCCCACCCCACCGAACGGCGGTGCCCTCTCGACGGGGCGGGTCAGTCGGGAAGGGTCCGGAGCAGCTCGACGAGCGCTGCCTCGCCCGGCAGGTCGGGGCGCACGGTGACGCCCTCCGCCGCGTAGTAGAAGGCGGCGTCGACGAGCGCGGCATCCACCCCGCGCAGCCGGGCGAACGCCACGGCATACGCCCCGAGCTGCAGCGCGCGGACCCGGGCGTCCCGGCCGCTGGGACGGGCGCCGGTCTTCCAGTCGACGACGGTCCACCCGCCGTCGTCGCGCGGGAAGACCGCGTCGACGCGGCCCCGGACGGCGATCCCGTCGAGAACGGTCTCGATCGACAGCTCCACCTCGTCGGGCCTGCGGTCGGCCCACTCGCTGTCGAGGAAGCGCTGCTTCATGGCGTCGAGGTCGGCGTCGTCGGCGGCACCCTCGTCGGCGCTGCCCGGCAGGTCGAAGAGGTCGACGATCGCCGCGCGGGCGTAGTGCTCCTCGACCCACGCGTGGAACGCGGTGCCCTGCCGCGCCGCGACCGCGGGAGCGCTGGGCATCGGGCGTCGCAACGACATCGCGAACGCCTCGGCGTCGCGGGCGAGCGACACCACCGCGGACGCGGAGAGGTGCCGTGGCACGTCGACCACCGGCTCGCCGCGCGACCGACGCGCGGCCTGTTCCGCCAGCAGCAGCCGCAGGTCGTCGACTCGTGGGTCCCCTTGCGGCACCGTCGGGCCCGCCTCGACGAGCGCAGCGACGCGACGGTGCGCCTCGAGCAGACCCGCGCGCCGTTCGCCCATCGGGTCGTGGGGCCAGAGCTGCGAGACGGGCACGGCGAGGTGGGGGTTGGAGGGCGCCGACGCCTTGCCCTTGGCGTCGACCACCGGCTCGGGGTCGGGCGCCCACACCGTGCGCCGCACCGTGTGGGGCAGCGCGGCCTCCACCTCGCTGAGGAAGCGTGACGGCACGGAGAGCGTCTTCTTGGACGCGCCCCACAGGTGGGTCGTCAGCAGCATGGCGGTGCGCGCCCGGGTCAGCGCCACGTAGGCGAGCCGGCGCTCCTCGGCCACGGCGTGCCGGCCGCCGTCGCGCACGAACGCCTCGATGGCGACGCTCAGGGCCTTGCGGTCCGCCACGCCGCGCCAGTCGAGGTGCGGCAGCCCCGCCCGGTCGCCGCGCAGGTCGTAGGGCAGCGAGTCGAGCCCGACGAGCCAGCCCTTGTCCTTGACCTCACCGGCGCAGGCGTAGGCGGGTGGGTCGCTGTCGGCGACGGGCGCCACGGCGGTCGCGCCGTGGGCCGGGAAGACACCCTCGACGAGGGTCGGCACCGCCACGACGTCCCACTCGAGGCCCTTGGCGGCGTGGACGGTGAGCACCTGGACCGCGTCGGCATCCGACTCGACGTGGCCTGCGTCGAGCCCGCGCTCCTGGTCGCGCGCGGCGTCGAGCCAGCTGAGGAAGCCCGAGAGGGTGGGGCGGTCGGCGCTCGTCGCGTACCGCGCGGCGACGTCCGCGAAGGCATCGAGGTGCACGCGCGCGGTCGAGGCCGTGTGCTCGGCGCGCGAGAGCACCTCGACGTCGAGGCCGATGGCGACCTCGGCCTCGGCCACGAGGTCGACGAGGGGCAGCGCCGTCAGCCGGCGCAGTCGCCGCACGACCTCACCCAGGCCGTGCAGGCGGGCCAGCGCCTCGTCGCCGATGCTCGCGCCGTCACGGCCCACCCAGCCCGGCCGCGGGAGGTCGTCGAGGGCCTCGACGAGGGTCGCCGTGTCTGCGCTGTCGGCCGCGAGGTCGCAGCCGCGCCGGTCGGACGACGCGTCGGCCGTCACCAACTCCGAGTCACCCGCCGCAGCACCGTCGCGATCGCCGTCACCGTCGCGGTCGCGGTCGCGGTCACCGTCGCCGGTGGCGCTCGACCCCGCGCTGGCCGTGCCCGTCGGGGGCGTGCCCACGTCCGCGGGCGCCGGGCCACCGTCGCCGGCCGAGCTCGCCCCCGCCGCCCCCGCCACCCCGGCCGCGGCCGCACGGGTGACGCGCGTGTGCAGCTCGCGCGCCCAGGCCCAGAGGCCGGCGAGGTCGGCCGCGCCGAGGCGCACGACCGGCCCGGTGAGCAGGCGCATCAGCTGGTCGCCGCGCGTCGGGTCCTGGACCACCCAGAGCGCCGCGACGAGGTCGCTCACCTCCGGCGTGACGAGCAGGCCGCCCAGCCCGACGACCTCGACCGGCAGCCCCTGCCGGCGCAGCGCCTCGAGCACGAGCGGGAAGCTCGAGCGACGCCGGCACAGCACCGCCGCGCTGCGGCCCGTGCGGCGGCCGCTCGGGCTGAACCAGTGCCCGGCCACCCATGCGGCGAGGTGGTCGGCCTCCGCCTCGGCGGTGTCGAGCCGCGCCGTCTCGATCGTCCCCTCGCCCGCACCGGGCCGGGACCGGAGCGGCACGACGTGCTCGGTGGCGAGCGGCGCGGCGACGACGTTCGCGGCCTCGAGGACGAGCCGGTCGTTGCGCCAGCTCGTCGACAGCGGCAGCACGTCCGCCGGGCCCTCGTCGCCCGCGAACTCGGTCGGGAAGCGCAGCAGTGTGGTCGCGCTCGCCCCGCGCCAGCCGTAGATGGACTGGTTGGGGTCGCCGACCGCCGTCAACGCGACCCCCGGGTGGTGGAAGAGCGAGCGCAGCAGCTCGAGCTGGGCCTCCGAGGTGTCCTGGAACTCGTCGAGCAGCACGGCGCGGAACCGCTCGCGCTCGATGTCCCCCACCGCCGGCACCGCACGGGTGAGGCGCGCCGCGATCGCCATCTGGTCGGCGAAGTCGAGCGACTCACGCTCCCGCTTGAGGGCGAGGAAGGCCTCGACGATGGGCAGCACGGTGCGACGCTCGCGCAGCACGGCCACGGCCTCGCGCGCGGCGGTGAGCGAGCCGCGCCCCTCGCCGTCGGGCAGGGTCTCTAGACGGTCGAGCACGGCGTCCAGGTGCGCAGCCACCTCTCCGGGCGTGCGCACGTGCTCGGCCATCTCACCGGCGAGCGCCATGACGGCCTGGATGACCGTCGCCTCGCTCTTGACGACGTCGTCCATCGGGCCGTCCCAACGCGAGACGGCCTCGGCCGCCAGCTGCCACGCCCCGGCCTCCGTGAGGACCCGGAACTCCGGCTCGATGCCGACGCGCAGGGCGTGCTCGCGCACGAGGCGGCCGGCATACGCGTGGTAGGTCGAGACGGTCGGCGTCCCGCCCAGCACCTCGGCGCCCGTGCCGTCGTCCGCGGGCGGCGTCCAGATGCCGGCGCGCTCGAGCCCCCGCAGGCGCTTGGCGATGCGCTGGGACAGCTCGGCCGCGGCCTTGCGCGTGAAGGTGAGGCCGAGCACCTGGTCGGGGTCGACGAGGCCGTTCGCGACGAGCCAGACGACGCGGGCGGCCATCGTCTCGGTCTTGCCCGAGCCCGCCCCCGCGACGACGAGGAGCGGACGGGCGCCGGCCTCGATGACGGCGGCCTGCTCGTCGGTGGGCGGCGGCATCTCGAGCGCCACCGCGATGTCGAGGGCGCTGTGCTTCGGGGGCGACCCCGGCGCCGCCGGCGACTCCCCGGCGGCGGCCCGCGCGACGCCGACGGTCCCGGTGCTCACAGCGCGTCCCCCTCGGGCTGGACGGGGCACGACGAGCGCACCGGGCACGTCTCGCACGCCTTGCCCTGCGAGGCCCGGAACTGCGCGCCGCCCATTCCCTCGGCCGTCTGCTCGACCAGGGCGCGGGCCCAGCCGGGGTCGTCGCTGCGGGCGAGCGGCGGCTGCGGCAGGACGCCCGGCTTGAGCCCGGAGAGGCCGCCCTTGCCGATGAAGACGAGCGCGGCACCCGCGCTGCGATCGCCGAGGCCGGCGAAGCCACCCTCCTCGACCGCGACCTGGTAGGCGCCGAGCTGGCCGTGCTCCGCGAGCTCGGCCCGCGTCGGCTTGCTCTTGCCGGTCTTGAGGTCGACGATGCGCAGCCCGCCCTCGGCGTCGCGCTCGATGCGGTCGACGCGCCCTGCCACGACGGCGCGCCCCACCTCGACGCGGAAGGGGGTCTCGATGCCCACGGGCTCCCACTCCCCCGCGCTCCCGTCGCGGTAGGCCGCGAAGCGGGCCACCATGTCGTGCGCCTCCCCGCGGGTGCGCTCGGTGACCCACCCGGGGCGCAGCCCGAGCCGGCCCCAGCGCTCGTCGACCTCCCGGCGGAGCACCTCGAGCGGAGCGTCGGGCAGCTCGGCCACGATGTCGTGCACGAAGGTGCCGACCGACGCGGCGCCGAGCGAGACGCCCTCGCCGCCGACCGAGGTGAGGAACCAGCGCAGCCCGCACTCCGAGAAGTAGGTGACCTTCGACGGCGACACGGGCACGGGCTCGTCGGGGCGGCGCACCGGCCGGTCGCTCGTCACCGGACGCAGGGCCCACCACGTCGCGGGATCGGCTCCGCGCACGCCGGCGCGGGCGGCCGCGGCGAGCAGGTTGAGGGCGGGCTCGGCCACGCCGGGGTCGGGGCTCACGACCTCGCGGCGCAGCTCGCCGACGAGTCCCGGCAGCGTCATCGTGCGCGCCACCTCGGCGTGGGGGCGCACCTCGTCGGCGAGACGGGTCGTCGCGGGCGGGTCGACGAGGTCGAGGTAGACCGAGGGCTGCTCGTCCTCGTTGCCGACCGCGGTGACGAGGAGCCGCTCCGTCGCCCGGGTGACGGCGACGAGGAAGAGCCGGGTCTCGTCGTAGCGCACCGCGGCCTGCGCGGCGCGGAAGCCGAGGGGGCGCCGGGCCACGACGTCGACGAGGTCCTCGGAGCCGAGCACCGAGCCGCGCAGCCGCAGGTCGGGCCACACGCCCTCCTGCACACCGGCGACGACGACGAGCCGCCACTGCCGGCCGGCCGCGGTCTGGGGCGTGAGCAGGGCGACCCGCCCACCGGACTGGCCACCGACGAGCAGGGTGTCACCCGGCACGTCCTGCCCCTGGATGTGCTCGAGGAACTTGTCGGGGCCCGCCGTCGGCAGCCGGTCGACGAAGGCGCCCGCGGCGTCGAACAGCGCGAGGACGGCGTCGAGGTCGCGGTCGGCCCGCTCGCCCGAGGTGCCGCCCGCGAGCGCCTGACGACGCCACCCCTCGGCCACGCCGGCGCCCTCCCAGATCGCCCACAGCACGGACTCGGCCGTGACGCCGCGCGCCCACCTCCCGTCGTCGGCGACGCGGGCCGCGGCCACGCCGGCCGCGAGCGCTGCGGCGACCCGGGCGGCCGGACGGGCCGTGGTGCCGAGCAGCGCGGCGCGTGCGGGGTGCTGCAGGAGCTCCGCCAGCAGCTCGTCGCTGGATCGCCCACCGCCCGAGGCGAGCTCGTCCTGTCGCAGCGACCGCCGGAGCCGGCGCAGCGCCACGGTGTCGGAGCCGCCGACGGGTGACAGGACGAGGTCGGTCGCGCGCACGGGATCGAGCACGTGGACCTCGCCGCGGTGCTCGGCGCGCGCGACGGCGATGGCCTCCTCGAGCAGCACGAGGAGCGGTCGCACCGCGCTCTCGTCGCGCACGGGCGCCTCCGCCGAGCCCGCCTCCACCGGCACGCCGGCCTGGCCGAGCAGGCGCCGCATCGTGTCGGCGCGGGCCGAGCCGCGCACCACGACGGCCATGTCGGTCCACGGCAGGCCCTCGACGAGGTGCGCGCGACGCAGCACGGCCGCCACGTGCGCCGTCTCCTGCGTGGCCGACCGCAGCAGCGCGACCTCGACCGAGCCCCGCGTCGCCGCCGGGACGAACCGGCGCTGCTCGCCGCCGCCCAAGGCACCGATGCGCCGCGAGACCCGGTCGGCGACGCCGGCGAGCGCCGCCCCGAAGCGGTGCCCGCGGTCGAGCACGACAGTCTCGCTGGCGTCGCTGTCGTCGAGCAGGTCGAAGAGGCCACCGGCGAGCCGGGGGTCGCGGCCCGCCGTCGCCAGCTCCGTCCAGCCGTCGGCGAGGAAGCGGGGGTCGGCGCCGCGGAAGGTCTGCACGGCGGCGTCGGGGTCACCGAGCAGCACGATGCGCGGACCGCCGGGCCGCGCGACGACGCGCAGCAGGCGTGCGGCGGCGGAGGTCAGCTCCTGGGCGTCGTCCACGACGACGAGGCGGATGCGGTCGTGGAGCCGGTCGAGCGCCGTGGGGTCGTCGTCGAGCAGCTCGGCGACGGCGGTCAGCACCCAGGCCGGGTCGTAGGACCCGTGACGGCTGAACGCGGTGACCTGGTCGTACTCGCGCAGCACGTGGGCGGCCGCGGCCCACTCCGGCCGGGAGTGCTCCACGGCCAGCCGGTCGAGCTCGTCGGGGCCCTGCCCCAGCTCGACCGCCCGCATCAGCAGGTCGCGCAGCTCGTTGCGGAAGCCGCGCGTCGTCAGCGCCTCGTGCAGCCCCACCGGCCACGCCGGCCCGGGCACGTCGCCGGCGGCGTGCCCGGCGAGCAGGTCGCGCAGGATGACGTCCTGCTCGGGGCCGTTGAGCAGCCGTGGTGGCGGGTCACCCCGGAGCGCGGCCTCGGCCCGGAGCACCCCGAAGCCGAACGCCTGCCACGTCCGGGCGAGCGACTCCGTCGAGGTGCCGCCGAGGCGGGCGGTGACCTCCTGGCGCAGGCGGGCGGCCGCGCTGCGGCTGGACGTGAGCACGAGGCACGCGTCGGCGCGCAGCCCCTGGCGCCGCACCGCGTCGACGACGAGCTCGACGGCCAGGGTCGAGGTGCCCGTGCCCGGGCCACCGAGCACGCGCAGCACGCGCGCCCGGGAGTCGAGGGCGGCCTGCTGGCGCTCGTCGAGCCGCACCGTCGCCGGGGCGAGGGCAGGGGCGCGACGCAGGATGACCACCCCCGGATTCCATCACGCCCTGCCGACACCCGCCGACACCCGCCGACACCCGCCGACACCCGCGCCTGCTCCCCGGCCGCGACGGAAAAGGGGTGGGGCGCCGGAGTCCGGCGTGGCTACGGTGCTGCTGCCCCCAGCCGCTGCGTCCCGAGGACCTGCCGATGCACCACCTGTGAGACCCCTCGACCGCTGAACCGTCGCACGGCGCCCGCGCGCCGTGCTCCTTCTGCCTTCGAACTCCTCACAGGAAACCGGTGCCTCTCCGTGCCCACTCACTGGGCCGTCGTGCCCACCTGCCTGCCCAGGGTCGTCCGCCGGTGCCACGCGTGCACCGGGGATCGCTTCCGCACGACCGGCAAGTTCCGCGTCAACGCCAACCACAAGCTCCTCGACGCCTGGCTCCTCGCGCTCTGCGAGAGGTGCGGCGACACGACCAGGCTGACGGTCTTCGAGCGGACCCACGTCCGCTCCGTCGGGCACGAGCTGCTCGACCGCCTGCACGACAACGACCCCCGTCTCGCGGCGGAGGTGCTGCAGGACGGGACCGTCCGGCGGCGCAACCGCATCGCTCTCGACTGGGACGGTGCCTGGCGGCTCGACACCGGCCCGCCGCAGCACCGCGATCCCGCCGCCTGCGTCGACGTGCGGGTGCGCTTCACCGCACGCATCCCCGTGCGGCCGGTGCGGCTCGTCGCCGAGGGCCTCACGCTCCCCCGGGCCGAGGTGGTGCGCCTGCTCGACGCGGGCGACCTCGTGCCGTCGGTCCCGCTGCGCGCCCGGCGCGCGAGCGACTTCGCCTTCACGTGGAGGCGGTGAGCACGGGCCTCGGGCCCAGCCCCGCCGGGAGCCCGCGGGCGCGCGTCGGGCCCGGGACGGCATACCTGCTCGTCCCGGGCCCGATCGGCGTGCTCAGCTCACGACAGGTCGAAGCGGTCGGCCTCCATGACCTTCGTCCACGCGGCGACGAAGTCGTGGACGAACTTCTCCGTCGCGTCGGAGCTCGCGTACACCTCGGAGAGCGCACGCAGCTGAGAGTTCGAGCCGAAGACGAGGTCGACTGGTGTCGCGGTCCACCGCAGCTCGCCCGACTTCACGTCGCGGATGTCGTAGACGTTCTCCTCGGTGGCCGACGCCTTCCACTGCGTGCCCGCGGACAGCAGGTTGGTGAAGAAGTCGTTGGTCAGCACGCCGGGACGGTCGGTGAGCACGCCGTGCGCCGTGCCGCCGACGTTGGTGCCGAGGGCACGCAGGCCGCCCACGAGCACCGTCATCTCGGGGGCCGAGAGGCCGAGCATGTATGCCCGGTCGACGAGGAGCGTCTCCGGCTGCAGCTTGACGCCCTCCCGCAGGTAGTTGCGGAAGCCGTCGGCGCGCGGCTCGAGCACGGCGAAGGACTCGACGTCGGTCTGCTCCTGGGTGGCGTCGGTGCGCCCGGCGTGGAACGGCACCGTGACGGGCACGCCGGCGTCGCCCGCGGCCTTCTCGACGGCGGCCGAGCCGGCGAGCACGATGAGGTCCGCGAGGGACACCTGGGCGCCACCGGCGGCGTTGAAGTCACGCTGGACGCCCTCGAGCGTCTCCAGCACGGATGCCAGCTGCTCGGGCTGGTTGACCGTCCAGCCGCGCTGCGGCTCGAGGCGGATGCGGGCGCCGTTGGCTCCACCGCGCTTGTCGGTGGAGCGGAACGTCGCGGCCGAGGCCCACGCCGTGGAGACGAGCTGGCTCACCGACAGGCCGGAGGCGAGCACCTTCTCCTTGAGCGTCGCGACGTCGGCGTCGGAGACGAGCTGACCCTCCACGGGCGGCACCGGGTCCTGCCACAGCTGCGGCTCCGGCACCCACGGGCCGAGGTAGCGCGAGACCGGGCCCATGTCGCGGTGGAGCAGCTTGTACCAGGCCTTGGCGAAGGCCAGCGCGAACTCGTCGGGGTGCTCGAGGAAGCGGCGCGAGATCTTCTCGTACTCCGGGTCGAACCGGAGCGCGAGGTCGCTCGTCAGCATCGTCGGCCGGCGCTTCGGCGATTCCGGCGTCGGGCCGGGGATGACGGCCTCGGCGTCCTTGGCCACCCACTGGTGGGCGCCGGCCGGGCTCTTCTCCAGCTCCCACTCGTGCGCGAAGAGGAACTCGAAGTAGTCGTTGCTCCAGCGGACCGGGGTGCGGGTCCACGTCACCTCGAGGCCGGAGGTGATGGCGTCCGCGCCCTTGCCGGAACCGAACTCGCTCTTCCAACCGAGGCCCTGCTGCTCGAGCGGGGCGGCCTCGGGCTCGCGACCGACGAGGTCGGGGTCGCCGGCGCCGTGGGTCTTGCCGAAGGTGTGGCCGCCGGCGATGAGGGCGACGGTCTCCTCGTCGTTCATCGCCATGCGGGCGAACGTGTCGCGGATGTCGCGCGCCGAGGCGACGGGGTCGGGGTTGCCGTTGGGGCCCTCGGGGTTGACGTAGATGAGCCCCATCTGGACGGCACCGAGCACCTCGTCGAGCTCACGCTCGCCCGCATACCGCTCGTCGCCCAGCCAGGTGTCCTCCGGCCCCCAGAAGATCTCCTCCGGCTCCCACACGTCACGGCGGCCGAAGCCGAAGCCGAACGTCTCGAAGCCCATGTCCTCGAGCGCGACGTTGCCGGCGAGGACGAGCAGGTCGGCCCACGAGATCTTCTGGCCGTACTTCTGCTTGACCGGCCACAGCAGGCGGCGGGCCTTGTCGAGGTTGGCGTTGTCGGGCCAGCTGTTGAGGGGGGCGAAGCGCTGGGCGCCGTCGCCCGCGCCGCCACGGCCGTCGTAGATGCGGTACGTGCCGGCCGCGTGCCAGCTCAGGCGGATGAAGAGGCCGCCGTAGTGGCCGAAGTCGGCGGGCCACCAGTCCTGGGAGTCGTGCAGCACGTCGACGACGTCCTGCTTGAGGGCGTCGAGGTCGAGCTGGGAGAACGCCGCGGCGTAGTCGAAGTCGGCGCCGAGCGGGTTGCTCCGCGGCGAGTGGGCGCGCAGCACCGTGAGGTCGAGCGAGTCCGGCCACCAGTCCTTGAGGCCGTGCGGGCGACCGCCGGACTTGGGGGTGGGCGCGTCGATCGCCGGGTTCTCGCTCTCGCTGCCGCTCGCGGTCGCGGAGTCGTGCATGACCGGGCAGCCGCCCTCGGCCTTGCGGTCCACCCCCTGCGGGCTCTCGGGTGCGACGTCGTTCGGGCTGTCGGTCATGGATGGGTCCTTCCGGGTGTCACTCGGGGTCAGGTACGGGTCGGTCGGTTCGGTGGGGTGTCGGGGCCGGTGCGGCCGGAGGTTCGTCGAGGCGGTCGAGGGCGCTCCGGCAGGCCGGGCAGGTGCCCCAGTAGGTCACCTCGGCCTCGTCGATCACGAAGCCACCGTTGTCGGATGCCGTGAGGCAGGGGGCGTCGCCGACCGCGCAGTCGACGTCGGCGATGGCGCCGCAGGAACGGCACACGACGTGGTGGTGGTTGTCGCCGACGCGCACCTCGTAGCGGGCGACGGAGCCGGTCGGCTGGATGCGGCGCACCAGCCCGGCGTCGGTGAGGGCCCGCAGCACGTCGTAGACGGCCTGGTGCGACACGTCGCCCGCCACCGCCCGCACCCGGCGGATCACCGTGTCGGTGTCGGTGTGCGGGTGGTCGTGGAGCACGGAGAGCACGGCCACGCGCTGGCGCGTCACCCGCAGGCCGGAGCCGCGCAGCGCCGTCTCCAGGTCCGTACCGCTCATGCCGCGAGTCTTCCGATCTTTCTGGAACAAATCAAGTCTTGTGGGTGGACTCGCCGGGACCGTGGGCCGACGGGTCCACCTGCCGGAGCGGGGTCTCGCCTCGTACGATGCGAGGAGACGGCCTGGGACGGGGGTGGCCGCGTCGGGGTCGGGCCGGCCGCCCGACGGACCGCCTCGAGCGCAGCACTCCGGGGGCAGCGATGGCACGAGCGAAGCGCACCGGCGTCCCGACGTGGGACCAGCTGGCGACGTGGGCCTGGCCGAGCCGGCCCTCCCGGTGGGGCGAGGTCCCGGCCCGTCTGCGGCCCACCCTGGCCACCGTGCTGCGCCTCACGGCCGCGGCCGTCGTGGCCTACCTGCTCTCCCAGGCGGTCACGGGCGGCACCCGCGACCTCACCGGCCCGCTGACGGCGCTGCTCGTCGTCCAGGCCTCGGCCTACTCGACGATCAAGATGGGCACGGTGCGCGTGGGTGCCGTCCTGTGCGGCATCCTCGTGGCCACCCTGCTCTCCACCTGGAGCGGCCTCACGTGGTGGAGCCTGGCCGCCGCCATCGCCGCCTCGCTGCTCCTCGCGAAGGTGCTCCGGCTCGGCGACCAAGCGCTCGAGACGCCGATCAGCGCGATGCTCATCCTCGGCGTCAGCAACCACGACATCGCGTCCGAGACGCGCATCGTCAACACGCTCGTCGGCGCCGCCGTCGGGGTCGCCTTCAACCTGCTCTACCCGCCCGCCATGCCGATCGCGGCGGCCCGCCAGGCGTTGCTGCGCGTCTCGGAGGCCGCCGCCTCCGCCCTCGGCGCGGCGGCCGGCGCGCTCGCGTCGGGGCCGGTGAGCCGACGCGAGGTGGGCGAGTGGATCGACCGCGTGCGATCGGCGAACCGCGAGGTGGCCCGGGCCACCGAGGCCATCGGGCGCCTCGACGACAGTCGCCGCTTCAACCCGCGCGCGCTGGGCACGCCCGACGTCGGGCCGGTGCTCTCCTCGGCCCTCGACACCTTCGAGCACTGCCTGCTCGCCATCCGGGCGCTCTTCGCGGTGCTCCTCGCCGAGCTGCCTCCCCGGGACGCGCCCGACGACCCGTACGGCGACGAGCTGCGCCAGGCGTTCGGGGTCGTCCTGACCGACACGGCCGACTGCGTGCGGGCGTTCGCCGGGCTCGTGCTCGCCGAGGCGGACGGGCGCGAGGAGGACACCGAGCAGGCGCTCGCGCAGAGCCTCGACATCCTGCGCGAGACGCAGGCCATCCTCACCGAGCTCATCCTCGTGCGCACCCGCGAGGACGCGTCGTCGTGGCTGCTGCGGGGCTCCATCCTCGCCGCCGTCGAGCAGGTGCTCGCACGGCTCGACCTCGAGGACCGCGCCCGCGTGCACGAGCAGTGGAAGGAGCAGCAGCGCCGTCGCCGGCTCGCCCAGCTCCCGCGGATCGTCGACGACGTACTCCTGCACCCCGACCGCCCGTACCCCCGAGGGGTCGAGCGCGGGCGCGCCCGCCGTTCGGACCGTCGGGCCGGTCGTCGGGCCCGGGGTCGTGCCTAGCGCGCGGCCGCCGGCTCCTCGGCGACCAGCTCCACCTCGAACCCCTCCCCGCTCTCGAGGTAGGCGGCGTAGTGCTTCGGACCACCGGCATACGGGTGCGTGTCGGGGAACATCAGGGTCCACCCGCCGGCGCCGCAGGCGTCGACGAGCGCGTCGACCTCGGCCCGCGAACCACCATGGAAGGCAAGGTGGTTCAGCCCTGCGCGCGTGCGCTCGTGACGGCCCGCGACGACGTCCGGGCCGGCCTCGACGACCACGTAGAGCGAGCCGAGCTCCCAGGCCTGGCCGTGCCCCCAGTCGTCGCCCAGGTGGTAGCCGAGCCGGGCGAGCAGCCAGCCCCACTCGCGCTTGGCGGCCGTGATGTCGTCGACCCAGATCTCCACGTGGTGGAGCCCACCCCGCCGTGCCGGACCACCCCCGCCGGTCACCCCGCCGGTCACCCCGCCTGGTGCGGACGTCGCCGGGCTCCCGCCGAAGTCCCAGCGCGCGCGGGACATGTCGGCACGGCCGCCGTCGACGAGCCCGCGCACCATGGGCGTGCCCTCGGCCCGCCAGTGCTCGAGCGCCTCGTCCTCGAGGCCTTGCGGCGGGCGTCCGTCCGACCGGATGACGCGCCACCAGGGCACCTCGGAGCCGTAGCGGCTCATCACCGTTCCGACCGTGCGCGGACCCATGCCGCCCAGGTGGCCGGCGATGTCGCCGTAGGCAAGCACCCTCCCCTCGGGGATCGTCGCGACGAGGTCGAGCACCCGCCCGGCGTGGTCCTCCAGCGGCACGGCGGTCCTCTCAGTACTCGGGCTGGCTCGGGTCGACCTCCCGCAGGTACGCGAGTATGCCGCCCTCGACGTTCGCGACGTCGGTGAGGCCCGCGCGCAGGGCCAGTCGCGTCGCCTCCGCCGAGCGTCCGCCCACCTTGCAGTGGATGAGCACCCTTCTGTCCGTGGGCAGCTCGTCGAACGCCTCGCCGGAGCGGAAGCGGTCGAGGTGGATGGCCACCGCGCCGGGGATCGACGCGATGGAGCGCTCCTCCTCGCCGCGGACGTCGACGAGCAGGGGCGGCTGCGGGGCCGCGAGCTCGTCGACCATCTCGAGGACGGTGACGCTCGGCAGGTCCCCCTCGTGGGCGGCCCCGGCGCCGGGGACGCCGCAGAACTCGACGTAGTCGACGAGCTCCGTGACGGTCGGGTCGTCCCCGCAGACCGGGCACTGCGGGTCGGCGCGGACGGTGAGCGAGTCCCAGGTCTGGCGGAGCGCGTCGTGCACCATGAGGCGCCCGACGAGCGGCTCACCGATCCCGAGGAGGAGCTTGATCGCCTCCGTCGACTGGATCGACCCGATGGCCGCGCACAGCACGCCGAGCACGCCGCCCTCCGCACAGCTCGGCACCGAGCCGGGAGGCGGCGGGTCGGGGAAGACGCAGCGGTAGCAGGGCCCGTGGCCGGCCCACCAGACCGACACCTGCCCGTCGAAGCGGAGGATCGAGCCCCAGACGTGCGGCTTGCCGAGCAGGACGCACGCGTCGTTGACGAGGTAGCGCGTCGGGAAGTTGTCGGTGCCGTCGACGACGAGGTCGTAGCCGGCGAGGATCTCGAGCGCGTTGGAGGAGTCGAGCGCCACGTCGTGACGGACGACCTCGACGTGCGGGTTGACGCGGTGGACGGCGGCCTCGGCTGACTCGGTCTTGGGGCGACCGATGTCGACGTCGGAGTGGATCACCTGGCGGTGCAGGTTCGTCAGGTCGACGACGTCGGCGTCGACCACGCCGATGGTGCCGACGCCGGCCGCGGCGAGGTAGAGCAGGGCCGGCGAGCCGAGCCCGCCCGCTCCGACGACGAGCACGCGGGCCGCGGCCAGACGCTCCTGCCCCTCGCGCCCGACGTCGGGCAGCAGCACGTGGCGGGCGTAGCGCGTCGTCTCGGCCTTCCCCAGCGCCCGACCCGTCTTGACCAGCGGATCCGTCGACATGTCCTCACCGTACTGCTCGGTATGGTGAGGTGGACACGGTCGTCGGCGGGTGGACGGCTGGACCGCACGAGCACCACGCCCACGCTTCGAAGAGGAACCGCATGGCAGAGCAGACCAACCCGACGGCCCGCGGCCAGCGGCTGCCCCGATCCGAGCGGCGCGCACAGCTGCTCGACGCGGCCCTCGGCGTCTTCGTCGAGAACGGCTACCACGCGGCGGCCATGGACGACATCGCCGGCCGCGCCGGGGTGTCGAAACCCGTGCTCTACCAGCACTTCCCCGGCAAGCTCGAGCTCTACCTCGCCCTCATCGACCAGCACACGGGCGAGCTCGAGCAGCTCGTGCGCGACGCCCTCGCCCTCTCCGACAACAAGGCGCGCATCAACACGATGACGCGCGCCTACTTCGACTTCGTCGGCCAGGAGGGCGCCGCGTTCCGGCTCATCTTCGAGTCCGACCTCGCCAATGAGCCGGAGGTGCGCCGTCGTCTCGACCAGATCGACCTGACCTGCGCCGAGGCGATGGCCGAGATCATCCGCAGCGAGACCTCCATGGAGCAGGAGGAAGCAGTGCTCGTCGGCGTCGCCTTCGTCGGTCTCGCCCAGACCTCGGCCCGGCACTGGCTGACCCACGAGGCGACGGTGTCCAAGGAGACGGCCGTGCGCATCACGGCCGCGCTCATCCGCCGTGGGTTCGGCGCCTTCCCCCTCGTCGGTCGCGCCGACCACGGGGAGAACGAGCGGCCGGGAGACCCCGCGCGGGAATCGGTCGGCAGCGACGCTGGTTAAGGTGACGACGGGCGCGGTCGACCGCGTCCACCCCGAACGCAGAAAGCAGGTTTGACGTGGAGGTCCGCATCGGCGTGCAGAACGTGGCACGCGAGATCACGTTCGAGACGACGCAGTCCACCGACGAGATCTTCGCCGCCGTCAAGACGGCGCTCGGAGCCGACGTCCTCGAGCTGACCGACGACAAGGGCGGCCGCATCATCGTGCCGTCCGCCTCGATCGGTTACGTCACGACGGGCGCGGAGCGCAAGGGCGGCGTCGGCTTCGGCGCCAGCTGACGACGAGCAGGGCGCTGCCGCAACGGCATCCGTCCTGCACGGCACGAGGGTCGCCGGCCTGCGAGGTCGGCGACCCTCGTGCGTCTCGGGTCGGGTGTGCGCCGGGAGGCCCTGACGGGTACGACCCTGCCGAGAGCGTCACGGGGCCACCGCGACGCCGTCACCCGCGAGGCGGGACCTGAAGGAGGACGCGTTCCAGATGCTCACCACCATCCTCATGGCACTCGTGGCCGGGGCGGTCGTCGGACCGCTCGCGCGGCTGGTGCTGCCGGGCCGGCAGAGCATGGGTGTCGTGCTGACGATCGTGCTCGGCGCCGTCGGGTCCCTCCTCGGAGCGCTCATCTACTACAAGGCGACCGGCGTGCAGGACACGGACGGCATCGACTGGGTCTCCGGGCTCATCGGGGTCGTCGTGGCGGCAGCGCTCATCGTCGGCTACGGGATGATCACGGGCAACCGCCAGACCCGCTGAGCCGACGCGTCGATCGCCGTAGAGACCGCCTCGCGAGAAATCACCACCACCACATCCACCACTCCCGCCACACACGGTGGGACATTGATCTCGTTGCACGAGACGTCCGCACCCGCGGACCCAGCGGTCACCCTCCGTGACCAGAAGGAGCTGTGACACATGATCGGAACCATCATCGGGGCCATCGTCGCCGGCCTCATCATCGGCGCCCTCGGCCGGCTCATCCTGCCGGGCAAGCAGAACATCTCCATCGTCATGACCATCGTCATCGGCATCATCGCCTCGCTCGTGGCCACGCTGATCCTCGGCGGCATCTTCGGCTACGGCAACGACAACGGCGGTGTGCGCTGGTGGTACTGGATCGTCAGCGCCATCCTCGCGGCCGTCGGGATCGTGGGCTACGGCCGCATCTCGAAGAAGTCGGTCTGACCGACACCGCACCACCCGTAACGTCGAAGGGCCCGACCGCCACGGTCGGGCCCTTCCGCGTGCCCCCGCCGATGCCGTGCCGCGGATGCGCCCCGGCCCGACGGCTCGGCCCGACTGCTCAGCCCGACTGCTCAGGCCGCCTGCTCAGGCCGACAGCCCGAGCCGCTCCATGCGGCGGGAGTGCTCGTCGGTGAGGCGGGCGAACATCCGGCCGAGCTCCGCGAGGTCGGCGCCCGCCCGGCCCGGTGCGCCGACGAGGATGCTGGCGAGCGCATCGCGCTCGACGCCGACGCGCTGCGCCTGGGTGATCGCCTCCCCCACGAGCCGTCGCCCCCAGAGGGCGAGCCGGCCGGCGAGGCGTGGCTCGGCCGCGATCGCCTCGCGCACCACCGTCACCGCGAAGTCGGCCTGGCCGGTGTCCTCGAGCACGCTGACGACGAGGGCCCGGGTGTCGTCGTCGACGTACCGCGAGATCTCGCGGTAGAAGTCCTGCGCGATGCCCTCGCCGACGTAGGCCTTGACGAGGCCCTCGAGGAAGTCGGAGGCGGTCGTGCGCTCGTGGAAGGCGTCGATGGCGGGCACGAAGGGCTCCATGGCCGTCTCGGGCGCCACGCCGAGGCCCTGGAGCCGTTCGGTGAGCACGGAGTAGTTCTTCAGCTCGTGCGCGGCGAGCACCGCGATGGCGGACTTGTGGCGCAGGCTCGGGGCGAGGTCCGCGTCCTTGGCGAGCTGGGAGAAGGCGCGCAGCTCGCCGTAGGCGAGCGCGCCGAGCAGGTCGGTGACGGCGGCGAGGTAGCCCGGCTCGTCGCCCGAGCCCCGGCGAAGGTGGTCGTCGGCCGCGGCGGTCACGTCATCGCTCATGGCCCCAATCTAGTGACGGAGTTCGGGTCGGCGGCCACCTTGCCGGTAGACTGTGGAGGACAACCCGGTGCCCGGTCGGCCCGATGGTTTTTCCAGATGGTGCTCGCGGACTCCCCGCGCACCGGTGGAGCCCACGCTCACGCGAGAGCCCCCCACCGTCCTGACAGTCTCCGATCGGCCCGTCACGCCACTGAGCTCCCGCCCTCCGGGGTGCTCGTGCCGATCGAGAGATGCCCATGACCCAGCCTTCCGAGACCTCCGCCCAGGCGGAGGCCACGACCACCGCCGCCCTCGACACGCCCGACGTGCCGGAGAACCCGGACGTCGCCGTGACCGGCGGCGCCGCCGCCGAGCCGGTCGCGCCCGACCTGACCTTCGCCGACTTCGACGTCCACCCCGAGATCGTCGCCTCGCTCGCCGCCGCGGGCATCACCACGCCGTTCCCGATCCAGGCCATGACGCTGCCCGTCGCCCTCGGCGGCCACGACATCATCGGCCAGGCCAAGACCGGCACCGGCAAGACGCTCGGCTTCGGCGTGCCGATGCTCAACCGCGTCGTGGCCCCCGGCGACGAGGGCTTCGACGGCCTGGCGCGTCCGGGCAAGCCGCAGGCCCTCGCCGTGGCGCCCACCCGCGAGCTCGCCGTGCAGGTGGCGGGCGACCTCGAGCGCGCCGGCCGCGGTCGCGGCATCCGCGTGCTGACCGTCTACGGCGGCCGCGCGTACGAGCCCCAGATCGAGGCGCTCCGCACCGGTGTCGAGGTCGTCGTGGGCACGCCCGGTCGACTCATCGACCTGGCCAAGCAGGGCCACCTCGACCTGTCGCAGGCCCGCACCGTCGTGCTCGACGAGGCCGACGAGATGCTCGACCTCGGCTTCCTGCCCGACGTCGAGACGCTGATGTCGCTGACGCCCGCGTCGCGCCAGACGATGCTCTTCTCGGCCACCATGCCGGGCGCCATCGTCGCGCTGGCCCGTCGCTACATGTCCCAGCCGACGCACATCCGCGCCATGGGCGACGAGAACGAGAACGCGCACACCGTCAAGGCCGTCGAGCAGTTCGTCTACCGCGCGCACGCCATGGACAAGGTCGAGATGCTCTCGCGCATGCTGCAGGCCAACGGCCGCGGCCTGACGATCATCTTCAGCCGCACGAAGCGCACGGCGGCCAAGGTCGCCGACGAGCTCGTCGAGCGCGGCTTCGCTGCCGCCGCGATCCACGGCGACCTCGGCCAGGGCGCCCGCGAGCAGGCGCTGCGTGCCTTCCGCAACGGCAAGGTCGACATCCTCGTCGCCACCGACGTCGCGGCCCGCGGCATCGACGTCGAGAACGTCACGCACGTCATCAACTACCAGTGCCCCGAGGACGAGAAGACCTACCTGCACCGCATCGGTCGCACGGCCCGCGCCGGCAACACCGGCGTGGCCGTCACCTTCGTCGACTGGGACGACCTGCACCGCTGGACCCTCATCAACAAGACGCTCGACCTCGGCATCCCCGAGCCGCAGGAGACCTACTCCAGCTCCGACCACCTCTACACCGACCTCGACATCCCCACCGACGCCAAGGGCCGCCTGCGCCGCTCGCAGCAGAAGCTCGCGGGCCTCGCCGCGGAGGAGATCGAGGACCTCGGCGAGACCGGCAAGCGCCACGGCAAGGCGGGCGCCGGCGCCGGGTCCGGCCGCGGCGACCGAGGCGACCGCGGGCGCACGCGCTCCGACCGTGGCCGTGGCGGCTCGGACGGCGCCGCGGCGTCGGCCGACGCGGGCGAGGGGTCGACGCCTGAGAGCGGCGAGGGGCGTCCGCGCCGCAACCGCAACCGCCGCCGCACCCGTGGCAGCGGTGCGGCCGCCGCCGGTGCTGCCGGCTCGGCGGAGTCGACCGGGGGCGACGAGTCTTCGGCCGCCGCGCAGGACACCGCCGGCGAGGGTGGCTCGCGCCGCCCGCGCCGCCGCCGTCGGGGCGGCTCCGGACGCGAGGGCGCGACGGCGTCCACCACGACCGCGGCCGAGTGACGTCCGCGGCGTCCCGCACCGACCAGGGATGCCGCCCACCGAGCACTCAGCACTGCGACACCACAGGACCCGGGTCCCGGCACACAGCCGGGGCCCGGGTCCTGTTCCGTCCCGCCACGCCGTCGGAGGGGCGCCGCCCCCGGGCGAGGGGAATCGTCCTCGTCGACGTCGAGCGCGTCTCGGACTCCTGCGGCTACGCGGTGCCCCTCATGAGCCACGACGGGGACCGTGACCGGCTGACGCACCGACCGAGCTCGGACACACGGACGGCCGGGCCCCTGCTGGGACCCGGCCGCACGCATACGCCCCGTGCGGGGCGTCGTGATCAGGCGCTGATCGTCGCGGTGTCGATGACGAAGCGGTAGCGCACGTCGCCGGCGACGACGCGGTCGTAGGCCGCGTCGACCTCGTCGGCCGAGATCGTCTCGATGCTCGCCCCGATGCCGTGCTCGGCGCAGAACGCGAGCATCTCGGCGGTGGCGGGGATGCCGCCGATGTTCGAGCCGGCCACGACGCGGCTGCCCCCGACCACGGCGCCGGGCGCGAAGTCGTAGTTGTTCGTGGGGAGCCCGACGTTGGCGATGACCCCGAGCGGGCGCAGCAGGCCGATGTAGGTCTGCATCGGCAGGTCGGCGCTCACCGTGTTGATGATGAGGTCGAAGCTGCCCTTGAGGCTCTTCAGCACACCCTCGTCACCGGTGGCGTGGTAGGCCGTGGCACCGAGGGCGAGGCCGTCCTCCTTCTTGGCGTCGCTGCGGCTCAGCACGCTGACCTCGGCGCCGAGCGCGACCGCGAGCTTGACGGCCATGTGGCCGAGACCGCCGAGGCCGATGACGGCGACCTTCTTGCCCGGCCCGGCGCCCCAGCGCTTGAGCGGCGACCACACGGTGATGCCGGCGCAGAGCAGGGGGGCGGCGACGTCGAGCTCGATGCCGTCCGGGATGCCGACGGCGAAGCGCTCGCTGACGACGACCTGCTGGGCGTAGCCGCCCTTGGTCGGCTCGCCGTCGTAGCCCTTGCCGTTGTAGGTCATGACGGCGCCCTTGGAGCAGAACTGCTCCTCGCCGTCCTTGCAGAACTCGCACTCACCGCACGAGTCGACCATGCAGCCGACGCCGACGCGGTCGCCGACCTTGTACTTCGTCACGCCGTCACCGACGGCCGAGACGACACCGGCGATCTCGTGCCCCGGGACCATGGGGAAGATGGCGCTGCCCCACTCCTCGCGGACCTGGTGGATGTCGCTGTGGCAGATGCCGGCGAACTTGATGTCGATGAGGACGTCGTCGTCTCGCAGGTCGCGGTGCTCGACGGTGCGGGCCTCGAAGGCGGCTCCGGCGCTCGGCGCGACCAGTGCAGGGGTGGAAATCAAGGGGGTGTCTCCTTCGTGGTGGGTGGCGACGCTCTCAGGTCCAGCGCCGACCTCACGAGGTTCATTCCCGCCCCGGGCCCCCGGGCGAACGGTGGGAGACTCCTCACATCCTCGCGAGCAGGGCCGCGGCGACCTCGCGGTAGGCCTGCGCCCCCTTGGAGGTGCGGGCGGTCGCGAGCACCGAGCGGCCCACCGCGGGCGCCTCGGCGAAACGCACCGTCTTGGGGATCGGGGGCTCGAGCACGGGCAGCTCGTAGCGCTCGCCGACGTCCGCGAGCACCTCGCGCGCGTGGTTGCTGCGACCGTCGAAGAGGGTCGGCAGGATCCCCCACACCTCGAGGTCGCGGTTGAGGATCCGCTGCACGTCGGCGACCGTGTCGAGCAGCTGCCCGACGCCGCGGTGGCTCAGCATCTCGCAGGGCATCGGCACGACGAGCCCGTCGGCGGCCGTCAGCGCGTTGAGGGTGAGCACGCCCAGGCTCGGTGAGCAGTCGAGCAGCACGACGTCGTATGCCGTCTCGAGGCCTTCCAGCGCCGTGCGTAGCACGTACTCGCGGCCGGGGCGGGCCAGCAGCATCGCCTCCGCCGCGGCGAGGTCGATGGTCGAGGGCACGAGGTCGACCCCGTCGTCACAGGCCACGACGACCTCCTCGAGGCCGACCCCGGCGGTCAGCACGTCGTGGACCGAGCGCTCCACCGTGTCGGGGTCGACGCCGAGCGAGAAGGTGAGGCAGGCCTGCGGGTCGAGGTCGACGAGCAGCACCCGGCGGCCCTGCTCGGCGAAGGCCGCGCCGAGGCTGGCGACGGACGTCGTCTTCGCGACACCCCCCTTCTGGTTCGCCAGCGCGAGGACGGTGGGGCCGGTCGTGCGCCGGCTCGAGGGGGTGCGGCTCGCCATGGCGACAGTCTGTCAGGCGCTCCGGGACGGCACGAACAGGACGTCGGTCGTGCGCCGGAGGTCACGCACGTCGACGGGCGCGCCGTCGACGAGGCGCGTCTCGTAGCCGAGCGCGACGAGGGCGTCGAACGCCGCGAGCTCCTGAGCCCACTCGGGGTGCCCGCTCCCCCAGCCGACCTCGCAGAGGATGGCCGGACGTGGCGACCAGCGTCTCAGGGCGGGCAGCATGCCGGTCAGCACGCGGTGCTCGGCACCCTCGACGTCGATCTTGACGAGGTCGGGCACGTCGGCCAGCCCGAGACCGTCGAAGCGGACCCCCTCGACCTCGACGGGCGCCATCTGCTTGCCCCGGGCCTTCTGCTCGACCATGGTGTTCCAGCCGAGGTTGCCGTAGCTGGAGACGAAGATCGTCAGGCGCGCGTCCGCGTCGCCGAGACCGACCCGGTGCACGGTCGCCGCGCAGGGCAGCCGGGCCGCCGTCTCGATGCAGAGGTCGGCGAGGTTGGGCACCGGCTCGAAGAGGTGCGCACGGCCCCTGAAGCCGGTGCGCTCGGTGAGCACCTGCGTGAAGAAGCCGATGTTGGCGCCGACGTCGAGCAGCACACCGTCGCGCGGGAGGAAGGGCGCCACCGCGTCGGCGAGGCCCTCGTAGACGGCGCGGCGCGCCTCGAAGAAGGCGAGCGCCCTCTTGCTGTCGATGGTCTCGGCGGTGACGCGCTCACGGGAGCCCGGCGGGGCGGTGGTGGCGGACGACCTCCGTCCGCCGCCGGGCCGCCCCCCGAGCCGGCGCGCGACCCGACGCCGGGTCGCGGTCACGACACCGCGGAGCCCGCCGCGGGCATACGCCCTGCGCACCGACGACCAGGTGGGCATGCCTCGACCGTAGCGACCCACAGGGGCCCGGTGGAAACGAACCTGCGGTCGAGGTCAGGGCAGCACGGGACCGGCGGTCGCGGACTCGTAGCCGGCCGGCTCGAGTCCGGCCCAGTCGGACTTCTCGGGGCCCATCCGCTGGCCCTCGGGGCAGTGCGCGCGGAAGTCGCACCATCCGCAGATCGCCGAGGGCCGCGGCTCGAACCGGGTCGACTCGATGCCCACCTGGGCGAACTCGGCATCGGCCCGGCGCAGGTCCGCAGCGATGGACTCGGCCTCGGCCACCTTGCGCGAGAGGGAGTCGTCGGTGTGCTCGTGCACGGCCACGGTGCCCGACGGCACGTGGTGCAGCTCGACCCGGTGGCACGGCCGGCGGAACATACGGGCGGACGCGACGGCATAGAGGGCGAGCGGCAGCGAGGTGCGGGCGTCGTCGTCGGTCGGCACCTGCCGGCCGGTCTTGTAGTCGACGACGACGAGCTCACCGTCTCGGTCGTCGAGTCGGTCGACCCGCCCGGTGATCGCGATCTGCTCGGTCTTGAGCGAGACGCTCCGCTCGACGCCGACGGGCTGGCGCTCGCGGTCGCTGCGGCGGAGGTAGTCGGTCACCGCGTCGCGCACGCGCAGCCGCCAGGCGGCGGACTGCTCCGGGTCGCGGAACCCGACGTCGATCCACGACGACCGCACGAGCTCGGCCACACCGGCCGGGGTGCGCCGGGCGAGCGGGAGGTCCCAGAAGTCGCGCAGCGCGTTGTGCGTGGCGATGCCCACCGAGGTGTGCGCGCGCTGGGGGCGCGCGGCGGGGCGCGGGCGGTCGAGGTACTGCATGCGGTAGCGGCGCGGGCAGTCGAGCCAGGCGAGCAGCCGCGAGGGCGAGCCGGAGTAGAGCGGCGTCGGCATGCCCGCAAAGGTCGTCTGCTCCGCGGGTCCCGTCGTCACGCCGACACCCTACGGCGCGGCGCCGACCGTTCGCTCCGGCCGTGCACACCGTCCGCGCCTCGGCGCCTCGGCGCCGCGTGGCACTCGGGCCGGTCGAGCACGACGACCGGCCTGCTGGGAGGCGTCGACGGAGGGTCAGGTCGAGCCGGCTCCCGGCCGCACCACCTCGGTGGCCCCGCTCGAGGCCGCCTCGATCACGGCGAGCGCCTCCGGGGTGGTCGTGTTCTCGCCGAGGCGGTTGCGCTTGCCGGCACCGTGGTAGTCGCTCGAGCCGGTGACGACGAGGCCGAGGCGGTCGGCGAGCGCCACGGCGCGTGCCACCTCGGCCGGCCCGTGGTCGCGGTGGCGCGCCTCGAGGCCGACGAGCCCGGCGTCGCGCATGGCCCCGACGAACGCGTCGTCGAGGACGCCGGCGCGGGTGCGGGTGAACGGGTGCGCGATGACGGGCACGCCGCCCGCCGCGCGGATCAGCCCGACCGCCCGCAGGGGGTCGGGGGCGTAGTGGCCCACGTAGTAGGGCGAGTCGTCGCCGAGCCAGTCGCGGAACGCCTCGTCGCGGTGGGCGATCGTGCCGTTCGCGATGAGCGCGTCGGCGATGTGCGGCCGGCCGGGCGTCGCGCCGGGGGCGACCTGCGCGAGCACCTCGTCGAAGGACACCGGCACGCCGTCGGCCGTCATGAGCTCGACCATCCGCTCGAGCCGGGTGGCCCGGGACTCACGTGCGCGGGCCAGCTCCGCCGTGAGCCCCTCGTGCTTCGGGTCGGTGAGGTAGCCGAGCAGGTGCACCGAGGTGTGCCGCCACGCGCACGAGATCTCGATCCCCCGCACGAGCGTGACGCCGTGCCGGCGCGCCGCCGCCGTCGCCTCGGGCCAGCCGGCGACGGTGTCGTGGTCGGTGATCGCCAGCACGTCGACGCCGGCCTCGGCCGCGGCGGCCACGAGCTCGGCCGGCGTCTGGGTGCCGTCGCTGACCGACGAGTGGGTGTGCAGGTCGATGACCGGCGGCGCGGGGCTCACCCACCCAGCCTAGGCGCGCCCCGAAACTCGCTCCCTGCCTCCACCCGCAACACACCGAGTAGTTCCCAACCCACCGGGATCCGTTGCCGGTGAGTTGGGAACTACTCGGTGTGTTGTCCGAAAGCGGGTGCCTCCAGAGCGGGTGGGAGCACCGAACCCGCGTCAGGCGGGACGCGGCGTCGAGGTCGACACGAGCGCGCGTGCCGCGCGGACGCGCGCCCCGATCAGGCCGGGGCGCGCGAGCTCGTCCCACACCACTCGTTCGACGGGATGCCCGAGCCGGCGGATCGCATCCTCTCGACGCTTCTCCAGCCACACCGCCTGCCCCGGCTCGGGGGTGCCGTCCTCGGCATCCCGCCGGCGGGAGTACTTCGTCTGACCGTCGAACTCGAGGACCACCCCGTCGACCATCAGGTCGACCCGAGCCACGAACGACCCGTGCAGGTCGCGCAGCACGACCTGGCAGTCGGGGTGCAACCCGAGCCGTCGCAGGACGAGCCGGACGAGCGACTCCCCCACCGACTCGCTCCGTCCGTCCATGAGCAGCACCGCGTCGAGAGCCCGCCCCCGTCCCTCGTGGACGGAGACGGCACCGACCTCCCGACGAAGCTCGGCCTCGTCCACGAGGCCGCGATGCAGCGCTGCATCACCCGCCACGACGGCGCACTCGGCGCCCATGGTCAGGGCCGTGCGCACCACGGCCCGCGCAGGCAGGACGCTCAGGCACGACCCGACGGGGCTCACCTCGACCCCGTCGTCCGGGTGGAGCCACACGCCGCCGCGCCGCACGCCCTGCACGGTGTCGGTGACGAGGTCGATGCGCTCGGAGGCGTGGCCCCACAGGGGTAGCCCCAGCACCGCGAGGGCAGCGTGGTGGCTCACCGCGTCACCCGGCCGGGACCGCGCGACCGCCAGGCACCCCAGCCGGTAGCGCTCGTCCTGGCTCGCCTCCCGCCACACCGTCGCGGCGACGTAGGCCCCGCGGCGCACCCGCACCAGCTCCCGCGCTCGGACGGCCCGGTGCACGGCAGCCTTGCCGACTCCTGCGGCGACCGCCTCGTGAGCGGCGAGCACCCCCTCGTGGGAGCCGGCCAGCGCCTCGAGTCGTTCGTCCATGGCGGCCAGCGTCAGCGCATACGGGCTGTCCGGCCAGCCCTCCGGGCATGCCTGTGGACAACCACCGCCGCCTCGGCGGGGGTGTGGATGTCCGCAACACACCGAGCAAGACGCAACCCACCGCGATCCGATCCCGGTGGGTTGTGTCCTACTCGGTGTGTTGCGCCTGGCCGGTCAGGCGTCGCGGCCGGGCCAGTTGCGGTCGGGCACCGGCTCGGGGCGGCCTGGCTGCTCGCCGCCGCGGGCCTGCAGGTAGCTGTCCTTGGGCACCATGACCTTGCGCCGGAAGATGCACACGACCGTGCCATCCTGCTTGTAGCCGATCGTCTCCACGTGCACGACGCCGCGGTCGTCCTTCGAGGCCGACTCCCACTTGTCGAGCACGGTCGTCTCGCCGTAGATCGTGTCGCCGTGGAAGGTCGGTGCGACGTGCCGCAGCGACTCGACCTCGAGGTTGGCGATGGCCTTGCCCGAGACGTCCGGCACCGACATCCCGAGCAGGAGCGAGTACACGTAGTTGCCGACGACGACGTTCTGCCCGAACTGCGTCGACCCGGCGGCGTAGTGCGTGTCGAGGTGGAGCGGGTGGTGGTTCATCGTCAGCAGGCAGAAGAGGTGGTCGTCGTACTCCGTCACCGTCTTGCCGGGCCAGTGCCGGTAGACCGCACCGACCTCGAACTCCTCGTAGCTGCGCCCGAACTGCATTCCCGCTCCTCGCGTCGGTCCCGCCCGGCCCCGCTGGGACGAGCGCTACCAGCCTGCCCGAGCGCACGGCATACGCCCATGGCCGTATGCCGTGTGCTTGCTCACGCTCGCAGCGGGTCGTCCGGGTGGGGCGCGTCGGTCGACGCGTCGAGGGCCGACACGACGGTGAGCTCCCCGGTGTCGGAGAGCACCGGCGCAGTGCTGCCCACCGCGTCGCGGTCGGGATCGGTCGGCAGGGTGGCTCCGGCGGCGGGCCGGGGGCGCACACCCTGGCTCTTCGCGACGAGCAGCCCGGCGAAGTAGGTGCCGAGCGAGACGCCGGCGGCGAGGCCGAGCCCGAGCCCGAAGGCCTGCAGCAGGACCGGCACGCCGAGGGCGAAGCCGTTGCCGTCCGGGTTCGTGACGATCTGCGAGATGCCCTGGTAGGCCATCCGTCCCGGCAGCAGCGGCACGATCGCGGCGGTCGTCACGGCGAGCGCCGAGATGGTGAGCCGGCGGGCGACGAGCCGGGCGAGGAGGCCGATGAGCAGGGCCGCGGTGGCCGAGGCGGTGACGGCGCCGAGCTGGAGCACCCGCTCCCCCAGCGCGAGCACGACCCACCCGAACCCGCCCGCGACGCCGGCGACGACGACCGCGCGGCCGCTGGCGTACGACATGACGGCGAACGACACGGCGATGATGACGGCGCAGACGACCTGCACGACGACGTCGTCGGTCAGCTGCGTCTGCGACTCGATGGCGATCGGGTAGTCGAGCCGCTTGCCGAGCGAGAGCACGACCGAGATGCCGACGGCGATGCCGAGCGAGAGCACGACGACCTCGAAGGCCCGGGCTCCCGCGGTCACGTAGTAGCCCTCGAGGGCGTCCTCCGCGGCGCCGACGACCGAGAGCCCGGCGAGGAGCAGCACGATGCCCGAGGCGACGACGAGCGAGGGCGAGACGTCCCCGACCGCGGTGAGCCCGGCCGACTGCGCCACGACGACGAGGGTGGCGACGCCGGTCGGGATCGCCGCGCCGACGCACTGGGCGAAGAAGGCGGCCACGCCGGCGCCGGTCAGCCAGCCGAGCACCCGCCCGACGACGGTGGCCGTGAGGAAGCTGAGCAGGATGATGAACGGCCCGGCCCCGACGAGGCCCGCCGCCCCGGCCGCGAGCGTGCCGCCGGCGACGGTGACGAGCCAGCGGCGGTAGGGGTGCGGGGCGGTGATGAGGCCGTCGAAGCGCACCCGGGCCTCGTCGACGGGCACGGGGTCCTGCGACAGGTCGATGATGAGGCCGCGCAGCCGCTCGAGGCGCGTGTAGTCCTGCACGCGGAAGCGGACGATGCGCATGACGGTGATCGGGTCGGCGTGCGGCCCGCGGTGGTAGGACACGGTGACCGAGGTGTACGTGACGTCGACGTGCACGCCGCTCAGGCCGTACGCCTTGGTCAGCGTCAGCACCGTCGCGGTGACGTCGGCGGCCGCCGCGCCCGTGGCGATCATGGCGACGCCGGCGCGCATCGCGAGGTCGATGACGGCCTGCGCCGTGTAGGCGTCGACGCCGTCGGGCGTCGTCCAGATCGGGATCTCGTCGGTCGGCGGCCCGCTCGGGCGCATCGCGCGACGGGTGCTGGCACGCAGCGAGGGAAGGCTCGCGCGCGCGGTGGTCGGCCGGTGAGGGGGTTCGGTGCGGGCCACTCCCCGACCGTATGCCACCCGCCCCGGACCGCGCCCACCGTGGGGTCCGGCGCCGGCGGCGACCCGGCAAACGGGCTTCGGCGGCCCGGGGGCTTCGTGGCACCATGCAGGGGTGATGAGTGAAGAACAGAAGAGCTCTCCGAGCCGCAAGCGCCCGACGACCGACGAGTTCCGGGCCTTCGTCGCGAGCGGCTGGGCGCCCCGTGGCACCGGGGTGACCCCCCGGGCCGAGGTCGCCGACCACGCCGCCCGCCGTCGCGACGCCGTGAGCGCCGCCTTCCCCGGCGAGCGCCTCGTCGTGCCCGCCGGCGGCCTCAAGGTGCGCAGCAACGACTGCGACTACGTCTTCCGGCCGCACAGCGCCTTCGCCCACCTGACGGGCCTCGGCAGCGACCGCGAGCCGGACGCCGTGCTCGTGCTCGAGCCGCGCCACGGCGCCGACGGCACGCCCGCCGAGGGTCACGAGGCGATCCTCTACTTCCGCCCGCTCGCCGACCGCGACACCGAGGAGTTCTTCGGCGACTCGCGGTACGGCGAGTTCTGGGTCGGGGCCCGCCCGACGCTCGACGACATCGAGTCGGAGCTCGGCCTCACGGCCCGTCACATCGACGGGCTCACCGACGCCGTGGCCAAGGACGCCGGCGAGGTGACCGTCCGCGTCGTGCGCGACGCCGACGCGGAGGTGGCCGAGCGCGTCGACCGCGCCCGCGCCGCGGCCGCCGGCACGCAGGAGGGGAGCGAGACCGAGACCCGCGTCGACCGCCAGCGCGAGGCCGACGAGCAGCTCGCCGCCTTCCTCTCGACGCTCCGCTTCGTCAAGGACGAGTGGGAGGTCGAGCAGATGCGTGACGCGGTCGCCGGCACCCACCGGGGCTTCGACGCCGTCATCGCCGACCTGCCCGAGGCCGTCCGCCGCGGCCGCGGCGAGCGCTGGGTCGAGGGCGTCTTCGGCCTGCACGCCCGCCACCACGGCAACGGCGTCGGCTACGACTCGATCTGCGCGAGCGGCGACCACGCGAACACGCTGCACTGGATCAAGAACACCGGCGACATCGCGGACGGAGACCTGCTCCTGCTCGACGCGGGCGTCGAGGTCGACTCGCTGTTCACAGCCGACATCACCCGCACCCTGCCGGTGAGCGGCACCTTCACGGATGCCCAGCGCCGCATCTACGACGCCGTCTACGCCGCCCAGGAGGCGGGCATCGCGGCGTGCAGGCCGGGCAACAAGTTCAGCGACGTGCACGCGGCCGCGATCCGCGTCATCGCCGAGCACCTGCACGCGTGGGGCCTGCTGCCCGACGGCGTCGATGTCGAGGCGACGCTCGACGCCGACCACGGGCAGTACCACCGCCGCTGGATGGTGCACGGCACGAGCCACCACCTCGGCATCGACGTGCACGACTGCGCGCTCGCCACGCGCGAGGAGTACTCCGACGCGGAGCTGCGCCCGGGCATGATCCTCACCGTCGAGCCGGGCCTCTACTTCAAGGCCGACGACGAGCTGGTCCCCGCCGAGCTGCGGGGCAACGGCGTGCGCATCGAGGACGACATCCTCATCACCGAGGACGGCTGCGAGAACCTCTCGGCCGCGATGCCGCGCAGCTCGACCGAGGTCGAGCAGTGGATCGCCGGCATCTGGGGCGCGAAGGCCTGACGGCCCGAGCGCGAACCGCGCGACCTCCCGAGTGCCCACGTCCCCGACCCGGGGGCGTGGGCACTCGGCCGTGGTGGCCCGCCCACCGGCCGCCGCCTACGTCGGGGACGACACCGAGCCGTCGGGGTCCGGCCCGGGGATCGGCGGGCTCCACCGCTCGACGAGGGCGACGAGGCCGCCGGCGTCGTCGGACTCGAGGTTCTGGCCCAGCACCGACGGGCGGCAGGTGGGATCGACGCCGATGCGCACCGGCGGCCCCGCCGGCCAGGCCAGCATTAGGGTGAAGCGCTGGTCCGAGGGGCCACCCGAGCCCTGGCACGTGCCGCTCGTCGGACGGGTGGGCAGGGCCCGCAGCGCGGCCACGACCTCCACGCCGCTCGCCCTGTCGAGAGGGACGGCCCGCGCCGTGCCGTCGGCGCCGTCTCGGCAGACCGTGACCGTCGGGTCGCCTGCGGGGACGAGGTCGACGTCGTCACCGAGCCGTCCCCACGACCGCTGGTCGCACGCGCCGCCCCCGACAGGCAGCGGGAGCGGGCGACCGCCCGTCACCGCCGCGAGGTCGACGCCTACAGGCGCGCCGCTGACGAAGTCACCGTTCGTCGCACGTGAGCACGCGTTGGGGTCGGCCTTCGCCGCCACCCACACGACCGCGTCGCCGAGGTCCGCCCCGACGAGGTATGCCGTCTCGTCGCCGCCCATCAACGTGCAGGGCCGCTCGCGTCCGTTCCACCGCGGCGCCCACGTCAGCAGGGCGACGACGTCGGCGCGCTTCGCGCCCGTCAGCACCGTTCGGGTGCTCCGCGGGAACGGAGCGCTGAGGGGCGTCGTCGCCATGATGTCGAGGACCGGGTAGCCGCAGACGACGAGGGTGCGCGGCTGCCGGTCGGGCAGGAGCCGGTCGCCACCGCGGACGCCCTGGGGGCGCACCGGCACGGTCATCCCCTCGGCCGAGGCCAGCGAGCCCGGGCAGGCCAGGGCACCGTCGGAGGAGCGGGCCTGCGGGGTGAGGTCACGCACGGGGGCGGTCGACGTGCCGGCCGAGGTCTGGTCCGGGGAGGTCTGGTCCGGGGAGGTCTGGCCCGGGGAGGGAGCAGGCGTCGTGCCGCAGGCGGCGAGGACGAGCAGGGCGGCCGTAGCCACGGCGGCACGGACGGCGGCCCGGGCACCGTGGCGGACGGCATACGCCCTGGGGCGGGAGGTCGGCATGGGTGCGCTCCTTCGTCGGGGACCCGTCACCGCGACAGACACCCACCGCCGCCGGATCGTTGCGCGGTGCTGCGCGTCAGCCGGCGGGTGGCGGCGTGCCGGCGTCACCCTCACCCGGGTGGGGGGCGGCGGTCGCCGTCGGCGCGAAGCCGGTGATGCCGGCGTCGGCGAGGATCGTGCGCCCCTGCTGCGCGAACTTGTGCTCGACGAAGACCTCGTAGCGCGTCGCCACGACCTGGCTCACCGACGAGAAGTCGCGCGCGCCCCGCGTGAAGGCGTAGCCCATGAGCGACCACACGAGGCCGAAGACGGCGCCGTAGAGGGCGGTCGACAGGAGCAGCGTGAGCGGGCTGGACGGCTGGGAGAACAGCGACAGGATGAGGCCGACGAACAGCCCCAGCCAGATGCCCGACAGCAGGCCGCCGAGCGCGACGCGTCCCCACGTGAGGCGCGCCGTCACCCGCTCGAGCTGCTTGAGGTCGGTGCCGACGATGAGGCAGTTCTCCACCGGGAACTGGTTGTCGGAGAGGGCGTCGACGGCCTTCTGAGCGTCGACGTACTTCTCGAACACCCCGAGCGACATGGGGTACTCGAGGGACAGCGTGGCGAATCCCTGACGTCCCCCCGGACCCTTCGGTTGCAGGCTCATGACCCCATCCTCCCACCTCGCCCGTCGGGGACCGGGGAAGCTCAGGCCTTGAGCCGGTAGTCCTCGACGAGGCGGCGCCCGATGATCATGCGCTGGATGTCGGCCGTGCCCTCGCCGATGAGCAGCATCGGGGCCTCGCGGTAGAGCCGCTCGATCTCGTACTCCTTGGAGTACCCGTAGCCGCCGTGGATGCGGAAGCTGTCCTCGACGACCTGCGAGCAGTACTCCGACGCAAGGTACTTCGCCATGCCGGCCTCGAGGTCGTTGCGCTCGCCCGAGTCCTTCTTCCGCGCGGCCTTGACCATCATCTCGTGGGCGGCCTCGACCTTGACGGCCATGTCGGCGAGCCGGAAGAGCACGGCCTGGTGGTCGACGATCTTCTTGCCGAAGGTCTCGCGCTGCTGCGCGTAGGCGATCCCGAGCTCGAACGCCCTTCTGGCCACGCCGCATCCGCGGGCGGCCACGTTGACGCGGCCCACCTCGACGCCGTCCATCATCTGGTAGAAGCCCTTGCCGGGCTCGCCACCGAGGATCTGGGCGTCGCTCGTGCGGTGACCGTCGAGCACGAGCTCGGTCGTGTCGACCCCCTTGTAGCCCATCTTCTCGATCTTGCCGGGCACGGTGACGCCCTGCGCCGTCTCGCCGAAACCGCTCTCCTTCTCGACGAGGAAGGTCGTCATGTTGCGGTAGACCGAGTCGGCCCCGGTGTCGGTCTTGACGAGGACGGCGACGAGGTTGGCCGAGCCACCGTTCGTCAGCCACATCTTCTGGCCGGTGATCGACCACTCGCCGTCGTCGCCCTTGACGGCCTTCGTCTTGATCGCTGCCACGTCGGAGCCGCAGCCGGGCTCGCTCATCGAGAAGGCGCCGCGGATCTCCCCCGTGGCCATCCGCGGCAGGTAGCGCTGCTTCTGCTCCTCGGTGCCGTGCTGGAGCACGAGGTAGGCGACGATGAAGTGGGTGTTGATGATGCCGCTGACGCTCATCCAGCCGCGGGCGATCTCCTCGACGCAGAGGGCGTAGGTCAGGAGCGACTCGCCGAGGCCGCCGTACTCCTCGGGGATCATGAGGCCGAAGATCCCCATCTCCTTCATGCCGTCGACGATCGCCTGGGGGTACTCGTCCCGGTGCTCGAGCTCGGTCGCGACGGGGATGATCTGCTCGTCGACGAACTCGCGCACGAGCTTGACGAGCTCGGTCTGCTCCTCGGTGAGGCCGTCGGTCTGCTGGAGTCGGGACATGCTCGGATCGCCACCTTGCGTCGGTCTACGGGTCAGCTGCGACCGAGTATGCCGTCGGGCCCCGCCCACGCAGAGGGCCCCGGCGTGTGAGGGTGGACACCTGTGGTGTCGGTCACCGGCGCCCCCGGTGGGCGGGGCCGCTCACCACGGCTGGCCGAAGCCGACCTTCTTGCTCTTGACCGGGCCCTCGAGCGTCGAGCGCTGGCTGAAGTCGCCCTCCTTGAGACCGGCGGTCACGGCCTTGAGCAGTTCGGTCCGGCTGGCGGTCGGGTCGGCCCGCAGCGCCTCGAGGAAGAGGTGGGTGAACGCGCCGTTCGACCGGCCGTCGAAGGTCGCGTCGGAGGCGGTCTGGTCGGGACGGCAGGCGGCGAAGAGCACCGGCTTGCTCGCGGTCGTGCGGCTCCTCGTCAGCTCGACGAGGGCCTTGCGGTCGACGGTGCGCACGGGCGCCACGGCGCGCAACGACCGCGCCTGCTCGAGCCCGGCCCGTGTGGGTGGCGGCAGGAAGCGCGGGCGCCTCCCGAGCAGCTGGGCCTGCATGATCTCGTCGAGGTCCTTCAGGCCCGTGCCGCTGTGGCACGTGTCGAGGAGGACCTCGAGGAGCACGCCGCCGGGCACCGTCGCGAAGAGGTCGCGCAGCTCGTCGTCGACGATGACGGTGTCACGGTCCCACTGGTCACCCTGCTGCCGGATGTCGTAGCAGGCGAACGCCTCGTCGAGGTCGTCGGGCTCGCGGTCGCCGCCGGGCTCGTTGGGCACCTGCGTCCCGTGGCTGCTGAAGGTGAAGACGAGGTGGTCGCCGGCCTTCGCCGACGCCACGAGTCCCTCGAGGGCGGTCATGACGGCTCGTTTCGTGGCCCCCGCGTCCGTCAGGACCGTCGTGTCCCGAGCGGCGAACCCGAGCTTCCGCAGCGCGGCTGCCACGTCGTTCGCGTCGTTGACGCAGCCGTTCAGCCAGCTCGTCGGCGGGAGCGACTCGAACTCGTTGATCCCCACGCACAGCGCCTTGCGTGCCATGGCAGTTCCTCCTTCTCTCTCCGGACTTCTGTGCACCCGCCGGTTGGTCGGGTTCGCTTGTCGCGTATGCCGGTTCAGGCCCTCTCGAGCACGGCGTCCGGTCGCGCGTAGACGACGTAGGCCAGCCAGGTGGGGTCGTCGGCGTCGCGGGCGGCCGCTCGTGCAGCCGCACTCGCCCGTGACATCGGGGCACCCTTGAGCAGCTCCTCGTAGAGCGTCTCGACGAACACCCGGGCCGGCTCCTCCGCGACCGACCAGAGGCACGAGACGAAGGCCGACGCCCCGGCATCGAGGAAGGCCTTGGCGAAACCCCCTGCCGTCGTGAACAGCTCGCCCGACCGACCGGTCTGGCAGGCGTTGAGCACGACGAGCGGTCCGCCCCGGCCGGGGTCGGCCCAGTCGAGGTTCTGCGACACGTCGGTCGAGCTGAGGTACTGCTCCCGCACCGTCGACCCACGACGCATCCCCTGGAGCAGCACCTTGGCGTCGGTGATGTCGTCGGAGCGCGCCGCGCCGTGGCCCGAGAAGTGCAGCAGGTCGAAACCCCCGCCACGCAGCAGCCGTTCGACGCCCGCGGGCGTCGCCGTCACGGGCTTCGCGCCGAACCGGTCCTTGAGCCAGCCCGCCTCGGCGACCCCGACGTCGTTGCGGAACATCGGGTTGGCGTAGACGGGGCAGAGCGAACGGGCCCGGCCCCGACGCACGCGCACCCGGCGGGGTGGGAAGCTGCCGAGCTGCCAGCGCACGAGGCCACCCTGCGCGAGGAAGTGGGGCTCGGCGCCCCGCTTGCCCCGGGCCGGCTTGAGGTGGACGAGCTCCCACGGCACGAACGGCTCGTCGGTGTAGAGGATGAGGTCGTGCACCAGCTCGCGGTGCGTCCAGAGGTAGTCCTGCATGTCCTCGGGGAAGAACTGGTCGAAGAGCAGCGTGCCGGTGTTCTGCAGCTGCGACAGGCGTTCTCGCGCGGACAGGTCCGGGTCGGTGATGACCTTCTCGACCTCGGCGAGCCGGTCGCGCACGAAGTCGTCCCGGCCGATGACCGGTGCCGACTCGAACACGTGCTCCGGCTCGCCGGGAACGAGTCGCACGGCGTAGCTGTAGACGCGCTCGCCCGTGACGCGCCGGGACTCGACGATGTCGATGCACGGCAGGTCGTCGAGCTCGGGGGCGTCGACACCGGTGTGCACGGCCGCGCGCGCCGGCGCCGGAGCCAGCAGGCCGGCGGCCCCGGCCGTCGACTCCAGGGTCACGCTGCCGACCGGCACGCGCCCCTGCCGGAGGACCACCGAGACGACGACCGGCCCCGGCGCGAGGGCGCGCGCCCGGAAGGTCAGCTCGCTCGCCCAGTCGCCGCTCGGCAGTCCGAAGAGCTTGGCGGCAGGCTCGAGCACCTCGACGTTCGCCTTGGCGTAGACCTGCACGGTGAGGGGCCGCTCGGCGTCGATGCGGACCGTGCGCGCCGCGTGCACCGTCCCCTCGGTCGCCGCGAGCGCCACGCGGGAGAGCCTGACGCGCACGGTGAGCTCGGCGCCCGGGGTCACGCTCGAGGGCATCTCCGCGGCCAGCTCTGCCTGCGTGTCCCCGGTTGCGACCCCGTCGTCCGGCGGCCGGGCGGGAGCGCCCTTGACCGCCTTCTTCGTCGCCTTCTTCGCCGTCGCCTTCTTCGCCGTCGCCTTCTTCGCCGTCGCCTTCTTCGCCGTCGCCTTCTTCGCCGGCACCGTCGGGGCCGGCGGCCGGGCCGACGTGGCCGGCGGCAGGTCCCGGTCGATGCTCTCGAGCCCCCGGTCCCCCGGCACACCGAGGTCGACGGCGGGGCCGGCGCCCGACCCGGCGACGGGTTCGCCGGCGGTCATCCAGGCCGGCAGCCGGGTGGCGTCGTCCCCCGCCCCGAGACCGAGCGGCAGCCACTGGCTGATGCGGGCGATGACGGGGAGCTGCGAGAAGTAGTTGACGTGGTGCACGACGTCGTTGGTGCCGAGCGCGAGCGTGTCGCGCACGTAACCCCCGCCGGGAGGCCCGATGGCCGACATCGAGTCGGTGTCGACGACGAGGTCGTTCCTGCCCCGGAAGAGGTGGTCGACGAATCCCTCCGCCAGCTTGACCGCCAGCTCGCGCGGGAACTCCGGCGGGTTGTGGTGGTCGTCGAAGAGCGAGACGTGGAAGTCGGACGAGACGACGAACCAGCTGGTGCCGGGGCCCGGTTGACCCGGCTGGTCCTCGTTGAGCGTCGTCACGAAGGGCCCGTCCGGCATCATCGCGGCGAGCCCCGGCACCCCGCCCGCCCCACCGGGCTCGCCGGCGGCATACGAGACGAGGTACTTGACGAGGGCGCCGACGCCCCGCACGACGCCGCCGACGACGGCGGCGAAGGGGGCCCCACCCGGCACGAGCGAGAGCCCGGTCGAGGCCGCGAGCACGAGGTTGGTGTAGAGGTCGACGAGGTCGTGCCAGCGCTCGGGGTCGGCGAGGTGGGTGCCGCCGTTCGTGGCCGCGACGAAGACGATGTTCTCGACGCCGATCGACGTGCCGGCGCCGGGGAGGACGCTCTCGACGAACGAGCGGGTGACCAGGCCGCCGCGGCTGTGGGTGACGACGTCGACGACGAGCTCGCCAGGGTGCGGGCGCAGCAGCGCGAGCAGGTCGCGGGCGTTCTGCTCGGGGTCGACGCTCAGGGTGCGGTGGTCGAAGCCGAGCACGGCGTCGTACGCCCCCCGCAGCGCGTCGACGAAGCCCTCGGCTCCCGGGGCCACGGCGAGGGCACCGAAGGCGCTCACGGTCGTCGAGAACGTGCCGTGCACGAGGAGCAGGACACGTGCCGGCCGGTCGGTGGGCAGGCGCACGGCCCCGAGGTCGGCGACCGGCCGCCAGGTCTCGAGGGTGGCTCCGCCGACGTGCACGAGCCCCGGGCGCACTCCCGCCTCCAGCCGCTCGATGACCTTGCCGACGAGCGCGGGCGCGCCGAAGCGCAGGACGATGGCCTGCAGCGCCCCGTGGGCGAGGTCGCCGAGCAGCCCGCGATCCGTCCCGGCCGACCCGCCCGTCGCCCCGTCCGCCGCCGGGCTCGCGCCGCGCTCGCGACGGGGACGGGTGGGGCGCTCCGGCTGCACCGTGAGCGCGAACGAGACGGTGCGGGGCCCGAGGTCGATGCCGCGCGACCGCCGCGACGCCTCGACCGGGAGGTGCCAGGAGTAGACGCCGTCGCGCTCGAGCAGGACCACGGCGTCGTCGCCGGCCGGCACGTCGACGTCGAGCCGCACCGTGCCCGCGCGGTTCGGCGCGGGCGGGCCCTCGAGGTCGCGGCCGCGCCGGGGCGTGAGGTCGATCCGGTCGACGACGACGAAGTCCTGCTCGCCGAGCGCCGCGACGAGGGCCGCGCGCTCGGCCGACCGGCGGCCGCCCCCGGGGAGGTCACGGTCGGTCCGGTCCCTCGCCGGCGCGGCGTCGTAGCCGCGGGGGGTGCGCACCCGCACCGCTCCCCCGCCGAAGGTCGTCGACGGCATACCCACTCACCTCCGGGACGGACGGGCGACGTGAACCTCTCGTCACGGTAGAGCCGTCGGCGGTGGCGCTGATACCGATTGCCGCAATCAGCCTGCGCCGGGCGACGCCGGAGGTGGGTAGCACTACCCATTCCACCCGCTCCCCGGCGGCCCTACTGTCGGCGGCGGGGGTCCACAGGGGAGTCCCGTCGAGAAGGGATGAGACATGGGTTCGACCATGCACGTACGCGCCGGGGCACCCCGCTCTGCGCGACTCGTCAGCGCGCTGCTCGCCGCGCTGGCGCTCGTCGGCGTCACCGTCATGACGCACCAGGCACCCGCGCAGGCCGTCAGCTCGCTCACCACGAGGCAGCTGCAGGAGGACCTCTGGGGGATGCTCTACTACTCCGGGTCGATCGACGGCAGCTACGGCCCCGCCACGACGGCGGCGGTCAAGGCGTTCCAGAAGGACAACTGCCTCGCCCAGGACGGCTCGGCAGGCCCGCTGACGCAGCCGAAGGTCATCGCCAAGGTCAAGGCGGTGCAGGCCAAGGCCGGCGCGTCGGCCGACGGCGTCTACGGCCCGCTCACCACGAGCAAGGTCAAGGCGTACCAGAAGGCCCACGGCATCCCGACCGGCGGCCAGGCCGGCCCGCAGACGATGAAGGCCATGGGCATCACCCGGGTGCTGAGCTGCTCACCGAAGCCCCCGACCGGTGGCTCGTCGGTGGGCGGCACGATCTCGCGCACCGAGGTCCTCGCCCGGGCGAAGTACTGGACCGACCGTCGCGTGCCGTACAGCATGTCCCGCTACACCGGGGACCCGCAGGGTCGCCAGTACCGCACGGACTGCTCGGGATTCGTCTCGATGGCCTGGCACCTGAGCTCCTCGCTGTCGACGGTCACGCTGCCGAACGTCTCGCACCGGATCGGCAAGAGCGACCTGCGCCCCGGTGACATCCTGCTCAAGGGCGGCCCGGGCTCGGCCGGGGCGTCGGGCCACGTCGTGATCTTCCGCGGCTGGGCCAACTCGGCCCACACCTCCTACTACGCCAGCGAGGAGTCGGGCTCGCACGGCGCGATCGCGCGCACCATCCCCTACCCGTACTTCTCGGGCTACGGCACGTTCGTGCCCTACCGCTACGACAAGATCACCGGCTGAGGCCGACGGCTCCACCGAAAACCCGTTGCACACCCGTGTGCCGCTGCGCCAGTCTCTACGCGAGCGCGGCGGCACACGGCTGCACGCCAGGACCCAAGGAGGGCGACATGTCCATTCCGGCCCCGGGCACGCCTGCCCACATCTCTTCTTCCTTGGAGTTCTCTTGTCATCAAACGCTTTTCATGACGACGACCGCGAGGTCGTCAGCCGCCGGCTGAGCAGCCGGCGCGACCTCGGCCTCGAGGTCGAGCAGTACGCCGTCGACAGCGACCCCGACGGCCCGCCCGAGGGCGAGCGCTGGTCGAGCTGGGACGGCGCCACACACGGGCCCAAGCCACGGCCCGACTGGGTCATCACCGACCTCGGGGCCGTGGAGTCCGACCTCGGGGTGCTCAAGACCGGCAAGGAGGCGGACGTCCACCTCGTGCGCAGGTGGGTGCCCGGCTCCCCCGGTCGCGACGTGCTCATGGCGGGCAAGCGCTACCGCTCGAGCCGGCACCGCCTGTTCCACCGCGACTCGGGCTACCTCGAGGGGCGGCGCGTGCGGAAGTCGCGCGAGACGCGGGCCATCCGGACCCGCACCGCCTTCGGCAAGGAGCTGATCAGCGGGCTCTGGGCCTTCGCGGAGTTCGAGACGCTCGTGCGGCTGTGGGACGAGGGGCTGCCGGTGCCCTACCCGGTGCAGATGTCCGACGACGAGATGCTGATGGAGTTCATCGGCAGCCAGGACGGACAGGCGGCGCCGCGCCTCGCGCAGACGAGGCCGGACGTCGACCTCCTGCCCGTGCTCTTCGAGCAGCTGCGGTCGGCGATGCTGCGCCTCGCCGAGCTCGGCTGGGCGCACGGCGACCTCTCGCCCTACAACGTGCTCCTCGAGGGCGAGGGGGACGCCGCCCGCCTGGTGCTCATCGACTGGCCCCAGATCGTCGACGTCATCGGCAACCCGCACGGGCCGGAGTTCCTCGAGCGCGACACCCGCAACATGTGTGACTGGTTCACCCGGCGTGGGTACGCGGTGGACGAGGGGCTGCTCTTCGGTGACCTCATGGCGGCGGCGACGTCGCGGTGGTGACCGGGCAGGCCCGGCCACGCACGTGACGGAGGCCGCTCGTTCGTGGAGCGGCCTCCGTCCGTGCGTCGGCGCAGACTCGGGTCCTCAGCCGAGGAAGTCTGCGGCGTGGCCGAACTTGCCGGAGTGGACGAACGCCTCGAGCGGCAGGCGGGAGCGGGGCAACCGGGCCCGCGCCCGCAGCCACTCGGGCATCTCGGCGTCGCCGTCGGGCCCGGCGGGCAGGCCGAGGGCGATCCCCGTCGTCACGGCCCAGTGCGGCGGGACGGCGAAGCGCTCGGCCGCGGCCCGGTGGTCGAAGCCACCGAACTGGCGCACCTGCATGCCCATCGACCGGGCCTGAACGGTGATGTGCGCGACCGCCTGCCCGAGGTCGAACATCGCGTAGTCGCTGTAGGCGATCTCGTGGTCCTCGTCGGTCGCGACCTGGTGCAGCGTGAAGATGACGGCCGAGGCCGACGGCGCCCACACCCGGTTCGCCGACGACAGCGTCTCCACCATGGCGGCGTGCGTGTCGTCGCCGCGCAGGCCCACGAGGAAGCCCCACGGCTGCGAGTTGCCCGCCGACGGCGACCAGCGGGCGGCCTCGAGGATGGCACGCAGCGCCTCAGGTCCGAGCACGTGGCCGCGGTCGTAGACGAACACGCTCTCGCGGTCGCGCAGCAGCGGCGTCAGCACGCCCGGCTGAGCCGGCTCCACCGGTCGTCCGCCCGCCGTCATCTCGCTCCTCACGTCGTCCTGACCCCCGGCACCGTCCACGTACCCGTCAACGGCGCGCGACCCGTCCCTCTTCCCGTGAGTCCTCCGGCGGTGTGGCCGGGGGGGGCCGACGGGCCGCGCGTCAGTAGGCCCGGGCGACGACCGCGAGCACGCCGTCGGCGTCCTCCGACGCGGGCACCGACCCGTCCGGCATGGTCAGGCACCGCACGGTGACGGCCGATCGGGCGAGCTCCTCCTCCCCCTCCGGCCCGAGGGCCGCCCACGGGATGGTGGCCCAGCCGGTGCGGGCGGCCTCGGCGGCCTCCCCCACGCTCGTGACGGCCACGGTGCTGGCCTCGCGGTGGGCCAGGGCGTTCGCGTAGAGCGTGTCGTGGTCCTCCTCGAGCGCTGCGACGACGACGTCGACGACGCCCCCGAGGGGCACGGACTCCTTGCCACCGGCGATCCGCCGGGCGACCGTGACCGAGCCCTCCGCGAGGTCGCGCGGACCCACCTCGACGCGCACCGGGATCCCCTTGAGCTCGGCGTCGACGGCGCGGCGGCCGAAGGCGGTGTCGACCCGGGCGTCGAGCTCGGCGCGCACCCCGCGCGCCAGGAGGTCGGCGACGAGCCGGTGCGCCGCCTCGGTCACGCCCTCACCCTCCTTGACGACCATGACGAGCGCCTGCACCGGCGCGAGCCGCGGCGGCAGCCGCAGTCCGTGGTCGTCGCCGTGACCCATGATGAGCCCACCGAGCATGCGCGTCGACGTTCCCCATGACGTCGTCCAGCACAGCTCTTGGCGCCCCTGCTCGGAGAGGTAGGTGATGTCGAAGGCCTTGGCGAAGTTCTGGCCGAGCTCGTGGCTCGTGCCCATCTGCAGGGCCTTCCCGTCGCGCATCATCCCTTCCAGGGCAAGGGTGTTCGTGGCGCCGGCGAAGCGTTCGCGGGCCGTCTTGCGGCCGAGCACGACCGGCAGGGCGAGCATCTCGCGCATGAACGCGGCATACACGTCCTCCTGGATCCGGGCGGCGTACGCGCGCGCGTCGCCCTCCGTCGCGTGCGCGGTGTGCCCCTCCTGCCAGAGGAACTCGCTGGTGCGCAGGAAGATCCGTGGCCGAAGCTCCCACCGCACGACGTTGGCCCACTGGTTGAGCAGCAGCGGCAGGTCGCGATAGCTCTGCGTCCACTTCGCGAGGTACTCGCCGATGACGGTCTCCGAGGTCGGCCGCACCACGACCGGCTCCTCCAGCTGCTTGCCGCCCGCATGCGTCACGACGGCGAGCTCGGGGCTGAATCCCTCGACGTGCTCGGCCTCCCTGGTGAGGTAGGACTCGGGGATGAAGAGCGGGAAGTACGCGTTGCGCGCACCGGCCTCCTTGATGCGGCGGTCCATGTCCGCCTGCATGCGCTCCCAGATCGCGTAGCCGTACGGTCGGATGACCATGGTGCCGCGCACCGGCCCGTTGTCGGCCAGCTCGGCCTTGGCGACGACGTCCTGGTACCAGCGGGGGAAGTCATCCGACTGTGGGGTGAGCACGGTTCTGGGCATGGCCCCGATCCTAGGCGGCGGCACGCTGCACGGCCGGTCCCTCCGCCCGACCCTCGACCCACCCGTGTGCCGTGCCCCGCGTCACGGTGTCAGCCGCGCTCCATCGTGGCGACGAGGAAGGCCTGCCAGGCCTCCCGGGAGTCGGCGAGCTCGCCGGGACCGCCGACGCGCTCGAGGATGCGCGTCGTCGCGGCGCGCGTCGCGTCGTCGAACTCGCCGGTGGTCTCGACGTCGGTGACGCCCCAGACGTGGCGACACATCGCCTGCACCGCCTGCACCTGGGCGTTCGAGCGCCGGATGAGGCGCGGTCGCTCCGGACCGAAGCGGCCGAGGTCGACGTGGATGTGGTTCGCGTGGGCGGCGTCGAAGAGATACGTCAGCACGTCGGCGAACTCGTGGTGGAGCCCGGCGGCGGTGCGCCAGTAGAGCGACAGCCGGCGGCGCAGCTCCGGCGCCGGGGCGTCGCGCCACTGGTCGTGGCGCAGCGACGTGAGGTCGCGTCCGCCCGCGCGGAGCCGGGCGACGTCGATGGCCTCGCCCGAGCTGTGCCACGACGTCGCCGAGCCACGCACCCACGCGCCGTAGGACCGCAGCTCGTCGGGGGCCTGGCCCACGTGCCGTCGGTGCAGCTCGAGCCAGCGGTCGACACGGGCACCGAAGGGCTCGGTGACGTAGGCCGTCGCAGCTCGGCCCGTCACCTCGTAGACGTGCCGGGCCGGCCCGAAGCGCCGACGCGACTCCAGCTCGCGGAAGTCCGCAGGCCGGGGGTCGATGCGCAGCTCGCGAGGGGTCGGCTCCGCGAACCCGGGCAGCTGCGGCAGGGACGGGAGCCCGGGACCGCGCGACACGGCATACGCCCCTCCCGCCGCGACGACGCCGACAGCGCCCACGGCGCCCAGCGTCAGCAACCGGCGACGGGACAGGCCCGCCCGGTCCCCGCCGGTGACGGGTGGGGTCGTGGCTGCACGCTCGCGCGGCTGCTGGCTCATGACTGCTCCAACGCACGAGGGACTCCGGCCGATCCCGCCGGCCACGCTCCCGCCCGATGGAGCCGTCGGATCACGAGAGGGCGGCGATGGCCTCGGCCGTGGCGAGCACCTTGCGGGCCGTGTCGACGTGGAGGTTCTCGATGAGGCGGCCGTTGAGGGTTGCCACGCCCCGCCCCTGCGCCTGCGCCTCCTCGAAGGCCGCGATGACGGCCCGCGCGTCGTCGACCTGGCCGGGGTCGGGCGCGAAGACCTCGTTGGCCGGGCCGACCTGTGCCGGGTGGATCAGGGTCTTGCCGTCGAAGCCGAGCTCGCGTCCCTGCCGCGCCTCGGCGTGGAAGCCCTCGGCGTCCGAGACGTCGTTGAACACGCCGTCGAGCACCGCGACGCCCGCGGCCCGCGCGCCGAGCAGCACCAGCTGCAGGCTCGTCGCGATGGCTGCGCGGCCGGGCGCGAAGGACGCACCGAGCTCCTTGTAGAGGTCGTTCGTGCCGAGCACGAGGCAGGCCAGTCGGCTCGACGCGCGGGCGATCTCCTCGGCGTGCAGCACGGCCACCGGCGTCTCGACCATGGCCCACAGCCGCGTGCGCGCGGGGGCGCCGGCCGCCTCCATCGCGGCGACGAGCGCCCGCACCTCGTCGGCCGAGCCGACCTTCGGCACGACGATCGCGTCGGGGCCCGCCGCTGCGGCCGCGGCGAGGTCGGCGTCGTGCCACTGCGAGCCGAGACCGTTGACCCGGATCGTCAGCTCGCGTCGACCGTAGTCACCGGATCGCGCTGCCGCACAGGCGTTCTCACGTGCGGCGTCCTTCGCATCCGGTGCCACGGCGTCCTCGAGGTCGAGGATCAGCGAATCGACGGGAAGCGTCTTCGCCTTCTCGAGGGCGCGCTCGTTCGAGCTCGGCATGTAGAGCACCGAGCGGCGCGGTCGGTAGGTGTCGGACTCGACGGTCACGGGCTCAGCCCTCCTGCGGGACGGTTGCGGCGGCATACAGCTCGGCGAGCGCGGGGTCGGTCTGCGAGAGGCGCTCGGCGAGCTCGACGATGACGAGGCACTGCTTGAGGCTCGCGTCGTCCTCCATCTTGCCGTCGAGCATGACCGCGCCCGTGCCGTCGCCCATCGCGGCGACGACCCGGCGCGCGTGCGCCACGTCCTGCGCCGACGGGCTGAAGACGCGCTTGGCGATCTCGATCTGCACCGGGTGCAGCGACCACGTGCCGACGCAGCCGAGGAGGAACGCGTTGCGGAACTGGTCCTCGCAGGCGACGACGTCCTGGATGTCGCCGAACGGGCCGTAGTACGGGTAGATGCCGTGCATGGCGCAGGCGTCGACCATCCGGGCGATCGTGTAGTGCCAGAGGTCCTGCTGCGCCGTCGTGCGCTCCCCCTGCACGTCGCCGTCGACGGGGTCGGTGCGCACGAGGTAGCCGGGGTGGCCGCCGCCGACGCGGGTCGTCTTCATCCGCCGGTCGGCCGCGAGGTCGGCGGGCCCGAGGGAGAGCCCCTGCATGCGCGGCGAGGCCCCGCAGATCTCCTCGACGTTGACCATGCCGCGGGCGGTCTCGAGGATGGCGTGCACGAGGATCGGCCGGGTGAGCCCCGCCTTCGCCTCGAGCTGGGCGAGGAGGCGGTCGACGTAGTGGATGTCCTCGGCGCCCTGCACCTTGGGCACCATGACGACGTCGAGCTTGTCGCCGATCTCGGTGACGAGCGTCGTGAGGTCGTCCAGGGCCCACGGGCTGTCGAGGGCGTTGATGCGCGTCCAGAGCTGGGTGTCCTCGCCGAAGTCCGTGGCCTTGGCGATCTCGACGAGACCGGCCCTCGCCGCCTCCTTGCGGTCGGCCTTGACGGCGTCCTCGAGGTTGCCGAGGAGCACGTCGACGGTGCCGACCATGCCGGGCACCTTCGCGGCCATCTTCGGGTTGCTCGGGTCGAAGAAGTGGATGACTCGGGACGGTCGGGCCGGCACCTGCGTCAGAGGCGTCGGCGCCCCCACCGCGAGCGGGCGGAAGAAGTCCTTGGCGCTGCGCATGGCGGTCAACGTAGCAACGGCGGGTCGGCCCGCGTTATGACGACAGTCACGCCCTCCGCCGATGAGGCGCGGGTCACTAGGGTGGCCGTGTGACCGAGCGCGCGACCGAGCAGCAGGGCGAGCCGACCGACGCCCCCGACCCCGCCGCGCCCGCCCCCGGCGCCGCACTGCTCGCCGAGACGATGGGCAAGTCGGGGCTGCTCTGGATCGACGTGGCCGACGACCGCACCTGGCCGGCGTGGCACGTCTGGGACGACGGCGCCGCCCTCGTGGTCAGCGGTCCGGGCGAGCAGCCCCTGCCGTGGCTGCCGCCCGAGGTGCGCCTCGTCCTGCGCAGCAAGGACACCGGCGGCCGGCTGCTGACGGTGCGCGCCCGCGTGCACGTGCTCGAGCCCGGGAGCAGCCAGTGGCAGCGCGCCACCGACCTGCTGCGTCCCGCGCGGCTCAACGCCGTCGACGACAGCGTGACGCGCTGGGCCGCCGAGTGCACCGTCACCGCCCTCGTGCCCTTCGGCGCCCCCCTCGAGTCGCCGGGGTCGTATGCCGCCGACGACCACCGCGCGCCCCCCGCCCGCACCGCCGCGACGACGACCTCCTGGCGCCCCTGGCACTGGGGTGGGCGCGGGGAGACGAAGGCCGAGCAGCGGCGGGCGCGTGCCGAGGCCAAGGCCGAGCGGCGGGCCGCGAAGGCCCGCGCCAAGCAGCGCAGGAAGCGGCGGCGACGTGGCGTCGGTCTCGACGGACGCTGACCGCATAGCCTTGGGCCCATGAGTGCGAGCACCCGCGTCTTCGTCGCGCGCCTGACCGGCCTCGCCGTCTTCGACCCGCTCGGTGACCAGGTGGGGCGCGTCCGCGACGTCGTGGTGATGTTCCCCGTGAGCCGCCCCGAGCCCCGCGTCATCGGTCTCGTCGTCGAGGTGCCGGGGCGGCGGCGCGTCTTCGTCCCGATGACTCGCGTGACCTCGATCGACGCCGGCGCCGTCATCACGACGGGCCTGGTCAACATGCGCCGCTTCGAGCAGCGCACCAACGAGGTGCTCGTCGCGGCCGAGCTGTTCGACCGGTCCGTGCGCGTCACGACACCCGAGGCCGTCGAGGCGGGCTTCGCGGACGCCCTCGTCGAGGACGTCGCCATCGAGCAGGGCCCGCGTCGCGACTGGCTGGGCACCCGGGTCTTCGTGCGCCAGGCCTCGGCGGGCATCTCCCCCGCCTCGAAGGCCATGTCGCGCCTGACCCGGCGCCGGTCGGGCAAGACGATGCTCGTCGACATCCGCGACGTCGTCGGCCTGCACCAGCAGTCGGGCGCCCAGAGCGCCGAGCGGCTCCTCGAGACCTACGACGACCTCAAGGTCGCCGACCTCGCCGAGGTCATCCACGACCTCAACCCCAAGCGTCGCGCCGAGGTGGCCGCCGCGCTCGACGACGAGCGGCTCGCCGACGTCCTCGAGGAGCTGCCGGAGGACGACCAGGTCGAGATCCTCGCCGGCCTCGCCAACGAGCGCGCGGCCGACGTGCTCGAGGCGATGGAGCCCGACGACGCCGCCGACCTGCTCGCCGACCTGCCGCCGGAGCAGGCCGAGGAGCTGCTCCAGCTGATGGAGCCCGACGAGGCCGCGCCCCTGCGCCGCCTGCTCGCCTACGACGAGAAGACCGCCGGCGGCATGATGACGACCGAGCCCGTGGTGCTCGGCCCCGAGGCGACGATCGCCGAGGCGCTCGCGACGGTGCGCCGCGAGGAGCTCGCCCCCGCGCTCGCCTCGATGGTCTACGTCTGCCGGCCGCCGCTCGAGGCGCCGACCGGGCGCTACCTCGGCCTCGTGCACATCCAGCGCCTGCTGCGTGAGCCGCCGCACGGCGCCGTCGGCTCGATCATCGACAAGGAGATCGAGCCCGTCGCGGCCAGCGCGTCCCTCGAGACGGTGACGCGCACCCTCGCCACGTACAACCTCGTCTCCCTGCCGGTCGTCGACGACGACGGGCGCCTCATCGGCGCGGTCACCGTCGACGACGTGCTCGACCACATCCTCCCGGAGGACTGGCGTGAGGCCCGGCACGAGCTGGGGGTCAAGCCGTGAGCGAGCGCGCCGACCGGCGCAGCACCCCGCGCAGCGTGCGCAGCGACAAGCTCGACCAGCCGCAGGAGAAGCGGGCCCGGGTGCTGCCGCGGGTCACCCTGACGCAGGAGGCCTTCGGCGTCCTGTCCGAGAAGTTCGCGCGGTTCATGGGCACGGCGCAGTTCCTCATCGGGATGACCGTCTTCGTCGCGGCGTGGATCGCCTGGAACGTGCTCGCGCCGACGAGCCTCGTCTTCGACGAGTTCCCCTTCATCTTCCTCACCCTCATGCTCAGCCTGCAGGCCTCCTACGCCGCGCCCCTCATCCTGCTCGCGCAGAACCGGCAGGCCGACCGCGACCGCGTCGCGCTCGAGCAGGACCGCGCCCGCGACGAGCGCAACCTCGCCGACACCGAGTTCCTGACCCGCGAGGTGGCGAGCCTGCGCCTCGCGCTGCGCGAGCAGGCGACCCGTGACTTCGTGCGCTCCGAGCTGCGCTCGCTCCTCGACGAGCTCGAGGACCGCGCCCTGCTGCGCGGCCGCGACGACGACACCCCGCCCCCGCCCGCGCAACACACCGAGTAGGTCACGACACACCGGCATCCGATCCCGGTGGGTTGTGACCTCCACGGTGTGTTGCGGTAGACACCGGGGGCGGTCGGGGGCGCCTGCACCGCGGCATACGATGGAGCACATGTCTGTCGCCGCACTGCCCAGCCGTGACGCCCTGCTCACGGCGCTGTCGAAGGTCAACGACCCCGAGATCCGCAAGCCGATCACCGAGCTCGGCATGGTGAAGTCGGTCGAGATCGACGACGCCGGCAAGGTCGACCTCGCGATCTTCCTCACCGTCTCGGGCTGCCCCATGAAGGAGACGCTGACCAAGGACTCGAGCAACGCCCTCCTCGCGCTCGACGGCGTCACGTCGGTCGAGGTCGAGCTCGACGTCATGAGCGACGAGCAGCGCGCCGAGCTGCGCTCGCAGCTGCGTGGGGGCGCCCCCGAGAAGGAGATCCCCTTCGCCAGGCCCAACAGCCTCACGCGCGTGTATGCCGTCGCATCCGGCAAGGGTGGCGTCGGCAAGTCGTCGGTGACGGTCAACCTCGCCGCCGCGATGGCTGAGCAGGGCCTGCGCGTGGGCGTCGTCGACGCCGACGTCTACGGCTTCTCGGTGCCGCGCATGCTCGGGGTCGAGCAGCGCCCGACGCAGGTCGACGACATGATCCTGCCGCCCGTCAGCCACGACGTGAAGGTCATCTCGATCGGCATGTTCGTGCCCGGCAACCAGCCGGTCGTCTGGCGCGGGCCGATGCTCCACCGGGCCCTGCAGCAGTTCCTCGGCGACGTCTTCTGGGGCGACCTCGACGTGCTGCTGCTCGACCTGCCGCCGGGCACCGGCGACATCGCGATCTCGGTCGCCCAGCTCATCCCGACGGCCGAGATCCTCGTCGTGACGACCCCGCAGCAGGCCGCCGCCGAGGTGGCCGAGCGGGCCGGATCGATCGCCCTGCAGACCCACCAGCGGGTCGTCGGCGTCATCGAGAACATGAGCTGGCTCGAGCTGCCCGACGGCACCCGCCAGGAGATCTTCGGCTCGGGCGGCGGCCAGGCCGTCGCCGACTCCCTGACGAAGAGCATCGGCGCGCCCGTCGAGCTGCTCGGCCAGATCCCGCTCGACACGCGCCTGCGCGAGGGTGGCGACGCCGGCACCCCCGTCGTGCTGGGGGCGCCCGACACAGCCGCCGCCGTGGCGCTGCGCGGCATCGCCCGCCGCCTCGGCTCCCGCGCTCGGGGCCTGGCCGGCCGTTCGCTCGGACTCACTCCCGCCGGCCGCTGACGCGCGCCGGCCCGGCGCGGCGCGCGCCCGCGCGCCGGGGTGACCCGGCGCCCGGGCCGCGCGGTCAGGCCAGGGAGTCGACCCAGGCCTGGTGCAGGTCGGAGTAGCGCCCGTCGCCGGCCGCCACGAGGTCGCCCGGCGCACCGTCCTCGACGATCCGCCCGTGCTCGAGCACGAGCACCCGGTCGGCGTTCTCGACCGTCGAGAGCCGGTGCGCGATGACGATGGCGGTGCGCCCGGCGAGGATCGTGTCGAGCGCGCGCTGCACGAGGCGCTCGGAGGGGATGTCGAGCGAGCTCGTCGCCTCGTCGAGGATCAGCACGGCGGGGTCGGCGAGGAACGCGCGGGCGAAGGCCACGAGCTGGCGCTGACCCGCGCTGAGCAGGCCGCCGCGGTTCGAGACGGCCGTCCCGTACCCCTGCGGCAGCGCCGTGATGAACTCGTGCGCCCCCAGGGCGCGAGCCGCTGCCTCCACCTGCTCGTCGCTCGCCTCGGGGCGACCGAAGCGGATGTTGTCGGCGACGGTGCCGCTGAAGAGGTAGTTCTCCTGCGTGACCATGACGACGGCCCGGTGCAGGTCGTCCGAGGCGAGCCGCCGCAGGTCGATGCCGTCGAGGCGCACCGCGCCGTCGCTCGGGTCGTAGAAGCGGGTGGCGAGCTTGGCGATGGTCGTCTTGCCGGCGCCGGTCGTGCCGACGAGGGCGACGGTCTGGCCGGCGGGCACCGTCAGGTCGAGCCCGGGCAGCACGGGCTGGCCCGCGACGTACTCGAAGCGCACCCCGTCGAACCGCACCTCGCCCGCGACGTCGCGCAGCGGCTCCGGGTCGACCGGCTCGGCGACGTCGGGCTCCTCCTCGAGCACCCCCGACAGCTTCTCGAGCGCGGCCGTCGCCGACTGGAAGGTGTTGTAGAACTGCGAGATCTCCATCATCGGCTCGAAGAACTGGCGCAGGTAGAGCAGGAACGCCGCGAGCACGCCGACGGTGACCTCGCCGTGGTAGGCGAGGTAGCCGCCGTAGAGCAGCACCGCGGCGATCGTCACGTTGCCGATGAGGCGGATGCCCGGCATGAACCACGCGACGAGCCGGAAGGCGACGAGGTTGGCCCGGCGGTACTGGTCGTTGACGTCCTCGAAGATCGCCTGGTTGCGCGGCTCGCGGCGGAACGCCTGCACGGCCCGGATGCCGTTCATCGACTCGACGAAGTGGACGATGACGAGGGCGACCTTCTCGCGGGTCGCCCGGTAGCTCTTCGCCGACTCCTTGCGGAACCAGTTCGTCAGGAGGGCGAGCGCCGGGCCGCAGAGCAGCGCGACGAGACCCAGCCGCACGTCGAGCACGAGGAGCAGCACCGAGGTGCCGACGAGCGTCAGCGCGGCCGTGACGAGCCCGTCGAACCCGGTCTCGAGCATCTCGTAGATGGCGTCGACGTCGGACGTCTGGCGCGAGATGACGCGGCCGGAGGTGTAGCGGTCGTGGAACGCCGGGCTCAGCGCCTGGAAGTGGCGGAAGACCCGCCGCCGGATCGAGAGCAGGATGTCCTGGCCGATGATGCCCGAGCGGACGAGGAACAGGTTGCGCGAGATCGCCTGGGTGATCGTCGCGACGAGCACCAGACCGACGACGAGCAGCAGCGGCCCGAGGTCGCCCGAGGCCCGGATCGGCGGGATGCCGGTGTCGATGCCCTCCTTGACGAGGTAGGGGATCGACAGCCGGGCGGCGTTCTCGACGACGACGACCACCATGAGCCACCACAGCGCCCGGCGCCACGGGCGCAGCACCTCACGGAGCAGCCGCTGGGACCGGCCTGCGAGCCGCGCCGAGGTCTCGGCCGTCAGGTCGCCCTCGATGTCGTCGGCGGCCACGCCGCGCCACTGCTGGGTGGGGGCCGTCATGCCGTCATCTCCTCGGTCGCGTCGGCCCGGTCCGTCGCGTCGGGGCCGTCGGCCGCGAGCAGCTCGCGGTAGGCCGGGACGGTGTCGAGCAGCTCGCGGTGCGTGCCGACGTGGGTGATGGTGCCGTGCTCGAGCAGGGCCACCCGGTCGGCGAGCAGCACGGTCGAGGCCCGGTGGGCGACGACGAGGCCCGTCGTCTCGGAGAGCACGCTCGACAGCGCCTGCTCGACGAGCTTCTCGGTGTGCACGTCGAGCGCCGAGAGGGTGTCGTCGAGCACGAGCACCGCCGGCTGCGAGAGCACGGCCCGGGCGAGGGCGAGCCGCTGGCGCTGGCCTCCGGACAGCGAGAGGCCCTGCTCGCCGATGCGGGTGTCGAGGCCCCAGGGCAGGTCGTGCACGAAGCCGGCCTGTGCGACGTCGAGGGCGGCGAGGACGTCGTCCTCCGGGGCGTCGGACCGGCCGAGCGTCACGTTCTCACGGGCGCTCATCGAGAAGAGGGTCGGCTCCTCGAACGCCGTCGCGACGAGGCTCCGCAGCGTCTCGAGGTCGAGGTCGCGCACGTCGACGCCGTCGATCGTGACGCGGCCGCCGGTGACGTCGGAGAGCCGCGGCACCAGGGCGGTCAGCGCGGTCTTGCCCGAGCCGGTGGCCCCCACGAGCGCGAGGGTCTCCCCCGGCGCCACGTCGAGGTTGACGTCGCGCAGCACCGGCTCGTCGGGCGCGTCGGGGAAGGCGAAGTCGACGTGCTCGAAGCGCAGGTGTCCCCGCGCCGCGGCGCCCGGGTGCTCCCCCGAGACGATGTCGGGCTCGGTGTCGAAGATCTCGAGCACCCGCGCCGCGGCGGTCATGGCCTCCTGGGCCATCGCGAGGATGACCCCGAGCGACGACACCGGCCAGACGAGCGAGAGCATGAGGGTGATGAAGGCGACGAGCTCGCCGGGGGTCAAGGCACCCCGGCCGACGCCGATGGCGCCGAGGAGGAGCACGACGACGACCGCGAGGTTGGGGATGACCTCGAGGAAGGTCCAGAACTTCGCCGAGAGGCGCACCTTGGCCAGGCTCGTCGCGCGCAGCTCGAGGGCCGCGTCGTCGTAGCGGCGGCTCATGTGGTCGCTGCGGCCGAACGACTTGATGACGCGGATGCCGACGGCGCCCTCCTCGGCCTGCGTGGCGAGGTCGCCCTGCTGGTCCTGCACCTGCCGGGACACGACGACGTAGGCCCGCTCGAAGCGCATCGAGAGCCAGACGATGGGGGCCGCGGTCGCCGCGACGACGAGCCCGAGCGGCCAGTACATCGTCAGCAGCACGACCGTCACGGCGACGACCTGGAGCACGTTGACGACGAGGAAGAGCAGCCCGAAGCCGCTGAACCGCCGGATCGCCGACAGGTCGGTGGTCGCGCGCGAGAGCAGCTGGCCGGACTGCCACCGCGTGTGGAAGCTCATCGGCAGCGCCTGCAGGCGCTCGTAGAGGTCGCGCCGCAGCTCGGTCTCGAGACCGAGCACGGCGTTGGACTGGACCCAGCGGCGCACGAAGATGAGGACGGCCTCGAGCACGCCCAGCGCGAGCGCGAGCAGGCCGAGCGGCAGCACCGGCGCGAGCTCGTGCCGGGTGATCGGCCCGTCGATGACGGCACGGGTCACGAGCGGGATGGCGATGGAGAGGCCGACGCCACCGAGCGACGCGGCGAACATGACGGCGAGCGCCCACCGGTGCGGGCGCAGGTAGCCGCGCAGGCGCCAGAGCGATCGGACCGAGGCGGGTGGGTGCGAGGTGGGTTCAGCAGGCATCAAGCAGTGACGATAAACCCAGCCACCGACAGCGGTGCCTCTGGGTCAGAGGTTTCTCGCGCCGCGCCTCAGGTGGCGTCGGTGTCCCACGGCGTCGGCAGCGCCGGGTCGTGCTGCCGCGGCAGGCTCACCGGCTTGTCCTCGACCACGGCGTCGTCCTCGTCCGCCGGCGCGGCGAGCGCGTCGCGCACGATCTTGCGCGGGTCGTACTGGCGCGGGTCGTAGGCCGACCAGTCGACGTCGGAGAACTCCGGACCCATCTCGTCCTTGAGCTGCTGGCGCGCCCGGTCGGCCATCGTCCGCGCCTGCCGGACGAACCGGCCGAACTTCGCGGCGTAGTCGGGCAGTCGCTCCGGTCCGAGGATGACGATCGCGAGCAGACCGAGCAGGAGCAGCTCCCACCCGTTGATGTCGAACACTGTCCCTGCCCTTCCACGCGTATCGGCGGCGCCATCCTACGGTGACGTCCCGAGTGCTACTTGGGCGGATCGGCCTCGAGCGTCATCTTCAGGTCCACGTCCTGCCCGTCACGCTCGACCGTGAGCGTCACGGTCTCGCCGATCGCCCGCGCGCGGATCGAGACGATGAGCTGGTCGGCCGTGCGGATGCGCTTGCCCTCGAAGCCGACGATGACGTCGCCGGGCTTGACGCCGGCCTTGGCGGCGGGGCCGCCCGCGGTCACGGCATCCGGCTTGTCGACGACGCGCGCGCCCTCGCCGCTGAAGGTGCGGTCGAGGCCGACACCGATGACGGGGTGGCTCGCCCTGCCGGTGGCGATGAGCTGGTCGGCGGTGCGCCGGGCCTGGTCGCTCGGGATGGCGAAGCCGAGGCCGATGCTGCCGCCCGTCGAGCCGCTCGTGCCCGGCACGCGGGCGATGGCGCTGTTGACGCCGATGACCTTGCCCGCCATGTCGAGCAGCGGGCCGCCGGAGTTGCCCGGGTTGATCGCGGCGTCGGTCTGGATCGCGTTGATGTAGGACGACTCCCCCGGCTCGCCCGGTGACACCGGGCGGTTGAGGGCGCTGACGATCCCGGTCGTCACGGTCTGGTCGAGCCCGAGCGGCGCGCCCACGGCGATGACCTGGTCACCGACGACGACCTTGTCGGAGGGGCCGAGCTGCAGCGGTGTGAGGTCGGTGCGGGCGATCTTGAGCACCGCGAGGTCATAGCTCTCGTCGCGTCCGACGATGGTCGCCTTCTCGGTGTCGCCGTTGCTCAGCACGACCTCGATGTCACCGCCGACACCGGGGGCGACGACGTGGTTGTTCGTCAGCACGTGCCCCTTGCCGTCGACGACGAAGCCGGACCCGGTGGCCGAGCCCTCGCTCCCGGCGTCGACCTTGATGGTGACGACGCTCGGCAGCGCGTTCGCCGCGATGTTGGCCACCGAGCCCGCGGGGCGCTGGGTCGAGCCGGGCCCGGGCGGGGGCAGCGTCGACACGCCGGTGTTGATGCGGTCCTCGGCCAGCTGCCCGGCCACGCCGCCGATGACGCCCGAGAGGAGGCAGAGCCCGACGACGGCGAGCACGAGCGGTCCGCGCCGGCGTCGGCGTCCGGCGGGCTCGTCGCGCAGCGGCACCCCACCGGGCGGGCCGCCGGCGCCGTCGCCCGGCAGCCCGTCGAGGTCGGCGGGCACGGCGCCCCCGTATGCCGGCACGGTCGTCGCGCCCGCGCCCGCGGTCCCCGAGGGGGCGCCGTGGGCGGCGGAGGGCGCTGCGAGGGCGGGGTCGACGGGCGGGGCGTAGGTGGCCCGGTGGGCCTGCTCGGCGAGCGCGTCCGCGCGGTCGCTCCCCCAGGCGGCGTCCGCCCGCGCCGGCACGCCCGCACCGTCGCCGGGGTGCTCGCCGCCGAAGACGTCGAACCAGGCCTCGTCGCGCTCCTCGTCGGACCGGCGCGCGGCGGCCGACGCCGTGGAGACGGCGGGGTCGGCGCTGCCGATCGGCCGGGTCGCCCCGGCCGGGATGGCGCGCGTGTCGTCGAGGTCGATGATGCCGGTCTGCTCCGAAGGCACGCCTCCAGCAGCCTGGGCGCCACCCGCCTCGGGGGGCAGGGCGGCGTCGGGGGCGTGGCTCTGCTCCGGCTCCGGCGTCCTCGACTCGTCGGTCATGGACCCGATTGTGCCGAACGCAGGGCCGTGAGGCGCACCGGGGCGGCAGCGTTCGAGGCGATCGCCGCCGAGCGGGTCGTCACGGCCCAGTACGGCAGGCCGCCCAGACCGACGGTGCGCGACCGCTGCGACTCGCGCAGGACCGGCGCCACCCGGTTGCCCGGGAGCACCGAGCCGCCGAAGTTCACGGCGCTGACGGCGCCGACGGCGCTGGTGCCGAAGGTGGCCGCCGGCACGCGGGCCGTCGAGGGCACGGGCGAGCCGGGCACGGGCGAGACCGCGAGTCCCCAGGCCGCCGCGACGGAGGCGCCCGCGGCGAGCGAGGCGACGACGGCCGCGCGCATCGGCGAACGGTGCAGCGCGGGGGCGGTCGGGGCCACGGTGGGCACGGGCTCGTAGGACGGTGCGGACGGCATACGGAAGCCGACCGGCAGGGCGGGCACCCGGGGGACGCCCGCGTCGCGCGCACCGGCGGACGCGTCGGGGGCGGCCGAACCCTCCACGGGGTGCGCGGCGAGGCCCATCAGCGAGGTGCGCAGGCTCATCGGGACACCGGTGTCGGCGCGCAGCGCGGCGACGATGCGGCGCTCCTGGTCGGCGGCGGCCCGGCAGACGGTGCAGCACACGAGGTGACGGTCGTAGACGTGCAGCAGCGCCGGGGGCAGTGCCCGGTCGACGTAGGCACGGACGTGTCCCTTGAGGTGCGGCGTCACGACATCACCGGCCCGTCACCGCGTCCCGGCGGCGACCCGACGACCCGGCAGGCGCAGCCCGGCGCGAGCGGCGCGGCCCTGGGCCGGCGCGGCCGTCGCGACCGCAGCGACCTCCGGGGCCCGGTGGGCCAGCGCCTCGCGCAGCTGCGCGCGGCCGCGGTGGATGCGGGAGCGCACGGTGCCGAGCTTGACGCCCAGCGTGGTGCTGATCTCCTCGTAGGAGAGGCCCTCGATGTCGCAGAGCACGACGGCGGCGCGGAACTCCGGCGCGAGCGCGTCGAGCGCGCGCTGCACGTCGTCGTCGAAGCGCGCGTCGTGGTAGGTCTGCTCCGGGCCCTTCTCGAAGCTCGGCAGGCGGCCCGCGGCGTCCTCCGGGAGGGAGTCGAAGCGGATCCGCTGCTTGCGCCGCATCTTGTCGAGGAAGACGTTCGTCGTGATGCGGTGCAGCCAGCCCTCGAACGTGCCGGGCTGGTAGGAGTGGAGCGAGCGGAAGACGCGCACGAAGACGTCGTGCGTCAGGTCCTCGGCGTCGTGCGGGTTGCCCGTGAGGCGGTAGGCGAGCCGGTAGACGCGCGCCGAGTGCTGCTCGACGATCTCCTCCCACGTGGGAGGGGTCCACGCCGAGTCGGCCTGCTCCACCGAGGTGGGCGGGTTGGGCGTCACGCTGGTCGTCACGAGGACACGGGCCTTTCACGGGTACGGTTCATCGGCTTGAACGCCGACGCTTCTCGATTCGTTCCCCTGCATGCTCCCGGATGGGCCTGTCGGGCCGCCAGCGGGAACCTGTGGATGGGCTGTGGGCGGCTCAGGAGTCGGCGGCGGGGTCCTGCTCGCCGCCGTCATGCGGCACGGCCTCGTGGTGGCGCCGGCCATGGGTGCGGCGGTCCTCCTTCATCTCGGCCTCGAAGAGGTGCCTGCGGCCCCCGACGAGGTCGTCGCGGGCGCCTGCCTCGAGGCGCTTGAAGGTCGCGTAGTAGTCGTCGTCGTACTCCTCGACGAGCTGGAAGGTCCACCGTCCCTGCACGACGTTGCGCCCGACGAGCTCGGTCTCGAGTCGGTCCGCGAGCTCGTCGTGCCCCGCGTCGCGGAAGAGGTCGACCGCCTCGCCGAGGGTCAGGTCGGCCATCCCGGAGAGGCGGTGGAAGCCGTAGAGGTGGCCGCGCGCGTCCTCGACGACCTCGAGCGCCTCGGAGAGCTTGCCGAGCGCCTCGACCGTGGCGTCGTCGACGCCGGACGGTCGGCGGTGCTCGGCGGTCGGTGCGTCGGCGCCCCCGCCGTCCACGCCGGTCGTGTCCTCGGTGGTCGCTGCGTCGTCGTCCATGCCCGTCCCGTACCCGCTCCGCATGCTGGCCGCGCTCGGGGCGGTCGCCCGATCGCAGTAGGGTGACGACCATGAGCACGCAGAAGGTCGCCGCCTGGTCGCACGCGGAGGAGTTCGTCACCCCGAGCGAGCCGGTCGAGGAGGCCGGCCGCCGCGGCGAGGAGCTCGGCGCGCAGCCCGTCGGCAACGGCGTGGGCGCCGTGCTCCAGATGCTCGCGGCCGCCTCCGGCGCCAAGGCCGTCATGGAGATCGGCACCGGCGCGGGCGCCTCGGGCCTGTGGCTGCTGGGCGGCATGCCCGCCGACGGCATCCTCACCACGATCGACCTCGAGACCGAGCACCAGCGCGCCGCCCGCGACGCCTTCGCCTCGGCGGGCATCGCCCACCAGCGCACCCGTGTCATCGCCGGTCGCGCGCTCGAGGTGCTGCCGCGGATGACCGACGGCGCCTACGACCTCGTCGTCGTCGACGCCGACAAGCAGGAGTACCCGCAGTACCTCACGCAGGCGACCCGCCTGCTGCGCCCGGGCGGCACCCTCGTCATGACGTGGTCCGACAAGGAATCCGACCCCGCCAACCGCGACGCCGAGACCCGCACGCTGCGCGAGGTCGGGCGCGCCATCCGCGACCACGACCAGTTCACCGTCTCGCTCCTGCCCGTGGGCGAGGGCCTGCTCGTCGCCGTCAAGCGCTGAGGGCGCGCCCCGAGCACGTCACTGCACGGATGCCGGAAGGCGCGCCACCCGGCATACGGGCTCGGCCGCGCACCGGACGCACGACGGCCCCCGACCGTGCGGTCGGGGGCCGTCGTGGCGGATCAGGAAGCAGGGGTCAGTTGACGCCGTCGCAGCCCTGGATCGCGTCACGCAGGGCCGCAGCCTCGTCGGGGGTCATCTCGACCACGAGTCGACCGCCCCCCTCCAGGGGCATCCGCAGCACGATGCCGCGACCCTCCTTGACGACCTCGAGCGGTCCGTCGCCGGTCCTCGGCTTCATTGCTGCCATGGTTCCCCTTCCCTAGGAATCCTCGGTCTTTGGCCCCATTATTCCGTGTCTCGTTTGCGAGACCTAATTGGGGATGTGACAGAGGGCACGTCGGGGCCCCCGTCGGGGCGGCGGACTTCCACCGGTCGGCGGATTGGGAGAGAGTGACGCCCATGAGCCAGAGCCCCGCCTCCCCCGCCGCCCCGCCCCTGCTCGTCGAGGTCGAGGACGGCGTCGCGTGGCTGACGCTCAACCGTCCCGAGGCCATGAACAGCCTCGACAACGCCCTCAAGGACGCCCTCGTCGCGGCCCTGCGCGAGGTGGCCGACGACCCGGCGGTGCGCTGCGTCGTGCTGACCGGCTCGGGCCGCGCCTTCTGCGTCGGGCAGGACCTCAAGGAGCACGTGCGGAGCCTTGGCGACCCGGACTCCACCCTGGCGACGACGGTCACCGACCACTACAACCCGATCGTCACCCTGCTCTCGACGATGAACAAGCCGGTCGTCGCGGCGCTCAACGGGGTGGCCGCAGGTGCGGGGCTGAGCTTCGCCCTCGCCTGCGACTTCCGGGTCGCCTCGGACCGGGCCGGGCTCAACACCTCGTTCGCCGGCATCGCGCTCTCGTGCGACTCGGGCGCCTCGTGGACGCTCCCCCGGCTCGTCGGCCCGGCCCGCGCCAAGGAGCTGCTCCTCCTGCCGCGCACCGTGCCGGCGCAGGAGGCGCTGGCGCTGGGGCTCGTGACGCAGGTCGTGCCGGCCGAGCAGCTCGAGGGGGCCGTGCGTGAGCTCGCCGGGCGCCTCGCGGCCGGGCCCACGCTCGCGTACGGCTCGATCCGCCGCGCCGTCGCGTTCTCGGCCGGGGCCGGGCTGGCCGAGTCGCTCGCCCACGAGGCCGAGCTGATGGCGCTCACGGGCGGCAGCAGCGACCACCGCGCCGCCGTCGACGCCTTCCTCGCCAAGCAGGACCCCACCTACACCGGCGCCTGACCCCCCCGCCCGCCGGCTCGCACGCCGGTGCCGCAGCCGGTTCCGCATCCGGACGGGGATGGGCCTGCGGATCGACCTGCGGATGAACCTGCGCCAGGTGTGGTGATCACCCCACCTGGCGCAGGTTCATCGATCCGTTCATGCGTCGGCCCATCCCCGCGACGTCAGACCGCCGCTGTCCACACCCCTCCGCGCGCTCACCGGGTCGTCCACAGGTGCGCAGAGCGCCGAGACCGACGGCCCCGAGCTGCGCGAGGCTCACGACGTGGATCTCCCGCAGACCGTCATCACCGTGGCCAGGGCCCAGGCCGGCGTGGTGAGCCGCGCCCAGCTGCTGGCGGCCGGGCTCACCCCCGAGGCGATCCGCTGGCGGATCGGCCGTGACTGGCGGCTGCTGCTCCCCGCCGTCTACGCCCTTCAGACGGGGCCGCCGTCCGACCACCAGCGCCTCGTCGGGGCGCAGCTCCTCGCCGGGGAGCAGGCATGGTTCGCCGGCCGGACGGCGGTGCACCTCCACGGCCTGCGCGCCTGCTCGCTCGACCTGCCCTTCACGATGCTGGTGCCCGACTCGCATCGCTCGCGGCGGATCGCCTGGGTCGACGTCCGCTCCACGTCGCTCACCGGCGAACCGCTCCTGGAACGAGGGCCGCTGCGACTCGGGTGCCTGGCACGGTCCGTCGTCGACGCGGCGGCCGGCCTGCCGAGCGAGCGGGACGCCCGGGCCCTCGTGCTGGAGGCCGTGCAACGCCGACTCGTGCGGCTCGACGACCTCGAGCTGTGGGTCGACGCCCGCAACCGGCGCGGGTCGGTGCGCCTGCGTCGGCTGCTCGCCGAGGCCGCTGCGGGTGCGTGGTCGGTGCCGGAGTCCGACCTGCTCGCCCTCGTCGCCCGATCCGCGACCCTGCCCCCGGCGTGGCCCAACCCTCTCGTGACCGGGCCCGCCGGCGAGTCGCTCACGTCACCGGACGCGTGGTTCGACGACGTCGGCATGGCCGTCCTCGTGCAGTCCCGCCAGTTCCACGCAGGCGCCCTCGACTGGGACGCGACGGTGGTGGCCGGCTCCGACCTGTCGGCGGTGCGCGTCGTCGTCGTGGGGGTGACGCCGGAGGCCATCGCGCGTGATCTGGAAGGACAGCTCCGGCGGATCGAGCTGGCCCACGAGGCCGCTCGCCGTTCCGGTACTCGTGCTCCCGTCACGGTGACGCCACGACCGGCCGTCGCGCTGCAAGCGGCGGCGGTCACGGGCTCGGCGGCGGGCCGGGTCAGCGCGGGCTGGGGTCAGGGCGGGTAGTCGCTCGGGGGGACGAAGCGCCAGAGCTCGTCGGTCCACCAGTACTGGCCGACGACGAAGAGCACGAGCAGCGGCACGGCCCGCACGAGCAGACGCGGCCAGCCGTTGCCCCGCCGGTCGGCCCAGCCGGCGCCCACCACGACGCCCAGCAGCGGGAAGAGCGGCACGAGGTAGCGGAAGATGCTCGTGAACGGGTCCAGCACCGCCGCGAGGTAGGCGGGATACGCGAGCGACCACGTGCGCAGGTCGGCGCCCAGCCCGCGCGCCCAGGGGCCTGCCACCATCGCCACGAGCCCGAGCGGCACGACGACGAGCAGCACCGGCCCCCACGTCGGGCCGAAGACGTACTCCGACATCCCGACCCAGGGCGTGAACGGCTCGACCGTGCCCGAGCCGCGCCAGGCGGCCATCGTGTCGGTGTAGGCCGAGCTGACTCCCGTGCGCCACCAGGCGACGGCCGGCCACAGCAGCCCGGCGACGCCGCAGCCGACGAGCGCGGCCAGCATCGCGGCATACGTGCTCGGGGGGATCGGCCGCTCCCGGCGCGCGCGCCACCGCAGTGCCACGACGACGAGCGTCACGATGCCGAGCGGCACGGCGATGGGTCGCGACAGCCCGACGAGCAGCGCGACCGCGGTGGCGACGAGCCAGCGCTCCCGGGCGAGCGCGTAGAGGTAGGCGACGAGGAGCAGCATCGCGAGCGACTCGGTGTAGGCCAGCTGCAGCGTCACCGACGCCGGGAAGCTCGCCCACAGCGCGACGACGACGTATGCCGCAGGGTCGCCGAGGCGGTCGCGCAGCAGCAGCCCCATGAGCACCGCGGCGCCCGCCCCGCAGAGCAGGGCGATCGTCGAGCCGACGGTCGGGAAGTCGAGGCCGGTCACGCTCATGCCCGCCCGCGCGAGCAGCGGGAAGAGCGGGTAGAACGCCCACGGGTTCTGCGACACGGCGCCCGTCTCCCCCACCGGCAGCTGCGAGGGGTAGCCGTGCAGCGCGATGGTCTGGTACCACTGCCCGTCCCACAGCGCCGTGAACGGGAAGTAGGTCACCGGCACGTCGTCGCCGCCGGTCATGCCCGACGGCACCTGGCGGCTCATCACGAGCAGCAGGATCGTCGTCGTGACGACGCGCGCGACGGCGTAGACGGCGAGGACCCAGCCGACGAACACGCCGCGCCGGCCGGGGGCGGTCACGGACGTCATGCCAGGCGTTCGGGGCCGGTCGCCGGGTCGGACTGCACGGTGGGTGTCTCCGGCTGCGCGTCCGCCTCGGGGTCCTCGGCCGCCACGGCAACCTCACCGCGCAGCACGGCGATCTGCTCGTCCTTCTCGCGCAGCTCACGCCTCAGCCGGTCGACGACGCCGTCGACCTGACCCATCCGGTAGCCGCGCACCGACACGTCGAAGACGAGGTCGTCGAAATCGGTGTCGGCGAGCGGCTCGTCGGGCAGCGGCTCGTGGCTCAGGGCCGTCCCGGAGCGGCCCATCCCGCCGCCGGCGAGGCCGAGCACGAGCGCCACGACGCCGCAGAGCACGACGACGCCGACGAAGAGGATGAACCACTTCACGCGCGCGGCTCCTCGTAGGTGCGGATGATGCGGACGGCCTCGTGCGGGTCGTCGGTCAGCACGAGCCGGTCGATGTCGGTGTGGTCGATCATGCCGTTGGCGTGCACGGTGTCGCGCAGCCAGTCGATGAGGCCGCTCCAGTAGGCGACGCCCATCAGCACGACGGGGAACTCGGTGACCTTCTGGGTCTGCGCGAGCGTCACCGCCTCGAAGAGCTCGTCGAGCGTGCCGAAGCCACCGGGCAGCACGATGAAGCCGCGGGAGTACTTGAGGAACATCACCTTGCGCGCGAAGAAGTAGCGGAAGTTGATGCCGAGGTCGACGTACTCGTTGAGGCCCGTCTCGAAGGGCAGCTCGATGCCGAGGCCGACCGACGTGCCGCGCGCCTCGAACGCACCCCGGTTCGCGGCCTCCATCGCCCCCGGGCCGCCGCCGGTGATGACCGCGTAGCCCGCCTCGGCGAGCAGGCGCCCGACCTCCACGCCCATCGCGTATGCCGGGTCGTCGGGTCGCATGCGCGCCGACCCGAAGACGGCGGCCGCGGGCCCGAGGTCGGCGAGCGTGCCGAAGCCCTCGACGAACTCCGACTGGATGCGCATGACCCGCCACGGGTCGGCGTGCAGCCAGTCGCTCGGCTGCTGCCCCTCGAGCAGGCGCTGGTCGGTCGTCGTCGGCGGCACCTTGCCGCGGCGCAGGGTCACCGGGCCGGTCTGGCGACGGTCGTCGCGCCGGCCTCCCGGGGTCGGCCGCACCGGCTCGTCGTGGGTCGCGGGCTCCTTGGGGGTCACAGCGCCACCCTATGCGGCGGCGTCAGCGCAGCCAGCGCAGCAGGGCGGCCTCGGCGGCCTCGTACTGCTCCACCGGGCAGGCCTCGTCGTCCATGTGCGCGAGGTTGGGGTCGCCGGGGCCGAAGTTGACCGCCGGCACGCCGAGCGCGGTGAAGCGGGCGACGTCGGTCCAGCCCTCCTTGGCGTTGACCGGCACCCCGAGCGCCTCGACGAAGGCCTGCGCGGCCGGCAGGTGCAGGCCCGGGCGGGCGCCGTCGGCGGCGTCGGAGAGCGTCACGTCGAAGCCGTCGAAGACCCGGCGCACGTGGGCGAACGCCGCCTCGGTGTCCTTGTCGGGGGCGTAGCGGTAGTTGACCGTCACGGTGCACCGGTCGGGGATGACGTTGCCGGCGATGCCGCCGCTGATGCCGACGGCCTGGAGCGCCTCGTGGTACTCGAGCCCGTCGACGGTGATCGTCTCGGCCTCGTAGGCGGTGAGCCGCCCGAGCACGGCCCCGGCGTCGTGGATGGCGTTGTGGCCCTTCCAGGGGCGCGCGGAGTGGGCGGCCACGCCGGTCGTGACGACGTCGACGCGCAGGGTGCCCTTGCAGCCGCCCTCGATGGCGCCGTCGGTGGGCTCGAGCAGCACGGCGAAGTCGGCCGCGAGCAGCTCGGGCGAGGTCTCGGCGAGGCGGGCGAGGCCGTTGAAGCGGCCGTCGATCTCCTCGCACTCGTAGAAGAGGAAGGTGAGGTCGCGGACGGGCTCGGACACCTCGGCGGCCACCCGCAGCATGACGGCCACGCCGCCCTTCATGTCGACGGTGCCGCGGCCCCACAGCACGCCGTCAGCCTGACGCGTCGGCAGGTTCGGCGTGGACGTCAGGGGCACCGTGTCGATGTGACCGGCGAGGACCACCCGCTCGTCACGGCCCAGGGACGTGCGCGCGACCACCGTGTTCCCGTCGCGCACGACCTCGAGGTGCGCGAGCGGACGCAGGGCCGCCTCGATGGCGTCGGCGAGGGCCGCCTCGTCCTGGCTGACGGACTCGATGTCGCAGACGGCGGCGGTCAGCGTCGTGACGTCGGACGACAGGTCGAGGGCGACGGCGGGTGCTGCGGGCGGCTGGGTCGACGGCATACGCGGAAGGCTAACCGGCCCGGGCGACACCGGGCCGACCCGCCCGCTCCGCGGCACGGCGTTTCACGCCGCCGACTCGTCCCCATATCCTTGCGGCCATGTCGGAGCGCAACGCATGGGGTCACGGACTGACGACGATCACGGACGACGGGCAGGTGCTCGACACGTGGTTCCCGCAGCCGGCGCTCGGTCACCGGCCGGCCGACACCGCGGCGCCCGACGACCTCGTCGCGCTCGAGGGCACCGACGCGGGGCGCGGCGTCCGCACCGAGGTGCGCCTCGTCGAGATCGACCTCGACGCCGCGCCGGCCGACGCCCCCGACGCCTACCTGCGCCTCCACCTGCTCTCGCACTGCCTCGTGCGGCCGAACACCGTCAACCTCGACGGCGTCTTCGGCGCCCTGCCCAACGTCGTGTGGACGAGCGCCGGGGCGTGCGCCGTCGACGGGTTCGAGCGCACCCGGCTGCGGCTGCGCGCCCGCGGTCAGCACGTCGCCGTCTACGGCGTCGACAAGTTCCCGCGCATGACCGACTTCGTCGTGCCGCCCGGCGTGCGCATCGCGGATGCCGACCGCGTGCGGCTCGGCGCGCACCTCTCCCCCGGCACGACCGTCATGCACGAGGGCTTCTGCAACTTCAACGCGGGCACGCTCGGCACCTCGATGGTCGAGGGCCGCATCGTGCAGGGCGTCGTCGTCGGCGACGGTTCGGACATCGGTGCCGGCGCCTCGATCATGGGCACCCTCTCCGGTGGCGGCTCGGAACGGGTCAGCATCGGCGAGCGTTGTCTGGTCGGGGCCAACGGCGGCATCGGCATCGCGCTCGGCGACGACTGCGTGGTCGAGGCCGGGCTCTACGTGACCGCGGGCACGAAGGTGACGCTTCCCGACGGCTCGGTCGTCAAGGCCAAGCAGCTGTCGGGCTCGAGCAACATCCTCTTCATCCGCAACAGCGTGAGCGGCGCCGTCGAGGCCCGCGACCGCGCGGGCACCGGCATCGCGCTCAACGCCGCGCTCCACGCCAACGACTGACCGCCCGCCCCGAGAGCACCACCCGACCGCCGTCCGCCGACTGCGCCGCCGCCGCGCAGCCGACCACCCGAGGACCCCATGCCGAGCAACCGATCCGGCCCCGGAATCGCCGACCCGCGGCGGCGCCCCGCTGCTCGCGAGAGCGCACGCGGCGGGAACGGCGGCCGCGGCGGCGCGCCACGTCGACGGTCCGGGTCGGCGGCCCGCCGACGCCGGCGCATCGCGGTGCTGCTCGTCTTCGCCGTCGGCCTCGGGGCCGCCCTCTGGTTCGGCGGGCGCCTCTTCGTCTCGAGCGTCGCCAACCCACGCTGCACCATCACGGCCGGCGGCATGACCGAGACCTTCGACCCCGAGCAGACCGGCAACGCCGCGCTCATCTCCGCCCTGTCGATCAAGCGCAAGATGCCGCCGCGGGCGGCCACGATCGCGCTGACGACGGCGTTCCAGGAGTCGAAGATCCGCAACCTGCGCTACGGCGACCGTGACTCCCTCGGCCTCTTCCAGCAGCGGCCCAGCCAGGGCTGGGGCACCGAGTCGCAGATCCTCGACCCGGTCCACGCCACGAATGCCTTCTACGACGCCCTCGTGAAGTTCAAGGGCTACGAGACGGCCGACATCACCACGATCGCCCAGCGCGTGCAGAAGAGCGGCTTCCCGGAGGCCTATCGCGACCACGAGGGACAGGGCCGCGTGCTCGCCTCGACCCTGACGGGGCACTCGCCCGCCGGGCTAACCTGCCGGCTCGACGCCGTGACGTCGCGCGAGACGCCGCAGGAGGTCGCCGCCGACCTCAAGACGCAGATGGGCGTCACCACGGCGCGGCCCGGCGACGGCTTCCTCACCGTCACGACGCGCAACGCGACGACGGCCTGGGCCGTGGCGCACTGGGCCGTCGCGCGCGCCCAGTCCACCGGGGCGACCAAGGTGGCGATCGGTGAGCGGGCCTGGGACCGCGCGTCGGGCGGCGACGGCTGGTCGAAGGGCGCCGCGAGCACGACCGTGACGATCACGCTGCGCTGACGGCATACGGCAACGGCCCGCCCCGCTGGTGCGGGACGGGCCGTTCGCGTCTGCAGTCGGACCGTGGGAGCCGTGCGGCCCCGGCGGGTCAGGCCGGGTAGCTGCGCTCGGGCGAGCCGGTGTAGATCTGGCGCGGGCGGCCGATCTTCGTCTCGGGGTCGGTCATCATCTCGCGCCACTGGGCGATCCAGCCCGGCAGGCGGCCGATGGCGAAGAGGACGGTGAACATCTTCGACTCGAAGCCCATCGCCTTGTAGATGAGGCCGGTGTAGAAGTCGACGTTCGGGTAGAGCTTGCGCTCGACGAAGTAGTCGTCCGCGAGGGCGATCTCCTCGAGGCCCTTGGCGATCTCGAGGAGCGGGTCGTTCTGACCGAGCTTCTCGAGGATGTCGTCGGCGGCCTTCTTGATGATCGCGGCGCGCGGGTCGTAGTTCTTGTAGACCCGGTGGCCGAAGCCCATGAGGCGGACGCCGTCCTCCTTGTTCTTCACCTTCTCCATGAACTTCTTCGGGTCGTCGCCCGACTCGTGGAGCTGGCCGAGCATCTCGAGCACGGCCTGGTTGGCGCCGCCGTGCAGCGGGCCCGACAGGGCGTGGATGCCGGCCGAGACCGAGTTGAAGAGGTTCGCGTGGGCCGAGCCCACGAGGCGCACCGTCGAGGTGGAGCAGTTCTGCTCGTGGTCGGCGTGCAGGATGAAGAGCAGGTCGAGGGCCTTGGCGACGGTCGGGTCGACCTCGTAGGGCTCGACCGGGTAGCCGAACGTCATCCGCAGGAAGTTCTCGACGAACGACAGCGAGTTGTCCGGGTACATGTACGGCTGGCCGACGCTCTTCTTGTGCGCCATGGCCGCGATGGTCGGCAGCTTCGCGAGGAGGCGGACGGTCGAGATCTCGACCTGCTCCTGGTCGAAGGGGTCGAGGCTGTCCTGGTAGAACGTGCCGAGCGCCGAGACCGCCGAGCTGAGCACCGGCATCGGGTGCGCGTCGCGCGGGAAGCCGTTGAAGAAGGCGCGGAGGTCCTCGTGCAGCATCGTGTGCCGACGGAGGTTGTCCTCGAAGCGGGTCAGCTCCTCGGGCGTGGGCAGCTCACCGTAGATGAGCAGGTAGGCGACCTCGACGAAGGTCGACTTCTCGGCCAGCTCGGAGATCGGGTAGCCGCGGTAGCGCAGGATGCCCGCGTCACCGTCGATGTAGGTGATCGCGCTCTTGCACGACGCCGTGTTGACGAAACCGACGTCGTAGGTGACGAGGCCGGTCTCCTTCAGCAGGGACCCCACCCCGAGCCCGTCGTTGCCGTCCACGGCCTTGACGCCCGGGAACGTGAGTTCCTGGTCTGCGACCTTGAGTGTCGCGTCCACTGCCTTCGTCACTGTTCCTCGCCTCCTGTAACTCCGGCCCAACGGCGCCGGACGTATCCGCGAGCGACGTTACCCCAGCGTCGGGCGGTGCGAGAACACAGGTCCACCCGCCACGGGCGCCTCGGAGCGCCCCGGCGGGGCACCGCGGACGACCGGGCGAGAGCCTCGTCGCACTCAGAGTCGGGCGCAGGCGGCGGCGATGCGCTCGTCGGTCGCGGTGAGCGCGATGCGCACGTGCCGCTCCCCTGCGACGCCGTAGAACGACCCCGGCGCGACGAGGATGCCGCGCTCAGCGAGCGCGGAAACCGTTGTCCAACAGTCTTCTTCGCGGGTCGCCCACAGATAGAGACCCGCCTCGGAGTGGTCGATCCGCAGACCCGCGCGGGTGACGGCCGCGGTGAGCAGCTCACGCCGGCGGGCGTATGCCGCCCGTTGCCTCTCGACGTGCGTGTCGTCGCGCAGGGCCACCGCCATGGCGTGCTGCACCGGTGTGGGCATGATCATGCCCGCGTGCTTGCGCACCTCGAGGATCGCGCCCACGAGGGCGGGGTCGCCGGCCACGAAGGCCGCCCGGTAGCCGGCGAGGTTCGACTGCTTGGAGAGCGAGTAGACGGCGAGCAGGCCGTCGTGGGATCCGCCGCAGACGTCGGGGTGCAGGATGCTCGGCGTCGCCGTGCCGACCTGCCCCTCCCGCCAGTCGAGCTCGGCGTAGCACTCGTCGCTCGCGACGACGACGCCGTGCTCACGGGCCCACTCGACGACCTTGCGCAGGTGCGCCGTCCCCAGCACCTGGCCATTGGGATTGCCGGGGCTGTTGAGCCACAACAGTTTCGGCGTCGTGGCACGGGTGAGCGGGCCCAGGCCCGTCAACGACTGTGCGACGATGCTCGACGCCCCGGCGATGCGTGCCCCGATGTCGTAGGTCGGGTAGGCGACGGCCGGGACGCCGACGACGTCACCGGTTCGCAGGCCGAGCAGCGTCGGCAGCCAGGCGACGAGCTCCTTGCTCCCGACGGTGGGCAGCACGGCGTCGGGGCCGAGCCCCGGCACGCCGCGACGACGCGCGAACCACTCGCAGATCGCGGCCCGCACGTCGGGCGTCCCCACCGTCAGCGGGTAGCCGTGCGCGTCGGCGGCGTCGGCGAGTGCCCGCTGCACGATCTCGGGCGTGGGGTCGACCGGGGTGCCGACCGAGAGGTCGACGATGCCGTCCGGATGCGCGACCGCTCGCGCCTTGAAGGGCGCGAGCGAGTCCCAGGGGAAGTCCGGAAGGTCGAGCGGGGTCACTCGTCGTGTTCCTGGGGCGGCAGCGCCTCGATGAGCGGGTGGTCCTTCTCGATCATGCCGAGCTTGGCCGCGCCGCCGGGGCTGCCGAGGTCGTTGAAGAACTCGACGTTGGCGTTGTAGTAGTCGGCCCACTGCTCGGGGACGTCGTCCTCGTAGTAGATGGCCTCGACGGGGCAGACCGGCTCGCACGCACCGCAGTCGACGCACTCGTCGGGGTGGATGTAGAGCGAGCGCTTGCCCTCGTAGATGCAGTCGACCGGACACTCCTCGATGCACGCCCGGTCCTTCAGGTCGACGCAAGGCTGGGCGATGACGTAGGTCATGGGGAGCGGACCTCCTGCGGTGGCGCGTTCGGGAGCGTTCGGGAGCGGGTGCTGCACCGCCTAGTATGCCGGACATGAACGGCGAGCCCACGCACGGCCCCACGGATGAGACCGTCCCCGACACGACACCCGGGAGCGACTCCCCGACGCATGGCACGGGCTCGGCGGGCCACCGGCTGACGGCCGCCCTCACCGTCGGCAACCGCGTCGTCGTGCGCTACCGGCTGGCCGAGGGCAGCGAGTCGCGGGCCACCGACTTCCTCGGCGAGCTCGTCGCCCGCGACGACGACTTCCTCGTCGTCGACACGAAGACCGAGCGCGTGAAGCTCATCCGGGCCGACGTGCTGGCGGCCAAGGACGTGCCACCGCCCGCGAGCCGCCCCGGGCGCGCCCACGAGCGCATCTCGGCCGACGACCTCGAGCTGCTCATGGCGAAGGGTTGGCAGGCGGTCGACCGGGCCGGGCTCGGCGACTGGGTGCTGCGGGCAGCCTCGGGATTCACCGGGCGCGCGAACTCGGTTCTCGCCGTGGGTGACCCGAGCCTCCCGCTCGACAAGGCCATCGACTACGCCGAGAAGTGGTACGCCGACCACGAGCGTCCCCCGATCTTCCAGGTGCACGGCGAGCAGGGCTTCGTCGTCGAGGACCAGCCCCTGCCCGCGGCCCTGCTCGAGCGTGGCTACGTCGTCGGTGGCGACTTCGACAGCTGGCAGCGGGTGCTCGTCATGACCGGTCTGTCGGCGGCGGTGCCCCCGCTCACCGAGGAGTCGGTGCCGGTCACGGCCGACGCGGAGCTGACGATGGACTGGCTGATGGCCTACAACGAGCAGCGCTCCGTGGTGCCCGGCGTGACCGAGGCGGTGCTGACCGGCAGCGAGGGCCAGCTCTTCCTCTCGGTGCGCGACCCCGGCACCCAGCGGATCGTCGCCGTGGCCCGGATGGCGATCCACCCGGGCTGGGCCGGCATCTTCGGCCTCTGGGTGCACCCCGACCACCGGCGCGCCGGCCTCGCCTCGACGATCGTCTCGGCGGTCGCCATGGTGGCGCGCGAGAACAACATGCCGGCGATCTACCTGCAGGTCTCGGGCGACAACGGTGACGGCCTGGCGTTCTGGCACGACCTCGGCTTCACGGTCCACCACGAGTACACCTACCTGGCCCGACCGGCCGGCTGACCGTTCCCCTCCCCCGGCCCAACGCGGCCTCGGCGCGGCCTCGGCGCGGCGTCAACGCGCGGCGGCCCGGGAGCCGGTGCACACGACGCCGTCGAGCGGCAGGTAGTGCGTCGACACCGGCTCGCTGCGCACCGGTGCGCCCGCGCCCGTGCCGGGGCGGAACCACTGCCGCGTCACCGTGACGTCGAAGCCGGGCCTCGCGGGCCGCGGCGTGCAGCCGGCGCCGGAGCCCCGCGTCGTCCGCGGGGTCACCACCGCCGTGCGGGGTCCGGTCACCGATCGCACGTCCCACGTCTTCGTGCCCCAGATGCGGCCGTGGAGCACGCCTCCCTCGACCCACGTCTGCACGAGCATCCCGAAGGGGGTGTCGTTGCGCCAGCGGTTGTCGAGGGAGGGCCACGCGAGGGCGGCGTCGCGCCCGACCGGGCGGTGCGCGTCGTAGTGGGCGGGCGGCGTGCGCTCGAGGATCGGCACCCCGGCGAGCCAGGCGAGGTCGTGCACGACGGTCGAGACCTGGGTGACGCCGCCGCGCGTGCCGGCCACCCGCCGACCGTCGACGACGACGGCGCCGTCGGGGTCGTCGCCCACCTCCCCCGGCTCGCCGAGCACGGCGTTGAGGCTGAAGGTGCCACCGGGCCTGACGTACGTGCCGTTGACCCGCCGTGCGGCGAGCAGCACGTCGGTGGTGCGCCCGGCGTCCCCCGCCGCGAGGGGCAGGCGGACGTCGGCGACGAGCGTCGTCACACCGGCGCGGCGGGCGTCGTCGGTCGTGAAGGGTGGGCGCGCGGCGCCCGCGCGCACGAGGACGGTGCGGTCCGCCCCGGAGATGGCGGTGGTGACCCGCTCGACGAGGTCGGCCTCGTCGAGCGCGAGCCCGTCGACCGACGGCACGAGCGTGGGCGGCCGGCCGTGGGCGTCGAGCACCCACCGGGCGCTCCGGGCGGGCCGGGTCACGACCGTCACCTTGCCCGCCACGAGCGCCGCGAGCTTGGGGCCGTCGAAGTGCGGCACGAGGCCGCCGGAGCCGTCCGGGACGACGGTGACGAGCGGCGCGTACTCCACGGGGTCGAGCAGCACCCGGGTGCGCCCCGCGACGAGGACGAGCGGCCTCGAGACCGCCGTGCTCCCGAAGGCGGAGGCCACCCGCTGGACGGTGTCGCTGCTCACCCGCGGCTCGACCTCGCGCACCACGGCGGTCGCCTCGTCCGCCTCGGGGAACGCCTTGCGCAGCGCGAACTTCGTGCCGACGACGTCGAGCACGTGCCCGCGCTCGGGCAGGTCGACCGACATGGCGCCGCCCGGGAAGCTGATCCGCCCCTCCGTCGGCGCCACCTCGGTGCGCGGTGCCAGCCCCTCGACGTAACGGGTCAGGGCGTCGTCGTCGGCGCTCGTGAGCAGCGGGGCGTCCACCTCGCCGACGAGGCGCTCCCAGACCGTCGTCGGGTCGAGCGTGAAGCCGGTGAGCCCCTCGAGCGACCGGTCGACGTCGACGCGCAGCCCGGCCTCGCGAGGCACCACCTGAAGGGGGTCGTCACGGCCCGGCACGTGCAGGGTCATCGGGCCGTCGAGCAGGGGCTTGCTCCCCCGCACGACCGCGGCGTGCGCCGACTCCGTCGTCATGCCGCCGACGGCGATGCCGCCGACCGACACGGTGGCGGGCAGGTGCTGCGACGACCAGGCGCACAGGCCGGCATACGCCCCGCCGAGCACGACGACGGAGGCGAGCAGGCGCAGCGCCGTCGAGCGTCGCTCGCGGCGGGCGTCGTGCTGCCAGTCGTCGGCCAAGGGTGCTCCGTGCGCGAGGTGGCGTGTGGGGTCGGCACGACGGTAGCCCGAGCCACGGCCCGACCGGCGCCGCAACGCCGAGGGCTCCCGCTCCCCACCGCGGAGGCGTCGTCAGGCGAGCAGGTCGGTGCCGCGCCGGCCGGTCGGCCGCCAGGTGCGCGGGTCGACCTGCCGGAAGCCCTCACGGGCCGTGGTGCGCACGGCGATGAGGTTGGAGAGGGCGTGCACGTCCTCGCTCGCGACGACGACCTGGGTCGCGTGCGCGCGCAAGGCCGCGTTCTGCGCCGCACGGGCACCCGCGTCGTGCACGACGTGCGTGACGAGGTCGTCGTCGACGACCGACGGCGCGAACGCGTCGTCGGGGGCCGGCACGACCAGCACGGGGGCCGCCGGCGCCGGTGGCCCGTCGGGCCCGTCCGAGACGCCCAGGTCCTGGTCCGCCCACCACGCAGCGGTGTCGAGCAGGTCGGGCCCGGCCGACTGCAGCCACGCGCGGTCCTCGCGTGCCCAGCCGAGCGGGGTCACGATCTCGTAGGCGTGCCGGGGCAGGTCGGCGTCGCCCAGCAGCTCCATCGCGCGCCGCGTCACCCGATGCGCCTGCACGTGGTCCGGGTGTCCGTAGCCACCGTGCTCCTCGTAGGTCACGACGACGTCGGGCCGCACGTCGCGCACGACGTCGGCCACGAGCCCCGCGGCCTCGTCGAGGTCGGCGCCGGCGAACGCCTCGGGGCGCGCCGCAGCCGGCGAGCCGACCATGCCGGAGTCGCGGTAGCGCGACAGGCGCCCGGATGCCGGGTCCGCGCCGAGCACGTGCGACACCGCCCCGAGCCGCTCCAACGCCAGCAGCAGCTCGCCGTGGCGGTGCGGTCCCAGCCGGTCGTCCGGGTCGCCCTCGAGGTGCGCGAGGCCGGGCGGGATGACCTCGCCCTCCTCGCCCAGCGTGCACGTCAGCACGTGCACCTCGTCACCCCGGGCGACGTGGTGGGCCATCGTCACGCCGCACGTCAGGGTCTCGTCGTCGGGGTGGGCGTGGACGAGGAGCAGTCGGGCCACGGGTGATCCTCTCGAGGGCGGTCGGGGCTGCAGGTGGTGCGGGTGGTGCGGTCGCAGACGCCTCAGCGGGCGCCTCAGCGGACGGCCACGGTGGCGAGGTCGACGATGCCACCGACCGCGTGGTCCTCGTAGCCGCGCACCCCGGCGCCGTGCAGGTGCAGGGCCTTGGTCGCCGACAGCGCGATGTAGCCGCCCTGCTCGCGGATCGTCCGGTCGGCCTGGCGCCAGATCGCGGCCCGCCGGGCGGGGTCGGCGGTGGCGTCGGCGCGGTCGACGAGCGCCTCGACGGCGCGGCTGCCGAAGTAGCCGACGTCCTGGCCGGGCCCGGAGGAGTCGAGGTTGATGCGGGCGTCGAAGAGCGCCGGCAGCACGCCGCCCGCCGACGGCCAGTCGGGGGTCCACGCACCGCGGAACACGTCGTAGTCGCCGGCCGCTCCGGGCTTCTCGATGGTCTCGTAGTACTCCTCGGGCGCGACCCCGGTCAGGGTGACCGCGAAGCCGGCGCGCTCCCACCCGGCGGCGAGGGCGGCATACGCCTTGTCGGTGAGCACCGAGCGGGCGTAGACGACGCGCAGCGGCACCGGGAGCGTCACGCCGGCCCGGCGGAGCACCGCACGCGCCCCCTCCGGGTCACCCTCGACGTCGGCGCCGCTCGGTGGCGTCACGGCACCCGGGTCGACGGCGGGCGAGAGCACCGACCACGTCGCCGTGCCGGCGCCGTCGCCACCGGTCGCGGCCAGGTAGGTCGCCCGGTTCGTCGCGAGGGCGAGCGCCTGGCGCACCGCCGGCTTCGCGAGCACCGGGCTGCGCTGGTTGAGCGCGAGGTAGTCGACGTTGCCGGTGTACGGGAAGGTCAGCCGGGCCTGCAGGTCGGTGCCGGCCTGGTTGCGCAGAATGGGGCTCGCCTGCACCCACGAGACGGCATACGCGTCGTCGTCCTGCTGGTTGAGCAGGCGCTGGATGACGCCCTGCTCCTCGAGGCCGGAGGTCACCCGGATCGCGTCCGGGTAGGCGTGCCGGATCGGGTCGCTGCGCGGGTCCCAGCGCTCGTTGCGCACGAAGGTGCCGCCGCGCTCGGGGTCCCACGGCGCCGCGAGGCGGTAGGGCCCGCTCGACATGACGGCGTACGAGGCCGCGTCGGACGGGGTGTCGCTCGAGGCCTTGCGCGGGGCGAACTCCGGCAGCGCGACGATCTGGGCGAAGTCGGGCTCGGGCTCGCGCAGGTGGAAGGTGATGGTGCGACCGTCGCAGGCGACGGCGCGCTCGAGGTCGCCCTGGTGGGCGGTGTCGGACGGCCCGGCGTACACCGGCTTCTCGAGCCCCTCCGGCGTCACGCGGGTGGGCACGTCTAGCAGGAAGCTCGCGTAGTTCGTGCCACCGACGTGGGTGCGCCGGTCGAAGGTGCGCGCCACGCCGTGCCGCACGTCGGCGCACGTGACGGGCGAGCCGTCCTGCCACGTCGGGCCGGCGCGCAGCGTGAAGCGCCAGGTGCGGCCCCCGTCGCTCGAGCTCCCCGTGTCGGTGGCGAGGTCGCCGAGCAGGTCGCGCTGGTGGGTGCCGGTGCCGTATGCCGTGAGCCCCCGGGCGAAGGTGCGCTGGGCGAAGAACGCCTCGGGGCCGACGTACATCAGCTGCGGGTCCCACGTCGCGACCGCGCCCGCGACGAGCACCTGGAGGGTGCCGCCGGCCTGCACGTCGCCGGCCGGTGCCTCCGTCGACGCTCCGGCCGGGCCCGCGCCGAGGGCGTCGGGGCCGGCCGGGGCGTCGGCGCCGGAGGACGTGCAGGCCGCGGCACCGGCCGCGAGCACGGCGGCGCCGAGCCCGCCGATCACCCGCCTGCGGAGCCCCCGCAGGCGGGTGCGCAGCGCTCGGTGCACCGCTCGGTCAGCCTTCGGCCTTCGCGGCGGAGCGCGCGCGGGAGGCCGTGCGGGCGCGCTCGCCCGCGTCGAGGACGACCTTGCGGATGCGCACCGACTCGGGCGTCACCTCGACGCACTCGTCCTCGCGGCAGAACTCGAGGCTCTGCTCGAGGCTGAGCTTGCGCGGCGGCACGATCTTCTCGAAGTTGTCCGAGGAGGAGGCGCGCACGTTGGTGAGCTTCTTCTCCTTGGTGATGTTGACGTCCATGTCGTCGGCGCGCGAGTTCTCGCCGACGATCATGCCCTCGTAGACCTCGGTCGTCGGGTCGACGAAGAGGGTGCCGCGCTCCTGGAGGTTGACCATCGCGTACGAGGTGACGACGCCCTTGCGGTCGGACACGAGCGAGCCGCTCGTGCGGGTCGTGATCGCGCCGAACCACGGCTCGTAGTCCTCGAAGACGTGGTGGGCGATGCCCGTGCCGCGCGTCTCGGTGAGGAACTCGGTGCGGAAGCCGATGAGGCCGCGGCTCGGCACGAGGAACTCCATGCGGATCCAGCCGGTGCCGTGGTTCGTCATCTGCTCCATGCGGCCCTTGCGGGCGGCCATGATCTGCGTGATGGCGCCGAGGAACTCCTCGGGGGTGTCGATCGTGAGGCGCTCGACCGGCTCGTGCACCTTGCCGTCGACCTCGCGCGTGACGACCTGGGGCTTGCCGACGGTCAGCTCGTAGCCCTCGCGGCGCATCTGCTCGACGAGGATGGCCAGGGCGAGCTCACCACGGCCCTGCACCTCCCAGGCGTCCGGTCGCTCCGTGTTCAGGATGCGCAGCGACACGTTGCCGATGAGCTCCTTGTCGAGGCGGTCCTTGACCATGCGGGCCGTGACCTTCGAGCCGCGCACCTGGCCGACCATCGGGCTCGTGTTCGTACCGATCGTCATCGAGATGGCCGGCTCGTCGACCGTGATGAGCGGCAGCGGGATCGGGTTCTCCGGGTCGGCGAGGGTCTCGCCGATGGTGATGTCGGGGATGCCGGCGACGGCGATGATGTCGCCCGGGCGGGCCTCCTCGGCGGGCTTGCGCTCGAGGGCCTCGGTCATCAGCAGCTCGGTGATCTTGACGCGCTGCTGCGAGCCGTCGTGGCGGCACCACATGACCTGCTGGCCCTTCCTGATCGTGCCGTTGAAGACACGGAGCAGGGCGAGGCGGCCGAGGAAGTTGGAGGCGTCGAGGTTCGTGACGTGGGCCTGCAGCGGCGCCTCGTCGTCGTAGGTCGGCGCGGGGATCGTCGACAGGATCGTCTCGAAGAGGGCCTCGAGGTCCTCGCCCTCGGGCAGCCCGCCGTTGTCGGGGCGCTCGGTCGACGCGCGGCCGGCCTTGGCGGAGGCGTAGACGATCGGGAAGTCGATCTGCTCCTCGGTGGCGTCGAGGTCCATGAAGAGCTCGTAGGCCTCGTCGACGACCTCGGCGATGCGCGAGTCGGGGCGGTCGACCTTGTTGATGCAGAGGATGACCGGCATCTTCGCGGCGAGCGCCTTGCGCAGCACGAAGCGGGTCTGGGGCAGCGGGCCCTCGGACGCGTCGACGAGGAGCACGACGCCGTCGACCATCGACAGGCCGCGCTCGACCTCACCGCCGAAGTCGGCGTGGCCGGGGGTGTCGATGATGTTGATGGTGACGCCGTCGGTGAGGCCGCGGTCCTGGGCGGCCTTGCCGGTGTAGTGCACCGCGGTGTTCTTCGCGAGGATCGTGATGCCCTTCTCGCGCTCCAGGTCGCCGGAGTCCATCGCGCGCTCGTCGACGTGCTGGTGCTCGCCGAACGCGCCGGACTGCCAGAGCATCTTGTCGACGAGGGTGGTCTTGCCGTGGTCGACGTGGGCGACGATGGCGACGTTGCGGATGTCCGCGCGGGTCTTCAAAGGCATGAGCACCATTCTCGCAGGGTTTTGGGGTGCCTTTGTCCACCCGGGGTCGGGCCCCTCCCGGGTGCGTCAGCGGTGGGCGGCCACGAGCTGGTCCATGAGGGCGTCCATCCGCTGGTCGACCTGCTGCCGCGACGGGTCCGCGTCGAACCAGTCCACGATCTCGCGGGCGCCCCGGGCGAAGGGCACCGTCGCCCTCCAGCCGGGCACGAGCGACTTGACGAGGCTGTTGTCGAAGACCGTCGAGTGCGCCTTGTCGCCGAGCAGCGCGGCGCCCCAGTCCGCGTCGACCCGGGCCACGGCGTCCGACGGGACGTGCACGAGCCGGGGCTCGACGCCGGCTGCCGCGGCGACGATCTCGTAGACCTGGTTCCAGCTGAGCCACTCGTCCGAGGTGATGTGGACGCTCGCACCCACGGCGGCGGGCTGGGCGAAGAGCCCGACGAAGGCCCGCGCGAAGTCGGTCGCGTGCGTCAGGGTCCACAGCGAGGTGCCGTCGCCGTGCACGACGACCTCGGCCCCGCGGCGCATCCGGTCCACGACGGTCCAGCCGCCGTCGAAGGGGACCGAGGTGTGGTCGTAGGTGTGCGAGGGCCGCACGATCGTCATGCCGAGACCCTCCTCGCGGTGCAGGCGCACGAGGAGGTCCTCGGCAGCGATCTTGCCGCGCGAGTAGGACCAGAAGGGGTTGCGCAGCGGCGTCGACTCGACGACGGGCACGCGGACGGGCGGGGTCTGGTAGGCCGAGGCGGAGCTGATGAAGACGTACTGCCCCATCTGCCCCTGCAGCACGTCGAGGCGCGCGGCCACGTCGTCGGGGCCGAACGCCCGGAAGTCGGCGACGACGTCGAAGTCGCGGCCCGCGACGGCCGCACGGAAGGAGTCGGCGTCGTCGAGGTCGGCGGTCAGCAGCTCGCAGCCGTCAGGGGCCGGGCGGGTCGATCCGGCCGTCCGCCCGAGCACGGCGACCTCGAAGCCCTCCTCAAGGGCCTGCCGCGTGCAGGCCGAGCTGATGGTCCCGGTGCCGCCGAGGAAGAGCACGGAGGGTGCAGACATGGTGGACTCGCTCCCGTGGAGAGGGCCCCTGGGGCCCGGACCGGGCCGCGGTCGCGACCCCCGAGCACCGTATCCCCCACCCTGGGGCCCGGTGGCCGCCCGTGCCGTCGGGGCCTCGGCGGCCCGTGCCGTCGGGGGGCATCGGCGGCCGCGCCTGCCGGGCTCGGTCAGGTCAGGAGGTTCTCGAGCTGCTCGACGATGGGCAGGTCGGCGGGCAGCCACGCGACGGCCCGCAGGTCGTCGCGGCCCAGCCAGCGCAGCTCGTCGTGGTCCTCGAGCGGCTCGGGCGTGCCGTCGACGACCTGCGCGAGCCACACGAGCATCTCGTAGCGGTCGCCGAGCGGCCAGGTGTCCGCGGGCCGGGGGCCCGGCACCGGGGCGCCGAGGCGCACGCGCACGCCGAGCTCCTCGAGGAGCTCGCGGTGCAGGGCGGCCTCGGGCGTCTCGCCCTCGTCGACCTTGCCGCCCGGCAGCTCCCACCCGCCGGCGAGCGCCGACGGCTCGGTGCGCCGGGCCGAGAGCAGCCGGGTCGGTGCGACGAGGTCGTCGACGAGGGCCGCCCCGACGACGAGGCGGACCGCGGCTGGGGAGGGCTCCGGGCTGTTCATGGCGCCCCGATGGTGCCACAGCCGGGCCCCGGAACGGCGCCGACGGGCGTTCAATGGGGTCATGACACGACGGCTGGACGACGAGGAGATCGAGCGGCAGCTGGGCGACCTGCCCGCCTGGACCCGCGACGGCGACACGATCCGGGCCTCCTACGAGGCGCCGGACTTCCTCACGGGCATCGCGCTCGTGCAGGAGGTGGCGGCGGCGGCGGAGACGATGGACCACCACCCCGACATCGACATCCGGTGGCGCACCGTGCACTTCGCCCTCTCCACCCACTCCGAGGGTGGCCTGACGCAGCTCGACGTCGAGCTCGCCCACCAGATCAGCCAGGAGGCCGCGCGCCGCGGCGCCGTCGCGACGTCCTGAGCACCGGCGGGGCGCCAGCACGGCCGCTGGGGCCCTCGCCCGGTCGCGCGACGCACGGGCCGCGCTCATCACTTAGGCTTGCCTCATGCGATCGCACTCACGCTCCGGCTCGCGCGCCGAGTCCCGGGAGGGTCATAGTCCGGGGCCGGACCCCGTCCGGCCAGCCCTCACCCTCCACCCGCTCACCTGGGTGGTGACCGCATGAGCACCGCCCTCGGCATCGGCCTGGGCATCCTGCTGATCCTCGCCCTGACGGCGGCGACGGGCTACTTCGTGGCCCAGGAGTTCGCCTACGTCGCCGTGGACCGCAACGCCCTCAAGCAGCTCGCCGACCAGGGCGACGCGCCCGCCGAACGCGCGCTGCGCGTCACCTCGCAGCTCTCGTTCACCCTGTCGGCCGCCCAGTTCGGCATCACCGTGACCGCGCTGCTCGTCGGCTACGTGTCCGAGCCGCTCGTCGGCGCCGGCATCGCCGAGTTGCTCGACCCGTCGATGTCGTATGCCGCCCGCCTCAGCCTGTCGGTCACCGCGGTCCTCGTCTTCTCGACCGTCGTCCAGATGGTCTTCGGCGAGCTCGCTCCCAAGAACTACGCCATCGCGCGCACGGTGCCGCTGGCCCGCGCGCTCAGTCGCTCGACGCTGGTCTACCTGCGCCTGGCCGGACCCGTCGTGCGGCTCTTCGACCGCGCCTCGACGACCCTGCTGCGCAAGATCGGCATCGAGCCGGTCGAGGAGCTCGAGCAGGGCGCGACCGCGGAGGACCTCACCCGCATCATCGACGAGTCGCACGCCGGCGGCCTGCTCGACGACGACCTCTCCGACGTGCTCGAGGGTGGCCTGCGCTTCCGCGAGCTCGACGCCGGCGACGTCATGACGCCGCGCGTCCGGGTGACGACCGTCGCGGCCGACGCGCCCGTCTCCGACCTCGTGGCGCTGCTTGACACGGGCTGGTCCCGCTTCCCCGTCACGGGCCGCGACGGCGACGACATCGTCGGGGTCGCGGGCATCGCCGAGGTGCTCGCGGTGCCTGCCGACCGCAGGGCCTCGACCACCGTCGGGTCCGTCGTGTCGGACCCCACGGTCGTGCCGACGAGCGCTCCCCTGCCGCGCGTGCTGGACCAGATCCGCGCCGACCACCGCCAGCTGGCCGTCGTCGTCGACGAGCACGGCGGCTTCGCCGGCATCGTCACCTTCGAGGACATCGCCGAGGAGGTCGTCGGCGAGATCCTCGACGAGGACGACAAGCCCGAGCCCGGTGTGGTCGAGACGACGCCGGACACGTGGACCGTGCCCGGCCACCTGCGCCTCGACGAGCTCGACACCGCCACCGACCTGCGCCTCACGAGCAGCGACGAGTACTCCACCGTGAGCGGCCTTATCCTCGAGGCGCTCGGCCGCACCGCGGTCGTCGGCGACGAGGTCCGCCTCGAGGCCCGGCGCGAGGTGGTGACCGACCACCACGACCGGGACGACCGGCACGACCGACACGACCGGCACGACCGGCAGGAAGGGACGACCGACGGGCCCGACGGGCCCGACGGTGCCGGCGCGGACGACGACGCGGACGACCGCCACGACAAGGACCGGCACGAGCACGACCGGCACGAGCACGACCGGCACGAGCACGAGCCGCGCCACCTCCCCGTCTCGGTGCTGCTGCGCGTCGAGGCCGTCGAGCGGCACGTGCCGTCGTCGGTGCGCGTCGAGGTGCTCGACCTGATGAGCGACCTCGAGTCGCTCGACGGCGACTCACCCGGCGACTCACCCGGCGACTCCCCCGACGCCGACGACGTCACCGAGGGCGCGCCCGCGCCCTCCGACCGGACGGAGGCGACCCGATGACCACCGCCCTGCTCGTCTCGCTCCTGCTGCTCGTGCTCAACGCCTTCTTCGTCGCGGCGGAGTTCGCCCTCGTCGCGAGCAAACGCCACCGGCTCGAGGACCTCGCCGAGCGCGGCAGCGTCGCGGCCCGGGCGGCCGTGCGCGGCAGCCGCGAGCTCTCGCTCATGCTCGCCGGCGCCCAGCTCGGCATCACGCTGTGCACGCTGGGGCTCGGCTCGCTCGCGAAGCCGGCCGTGGCCGAGCTGCTGACGCCGGTCTTCACCTTCGCGCGCGTGCCCGAGGCGGCGGCATACGTCGTCTCGGTCGTGCTCGCCGTCGGCATCGTCGTCTTCCTCCACATGGTGGTCGGCGAGATGGCGCCGAAGTCGTGGGCCATCGCCCACCCCGAGCGTTCCGCCGTGCTGCTCGCCCTGCCGTTCCGCGGCTTCGCGTGGGTCATGCGCCCGGCGCTCAGCGTGCTCAACGCCATGGCGAACGGCTGCCTGCGCCTCGTCGGGGTCACGCCGCAGGACGAGCTCGGCCAGGTGCACGGGCCCAAGGAGCTGCAGCTGCTCATCGCGAGCTCCAAGGACCACGGCATGCTCGCCGAGCCGGAGCACCGCGTGCTCGCCGGCGCCATCGACCTCGACACGACGCCCCTCACCGAGGTCGTCGTGCCCCTCGACCAGGTCGTCGGCGTCGCGACGACGGCGACCTGCGCCGAGGCGGAGGCGCTCTCGCGCGACACGGGCCGTTCGCGCCTCGTCGTGCGCGAGGGCGACGCGCCCGTCGGGGTCGCCCACGTGCGCGACGTCGTGCGCGCCGCGGCCGGGGCACCGGTCACGACGGTCACCTCGCCCGCCGTCCACGTCGACTCCGGGCTCTCGCTCCTCGACGCGATCTCGCGGATGCGCGCCGAGCACGCCCAGCTCGTCCTCGTCGACGGGCCGTCCGGGCCGCTCGGCATCGTGACGATGGAGGACCTCCTCGAGCGGGTGCTCGGTCAGTTCGACGACGAGACCGACGCCTGAGCCGAGGGCCCGGCCGGGTCGTGGCGCGCGGGCGATCTTCCCGTCCACGGGGGCAGGTCGCCGGAAGATATCCAGCGCGTCACGATTCGGCATAGTCGGTTGCTGGCCGTGTCGCACCGCTGAATGATGGGGCGCGCGGTCGCGGGGGGATAGGTTGCGGCTGCTGCGGAGCAGCTGGACGACCGATCCGGTCGTCCGGCACCGACCACGACCCGGAGGCGACGGCATCCATGAGCACTCCTCTCGAGCTCGAGCCAGGATCCACCTCGGCCGAGCCGGAGTCGGTCCTGCGGGGCGAGAAGAAGATCGAGGGGCGCTCGCTCGGGCAGATCGCCTGGATGCGGCTCAAGCGTGACAAGGTCGCGCTCGGTGGCGGCGTCTTCGTCCTCCTGCTCATCCTCATGGCGCTGTGCGCGCCCCTCATCGTCGGGCTGCTTGGCCACCCGCCGGACGAGTTCCACCAGGAGCTGGTCGACGCCAACCTGCAGATCCCGACGGCGCCCTTCGGCGGCATGTCGTGGGACTTCCTCTTCGGCGTCGAGCCGGTCAACGGTCGCGACATCTTCAGCCGCATCATCTACGGCTCGCAGATCTCGCTCCTCATCGCGTTCCTCGCGACGCTGCTCTCGGTCGTCATCGGCACGATCCTCGGCGTCGTGGCCGGCTACTTCGGTGGCGTCGTCGACACGATCATCAGCCGCTCGATGGACATCTTCCTCGCGTTCCCGCTCCTCGTCTTCGCCATCGCCCTCGTCGGCGTCGTGCCGGACGAGGCGTTCGGGCTCAAGGGCGACTCGCTCCGCATCGCGGTGATCATCTTCATCATCGGCTTCTTCAACTGGCCCTACATCGGCCGCATCATCCGCGGGCAGACGCTGTCGCTGCGCGAGCGGGAGTTCGTCGACGCGGCCCGCAGCCTGGGGGCGCGCACGCCCTACATCCTGCTCAAGGAGCTGCTGCCGAACCTCATCGCGCCGATCCTCGTCTACGCGACGCTGCTCATCCCGACCAACATCCTCTTCGAGGCCGGTCTCTCGTTCCTCGGCGTCGGCGTCCAGGCGCCCCGCGCGACGTGGGGCGGCATGCTCTCGGATGCCGCCCAGTGGTACCAGATCGACCCCTGGTTCATGGTCTGGCCCGGCCTCGCCATCTTCGTGACGGTGCTGGCCTTCAACCTCTTCGGGGACGGCCTGCGTGACGCCCTCGACCCGCGGTCGCGGTAACCACCGCAGCCCGCTTTCCGCAACACGAAGGAGCGCATCCACTCATGAAGAACACACGCGTGATGGTGGTCGCGACCGCGGCCGCCCTCGCCCTGGGACTGTCTGCCTGTGCCGGCAGCCAGACCCCGGGCACGTCGAACACCGGCGGCGGAGGCGGCGGCGCAGGTGCGGCCCCGGCCGCGGACGCGGCCCTGCAGGCCGTCGTGCGCCCCTCGGACAAGAAGGGTGGCACCCTCAAGTTCGGCATCTCGAGCGACTGGGACTCCGTCGACACGGGTGACACGTACTACGGCCTCTCGTGGGACTTCCTGCGCAACTACGCGCGCACCCTCGTCGCCTTCAAGGCGGCCCCGGGCAAGGAGGGCAACCAGCTCGTCGGTGACCTCGCCACGGGTCTCGGCAAGCCGAGCGCCGACAACAAGACGTGGACCTACACGCTCCGCGACGGCATCAAGTTCCAGGACGGCACGCCGATCACGAGCAAGGACGTCAAGTACGGCGTCGCGCGCCAGCTCGACAAGAACACGTTCCCGAACGGCCCGACGTACTTCAACGACTTCCTCGCCGACGTGCCCGAGGGCTACTCGGTCTACAAGGACAAGAACCTCGACAACCTCAAGTCGATCGAGACGCCCGACGACAAGACGATCGTCTTCAAGCTGAAGACGCCCTTCGCCGGCTTCGACTACTTCGCCCAGCTGCCCGCCACGGCCCCCGTGCCGCAGGCCAAGGACACCGGCACGAAGTACAAGGAGACGTACGTCGCGAGCGGCCCGTACAAGTTCTCGCAGTACCAGACCGGCAAGCGCATCGAGCTGGTCCGCAACGACCAGTACGACGCTGCGAGCGACCCCGACACCGGGCGCAAGGCGCTGCCCGACACCATCACCGTGGAGATCGGCGTCAACGCGGCCGACCTCGACAACCGCCTCATCGCGGGCGACCTCGACATCGACCTCGCCGGCACCGGCGTCCAGGCCCAGGCGCAGGGCAAGATCCTCGCCGACCCGACGCTCAAGGCGAAGACCGACAACGTCGTGAGCGCGCGCACGAGCTACACGCAGATCAACAGCGACGTCGCACCGTTCGACAACATCGAGTGCCGCAAGGCCGTCATCTACGCGTACGACAAGACGGGCTACCAGCGCGCCTACGGCGGCAACGTCGGTGCCGACATCGCGACCGGCCTGCTGCCCCCCATCGTCCCGGGCTTCGCCGAGATGGACATGTACAACGCGAAGAGCAAGCCGACCGGTGACGTCGACGCCGCCAAGGCCGCCCTCGCCAAGTGCGGTCAGCCGAACGGCTTCGAGACCAACATCTCCTACCGTCCCGAGCGCCCGAAGGAGAAGGCCGCTGCCGAGTCGATGCAGCAGGCCCTCGCCAAGGTCGGCATCAAGCTCTCGCTCAAGGCCTACCCCGCCGGTGACTACTTCAAGCTCTACGCCGGCAAGCCGGACTTCGCCAAGGCGAACAACCTCGGCCTCATGGTGATGAGCTGGGGCGCCGACTGGCCCGACGGCTTCGGCTTCCTCCAGCAGATCGTCGACAGCCGCGTCATCCGCCCCGCGGGCAACACCAACCTCGGCATCAAGCTGCCCGAGGTCGACAAGCTCATGGACCAGGCCCTGTCGGAGAACGACAAGACCAAGCGTGAGGCCATCTGGGGCCAGATCGACAAGCTCGTCATGGAGAACGCCCAGGTGATCCCGGGCATCTGGAACAAGGCACTGCTGTTCCGCCCCGACACCGTCTCGAACCTCTTCGTCAACGACGGCTACTCGTACTACGACTACGCCGCCGCCGGCAAGACCAACCCGTGACCGACGGTCCGGCGCCGGGCCCACGGGCCCGGTGCCGGACCCTCCGGTCCGACCCCCTTCCCCCGAAAGTAGGTGAAGGCGCAGGCTGCCCGGGGAACGGCACCACCGTTCCCCGGCCCGCCCGGCCACCACAGTGCTGACGTACCTGATCCGCCGGCTCATCGCCGCCGTCCTGCTGCTCGCCATCGTGAGCGCGGTCGTCTTCGCCATCTTCTTCCTCGTCCCCCGCATCGGCGGCGCCACCGCCGACGACCTCGCGTCGCGCTACGTCGGCAAGAGCGCCGGCCAGGCGCAGATCCACGAGACCGCGGTGCGCCTCGGCTTCACCGACCCGATCTGGGTGCAGTACGGCCGCTTCGTCAAGGGCATCGTGGCCGGCGCCGACTACAACACCGGCGCGGGCACCGACCACTGCCCGGCGCCGTGCCTCGGCTACTCCTTCATCACGCAGAACCCGGTGCTGCCCGACCTGCTCGACCGGCTCCCCGTCACGGCGATCCTCGCCGCAGGCGCCGCCGTGCTCTGGCTCATCGGCGGCGTCGGCACGGGTGTCATCTCGGCGCTCAAGCGCGGCACCCTGCTCGACCGGAGCTTCATGGGCGTCGCCCTCGCCGGCGTCTCCCTCCCCATCTTCTTCACCGGCCTGCTCTCGCTCTCGATCTTCAGCTACGGCCTCAAGTGGACGTATGCCGGCGGCGCCAGCCCGCTCGACGCGACGAGCCCGCTCGACCTCGTCCACCGCATGCTGCTGCCGTGGGTGACGCTGGCGTTCCTCTACGCCGCCGCCTACGCGCGCCTCACCCGCGCGGGCATGCTCGAGACGATGAACGAGGACTACATCCGCACCGCGCGCGCCAAGGGCCTGCGCGAGCGCGACGTCGTCGTCAAGCACGGCCTGCGCTCGGCCCTCACGCCGATCCTCACGATCTTCGGGCTCGACCTCGGCCTGCTGCTCGGCGGCGCCGTGCTGACGGAGACGACGTTCTCGCTCCAGGGCATCGGCTTCTACGCCGTGCAGGCCATCACCAACAACGACCTGCCGAAGGTCCTCGGCGTCACGCTCTTCGGCGCCGTCTTCGTCATTCTCGCCAACCTCGTCGTGGACCTCCTCTACGCCGTCGTCGACCCCAGGGTGCGTACCTCATGAGCCAGTCCACCGACGAGAAGACCACCCGGGCCGGCCGCCGCGCCGACCGGACCGCCGCGGCGGCCGTCAACACGCTCGACGGCATCGGGGGCGTCGGCGCCCCGAGCCCCGACGCGTTCCTCTCGGTGCGCGACCTCCGCGTCCACTTCCCCACCGACGACGGCGTCGTCAAGTCGGTCGACGGGCTCTCCTTCGACGTCGCCCGTGGCAAGACGCTGGGCATCGTCGGCGAGTCCGGCTCGGGCAAGAGCGTCACGAGCATGTCGATCATGGGGCTGCACAAGCCCGGCACCGTCCGGATGACCGGCTCGATCAGGCTCGACGGCACCGAGCTCGTCGGCGCCCGGCCCGACGACGTGCGGGCCCTGCGCGGCAAGCAGATGGCGATGATCTTCCAGGACCCGCTATCGGCGATGCACCCGTTCTACACGGTGGGCCACCAGATCATCGAGGCCTACAGGATCCACAACAAGGTGAGCACCTCGGTCGCCAAGAAGCACGCGATCGACATGCTCGGACGGGTCGGCATCCCCCAGCCCGCGAGCCGCGTCGACGACTACCCGCACCAGTTCTCCGGCGGCATGCGCCAGCGCGCGATGATCGCCATGGCTCTCTCGTGCGACCCCGACCTGCTCATCGCCGACGAGCCGACGACGGCCCTCGACGTCACCGTGCAGGCGCAGATCCTCGACCTCATCCGCGACCTGCAGACGGAGTTCAACTCCGCCGTGGTGCTCATCACCCACGACCTCGGCGTCGTGGCCGAGCTCTCCGACGACATCATGGTCATGTATGCCGGCCGGTCGGTCGAGTACGCCACCGCCGACGAGGTGTTCACGCGTCCGCAGCACCCGTACACGTGGGGCCTGCTCAGCTCGATGCCCCGCCTCGACCGGGTGCGCACCGAGCGCCTCCGGCCGATCAAGGGCACGCCGCCGAGCCTCATCAACGTGCCGGAGGGCTGCCCGTTCCACCCGCGCTGCGCCTACGCCGACCGCACCGACGGCCTGAGCCAGACCGTGCGCCCGCCGTTCGCCGAGACCCACCCCGGCCACTACTCCGCGTGCCACCTGAGCCGCGAGGAGCGAACCGCCATCTGGGAGAACGAGATCAGGCCGACGCTGTGAACCTGGCACCGATCGTCCACGCCCCGTCCGGCCGCGCCGCGCGCGACCTCAGCACAGGAGCCCCATCGTGACCACCCCCCACGTCAAGCCGACCGCCTCGAAGCAGGCGGGCGAGTCCCTGCTGCAGGTGACCGACCTGACGAAGCACTTCCCGATCCGGCGCGGGCTGCTCCAGCGCCAGGTCGGTGCCGTCCAGGCCGTCGACGGTCTGACCTTCGACGTCGCTCGCGGCGAGACCCTCTCCCTCGTGGGCGAGTCCGGCTGCGGCAAGACGACGACGGGCCGGATGCTGACGCGGCTGCTCGAGCCCACCGGTGGCACGATCCTGCTCGAGGGCGAGGACATCACGCACTGGTCGACCAGCAAGCTGCGCCCGCTGCGCCGTGACGTGCAGATGATCTTCCAGGACCCCTACGGCTCGCTCAACCCGCGCCACACCGTCGGCACCATCGTCGGGGCGCCGTACCACCTGCAGGGCATCGACACGGAGCACGGCATCAAGCGGGAGGTGCAGGACCTCCTCGCCCTCGTCGGGCTGAGCCCGGAGCACTACAACCGCTACCCGCACGAGTTCTCGGGCGGGCAGCGCCAGCGCATCGGCATCGCGCGGTCGCTCGCCCTCAAGCCCAAGCTCATCATCGCCGACGAGCCGGTGTCGGCCCTCGACGTCTCGATCCAGGCGCAGGTCATCAACCTCCTCGAGGACCTCCAGGACGAGCTCGGCCTCACCTACGTCGTCATCGCGCACGACCTCTCGGTCGTGCGCCACATGTCCGACCGCGTGGCCGTGATGTACCTCGGCAAGCTCGTCGAGATCGCCGACCGCGACGAGCTCTACACCCGGCCCATGCACCCGTACACGACGGCGCTCCTGTCGGCCGTGCCGATCCCCGACACGCAGCGGCGCACGAAGCGCGAGCGGATCCGCCTCGAGGGCGACGTGCCGAGCCCGGTCAACCCGCCGCCGGCCTGCCGGTTCCACACCCGGTGCTGGAAGGCCCAGGAGATCTGCAAGACGCAGGAGCCGCCGCTCGTGCAGCTCGCGCCGCTGCACCAGGTCGCCTGCCACTTCCCCGAGAACGCCGAGCCGACCGCCCCGGCGACCGCAGACACCACCCCGGCCGCCGAGGCCTGACGCCCCCCGTCCGGCAACACACCGAGAAGCGCACAACCCACCGGGATCCGTTCCCGGTGGGTTGCGCCTTTCTCGGTGTGTTGCGGGGGCGGGGGCTAGCCCGTGGAGGCGGCTGTCGCGACGAAGGGGGCGACGGGGCTGAGGCGGAGCAGCCGGTCGAGACGCCGGGTCACGGCGCTCGGCCCCTCGACCTGCACGCGACCCGACCGCAGCGCGACGGGCAGCGACAGCCGACCGAGCCACACGGCATACAGGCTCGCGACGTCGCTGCTGATCGTCAGGTCGACGGGGAACCCGGGGTCGGCCATGCAGACCGACGGCGTGCCGTGCTCGACGAGGATCCAGAAGCGGCGCAGGTCGTCGCTGAAGCGCACGTGCAGCACGTGCCGGTCGCCGGGCAGCACCGAGGTGTCGACGCGGGCGTGCATCCACCACACGAGCAGCTGCGCGTCGAGCTCGTCGGGCTGCGGGTCGCCGAAGACCCAGTCGGCGCCCCACTGCGCGAGGCCGAAGACGACGGGCTCGAGGGCCTGGCCGGCGGGCGTCAGCTCGTAGCCGTTGACCGAGCGCGCGACGACGCCCGCGCGCTCGAGGTGGCGCAACCGCTTGGTCAGCAGCGTCCGGGAGAGGCCCGGCAGGCCGCGCGCGAGGTCGTTGAACCGGGTCGTGCCCGTCATCATGTCGCGCAGGATGAGCAGCGACCAACGCTCCCCCACGACGTCGAGGGTGCGGGAGATCGGGCAGTACTGGCCTGCTCCCGGGTCGTGTCGGGGCATCTCCACCTCCGTGGCCTCACGCGGCTGGGCTCCGGGCCCACCTTCCGAGTATGGGCCGCCGACCCCGGCCGCGTCAGTTCACTTCGTGTACTGGAGGGGGACCGGACGACGGCGGACGCTGGTCGTGGGCGGCAGGGGGCCGCCGGGGCCGCACCGGCCCGTCACCGATGGAGGGAACGCATGACCACACACACCGACACCCCGGACGCCGTCGCCGACGCGGCGCTCAAGGCCCGCCACGCCGCCATGTGGGCGCTCGGGGACTACGCCGCCGTCGCCCGCGAGGTCATCCCCGGGCTGGGCGCCGTGCTCGTCGACGCCTGCGGGGTGCGTCCGGGGCAGCAGGTGCTCGACGTCGCCGCCGGCACCGGCAACGCCGCCCTGCCCGCCGCGCGGGCCGGAGCCCGCGTCACCGCGAGCGACCTCGCTCCCGAGCTGCTCGACGCGGGTCGCCGCCTCGCCGAGGAGGCCGGGCTCGCCCTCGACTGGGAGCGGGCCGACGCCGAGGCGCTGCCCTTCGGCGACGCGAGCTTCGACGTCGTCGTCTCGTGCGTGGGTGTCATGTTCGCCCCGCACCACCGCGCCGCCGCCGACGAGCTCGTCCGCGTCGCGCGGCCGGGCGCGACGATCGGACTCGTCAGCTGGACGCCGCAGGGCTTCATCGGGCAGATGTTCGCCGCCATGAGGCCGTATGCCGCCGCGCCGCCCCCCGGGGCGCAGCCGCCGCCGCTCTGGGGCGACGAGGCCCACGTGCGCGAGCTGCTCGCCGACCGGGTGGAGGACCTGCGGGCCGAGAAGCGTTCGTGGCCGGTGCGGTTCACGCGACCGGAGGAGTTCCGCGACTTCTTCAAGCGGACGTACGGCCCGACGATCGTCACCTACCGGGGCATCGCCGACGACCCCGAGAAGGTCGCTGCGCTCGACGTCGCGCTCGCCGACCTCGCGCGTGACCACATGGACGCCGACGGGCGCATGGGGTGGGAGTACCTCCTCGTGACGGCGCGCCGCAGCGGTTCGTGAGGACGTGACGGCCGCAGGAGGGCCGGGCCGCCGTGACTGCTGGACGCGGGCAGGTTGAGGGCAGGCTGGGGGCAGGTTGAGGGCAGCCGCACGCTGGAGACGGTGTGCGGCTGCCCTCGGCGCGCGCAGCCGCGGCCGCGGCGCGTCTAGAGGCGGCTCTCGGCGGCGTCCGCGCCGCCGAGACGCTGGGCCAGCCACACGGGCACGATCGAGAGGGCGACGAGCACGACGGCGACGACGTTGACGACCGGGGCCTGGTTGGGCCGGAAGAGGTTGTTGAAGATCCAGATCGGCAGCGTCTGGCTCTCGGGCCCGGCCGTGAACGTCGTCACGACGATCTCGTCGAAGCTGAGGCCGAAGGCGAGGAGCGCGCCGGCGAGCAGGCTCGAGCGCAGGAGCGGGAAGGTGACGCGGCGGAAGGTCGTCAGCGGTCGCGCGCCGAGGTCGGCCGAGGCCTGCTCCAACGAGCCACCGAGGCGGCGCAGTCGCGCCGTCACGTTGTTGAAGACGATGACGATGCAGAAGGTCGCGTGGCCGACGATGATCGTGAAGAGCCCGGCGCCGATGCCGAAGACGGGGCCGAGGACGTTCTGGATCACCGACTGCAGGGCGATGCCGGTGACGATGCCGGGCAGCGCGATGGGCAGCACGACGAGGATCGAGATCGCGTGCTTGCCGAAGAAGTCGAAGCGCGCCAGGGCCAGCGCGAGGAGCGTGCCGAGCACGAGCGCGATCGCGGTGGCGCCGAGCGCGGCCTGCACCGAGGTCAGCAGCGCATCGCGGGGGCCCTGCGCCTGCAGGGCTGCCCGCCACCACTGCGTCGTGAAGCCGGGCGGCGGCCAGCCGAAGGTGCGGTCGCTGTTGAAGCTGTTGACCGCCACGACGACGAGCGGCACGTAGACGAAGGCCAGCACGACGGTGGCGAGTGCGGTGAGGCCCAGCCGGGCCGCGCGTCCGAGTCTCATCGAGCGCCCCTCACAGGTTGTCGAGCGCGCCCGTGCGGCGCACGGCGAGCAGGTAGAGGACCATGACGACGACCGACGCCGTGCCGAGGGCCGCCGCGAAGGGCAGGTCGAGGGTGATGTTCTGCAGCACGGTGGTGCCGAGCACCTGCAGCTTGCCGCCGACGATCTGCACCGCGATGTAGTCACCGAGCGACAGCGAGAAGGTGAACACCGAGCCGGCCGCGACCGCGGGCAGCAGCGCCGGGAGCACCACCCGGCGGAACGTCGTGAACGGTCGGCCACCGAGGTCGGCGCTCGCCTCGAGGTGGCTCTCGGGGAGGCGCTCGAACGCGGCGTAGACCGGCAGCACCATGTAGGGCAGCCAGAGGTAGGTCAGGGTGAGCACGACGGCGCCGAGGCCGTAGCCGGGGATCGCGCCGAAGGTGCTCTCGAGCACTCCCCCGGGCTGGAGCATGGTGCGCCAGGCGTAGGCCTTGACGAGGTAGCTGGCCCAGAGCGGCACGAGGACCGCCGCGAGCAACAGGCCGCGCAGCCGTCGGGGTGCGACGCGCGCCATGAAGAAGGCGAACGGCACGGCCACGACCATGCACAGGACCGTGACGAGCACGGCGATGAGCAGCGTGCGACCGATGATGCCGAGGTAGGTCGGGGTGACGAGCTCGCGGAAGTTCTCGAGCGTGAACGTGCGCACGACGAGGTTGGTGAACGGGTCGGTCGTCCAGAACGCCGTGGCGAAGATGACGGCGAGCGCGCCGAGGTAGGCGACGACGAGCCAGAGCATCGGTGGTGCGAGCAGGAGCGCAAGACCTCTGCGGTTCCTCATGGTCAGACCTCGAATTCCCTTGCAGCGCAACGATCAGGTATGCCGTGGGACCCGGGGCCGGGCGGTCCGCCCGGCCCCGGGGTCGGCTCAGCTGTTGCGGATCTCGGTCCAGGCCTTGGTCCACGTCGCGTAGTCGGTGCACTTGACGTCGGTGCGTCCGTCGAGGCACGCGCTGATGGGCGTGTTCCAGTAGCGCACCTTGGAGAAGTACTCCTCGTCCTCGGCGTGGAAGACCTTGCAGTGGTTGGGGTCGGCCGTCTCGGCGCAGGCCTTCTTGTTCGCCGGCGCCTCGCCGAAGTACTCGGCGATCGCGGCGTTCGCCTTGGGCGAGACGATGTGGTCGATGAACTCGTAGGAGCACGTCTTGTTCTTCGACTTCGCCCCCACCATCCACGTGTCGGACCAGCCGGTCGCGCCCTCCTTGGGCAACACCGCCTCGACCGGGGCCTTCTCGCCCTGGGCGACGTTGGCGATGACCTGCCACGTCGTGCCGATCGTCGTCGAGCCGTTCTTGAAGGCCTGCACCTCCTTGAGGTAGTCCGACCAGTACTCGTTGACGTTCGCCTTCTGCGCCTTGAGCAGGTCGACGGCGGCGGCCAGCTGCTTCTCGTCGAGGGCGTAGGGGTCCTTGATGCCGAGGTCGGGCTTGGTCGACATGAGGTAGAGCGCGGCGTCGGCGATGTAGATCGGCGAGTCGTAGGCAGTCACCTTGCCCTTCTGCGCGCCGACCTGGTCGAAGACGGCCGACCACGAGTCGGGGGCGGGCTTGACGAGGTCGGTGCGGTACATCAGCAGGTTCGCGCCGCGGCCGTGCGGGATGCCGTAGGCCACCCCGTTGACCGAGTTCCACGGCTTCATCTTCAGCGCGTCGAAGATGTCGGCGTAGTTGGGGACGAGGGAGGTGTTGACCGGCTCGACGTCACCTGCGGCGATGAGGCGCAGGGTCGCGTCGCCCGAGGCCGACACGACGTCGTACTGGCCGGTGCGCATGAGCTGCACGGCCTCGTCCGAGGTGCCGAAGGTCTTGACGTTGACGGTGCACCCCGACGACTTCTCGAAGTCGGTGACCCAGTCGACCTTGGGGTCGTTGCTGCCGTCCTCGACGTAGCCCGGCCACGCAAGGACGTTGACCTGGCCCTCCGGGGTGCCGAGCTTGTCGAGCGCCTTGAGGTCGGGCACCTGCATGCCGCCCGGGGCGCCACTGCCACCGGGCGAGCTCGGGGTCGAGCTGCCGCATCCCGCCAGGGCGAGCACGGCAACGGCCGCGACGGTCCCGACGGTCGTGAACCGGGACTTCTTTGACGTGCGCACGCCGATCTCCTTGCTGTGGTTGGGAACTGGGGTCATGGTCAGTGGGCCACCGGTGCGGTGGCGCGAGCACCGGGCACGTCGATGACGTGGTCGGGGTGCCAGTGGAGCGCGACACGGTCGCCGCGCCGCAAGCTCGAGGCGCCGGAGCGTGCGCCACCGTTCTGCTCGAGCGCCGTGAGCCGGGCGCCGGCGTCGAGGGCGACGACATAGCGCGTCACGGGCCCGCTGTAGACGACCTCCTCGAGCACGCCCTCGGCGCCGAGGAGCCCGTCGGCGGCGGGCGCGCCGGCCGCGACCACGGTGAGCTTCTCGGGGCGGATGGCGAAGGAGCCGTCGCGGCGCACCACGTCGCGGGCGACGTCGCCGGTCAGCAGGTTCGACGTGCCGACGAAGCCGGCGACGAACGCCGACGCGGGGCTCTCGTAGACCTCGTGCGCGGTGCCGACCTGCTCGATGCGCCCGGCGTTGAAGACCGCGATCCGGTCGGAGAGGGTCAGGGCCTCCTCCTGGTCGTGCGTGACGAAGAGGAAGGTGATGCCGACGTCGCGCTGGATGCCCTTGAGCTCGACCTGCATCTGCTCGCGCAGCTTGAGGTCGAGCGCGCCGAGCGGCTCGTCGAGCAGCAGCACTGTGGGCCGGTTGACGAGCGCGCGGGCGAGCGCGACCCGCTGGCGCTGGCCACCCGAGAGCTGGGCCGGGCGTCGGGCGCCGTGGTCGCCCAGGCGTACCTGCTCGAGGGCCTCGGCCACCCGCGAACGGCGCTCGGCACGGGGCACGCGCTTGACGAGGAGGCCGTACTCGACGTTCTCGGCCACGCTCATGTGCGGGAAGAGCGCGTAGTCCTGGAAGACGGTGTTGACGTCGCGCTCGTACGGCTGGCGCCGGGTCACGTCCGCACCGGCGAGCTCGATGCTCCCGCTCGTCGGCGCCTCGAAGCCGGCGATCATCCGCAGCACCGTCGTCTTGCCGGAGCCCGACGGCCCGAGCATCGAGAAGAACTCGCCGGCGCGCACGTCGAGGTCGACGTCATCGACGGCCACGACCGGGGGCGTGCCGGCGAACTCCTTGCGCAGCCCGACCAACCGGATGGCCGGGGTGGCGGACACCGCCTGCGTGGTCATGAGGACTCCTCGGGGTTTCGGTGTTTCCTCTGGACGCAAAACGTATGGGTCCATATGTTTACGCGCAAGAGGAATCCGGGAACTGGTGCGAGGAGTCCACGTGGCGGATCGGGTGATGCCGTTGGGGCCGTATGCCGCCGTGTTCGCACCGCTGCCCACGGCGGGTCGCGCCGACGCCGTGCGCCGACGCCTCGGCGAGGCGATCGCGCTCGGGCTGCTGCCGGACGGGAGCATGCTGCCGCCGGAGAGCGACCTCGCCGACCGCTTCGGGGTGGCCACCGTCACCGTGCGCGAGGCGCTCGGCACGCTGCGCGACGACGACCTCATCGTCACGCGCCGCGGGCGCGGCGGCGGCTCCTTCGTCAAGGCGCCCCGCGACGGTGGCCGCGCGGCCCTGCTCGCCCGGCTCGCCCACGTCGGGCTCGGCGAGCTGCGTGACCTCGCGGACCACTACTGCGCGATCAGCGGTCACTGCGCGGCCCTCGCGGCGGAGCGGGCCGATCCCGACGACGTGCGGCGGCTGCGGCGGCTCGCGGTGGCGCATCCCACGACCGACGACCCGACGGCGCTGCCGCGCCACGAGGGCACCTTCCACCTCGAGCTCGCGGCCGTGGCCCAGTCGGCGCGCCTGACCCGCGAGGAGATGGCGCTGCAGCGCGAGATCGGCCCGGTGCTCTGGCTCGCCGACGTCGACGTGCGGCCCGCGGACCACGCGCACGTCGCCGTGGTCGAGGCGATCGCGAGCGGCCATCCCGCCACGGCCCGCGACCGCGCGGAGGATCATGTGCGTCAGCTCTTCGACGCGGTCAAGGCCCTGCACCGCGTCACCCGATCGAGGAGGACACCGTGACCAGAGCCGCGACCGCCGCATCGGCCGGCATCCCATCCTCCCCCGGCCCGACCGCCGCTCCGACGAGCGCGGAGGACGTGGCGCAGTGGGTGTCGGACTTCGGGCGCTGGGTCTTCGAGCAGCTGGGCGCGCTGGGCTCGGCACTCCAGCAGACCCTCGCGGCCCCCGCACCGCGCCGCGCGGACCTCGCCATCGAGGACCGGTGCAGCGCCCTGCTCAGCGATTCGCGCACGGCCGTCGCCGGAGCGGGCGCGGTCTTCGCACCCGGCGTGCTCGCCGACGCCCCCTACTGGCTCGAGTGGTGGACGGTCGAGACCCGGGCGGGTGGCACCACCGTGACCAAGCTCGCCGCGGAGACCGACCCGCGCGCCGTCGGATTCCGCGACTACACCGAGCTGCCTTGGTACGCAAAGGTTCTTGCGTCCGGTGAGCCGCAGGTGACCGGCCCGTACGTCGACTACCTCTGCACCGACCAGTACACGCTGACCTTCACCGCGCCCCTCGTCGTGGACGGGCGCTTCTCCGGGGTGGTGGGCGTCGACGTGCTCGTCGCCTGGTTCGAGGAGCACCTCCTCGAGGTCATGGGCGCCCTCGAGCGCACCTGCGTGCTCGTCAACGCCGCCGGTCGGGTCGTGACGTCGTCCGACCCGACCTGGGTCACGGGAGACCTGATCCGCGACCTGCCGACGGAGCAGTGGCTCGCGGGCGAGGCGGCCACGCACCCGCGCTGGACGGCCGGCAGGTGCGCCACGCTGCCCTTCCTCGTGCTGACGCCGCGCTGACACCACGCTGACGCCGGCGCCGGCGTCCACCGACCCCGGGCATGAGAGAGGCGCCACTCGCTCGGGGGTCCGAGTGGCGCCTCTGACCCCTCCATCGCCACGACCGCCGGCCGCGTTACAGCTCCGGCAGGAGAAGTTTCCGGCGGCGGCGCAGGCGCCGGCGCGAGATGGTGCTGCCGGCCAGCCCCCTGGCGCGGCAGCACCTGCACATCGCGGCCCCGACATCAGCTCCGCGACTTCCCGGAGGCGGGTTGATGCCGAGTCTCCATGCCCTCGATGCGAGGACGTCGTGCGAGCACGTCGTCCCGTCGCGATGACGATATCGCCGGCGACCGGGATGTATCCGGCAAATGCAGAAGTCGGCGGACAACCCGCACGAACCGCACCCGGACGCCGGTGCAGCACTCCTCGCGGCGCACCATCGACCGACCCACCGACGTGCTCCCTTGACGCCTAGACTGGCCGTGCGTCGCTGCCACCCACTGGGACCACCAGGACAAGGACCTGCACCCATGCGCGCACGACGAACCCTCTCGCTCACGGCCGGCCTCGCGGCCCTCACGGCGGTCCCGGTGCTGGCACCGGCGACGACCGCCACCGCCTCCCCCGCCTCCCCAGCCGCGGCAGCGGTGCAGACGCCCGCGCAGGCGGCCCAGTCGGCATACGACCGCCTGACGACGGCGCAACGCATCGGCCAGCTCTTCATGGTCGGGGGCCCCGCGACGGGGCTCGGCGCGACGACGGAGTCGATAATCACGCGCTACCACGTGGGCAACGTCGTGCTCACCGGTCGCGCCACCTCGGGAGCCGCGCCGGTGCGGGTCGTCACGAGCCGGGCCGGCACGCTCGCCACGAGCGCCGCCACCGGTGACGTGCCGCTGCTCGTCGCGGCCGACCAGGAGGGCGGCTACGTGCAGGTGCTGCAAGGTACCGGCTTCTCACGGATGCCGACGGCGCTGACCCAGGGCACGTGGTCCGACGCGACGCTGAGCACGAACGCCGGCCTCTGGGGCCGCCAGGTCATGCGCTCGGGCACCGACGTCGACCTCGCGCCGGTCATGGACACGGTGTCCAAGACCTTCGCCTCGTCGAACCAGCCGATCGGGCGCTACCAGCGCGAGTACGGCTACACCACCTCCGTCGTCGCCGACAAGGGCACGACCTTCCTGTCGGCGATGCGCGCCTCGGGGTTGGCGATGACGGCCAAGCACTTCCCGGGGCTCGGTCGGGTGACCGGCAACACCGACGTCACGGCCGGCGTCACCGACACCGTGACGACGCGGACGTCGGCCGACGTCACGCCGTTCAAGGCGGCCGTCGCAGCCGGCGCCCGCGTGCTCATGCTCTCGTCGGCCTACTACCGCAAGATCGATGCCGCACGACCGGCGGTCTTCTCCCCCACCGTGATCGGCGGCATGGTGCGCACCGATCTCCGCTTCACCGGCATCGTCATGAGCGACGACCTCGGCAACGCCTACCAGGTGCACAACTGGACACCGGCCGCGCGGGCCGTCGACTTCTTCTCGGCCGGCGGCGACATGCTGCTCACCGTGACGCCGACCGTCGTGCCGGCCATGGTGAGCGCCGTGTCCGCGCGCGCCGCCTCCGACGCGACGTTCCGGGCGAAGGTCAAGACAGCCGTGCTGCGCGTGCTGACCGTCAAGGCCGAGCTCGGCCTGCTCGCGCCACGCCTGCCGATCACGGGCTACTTCGGGCCGCTGACGACCGCCTCGCTGCGCCGGTGGCTCAACCTGCCGACCGCTGGTGCGTTCGACACCCAGACGGTGCGCGTGCTGCAGTACCGCCTCTCGACGACCGTCGACGGCGTCTTCGGGGCCCGCACGGTGGCCGCGCTGCAGAGCTACCTCGGCATCAGCCGCGACGGCGCAACGGGCTGGAACGCCCGCACCGTCGCCCAGCTGCAGCGCTACCTCAACACGCAGCTGTGAGCCGGTGGCGGCGGCCCTCCACGCGGGCTCGCGCAGCAAAGCGCTCCTGGCGCAGGCTCGCCTAGTGCAGCCGCGTCGCCGCGGGCTCCGCCTCGGCGATCTTGCGCAGTGAGGACGAGACGGCGCGTCCGGCCTTGAGGCTGCGCTGGACGAGCAGCCTCGCGGCGGTGCGCTGCGCCGCGGTCACGGTCACCTTGGTCGCCATTAGAGCTCCTCGCCGTCGTCCTGCCCCCATGCTACGCCGGGGTCGGCCGGCGTGGCCGGGTCCGAGACCTCGACGACCACCTCCTGGCCCGCCTCCTCCGCGGCCGCGATCGTGCTCAGCGGCTCGGCGACGACGGCGCCCAGCGCCGCCGTGACGAAGACCTTCTGCTCGGCGTCGAGCATCTCGGCCTCGTCGAGCGCCTGGAGCTGCGTGAGCCCGAGCAGCGCCGACCGGGGGTCGTCGCTGACGGCGAGCTCGGCCGCCCAGCGCAGGTTGCGCATTGTCTCCTCGCGCCTCGAGCGCGTCTCCGTCTCGTGGGCGGTCTGCCGGGAGAGCCAGTTGGCCAGCAGCACGCCGCAGAACGTGAGCACCGGGGTGCCGACCGCGACCACGACACCCACCCAGGTCGGGATCATCGCGGCGTCCGGCATGCCGGCAGCCTACGCAGGACCGGTGACGGGCAGCCCTGCAACTCGGTGCGTGCTCTGCGCAGCCACCTTCCGGCCGACCCCGTGGTGGCGAGCCACCACGCGAGACCCTTGACAAGATTCGTTGTCAAGAGCACGCTGACGGCATGCAGGACGTCGAGGTCATCGAGAGCACCGAGGCCGCTGCAGCTGCTCTGGACCCGGTCCGGGCCCGGCTGCTCGCCGAGCTCGCCGAGCCCGCCTCCGCCGCCGGGCTCGCCGCGCGGGTGGGCATCACCCGCCAGAAGGTCAACTACCACCTCAAGACGCTCGAGGCCCACGGCCTCGTCGAGCTGTCGGAGGAGCGACGGCACGGCGGCATCACCGAGCGGCTGCTGCGGGCGTCGGCGACGGCATACGTCGTCTCGCCCGCGGCGGTCAGCGCGGCGGGGGCCGACCCGTCCGCCACCGACGACCACCGGTCGGCGGGCTACCTCGTCGCCCTGGCCGGTCGGCTCGTGCGCGAGGTCGGCGCCCTGGCCAGGCGGGCCGGCGCGTCCGGCACGCGCCTGCCCACGCTGACGATCGACACCGAGATCGGCTTCCGGTCGGCCGCCGACCGGGCGGCCTTCGCCGACGACCTCACTGCCGCGGTGCTCGACCTGGCCGCGCGCTACCACCACGACGACGGGCGCCCGCACCGGCTCCTCGTCGCCGCCCACCCCGTCCCGGAGGAGCAGCCATGAGCACCACCCCGAACGTCCCCTACCGGCTCGAGTTCAGCGTCGAGGTTCCCGGCACGCCGGAGCAGGTCTGGCAGGCCATCGCGACGGCCAAGGGCATGAGCGCCTGGTTCACGCCGACCGAGATGGAGGAGCGCGAGGGCGGCTCCCTGCACTTCACCATGGGCGCCGAGATGGGCTCGGACGGCGAGGTCACCGCCTGGGAGCCGCCGCGTCGCCTCGTCTACGAGGAGGACTGGGCCGCCCTGATGGGCAAGGAACCGGACGCCCTGAGCCCCCTGACCTCGGAGTTCGTCGTCGAGGCGCAGTCCGGGGGCACGTGCGTCGTCCGCGTCACGAGCAGCGGCTTCGGGCGGGGCGAGGACTGGGAGTCGGAGTTCTGGGACACCATGGCTCCCGGCTGGATGCCGTTCTTCGACAACCTGCGCCTCTACCTCTCGCACTTCCCCGGGCAGGAGGCCACGCACTTCGAGGCCTCGGCGTCGCACACCGGCGACGCCGACGCCCTCTGGTCGGGCGTGCGCCGGGCGCTCGGGCTGGGCGACGAGGGCACCACCGCCGACCTTCGCGGCGCCACCGGCACCGTCGAGCGCGTCGGCGAGCGGCAGGCGCTCGTCCGGCTCACCGAGCCCGTGCCCGGGATGATCAGCGTCTACGTGTGGGACGAGGGCGACGGCAAGGCCACCGCGGGCGTGCGTGCGTACCTCTTCTCCCCCGACGCCGCGTCCCACGCGCGGCGCGAGCAACCGGCCTGGACGTCCTGGCTGCAGTCGATCTCCGTCCCGGCCTGAGGCGCGGGTCCGTCCGGGTCCCGAGCGAGCGCCGGGGCGCCCGACCAGAGGCCGAGGCGAGCCACATCCCGGTCAGTGTCGTATGCGGGTCGTCCTGTTCGTGGTCACCATGAGAGGCCGCACCGTCGGTTGCCGCCGACGCCTCGTCCGGACGGAGCCCGCCATGACCCACCCCCTTCGCTTCGGGGTCGTCGCCCCGCTGCTCACCGATGTGCCAACGTGGCGCGACCAGGTGAAGCGGCTTGCCGACCAAGGGTTCTCGACCCTGCTGATGCCCGACGTGCCGCACTGGCAGCCGGCGCCTGCGCCGGTGCTCGCGACGGCGGCGGCCCTGACGACGATGCGTGTCGGCTCATGGGTCCACGCCGCCCCGCTGCGCCCGGCCTGGAGCACCGCGTGGGAGGCGCACTCGCTGTCGGTGCTCACCGAGGACCGCTTCGAGCTGGGCATCGGCACCGGGCGTCCCGGCATCGACGACGAGCTGCGGGCGCTCGGCATGCCCGGCGTGTCACCGGCCGACCGGCTCACCCGCGTGCGCGAGACGGTCGCCGCGCTCCGCGACCTCGACGGGGCCGACCGCCACACCCCGGTGGTCATGGCGGTGCGCGGACCGAAGGCACGCGCGCTCGCCCTCGAGGTCGCCGACACCGTCACGATCGCGGCGACGACGCTCGACACCCGCGACACGATCTCGAGCCTGGCCCGCGAGCTGGGGGCCGCACGGGACGTCGAGCTCGCGCTGCACGTGCCGGTCGTCGGCGACACGGTCGCGCCGTTCATGGCCTCCGCCCGCGAGACCGACCCGGCAGCCCTGCGGGCGGCCGACTCGCTGGCCGTGCTGCCTGACGACCCCGCCGCCGCGACGGAGGAGGTCCTCCGGCGGCGGGAGGAGATCGGCTACACCTACTTCGTCGTCGGTTCCGGCGCGGCCGACACCCTCGCGCCGGTGGTGGCCCGGCTGGCCGGCCTGTGACCGTGCGGCCCCGAGTTCCCTGCGCCACCGAGCGTTACGGCTGCAGCGGGTGGTGGGTAGATTGCTCTGGGGCGTCGCGCCCGGGCACCGTGCCCGCGGCGATCGGCGAGAACACTGGGGGCACGACCGCATGGAGCACGACAACGACCAGCTGATGACGCCTGCCGAGGTGGCGGAGGCGTTCCGGGTCGACACGGCGACGGTGACGCGCTGGGCACGCGCCGGCCTGCTCAACCCGGTGTTCACCCTCGGCGGGCACCGCCGCTACCGGGTGAGCGAGATCAACGAGCGCCTTCAGTAGCCGAGACGCCCCGCCGGGGCACGGGCCGAGGCTCAGACGTTGAAGCGGAACTCCACGACGTCGCCGTCGGCCATGACGTACTCCTTGCCCTCGATGCGCACCTTGCCGGCGGCCTTGGCCGCGTTCATCGAGCCGGCGGCGACGAGGTCGTCGAAGCTGACGACCTCGGCCTTGATGAAGCCGCGCTGGAAGTCGGTGTGGATGACGCCGGCGGCCTGCGGGGCGGTCCAGCCCTTGCCGATCGTCCAGGCGCGCGACTCCTTGGGCCCGGCCGTCAGGTAGGTCTGGAGGCCGAGGGTGTGGAAGCCGGTGCGGGCGAGCTGGTCCAGGCCCGACTCCTCCGCGCCGAAGCTCTGGAGCATCTCGAGGGCCTCGTCGGGCTCCATCTCCATGAGGTCCATCTCGAGCTTGGCGTTGAGGAAGACCGCGTCGGCCGGGGCGGCGAGCTCGCGCAGGGAGGCCTGCAGCTCGGCGTCGGCGAGCTGGTCCTCGTCGAGGTTGAAGACGTAGATGAAGGGCTTGGTCGTCAGCAGGCCGAGCTGCTTGGCCTCGGCGAGGTCGATCCCGGCACCCGGCCCTGCGGCATACAGGGTGTGGCCCTCCTCGAGCACCTTCTGCGCGGCCTGCGCGAGCTCGAGCGAGGCCTTCTTGTCCTTGTTGATCCGCGCCTCCTTCTCGAGGCGCGGCACGGTCTTCTCGAGGGTCTGCAGGTCGGCGAGGATCAGCTCGGTGTGGATCGTCTCGATGTCGCTGGCGGGGCTCACCTTGCCGTCGACGTGCACGACGTCGCCGTCCTCGAAGGCGCGCACGACCTGGCAGATCGCGTCGGCCTCGCGGATGTTGGCGAGGAACTTGTTGCCGAGCCCCTCCCCCTCCGACGCGCCGCGCACGATGCCGGCGATGTCGACGAAGCTCACCGTCGCGGGCAGGATCTTCTCCGACGAGAAGATCTCGGCGAGCGCCGCGAGCCGCGGGTCGGGCAGCGGGACGACGCCGACGTTGGGCTCGATCGTCGCGAACGGGTAGTTCGCCGCGAGCACGTTGTTCTTCGTCAACGCGTTGAAGAGCGTCGACTTTCCGACGTTGGGGAGACCGACGATTCCGATGGTGAGTGCCACGAGGACAAGAGTTTAGTGGCGTTCGGCGCCGCTTCCGACCACGAGGCCGTATGCCGGCCGCCGCGGGTCACGCGATCGTCCACTCCCAGCCCGGTCGCCAGTCGAACGGCGCGTCGACGAGGTGCTCGAGCTTCACGCCTTCGAGCAGGTGCTGCAGCGCCCACCGGTTGGCGGAGTGGGCGATGACGAGCACCCGCTGGCCGTCGTGGTCGCGCCGCAGGTCCTCGAGGAGGTCGGCGGTCGCCTCGACGACCTGGCGGTAGCTCTGCCCGCCGCCGGGGAACGGCTCGTCGAGGTGCTCGCGCCGCACCCGCGCCAGCTCGGCCACGGGGGCACCGTTGAGCGTGCCGTAGTCGCACTCGCGCAGGCGGGCGTCGAGGTGGAGCGGCACGTCGCTGCCGGCATACGCGATCGTCGCGGTCTCGACGGCGCGGGCGAGGTCGGAGGTGTGGACCGCCGCGAACCCGGAGGCCGGGCGCCGCCGCCCCAGCTCGGCGGCGAGCGCCCTCCCCTGCGGGGAGAGGCGCCCCGGCAGCCAACCGGTGGCGATGCCCGCCTCGTTGTCCTCGGTGATCGAGTGCGTCTCGTAGACGAGCTCGAGCGTCACGACGCGGTCCCCGACCCGGCCGTCAGCGCGGCACGCGCACGCCGCACAGCTGGCGCGACTGGGCCACGAGGTTGCCGGCGGAGTCCCAGATGGCGGCGTCCTCCTCCATCATCCCGCCGCCGAGCGTCTGGCTGCCGAGCACGACCTGCAGCCAGCCGGGCTCGGGTCGGCGACGGATGTGCCCGGTGAACTCGAGCGTCGGCGTCCAGCCGAAGAGCCCGAGGTCGAAGGCGACCGGCGGCAGCGCGTCGAGCGCCATCATCAGCAGCGTCGTGTCGGGCTCGCGGCCGTCGCGCAACCGCAGCCAGCCGCGCATGACCCCACGCATCGACGGCATGCCGAGCGCCCACCCGGCGGTGCTCGGGTCGAGCCGCAGGTCGAGCCGCTCGAGGAACTTCGCGTTGGCGAGGAAGTCGGGCGGCGCCTGGTCGGCCGACACGCACTGCTCCGGCGGCGGCATGTCCGGCGGGCTCGCCTGGCGCTGCACGTCGACGTCGGTGAGGTTGCCGAACGAGCCGATGGCGCGCATCCGCTCGACGGGCACGCCGTCCTCGCCCGCCTGGTGGATCGTGACCTGGCCGGTGGAGAGCTTGCGACCGCACCGCATGACCTCGGTCGTCACCGTGAACGGGCCGGGCTGCGAGGCGGTCATGAAGTAGGCGGAGAGCACGACGGGGTCGACGTGCTGCGTCGTCTCCGTCGGGTCGGCGGCGAGGTGCTGACCGAGCGCCGTCAGCGCGGTGCTCATGACGAGCCCGCCGTTGACGGCGTTGCCGATCATCCACTCCTCGTGGAAGGTGCCGCTCCGCCGGGTGGGGTCGTCGCCGGCCTCGAGCCGGATCGCGTCGTCGTACTCGCTCACGAGCAAGGTCTAACAGACGTCGCTCCCCCGCCGTTCACCGCGGCCGTATGCCGTGCGCCACGTCGCGGGGAACGTGGGGGTTTCGTGGTGGGCGGGGTGTCGGAGCCGCGGTGTCGGCGGTGTCTGGGAGCGTGCAGCCATGGACCTCACAGCGCTGCTCGTCGGGCTCGTCGTCGGAGCCGTGGTGGGCGGCCTGCTCGCGTGGCTCTCGGCGCGCTCGGCGCTGCTCGCCCGCTCGGCGGGCGCCGAGGCGGAGCGCGACGTGCTGCGCGAGCGCGTGCTGGACCTCGAGGCGGCCCGCGAGGTCGACGACACGACCGCGAGCCTGCTCGCTCCGCTGCGCGACACCATCGGCCGCGTCGAGCGGCAGGTCGGCGCCCTCGAGCGAGACCGGTCGCAGCAGTTCGGCCAGCTCGGCGAGCGCCTCACCGAGGTGAGCCGCTCCACCGAGTCGCTGCGCTCCGAGACGGCGACCCTCGCGACGGCCCTCAACGCCTCCACGGTGCGCGGCGCCTGGGGCGAGGTGCAGCTGCGGCGCGTGCTCGAGCTGTCCGGGCTGCTCGCGCGCTGCGACTTCGACGAGCAGGTGAGCGGGGTGAGCCGGCACGGCGCCGGCGTGCGCCCCGACGCCGTCGTCAACCTGCCGGGCGGGCGCCACGTCGTCGTCGACTCCAAGGCCCCGATGGCCCACTTCCTGCAGGCGCACGGCGAGACGGTGTCCGAGCTCGAGCGGGCCGAGCTGCTCGCGGCCCACGCCACGTCGCTGCGCCGGCACGTCGAGGGGCTCGCGGCCAAGGCGTACTGGACGGCCTTCACCCGCTCCCCCGAGGTCGTCCTCTGCTTCGTGCCGGGTGAGGCGATCCTCGCGACGGCGCTCGCCGACGACCCGGGCCTCTACGAGCACGCCCTGTCACGCAAGGTCGTGCTCGCCTCGCCCGGCACGCTCTTCGCCGTGCTGCGCACCGTCGGGGCCATCTGGCAGCAGGACGCGCTGGAGCAGAACGCCCGCGAGCTGCTCGCGATCGGCCAGGACCTCTACGCCCGGCTCACGACGCTCGGCGGGCACGTCACGACGATGGGCCAGTCGCTCTCCCGCTCGGTCGAGCAGTACAACAAGTTCGTCGGCACCCTCGAGTCGCGCGTGCTCGTCACGGCGCGGCGCATGCACGAGCTGCACCTGACGACCGAGCGGCCGCCGAGGCTCGAACCGCTCGAGGCGGCGCCCCGGTCGCTCAGCGCGGCCGAGCTGACCGACGACCTCGGCCGTGAGGCCCGCGACGAGGCGTGGCTCGAGCACGAGTCGCGCCGGCGCGACGCCCGCGGCGAGGGCGGCCAGGCCACCGCCTGAGCAGCGAGGCCTGACGGGCCCGTCAGTGGAGCGAGCCGGCGTCCTCGAAGGCGGCGTCGTGGCGCACGGTGGCGGCGGTCTCGCCCTTGCGGGCCTTGAGGTCGCGGCGCAGCTCGTTCGGCAGCGAGAAGAGCAGCGACTCCTCGGCGGCCACGACGGCCTCGACCTCGCCGTAGCCGCGCTCGGCCAGCCAGGTGAGCACGTCGCGCACCAGCACCTCGGGCACGCTGGCCCCGGAGGTGACGCCGACGGTCGTGACGCCCTCGAGCCAGGCCTCCTCGATCTCGTCGGCGTAGTCGACGAGGTGGCCCGCGCGGGCGCCGTGCTCGAGCGCGACCTCGACGAGACGCACCGAGTTCGACGAGTTGCGCGAGCCGACGACGATCATGAGATCCGTGTCCTTCGCCATCTGCTTCACGGCGAGCTGGCGGTTCTGGGTGGCGTAGCAGATGTCGTCCGAGGGCGGGCTCTGCAGCGCGGGGAACTTCTCCTTGAGCCGGGCCACCGTCTCCATCGTCTCGTCGACCGAGAGCGTGGTCTGCGAGAGCCACACGACCTTCTCCGGGTCGCGCACCGTGACGTTCTCGACGTCGTCGGGCCCGTCGACGAGGGTGATGTGCTCGGGAGCCTCGCCGGAGGTGCCGACGACCTCCTCGTGGCCCTCGTGACCGATGAGCAGGATGTCGAAGTCGTCGTCGGCGAAGCGGACCGCCTCGCGGTGCACCTTCGTCACGAGCGGGCAGGTCGCGTCGATCGTCTTGAGGCTGCGCGCCCTGGCCTCCTCGTGCACGACCGGGGCGACGCCGTGGGCCGAGAAGATGACGGTCGCGCCCTCGGGCACCTCGTCGGTCTCGTCGACGAAGATCGCGCCGCGCTTCTCGAGCGTGGTGACGACGTGCTTGTTGTGCACGATCTGCTTGCGCACGTAGACCGGCGGGCCGTAGAGCTCGAGGGCCTTCTCCACCGTGACGACGGCCCGGTCGACGCCGGCGCAGTAGCCACGCGGGGCGGCGAGGAGGACCTTCTTGTCGGACGACTGGTCAACTGGCTCGCTCATGGCCCCATCGTACGGTGACCGCCGCGCGGGGCCGCATCCTCCTCGCGCCGGCTCGGCCCTATGGTTGCCCGGGTGAGCATGACGAGCCCGCTGCCCGACAAGGCCGCCGACACCACGGCCGAGATGCCGTGGCCGGTGCGGGTGCTCAGCCTCAAGATCTCCGACTACGTCGACCGGATGAGCCAGCTCTGGGTCGAGGGCCAGGTCGTGCAGTTCAACCCGCGCGGCGGCATGGCCTTCCTCACGCTGCGCGACCCCGACGTCGACATGTCGCTGTCGGTCTCGGTGCCGATGAACGCGGTCAACGCCATGCCGATCCCGCTCGCGCAGGGCGCCCGGGTCGTGCTCCAGGCCAAGCCGACCTTCTGGACCAAGCGCGGCACGCTGCAGCTCGAGGCCCGCCAGATCCGGCCCGTCGGCATCGGCGACCTGCTCGCCCGTGTCGAGATCCTCAAGCGCACCCTCGCCGCGGAGGGGGTCTTCGACGCCGGCCGCAAGCGGCCGATCCCCTTCCTGCCGCGCCGCGTCGGCCTCATCACCGGCCGCAGCTCGGCCGCCGAGAAGGACGTCGTCGAGAACGCCCGCCGGCGCTGGCCCGCCGTGGTCTTCGAGATCCGGGAGGTGGCGGTGCAGGGCACCTCCGCCGTCACCGAGGTCGTCGAGGCGCTGCGTGAGCTCGACGCGATGCCCGCCGTCGACGTCATCGTCATCGCCCGCGGCGGCGGGGCCCTCGAGGAGCTGCTGCCGTTCTCGAACGAGGCGATGGTCCGCGCCGTCGCCCAGGCCCGCACCCCGGTCATCAGCGCCATCGGCCACGACGTCGACCAGCCGCTGCTCGACCTCGTCGCCGACTGGCGCGCCTCGACCCCGACCGATGCCGGCAAGAAGGTGGTGCCGGACGCCGCGCACGAGCGCGCCCTCGCCGAGACGGCCCGCGACCGCATCCGGCGGGCGCTCGTGCGCCGGGTCGAGGCCGAGCGGTCGGGCCTGCGCTCGCTCGTCTCCCGGCCCGTCATGGCCGACCCGGTCGCGCTCGTGCGGGCGCGGCGCCAGGAGCTCACCGCCCTGCGGGCCCGCGCCGCCACCCGCATCGAGGGCCGCCTGCACCGCGCGGCCGACGAGGCCGAGCACCTGCGGCGCCAGGTCGTCGCACTCTCCCCGCAGTCGACGCTCGAGCGGGGGTATGCCGTCGTGCAGCACCGCGACGGACGCATCGTCATGGACCAGGACGACGTCGGTGTGGGCGAGCTGCTCCGGGTCCATGTGGCCCGCGGCGACTTCGGCGTGCGCCCGGTGACCGCCGGAGCGGAGGACCCACCGGCGCAGCCCGCCCGTCGCTCGCGCGCGAAGAAGAAGGCGACGGCCCCGGGGCCCGACGCCCCGACGTCGTAGGGTGTCGGCCATGGCTGACGCGACGACGACCGACGGCTCGTTCCCCGACATCGCCGGGCTCCGCTACGAGGACGCCCGCGAGGAGCTCATCGCCATCGTCGCCAGGCTCGAGGCGGGCCAGGCCCCGCTCGAGGACTCGATGCACCTCTGGCGCCGCGGTGAGGCGCTCGCCGCGCACTGCGCGACGTGGCTCGACGGCGCCCAGGCCGAGATCGAGCAGGCCACACGCCCCCAGGCGGCGGCACCGGCGGCACCGGCGGCACCGGCGGCCCACCCGGCCGGCGAGCTGCACGCCGACGACGCCGTCTTCGACGACGACGACGCCTGAGTAGGCAGCAGCCATCCGCACGGCGATGCCGAGGGCGCTGTGGATGCTGCGGCCGATGGTGCGGCACCTCGTGGGGTGATCACCCCACTTCGCGCAGCACCTTGCGCAGCACCACGTGCAGCACCATCCACAGGTTCGTCGACGGGTTCTTCGGTGCGCTCGTCGACGAACCCGGCGTGAAGCCGCGGGTCAGCTCGCCGGCGTGGCCGTGCCGCCCGGGCCTGTCGGTGAGCCGGTCGGTGAGCCGGTCGGTGACGACGCAGCGGCACCGGGCGCGACCGGGGCGAGCGCGGCGACGAACGCCTTGAGCTCGTCCTCCGGCGCCGTGCCGCTCGCGACGAGCGTCAGGCCGGTCGCGCCGGTGCCGCGTTCGACGTAGCCGACCTGCCCGCCGTTCGAGGAGACGTAGCGCTGCAGCGAGCGCCCGCCGATCTGCACGGTGCCCGAGGCCTCGCCGTCGTCGACGGAGCGGGCCACCCAGCCGTTCGTGACCCTGGCGGCCTGCTTGAGGGCGATGTCGGCGCCGCTGGGGGTCATCCAGACGGTGGTGAAGGTCGCGACGCCCTCGGTGCCCGGCGCGTAGGTCGCCACGGTCGGCACCCAGCCGTCGCCGAGACCCTTCGGCAGCTGCACCGGCCAGCGGGTCTGCGCGGCCACCTGGCTCGCCTTGGCCGCCGCGTCGACGGCCGGCCGCTCGACGTGCGTGATCCGCGGCACGATGGCGACGAGGGCGAGCACGAAGAGGCCGATGACGAGCATCGAGCGCAGCATGTTGGGCAGCGTGCCCATCGAGTAGCGGCTCTTCGGCGGACCGGCCGGCGCCCCGCCCGCAGCAGGACCGCTGGCAGGCGCGGCGGCCGCGTCCGACGCCGTCGTCCCGTCCGGAACGGTCGGAACCATCGACTCGGTCGGGTGCTCGTCGCTCGCGGGTGTCGACGGGGTCGACGGGGTGCTCATGCCCCCATCGTCCCCGACCGACGGACGGCGTCCAAACCGGGCCCCACCCACCGATAGGCTGGCGCCGACTCGTTCTGCGCCGACGGAGGACCTTTGATGAAGCACAGCCAGCCCGATCGCAACCTCGCCCTCGAGCTGGTCCGTGTGACCGAGGCCGCCGCCATGGCCGGTGGCCGGTGGGTCGGCCGCGGCGAGAAGAACAAGGCCGACGGCGCCGCCGTCGAGGCGATGCGCGCGATGATCTCGACCGTCAGCATGCGCGGCGTCGTCGTCATCGGCGAGGGCGAGAAGGACAACGCCCCGATGCTCTTCAACGGCGAGCAGGTCGGCGACGGCAGCGGCCCCGAGGTCGACGTGGCCGTCGACCCGATCGACGGCACGACGCTGACCGCCAAGGGCATGAACAACGCCGTGGCCGTCATGGCGGTGGCGAACCGCGGCGCGATGTACGACCCCTCCGCCGTGTTCTACATGGACAAGCTCGCGACCGGCCCCGAGGCGGCCGACGTCGTCGACATCCGGCTGCCCGTCGCGGAGAACATCCGCCGCATCGCCAAGGCCAAGAAGGAGACGCCCGCCGACGTCACGGTCGTCATGCTCGACCGGCCGCGCCACGAGGGTCTCGCGCAGGAGATCCGCGACACGGGCGCCCGCATCCGCTACATCGTCGACGGCGACGTCGCGGGCGCCGTCATGGCCGCCCGCCCCGGCACCGGTGTCGACCTGCTGCTCGGCATCGGCGGCACGCCCGAGGGCATCATCGCCGCGTGCGCCATCAAGTGCACCGGCGGCGTCATCCAGGGCAAGCTCTGGCCCAAGGACGACGACGAGCGCCAGCGCGCCCTCGACGCGGGCCACGACCTCGACCGGGTGCTCTCCACCGACGACCTCGTCGTCGGCGAGTGCTTCTTCGTCGCCACCGGCATCACCGACGGCGAGCTGCTCCGCGGCGTGCGCTACGGCGCCAAGTCGGCCCGCACCAACTCGCTCGTCATGCGCTCGCGCAGCGGCACGATCCGCACCATCGACAGCGAGCACCGCTTCGACCGTCCCGGCTGGTTCGGCAGCGCCGACATGATCGACGCCTGAGGCCCTCCGGTGACCAGCGCCCCCACCCCGGTCCGCACCCTCGTCGTCGGTGAGGCCCTCGTCGACGCCGTCACCACGGCCGACGGCGGCACGGCCGAGCACGTCGGCGGCAGCCCCGCCAACGTCGCCTTCGGCCTCGCGGCCCTCGACCACCCCGTCGACCTCGCGACGTGGATCGCGACCGACGAGCGGGGCGCCCGCATCGAGGCCGTGTGCCGGCAGCGGGGCGTGCATCTCACCCCGGGCTCGCAGGGGGCGCCGTTCACCTCCGTGGCCCACGCGACCCTCGACGACACCGGCGCCGCGACCTACGTCTTCGACCTGGAGTGGCAGGTGGCGCCGGTCCCCGACCTGACGGCATACGGCCACGTCCACACGGGCAGCATCGCCGCCGTGCTCGAGCCCGGGGGCAGCCAGGTGCGTGGCATCCTCGCGACGGCGCGCGCGCACGGCGCGACCGTGTCCTACGACCCGAACGCGCGACCGTCGCTGATGGGTCGCCCCGCGCAGGCGCGCGCGCTCATCGAGTCGTCGATCCGGCTCACCGACGTCGTCAAGCTGAGCGACGAGGACGTCGAGTGGCTGTGCCCGGGCGAGTCGCTCGACGACGTGCTGCGCGCCTGGGGTGAGCTCGGCCCGGCCGTCGTCGTCGTGACCCGGGGCGGCGAGGGCGCCGTCGTGCGCGTCACCCGCACCGGCGAGCAGGTCGCCCTGCCCGCGCCCGTCGTCGACGTCGTCGACACCGTGGGCGCCGGCGACTCCTTCATGGCAGGGCTCGTCTCCGGGCTGCTCGACGCCGGTCTGCTCGGCGGTCCCGAGGCCCGCGAGCGACTGCGCGGCGCCGACCTCGCTGACGTGCGCCCCGCCGTCGAGCGGGCACTCGCCACCGGTGCGCTCACCGTGCGCCGGGCCGGGGCCCACGCCCCGGTGCGCGCCGACCTCGCCTGAGGCGATCGGACCCTCCGGAGCGCCACTCCCGTCGCTCCCGCCCCACCCGCCCCAGCGGGCCGGCCCGCCGGTGCGCGCGCCGCGCTTCGCCCACCGTTCGCCCGTTCTGTCCCGAACGGGTAGGTCACGGGCAGGTCACTGACACTGGACCACCCCCCTACGACGCGGTAGGAATGGTCTACTTCACGTGACGGTCATCACGTTGATCGGTGGGATCGACGCGCACAACTCAACGACGAGGAGCGACCATGACGGGAATTCCCAGACGGGCACTGCAGACAGGCGGGGTGGTCGCCGCGGCAGCCCTGGTGCTGACCGGGTGCCTCCAGAACCCCAACGCCTCGGGCGGCGGTGCTGCCGGTGGCGCCGGCACGGTCGTCGACGGCGGTAGCGCCGACGGCGACAAGAAGGTCACGATCCTCGGCGCGTTCGGCGGTGACGAGGAGAAGAACTTCAACGCCTCCCTCGCCGAGTTCGAGAAGAGCAGCGGGATCGACGTGCAGTACACGTCCGACCAGGACTTCACGACGACGATCAAGCAGAAGGTGGGGGCGGGCGACGCCCCCGACATCGGCCTCTTCCCGCAGCCGGGTGGACTGCTGGAGATGGCGGCCCAGAAGAAGGTCGAGCCGATCGACACCTTCCTCGACTACGACAAGATCCAGGGCACGCTGCTGCCGGGCTTCCTCGACGCGGGCCGCTACAAGGGCCGCGTCTACGGCGCGCCGATGCGCAACGCCGTCAAGAGCATCGTCTGGTACCCGAAGGCCGCGTACGACAAGGGCGGCTGGTCCAAGGAGCCGTCGTCGATCCAGGACCTCCAGACCAACGTCGCCGACAAGATCGCGGCCACCGGCATCACCCCGTGGTGCATCGGCTGGGAGTCCGACCAGGCCACCGGCTGGGTCGGCACCGACTGGGTGGAGGAGCTCATGCTGCGCATGTGGGGGCCCAGCGTCTACGACGACTGGACCTCGCACCGCATCCCCTTCAACGACGAGCGCGTCGTCAAGGCGCTCGACGAGGCCGCCAAGTTCAACAAGGACCCGAAGATGGTGCTCGGTGGCACCAAGGGCGTGCTCAACACGGCCTTCGGTGACGCGATGACGCCGGCCTTCGCGAACCCGCCCAAGTGCATGCTCCACCGCCAGGGCAACTTCGCCACGACCTTCTACCCGAAGAACGTGCAGGCCGACCTCGACAACCAGGTCGGCATCTACGTCTTCCCGAAGTTCGACGGCGGCTACGACGGCCAGGCGATCCTCGGCGGCGGCGACCTCGCCGGCCTCTTCAACGGCAACGACCCCGACGCCAAGAAGGTCATGGAGTTCCTGACCTCCGACAAGTTCGGTGGCCCGTGGGCCAAGGCCGGCGGGTGGCTCTCGCCGCACAAGACGTTCGACGTCAGCAACTACCCCAACGAGACGACGAAGAAGATCGCCGACATCGCCAACAAGGCGAGCGTGCTGCGCTTCGACGGCTCCGACCTCATGCCCAAGTCGATCGGCTCGGACGTGTTCTGGAAGGAGATGGTCAAGTGGGAGGGCGGGCAGAGCTCACAGCAGACGGCTGACAACATCGAAGCAGCGTGGCCGAAGTCATGACCGCCGACACCAGCACCGCGTCGCGCTCGCAGCTGCGCAGCCAGGACGACCCTGACGCGCCGCTGCGGGCCAACCCCCTGCGGATCGTCCTCGGTCTCGTCGGGATGGTCCTCGTCGTGTGGGCGCTCGCGAACCTCTTCCTCGCGTTCGGCTACTACCCGCAGTGGTTCGGCAACAAGTTCATCATCGGCGTGCTCGCCATCGTCGGCGGTGTCGGTGGTGCCGCGCTGCTCTTCTACTTCCTCAACATGTTCGTCGAGGGGCTGCCGCGGCGCTTGTCGGAGGGGCTGATCCCCTACGCCTTCCTGCTGCCGGGTCTGCTCCTCGTCGCCCTCATGCTCATCTACCCGACGTTCCAGACGATCAACTACTCGTTCGCGAACGCCGACAGCACGGCCTACGTCGGTCTGCAGAACTACCGGACGATCTTCGGGGACAGCGAGTTCTGGTCCTCGATCGTCAACAACGTCCTGTGGCTGCTCATCGTGCCGGCCATCGTCGTCAGCTTCGGCGTCGTCGTCGCCGTGCTGGCCGACAAGCTGTCGGCCATGGGCGAGAAGGTCGCCAAGAGCCTGATCTTCCTGCCGATGGCGATCTCGTTCGTCGGCGCCTCGGCGATCTGGGGTCTCGTCTACGCGTACAACAACCCGGGTCAGGCGCAGACCGGCCTGCTCAACGCGATCGTCGTCGGCCTCGGCGGCGACCCGCAGACCTGGCTCGCCATCGACACGGCCAAGCTCAACTCGATCCTGCTCATGGTCATCCTCATCTGGCTCCAGGTCGGCTTCTCGATGGTGCTGCTCAGCTCGGCCATCAAGGGTGTCCCGGAGGACACCCTCGAGGCCGCGCGCATCGACGGTGCCGGCGAGTTCCAGATCTTCTGGCAGGTGATCATCCCGCAGATCCGCGGCACGATCATCACGGTGTTCGTCACCGTCTTCATCACCGTGCTCAAGGTGTTCGACATCGTCTACGTCACCACCAACGGCGCCTACGGCACCAACGTCATCGCGAACCTCTTCTTCAACAAGCTCTTCGCGGCGAGCGAGGCCGGCCAGGCGACGGCCATCGTCGTCGTCCTGCTCATCGCGGTGATCCCGCTCATCTGGTACCAGATCAAGCACTTCCGCGACGAGGAGGCAGGGCGATGAGCCGCTCGCTGATGAAGGACGGGCGGCCCCGCAGCCCGTTCTCGATCGTCACCATGACGATCCTGACGGTCCTCTGGACGATCCCGACGATCGGCCTGCTCGTGACCTCGTTCCGCACGAGGGACGACGCCGCCGGCTCCGGCTGGTGGAGCGCCCTCTTCAACCCGTTCGGCGCCGACTGGACGACGAGCAACTACAGCGGGGCCTGGACCGGGTCCGACCTCAGCTCGGGCTTCATCAACAGCATCGTCGTCGCCATCCCGGCGACGATCATCCCGATCATGTTCGCGGCGTTCGCCGCCTACGCGTTCACCTTCATGGACTTCCCGTTCAAGGAGTTCTTCTTCCTGCTCATCATCGCCGTCATGGTGGTCCCCATCCAGGTGGCCTTCCAGCCAATGCTCAACATCCTCGGCCCGCGCGGCCTCGGCATCAGCGGGCAGTACATCGCGGTGTGGCTGCTGCACACCGGGTTCGGCATGCCGCTGTGCATCTACACGCTGCGCAACTACATGAGCACCCTGCCGCGCAGCGTCGTCGAGTCGGCCAAGATCGACGGGTGCAGCCACTTCCAGACCTTCTGGCGCCTCGTCGCCCCGATGTCCGTCCCGGCCATCGCGGCGTTCGCGACCCTCCAGTTCCTCTGGGTCTGGAACGACCTGCTCATCGCCAAGCTCTTCCTCAAGAGCGAGAACACCACGGTCATCGTCAAGCTCCAGCAGCTGCTCGGCACGCAGGGCCAGGGCCAGGAGCTGCTGACGGCGGGCGCGTTCATCTCGATCGTCGTCCCGATGATCGTCTTCTTCGCGCTGCAGCGCTTCATGGTCCGCGGCATGACGAGCGGCGCCGTCAAGGGCTAGACGCGTCGCTGCATCCCGCGGCGCGGCACCTCGCGTCAGTCCCCTCCCGGCCGTTCACTAGGCTGGGAGGGGACTTTCGTGTGCCGGGTGGTTGCCGGCACACGCCAGTGCGGCGGGTGCCCGCCCGCCACGGATCGCAAGGAGCACGTCGTGGCCGACTTCGCCTACGAGGACCTGCTGCCGATCGGCGCCGACGAGACGCCCTACCGGCTGCTGACGACCGAGGGCGTGCGCGCCGTCGACGGACCCGGTGGCCGCACCTTCCTCGAGGTCGACCCCGAGGCGCTGCGGCTGCTCACCGAGACGGCGATGCACGACATCGCGCACTACCTGCGGCCCGGCCACCTGCAGCAGCTGCGCAACATCCTCGACGACGACGAGGCGAGCAACAACGACAAGTTCGTCGCGCTCGACCTGCTCAAGAACGCGAACATCGCGGCCGGAGGCGTGCTGCCGATGTGCCAGGACACGGGCACCGCGATCGTCATGGGCAAGCGCGGCCAGCACGTGCTGACCGAGGGCACCGACGAGCGCGCCATCAGCGAGGGGGTCTACGACGCGTACACGCGCCTCAACCTGCGCTACTCGCAGATGGCCCCGCTGACGACCTGGGAGGAGAGGAACACCGGCTCCAACCTGCCCGCGCAGGTCGAGCTCTACGCCGACACCCTGCCCGGCCACGAGGCGCAGTACAAGTTCCTCTTCATGGCCAAGGGAGGCGGCTCGGCGAACAAGAGCTACCTCTACCAGGAGACGAAGGCCATCCTCAACGAGGAGGCGATGATGCGCTTCCTCGACGAGAAGCTGCGCTCGCTCGGCACGGCGGCCTGCCCGCCCTACCACCTCGCCATCGTCGTCGGCGGCACGAGCGCCGAGTTCGCCCTCAAGACGGCCAAGTACGCGTCGGCGAAGTACCTCGACTCGCTGCCGAAGTCGGGCTCGATGACCGCCCAAGGCTTCCGCGACACCGAGCTCGAGGAGAAGGTGCTCGAGCTGACCCGGCAGTTCGGCATCGGCGCCCAGTTCGGCGGCAAGTACTTCTGCCACGACGTGCGCGTCGTGCGCCTCCCCCGCCACGGCGCCTCGCTGCCGGTCGCGATCGCCGTCTCGTGCTCGGCCGACCGGCAGGTGCTCGGCAAGATCACCGCCGACGGCGTCTTCATCGAGCAGCTCGAGACCGACCCGGCCCGCTTCCTGCCCGACGCCGGCGCGGTCGACCTCGGCGAGCACGAGGACGACGTCGTGGGGGTCAGCTCGATCAGCCGCAACGTCGTCGTCAAGATCGACCTGACCCGGCCGATGGACGACATCCTCGCCGAGCTCTCGAAGCACCCGGTCAAGACGCGGCTGTCGCTGAGCGGCCCGCTCGTCGTCGCCCGCGACATCGCGCACGCCAAGATCAAGGAGCGGCTCGACGCCGGCGAGGAGATGCCGCAGTACCTCAAGGACCACCCCGTCTACTACGCCGGGCCCGCCAAGACGCCCGAGGGGATGCCGTCCGGCTCGTTCGGCCCGACGACGGCCGGCCGCATGGACTCCTACGTCGACCAGTTCCAGGCCGCCGGCGGCTCGAAGGTGATGCTCGCCAAGGGCAACCGGAGCAAGCAGGTCACCGACGCGTGCGACACCCACGGCGGGTTCTACCTCGGCTCCATCGGCGGCCCGGCCGCCCGTCTCGCGCAGGACTGCATCAAGCACGTCGAGGTGCTCGAGTACGAGGAGCTCGGCATGGAGGCGGTGTGGAAGATCGAGGTCGAGGACTTCCCCGCGTTCATCGTCGTCGACGACAAGGGCAACGACTTCTTCGCCGACGTGAGCAAGCCGATGGCCTTCACGATCTCCAAGCGACCCGGGCTCGACTGACCGAAAGGCACCCTGATGAGTGAGAACCCCTCTGGCAACACTGGATTCGACGACCTGCTCGCGGCCAACCGCGAGTGGGCCGAGGACTTCGGCATGAGCGGCTTCGACGGTGTCGCGCACGCCGGCGTCGCCATCGTCACCTGCATGGACTCCCGCATCGACCCCCTCCGCATGCTCGGGCTGAAGCCCGGCGACGCGAAGATCTTCCGCAACCCCGGCGGCCGGGTCACGGACGCCGCGCTCGAGGCCCTCGTGCTGGGCACCCACCTGCTGAACGTCGAGCGCGTGCTCGTCGTGCCGCACACCCGGTGCGCCGTCGCCTCGAACTCCGAGGACGAGCTGCGCCACAAGGTCGGCGCCAGCGCCGGCAAGGACGCGTCGTGGATGAGCTTCGGGGTCATCGAGGACCAGGTGCGCACGCTGCGCGCCGACGTGGCGCGGGTGCGCAGCCACCCGCTCATCGCCGAGGGCACCCAGGTGGGTGGGTTCGTCTACGACGTCGACAGCGGCCTGCTCCAACCCGTCGACTGAGTCGCCCCCCTCCCCCGGGTCTGGTGCGCCCGCCGGGCGCGGGAGCTCAGGCGGTCAGCCCACAGCCGGCATGGCGTCGCGTGTCGTCCACACGTGGTGGGCCACGGCCGCCGTCAGGACGACCCCGACGGCGAGCACCGTGATGCCGATGGGCGGGGCGAGCGCCGCCACCACGAGCACGAGGACGCCCACCGCCACCCCGGCCCGCAGCTCCGTCGCCGGAGCACCGGCCATGGCGTGCATGGCGGTCAGGCACCAGACGTAGACCGCGACCGCGCCGGCGAGGGCGAGTCCCACCGTGCGCGCGGAGGCGTGCGCCTCGCCCTGCACGAGATCGACGGCGGCCGCGAGGCCCGCACCGGTCGCCGCCACCGAGACGAAGACGAGGTAGTGGCCGTAGCCGGTCACGAACGTGGTGCGGACGCCGCGGTCGAAGAGGTCCGCGTGGTCCCGCTTGAAGTAGAGCCACCACATCGAGAAGACGATGAGCAGCCCCCCGACGACGAGCGCGAGCAGCCCCGGCTCCGCGCCGGCGACGAGCGCGCCCTGGACGGCCTGCACCGAGGCGAGGATGACCTCGCCGAGCACGATGATCGTCAGCAGCGCGTAGCGCTCGGCGATGTGGTGCGGGTGGAAGGGTGTGATCCCGCTGCGCTCGGCGACGAGCGGCACGAGCAGCTCGAGCACGACGAGCGAGAAGAACGACACGAGCAGCACCGTGTGGTCGGTGAGCAGCAGCCGCGCGATCCACAGCACCTGCACGATCCCGATGCCGGCGGCATACGTGAGCGCGGTGCGCCGCCCCTCCGGGTGGCTGCCGGCCGCGCGCAGCCACATGACGACCATGGCGACCCGCATCACGGCGTAGCCGCCGACGACGAGGCCCGACTGCCCGGAGACGAAGAGGTCGGGGATGCCGGCCGCGAGCATGAGCGAGCCGGCCATGATGGTGAAGGTGAGCAGCCGGTAGGGCACGTCGTCGCAGTCGTAGGACGACGCGAACCACGTGTAGTTCATCCACGCCCACCAGATGGCGAAGAAGACCATGACGAGGTTGACGAGGTCGCCGAGGTGCCCCTCGGCCAGCCCGTGGTGCCACTGCGCTGCGGCGCTCGCGATGGCGACGACGAAGACGAGGTCGAAGAAGAGCTCGAGGGGCGTCGCGACGCGGTGCGCCTCGTGGGGGTCCCGGGGCTGCATGCGTCGGGACAGCGGCACGACGTTGGCGTGGCTCACGGGCCCAGTCTGCCAGCAGGGCACGCCCGCGCGCCGGGACGCGTGCGGCGACCGCCCGAGGCCGCGTGCCGGGTGCCGACCGGTCGGGTCAGAGGGCGAGCTCGGCCTTGACGACGCCGACGAGACGGTCGGCGAGGTCACGGGCCTGGTCGCCGTCGGCCGCCTCGACCATGACCCGGACGACGGGCTCGGTGCCGGACTTGCGCAGCAGCACCCGGCCGTTCTCGCCCAGCTCTCCTTCGGCCGCACGGACGGCGTCGGCCACGGCGGTGTTCGCCTCGAGGGCCGCCTTGTCGACGTCCTTGACGTTGACGAGCACCTGGGGGAAGTGGCTCATGATGCCGGCGAGGTCGGCGAGGGTGCGGCCCGTGGCAGCCACCCGTGAGGCGAGCATGAGGCCGGTCAGCGTGCCGTCCCCGGTCGTGCCGTGGTCGAGCATGACGACGTGCCCCGACTGCTCGCCGCCGAGGGTGAAGCCGCCCTCGCGCATGCCCTCGAGGACGTAACGGTCGCCGACGGCGGTCTGGAGCACCTTGATGCCCTCGCTCCCGAGGGCCTGGATCATGCCGAGGTTGCTCATGACGGTGGCGACGAGGGTGTCGCCACGGAGCACGCCCTGCTCCTTCATCGCGAGGGCGAGGATCGCCATGATCTGGTCGCCGTCGACCTCGCCACCCTCGGCGTCGACCGCGAGGCAGCGGTCGGCGTCACCGTCGAGCGCGATGCCGAAGTCGGCTCCGGCCGCGACCACGGCCTCCTTGAGGCGATCGGTGTGGGTGGAGCCGTAGCCGTCGTTGATGTTGAGGCCGTCCGGCTCGCCGCCGATGAGCGTCACCTCGGCCCCCGCCTCGCGGAAGGCCCGCGGCGCGACGTCCGACGCCGCCCCGTGGGCCGCGTCGATGACGACGTGGAGCCCGTCGAGGCGGTGCGGGAGCACGCTCAGCAGGTGCGCGACGTAGCGGTCCGCCCCGTCGAGGAAGGGCGTGATGCGCCCGACCCCGTCGCCCGTCGGGCGCTGCCAGTCGTCACGGAGCCGGCCCTCGATCCGGTCCTCCAGCTCGTCGGCGAGCTTGTGCCCGCCGCGGGCGAAGAACTTGATGCCGTTGTCGGGCATCGGGTTGTGCGAGGCCGAGAGCATGGCGCCGAGGTCGGCGTCCTGCTCCGCCACGAGGTAGGCGATCGCCGGGGTCGGGAGGACGCCGGCGTCACGCACGTCCACGCCGGCCGAGGCGAGCCCGGCCATCGTGGCAGCGGCGAGGAACTCACCGGACGCACGGGGGTCGCGACCGACGACGGCCACGGGACGGTGACCGTTGAACGCGCCCACCTCGGCGAGCACGTGCGCCGCCGCGACCGAGAGGTCGAGCGCGAGCTCTGCCGTGATGTCCTGGTTCGCGAGTCCACGGACGCCGTCCGTGCCGAAGAGTCGAGCCACGCTGATGTGCCTTCCCGGTGGTCGGCCCGAGGGCCGGAAGATGTGCTCGGTCGACGATACCGCCCCGGGGCGGGAGCGCCCGTCGGGCCGCCGCGTCCACCTCGAGCGGGTAGGTGGTGGCGCCCCTGCCGTGCGCGACCGCGACGGACAGCCGCGGAAGGGCGGCATCCGCCCTCGGGCACGAAGAAGGCCCCCGAGCACGAGGAAGGCCCCCGAGCACCGCTCGGGGGCCTTCTCGTAACACCTCAGCGCGACTGGAGCCAAGCGGTGATGCTCGGCGCCAGCGCTGCTCAGCGCGACTGGAGCCAAGCGGTGATGCTCGGCGCCAGCCGAAGCATCAGCGCTTGGAGTACTGGGGGGCCTTGCGGGCCTTCTTGAGACCAGCCTTCTTGCGCTCCGGGACGCGGGGGTCACGGGTGAGGAAGCCGGCCTTCTTGAGGGCGGGACGGTTCAGCTCCTCGTCGACGCCGTTCAGCGAACGGGCCACGCCGAGGCGCACCGCGCCGGCCTGGCCGGAGGGACCACCGCCGTGCACGCGCACGAGCACGTCGTACGAGCCGTCGAGCTCGAGGAGCGTCAGCGGCTCCTTGACGATCTGCTGGTGGACCTTGTTGGGGAAGTAGGCGTCGAGCGTGCGGCCGTTGATCTTCCACTCGCCGGTGCCGGGGACGATGCGCACGCGGGCGATGGCCTGCTTGCGACGACCGGTGGCGGCGCCGGGGGTCGAGACCTGGCGGGCGCGCTTCGGCTCGCCGGCGACGGTGCCGTCTGACTCCGAGGTGTACTCGGTCAGCTCGGGCTCGTCGGTGTCGAGGACGTCCTCGTTCACGATGTCAGTCACGTGTCTTGTCGCTTTCTCCGCAGCAGCCGGGGCTTACTGCGCAACCTGGGTGATCTCGAAGGGGACGGGCTTCTGTGCCGAGTGCGGGTGCTCGGCGCCGCGGTAGACCTTGAGCTTGGAGAGCTGCTGGCGGGCCAGCGAGTTCTTCGGGAGCATGCCGCGGATGGCCTTCTCGACGGCCTTCTCGGGGCTCTTGGCGAGCAGCTCGGTGTAGGAGGTCGACCGCAGGCCGCCCGGGAACCCGGAGTGGCGGTAGGCCTTCTTCTGCTCGAGCTTGGCGCCGGTGAGCGCGACCTTGTCGGCGTTGATGATGATGACGAAGTCACCGGTGTCGACGTGCGGCGCGAACTGCGGCTTGTGCTTGCCCCGGAGCAGGACAGCGGCCTGGCTCGCGAGACGGCCGAGCACGACGTCGGTCGCGTCGATGACATGCCACGTGCGAGTGACCTCGCCGGGCTTCGGGGTGTACGTGCGCAATGGAGTCTGCCTTCGCTTCTGAAATGGTGGAGCCACTGATGTGCCGGGCCCGGTCCGCGTCGCCGTCCCGGGAGGCTGCCCGGCCGATGGCCCGCAGCTCCCGCGACCGGTTCGCCTGACGGCCCGGTGCACAACCTCATCAATGGTACGGGGTCCGGCACCCGAGCCCAAATCACGCCACCGACCGCTCGAAACCGCCCCTGACCTGCACGGACGCCAATTCACGAGCCTCGTGCAGAACTCTTGTGCAGCCGTAGTGTGCAAAGGTATTGTGCACACTATGGCTGCACACGACTCCCACCGCTCCCCCCTCCCCGGCACCGCCGGCACCCCCTCGGCCGACGCCGAGAACGTGTGGCTGACGCCGGAGAGCGTCCGGGTCCTCGCCCACCCGCTGCGGTCCCGACTGCTCGGCGCGCTGCGCCGTGGTGGCCCGGCGACCGCCACCGACCTGGCCAACGCCCTCGGCACCAACTCCGGGGCCACGAGCTACCACCTGCGCAAGCTCGAGTCGGTCGGGCTCGTGCAGGACACCGAGGAGGGCGAGGGCAAGCGCCGGATCTGGCGCGCCAGCTCGGAGTACCACTCGTGGCACCCGAGCGACTTCGAGGGCGACGAGGACTCCGAGACCGCCCTGAACTGGCTGAGCCGCGACTACGCCCGGCACTTCGGCGAGCAGTACGACAAGTGGCTCGACGTCTCGACGACGTGGCCTACCGCGTGGCAGGACGCGTGCGGCTCGAGCGACACCGCCGTGCTCGTCACCGCCGAGGCCCTCGAGGCCATGCGGGAGGAGATGTGGGACCTCATCGAGCGCTACCGCCGCGTCGGGCAGGGCAACCCGCAGGCCCGCCGCATCGCGGTGTACGCGTTCGCCTACCCGCTCGACCTCGACCGCCCGCCCACGGCCCCCGTGACGGAGAGCTCCCGATGAGCCCCACCCCGCACGGCCTGCTCTTGCCCGCCGCGGCACGGCGCGTCTTCCTCGTCCTCAGCTTCACCCGGTGGTTCCCGGTCGGGCTGGTCGTCGGGCTGCTGACGCTGTGGCAGCTCGAGCGCGGGCTCACCGTCGCCCAGGCCATGACGATCTCGTCGGCCGCCGGACTGACGATCTTCGCGCTGGAGCTGCCGACGAGCGGCTTCGCCGACGCGTTCGGGCGGCGCCCGGTCTTCGTCGTGTCCGCCGTCGTCAACGTCCTCGCGAGCGGCCTGCTGCTCGTGGCGCACTCGTTCTGGGCCTTCTTCGCCTCCGCCGTGCTGACGGGCGTCTTCCGCGCCCTCGACTCCGGCCCGCTCGAGGCGTGGTTCGTCGACACCGTGCACGCGACCACGCCCGGCGCGGACGTCGACCAGGCCCTCTCCGCACAGGGCACGGTGCTCGGCGGTGGCATCGCGGCCGGCGCGCTCGTCAGCGGCGGGCTGGTCTGGTGGCACCCCTTCGCCGGCGCCTCGGCGCTCGTGCTGCCCGTCGCCGTCTTCGTCGCGCTCAACGTGCTGCACCTGCTCGCCGTCCTCGTGCTGCTGCGCGAGCCCCGTCGTGCCGAGCACGTCGACGCGACGGGAGCGCGCCGGGCCCTCGCCTCGGCCCGCGAGGCCCCGGCCGTCGTGCGCGACGGCCTCGTGACGCTGCGGGGCAACGCCGTGCTGCGCGGCATCGTCAGCGTCGAGATCTTCTGGTCGGTCGCGATGATCGTCTTCGAGACGTTCCAGCCGATCCGGCTCGCCGAGCTCGTCGGCGGCGAGGAGCGGGCCGGGGCCATCATGGGCCCGGTCGCGGCCGCCGGCTGGGCGGTCTTCGCGCTCGGCGCCGCGCTCTCGGGCTGGTCGAGCCGGCGCATCGGGGTGGCCCGCACCGCCATCGCGGCGCGGGTGCTCAACGGGCTCGGCGCCGTCGTCATGGGCCTCGTGGCCGGGCCTGCCGCGCTCGTCGCCGCCTACGGGGTGACCTACCTGCTGCACGGCTCGGCCGGACCCGCGCACGCCGCGTTGCTCCACCGGCAGGCCGAGGCCCGCAACCGCGCCACCGTGCTGTCGATGAACTCCATGGTCGCGAGCGCCGCGTTCGGCGTGGCCGCCCCGCTCATGGGCCTGCTCGCCGAGCGCACGTCGACGCAGCTGGCGATGGTGGCCGCGGGCGCGTTCAGCGTGCTCGGCGCCTGGTTCTACCGCCACGCCGCACGCGCCGAGCGCGACGCCGCGGAGGACGTTCACCCCCGGCCGGCCGAGCGTGACGCTCCCGGCGTGGTCAGCCGCCCGGCGTCGTGACGTCGTCGAGCTCGGCGAGGTCGTCGGCGGTCGGCTCCCAGAGCCCGGCGCGCACGTTGTCGAGGACCTGCTCGGGGCGGGTCGCCCCGGCGATGACGGACGCCACGGCCGGCTGCGCGGCCAGCCCACCGATGGCGACGTCGATCGGTCGCAGGTCGCGCTGGGCGGCGTAGGCCTCGAGCCGCTCGATCGTGTCCCAGTCCGCCGCGGCCAGCCGGTCCGCCATGCCGGCCAGGCGCGTGCCCTCCGGGGCCGCCTCGCCGCGTCGGTACTTGCCCGTGAGCAGCCCCGACGCGAGCGGGAAGAACGGCAGCAGGCCGACCCCGACGTGCTCGCAGGCCGGCACGAGCTCGTCCTCGACGTCGCGCTCGAGCAGGGAGTACTCGTTCTGCGCCGAGACGAACCGCGCCGTGCCGGCCGCCCGCGCCGTCCAGTCCGCGTCGACGACCTGCCACCCGGTGAAGTTGCTGCTCCCGAGGTAGCGCACCTTGCCCTCCCGCACGAGCTCGTCGAGCGCGGCGAGGGTCTCCTCGATGGGGGTCCGCGGGTCGGGCCGGTGCAGCTGGTAGAGGTCGATCCAGTCGGTGCCGAGGCGGCGCAGGCTCGCCTCGACCGCCTTGCGGATGTAGCGCCGCGAGCCGCGCACGCCCCAGTCGGGACCGTTCGCGCCCTGCATGTCCATGCCGAACTTCGTCGCGAGCACGACGTTCTCGCGCTCGGACCCCAGGGCGAGGCCCAGCATCTCCTCGCTCGCGCCCTGGCCGCCGTAGATGTCGGCCGTGTCGAAGAGGGTGATGCCGCTGTCGAGGGCCTGGCGGACCACCGCGTTGGTGCCGTCCTGGTCGAGGCGCCGACCGAAGTTGTTGCAACCGAGCCCCACGGTCGAGACGGTGAGGCCGCTGTCGCCGAGCTGGCGGTAGGTCATTTCAGGAGTGGTCGTCACCCCTCCAACCTAACCGCGATCGCCGCTCGCGCCAGAGCTGCCCGCACGGCCGGAGCCGGGGTGCGCCACGCGCGCCCCGGCTCCGACTCCCCCGCTCCCGGGGCGAGCGCTCAGTTCGGCTGGACGAAGACCGCCACGGTGCGCGCGGGCACCGTCAGGGTGCTGCTCCCGGCGTCGTAGGCCGACTGCTTGACGACGCTGTCGGAGCCCCCGGCCTGCACCGGGCTGAGCCGCACGGTGCCCGACAGGCCGGGCACCTTCTGCGCCACGGCGTCCGGCGTCGCGTTGAACACCACGACGGCTCCGCGCAGCCTGGGGTCGGCGTCGGCGCCCACGGTGTCGTCGATGCGCATGACGATCACGCCCTGCTTCGCGTCGGCCGTGCCGGACACCGGGAAGGTGACCTTGGCGTCGATGGCCGCGGCCGTGCCGAGCCGGAAGAGCTTCGTGCTGAAGCGCAGCCGCAGCAGGTCCTGCGCCATCGCGTCGGCCCGGCGCACGTCGGCCGCCGACGGCTTGAGGGCCCGGTCGGCCAGCAGCGGCTTCATGAAGGACCACTTCGCGGAGTTCTGCTCCTGCGGGGGCAGGCCGTGGCCGAAGCCGTTGTCGGCGCCCGTCCAGTCGAGCCGGTTGAACCAGTCGCCGCTGTCGTAGGAGTCGCGGTTCAGCGACTTGCTGCGGAGCAGGTCGGCACCGGCGTGCCAGAACGAGGGCGTCTGCGCGAGCGCCGTCGTCGCGAGCGAGAGGGTGTTCATCCGCACCCGGTCCTGCATCGAGGTCGCCACCGGCAGCTTGTAGGTGAGCGAGTCGAAGAGGGTCTCGTTGTCGTGCGCGTCGACGTAGCTGACGACCTCGTCCGGCTGGTCGGCGTAGCCCGCCGGCGAGCCGTTGTAGTCGACCTGCGACCCCGTGACGACCTCGCCGCTGCGCTGGCTGCGGAAGCTGAACGACCGGAGGTTGCCGGCGAGGCCGAGCTGCACGAGGTCGGTGTCGCTCGCGAGCCGCGCGGTGGCGTCGGCGTTGATCGCCGCGCCGTTCGAGTCCGTCGCCTCGCCGGAGCCGAAGCCCTGGCGACGCGGGTCCTCGTCGAACGGGCCGCCACCACGCACGGCGTCACGGAGGCGGTCCGAGAAGGTGCCGATGCCGGTGCCGCCGAGCTGGCCCTGCGTGGCCTGGACGAAGAGCTTGTTGTCGGCGACCTCCCCGAAGTTCCAGCCCTCTCCGTAGAGGTAGACGGCCTTGCCGTCGACGCCGTCCTTGCGCAGGGTCAGCGCGTCGAGGGCCGAGCGGACCGCGAGCATGTTGGCCTTGCTGTGGTGGCCCATGAGGTCGAAGCGGAAGCCGTCGACGCGGTAGTTGCGCGCCCACGACACGACGGAGTCGACCATGAGCTTTTGACCCATGGCGTGCTCGGTCGCGACGTTCTGGCAGCACGTCGAGGTCTCGACGGCGCCGGTGGCGTTGAGGCGGTGGTAGTAGCCGGGCACCACCTTGTCGAGCACCGACTTCTCCCCCTGACCCGACTGCGCCGTGTGGTTGAAGACCTGGTCGAGCACGACCCGCAGGCCGTCCTGGTGCAGGGCCCCGACCATGGTGCGGAACTCCGCCACCCGGGCGCCGCCGTCGGCCGCCTTGGCGCTCGAGGCGTACGAGCCGTCGGGCACGCTGTAGTGGAACGGGTCGTAGCCCCAGTTGAAGGCGTCGGTGGAGGCGACGGCCCCGACGCACTTCTGCTGCTCCTCGCTGTCGGGCGCGTAGGAACCGAGGTCGCACGCCGGTCGCTGCTGCTTGGCCGGGTCCTCCTCGATCGAGGCGATGTCGAAGCTCGGCAGCAGGTGCACGGTGTTGAGGCCGGCCCTGGCGAGCGCCTTGAGGTGCGCCCGCCCGTCGCCGTTCGCGGCGAAGGCGAGGTAGCTGCCCCGCAGCGCGGCGGGGACCTTGGCGTCGGACATCGAGTAGTCGCGCACGTGCAGCTCGTAGATCGTCGAGTCGACGTCCTGGGCGAGTCGTGGCGACGGCGTCGTGCGCCACAGCGTCGGCATCCAGTCACGGCTCGCGAGGTCGACGACGACCGACCGGGTCGAGTTGAGCGTCAGCGCCACCGAGCTGGGGTCGGTCACGGCGTTGGTCTCGACCTTGCCGGTCGTCGGCGCCCAGACCTTCACCTCGTAGAGGTAGCGCGAGCCCTGCTCGATCCCGCGCAGCGCGCCGCTCCACGTGCCGTCGGCCGACCGTGTGAGCCGGGTGCGACGGGCGGTGTCGAGCGGCCGGTCCGCGGTGCCCTTCGGCCAGCTGAGCAGGGTGACCTGCTGGGCCGTCGGGGCCCAGAGCCGGAACGTCGTGCGGCCGTTCCCCACCTGGACGCCGTACGCGCGACGCGACGCCGACGACGCGTACATCGCGTCGAGCGCGATCGCCGCCTGCGTGCCCGTCGCGTCGAGGAGCACCCCGTCGACGTCGTAGAGGGCGACGGCCACCTGACCCTGCAGGATCTCGGGCATCCGCGCGGCCGTGCGACGGTCGACGCGCAGCGCCACCGCCCCCGCGAGCTCGGGGTGCGCCTCGACCACGGCCGCCGGCAGACCGGCAGGGTCACGGGTCAGGGTCGCGACCTCGCCACCGGTCACCGCCTCCGCGTCGACGCCGAGGCCACCGGAGCGCGCCCAGTGCAGGCGCCACTCGAGGGTCGCCGGGTCAGCGCCCTCGGGCACGGCCGAGGCGGGCCAGGCCACGAGGTTCGGGCCGACGACGTAGGCCTTGGCCTTGGTGAGGTCGGGCGCCGCGCCGGCCCGCGATGTCTTCACGGTGACCGCGTGCGTCGAGGCGACGTAGGTGATGGTCGTGAGCACGCCGTCGGCCGGCACCGAGAAGGCGACGTTGTCGGCGGGGTAGGCCTCGTCCCACGTCTGGCCGACCGCCACCTTGAACTCGTAGGCCCCGGCGGGGATGCGGTCGGTGCTGAAGACGTAGGTGCCGTCACCATCCGGGTCCTGAAGCCACGAGCGGAGGCAGTCGGGCGCCCAGTCGCCCGGGCAGCCGAGCTCGCTCTGGAAGCTGCCGGGGGCGCTGACGATCGGCCCGTCGCTGCTGTTGGTGACCCAGTGCGTGCGGTGGTCGTAGTAGAAGGTCGTGGGCGTGCCGTCGGAGGTGAACGGGACGTTGCCGCCGTTGGGCGCTCCCCCGACCCCGTAGTTCTCGTCCCACTTCTTGTCGATCGCGGCCTTGTACTCGTAGTCGCCGGCAGGCACCGTGACGGTGCGCGTCCACACGTCGTCGTCGGCGCCGCGGGTCAGCTGCGCCTGGTCGCAGTCCGGCTGCCAGTCACCGGGGCAGCCCAGCTCGGAGTCGAAGCTGCCGGGGATGCTGACGTTGGCCGGCTGGACGACGGGGCCCGTGCCACCGCCGCCACCCGTGCCACCCGTCGGGGCGGGGTCGCCGACGACGCCGTAGGTCGAGGTCGCGGAGACGTGGCCGGCGAGGTCCCTGGCGACCATGCGGTACTCCACGAGGGTGCCCTTGGCGAGGCCCGAGACGTCGTGGAAGACGCGGTAGGGCGCGTTGTCGTCGGTGCCGATGCGCGTCCAGGTCGCCGTGCCGACCGGGCGCTGGAGGAACGTGACCTCGGCGAAGGTGTGGTCGGGCAGGGCTGCGCGGACCTCCGCGCGGCCCCCGACGACGCCACCCGCTGCGGGTGCGACCGGGCGGATCGTCGGCGCGGCGGCGGGTCGCGCCATCGGCGAGCCGGCGCGGTAGACAGCCACCGAGAGCGGCGGGACGGTCACCGTGAGGCGGCCGTCGGTGCCGGTGCGCAGGGCGGTCCGTGAGCCGAGCAGCGGCGTGAAGCTCGAGCGCGGCGTGTAGGTCGCGAAGGTCGCCGTGCGGGCGGTCGTCGCGTTGTTCGCCACGACGACGTACTCGCGCCGCGCGGCCTTGTCGATGCGGCTCATGGCGTAGATGCCGGCCGCGTCCGAGGCGTAGCGGTGCACCTGCGCGCCGTCGGCCAGTGCCGGGTGCGCGGCACGGAGACGGGAGAGCTCGGCGATCTGCCGGTACAGCGGGGCCGAGGTGTCGAAGCGGTCGCGCGAGCCGGCGGGCCGGTCGCTGCCGACGATCACGTCGTCCTGGTAGATCGGGGTCTTCGTCGCGAACATGTCCTGCCGGGCGCGCTTGTCGCCGAAGTCGCTCGTCGGGCCGGTGAAGCCCTGCTCGTCGCCGTAGTAGACGACGGGCTGGCCGCGGGTGAGGAACATCAGCGACGTGGCGAGGCGGTCGCGCGCGAGCAGGTCGTCCCCGGTCGCGCCGCCGGCGAGCAGCATCGCCCCGACGCGGCCCATGTCGTGGTTGCCGAGGAAGGTGGGCAGCTCGTAGGCGTTGGAGTCGGTGTCGGTGTAGTAGTCGTCGCCGGCGAAGAGGTCGCGCAGGGCGGTCGTGGCCTTGCTCTGCGCGAAGCCGAGGGCGGCGCCCTGGAAGCCGAAGTCGAGGGTCGCCGGCAGCGTGCCGGTCGTCGTGTACTGGCTCATCACGGCCGGGTTGCCGTCGTAGACCTCGCCGAACATGAAGAAGTCGGGGTTGCCGATCTTCTTGGCGTGGTCGAGGATCGCCGGCGAGAACGACTGCCAGAAGGGCATGTCGACGTGCTTGACGGTGTCGATGCGGAAGCCGTCGACCCCGAAGTCCACCCAGGACTTGTAGACGGCCTCCATGCCGGAGACGACCGTCGGGTGCTCGGTGAAGAGGTCGTCGAGACCGGAGAAGTCGCCGTACGTCGCGGACTCACCGGCATACGTCGAGTCGCCGCGGTTGTGGTAGAGCGTCGGGTCGTTGAGCCACGCCGGCACCTTGACGTCCTCGTCGCCCGCGGCGACCTTCGGGGCGTAGGGAAAGGACGTCTCGGCGGACAGGGCCGGGAAGCAGTCCGGTGCGCTCGCCCCGCCGGTGCAGACCGGCTTGCCCGCGACGGCGGCGTCGTCGAACTCGCGCCCGGCGGCGTCGCGATAGGGCGTCGTGCCCTTGCTGACGTAGCTCGACGTGCCGCCGTCGTGCGAGATGACGTCGGCGGTGTGGTTGGTGATGATGTCGAAGTAGACCTTCATGCCCTTGCGGTGCGCGGCCGCGACGAGCGCCTTCATGTCGGCGTTGGTGCCGAGGTGGGGGTCGATCGTCGTGAAGTCGGTGATCCAGTAGCCGTGGTAGCCCGCGCTCGCGTCGGAGCCGCTGCCCTGGACCGGCCGGTTCTTGAACGACGGCGTCAGCCACAGGGCGGTCGTGCCGAGGCCCTTGATGTAGTCGAGCCTGCCGGTCAGGCCCTTGAGGTCACCGCCGTGGTAGAAGCCCTCGTTCGTCGGGTCGAAGCCGGTCTGCAGCGGCCCGCCGGTCAGGCCGCCGCGGTCGTTGGCGGTGCTGCCGTTGGCGAAGCGGTCGGCCATGACGAAGTAGAACCGCTCCTTCGTCGCGAGGCGTCGCAGGGACGAGCCGGCGAGTGCCGCGTCGGCCCTCGTCGTGCCGCGCGGGAGGTCGGTGGGGGCGACGGCGATCGCGTGCGTCGTGTCGTCGTAGGTGACGCGCAGGGTGGCCGGCCCGGCCAGCACGAGCGGCACGTTGCCGCTGCCGTCGCCGTAGCTCTCGTCCCACGCGTGGTTGATCGCGACCTTGAGCTCGTAGCTGCCCGCGGGCACCCGGAACTGCGCGGCGTAGCTCGTCGAGCCGGGCACGGGCGCGAGGTCGGTCGCAGTGCAGTCGGGCTGCCAGTCGTCGCTGCAGCCGAGCTCGCTCTGCAGCGAGCCGACGAGCGTCGCCGTGCGGGGCGTCTCGGCACGGGCGCTCGGCGCCGCGGCGACGGGGACCGAGAGTCCCGCCAGCACGAGGGCCGAGATCGTGGCGACGGACAGGGCGGGACGGCGCATGCGCACTCCTTCGTGGGCTCGGCCGCTCACGCCCGCGTCTGGACGTCCGGCCACGGCAGAACCTAGCGGCGCCCTCCGACACCGCGCCAGACCCGCGCTGCAACTATTTGCATCGATTTTTCGGATCTTGCGGGAATCTGACCGTCCCAGCCATCTCGGCGACAGCCGGATGCGGCCGGCCGCCCCCGCACGCCACCGGCGCGCAGGGCGCCACCGGCGCGCAGGGCGCCACCGGCGCGGAGGGCGCCACCGGCGCGCAGGGCGCCACCGGTCAGCGCGCCAGCCCGCCCGGGCTCGTCAGCGTGCGCACGGCCGTCGTGAAGTCCGCCACGCGCGTGAGCACGACCGGCCCCTCGGGCGCCGAGATGTCCGCCGGCCACCCCGGGCCGCCGATGACGACCTCCAACGGCCAGTCGACGTCCTCGAGGTCACGCCACAGCGGCTCGTCGGCGGGGCGCGCGAGCGAGGCCCAGAGGAACACCGCGCGAGCCTGCGTCTCGCGCAGGGCCGAGAGGAGGGCGTCGACCGGCACGCGCGGTCCGAGGAAGAGCCCCGCGACCCCGTTGCGGGCCAGCTCCGCCTCGAGGGCGAGCAGCGGCAGGTGGTGCTGCTCGTCGTCGGCGCTCGCGAGCACGACCGGCGAGCCAGCCACGCGCAGCCGGTTGCTCCGCACGACGGCGCGCAGCTCGGACTGCAGCAGCTCGCTCGTCAGGTGCTCGGACTGCACGCCGATGCGACCCTCGCTCCACAGGTCGCCGACCCGGCGCAGGGCAGGCGCGAAGACCTCGACCCAGGCCTGGCCCACCTCGCGGCGGCGCATCGTGCGCCGGTAGAGCTCGGCGAGGGTGCGCGGGTCGAGCGCCCGGGCCGCCGCCACGATGGCCTCGACGACGACGCCGGGGTCGTCGGGAGCGCCGTCTGCTCCGCCCTCCCCGACGAGTCCACCGCCGGTCCCATGCTCCAGCGGGTCCATCTCGGTGTCGGCGCCCGCCTCGAGCGCGTCGACCTGCGCGGCGATCGAGTCGGCGTCCATGGCGAGCACGGAGTCGGCCGCGCTCGCGGCCGGCACTCCCTGACCCGTCAGGCGACCCATCAGCGCCACGCGCCGGATGTCGAGCTCGGTGTAGCGCCGGTGGTTGCCACCGGTCCGCACGCTCGGCCCCACGCCGTGCCGCCGGTCCCAGGAGCGCAGGGTCGGGGCCGCGATGCCGAGCCGCTCCGACACGGCGCCGACCGGCCAGCCGAGCTCCGGCACCGAACCGGCCGCGCCCGCTGCACCTGCCCCCCGTGCCGCACCGGCCGAGGCCGGTCCGACCCCGTCGGCCCCCTGCCCCCGACGGTCGCCGGCGGCCCGATCAACTCGATCGGTGCGGCCGGTGCCCGTGGGTGCGGGGAGGGGCTGCGGGTGGTCGGGAGTGCCTGCCGGCTGGTGGTTCATGTCGAAGACGTCCGTTCACGAGTGGCGCCCCGGCGGCGGGGAGCGGTCCGGGATTCCCGTCGAGGAACCGCTCCCGCACCGACTGGGCTCGCCCATCCTAAACTTATGCAGGGCACTTGTGCAATGCAGAAGTTCTGCGTAAGTTCTGCATCAGATCGCTGCCGCTCGGCCAGCGCCCGTCCCCCGGAGGAAGCCATGACGATCACCCGCCTTCCGCGTCCCACGTACTCCTCGTACGAGTGGCAGGAGCAGGGCCGCTGCCGTACCAAGGCCGTCGAGCAGTTCTTCGCGGACGACCAGGAGCTCGACCAGCGCGAGCGCCGGGAGCAGACCGAGGCCGCCCGCATGGTGTGCGGTGCCTGCCCCGTGCGCCAGCAGTGCCTCGAGCACGCCCTGCGGGTGCCCGAGACCTTCGGCATCTGGGGTGGCACGACGCCGACCGAGCGCGCGCACATGCTCTGGGACGTCGCCGGCTAACCGCCGGCCACGCACCGTCCCGCACCGTCGGGCGGCGCCCTCAGCGCTGGGCGAGCCCGAGCACGGTCGCGCCGGGCATCGCGGCCAGCGCCGCGCCGTCGACGAGCAGCTTCGCCCCGCGCACGCCCGCACCGATGACGACCGGTCCCGCGGCGACGACACCCTCGTCGACGAGCACCGGCCAACCCTCCGGCAGACCCACCGGGGTGATGCCACCCTGCTGCATCCCTGTCAGGCCCTCGGCCCTGGCCTGGTCGGCGAACGAGATCTTCCGGGCGCCGAGGTGACGGCGGACCGTGCCGTTGACGTCGGCCCGGTCGGTCGCGAGCACCATGACGGCGGCGAGCGTCACGACGTCCCCGCGCCGCGCCTCGACGACCACGCAGTTGGCCGAGGCCGCCGGGTCGACGTCGTAGGCCGCGCAGAACGCGGCCGTGTCGGCGAGCGTCGCGTCGATGGACGCGACGCGTGCGCCCGGCACGTGCGCGAGCGCGGCCGCCACCGGGTCGGCGAGCAGGTCGGGCCGCTCCGACGCGGCCGTCCACGAGAGGTTTCCTTCGGCGCTGGACATGCCGAGAGCGTATGCCGTGTGCCCCCTCCCCCGGAGCGCGGCCGTGCCGCCGAGCCCGCCGGACGACATCCGGGCTCGGCGGCACGTGGGTCACGACGACGCGTCAGGGCCGCCAGGTGTCGTTCAGCGTGAGCGTGCCCGACGCCGGGACGGTGACGCTCCGGTTGGCCCCGGACTCCCACGTCACGGCGCCGGCGGCGTCCTTGCGGAGGTACTTGTACTGCACGACGGTGCCCGGGGTGAGCGCGACGGTGCGGCGCCACACCGGGTAGGTCGCCGGGTCGAGCTTCAGCGCGGACGCCGGCGCCCAGGCGCCGAGCGCCGCGTTGTCACCGGCGACGTAGACGTCCTGGCCCACGGACGTCGTCGCGTTGACACCGAACCCGACCGAGGCCGTCGCGGTGACGGCTCCCGTCGTCGCGGCGACGTGCAGGGCGATCGTCTCGTTGGCGCCGACCGTCGCGGTGAAGGTGCCCGACGCGCCGACGGTGTACGTCGCGCCCGAGCAGGCGCCCCCGCTGACGGTGCCGTGCGTGACGTCGCAGTAAGCGCCGGCCGGCAGCGACGTCTGGAACGTCGAGGTGACCGGACCGGTCTCGTGGTTGACGACGACGTAGCCCTTGGCGCCGCGGCCGAACGCGATGGCGTTGTTGCCGTTGCTCCACCAGTTCGTGACGGCGGTGCCGGCGACGGCGTTGCGGAAGCCGACCATGCCGGCGATCTGGCTCCACGCGTGCTGGCACTTCCAGCCGTCGGCGTAGCAGCTGTTGACCGCCCCGCCGAGCGGCGGCCCGGCGTCGGGGTCGCTCCACTCGTAGCCGGAGAAGACGTTCGGGGAGCCGTAGGGCCAGGCGAGCATGAAGACGTTGGCGAGGGTGTAGGTGGCCCCCGCCTTGTAGCTGAGGGTCGAGCCATTGCGCTCGGTGTCCCAGTTGTCGACGAACGTGCGGGCGTTGCCGCTCGGCAGGTAGTCCCACGACGCGCCCCAGTTGCCGAGGTAGCTGAGCTTCTCGCTCGTGAAGACGCGCTTGAGGTCGTATGCCGCCCGGAACTCGTCGACGTCGCCCGACCCCGTGTACTCGGTGGGCTGAACGGCCTCGCCCGCGCCGTAGATGACCTCGTGCACCCAGAAGACGCCGGGGTTGGTCAGCTTCGCCTTGATCGCGGCGAGGTCGGTGGCGGGCACGTGCTTCGCACCGTCGACGCGGAAGCCGTCGACCCCGAGGCCGAGCAGGGTGTTGAGGTAGCCGGCGATCGCGCCGCGCACGTAGTCGCTGCCGGTGTCGAGGTCGGCGAGTCCGACGAGCTCGCAGGTCTGGACGTTGGTGCGGTCGGCGTAGTTGCTGATGTTCTGCCGGCAGGTGTGGAAGTCGCGGTCGGAGTAGACGCTGGGATAGCCGTACTTCGTGTAGCTGCTGCCGGCGGTTCCGGTGCCGGAGCCCGCGCTCATGTGGTTGACGACGACGTCGGCGACGACCTTGACGCCGGCGGCGTGGCAGGTCGAGACCATGGTCCGGAAGGCCGTCTGGTCGCCGAGCCGGCCACCGATCCGGTAGCTGACGGGCTGGTACGAGGTCCACCACTGGGAGCCCTGGATGTGCTCGGCCGCGGGCGAGACCTCGACGAAGCCGTAGCCCTTGGGGCCCAGCACGTTCGTGCACTCGCGGGCGACGGCGTCGTAGCGCCATTCGAAGAGGGTGGCCGTGACGTCCTTGCCTCCGGGCGGCGTGGCGGACGCCTGCGCCACGACGGCGACCGGTCCGGACGACGGACCGGCCACCGACCAGCCGAGCGCGGCGACGGCAGCGAGGGCACCGGCGACGAGACGCCCGCGGCCGGCGTGCCGGGCGAGGCCCGGGGTGCGTGGCCTCGTTCGCTCGGGCCCGCGGGAGCGGGGCTGCGGTGGGGTGGACGGACGGGGCAGGCGCATGCGACATCTCCTCGTTGAGACGGTGCGGCACGGATGAGCGTGCGGACGGTGCGACGGCGTCGCCGTCGCCTCATGGAAGTTCCTGCGGTGCACTGCAAGAACTTGCGGCAGTCAACCGTCGGTCCGGGCCACCCGCAACTCGAAACCGCTACCGGTCAGCGTGCGAGCTCGGCGACGACGGTCGCGGCCGGGACCGCCCGCGCCGAGCGCCAGCCCGTGCCGGCCCAGAGGGCGAGCAGGTCGGCCCGGTCGGCGCGGGCGCTCGCCCGTCGCAGCGGCACGGTCAGGTGGTGCACCTCGGGGTAGGCCGCCGGCGCGCGCCCGTCGTGGCGGCGCACGAAGTCGCTCTCGAGCGCGCGCGCGAGCCGGCCGGAGTAGGCCCGCGTCACGACGGTGCGCTCCACGGCGGGGTCGGCGAGGGCGCGTCGGTAGGCCAGGCCGGTACCGGCCTCGGGCGTGAGCAGCAGGGCCGTGCCGACCTGCACGGCGTCGGACCCGGCGCGGCGCACCCGGGCGGCCTCGTCCGCGGTCGCGACGCCACCCGCTGCCGCGACGGGCACGTCGGTCTCGGCCCGGACGAGCGTCACGAGGTCGACGAGGTCGAGGTTCGAGGGTTCCTTCGCCTCGTCGAGGGTGCCCCGGTGGCCGCCGGCTGCGGCGGCCTGCACGCACAGCGCGTCGACACCTGCGTCGAGCGCCGCGCGGGCCTCGACGACGTCGGTGACCGTCGCGACCGTCTCGATGCCGGCGCGGCGCAGCTCACCGAGCACCGCCGTGCTCGGCAGCCCGAAGGTGAACGACACGACGGGCACCCGCTCACGCACGACGAGGTCGAGCTTGCGCTCCCAGTCGTCGTCGTCACCGGGCCGGGCCTCGCCCGGCTCGGCGCCGAGGGCGGCCGCGTCGGCGAGCAGGTCGTCGCGGTAGGCGGCGACGGCGGCGGCCCGGTCGGCGCCGGCGAGCCCACCCGCGCCCACGGCATACGTCGTGGCCTGCGCGGGCACGAAGAGGTTGACGCCGAAGGGGCGCGACGACGCGTCCCACACCTCGGCGATCGCGGCGGCCAGCTGGGGAGCCGTGAGGTAGCCGGCCGCGAGGAAGCCGAGGCCACCCGCCTCACCGACCGCCGCCACGAGCTCCGGCGTCGTCGGCCCGCCGGCCATCGGGGCGCCCACGACGCCGGTCTCGATCGAGCGCAGCAGCATGGCGCCGACGCTACTCCGGTCGGCGTCGGCCGTCATGGGCCCGCGCCCCCGGCGAGGACTCGGCGGGGTCGGTCTCAGCGGGGCCGGACGACCCGGCCCTCGTCCCACACCGGCTCGGCCGACTCGTAGACGCGGCCGTCGGCCCCGAAGACGAGGAACCGGTCGAACCCGCGCGCGAACCAGCGGTCGTGCGTCACGGCGAGCACGGTGCCCTCGAAGCGGTCGAGCCCCTCCTCGAGCGCCTCGGCCGACTGGAGGTCGAGGTTGTCGGTCGGCTCGTCGAGCAGCAGCATCGTGGCGCCCGACAGCTCGAGCAGCAGGATCTGGAAGCGGGCCTGCTGGCCGCCCGAGAGCGATTCGAAGCGCTGCTCGCCCGAGCGGGCGAGGCCGTAGCGGTCGAGCGCTCGCGCCGCCTCCTCACGGGGCTTGCCCGCCCGGTGCTCGTCGCCCCGGTGCAGGATCTCGAGGAGCGTGCGCCCGAGCAGCGATGGGTGCTCGTGCGTCTGGGCGAACCATCCCGGCCGCACCCGCGAGCCGAGCCGGACGACGCCGGAGTGCTCGACGGGCGTCGGCGCGACGTCGCCGACGGGTTGGTGCTCACGCTCCGGGTCGGTGCCGCCCGAGGCGAGCAGGCGCAGGAAGTGCGACTTGCCCGACCCGTTGCTGCCGAGCACGGCGACGCGCTCGCCGTACCAGACCTCGAGGTCGAAGGGCTTCATCAGGCCGGTCAGCTCGAGACCGGTGGCGACGACGGCGCGCTTGGCCGTGCGCCCACCGGTGAGGCGCATCTTCACCGACTGCGTCATCGGCGTCTCCTCCGGCGGGCCGGCCTGCTCGAACTTCGCGAGGCGGGTCTGCGCGGCCTGGTAGCGCGACGACATGCCGTCGTTGAACTTGGCCTTGACCTTGAGGGTCTGCACGAGGGTCTTGAGCTTGACGTGCTCCTCGTCCCAGCGCCGCCGCAGCTCCTCGAGCCGGGCGTTGCGGTCGGCGCGTGCGTCGGCGTACGTCGCGAAGCGGCCCGGGTGCACCCACAGGGTGGCGCCGGCGCCGCCCGGCTCGAGCGTGGCGATGCGGGTGGCGACCCGGTCGAGCAGCTCGCGGTCGTGGCTGATGAAGAGCACCGTCTTGGGCGACTCGACGAGGGCGTCCTCGAGCCAGCGCTTCGTCGGCACGTCGAGGTAGTTGTCCGGCTCGTCGAGCAGGAGCACCTCCTCGGGGCCGCGGAGCAGCGCCTCGAGCACGAGCCGCTTCTGCTCCCCGCCCGAGAGGGTGCGCACCGTGCGCCACTGGGCCTGCTCGTAGGGCACGCCGAGGGCGGCCGTCGTGCACTGGTCCCAGAGCGTCTCCTGCTCGTAGCCCCGGGCCTCGCCCCACTCGACGAGCGCGTGCGCGTAGGCCATCTGGTCGGCCTCGGAGTCGCGCTCCATCATCAGCGTCTCGGTGCGGTCGATCTCCTCGGCCGCCGTGCGGATGCGGTCGGGCGCGACCGAGACGAGCAGGTCGCGCACCGTCGTGTCGTCGCGCACCTTGCCGATGAACTGGCGCATGACCCCGAGGCCGCCCGTGCGCGTCACGGCGCCCTCGTGGGCGGCGAGGTCGCCCGCGATGATCCGCGTCAAGGTCGTCTTGCCGGTGCCGTTGGGGCCGATGAGCGCCACCTTGGCGCCCTCCCCGACCCGGAGCGAGACGTCGCCGAGGAGCGGCCTGCCGTCGGGCAGGCTGAAGGAGACGGAGTTGACGTCGATGTGGCCCACGAGGGTCAAGCCTGTCGTATGCCGGGTCGCCGCGTCACGTCGTTAACGACCGCACCGCCGGGGGCGCCGGGTCAGCTCCACGTCCACGACGACAGCAGCTCCTCGAGCTCGTCCATCGCGTGGTCGGCGTCGCCCTGCGACGAGCTGAGGGTGAGCAGGTAGATCGAGCCGTCACGCTCGACGCCGAAGGAGCGCGCGGTCACCTTGACGCCCTGCTGCTCGAAGGTCGTCGTGAAGCCCTCGGCGGCCACGCCACCGACCGTGACGGCCGGGGCGGGAGCCACGGTGCGCCCGGCGGCGCTCATCTGCTCCTTGCCCTTGGCGAGCTCGCCGTCGAGCACCGACCGGTCGCCGGCCGTCTTGAGCACGACGAGGTTGTTGGCGAAGCCGTCGACCTTCTTCGAGGAGAGCAGCACGAGGTCGATGTCGGCGACCCCGTCCGCCTTGCTCGTGGCCTCGGCCCAGCCCTCCGGCGGCACGACCGTGTAGCTGCCGGCGCGACCGCGGACCCCGTCGCCGTCGGCCGCGGCGTCGCCGGCGCCCGTGGAGGAAGACGTCGTGGAGGGCGTCGCGGAGGGCGTCGTGGAGGGCGTCGCGGAGGGCGTCGTGGGGCCGTCGGCTGAGGGGGCCGCGGACGAGGAGGCGGGCGGCGCCGCGGTCTCCGTCGTGCCCTTCGAGCAGCCCGTCAGCACGAGGGCGCAGGTCAGGGCACCGACCGACAGGACGCGCGTGGGGAGGGCCGTCATGCGCTCGATCCAACCACACGGCATCCGTGCGTCAGTCGACGGTGCGCCGTGCCCGGGTGACGAGGGAGCGGGCCGCGACGTCGGCGTCGTCGGGGTAGACGACCTCCTCGAGGCTGAGCCCGTGGGCGGGCATGACGTGGATCTCGGGCGCCCGCGCGGCCCGGTCCTGCAGCAGCCGCGGCCAGTCCGGGGCGCGGCGCCCCTCCCCCACCGGCACGACCGCCCCGACGAGCGAGCGCACCATGGAGTGGCAGAAGGCGTCGGCGCGCACGGTGCCGGCGAGCACGCCGTCGGGCCCGCGCGACCACGAGAAGTCGAGGAGCGTGCGGATCGTCGTGGCCCCCTCGCGCTGCTTGCAGAAGGCCGCGAAGTCGCGCAGCCCCACGAGCGAGCGGGCGGCGGCGTCCATCGCGTCGACGTCGAGCGGGCGGCGCCACCAGACGGTGTCGTGCCGGCGCAGCGGGTCGCGGGTGGCCGCCGCGTCGGCGATCCGGTAGAGGTAGCGGCGTTCGAGGGCGGCGAAGCGCGCGTCGAAGGCGGCGGGCACGGGGGCGGCCCGGTGCACGACGACGTCCGCGGGGAGGATGCCGCCGAGCCGGCTGACGAGCGAGGCCCCCGGGTCACGGTCGGAGCGGCCGGGCAGCGCCGCCCAGGCGGAGCGCTCGACGTCGACGTGCACGACCTGCCCGCGGGCGTGCACGCCCGCGTCGGTGCGCCCGGCGACGGTGAGGCGCACCGGGTCGGCCTGGCGCAGCACCGTCGTGAGGGCTGCGGTCAGCTCGCCCTGCACGGTGCGCAGGCCCGGCTGGGCGGCCCAACCCGAGAAGTCCGTGCCGTCGTAGGCGAGGTCGAGCCGCACCCGCAGCACGGCTGCGTCCGGCGGGGTGGGGGCGTGGCCCGACGCGTCGCCGGACGCGTGGCCCGGGGCGTCGCCGGTCGGGCGGCTCGTGTCGCTCACGGCGCCCGAGCCTAGCCGCCCGCGTCAACCGGTCACTGCTCCGGCACGTCCTAGGAGTGGACGCCGTGCACGGTGCCCGGCGTCACGTCACGAAGGGGGTAGCCCATGTTTCCCACCACCCGACGCCGCCTGGCGGCCGTCGGCATCGTCGCGGCCCTGGCCGCACCGGCCGCACTCTCGCTCGCCCCGAGCGCCGGCGCGTCGGCGCCGATCGCCGCGGCGGCACCCTACTGCGGCATCACCTGGGGCTCGCTGCCCAAGGCCACGAGCCCGGCCCTGCTCTGGACCGGCAACGTCACCGGGACCCGTTCCGGCCAGCACGCCTGCTACGACCGCGTCGTCTTCGACGTCGCGCGCGGCAGCGGGCGGCTCGGCTACTCCGTGCGCTACGTCGGCCAGGTCACGGGTCCCGGTAGCGGCCTGCCGGTGCCGGTCGCCGGTGGGGCGAGGATCCAGGTCACGATCGACGCGCCGTCGCGGCTCGCACCGAGCACGACGAACTACCCCGGGTGGCGCACCTTCCGCCAGCTGAAGTTCGTCGCGAGCTTCGAGGGCTACACCGACTACGGCCTGGGCGTGCGGGCCCGGCTGCCGATGCGGGCCTTCGTGCTGACCGACGCCGACGGCGGCCGCCGGCTCGTCGTCGACGTCGCCCACCGCTGGTAGGCGCACGACCGGTCGGCACCCCGCTGGGAGGCAGCGGTGCCACGGGCCTGCACGACCCGGCATACGCGACCGGGAAACGAGAGAGCAGCCCGCCCCCAGAGGGGACGGGCTGCTCCGAGGTGCGTCGAGCTCAGGCGTCGGTCTTCTGCTCGCCCGTGGTCTCGTCGGCGGTGGCCTCCGTGGCCTCCGTGGCCTCGGTGGCCTCCGTGGTGTCGGCAGCCTCGGTCGTCTCGACCTCGGCGGGCTCGGCAGCGGCCTCGGCGGCAGCGGGCTTCGCGGCACGCTTCGTCGCGGCCTCGGCCTCACGGACGGTCGCCTGCTTCGCCGACAGCGGCTCGCGGACGAGCTCGATGACGACCATGGGGGCGTTGTCACCCTTGCGGGCGCCGATCTTCGTGATGCGGGTGTAACCACCCTCGCGAGCCGCCATGTCGGGGGCGATCTCGGCGAAGAGGCGGTGGACGACACCCTTGTCGCGCACGACCGTGAGGACGCGACGACGGGCGTGCAGGTCGCCACGCTTCGCGAACGTGATCATCCGCTCGGCGAGCGGGCGCAGGCGCTTGGCCTTGGCCTCGGTCGTCGTGATGCGGTCGTGCTCGAAGAGCGACGTCGCGAGGTTGGCCAGGATCAGCCGCTCGTGGGCGGGGCCGCCACCGACGCGGGGACCCTTGGTGGGGGTGGGCATTTCGTTTCTCCTAGGAAGTCCGACCTGGCCGCTGCTGCCGTGACGGCGGGCGCGACTCGGTCACAAGCAAGTGGTCAGAGACGCTCGTCCTCGACGAACGACTGGTCGTCGTCGTCGCTGTAGTCGTCCTCGCCGTAACCGTCGACGAGGGCCGAGGGGTCGAACCCGGGCGGGCTGTCCTTGAGGGCCAGACCCATGCCGACGAGCTTGGCCTTGACCTCGTCGATCGACTTCGCGCCGAAGTTGCGGATGTCGAGCAGGTCGGCCTCGCTGCGGCCCACGAGCTCACCCACGGTGTGGATGCCCTCGCGCTTCAGGCAGTTGTAGGAACGAACGGTGAGGTCGAGGTCCTCGATCGGCAGGGCGAGGTCCGCGGCGAGCGCGGCGTCCGTCGGCGACGGGCCCATGTCGATGCCCTCGGCCTCGACGTTGAGCTCGCGGGCCAGGCCGAAGAGCTCGACCAGCGTCTTGCCGGCCGAGGCCATGGCGTCACGCGGGGTCATCGAGTTCTTCGTCTCGACGTCGACGATGAGCTTGTCGAAGTCGGTGCGCTGCTCGACTCGGGTCGCCTCGACCTTGTAGGTCACGGTGAGCACCGGGCTGTAGATCGAGTCGACCGGGATGCGGCCGATCTCCTGGTCGCCGGACTTGTTCTGCTGCGCCGAGACGTAGCCGCGGCCACGCTCGACGGTCAGCTCCATCTCGAGCTTGCCCTTGTCGTTCAGGGTCGCGATCTGCAGGTCGGGGTTGTGCACCTCGACACCCGCGGGCGGCGTGATGTCGGCGGCGGTGACCGCACCCGGACCCTGCTTGCGCAGGTACATGACGACCGGCTCGTCGTGCTCCGAGGAGACGACGAGGCCCTTGATGTTGAGGATCATCTCGGTGACGTCCTCCTTCACGCCCGGCACGGTCGTGAACTCGTGGAGCACGCCGTCGATGCGGATGGAGGTGACCGCCGCGCCCGGGATGCTCGAGAGCAGGGTGCGACGGAGGGAGTTGCCGAGCGTGTAGCCGAAGCCGGGCTCGAGCGGCTCGATGGTGAAGCGGCTGCGGTTGCCCGCGACGACCTCTTCGGAGAGCACGGGACGCTGTGCGATGAGCACTGTTCATTTCCTTCCCACGGGCGACCGCCATATGACGCCTCGTGAAACTGCCCGGTCGTGATCCGGGCGGGCCCCGCTCGCCTCTGTCTGCGAGCGCGGCCCCGAGCACCAGGGGTCGTGCGCCGCGGGGCCGGGGCCCCGCGGCGCACGTCCTGGGTCAGTTCTTCGAGTAGAGCTCGACGATGAGCTGCTCGGTGAGCTGCGAGTCGATCTGTGCGCGCACCGGGAGCTGGTGGATGAGGATCTGCAGCGAGCCCTCGACGACCTGCATCCAGGCCGGCACGGGACGCTCGCCGAACGTCTGGCGGGCCAGCTCGATCGGGAAGCTCTCGACGGACTGCTTGCGGACCGTGATGATGTCGTACTGCTCGACGCGGTAGCTCGGGACGTCGACGCGCACGCCGTTGACCTCGAAGTGGCCGTGCGTGACGAGCTGACGGGCGTGCCGACGCGTGCGGGCCAGGCCCGCGCGGTAGATCACGTTGTCGAGGCGCGACTCGAGGATCTGCAGGAGGTTCTCACCGGTCTTGCCGGGGCGCTTCGCCGCTTCCTTGTAGTAGCGGACGAACTGCTTCTCCATGACGCCGTACTGGAAGCGGGCGCGCTGCTTCTCCTGGAGCTGGGTCAGGTACTCCTTCTCCTGGATCCGGCGACGGCCGTGCTGGCCGGGCGGGAACGGGCGGAGCTCGAAGTTCTTGTCGCCGCCGACGAGGTCCATCTTCAGGCGGCGGGACTTCTTGGTGATCGGGCCGGTGTAACGAGCCATGTTCCTAGTTCTCTCTCTCGCTCAGTGCCGGATCAGACGCGACGGCGCTTGGGCGGGCGGACACCGTTGTGCGGCGTGGGCGTGACGTCGCTGATCGCGCCGACCTCGAGGCCGGTGGCGGTGAGCGAGCGGATCGCCGTCTCGCGGCCCGAGCCGGGGCCCTTGACGAAGACGTCGACCTTGCGCATGCCGTGCTCCATGGCGCGGCGGGCAGCGGCCTCGGCCGCCATCTGGGCCGCGAACGGCGTGGACTTGCGCGAGCCCTTGAAGCCGACCTGGCCGGCCGACGCCCACGCGATCACGGCGCCCGTGGGGTCCGTGATCGAGATGATCGTGTTGTTGAACGTGCTCTTGATGTGAGCGTGCCCGTGGGCGACGTTCTTCTTCTCCTTGCGACGAACCTTCGTCACGCGAGCCTTGGGAGGCATGTTTCTCCTACGTCAGAACTGAATGTCGGTGAGACCTGATCGCGAGGCGATCAGCGTCACTTGGCCTTCTTCTTGCCGGCCACGGTGCGCTTCGGGCCCTTGCGGGTGCGCGCGTTGGTCTTGGTGCGCTGACCGCGCACGGGAAGACCACGACGGTGACGGAGACCTTCGTAGGAGCCGATCTCGACCTTGCGGCGGATGTCGGCCTGCACCTCACGGCGAAGGTCACCCTCGAGGCGGAAGTTGCCCTCGAGGAAGTCACGAAGCGCAACGAGCTCGGTCTCACCGAGGTCCTTGACGCGGGTGTTGGGGTCGACGCCGGTGGCAACCAGCGCCTGCTTGGAACGGGTGCGACCCACACCGAAGATGTAGGTCAGAGCGACCTCGACGCGCTTCTCGCGCGGAAGGTCGACGCCAACAAGACGAGCCATGTTGGGGTGTCTCCTGTTTTCTGTTTCGCGGAGGTCTGGAGCAGCCACCAGTCCGGGGTCTCGGTCCGCCACTCAGAAGGACGGACCACCGGTCCCCGGCCTCCGTGCCGGGGGTGACGTCCTGCGCCGACACGACGGTCGGTCATCAGGGGCCGGGTGCTGCTTTCATGCTTGTCTTACGCGTGCTGTCGAAAGTCTGTCGACGGCGAGGGTGGTGGCTCTGCTCAGCCCTGGCGCTGCTTGTGGCGCAGGTTCTCGCAGATCACCATGACCCGACCGTTACGGCGGATCACCTTGCACTTGTCGCAGATCTTCTTGACGCTCGGCTGAACCTTCATCTGCCTGCTGTCTTCAGATCGCGCGCCCACCCGCTCCACGCCCGTGCGGGCGTGGGTCGAACAGGTGCTTGGTTGGGTAATCGGGTTGCTGCTTCGCACTCGTCCCGGCCGGGCCCGTCCGCTCGCGCGGACCGGTCGACCGGACCTGGTGCTCAGCGGTAGCGGAAGACGATCCGACCGCGGGTCAGGTCATAGGGCGAGAGCTCCACCACGACACGGTCCTCGGGGAGGATCCGGATGTAGTGCTGTCGCATCTTTCCCGAGATGTGGGCGAGCACCTTGTGACCGTTGGAGAGCTCCACCCGGAACATCGCGTTCGGGAGAGCCTCGACGATCGTGCCCTCGATCTCGATGACACCGTCCTTCTTGGCCATATCCTCCGTCTATCTGTTGCTGGCCGACCCGGACTGAGCCGGCCTTGGGACGTGCCTGGTTGCACGCGCTCGGGGCGCGCGCGTGATCCGGGCGCCGAGGCACACGACACCCAACGCACAAGACTACGCCAGATCCCGGCGTTCCCGAAATCGGTGCGGGGTCCCGCCACGGGTCAGGCGCCGAGCTCGGCGCGGCGCAACCGCACCACCTGCTCGACCACGGCGTCGGGCAGCGGCGCCTCGGGCGTGAAGCGGATCGTGCCCTTGCTGAGCGAGAAGCCCTCGAGGTCGGGCGCGACCGCGGCCACGACGGCGGGGCTGAACGGGAAGAGCGAGAGGTGCCGCGCCGCGGCCGTGACGCCGATGAGGGGCCGGCCGCCGACGAGCAGCGCGGGCATCCCGTAGCTCGTGCCCTCCTCGGCGTCGGGCGCGAGGCCGCGGGCCAGCTCGACGACCCGCCGCAGGGCGTGCGCCTGCTCCGGGCGCAGTCCGCCCAGGTAGTCCTCGACCGTCCCCACCCCTCGAGGTTCCCACGCCGCCCGCCGCCCCGCAGCCGTATGCCGGGGCGCCGGGCCACGCGGCCGCGCGCGGCCCACGGGGCCCACGGGGCTGCCCACGTGGCTGCCCACGGCGCGGGGCGCGCCGAGGGGCGCACCCGGCATACTGAACCGATGAGCGAGCACGGCGAGGACGCCACCGCACCCCCCGCCCCCGCGGACCACCTCGACGAGGTGGCTGCTCCCCCGGCGGAGGCCGAGGACGTCGAGGCGTACTACGCCCGCATCCGCGCGGCCGCCGACGACGAGGGCCGCCTGCCCGTCGCCGTGGAGGAGATGCCCGGGTGGGACATCTACCCCTACGAGACCGACAGCCTGCGGCTCAAGCCCTTGCAGCCGCCCGCGGACGAGGAGCCGCCGCGCCGCGGCGAGGATCCCGCCGACTGCTGGTGCCGCGGTCCGCAGCGACCCGACGACGGCACGACCGTCTGGAGCAACGAGCGCTGGCGCCTCTCGCTCGTCGCGGAGACCGGCCTGCCCGTCATGGTCTCGCTGGGCCCGGTCGAGCACCACGACCTCCCGTCGCTGCCGACCCAGCTCGCCGCGGAGATGGGCCAGCTCGTGGTCGCCGTGGCCGACGCCGTCGAGCACGTGCCGAGCGTCGGCCGCGTGCAGCTGGCCAAGTACGGCGACGGCGGCGCGCACCTGCACCTGTTCTTCCTCGGCCGGCCGGCCCGGATGCTCCAGCTGCGCGGGTCACCCCTCATCGACTGGGAGGAGAACCTGCCGCGGGTGCCGCTGCCGGTGCTGCAGGCCAACGCGCGCGTCGTCGCCGAGCGGATGGTCGTCCATGCCGGTGGCACCCCGGGCGCGCTCGGCCGCTGACCCGGCCCCCGCCCGACAGGCACACCGCAACACACCGAGAAGGACACAACACACCGCGATCGGATCCCGGTGGGTTGTGTCTTTCTCGGTGTGTTGCGGTGGGGCGGGGTCAGGACCAGCGGGTGGCGAGCCAGAGGGGGTCGCGGCCCGTGAGCGGCACCATGCGCCACGTCAGGTCGGCCTCACCGCTGCCGAGCCGGGCCTCGACCCGGAAGCGGTGCGGCGACTCGATGACGATGACCTCGGCGCGGAACGTCGCCGCGTCGACCCAGCCACCGCTGGCGACGACCGGCAGGGTCGCGCCACCGGCGACGAGCTCACCCTCGCGCCAAGCACCGGAGCCGACGGGCAGCCGGAGCCACTCCCCCGCGCGCTGCAGGCCGAGCACGTGGTCGGCGCCGTCGCGCGTCACCGACACGGCGGTGTAGTCCCGGGCGAGGTCTGACGCCGCCGACCGGGTGAGCTCCACCGCGTCGGGCCCGGGACCCACGCCGCCGAGGGCCGGGATCGCGAGGGCGTCCAGCCGAGCGGCCAGGGCCTGCTCGGCCCCGCCACCTGCGTCGGCCCCGCCACCTGCGTCGACCGCGTCACCCGCGACCCCCGCTCCCCCGAGCGCGGGCACGAGGTGCTCCCACATCGCCTCGAGCGTCGACTGCATGCGCTCCTGCTCCGAGGTGATCGCGACGACGGTGTCGTGCTCGGGCAGCACGACGAGGAACTGCCCGTAGGCGCCGTCGCCGCGGTAGCCGACGCGCTGCATCCAGAACGAGTAGCCGTAGCCGCGACGCCAGTCCTCGTCGGCGCCGGGGTCCTCGTTGAGCGGCCCGAAGGCTCGCGTCGCCTCCTCGACCCAGGCCTCAGACAGGAGCCGGCGCCCCTGCCACCGGCCCCGGCCCAGGTAGAGCTGCGCGACGGAGGCGATGGCCTCGGTCGTCAGGTGCGAGCCCGTGAAGCCGAGCTCACGGCCGAGCGGGTCGCGGTGCCACGGGATGTCGGGAAGCCCGAGCGGGTCGAGCAGCCGGGGGCGCAGCATCTCGGCGACGCCCTCGCCGCTGACGCGGCGCACGATGAGCGAGAGCAGGTAGGTCGCGACCTGGTTGTAGGCGAAGACCGTGCCGGGCTCGCGCGTCGGCGTCGTCGCGAAGACCCGCCGCACCCAGTCGGTGTCGGCACCGAAGTCGCTGCCGCTCATCCGGTCGAAGACCTGGCCCCACGCGTCCTCCTCGTGCCCCACCGTCATCGAGAGGCAGTGGCGCACCCGCACGTCCTCCCAGCCGGGCGCCACGCCCGACCGGTCGAGGTCCGGGAAGTGCTCGAGCACGCGGTCGTCGAGGGAGAGCCGACCCTCGTCGACGAGGAAGCCGACGGCCGTGGCCGTCACCGTCTTGGAGAGGGAGTACGCGAGGTGGACGCGGTCAGCGGCATACGGCCGCCACCACCCCTCGGCGACGACGTGGCCGTGCCGCACCACCATGAGGCTGTGCGGGTCGAGCCCGGCGCGCTCGATCGCGTCGACGAAGGCGAGCAGGCCGGCGGCGTCGACGCCCTGGGCGGAAGGGGTGCTGCGAGGAAGAGTCACGAGCGCGACGTTACGCGGTCGCGAGGCCCGCGTGCGGGAGCGGTGTCAGCCGACGGCGTCGAGAGGGGCGTAGGCCGCCCCGACCGCGGCGAGGGCCGCCTTGCCGCCGTCGACGGCGGTGAGGATCCACAGCCCACCCTCGCGCACGGCGACCGAGTGCTCCCAGTGCGCGGCGCGGGAGCCGTCGGCCGTGACGACCGTCCACTCGTCGGCCTGCACCGTGGTGTCGATGCCGCCGAGGGTGACCATGGGCTCGATGGCGCCGGTGAAGCCGTCGACGAGTTTGGGTCCGGTCTCGCGCACCGCGTAGTTGGGGATCTGCGGGTCCATGTGCATCTCGGTGCCGATGCCGTGGCCGACGTACTCGTCGACGACGCCGTAGGTGCGTCCGTCGCGGGCGGCGGCCGCCTCGATGCTCGCCTCGACGGCGTCACCGACGGCGTAGAGCCGCCCCCCGACCTCCATCGCGGCGATACCGGCGTAGAGGCTCGCCTCGGTGGCGTCGATGAGGTCGAGGTCCTCGGGACGGCCGGCCTCGCGGCCGCCGACGACCGCGGTGAATGCGGCGTCGCCGTTCCAGCCCTTGACCTCCGCGCCGCAGTCGATGGAGACGATGTCGCCGGCCTCGAGCACGCGAGGACCGGGGATGCCGTGGACGACCTCGTCGTTGACGCTCGTGCAGAGGGTGTGCCGGTAGCCGGGGACGAGCTGGAAGTTCGGCACTCCCCCGTGGTCGCGGATGAAGGCCTCCGCGAGCCGGTCGAGCTCGAGCGTCGTCAGGCCGGGGCGCACCTGCGTCGCGAGCATCTCGAGGGTGCGGCCCACGAGCAGCCCCGCCTCACGCATGAGGAGGAGCTGCTCGTCGGTGCGGCCGTGGAGCCGGGTGCGGCGTCCGAACATCAGCCGTGCTGCGGCAGCGCCGCGATGACGCGGTCGGTGACGGCGTCGACCGCGCCCATGCCGTCGACCTTGACGAGCAGGCCGACGAGGCCGTAGTGCTCCGCGAGGGGGGCGGTCTCCTTGCGGTAGATCGCCTGGCGCTCGCGGATGACCTCCTCGGTGTCGTCGGCCCGGCCCTCGGTCTCGGCGCGCTTGAGGAGCCGCTCGACGATGGCCTCCTCGTCGACCTCGAGCTCGAGGACGGCGTCGAGGGCGTGGCCGTGCTGCGCGAGCATGGCGTCGAGCGCGTCGACCTGCCCGGCCGTGCGCGGGTAGCCGTCGAGCAGGAAGCCGTCGGCCGCGTCGTCCCACGTGAGGCGGTCGGCGACGATCTCGTTCGTGACCTCGTCGGGCACGTAGCCGCCCGAGGCGAGGATGCCCTGCACGCGCCGGCCCAGCTCGGTCTGCTCCTTGATGTTGGCGCGGAAGATGTCGCCGGTCGAGATGGCCGGGATGCCGAGGCGGTCGGCGATGCGCGCCGCCTGGGTGCCCTTACCGGCACCGGGCGGGCCGAGGATGATGAGTCGCATCAACGGAGGAACCCTTCGTAGTGACGCTGCTGCAGCTGCGCCTCGATCTGCTTGACCGTCTCGAGCCCCACGCCGACGACGATGAGGATCGAGGTGCCACCGAACGGGAAGTTCTGGTTGGCGCCGACGAGCACGAGGGCGACGAGCGGGATGAGCGAGACGATCGCGAGGTAGATGGCGCCCGGCACGGTGATTCGGGTCAGCACGTAGTTGAGGTACTCGGCCGTGGGTCGCCCGGCCCGGATACCCGGGATGAAGCCGCCGTACTTCTTCATGTTCTCCGCGACCTCGGTCGGGTTGAACGTGATCGAGACGTAGAAGAACGTGAAGAAGAGGATGAGGGCGACGTAGGTCGCCATGTAGATGGGGTGGTCGCCCTTGACGAGGTTGTCCTGGACCCATTGGACCCAGCCCGCGCTCGTGCCGTCGGGGCGCGTGTTGAACTGCGCGATGAGGCCCGGCAGCGCGAGCAGCGAGCTCGCGAAGATGACGGGGATGACGCCGGCCATGTTGACCTTGAGCGGGATGTAGGTCGAGGTGCCGCCGTACATCCGGCGACCGACCATCCGCTTGGCGTACTGCACGGGGATGCGCCGCTGCGACTGCTCGACGAAGACCACCGCGGCGATGACGAACATGCCGAGCACGATGATGCCGAGGAAGGTGCCCCAGCCCTTGTTCTCCTTGATGCCCCAGAGGGAGGCCGGGAAGCCGGCGGCGATCGAGGTGAAGATCATGAGCGACATGCCGTTGCCGACGCCCTTGTCGGTGATGAGCTCGCCGAACCACATGATGAGGCCGGTGCCGGCCGTCATGGTGAGCACCATGATGAGGATCGTGACCATCGACTGGTCGGTCATGATCGTGTCGCACTGGCCGCCGAAGAGGCTCGAGGGGTTGCGCGCGAAGGTGACGAGGGTCGCCGACTGGAGGATCGCGAGGCCGATCGTCAGGTAGCGGGTGTACTGCGTCAGCTTGCTCTGCCCCGACTGGCCCTCCTCCTTGAGCGCCTCGAAGCGCGGGATGACCACCGTGAGCAGCTGGATGATGATGCTCGCCGTGATGTACGGCATGATCCCCAGCGCGAAGACCGACAGCTGCAGCAGCGCGCCGCCGCTGAAGAGGTTCGCGAGGTTGAGGAACCCGCTCTGGTCTCCGGACTGGCCCTTGGCCGCGGTCAGGCAGTTCTGCACCAGCGTGTAGTTGATGCCCGGGGTCGGCACGTGCGACCCGAGACGGAACAGCACGATGATGCCGAGCGTGAAGAGCAGCTTCTTGCGCAGGTCCGGGGTTCGGAACGCGCGTGCGAAAGCGGCGAGCACTGGGTCCTCCTGGGGGGCCGCGCGGGTGGCGCGGCGTCATTCATGCGATCCGTGGAAGGTTAACGCAAAAGCACAGCGCCCCGGTCACCGTCCGCGGTGTCCGACGTCACGTCGGACCGCGGATCGGCGTCCGGGGCGCTGCTCACACTCAGAGTGTGGTGGTCGTCGAGACGCGCTCGTCGACCGGTCGATCAGCCCGCGAGGGCCGTGACCGAGCCGCCGGCGGCCTCGATCTTCGCCTTGGCGGAGGTCGAGAACTTGTGCGCCTCGACCTCGACCTTGACCGTGATCTCGCCCGTGCCGAGGACCTTCACCGGGAAGCCGTCACGGACGGCACCCTTGGCGACGAGGTCGGCGACGGAGACCTGACCACCCTCCGGGAAGAGCAGCTGCAGGCGGTCCAGGTTCACGACCTGGTACTCCGTGCGGAACGGGTTCTTGAAGCCACGGAGCTTCGGAAGGCGCATGTGCATCGGCATCGAGCCGCCCTCGAAACGCTCCGGGACCTGGTAGCGGGCCTTGGTGCCCTTGGTGCCACGACCGGCGGTCTTGCCCTTGGAGCCCTCACCACGACCGACACGGGTCTTGGCGGTCTTGGCTCCGGGGGCCGGACGCAGGTGGTGGACCTTGAGGGCGGACTCGCCCGACTTCTTGGCGTTCTCGGCCATGGTCAGTCAACCTCCTCGACGGACACGAGGTGCGTGACCGTCTTGACCATCCCGCGGATCTCGGGACGGTCCTCCTTGACGACGACGTCGCCAATGCGCTTCAGACCGAGGCTGCGCAGCGTGTCACGCTGGTTCTGCTTGCCGCCGATCTCCGAACGGGTCTGGGTCACCTTGAGACGAGCCATCACGCACCAGCCTTCGCAGCCTGGGCCTCGGCGATGCCGGCGGCACGAGCCCGGAGCATGGCCGCCGGAGCGACCTCCTCGAGGGTCTTGCCACGGCGCGCCGCGACCGACTCGGGACGCTCGAGCTCACGCAGGGCCTGGGCCGTCGCGTGCACGATGTTGATCGCGTTGTCCGAGCCCAGCGACTTGCTGAGGACGTCGTGGACGCCGGCGCACTCGAGCACCGCACGCACCGGGCCACCGGCGATGACACCGGTACCGGGCGCGGCGGGGCGCAGCATGACGACGCCGGCAGCGGCCTCACCCTGCACGGGGTGCGGGATGGTGCCCTGGATGCGCGGGACCTTGAAGAAGTTCTTCTTGGCCTCCTCGACACCCTTGGCGATGGCCGCGGGAACTTCCTTGGCCTTGCCGTAGCCGACACCCACGGTGCCGTCACCGTCACCGACGACGACGAGGGCGGTGAAGCTGAAGCGACGACCACCCTTGACGACCTTGGCGACACGGTTGATGGTCACGACGCGCTCGACGTACTGGTTCTTGTCGTCACGGCTGTCGCGGTTGTCGCGGCCGCCGCGGTTGTCACGGCGGTCTCCGCGCTCGGTGCGCTCGCCGCCACCGGCGGGGCCGGTGCCTCGACGCTGCTGTCCGGGCATCAGATGTTCCTCATCTCAACATTTGCGGTCACGAAGTGCTGGGTCACAGGGCCAGCCCACCTTCACGGGCGCCCTCGGCGATCGCCGCGACACGGCCGTGGTACTTGTTGCCACCACGGTCGAACACGACGGCCTCGATGCCGGCGTCCTTGGCACGGGCGGCCACGAGCTCGCCGACCTTCTTGGCCTTGGCCGTCTTGTCACCGTCGAAGGCACGCAGGTCGGCCTCCATCGTCGAGGCCGAGGCGACGGTCTTGCCGACCGTGTCGTCGACGACCTGGACGAACAGGTGGCGGCTCGACCGCGACACCACGAGGCGGGGGCGGGCCGCGGTGCCGGCGATCTTCTTGCGACCGCGCACCTGGCGACGGATGCGGGCGGCAGCCTTGGACTTGCCGCGCTTGATGATCATTGCCATGGCTTACTTACCGGCCTTTCCAACCTTGCGACGGATCTGCTCGCCCGCGTAGCGAACACCCTTGCCCTTGTACGGGTCGGGCTTGCGCAGCTTGCGGATGTTCGCCGCGACCTCGCCAACGAGCTGCTTGTCGATGCCCTGCACCGAGAAGCGGGTCGGGTTCTCGACGGCGAAGCTGATGCCGGCGGGAGCCTCGATGACGATGGGGTGCGAGTATCCGAGCGAGAACTCGAGGTTCGAGCCCTTCGCCGCGACACGGTAACCCGTGCCGTGGATCTCCATCTTCTTCTCGTAGCCCTCGGTGACACCGAGGACCATGTTGTTGATGAGCGAGCGGGTCAGGCCGTGGCGCGAGCGCGAGTCACGCTCGTCGTCGGGGCGCTTGACCTCGAGGTTGCCCTCGCCGAGCTCGACCGTGATGGGCTGCACGACGGTGAGCGTCAGCTCACCCTTCGGGCCCTTGACGAAGACGTCCTGGCCTTCGACCTTGACGTCCACACCCGAGGGGATGGAGACCGGGAGTCGTCCGATTCGCGACATGTCAGTGTCTCCTTACCAGACGTAGGCGAGGACTTCCCCACCCACGCCCTTCTCGTGTGCCTGACGGTCCGTCAGGAGTCCGCTCGAGGTCGACAGGATCGCGACGCCGAGGCCACCGAGAACCTTGGGCAGGTTCGTCGACTTGGCGTAGACGCGCAGTCCGGGCTTGCTCACGCGACGCACGCCGGCGATGGAGCGCTCGCGGTTGGGGCCGTACTTGAGGTCGATGGTCAGCGTCTGGCCGACCTCGGCCTCCTCGATCTTCCACGAGGCGATGTAGCCCTCGGACTGGAGGATCTCGGCGATGTTCTTCTTCAGCTTCGAGTACGGCATGGAGACGACGTCGTGGTGCGCCGAGTTGGCGTTCCGGACGCGGGTCAGCATGTCCGCAATCGGGTCAGTCATGGTCATGTGGGCTCTCCGCCCTTCCTCACCGGGGTTTCGACTGGGCATTCGCCCTGCGGCTCGTGCCGCCGTGGCCGACCTACGGTGTCAGAGGTGTGTGTGGTCTGGTGGTGCTGGGGCTCGGGAGCCGGTTACCAGGAGCTCTTGGTCACGCCCGGCAGCTCGCCCGCGTGCGCCATCTCGCGAAGGCAGATGCGGCAGAGGCCGAACTTGCGGTACACCGAGTGCGGGCGACCGCACTTCTGGCAGCGGGTGTACGCACGGACCTTGAACTTCGGCTTCCGGTTCGCCTTGTTAACGAGCGCGGTCTTGGCCATGTCAGTTCTCCTTGAAGGGGAAGCCGAGCTGCTTGAGCAGCGCGCGACCCTCGTCATCGTTGGTCGCCGTGGTGACCACGGTGATGTCCATGCCTCGCACGCGGTCGATCCGGTCCTGGTCGATCTCGTGGAACATCGACTGCTCGGTCAGACCGAACGTGTAGTTGCCGTTGCCGTCGAACTGCTTCGGCGACAGACCGCGGAAGTCACGGATGCGCGGGAGCGCGATCGAGACGAGGCGGTCGAGGAACTCCCACATGCGGTCGCCACGCAGCGTGGTGTGCGCGCCGATCGGCATGCCCTCACGCAGCTTGAACTGGGCGATCGACTTGCGGGCCTTCGTCACGACCGGCTTCTGGCCGGTGATGGCGGTGAGGTCACGGACGGCACCCTCGATGAGCTTGCTGTCCTTGGCCGCGTCGCCGACACCCATGTTGACGACGACCTTGACGACGCCGGGCACCTGCATGACGTTCGCGTAGCCGAACTGCTCGAGCATCGCGCCCTTGATCTCGTCCTGGTAGCGCTGCTGCAGACGGGGCTTGGCCGCGGTGATGGTGTTCTCGGTCATCTCAGAGGTCCTTGTCCGACGAGACGGCGACCCGGACGCGGGAGGCCTTCTGGCGCCCGTTCCGCTCGACGGTCTCGACGCGCGTCTTGATGCGGGTGGGCTTCTTCGACTCGGGGTCGACGATCGCGACGTTGCTCACGTGGATCGCGGCCTCGGTGTGGGTCAGGCCACCGGTGCGGGTGCCACGAGCGGTGGCGCCGGCCTTGACGTGCTTGGTGACGCGGTTGATGCCCTCGACGAGCACGCGCTGCGTCTCGGGGTAGACCGCGATGACCTTGCCCTGCTTGCCCCGGTCGCCGCCGTTCTTCTGGCTGCGGCCCGAGATGACCTGGACGAGGTCACCCTTCTTGATCTTCATCTTGCTGGTGGTCTTCGCCATGTTCACAGCACCTCCGGCGCGAGCGAGATGATCTTCATGAACTTCTTCTCGCGCAGCTCGCGACCGACCGGGCCGAAGATACGGGTCCCGCGCGGGTCGCCGTCGGTCTTGAGGATGACCGCTGCGTTCTCGTCGAACTTGATGTAGGACCCGTCGGCGCGACGGCGCTCCTTGACGGTGCGGACGATGACGGCCTTGACGACGTCACCCTTCTTCACGTTGCCGCCCGGGATCGCGTCCTTGACGGTGGCGACGATGGTGTCGCCGATGCCGGCGTACCGACGGCCCGAGCCACCGAGAACACGGATGCACAGGATTTCCTTGGCACCGGTGTTGTCGGCGACGCGAAGCCGCGACTCCTGCTGAATCACTGTCTAACTCCTGTCGTCGTGCTGGTTCTTCGCGCGGGGCGAAGCCTTGCCGAACTGGACTGTGGTCTGTGCCCTCCCGGAGGCCCGCTGCTCGCAGGCCCCCGGAGGGCGGCCGGGGGACGACGGTCCCCCGGCGGTGCTTACTTGGCCTTCTCGAGGATCTCGACGACGCGCCAGCGCTTCGTCGCGGAGAGCGGACGCGTCTCCATGATCAGGACGCGGTCGCCGACGCCGGCCGCGTTGGCCTCGTCGTGCGCCTTGACCTTGCTCGTGCGGCGGATGACCTTGCTGTAGAGCGCGTGCTTGACGCGGTCCTCGACCTCGACGACGACGGTCTTGTCCATCTTGTCGCTCACCACGTAGCCCTGACGGGTCTTGCGGTAGTTGCGATCGCTCGCCTGGTCGCTCACGACCTTCTCCTGCTCGCTCATGCGTCAGCCTCCTGCGCCTTGTCAGCCTTCTTGGCCTTCTTCTCGGCCTTGTCAGCCTTCTCGGGCTTGTCAGCCTTCTCGACCTTCTCAGCCTTGTCGGCCTTGTCAGCCTTGGCGGCGGTCTTCTTCTCCGCCTTCTTCTCGTCCTTCGCCGGCGCCTGGGGGGCGGCGGGGGCCGAGCCGATGCCGAGCTCGCGCTCACGCATCTCGGTGTAGATCCGCGCGATGTCCTTCTTGACGGCGCGGAGCCGGCCGTGGTTGTCCAGCTGGCCGGTGGCCGACTGGAAACGCAGGTTGAACAGCTCTTCCTTGGCCTTCTTCAGCTCGTCGGCGAGCTTCGTGTCGTCCAGACCACGCAGCTGCTCGGGAGCCAGGTCCTTGGTTCCGACTGCCATCAGATGTCACCACCCTCACGCGAAACGAAGCGGCACTTCATGGGGAGCTTGTGCATCGCCAGACGCATGGCCTCACGGGCCACCGGCTCCGCCACGCCCGAGATCTCGAACATGACGCGACCGGGCTTGACGTTGGCGATCCACCACTCCGGCGAACCCTTACCGGAACCCATGCGGGTCTCGGCCGGCTTCTTGGTGAGCGGACGGTCGGGGTAGATGTTGATCCACACCTTTCCACCACGCTTCATGTAGCGGGTCATCGCGATACGAGCGGACTCGATCTGGCGGTTGGTGACGTAGGCGGGCTCGAGAGCCTGGATGCCGAAGTCACCGAACGCGATCGTCGTGCCACCCTTGGCCGCACCGTGGCGGTTCGGGTGGTGCTGCTTGCGGTGCTTGACTCGACGGGGAATCAACATGGTCAGGCCTGCTCATTCTCGGTGCTGGCCGCGGCGGGGGCCTCGGCAGCAGCGGTCTCGTTCACTGCCGGAGCAGCGGCGGTCTCGTTGCGGTCACCACGACGGGCGCGGTTCGGGCGGTCGCCGCCGTCACGACGCGGGCCACGCGACGGACGCGGGGCGGCGGCCTGCTGGGCCGCGAGCTCCTTGGCCGTCATGTCGCCCTTGTAGATCCAGACCTTGACGCCGATGCGACCGAAGGTCGTGCGGGCCTCGTAGAAGCCGTAGTCGATCTGCGCACGCAGCGTGTGCAGCGGCACGCGACCCTCGCGGTAGAACTCCGTGCGGCTCATCTCGGCGCCGTTGAGGCGGCCCGAGACCTGCACGCGGATGCCCTTGGCACCGGCGCGCTGGGCGGACTGCATGCCCTTGCGCATGGCGCGGCGGAAGGCGACGCGGGCCGAGAGCTGCTCGGCGATGCCCTGGGCGACCAGCTGCGAGACGATCTCGGGGTTCTTGACCTCGAGGATGTTGAGCTGGACCTGCTTGCCCGTCAGCTTCTCGAGCTCGCCGCGGATGCGGTCGGCCTCGGCGCCGCGGCGACCGATGACGATGCCGGGGCGGGCGGTGTGGATGTCGACGCGGACGCGGTCACGGGTGCGCTCGATGTCGACCGAGGCGATGCCCGCGCGCTCCATGCCCTTCTCCATCAGGCGACGGATCGCGACATCTTCCTTGACGTAGTCGCGGTAGCGCTGACCCGACTTCGTCGAGTCGGCGAACCAGCGGCTCTTGTGGTCCGTCGTGATGCCGAGACGGAAGCCATGGGGGTTGACCTTCTGACCCATCAGCGGGCTCCCTTCTTGTTCTCCGGCTGCGTGACGACCACGGTGATGTGGCTCGTGCGCTTGTTGATGCGACCGGCGCGGCCCTGGGCCCGCGGACGGAAACGCTTCATCGTCGGGCCCTCGTCCACGAACGCGGCCGAGATGACGAGGTTGCGCTCGTCGAAGGCGACCGACTCACGGTCGGCCTTGACGCGGGCGTTGGCGATGGCGCTCTCGAGCACCTTCTTGACCGGGTCGGAGGCCGACTGCGGGGCGAAGGTGAGCACCGTGACGGCGTCGGTGGCGGCCTTGCCGCGGATCAGGTCCACGACACGGCGCGCCTTCTGGGGGCTGACACGGACGTGCCGCGCCGAAGCCTTGGCTTCCATGACTTCTTCCTTGGATTCGGTGGCCATCAGCGACGACGACCCTTCTTGTCGTCCTTCACGTGACCCTTGAACGTGCGGGTCGGTGCGAACTCGCCGAGCTTGTGGCCGACCATCGACTCGGTGACGAACACCGGGACGTGCTTGCGGCCGTCGTGGACGGCGAAGGTGTGACCGAGCATGTCCGGGCTGATGACCGAACGACGCGACCAGGTCTTGATGACGTTCTTCGTGCCCGCTTCGTTCTGGGCGTCCACCTTCTTCTGAAGGTGGTCGTCGATGAAGGGGCCCTTCTTCAGGCTACGAGGCATTCCAAAGGCTCCTTATCAGCGCTTCTTGCCAGTACGGCGGCGACGAACGATGAGCTTGTCGCTTTCCTTGTGTCCCTTGCGGGTGCGGCCCTCGGCCTGACCCCAGGGGCTGACGGGGTGACGTCCACCGGACGTCTTGCCCTCGCCACCACCGTGCGGGTGGTCGACCGGGTTCATGGCCACACCACGGACGGTCGGGCGCTTGCCCTTCCAGCGCATGCGGCCGGCCTTGCCCCAGTTGATGTTGCTCTGCTCGGCGTTGCCGACCTCGCCGACGGTCGCGCGGCAGCGCGCGTCGACGTTGCGGATCTCACCGGACGGCATACGCAGCTGGGCGTAGGGGCCGTCCTTGGCGACGAGCTGCACGCGAGCACCCGCGGAACGGGCGATCTTCGCGCCACCACCGGGCTTGAGCTCGATCGCGTGCACGACCGTACCCACCGGGATGTTGCGGAGCGGGAGGCTGTTGCCCGGCTTGATGTCGGCCGCGGGGCCGTTCTCGATCGGGTCGCCCTGCTTCAGCTTGTTCGGGGCCAGGATGTAACGCTTCTCGCCGTCCTTGTACTGGACGAGCGCGATGCGCGCGGTGCGGTTCGGGTCGTACTCGATGTGAGCGACCTTGGCCGGCACGCCGTCCTTGTCGTGGCGACGGAAGTCGATGACGCGGTACGCACGCTTGTGACCGCCACCGATGTGGCGGGTCGTGATGCGACCGGCGTTGTTGCGGCCACCCGTCTTCGACAGGGGGCGGACGAGCGACTTCTCCGGGGTGGAACGCGTGATCTCGACGAAGTCGGCGACCGACGAGCCACGGCGGCCCGGCGTGGTCGGCTTGTACTTACGGATACCCATGTTCGTGTGTCCTTATTCTTCGTCGGTCTCAGGCGCCCGCACCGAAGATGTCGATCGTGCCCTCGCGGAGGGAGACGATCGCACGCTTGGTGTCCTTGCGCTTGCCGATGCCGAAACGGGTGCGACGGGTCTTGCCCTGACGGTTCAGGGTGTGCACCTTGTCGACCTTGACGTTGAAGATCGCCTCGATGGCGATCTTGATCTCCGTCTTGTTCGCGCGGGGGTCGACGATGAAGGTGTACTTCCCCTCGTCGAGCAGGCCGTACGACTTCTCGGAGACGACCGGCGCGATGAGGATGTCGCGGGGGTCCTTGGTGTGGATGCTCACTTGGTGGCCTCCTTGTCGGCCTTGACCGGACCGGCGACGAACGCGTCGAGGGCGGCCTGGGTGAAGACGATGTCGTCGGCGCACAGCACGTCGTACGTGTTGAGCTGGTCGGCGACCAGGACGTGCACGTTCTGCAGGTTGCGCACCGACTTGAACGAGACCTCGTCGTCGCGCGTCAGCACGACGAGCAGGTTCGGACGCTGGGTGAGGCCCGCGAGCAGCGCCGCGGCGTCCTTCGCCGAGGGCAGCTCGCCCGTGACGACGGAGTCGACGACGTGGATGCGGTCGAAGCGCGCCCGGTCTGAGAGGGCACCGCGCAGGGCGGCGGCCTTCATCTTCTTGGGGGTGCGCTGGCTGTAGTCACGCGGCTGCGGGCCGTGGACGACGCCACCGCCGGCGAACTGCGGGGCGCGGGTCGAGCCCTGACGCGCCCGGCCGGTGCCCTTCTGGCGGTACGGCTTGCGCCCACCGCCGCGGACCTCGCCGCGCGTCTTGGTCGAGTGCGTGCCCTGACGAGCAGCCGCGAGCTGGGCCACCACGACCTGGTGGATCAGCGGGACGTTGGTCTGGACATCGAAGATGTCAGCAGGAAGGTTCGTCATGTCGTTCAGCCCTTCGCAGCCGTGCGGATCAGGACGATGCCACCGCGGGGGCCGGGGACGGCACCCTTGATGAGCAGCAGGCCCTTCTCGGCGTCAACGGCGTGGATCTGGAGGTTCTGGGTCGTCTGGCGGACGCCACCCATGCGACCAGCCATGCGCATGCCCTTGAAGACACGGCCCGGCGTCGAGCAGCCGCCGATGGAGCCCGGCTTGCGGTGGTTGCGGTGCGCACCGTGCGAGGACGAGACGCCGGCGAAGCCGTGGCGCTTCATGACACCCGCGAAGCCCTTGCCCTTGGTCGTGCCCGTCGCGTCGACGCGCTGGCCGGCCTCGAAGGACTCGGCCGTGATCTCCTGGCCCAGCTCGTACTCGCCGGCGTCGGCGGTGCGCAGCTCGACGAGGTGACGGCGCGGCGTGACGCCGGCCTTCTCGAAGTGGCCGGTCATCGGCTTGTTCACCTTGCGCGGGTCGATCGCACCGAAGGCGATCTGGACCGCGGAGTAGCCGTCGGTCGCGTCGGCACGCACCTGCGTCACGACGCAGGGGCCGGCCTTGACCACGGTCACGGGGACGAGCTTGTTGTCGGCGTCCCACACCTGGGTCATGCCGAGCTTCTCGCCGAGCACGCCCTTGACGTTCTTCTGAGCAACAGTCATCTCAACAACCGCCTCAGAGCTTGATCTCGATGTTGACGTCCGCCGGCAGGTCGAGACGCATCAGCGAGTCGACGGCCTTGGGCGTCGGGTCGATGATGTCGATGAGGCGCTTGTGGGTGCGCATCTCGAAGTGCTCGCGGCTGTCCTTGTACTTGTGCGGCGACCGGATGACGACGAAGACGTTCTTCTCCGTCGGCAGCGGAACCGGGCCCACCACGGTCGCGCCGGCGCGCGTCACTGTGTCAACGATCTTCCGGGCCGAGTTGTCGATGACCTCGTGGTCGTACGACTTCAGCCGGATGCGGATCTTCTGTCCCGCCATCTGATGAACGTCTCTCTCTCGCTTCTGACTACCGGTTCCCTTGGCATCCGACCCCCGAGGTCGGGCGTGTCGCGCCCGCTCCGCGGTGAAAGTTCCGCACTGAAGTGCCACTCTCGTCGTGATGACCCGGCCGAACCGGGTAACTTGCGCTTCCCTCGGGCCTCCGAGAGGAGTCCGAGCGAGTCCCCGTCAGGAGGCTCTCGAGGGGCGGCGGCACCGACATGGGTCAGCGACGCGCGTCAAGCAACCTGAACAGTGTGCCAGAGCGTGCGGGGCACTATCAAATCGAGGCGGGGCGTGCGCGCAGGTCGGCGCAGGTGGCGCGTCGTCGGGCGCCGAGCTCGTCCGGCGGCGGTCGTCGGGGCCGTGGCCGTCAGGGTTGGAGCCGTCAGGGCTGGGGCCGCGCGCACGCCGCGGTGCCGCCCGGCAGCTGGTGGCGGTGCGCGGCGATCCAGCGGTAGACGCGCGCCGCGACCGGCGAGACGCCGGGGGCGAGCAGGAGCAGGCCGACGGGGCGCCAGGGCAGGGCCCCGTGCAGCACGGCGTGGGCGATGGCGCGGTGCCCCGACCTGACGCGGCCGTCGGCCCCCACGAACTGGGCGGCCTCGTCGCACGCCTCCTCGGTCAGCCCGACCGCCGCGAGGTCGAGCTCCTGCCAGGGTCGGATCTCGAAGCGCTCGCGCCGGTCGACGACCCGGCGCACGAGCTGCACGCTACGGGTGCAGAAGCCGCAGTCGGCGTCGTAGACCAGCGTCGGCCGGACCGGCACGTGCAGCGTCGTCTCCACGGCACCATCCTCTCAGGCCGGCGCGAGGAACGCGCTCAGCGCCCCGGCATACATCGCCGGGTCCTCGGCACCCATCAGCTCGCGCGTGCTGTGCATCGACAGCGCCGCGGCGCCGAAGTCGACCGTGGTGGCGCCCGTCAGCGACGAGGTGACCGGGCCGACGGTCGAGCCGCACGGCAGGTCGCTGCGCGTCACGAAGGTCTGCATCGGCACGCCGGCCTGCTCGCAGGCGAGGCGGAACGCCGCGGCGCCGACCGAGTCGGTGGCGTAGCGCAGGTTGGTGTTGACCTTGAGCACCGGGCCGCCGTTGACGCTGATCTGGTGCATCGGCTCGTGCCGGTCGGCGTAGTTGGGGTGGGTGGCGTGGCCCATGTCCCCCGAGGCGATGACCGTGGCGGCCAGCGCGCGCCAGTAGTCGTCACGCCCGCCTCCCCCGGCCGTCACGATGCGCTCGAGCACCGAGGGCAGCAGGGTCGAGGTGGCGCCACGCTCCGAGGTGCTGCCGATCTCCTCGTGGTCGAAGAGCACGAGCACCGGCACGTGGGCGGGCTCCGTGGAGACGGCGTCGAGGAGCGCTCGGACGCCGGCGTACGAGGTGGCGAGGTTGTCGAGGCGCGGCGCGGCGATGAGCTCGCGGGAGCGGCCGAGGCGCGTCGAGGGCTGCACGGGGTGGGTCATGACGTCCCACGACAGCACGTCGCCGCGGTCGACCCCGACCTGCTCGGCGAGGTAGCCGACGAAGTCACCGGGCTCGTCGCCGACGCCCCAGAGCGGCTCCATGTGCGACTGCTTGTTGAGCGTCAGCGCCTCGTTCTGGGTGCGGTCGAGGTGGATCGCGAGCTGGGCCACGCGCAGCAGGGCGTCGCGGCCGTGGAAGGTGCGCGACTCGACGCCCTGTGCGCCCCGCACGGCCACGCGGCCGGCGAGGCCGAGGTCGCGGTCGAGCCACGAGCTGAGGATGAGCCCGCCGTAGGGCTCGACGCCGAGCAGCTGCCAGCCCGCACGCGCGTGGTCCGGGTTCGGCTTGATCCGCAGGTTGGGGCTGTCGGTGTGGGCGCCGACGACGCGGAAGCCGGCGGCCGGCCCGGCGCCCGAGCCGTGCGCCCCCGTCGTGTCCCAGGCGATGAGCGAGCCGCCCCGCACGAGGTAGCGCCGGCCGGGGCCGGTCGGCCACGGCGCCGTCTCGACGACCTCGGTGAAGCCCGCCTCGCGGAGGCGTGCGGCCGCCTGCTCGCAGGCGTGGAACGGCGTCGGGCTCGCATCCACGTAGTCGATCAGGCCCTGGGCCTCGGTGTCGGTGTCGAAGGAGTGCGCCATGGCGCGACCCTATCCGCCGCGCCGGCACGCGCGCCCGCCGGGCACGACCCGGGTGGCAGGATCGCGGGATGCCCGACACCACTCTGGCGGCCCTCGTCGACGACCTCACCTCCCCCGACCCCGCCGTGCGCGACGACCACGCGTATGCCGCTCTGTCGCGCCTCGTGCGCGCGGGCGGGGTCGGCCCGGACGACCTGCAGTGGCTCGCGGCCACGATGCTGGAGCGGCTCGCCGACGCGCGCACCGAGGTGCGCACCTTCGCGCCGCTCGTGCTCGCCGCGCTCGTCGAGGCCGGCGACGTGAACGGCGTCGACCGCGCCGCGGTGGCCCGCGACTGGGTGCCGGCCGTGGCGCGGTGGTACGTCGGCGAGGCCGACCTGCGCGGCCACGACCCGCAGCTCGGCTGGCTGCACGCGGTCGCCCACGGCGCGGACTTCTTCGGCGCCTGCGGCAGCGCGGGCGTGGGCGAGGCGGAGCCCCTGCTCGACGCCCTCGCGCAGCGCCTCGTCGCCCCGACGCCGTTCGTGTGGCGCGACCAGGAGGACGACCGCCTCGCGTGCGCCCTCGCCCTCGTGCTGGCGCGACCGGGCCTCGGGGCCGGCACGGCGACCGGCTGGCTCGAGCCGGTGCGGGACCTCTTCGCCACCGGGGCGCCCGGGGCCGTGCCCGCCGAGGCGACCAACACGATGCGGACGCTGCGCTCGCTGCACGTGGCGCTCGGCGAGCAGGTGCTGCGCGGCGGCGAGCCGGTGGGCGTCGAGCACGCCGGCCTCGTCCGCACCGAGGTGGCCGCGGTGCTCGCGGAGGTCACGCCCTGGTTCTGGGCGCCGCTCCCCCGCTGACGACCGGTGGCGCGAGCCAGGCATGCGGAAGGGCCCGTCCCGCCGAAGCGGAACGGGCCCTGCCGGTGGAGCTGGTGCTGCGGTGCAGCGTCAGGTCACTTGACGATCTTGGTGACCTTGCCGGCGCCGACCGTGCGGCCACCCTCGCGGATGGCGAAGTTCAGGCCCTCCTCCATGGCGATCGGCTGGATGAGCTCGACCGTCATGTCGGTGTTGTCGCCGGGCATGACCATCTCGGTGCCCTCGGGGAGGTGCACGACGCCGGTCACGTCCGTGGTGCGGAAGTAGAACTGCGGACGGTAGTTGTCGTAGAACGGCGTGTGACGGCCACCCTCGTCCTTGCCCAGGATGTAGACCTGCGCCTCGAAGTTGGTGTGGGGCGTGATCGAACCGGGCTTGACGACGACCTGGCCGCGCTCGACGTCCTCGCGCTTGACACCACGAAGGAGCAGGCCGACGTTCTCACCGGCGCGACCCTCGTCGAGCAGCTTGCGGAACATCTCGACGCCGGTGACCGTGGTCTTCGTGGCCGGGCCGGTGTGGATGCCGACGATCTCGATCTCCTCGTTGACCTTGAGGACACCGCGCTCGATGCGGCCGGTGACGACCGTGCCACGACCGGTGATCGTGAAGACGTCCTCGACGGGCATGAGGAACGGCTTGTCGATGTCGCGCTCGGGCTCCGGGATGTAGGTGTCCACGGCGTCCATGAGGTCGAGGACCGACTGGCCCCACTCCGCGTCGCCCTCGAGGGCCTTGAGCGCCGAGACCTTGACGACCGGGAGGTCGTCGCCGGGGAACTCGTAGCCCGAGAGGAGCTCACGGACCTCCATCTCGACGAGCTCGAGGATCTCCTCGTCGTCGACCATGTCGGCCTTGTTGAGCGCCACGACGATGTAGGGGACGCCGACCTGCTTGGCGAGCAGGACGTGCTCCTTCGTCTGCGGCATCGGGCCGTCGGTGGCGGCGACCACGAGGATCGCGCCGTCCATCTGGGCCGCACCCGTGATCATGTTCTTGACGTAGTCAGCGTGACCCGGGCAGTCGACGTGGGCGTAGTGACGACCCTCCGTCTGGTACTCGATGTGCGCGATCGAGATCGTGATGCCGCGCTGGCGCTCCTCGGGAGCCTTGTCGATGTCCTCGAACGCGAACTGGGGGTTCAGGTCGGGGTACTTGTCGTGCAGAACCTTGGAAATCGCAGCCGTCAGCGTCGTCTTGCCGTGGTCAATGTGACCGATGGTGCCGATGTTGACGTGCGGCTTGGTCCGCTCGAACTTTGCCTTCGCCACTGTGGTCCTCCTCAGGACTTTGTGTGTTACGCCGTACGACCAGGGCAGGACGTGGCGCGATGGGGTGGTTTCCGATGGAAGAGACTACGGGATACCCCGCAGTCACTCCCCGCGGGTCTTCTTGATGATCTCCTCGGCGACAGCCTTGGGGACCTCTGCGTAGGAGTCGAACTCCATGGAGAAGCTCGCGCGACCCTGCGTCTTGGAACGCAGGTCGCCGACGTAGCCGAACATCTCGGACAGCGGGACGAGGCCCTTGACGACCTTGGCGCCGCTGATGTCCTCCATGCCCTGGATCTGGCCACGGCGGGAGTTGATGTCGCCGATGACCTCGCCCATGTAGTCCTCGGGCGTGCGGACCTCGACGGCCATCATCGGCTCGAGCAGGACCGGGTCGGCCTTGCGGACGGCCTCCTTGAGGACCATCGAGCCGGCGATCTTGAACGCCATCTCCGAGGAGTCGACGTCGTGGTAGGCGCCGTCGTTCAGGGTCGCCTTGATGCCCACGAGGGGGTAGCCGGCGAGCACGCCGTACTGCATGGCGTCCTGGATGCCGGCGTCGACCGACGGGATGTACTCACGCGGCACGCGGCCACCGGTGACACCGTTGACGAACTCGTACATCGAGCCGTCCTCGGTCTCGCCCAGCGGCTCGAAGGTGACCTGCACCTTGGCGAACTGGCCGGAGCCACCCGTCTGCTTCTTGTGCGTGTAGTCGTACTTGAGCACGGGGCGACGGATCGTCTCGCGGTAGGCCACCTGCGGCTTGCCGACGTTGGCCTCGACCTTGAACTCGCGCTTCATGCGGTCGACGAGGATGTCGAGGTGCAGCTCGCCCATGCCGGCGATGATCGTCTGGCCGGTGTCCTCGTCGTGGTGCACCTGGAAGGTCGGATCCTCGGCCGAGAGCTTCTGGATGGCCGTGCCGAGCTTCTCCTGGTCGCCCTTCGTCTTGGGCTCGATGGCGACCTGGATGACGGGGTCCGGGAACGTCATGGACTCGAGCACGATCTGCTCGTTGACGTCCGACAGGGTGTCACCGGTCGTCGTGTCCTTGAGGCCGATGGCCGCGTAGATGTGGCCGGCCATGGCCTCCTCGACGGGGTTCTCCTTGTTGGCGTGCATCTGGAAGAGCTTCCCGATGCGCTCCTTGCGGCCCTTGGTCGAGTTGATGACGCTCGTGCCCGAGCTGATGTGGCCCGAGTAGACGCGGATGAAGGTCAGCGTGCCGAAGAACGGGTGCGTGGCGACCTTGAAGGCCAGGGCCGAGAACGGCTCGTCCTTGCTGGGCGCACGCGTCAGCTCGACGCTCTCGTCGCCGGGCTTGTGCCCGATCATCGGGGGCACGTCGAGCGGCGACGGCAGGTAGTCGACGACCGCGTCGAGCATCGGCTGGACGCCGCGGTTCTTGAACGCGGAGCCGCAGAAGACGGGGTAGAGCTCGGAGTTGACCGTGAGCTTGCGGATGCCGCCCTTGATCTCCTCCGGGGTCAGCTCCTCGCCACCGAGGTACTTCTCCATGAGCTCGTCGTCGGCCTCGGCCACGCGCTCGACGAGGGCCGTGCGGTACTCCTCGGCCTTCGCCTGCAGGTCGGCCGGGATCTCGGCGATCTCGTACTTCGCACCCATGGTCACGTCGCCCTTGGCGTCGCCGGGCCACACGAGGGCACGCATGTACACGAGGTCGATGACACCGAGGAAGTCGTTCTCGGCACCGATCGGGAGCTGCATGACGAGCGGCTCCGCACCGAGGCGGTCCTTGATCGTCTGCACGGTGAAGTAGAAGTCGGCGCCGAGCTTGTCCATCTTGTTGACGAAGCAGATGCGCGGCACGTCGTACTTGTCGGCCTGGCGCCACACCGTCTCGGACTGGGGCTCGACGCCCTCCTTGCCGTCGAACACCGCGACGGCACCGTCGAGGACGCGCAGCGAGCGCTCGACCTCGACCGTGAAGTCCACGTGTCCGGGGGTGTCGATGATGTTGACCTGGGTGCCTTCCCAGAAGGAGGTCACGGCGGCAGACGTGATCGTGATGCCGCGCTCCTTCTCCTGCTCCATCCAGTCGGTCGTCGACGCACCGTCGTGGGTCTCACCGATCTTGTGGTTGACACCGGTGTAGAAGAGGATGCGCTCCGTCACCGTGGTCTTGCCAGCGTCGATGTGCGCCATGATGCCGATGTTGCGGACCTTCTTGAGGTCCGTCAGGACGTCGAGTGCCACGTCAGGTTTCTCGTCTCATTCGTCGTGGAGTGAAAATCGTGGGCGCCGTGTGCCCGTCGTGCGACGGGTGGGCGCGTGCCCGGTCGGTGTGCCGTGAGGCGTGCTCCGGCACACCGACCGGGCCGCTGGTCACCAGCGGTAGTGCGCGAAGGCCTTGTTCGACTCGGCCATCTTGTGGGTGTCCTCGCGGCGCTTGACAGCGGCACCGAGGCCGTTGCTCGCGTCGAGGATCTCGTTCATCAGGCGCTCGGTCATCGTCTTCTCGCGACGCTGACGGGAGTAGCCGACGAGCCAGCGCAGGGCCAGCGTCGTGCTGCGGCCCGGCTTGACCTCGATCGGCACCTGGTAGGTGGCGCCACCGACGCGGCGGCTCTTGACCTCCATGGCCGGCTTCACGTTGTCGAGCGCACGCTTGAGCGTGGGCACGGGGTCGGTGCCGGTCTTGGCCCGGACGCCCTCGAGGGCGCCGTAGACGATCGTCTCGGCGATCGACTTCTTGCCGTCGAGGAGGATCTTGTTGACGAGCTGCGTGACGAGCGGGCTGGCGTAGACCGGGTCGACGACGAGCGGGCGCTTCGGAGCGGGTCCCTTACGAGGCATCAGCTCTTCTCCTTCTTCGCGCCGTAACGGCTACGAGCCTGCTTGCGGTTCTTGACACCCTGGGTGTCGAGCGTGCCGCGGACGATCTTGTACCGCACACCCGGGAGGTCCTTCACACGACCACCGCGCACGAGCACGATCGAGTGCTCCTGCAGGTTGTGGCCGACGCCCGGGATGTAGGCCGTGACCTCGATGCCGGAGCTGAGGCGCACACGGGCGACCTTGCGCAGGGCCGAGTTCGGCTTCTTGGGGGTGGTCGTGTACACGCGGGTGCACACGCCACGGCGCTGGGGCGAGCCCTTGAGCGCCGGGGTCTTGGCCTTGCTGGCCTTGTCCTGGCGGCCCTTGCGGACCAGCTGGTTGATGGTAGGCAACCTGGTTACTCCATAACGTTGCTCGTTGTCGGCCGACCGGGGTCGGCTCCTTGGCTGTTCGGACCCTCGACCCCCGAGGTCGGGTGTGTCGGATCCGGTTCTCCCCCCTGCACTCCCCTGCCGTCCCGGCGCCCGGAGGGCGGTCGGAGGGAAGGGGTGCCCGGCGGGAGGGCTGCTCGTGGACCGCAGTGATGCCGTCCCGCGCGAGCGGGCAGACAGGGCACCGGGGCCGTCGTCGCACATGCCTGAGCGCATGTCTCAGACACAGTGTTCAAGCGTACCGGGGCGCGGCACGCCGACCAAATCGGATAGCGCACGCTGTCGAGGGCCGATGCGGTATGCCGCCGCGCAGCCGACGCGGGACGCCCTCGCTCAGCCGAGGCGCCAGTCGCCGGCATACATGTGCAGCACCGGCACCCCGAGCTCCTCACGCGCCCGAGAGGCCCAGTCCGTGTGGAAGGTGTCCTCGACCGCGTGCGGCTCGGTGACGACGACGACCTCGCGCGCGTCGAGCCGGCCGACCTCCTCGACGAGCGTGGGCATCGGGTCGTCGGCGGTGATCTCGCCCGTGACGACGACCTCGTGGCGCCCGAACTCCGCGAGGGTGGTGTCCAGGGCCGTGTCGGCGTCCGTGCGCGCCTCGGCGCGATCGACGGGGCGCAGGGCCTCGAGGGCCTCCCGCATCTCGAAGAGGCTGAGGTGGTTGAGGAAGGAGCTGAGCAGGTTGCGCTCGGTGTCGGCCGGGACGAGCACCCGGTAGGTGGCCGCCTCGTCCTCGTGCAGGCCGACGATCTTGTCGACGTCCGCCGGGCGCAGCGCCTCCTCGGTGAGCACGATGATCGTCGGCGTCGGGCCGTCGGCGGGTTCGGGCGCGGGGGGCACGTCGGCGGTGGGCTCGGTCATGGCACCACCCTATCGACGGGAGGGGACGACGAACCGGCCCGGCTCCCCCGAGGGGGAACCGGGCCGGTCGGCGGTCCGTCGGCCCGGGTCACCCGAGGGTGACCCGGCGCCGGTCAGAACTGGTCGAGCCCGAGCGCCTCGTCGTCGAGGCGGATCGCCTCGCCGCTGCCCGTGCCGAAGCCTGCGTAGTCGTAGGCGTCGTAGTTGGGCAGGGAGTACATCGCGGCCTTGGCCTCCTCGGTCGGCTCCACCTTGACGTTCCGGTAGCGGGGCAGGCCCGTGCCGGCGGGGATGAGCTTTCCGAGGATGACGTTCTCCTTGAGCCCGAGGAGCGGGTCCGACTTGGCCTCCATGGCGGCCTGCGTGAGCACGCGGGTCGTCTCCTGGAAGGACGCCGCCGAGAGCCACGACTCGGTCGCGAGCGAGGCCTTGGTGATGCCCATGAGCTCCGGACGACCGGCGGCCGGACGGCCACCCTCGGCCATGACGCGACGGTTCTCGTCCTCGAAGCGACCCCGCTCGGCGAGCTCGCCGGGCAGCAGGTCGGCGTCGCCGGCCTCGATGATCGTCACGCGACGCAGCATCTGGCGCACGATGACCTCGATGTGCTTGTCGTGGATCGACACACCCTGCTGGCGGTACACGCGCTGGACCTCGTCCACCAGGTGCTTCTGCGCAGCGCGCGGGCCGAGGATGCGAAGGACCTGCTTGGGGTCGATCGCGCCCTGGACCAGCTTGGTGCCGACCTCGACGTGGTCGCCGTCACCCACGAGCAGGCGCGAGCGCTTGCTGACCGGGTACGCGTGCTGCTCGGAGCCGTCGTCCGGCGTGAGCAGGATGCGACGCGCCTTGTCGGTGTCCTCGATCTCGATGCGGCCGGTGGCCTCGGCGATCGGGGCCACACCCTTGGGGGTGCGGGCCTCGAAGAGCTCGACGACACGCGGCAGACCCTGGGTGATGTCGTCGGCCGCGGCCGCACCACCGGTGTGGAAGGTACGCATCGTCAGCTGCGTGCCGGGCTCACCGATCGACTGGGCCGCGATGATGCCGACGGCCTCGCCGATGTCGACGAGCTTGCCCGTCGCGAGCGAGCGGCCGTAGCAGGCCGCACACGTGCCGACCTTGCTGTCGCAGGTGAGGACCGAACGGATCCGCACCTCGTCGACACCGGCCGCGTAGAGCGCGTCGATGACGACGTCACCGAGGTCGATGCCGGCCACGGCGAGGGTCTCGCCGTCGACGACGACGTCCTCCGCCAGCGTGCGGGCGTAGACCGAGGCCTCGACGACCTCGCTCGGGGCGCGCGTGCCGGTCGTCTCGTTGACCTGGGCGATCGGCAGCTTGAGGCCACGCTCGGTGCCGCAGTCGTCCTCACGGATGATGACGTCCTGCGACACGTCGACGAGACGACGCGTCAGGTAGCCGGAGTCGGCGGTACGCAGCGCCGTGTCGGCCAGACCCTTGCGGGCACCGTGCGTCGAGATGAAGAACTCGAGCACCGTGAGGCCCTCACGGAAGTTCGCCTTGATCGGGCGCGGGATGATCTCGCCCTTCGGGTTGGCCATCAGGCCTCGCATGCCGGCGATCTGACGGATCTGGAACCAGTTACCACCAGCACCCGAGGACACCATCCGGTAGATGGGGTTCGTGCGCGGGAAGTTGGTCTCCATCTCCTTGGCGACCTGGTTGGAGGCCTGCGTCCAGATCTCGACGAGCTCCTGGCGGCGCTCGTCGTCGGTGATGAGGCCACGCTCGTACTGCGTCTGGACCTTGGCGGCCTTCGTCTCGTAGCCCTCGAGGATGCTCGTCTTGTTGTCCGGCGTCGTGACGTCGGAGATGGCGACGGTGCAGCCCGAGCGGGTCGACCAGTGGAAACCGGCCTCCTTGAGGGCGTCGAGCGACGCGGCGACCTGGACCTTGGAGTAGCGCTCCGCGAGGTCGTTGACGATCGCCGAGAGGCGCTTGCGGTCGACCGGGCGGTTCTCGAACGGGTAGTCGAGCGGCAGCGTGTCGTTGAAGATGGCGCGGCCGAGCGTCGTCTCGAGCGTGAGGCTCGCGACGATGCCGTCCTCGCCGGCCTCGACACCCTCGGGCAGCTCGAAGCCGGCCGGGGGCACCGCGTCCGTCAGGCGCAGCTTGATCGCCGAGCCGAGCAGGATCTCGCCACGGTCGAAGGCCATGCGGGCCTCCGACGGGGACGAGAACGCGCGGCCCGCACCGATGCCGCCACCGTCGATGGCGTCGGTGAGGTGGTAGATGCCGGTGATCATGTCCTGGGTCGGCATGGTCACGGGGCGACCGTCGGCGGGCTTGAGGATGTTGTTGCTCGACAGCATGAGGATGCGGGCCTCGGCCTGCGCCTCCGCCGACAGCGGCACGTGGACGGCCATCTGGTCACCGTCGAAGTCGGCGTTGAAGGCCGAGCAGACGAGCGGGTGGATCTGGATGGCCTTGCCCTCGACGAGCTGCGGCTCGAACGCCTGGATGCCGAGACGGTGCAGCGTGGGTGCGCGGTTGAGCAGCACCGGGTGCTCCGTGATGACCTCTTCGAGGACGTCCCACACGACCGGGCGCGCGCGCTCGACCATGCGCTTGGCCGACTTGATGTTCTGCGCGTGGTCGAGGTCGACGAGGCGCTTCATCACGAACGGCTTGAACAGCTCGAGCGCCATCTGCTTGGGCAGACCGCACTGGTGCAGCTTGAGCTGCGGGCCGACGACGATGACCGATCGGCCGGAGTAGTCGACGCGCTTGCCGAGCAGGTTCTGGCGGAACCGGCCCTGCTTGCCCTTGAGCATGTCCGAGAGCGACTTGAGCGGACGGTTGCCGGGGCCCGTGACGGGGCGACCACGACGGCCGTTGTCGAAGAGGCTGTCGACGGCCTCCTGCAGCATCCGCTTCTCGTTGTTGACGATGATCTCGGGGGCACCGAGGTCGAGCAGTCGCTTGAGGCGGTTGTTGCGGTTGATGACGCGACGGTAGAGGTCGTTGAGGTCCGAGGTCGCGAAGCGGCCACCGTCGAGCTGCACCATCGGGCGCAGGTCCGGCGGGATGACCGGGATCGCGTCGAGGACCATGCCCGACGGGTGGTTCGTCGTCATCTGGAAGGCGTTGACGACCTTGAGGCGCTTGATGGCGCGGGTCTTCTTCTGGCCCTTGCCGGTGGCGATGATCTCCTGGAGCAGCTCGGCCTCGGCGTCGAGGTCGAAGGACTCGAGGCGCTTCTGGATCGCCGCGGCGCCCATGCCGCCCTCGAAGTAGAGACCGAAGCGGTCGCGCATCTCGCGGTAGAGGATCTCGTCGCCCTCGAGGTCCTGGACCTTGAGGTTCTTGAAGCGGTCCCACACCTGCTCGAGGCGCTCGACCTGCTGGTCGGCACGCTTGCGGATGTTGTTCATCTCGCGCTCGGCCTGGTCGCGGACCTTGCGCTTGGCGTCGGCCTTGGCACCCTCGGCCTCGAGCTCGGCGACGTTGCGCTCGAGCAGCTGCGCGCGGGACTCGACGTCCGCGTCGCGGCGGTTCTCGATCTCCTTCTTCTCGACCTGGATCTGCGCCTCGAGCGACGGCAGGTCAGCGTGGCGCTGGTCGTCGTCGACGGAGGTGATCATGTAGGCCGCGAAGTAGATGACCTTCTCGAGGTCCTTCGGGGCGAGGTCGAGCAGGTAGCCGAGGCGGCTCGGCACGCCCTTGAAGTACCAGATGTGGGTGACGGGGGCGGCGAGCTCGATGTGGCCCATCCGCTCGCGACGCACCTTGGCGCGCGTGACCTCGACGCCACAGCGCTCACAGATGATGCCCTTGAAGCGGACGCGCTTGTACTTGCCGCAGTTGCACTCCCAGTCGCGGGTCGGGCCGAAGATGCGCTCGCAGAACAGGCCCTCCTTCTCCGGCTTGAGGGTGCGGTAGTTGATGGTCTCGGGCTTCTTGACCTCACCGTGGCTCCACTGGCGGATGGAGTCGGCGGTGGCGAGGCCGATGCGCAGCTCGTCAAAGAAGTTGACGTCGAGCACGTGGTTCCTTCTCTCGTAACTCTCGTTGAGTCAATAGGTCTGAGGTGGTGTTCGTTGACGAGGGTGCGTATGCCGCTGGGCGGGCCCGGCGGCATACGCACCGCTGGTCGTTGGGTGGCCTTCTCAGACCTCTTCGACGCTGGACGGCTCGCGCCGGCTCAGGTCGATGCCGAGCTCCTCCGCCGCGCGGAAGACCTCCTCGTCGGACTCCTTCATCTCGATCGTGGTGCCGTCGCTGCTCAGGACCTCGACGTTGAGACACAGCGACTGCATCTCCTTGAGGAGGACCTTGAACGACTCCGGGATGCCCGAGTCGGGGATGTTCTCGCCCTTGACGATGGCCTCGTAGACCTTCACGCGACCGGGGACGTCGTCCGACTTGATCGTCAGCAGCTCCTGGAGCGTGTAGGCGGCGCCGTACGCCTCGAGGGCCCAGACCTCCATCTCACCGAAGCGCTGGCCACCGAACTGGGCCTTACCGCCGAGCGGCTGCTGGGTGATCATCGAGTAGGGGCCCGTCGAACGCGCGTGGATCTTGTCGTCGACGAGGTGGTGGAGCTTGAGGATGTACATGTAGCCGACCGCGACGGGCTCCGGGAACGGCTCGCCGGAGCGGCCGTCGAAGAGGCGCGTCTTGCCCGAGGCGTCGATGAGGCGGACCCCGTCGCGCGTCTTGAGCGTCGAGTCGAGCAGACCCGTGACGACGTCCTCGGAGGCGCCGTCGAAGACCGGCGTCGCCACGCGCGAGCCCGCGGGGGCCTCGTGCGCGTCGGGGGCGATCTCCTTGGCCCACTCCGGGTTCCCCTCGATCTTCCAGCCACGGCTGGCAGCCCAGCCGAGGTGGAGCTCGAGGATCTGGCCGAGGTTCATACGACGCGGCACACCGTGCGGGTTGAGCACGACGTCGACCGGCGTGCCGTCCTCGAGGAACGGCATGTCCTCGACGGGCAGGATCTTGGAGATGACGCCCTTGTTGCCGTGACGGCCGGCGAGCTTGTCACCGTCGGTGATCTTGCGCTTGTTCGCGACGTAGACGCGGACGAGCTGGTTGACGCCGGGCGGCAGGTCGTCGCCCATGTCGGCGCGGAACTCCTTGACGCCGATGACCGTGCCGGTCTCGCCGTGGGGCACCTTGAGGCTCGTGTCGCGGACCTCGCGGGCCTTCTCACCGAAGATGGCGCGCAGCAGGCGCTCCTCCGGCGTCAGCTCGGTCTCACCCTTGGGCGTCACCTTGCCGACGAGCAGGTCGCCGTCGCGGACCTCGGCGCCGACGCGGATGATGCCGCGCTCGTCGAGGTCGGCGAGGACCTCCTCGGAGACGTTCGGGATGTCCCGCGTGATCTCCTCCGGGCCGAGCTTCGTGTCGCGGGCGTCGACCTCGTGCTCCTCGATGTGGATCGAGGAGAGGACGTCGTCCTGGACGAGACGCTGGCTGAGGATGATCGCGTCCTCGTAGTTGTGGCCCTCCCACGACATGAACGCGACGAGCAGGTTGCGCCCGAGGGCCATCTCGCCGCCCTCGGTCGCGGGACCGTCGGCGATGACGCCGCCGGCCTCGAGCCGGTCACCCTCGTTGACGACGACGACCTGGTTGTAGCTCGTGCCCTGGTTGGAGCGCGCGAACTTCGCGATGCGGTACGTCTGGTACGTGCCGTCGTCGTTGGCGACGGTGACGAGGTCGGCCGACACCTCCTGCACGACACCGGCCTTCTCGGCGCGGACGACGTCGCCCGAGTCGAGGGCGGCGCGGAACTCCATGCCGGTGCCGACGATCGGGGCCTCGCTCTTGACGAGCGGGACGGCCTGGCGCTGCATGTTCGCGCCCATGAGGGCACGGTTGGCGTCGTCGTGCTCGAGGAACGGGATCATCGCGGTCGCGGCCGACACCATCTGGCGCGGCGAGACGTCCATGTAGTCGACCTCGTCGCCGGGGACGAGCTCGACCTCTCCACCCTTGGTGCGCACGAGCACGCGGTCCTCGGTGAAGTTGTTCTGCTTGTCGAGCGGCGCGTTGGCCTGGGCGACGACGTAGCGGTCCTCCTCGTCGGCGGACAGGTAGTCGACGTCGTCGGTCACGTGGCCGTCGACGACCTTGCGGTACGGCGTCTCGATGAAGCCGAACGCGTTGATCCGCCCGTAGGACGCGAGCGAGCCGATGAGGCCGATGTTCGGGCCTTCCGGGGTCTCGATCGGGCACATGCGGCCGTAGTGCGACGGGTGGACGTCACGGACCTCCATCTGGGCGCGGTCACGGGAGATACCACCCGGGCCGAGCGCGGACAGGCGACGCTTGTGCGTCAGACCCGCGAGCGGGTTGTTCTGGTCCATGAACTGCGAGAGCTGCGAGGTGCCGAAGAACTCCTTGATCGACGCCACCACGGGGCGGATGTTGATCAGGGTCTGCGGGGTGATCGCCTCGACGTCCTGGGTCGTCATGCGCTCGCGGACGACGCGCTCCATGCGCGAGAGGCCGGTGCGGACCTGGTTCTGGATGAGCTCGCCGACGGAACGCAGGCGACGGTTGCCGAAGTGGTCGATGTCGTCGACCTCGACGCGCACGTCGACCTCGTCGCCGTTCTTGACGCCCTTCATCGAGTCCTGGCCGTCGTGCAGCGTCACGATGAACTTGATCGTCTTGACGATGTCGTCGATCGAGAGCGTCGAGTCGTTGATCGACGCGTCGAGACCGAGCTTCTTGTTCACCTTGTAGCGGCCGACCTTGGCGAGGTCGTAGCGCTTGCCGTTGAAGTAGAGGTTGTCGAGCAGGGTCTGCGCGGCCTCCTTCGTCGGCGGCTCGCCCGGACGCAGCTTGCGGTAGATGTCGAGCAGCGCGTCGTCCTGGCCCTGGGTGTGGTCCTTCTCGAGGGTCAGGCGCATCGACTCGAACTCGCCGAACTCCTCGAGGATCTGGGCCTCGGTCCAGCCGAGGGCCTTGAGGAGCACCGTGACCGACTGCTTGCGCTTGCGGTCGACGCGGACGCCGACCATGTCGCGCTTGTCGATCTCGAACTCGAGCCAGGCACCGCGGCTCGGGATGATCTTCGCCGTGTAGATGTCCTTGTCGGACGTCTTGTCGGGCGTGCGCTCGAAGTAGACGCCCGGGCTGCGGACGAGCTGGCTGACGACGACACGCTCGGTGCCGTTGATGATGAAGGTGCCGCGCTCGGTCATGAGCGGGAAGTCGCCCATGAAGACTGTCTGGCTCTTGATCTCGCCCGTCTGGGCGTTCATGAACTCGGCGGTGACGAAGAGGGGCGCGTCGTACGTCTGGTCGCGCTCCTTGCACGACTCGATCGTCTTGCGCGTCTCCTCGAAGCGGTGGTCACGGAACGACAGCGACATCGAGCCGCTGAAGTCCTCGATCGGCGAGATCTCCTCGAAGATCTCCTCGAGCCCGGACCGGTCCGGGACGTCGGTGCGCCCCTCGGCCTTGGCCGCGGCGACGCGAGCCTGCCAGCGCTCGTTGCCGAGCAGCCAGTCGAAGCTCTCCGTCTGAAGCGCCAGGAGGTCGGGGACCTCGAGTGGTTCGCGAATCTTCGCGAAGGACAGACGCCCCGAAGGGGTCTGTGCAGTGGACATGTTCGTCGCAGTACGCGAGGCAGCCAAGGAGGGTCCTTCCACGGGCCTTTTTCGAATCTTCAGATCCGCGTTGCCGCATGGCTCCGCTCGCGGGTCCCGAGGTCGTGCCGCCTGCCGGAAGGCAGGGAGATGACTCGACGGAGGTCGCGAAGGGAGGGCATGGGCAGCGCAAAGGCCTAGCCTACCGGCAAAGGGCAGGAGTGTCCAGCCGGGTCAAGGGGCGGAGATCTCCCGCGGTGGTGGCGCCGGTCTGAAAAACCGGCGTGCCGTCCGTGGTCTGACCTGCCACACCCCCCGGACCGGGGGCTCGCATGCGAACGCGACGAATATGGACCCGAACCGGCCCCGCGTCAAGGGCCGCCGCCGACGGCGCGTCGCGACACGCCGGGCGCGACGGCCCCGCAGGGCGCTGACCTGCACGGATGCCGGCGGCCGGCATCCGTGGTCGGCACCCCGTGACGGCCTGCCGCCCTAGCATGAACGCAGCAGGTCAACCCATGACCCTCGTCGCGAGAGGCACGCCATGTCCGATCAGCACCCGCCCGAGCAGCCCTCCTTCAACCGCCCGCCCGGCGGTGACCCGACGACACCGATGCCGAGCTCGTCGCCCGCGCCCGCCGGCGGCTCGAGCACGCCTCCCCCGCCGCCGCCCCCCGCGGCGCCCACGGGCGCGACGGGCCCGGCCCCCGGGTCGCCGTCCGGACCCTCGGGCATGTCGAGCATCCCCGACCCGACCAAGGAGGGCGCGGGCTTCTTCACCGCGCTCTTCGACTTCAGCTTCACGAACTTCGTGACGCCGATCCTCGTGCGCTTCGTCTACCTGCTCGCCACCGTGGCGCTCGTCGTCAGCTGGCTGATCTTCGTCTTCGTCGGCTTCGCCCAGGGCGCCGGAACCGGCCTGACCGCGCTCATCCTCGGCCCGGTCTTCCTCGTCATCTACCTCGCCGTCATCCGCATGACCCTCGAGTTCTACCTCTCGGTCGTGCGCATGAGCGAGGACATCCACAAGCGCCTCCCCCAGGCCTGAGCCTCGCCCACCGCCCGGCCGGAGAGCCCCTCGGCCGGGCGGTGGCTCACAGCGCGGGCTGCTGCTGGGTGATGCAGTGGATGCCGCCACCCCGGTCGAAGAGCGGGCGGGCGTCGACCCCGACCACCCGGCGGCCCGGGTAGGCCTCGGCGAGCACCCCGAGGGCGCGGTCGTCGTGCTCGTCGCCGTAGGTGCACGCGATGACGCCGTCGTTGACGACGAGGTGGTTGATGTAGGACCAGTCGACCGGCCCCTCGGCGTCGGCCAGGGTGCGCGGCGCCGGCACGCCGACGACCTCGAACCGCTGCCCGCGCGCGTCGCGGGCGTCCTCGAGCAGCTCGCGGAGCGCGCGCGACACGGCGTGGTCGGGGTGCGCGGGGTCCTGCTGCTCGTGGAGCAGGACGACGCCGGGGGCGGGGATCGTCGCGACGATGTCGACGTGCCCCCGGGTGCCGAACTCGTCGTAGTCGCGGGTCAGGCCGCGTGGGAGCCACACGCAGTGCGTGGCGCCGATGGTGCGGGCCAGCTCGGCCTCCACGTCGGCACGCGCCAGGCCGGGGTTGCGGCCGGGGTCGAGCTGCACGGTCTCGGTGAGCAGCACGGTGCCCAGCCCGTCGACGTGGATGCCGCCGCCCTCGTTGACGAGCGGCGAGCCGATGACCTCCGCGCCGGCCAGGCCGCCGACGAGGGCGCCGATGCGGGCGTCGTGCTCCCACGACGCCCAGGCCTGCGCGCCCCAGCCGTTGAAGACCCAGTCGACCGCGCCGAGCCGAAGGCCGTCGGCCGAGCGCACGAAGCTCGGGCCGATGTCGCGCATCCACGCGTCGTCGAGCTCCGCCGTGACGATCTCGACGTCGGGGTGCAGGTGGGCCCGGGCGACCTCCACGTCGGCCGGCACGACGACCATGCGCACCGGCTCGAACGCGGTGACGGCGTTCGCGACCGCGGCCCAGGTGCGCCGTGCCGTGGCCACCTCGTCCGGGGTGTCGCCGAGGGTGTAGCCCTGGCTCGGCCAGGCCATCCACGTGCAGTCGTGCGGCGCCGTCTCGGACGGCATGACCCACGCCGGGGCGGCGTCGCTCACTGCTCGGCCCGGCGCCGGTGCTCGGCGCGCACGGGGGCGGTGAGGGCGGCGTACGAGTCCGGGCGCCGGGTCTCGAGGAACGGGAAGAGCTCGAGCCAGTCGCGGCGCTGCGCGAGGTCGAGGTCGGCGACGAGCACGGCAGCCTCGTCGCGCGGCGCCTGCACGAGGACGCGGCCGTAGGGGTCGGAGACGAACGAGCTGCCGTAGAAGGTGATCAGGCCCTCGGTGCCGAAGCGGTTGGGCACGACCATGAACAGGCCGTTGGCGATGCCGTTGCCGACGATGACCTGCTGCCAGAGCGGCTGGGTGTCGAAGTCGGGGTGGTCGGGCTCGGAGCCGATGGCCGTCGGGTAGCAGAGCACCTCGGCGCCCGCGAGCGAGTAGAGGCGCGCCACCTCGGGGAACCACTCGTCCCAGCACGTCGGCAGCCCGAGGCGCACGCCCGGCTCGTCGAGCGTGACCACCGGGTAGGCGTCGGTGGGCGGGCCGGGGCGGAAGTAGCGGTCCTCGTAGTAGCCGGCCGTCACGGGGATGTGGGTCTTGCGCGTGCGGGCCACGACCTGCCCGTCGGGCGCGACGACGACGGCGGTGTTGAACCCGAGCCCGTCGCCCTCGTCGGCCCGCTCGTAGAGCGAGGCGTGCACGTGCACGCCGAAGTCGCGCGCCGCGTCGCGGGCGAAGGAGACGGTCCGCCCGGTCTCCAGGTCTTCGGCGAGATCGGCGGGCGTGCCCTCGGGCAGCGTGTCGGCCGGGTAGCGCGACAGCGTCAGCTCGGGCAGGAAGACGATCCGCGCGCCTGCCTCGGCCGCCGTGCGGATGCCGTCGCGCAGGGTCTCGACGAGCGCGGCCGGGTCGTCGGTCCACTCGTGCTGGACGACACCGATGCGGACGGGCGCGGCGTCGGGCTGGTCGACGCGGGCGAGGGACTCGGGGACACCATTGGCCTGGATGAGCTTCACAGCGTGCAGTATGCACCCCCGGGAACCACCGGCCGAGGCGGACCGGCGAGCCTCAGTACGCCGTCAGGTCGCTGACGAGCCACCGCTCCCCGACCTTGCGCATCGTCGCGATGACGCGGTTCTGGTCGATGGCCGGCGCGGGCTGCGCGGTGGTCGTCGTGGCCTGGTTGACGAAGGCCATCACCCGCACCGTCGTGCCCTCCCCGCCGCCACCCGTGGCGTCGAGCACCCCGGCGTCGTAGACCTTCGCCTGCACGGTGGCCCTGTTCTTGACGGCCATGGGCTTGATGTCGCTCGCGGCGACCTTCGTGAACTGGTCGCGGAACGGCGCGGTGAGCTGGGGCGTCACCTCGCGCACGTGGGCGTCGAAGGACGCGCCGCTGTAGCTGAGCAGGCTCTCGAGGGTGGTGCGCGCCGAGCCGACGGCGGCGGTGCGGTCGGCCTCGGACACCGCGGGACGCAGCGCGACGACGAGCGAGGTGGCGAGCAGCGCCAGGGCCAGCAGCACGGCGGCGGCCGGGGCGAGCAGGCCCCGTCGACGCCGCCGGACGGCGGCCGACGCGGCCCCGGCGGCCGACGCGGTCCCGGTGGCCTCGGTCGTCCCGACGGGTCCGGTGCCCTCGGTGTCCCGGCGCTCGGGGGCGGCCACGGCGCGGCCCGCGGCGGTCGCCTGCGCCGCATCGTGCGCGCTCGGGCGGCGTCGCGAGCCGGCCACCCGCCGGCGGGGTGCGGCGGCTCCCGCGGCCGGCGCGGCCACGGTGGTGCGTCGGGTGTCAGCTGACGAAGTCAAGGGTGCTCACCTTCCAGGCGTCGTCGACCTTCACGAGGCCGAGCCGCAGCCGGTACGTCTTCTTCTCGGCCGTCGGGGTCGAGGCGTTGCTCGTGGGCGCCACGACCCCGACGAGCACGGTCGCCGAGTCGGCGTCGCCGGAGGCGAGCGCCGCCTCGGCGCGCTCGACCGTCGAGACCGTGCGGTTCGCGGTGACGACCGGCTTCAGCTGCGCCAGCGTCGAGGCGTACTCCTTCTCGAAGGCGCCCGTCGCGGCGTCGAGGACGCGCCGGGTGTCGGCGTCGAAGCTCGTCGCGCGCATCGCCACGAAGTCGACGGCGATGGCCCGGCCGGCCGCCAGTGCCGCGGCGCGGTCGTCCGCCAAGCGCTGCTGCTGCCACGCCGACCGGCCCAGCGTGCCGGCGACGGTCGCGGCCGCGACGAGCAGCACGACCGCGAGCGCCCAGAGCACCCGTGCAGCGGGGCGCCACGTGCGGGCGGACGGGGCGCCGGCGCCGCCGGCCGTCGGCCCGGGCTCCAGGTCGTCGGGCTCGAGGGGGTCGGGATCGAGGGGGTCGGGCGTCGCCGGGTCGGGACGGGTGGTCAGCATCGTCATCGAGGGGTTTCCTTCCGTCACCGGCTAGCGGAGCGCCTCCTGCATCATCCAGAGCCAGCTCGCACCGTCACCGGGCCGTGCGCCACCGGTCGGGACGACCGGCGACTGCACTGACAACGAGGAGGGGCGCCCGGAGGTCACGGCCCGGTTGCCGAGCGGCACCGGGGTGGCGCCGAAGGCCATCGGGTAGCTCTGCCCGCGCTGCGGGCTCCGCCGGCCCGGGCGCGGCTTGGGCGCGTTCTGGGCGCCCCGCACGTCGGTGCCCGACCCGCGCGCGGCCGCGCAGTGCGCGTCGCGGTTGAGCGGAGGTAGGCCCGTCGTGCGGTGGGGGTCGACCTTGGTCGTGCCCTCGTAGCCGGCCTCGCACGCCGGGGGGTCGTCGACGTTGAGCACGAGGCCGAAGTGCGCGGTGCCGTCACCCGGGACCACCGTGTAGCCACCCGCCACGACGTCGGGATAGGTGACGAGCAGCTGCTCGATCCCGTCGAGCCGGGCCGTGGTCACGTTGCCGACGGTGATGAGGTTGGCGAGCAGGGCGGCGAGGCTCTGCTTGTTCTCCGAGATGAGGGCGTCGAGCTCGGAGGCGGCCACCGACCCCCGGTCGAGCACGACGCGCAGGTCGGGGTCGGCCTCCCGCAGCGCGCCCGCGACGTCGGCGAGACCGCCGACGCTCGTGCGGATGTCCGCGCCGCTGCGCACCTGCGTCCCGAGCACCGTCTCGCCGTCGTCGAGCAGTCGCGTCGTCTGCGGCAGGGCCTCGGTCGCGGCCGCGGTGAGGTCGTCACCGGCGTCGACGAGCCGCTGGAGGTCGCGGCCGCCCCCGGCGAACGCCTCGGCGAGCTCGTCGACCGTCGTCACGAGGGCCTCGCGTGGCACCGACGAGACCGTGTCGTCGACGTGCTGGAGCAGCTGGTCGATGCGGACGGGGAAGGCGGTGCGCCCGCGGGCGATGACGTCGCCGTCCGCGAGGAACGGGGGCCCCGCCCTGCCCGGCTGGAGGTCGAGGTACTGCTCCCCGACCGCGGACCGGTTCTCGACGACCGCCGACGCGTCGCGGGGCACCTCGGTGCCGCGGTCGAGCCGAGCGTCGACGCGTACGCCGTCGCCCTGCAGGCGCAGGCCCTCGACCCGGCCGACGGTCACGCCCCGGTAGGTGACCTCCGAGCCGACGAAGATGCCCCCGGACTGCGCGAGGTCGGCCGACACGACGTAGCTGCCCCCGGCGAGCGCGTCGGTGATGCCGACGTAGCGGGCCGACAGCACGGCCACGAGGGTGATCGACAGCAGGGCGAAGGCGGCGAGCTGCAGTCGCACGGTGCGGGTGATCATCGGGAGCCTCCGGTCGGGAAGAGCGTCGACCACCCCGGCTCACCGGCGGCACCGGTGCGGGACCGCCCCAGGCCGGGCAGACCCCCGGGCAGGGTGGTCGGCAGGGGCAGCCCGGACACCGAGACGCTGGGCAGCGGCGGCACGCTGACCGACGGCAACGGCAGCGAGGGCACGGGCACGGAGGGCAGCGCCCCCGACGGGAGCGGCAGCGACGGCACGGGCAGGGGCGGCACCTGGACGGGCGGGAGCGGGACTCCCGGCAGCGACGGCAGCCGGCCGACGCCGAGGTTGCCCGCGACCGTGTCGAGATCGGTGTCGAGGGTGGCCCACAGGTTCGTGAAGTCGCCCTTGATCGTGCCCTGGGCGGAGGCGGGGAAGGGGTAGGTCAGGAGCAGCTGGAGGCTCCTGGGCAGGTCGTCGCCGGCCCGGTTCAGCTGGCGCAGGATCGGGCTGATCGCGCGCAGGTTGGCCTCGAGGTCGGCCCGCGACCCGCGGATCACCCGGGTGCCGACGTCGCCGAGGCGCTGCAGGGCCGTCAGCATCGCGGTCAGCTGCCGCCGCTGGTCGGCGAGGATGCGCAGCCCGCGGGGCAGCTCGTCGAGGGCCTTGGCGATCGCGTCAGAGTTCTTCGCCAGCGTCGCCGAGAGCCGGTCGATGCTGTCGATGGCCCGCACGATCTCCCCCTTCTGGGCGTCGAGACCACCGACGAAGGTGCCCAGCTGCGCGACGAGGTCCCGCACGTCGCCGGTGCGACCCCGGAGCGTCGCGTTGAGCTCGGTCTCGATCGTCTTGAGCTGCGCGACCCCGCCGCCGTTGAGCAGCAACGACAGGGCGCCGAGCACCTCCTCCACCTCGGGGTTGCGGCTCGTGCGCGCGAGCGGGATGCGGTCGCCCTCGCCGAGCCGGCCCTCGGGCGGGGTGTCGGTCGGCGCTGCGAGCGCCACGTACTTCTCGCCGAGGAGGGAGGTCTGCTGCAGCTCGGCGGTCGCGTTGTCGGGCAGCTCGACGCCCGCCGGCAGCCGCAGCCGCACCGTGGCCGTCCAGCCCGTGACGCGGATGTCCTCGACGGAGCCCACCGTGACCTGGTTGACCTTGACGGCCGACCGCGGCACGAGGTCGAGCACGTCGGCGAACTGCGCCGTCACCGTGAACGAGCCGTCGCCGCCGCCCGCACCACCGGGGAGCGGGAGGTCCGCGGCGCTGCAGCCGGCCGACGCGGCGAGCAGCACGGCGCCGAGCCCGACGGCCGTCGCCCTGACCGGCCCCGGCGCACGGCTGCCCGCCGCGGCACGCCACGCGCGCAGGCCCGTCATCGCCGGCCTCCGAGCAGGCCGCCGAGGGTCGCGTCGGCCCCCCGGAGGTCGACCAGGCCGCCCGGCTGCGGAACGCCCTGCAGCGCAGAGCCGTTCGGCAGCGAGGGCAGCCTGGGCAGCTTCGCCAGCAGGGCCTTGCGCACCGTGTCGCAGAGCCTGGTGTTGCCCGTGCGGGTGGGGCCGGTGAGGATCGAGCAGACGAGCAGGAGCGGGTCGTCGAGCCCCTTCGCGTTGTTGCGGGTGTCGAGCGTGCCCGTCTCGGGGTGGTAGGCGTTCTGCAGGTTCGAGAGCGCGACGGGCGCGTTCTCGAGCGCCTGGGCGAGCGCCTGACGGTTCTTCGCGATCGTGCCGGTGACGGCCACGGCGCGGTCGAGGTCGCGCTTGAGGAGGGTCCGGTTGTCGGACACGAACCCCGACACCTCGTCGACGGCCACCCCGAGGCTGCCGAGCGTGGCCTTGAGGTTCTCGCGCTCCTCGCGCAGCTGGGTGGCGACGGTCGCGAGGTCGGCGTTGAGCCGGCGCACCTGGCTGTTGTTCGTCGCGAGCATCGAGGTGAAGGACTGGAGGTTCCTCACCGTGCCGAAGAGGTCGTCGCGGCTGCCCGACAGCGTCGAGAGGGCGGTCGACAGGTCGTGCACCGTGCCGTTGATCCTCTCGCCGTTGCCGTCGAGGTTGGCCGCGGAGGTGCGCAGCAGGTCGTTCACGGCGCCGTCCTTGTTGGCGCCGTCGGGCCCGAGGGCGACCATGAGATCGTCGAGGCTCTGCGACACCCGATCGAGCTCGACGGGAACCGCTGTGCGCGACAACGGGATCCGCGTCCCGGCGGTCAGGGCGGGGCCCGCTTCGTAGACGGGCAGCAGCTGGACGTAACGGTCCGACACGAGGGACGGGGCGACGATGGCGGCCTGCGCCGACGCCGGCACGCGGTAGGTCGCGTCGTAGCCGAAGGTGACGTGCACGTGGTCGCCCTCGGGCGTCACGCTGTCGACCTGGCCGACCTTGACGCCGAGGATGCGGACGTCCGACCCCGGGTAGAGCCCGACGGCACGGGTGAAGTCGGCGCTGACCGTCGTCTGCTCCTGTCGCGGCCAGAGGACGACCCCGGTCACGACGAGCGCGACGACGACGAGGCCCGCGACGACCCGGCCGAGGAGGGTCACGGGAGCGCGCAACGGCCCGGACGGCATACGGCCACGACTCTCACGTGGGGACATCAGCGACCACCTCCGGAGGTGCCGGGAAGGAGCAGGGCGGGCAGCTTCGTGCCCGGGAGGGAAAGGCCGGGGGTGCCGACGGGGACGACGAGGTTGGAGACCCACGTGTCGAACCAGCGCCCGGTGCCGAGGGTGTTGGCGTAGACCCGGGTGAAGGGACCCATGGCCCGGATCGTCTTCTCGAGGTCCGCGTCGTGCTTCTGGAGCAGCGCCAGCGTCTTGTCGAGCTCGGCGAGCGCGGGCTTCAGCTGCGCCCGGTTGTCGCGGGCGAGGCCGGTCAGCTGCTGCGACAGGGCCGAGGTGTTGCGGAACAGCGTGCGGATGTCGTCGCGCCGCTTCACGAGCTCGACCATGAGCAGGTCGGCGTCCTTGACGAGCGTGCTCACCTGCTCGTTGCGGCTGCGCACGAGACCGCTGACGCGGTTGGCGCGCTTGAGCAGCGAGCCCAGCTCGGCGTCGCGGCTCGCCACCGTCCGTGAGAGCCGCGAGAGGCCGTCGAGCGTGGCTCGGACGTGCTGCGGGCTGTCCTCGAACTCGTGCGCGATGACGCTGAGGGACGTGGCGAGCTGGCCGGTGTCGATGCGCTCGGTCGTCGTCGTGAGGTCCTGGAAGGCGTTGACGACGTCGTAGGAGCTCACCGTGCGCGTGACGGGGATCTGGGAGCCTGCGTCGAGCTGGCCCTGGCCCTTGGGGTCGAGGGCGACGTACTTCTCGCCGAGGATCGTCTTCATCCGGACCGACGCGCCGGTCTGGGGACCGAAGCTCGCGTCCTCGGTGATGGTGAAGTCGACGCGCACGTGGCCGTCCTCGAGGTCGACGCCGGTCACCGTGCCGACCTTGACGCCCGCGATGCGGACGTCGTCGTCGGGCTTGATGCCACCGGCCTCGGAGAAGGCGGCGCTGTAGTCCGTGCCCCCGCCGATGATGGGCAAGTTCGAGGCGTTGAACGCCAGGTAGAGCACCACGGCGATGACGAGCAGGCCGATCGCACCGATCGGGACCGGGTTGCGCTCTCGGAAGGGGATGCTCACGGCTGGCACCTCGCAGACGACACGTCGTAGGTGGGGGTCACGCCGGGCAGCAGCGGGCTCTTGGTGTCGAACCTGCAGAGGTAGAAGTTGAACCACGAGCCGTACGTCGCCGTGCGCGTCAGGGTGGTGATCCGGTTCGGTGCGTTGCTGATGAAGTCCTCGAACTCCTTGACGTTGGCCGGCTTGTCGAGGGTGGTCGCGAGGGTGCGCAGCTGGGCCACGTCGTCCTTGACGAGCGGACGCGTGGAGACGAGCAGGTCGGCCGTCTCGGCGGACAGCGTGTTGATGCCGGAGAGCGAGCGGCCGATCGTCTCGCGGTCGGCGGCGAGACCGCTCGTGAAGCGCTGCAGCTGGTCGACGAGCGAGAGCAGCTGCTGGTCGTGCGCGTCGACGGTGCCGAGCACGGTGTTGAGGTTGTCGACGGTGCGGCCGATGACGGCGTCGCGGTCGGCGATGGTGGAGGTGAGGCTCGCCGTCCTGGCCAGGAGCGTGTTGACGTCGCCCCCCTCCCCCTGCAGGGTCTGGACGAGCAGGCCCGACAGCTCGTTGACGTCGCTCGGCGACAGCGCGGCGAAGAGCGGCTTGAACCCGTTGAAGAGCACCGTGAGGTCGAGCGCCGCGTGCGTGCGGGCGAGCGGGATCGTGGCGCCGTCGGCCAGGGCTGCGGGGGCGCCGGCGCCCTGGGTCAGCGCGAGGTAGCGCTGGCCGACGAGGTTGCGGTACTTGACCGTCACCTCGGTGCCCTGGGTGAGGACCGAGCTCTTGAGGACCGAGAAGTCGATCTGGGCCGTCGCGCCGCCGGACGTCGAGCCCGGTGCCACGCGCACGTCGGTGACCTCGCCGACCCGTACGCCGGCGATGCGGACGTCCTGGCCCGGGATGACACCCGTCGCGTCGCTGACGTCGGCCGTGTAGGTCGCCTTGGACCCGAGCTGGATGTTGGCGATGGTCAGCGCGAGGATGCTCGTCGCGAAGAGCGTGACCGCCGCGAAGACGACGAGCTTGACGAGTGGGCCCCTGACCTTCATCGGGTGCTCACCACCGTGCCGCGCAGGAGCGGGCCGGCGAGCAGCGTCCGGATGCCGCTCGTGGCCGGGTCGGGCGCCGCGCCGTCGCGGGCGAGCAGGGCGCCCACGACGCGCTGCTCGTCCGCGGTGCCGGCGCTGCCCGACCCGGAGGTGCTGGCGTCACCGAGGAGCGCCTGCGGCACCGCGGAGAAGGGCGGGGCGTTGCTCGCCCGCTCGGTGCCGTCGTCGAAGTGGTGGCCCGCGAAGGGCTGCGCCTGCGAGCCGGTCGGGCTGGGCAGTCCGTAGCAGTGCGGCCCGCGGTCGTCGCCCCACCGGGGCTCCTCCCCCGGGCGGTACGGCTGGCGGGGAGGCACGACCTCGAGGGTGATGTGGAACGTGCCCCCGGAGAAGGCCGCGTCGGCGCGCGGGAGCCAGCCCACGAGGCCGGAGGCCACGCAGGGGTAGGTCGGCGCGTACTCCGCGAGCAGCGCCAGCGTGGGCCGGCCCACCCGCCCCACCTGGATGATCCGCTGCTCGTTGTCGCGCAGGAAGCCGGCGGCCTCGTCGGCGAAGCCGGCGGTGCCGACGAGGAAGGCCGCGAGCTGCTGGTCCTTCTCGACGACCGTCCGGTTCGTGACCCGCAGCGACTCGGTGAGGCGGAAGAAGTCGGGCGCGACGCCGTCGTAGAGGTCGGCGGTGTCGGCGAGCAGCGTGATGTCGTGCTGGATCGTCGGCAGGCTCGGGTTCAGGGCCCTGAGGTACCGGTCGACGAGCACGAGGTTGCGGCCGATCCGGTCACCGCGGCCGTCGAGGGTGGTCGACAGCGCGTTGAGCGTCGTGGCGAGCTTGGCCGGCTGGACGGTGCGCAGCAGCGGGTAGAGGTTGTCGAGCACCGTCTCGAGCTCGATCGCGACCGAGCTGCGATCCTGCGGGATGACGTCGCCGGCGCGGATCGACCGTGCCGGGGCCGCCGTCGCAGCCGGGGTCACGAGGTCGACGTAGCGCTCGCCGAAGAGCGTCTTGGGCAGCAGCCGGGCACTGACGCCGGCCGGGATGCGGCCGACCTCCTCGGGCTGGAGGGCCAGCTCGAGCCGCGCCCCGGTGCCCGTCGCCTCGACGTGGCGGACCTCGCCCACGACGAGACCGCGCAGCTTGACGTCGGAGCTCTCCTGCAGCTGGCTGCCGAGCCGGTCCGTCTCGAGCGTGACGAGCACGACGGGCGTGAACCGCTTCTGGAACGCGGCGACCGAGAGGCCGACGAGCAGCGCCACGACGACGAGGAAGACGAGACCGTAGGTCTTGGCCCCGATGCGCCGGCGGGTGCGCTGGGTGAGCGGCCCGGGACCCGTGGCGCTCATCCGGCGATCCGGACACTCGTCGTCGCGCCCCAGATGGCGAGCGACAGGAAGAAGTCGACGACGTTGATGGCCACGATCGAGGTGCGCACGGCCGTGCCGACCGCCACGCCGACCCCGGCGGGCCCGCCGGACGCGGTGTAGCCGTAGTAGCAGTGGATGAGGATGATGACGACGGCGAAGACCATCACCTTGACGAACGACCAGAACACGTCGCCCGGCGGCAGGAACAGGTGGAAGTAGTGGTCGTAGGTGCCCGCCGACTGCCCGAAGTACGCGGTCGAGATGAACCGGGTGGCCGCGTACGAGCTGAGCAGCCCCAGCACGTAGAGCGGGATGACCGCGATGAAGCCGGCGATCATCCGCGTCGTCACGAGGTAGGGCAGCGAGGGGATGCCCATCACCTCGAGGGCGTCGACCTCCTCGGAGATGCGCATGGCGCCGAGCTGGGCCGTGAAGCCGCAGCCGACCGTGGCCGCGAGGGCGAGCCCCGCGACGAGCGGGGCGATCTCGCGGGTGTTGAGATAGGCGCTGAAGAAGCCGGTGAAGGCCCCGGTGCCCAGCTGCTCGAGGGACGAGTAGCCCTGCAGGCCGACCTCGGTGCCCGTGAAGAAGGCGAGGAACGCGATGACGCCGACCGTGCCCCCGATGACCGAGAGCGCGCCCGTGCCGAGGGACACCTCGGCGAGCAGCCGCACGACCTCCTTCTTGTAGCGGCGCAGGGTGCGGCCGCTCCACGCGAGCGAGCGCACGTAGAAGCGCATCTGCTCGCCGAGCGAGTCGAGCGCGCGGGCCGGACGCGTCGCGAGGTGGAGCAGCTGCTCCCCCGCGGGCTTGTGGGTCTTCGTCGCCATCGTCGCCTCCTCAGATCTTCTGCGGCACGACTTGGAAGTACACGGCCGTGATGACGAAGTTGACGACGAAGAGCAGCATGAAGGTGATGACGACGCTCTGGTTGACCGCGTCGCCGACGCCCTTGGGCCCACCCCCGGCACCGAGCCCCTTGTGGGCGGCCACGATCGCCGCGATGGCGCCGAAGACGAGGGCCTTGACCTCGGCGGTCCAGAGGTCGGGCAGCTGCGCGAGTGCCGTGAAGCTGGCGACGTAGGCGCCGGGCGTGCCGCCCTGCACGATGACGTTGAAGACGTAGCCGCCGACGACCCCGACGACCGAGACGAGCCCGTTGAGCAGGACGGCCACGAGCATCGAGGCGAGCACACGCGGCACGACGAGCCGGTGGATCGGGCTGATGCCGAGCACCTCCATGGCGTCGATCTCCTCACGGATCTTGCGCGAGCCGATGTCGGCGCAGATGGCGGAGCCGCCCGCTCCCGCGATGAGCAGGGCGGTCACGATGGGGCTCGCCTCGCGGAGGACGGCGAGCACGCTCGCCGCACCGGTGTAGGACTGCGCGCCCAGCTGCCTCGTCAGCGTGCCGAGCTGCAGCGCGATGACGGCGCCGAAGGGGATGGAGACGAGCGCCGTGGGCAGGATCGTCACGCTCGCGATGAACCACGCCTGCGAGATGAACTCCTTGACCTGGAAGGGCCGCCGCGGCAGCGCCCGAACGACGTCGAGGGCGAGCGCGAAGAGCGAACCCGACTGGCGCAGCACGCCGGTGAGCGGTGCGGTCACCTCAGCCCACCTCGCCCACGAGCTCGGGCGTGCCGGCATACGGGCTCGGTGCCGTGCCGACGGGCTGGGCGGGCTGGGCGGGCTCGGAGGGCTCGGAGGGCTCGGAAGGCTCGGCGGGCTCGGCGGCCGACGACCCGAACGACCCGGGCGGGGGCGTCACGCCGTGCGCGCGGCACCACTCGCCGGCGGGCCGCTCGGCTCGGCGGGGCGTGCCGTCGCTCGTGCGCAGCTGCGGCGCGATCGGCGGCAGCGGCGGCAGCTCCTGGCCCTCCTCGGCGGCCAGCTCGTCGGCGTCCTTCTCCTCCGACATGCCGATCGGGCCGACGGTCTGGGCGTTGAGGAACTGGCGCACGACCGGCTCCTCGGAGCTCAGCAGCATCTCGCGCGGACCGAACATCGCGAGGTGCTTGTGGTAGAGCAGGCCGATGTTGTCGGGCACCGTGCGGGCCGTGTTGATGTCGTGCGTGACGATGAGGAACGTCGCGTCGATCTGCGCGTTGAGGTCGATGAAGAGCTGGTTGATGTAGCTCGTGCGCACCGGGTCGAGGCCCGAGTCCGGCTCGTCGATGAGCAGGATCTCGGGGTCGAGCACGAGGGCGCGGGCGAGGCCGGCGCGCTTGCGCATGCCGCCCGAGATCTCACCGGGCAGCTTGCCCTCGGCGCCGGAGAGGCCGACGAGCTCCATCTTCTCGGTGACGATGCGCCGGACCTCGACCTCGGTCTTCCGCGTGTGCTCGCGCAGCGGGAAGGCGACGTTGTCGTAGAGGGTCATCGAGCCGAAGAGCGCGCCGTCCTGGAAGAGCACGCCGAAGAGCTTGCGCACCTCGTAGAGGTCGGCCTCGCGCAGCCTCGTCAGGTCACGGCCGTCGATGACGATGGAGCCGGCATCCGGCTTGAGCAGCCCGACGAGCGTCTTGAGGAAGACCGACTTGCCGGTGCCCGACGGGCCGAGCATGACGGAGATCTCCCCGGCCGGGAGCGTGAGCGTCACGTCCCGCCAGATCGTCTGCGACCCGAAGGTCTTCGTCAGTCCCGTGACCGCGATCTCCACACCCATGTGGCTGCACCTGCGTCTTCCTGGCCGTCTCGACTCGGCTACGGGGGAAACGAGGTCGCGGAGGGGAAGTTACGCGCGAGTTCGCGCCGACTTCAGCCGCTGGGCCCGGTGCGCCTCTAGGGTTGGGCCCACGTGGTCGCCCTCCCGGGGCGGCCGGACGGCAGGCGCCCGGCGCCCGCCGGAGCGACGAACGACCTGGAGGATGCATGCGCGCCCAGCTGCTGGCCTCCCAGGTCGCGCCCGGCGCCGTCGTCGAGGTCGCGGGGCGGCCCCGCAGGGTGCTCGGCACGCTCCGCCTCACGAGCGCGGGGCGGAACTGGAGCGAGCACTGCGTCGAGGGCGAGCGCGCCGGCACGCGGGAGTGGGTGGCGATCCGCCCCCGCGGCCGCGACACCGTCATCGAGTGGACGACCCGGCACGACCTCGTCGCCGAGCCCGACCTCGGGGGCCTCACCCTCGACGGCCGCGACTGGGTGCTCGACGAGGCGACCACCGCGACCTACACCGCGGCGGGCGACACCGGCACCGGCCCGGTGGGCAGCTGCGACTTCGTCGAGTACACGTGCGGCGAGAGAGACGTGCTCGTCTTCGAGAGCTGGGACGGGGCGATGTGGGAGCTGAGCACGGGGACCCGGGTCGACCCGGCTGACGTGCAGGCCTACCACGACCTCCCGGGCTGAGCGGTCCCGTCGGGCGGCTCGGTCAGGACGGCTCGGTCAGGACGGCTCGTGCGTGCGGGTGACCTCGTGCGTCACGGCGTCGCCGTCGACGCGCAGGGTGACCGCGGCGACCCGCCCCTGCTCCCCCAGCCCCGCGAGCCCGGAGAGCAGCTCGCCGATGCGCTCGAAGGTCTCGGGGGTCGGCGCCGGCGGCTGCCCGTCGGCGTTGCCGGAGAGCCCCGTCAGCCGGTGTCCCCCGTCGAGCGTCAGCGCGGCCGTCATCCGCACCACGGGCTCCCCGCGCTGCGCCGCGACGCCCTCGCGCAGCGCCGCCGCCACCGCGTCGAACACGTCCGCGGCCGGATGCCGGGTGGCCGGCGCCGCGTCGGCGGGTGCGTCGGCGGGTGCGTCGGCGTGTGCGTCGGCGCGTGCGGGTGCATCCGGCGCCGGGGCCTGCGCCTCGCCGGCGCGCGGGGCGTGCCCCTCGCTGAGGAAGCCGGTGGCCGCGAACTCGATCTTGGCGAAGTCGACCTCGGCGTCGCGGGCGAGCGAGTTGTCGACGACGTAGGCGAGGTTGACCGCGAGGTCGCGCATGCCCGGGTGCAGCTGCTCGCCGACGAAGCGGGAGCACAGCAGCAGCGCGTGCACGCGCACCATGGTGCGGCCCTTGCGGTCCTGCACCCGTTGCCCGGCCTCGACCCGGGCGAGGTCGAAGCCCTCTGTCGGGTAGAAGTGCAGCGGCCGCTCGAGCACGAGCAGCGAGTAGTCGGGGCGGTCGGAGCCGGGCAGGACGCGGTAGAGCTCGCCGTTGAGGGGCAGCTGCCACTCGAGCTCGGGGGCGGCGACGTCGAAGCGCGTCACGCAGACGAGCGGCCCGTACCGCCCGACCGCCGCGCCCTCCGAGGACTCCGGCCCGCCGGCCGTCGCCGCGGTGGGCGCCGACGCGGCGGCCGCAGCCGGGGTCGTCCCGGGCTGGGTCCCGGGCTGGGTCCCGGGCTGGGTCGGCCCCTGCTGGGTCGTCCCCTGCGGTGGCCCGACCTGATCGTCCGACGCCTTGCTGCTGGTGCGCGACAGCCATCCCATGCCGGCAAACCTACCCGGCACGGTGCGGGGCGGCTCGTCGCCCACACCCTCGGACGGCATCCGGGCCCGACGGTGGTTACGGTGGGGCGGTGACGACAGTGGGCAAGGACGCTCCCGACCTGCAGGCGCTCGACGACCTGGCTGCGACCCTGACGCCCGGGGCGCTCGTGACCGGGGCCGACAGCGTGGCGGCCTACCGGTTCGACTACACCGCGGACGCCGGGGCCGGCACGCCGCGCGCCGTCGTCCGCGCGCAGACCGCGGCCGACGTGCAGGCCACGGTGCGCTGGGCACGCACGCACGGCATCCCCGTCGTGCCGCGTGGTGCGGGCAGCGGCCTCTCCGGCGGGTCGAACGCGATCGACGGGTGCGTCGTGCTGAGCCTCGAGCGCCTCCGCGCGGTGGAGGTCGACCCCGCCACGCGCACCGCCGTCGTCGAGGCCGGTGCGCTCAACGTCGAGGTGAAGCGGGCGGCGGCCGAGCACGGCCTCTGGTACCCGCCCGACCCGTCGTCGTTCGAGATCTGCTCGATCGGCGGCAACGTCGCCACCAACGCCGGCGGGCTGTGCTGCGTCAAGTACGGCGTGACGACCGACTACGTCCTCGGCCTCGACGTCGTGCTCGCCGACGGCACCCTCGTGCACCTCGGCGGCCAGCGCGTCAAGGACACGGCCGGGCTCTCGCTCGTCAAGCTCTTCGTGGGCAGCGAGGGCACGCTCGGCGTCGTCACGCGCGCCACCCTGCGGCTCGTGCCGGCGCAGGCGCCGCCCGCCACCCTCGTCGCCACCTTCGACACGGTGGAGGACGCGGCGCGGGTCGTCGTCGCGATCGGCAACACGCTGCGGGCCTCGATGATGGAGCTGATGGACCACGCCTCGATCAACGCCGTCGAGGACCACCGCAGCATGGGGCTCGACCGCGGGGCCGGGGCGATGCTGCTCGCGCAGTCGGACGCCCCGGGCGCCGCGCGCGGCGAGGAGATCGCGGCGATGGAGGCGCTCTGCGAGGGCGGCGGCGCCCGCGAGTGCTTCACGACGACGGATGCCGCCGAGGGCGAGATGTTCGTCGCCGCGCGCCGCGCCGCCATCGTCGCCATCGAGCGGCGCGGCGCGATCATGCTCGAGGACGTCGGCGTGCCCGTGCCGCGGCTGCCCGAGCTGCTGACCGGCATCACCGAGATCTCGCGCCGGCACGACGTCGAGATCCCCGTCGTCGCGCACGCCGGCGACGGCAACACGCACCCCGTCATCGTCTACCCCGCCGGTGACAGCGCGGCGAAGGACCGCGCAGCCCGGGCCTTCTCGGAGGTCATGGGCCTGGCGATCGGCCTCGGCGGCACCATCACGGGCGAGCACGGCATCGGCCGCCTCAAGCGCGCCGCCCTGCCCGAGCAGCTGGGCCCCGACGTCATGGCCCTCACCCACCGCATCAAGTCGGCCCTCGACCCGCAGGGCATCCTCAACCCGGGAGCAGGATTCTGATGACCTCGTCGACGCCCACCGCGACCTCGCGCCCCATCGCCGACCGGCACCTCTTCGGTCCCGGGCCGTGCAACCCCTACCCCGAGGCGACGCTCGCGCTCGCGGCGCCGCTCCTCGGCCACCTCGACCCCGACTTCCTCGCCGTCATGGACGAGACGTGCGACCTGCTGCGCCACGTGTGGGGCACCGACAACCGCCGCACGCTGCCGATCTCGGCCACCGGCTCGGCGGGCATGGAGGCGGCGTTCGTCAACACCGTCTCCCCCGGCGACGTCGTCGTCGTGGCGGTCAATGGGCTCTTCGGCGAGCGGATGGTCGACGTGGCCGGCCGCCACGGCGCCGAGGTCGTGCGCGTCGACCACGAGTGGGGCACGCCGGTCGACGCCGAGCGCGTGGCCGCTGCCCACCCGTCGCCGGCGATCATCGCCGCGGTGCACGCCGAGACCTCCACGGGCGTGCGCTCCGACATCGCCGCGCTCGGCGCGGTCAAGGGCGACGCCCTCCTGCTCGTCGACGCCGTGACGAGCATCGGCGGCATCGAGCTGCGGGCCGACGACTGGGGCGTCGACATCGGCTACGCCGGCACGCAGAAGTGCCTCGGGGTGGCGCCCGGCCTCGCGCCCTTCACCATCAACGACCGCGCCTTCGCCCGCCGCGTCGAGAAGCCGTCGTCGTGGTACCTCGACCTCGGGCTGCTCGGCGGCTACGTCGGCGAGGCCGCCGGCAGCGGCCGGCGCACCTATCACCACACGGCCCCGACCGCGATGGTCGCCAGCCTGCACGCCGGCCTGCGGCGCATCGCCGACGAGGGCCTGGAGAAGGTGTGGGACCGCCACGCCGAGGCCGGCCGCCTCCTGCAGGACGGCCTCGAGGAGATGGGCCTGAGCCTCTTCGCCCAGGAGGGTTCCCGCCTGCCCGAGCTGACCACGGTGCGCGTGCCCGACGGGGTCGACTCCGCCGCGGTCCGGGCCTACCTGCTCGAGCGGCACGACCTCGAGATCGGGGCCGGGGTCGGCGAGTTCGCCTCGACCGTCTGGCGCATCGGGCTCATGGGGCACAACGCGCGCCCCGACCGCGTGGCCCTCGTCCTCGCCGCGCTGAAGGACGCCCTGGCCCACGCCTGACGCAGCGGCTCACTGCCGTCGGGTCGAGGTATGCCGTCGCGCCAGTCCACGACGGATCACCTCGACCCGGCGCCGGTCCCGGCCGGTCGAGGTATGCCGTCGCGCCGGGCCGCGACGGATCACCTCGACCGGGGCGGGGACGACGAAGGCGGGCCCGACCAGTGGTCGGACCCGCCTTCGCGGTGCAGCAGTGATCCCGGCTGAGCCGGGTCAGATCACTTGAGCTCGACGGTCGCGCCAGCGCCCTCGAGCTGCTCCTTGGCCTTCTCGGCCGCAGCCTTGTCGACACCCTCGAGAACGGGCTTGGGGGCGCCGTCGACGAGGTCCTTGGCCTCCTTGAGGCCGAGGCTCGTGAGCGCGCGGACCTCCTTGATGACCTGGATCTTCTTGTCACCGGCGGCGGTGAGAACGACGTCGAACGAGTCCTTCTCCTCCTCCTCGGCGGGGGCAGCGCCACCGGCACCGGCCGCGGGAGCGGCGGCGACGGGGGCAGCAGCGGTGACCTCGAAGGTCTCCTCGAACTGCTTCACGAACTCGGAGAGCTCGATGAGGGTCATCTCCTTGAAGGCGTCAAGGAGCTCGTCGGTGCTGAGCTTCGCCATGATGGCTTCCTTCCTGTTGCTTGCCGTGAGTGGCTGTTTGATGAATCGAGCGGACGCAGGAGGGCGTCAGCTCTCGTCGCCACCCTCGGCGACGTCGGTGGTTGCCTCGGCAGCCGGAGCGGCCTCCGTGGCGGGACCCTGCGCCTCGACCTTCTGGCGCAGGGCGTCGACCACGCGGGCCGTCTGCGACAGAGGAGCGACGAAGAGGTAGGCGGCCTTGGTGAGGGAGCCCTTCATGGCACCCGCCAGCTTGGCCAGCAGAACCTCGCGGGACTCGAGGTCCGCGAGCTTCGTGATCTCCTCGGGGCTCAAGGTCTTGCCGTCGAGGACGCCAGCCTTGATCACGAGGAGGGGGTTTGCCTTGGCGAAGTCACGCAGACCCTTGGCCGCCTCGACCGGGTCACCGGTGATGAAGGCGATGGCCGACGGGCCCTGGAGGTGGCCGTCGAAGGCCGTGATCCCGGCCTCCTTGGCGGCGCGCTCCGTGAGCGTGTTCTTGACCACGGCGTAGGTGGCGTGTTCCCGGATCGAGCTGCGCAGCTGCGAGAGCTGAGCCACGGTCAGACCGCGGTACTCGGTGAGAACGGCCGCACCGGACTCACGGAGCTTGTCCGTGATCTCGGCAATGGCAACGTCCTTCTCGGCGTTCGCCATCTGGGCCTCCTTCCCTTGCGTGGTGACGCCGGGCGGAGGTGCCCCGGAGGGCCGGCACGAAAAGAGCCCCGGCGCAGGGCGCTCGGGGCTCGCAGCGGCATACGATCACGTATGCCGTGAGGCTGAGTGTCCTGCGCTGGCTGCCCGCATCGTGCGGGACCTTCGAGAGGTCGTGGTCGCCCACGTCCTCCAACCGGCGGTCATTGGTCGACACCGAGGATACGGGCTGGGCCGGGCCAGACCAAATCGGGGCGTCCGTCCCGGCGCAGAACGGGCACCGCAGGACGAACCGGACAGCCTGTCGACGCCACCGGCACCCGGACGCCGCGACCCCGGCTCGGGTCCTCGCCTTTGCCGCACGGAAGACCTAGCGTGGAGCGCATGGTGAGGGGCAGCGCGGTCGCTCGCCCGCCCCAGAGCTCGTGGTCGGCCGTTCGCCGCCGCAGGGTGGCGGCGGGTGCCGCCGTCGTCCTCTGCGTCGTGGTGGACGTCTGGGCGGTGACGTGGGCCGGCGCGCGCGAGGCGACCGAGCCCGGGCCCTTCGCCCGCAGCGGCCGGCTGGCGGTCGGCGTGGGCACCGGCCCGGCGGCCTCGCTCGCCGAGGTCGAGCGCGTCCCCGACGCCGCGACGGACTCCCAGGTGGGTGCAGGACCGTCCGTCGGCACGTCCGGCACGTCCGGCACGTCCGGCACGTCCCCCCGGACGGCGACGCCCACCCCCACGACGGGCGACGGCCGCGACGCGAAGGGCGCCGTCGTCGAGTCGGGCGACGGCCGGTTCACGGTCGTGCCGATGCCGGCGTCGGCCCTGCGGCCCGCGCCGACGACCGGACGCACCGTGCGCTACACCGTGGAGGTCGAGGGCGGCGTCGACGTGCGGCCCGCCGAGTTCGCGACGACGGTCGGCACGGTCCTGACCGACCCCCGCGGCTGGCAGGCGAGGGACGGGGTGCGATTCGTCGACGTGTCGCCCGCCGCGGCGGCGGCCGGCGCGGCCGTCGACCTGCGGATCACCCTCGCCAGCCCGAGGACGACCGACAAGTTGTGCGCCCCGCTCGAGACGCGGGGCCAGGTCAGCTGCCACAACAGCGGGCGCGTCGTGCTCAACCTGCGCCGCTGGGTGCTCGGCGCTGCGGCCTACGGCTCCGACGTCGCCGGCTACCGCACCTACCTCGTCAACCACGAGGTGGGCCACGGCATCGGTCACGCGCACGCCTACTGCGGCGGCCCCGGCAAGGTGGCGCCCGTCATGATGCAGCAGACCTACGGCCTCAAGGGCTGCACGGCCTGGCCGTGGCCGAGCCCCAAGCCCGCCTGAGCGCGACCGCGCCCCCGCACGGACCGGCCGCTCGACGCATACGGACCCGCGAAGACTGGCCTCTCGACGGTGCGGGACCCGCGAAGACTGGCCTCTCGACGGGTCAGGGGCGGGGGGTGACGTTCTCGAGCACGACGGCGAGGCCCTGTCCGACGCCGATGCAGATGCACGCGAGGCCCCAGCGCTCCCCGCTGCGCTGCAGGTCGCGGGCCAGGGTTCCGAGCACCCGGCCGCCCGAGGCCCCGAGCGGGTGCCCGACGGCGATGGCGCCGCCGTGGCGGTTGACGATCTCGGGGTCGACGGGCCAGGCGTCGAGGCAGGCCAGCGACTGCGCCGCGAACGCCTCGTTGAGCTCGATCGCGGCGACGTCCGACCAGTCGATGCCGGCGCGCTCGAGCGCCTGCTGCGCCGCGGCGACGGGGGCGTAGCCGAACCGCTGCGGCTCGAGCGCGCTCGCCCCGCGGCCCGCGACGCGCGCGAGCGGGTCGAGGCCCAGCAGTCCGTGGGCCCGCTCGCTGCCGAGCAGCACCGCCGAGGCGCCGTCGTTGAGCGGCGAGGCGTTGCCGGCCGTCACGGTGCCGCCCTCGTCGGCGCTGCGGAAGACGGTGCGCAGCGTGGCGAGCCGGGCCTCGTCGGTGTCCGGCCGGATCGACTCGTCGCGGGCGAGCTCGACGCCGGGCACGCGCACGACGAGGTCGTCGTAGAAGCCGGAGTCCCACGCCTGCGCGGCCAGGCGGTGCGACCGCGCCGCGAACGCGTCCTGCCGCTCGCGGGTGACGCCTCGCTCCTCGCGCAGCTGCTCGGTCGCCTCGCCGAGCGAGACGGTCCACTCCCCCGGCATGGCCGGGTTGACGAGCCGCCAGCCCAGGGTCGTGGAGACGAGTCCGAGATCGCCTGCGGGGTAGGCCTTCTCGGTCTTGGGCAGCACCCAGGGCGCCCGGCTCATCGACTCGACACCGCCGACGACCACGACGTCGGCCTCACCGGTCGCGATCTGGCGCGAGCCGATGATCGCCGCATCGAGGCTCGAGCCGCAGAGCCGGTTCACCGTGGTGCCGGGCACCGAGGTCGGCAGGCCGGCGAGCAGCGCGGCCATGCGCGCGACGTTGCGGTTCTCCTCGCCCGCCCCGTTGGCGTTGCCGAGCACCACCTCGTCGACCTGCGCGGCTCCCCCGTCGCGCAGACCGGGCGCGCGGTCGACGAGCGCGCGCAGGACGTGCGCGGCGAGGTCGTCGGGCCGGATGCCGGCGAGGGCCCCGCCGTAGCGTCCGAACGGGGTGCGGACGGCGTCGTAGACGAACGCCTCGGCCATGGTGGATCCCTCTTCACACGTCGTCGGGCTGCAGGAGCGAGGTCAGGCTATCCCCCGCCCGCCGCCGCCCGGACGCACGGATGCACGGATGCCGTCCGGCGGGCACGCGGCCCGCCGGACGGCATCCGGCAGCGGGACGTCAGTGACGCGGGTGGCGCGAGGGCTGGACGACCATCGCCGACCCGCCCCCGCGGCGGGTCGTCTCGGCGGCCGCCTCGAAACGACCGTGCCCGAGGTAGCGGATCGCCGTGACGGCGCCGATCTCGTTCACCGCCGGGGCAGCCGCACCGGGAGCGAGCACGTGGCCCTTGGCCGTGAGCGCCGCGCCGACCGGCCCGTCGAGGATCTGCGGCTCGGCCCCCTCGCTGGAGCCATTGCGCGAGCTGAGCCGCGGGGCGCGGATCGCGTCGACGAGCGAGAGGCGACGGTCGAGGTAGCCGAGGATGGTCTGGCTCGTCGAGGTGATGATCGTGGCGCCACCGGGCGAGCCGACCGCGAGGAACGGCCGACCCTCGTGGAGCAGGATCGTCGGGCTCATCGACGACCGCGGGCGCTTGCCCGGGCCGGGCAGGTTCGGGTCGGGCACGCCCGGGGTGAGCGGCGTGAAGTTGAAGTCGGTGAGCTCGTTGTTGAGCAGGAAGCCGTAGCCCGGCACCGTGATGCCCGACCCACCGGTCTGCTCGATCGTCAGGGTGTAGCTGGCGACGCTGCCCCACCGGTCCATGACCGTCAGGTGCGAGGTCGACAGGCCCTCGTAGGGCTCCGGCTGGGCGGCCTTGCCAGGCGCGCACGAGGTGTAGCGGCCGTCGGGCGAGCCGAACGGGATCGGGCGCGGCTGCGCCTTCGCCGGGTCGAAGAGGCAGGCGCGCTCGGCCGCGAAGGCCGGGTTCGTCAGCTGGCGCACCGGCACGCCGGGCACGTCACCGACCCAGCGGTTGCGGTCGGCGAACGCGGTCGCCGAGGCCTCCGAGAAGCGGTGCAGGTAGTCGGCCTCGCTCAGCGCGCTCGTCCGCACGCCCGTCGCCTTCTCGTAGGCCCGCATGAGGTTGAGGATCTCGGCCACCGCGATGCCTCCCGAGCTCGGCACCGGCATCCCGAAGACGTCGAAGCCCTTGTAGCTCGAGTGGATCGGGGCCTTGGTGAGGGCCCGGTACGCGCGGAGGTCGCGCATCGTCAGCTGGCCGCCCATGACGGAGCTGCCGTCGGTGTGCGGTGCCCGCGACTCGGCGACGACGGCCCGGCCCAGCGAGCCGGAGTAGAGCGCCGAGACGCCCTGCGTGCGCAGCGTGCGGTAGGCCCTGGCCATGTCGGGGTTGCGGAACGTCGAGCCGACCGCGGGCGCCTTGCCGTCCCGGAGGAAGACGCGCGCGGTCTCGGGGAAGACCGAGAAGCGCTCCGCGTTCGCGGCGGTCTGGTCGGCGAAGGTCTGGTCGACGACGAAGCCCTTCCGCGCGAGCTGCTCGGCGGGCGCGAGGGCCCGGTTGAGCGAGAGCGTGCCGTGGTCGCGCAGCGCCTTGGCCCACAGGGCGGGGGTGCCGGGCACCCCGACCGACAGGCCGCTGTTGACGACCGTGGTGAAGTCCATGGCCTTGCCGGTGCTCGGGTCGGTGAAGCTCGTCGACGTGAAGGTGGCCGGCGCCGTCTCGCGCCCGTCGATGGTGCTGACCCGGCGGCTCCTCGCGTCGTAGTAGACGAGGAACCCGCCGCCGCCGATGCCGGTGCTGTAGGGCTCGGTCACCCCGAGGGCGGCTGCGGTGGCCACGGCCGCGTCGGCGGCGTTGCCCCCTCGCCGGAGCACGTCGATGCCGACCTGGGAGGCGTCGCGGTCGACGGAGCTGACGGCCCCGCCGCCGCCCTTCATGACCGGCACCTTCGGCAGGTCGGTCGGGTGGCCGTGCCACCCGCCGTCGTGGCGGGACGTCGACGCGCCGGACGACGGCGCAGGTGCGGGTGCCGGCGTGGCGCCGGCGGTCGCCGTGGCGGGCAGGAGCGAGAGCGGGAGTCCGACGACGAGGGCGCCGAGGACCCAACGGGATCGTGTCGTGGTGCGTGCGCTGGAACGACTCATCTCCCGACCGTACTGCCGCCCACGGGGCGGATCGGGGCGAGCGACCCACCCAGATTCAGCCGGTCCGGCACGGCCGGTGGCACGCCGCGGACGCGCGAGAGCCCGCCGCCCCGGGTGGGGTGGCGGGCTCCGCACGAGCGGTGTCAGGCGATCAGGCCTGCTCCTCCTCGACGAGGAGGTTGCGCGTCTTGGAGAAGTCGAGCGGGATGCCCGGGCCCATCGTCGTGCTGACGGTGGCCTTCTCGATGTAGCGGCCCTTGGAGCTGGACGGCTTGAGACGCAGGATCTCCTCGAGCGCGGCCGCGTAGTTCTCGACGAGCTTCGTCTCGTCGAAGCTGGCCTTGCCGATGATGAAGTGGAGGTTCGCGTGCTTGTCGACGCGGAACTCGATCTTGCCGCCCTTGATGTCGGTGACGGCCTTGGCCACGTCCATCGTCACGGTGCCGGTCTTCGGGTTCGGCATGAGGCCACGCGGGCCGAGCACCTTGCCCAGACGACCGACCTTGCCCATGAGGTCGGGGGTCGCGACGACGGCGTCGAAGTCGAGCCAGCCGCCCTGCACCTTCTCGAGCAGGTCGTCCGAGCCGACGTGGTCGGCGCCGGCCTCACGGGCGGCCTCGGCCTTGTCGCCGTTGGCGAAGACGAGCACGCGGGCGGTCTTGCCCGTGCCGTGCGGCAGGTTGACCGTGCCGCGCACGGCCTGGTCGGCCTTGCGCGGGTCGACACCGAGGCGCATGGCGACCTCGACGGTCTCGTCGTACTTGGCCTTGGCGGTCTGCTTCGCGACGCGGACGGCCTCGAGGGGGGCGTAGATCTTGCCGGGCGTGATGAGCTCGGCGGCTGCGCGGTAGTTCTTGCTGCGCTTCATGTGCTGCTCCTTGCGTGGTGGTGGAGTCGTGGTGCGGGCCAGCGCTGGCCCTCCCACGTGGCCGACGGCATACGGTCCGTATGCCGTGCGGCCGGGGGTGACGCCGGGTCGTGAGCGGGGCTCAGAGCTCGGTGTCGATGCCCATCGAACGAGCGGTGCCGGCGATGATGCGTGCCGCCATCTCCTCGTCGTTGGCGTTGAGGTCTTCCATCTTCTGGCGGGCGATCTCGAGGACCTGCTCGCGCGAGAGCTTGGCGACCTTCGTCTTGTGCGGCTCGCCCGAGCCCTTGGCGACGCCGGCGGCCTTCTTGATGAGCTCCGCAGCCGGCGGGGTCTTCGTCACGAAGGTGAACGAGCGGTCCTCGTAGACCGTGATCTCGACCGGGATGACGTTGCCGCGCTGGGCCTCCGTCGCGGCGTTGTACGCCTTGACGAACTCCATGATGTTGACGCCGTGCTGGCCGAGGGCCGGGCCGACGGGCGGGGCGGGGGTGGCCTGACCGGCCTGGATCTGCAGCTTGATGAAGCCGGAGACCTTCTTCTTGGGGGGCATGCGTGCCTACCTTCTGCGTTGCTGGGCCGACGCCTTGGGCGATGACCCGGTTGCATGTCCTCGTGCGGTCAGCCGCACGAGGTGGAACGACCCTCGCTCAGATCTTGGCGACCTGGGCGAAGGAGAGCTCGACCGGGGTCTCCCGGCCGAAGATGGAGACGAGCACCTTGAGCTTCTGGGTGTCCGTGTTGATCTCGGAGATCGTGGCGGGAAGGGTCTCGAACGGCCCCTCCATGACGGTGACGGACTCGCCGACCTTGAAGTCGACGACGCGCACGTCCTTGGGGGCGCTGGAGCTCGCCGGGGCCGAGCCGTCGGCCGCGACCTGCGCCTCGAAGGTGGGGGCGAGCATCGTGAAGACCTCGTCGATCGAGAGCGGCACGGGCTGGTGCGCGTTGCCGACGAAGCCGGTGACGCCGGGCGTGTGGCGCACCGCGCCCCAGCTCTCGTCCGTGAGGTCCATGCGGACGAGGACGTAGCCGGGCATCCGCACGCGGCGGACCTGCTTCTTCTGCCCGTTCTTGATCTCGGTGACCTCCTCCATGGGGACCTCGATCTCGAAGATGAAGTCCTCCATGTTGAGGGTCTGGATGCGCGTCTCGAGGTTGGCCTTGACCCGGTTCTCGTAGCCCGCGTAGGAGTGGATGACGAACCAGTCGCCGAAGCGGCTGCGCAGGTCGGCCTTGAAGTCCGCGACGGGGTCGCCGCTGCCCGTGGGTGCCGGCACGTCGTCCTCGTCGGCAGCGTCGTCGTCGGCAGCCTCGTCGTTGGCAGCCTCGTCGTCGGCGTCCTCGTCGGCGTCGGTCACGGCTGCCTCGAGCTCGGGCTCGGAGTCGGCCGGCTGCGCGTCGGGCTCGTCGGCGTCGGGCGCCGCGAGGTCGGCCTCGACGGTGGGGTCGACGACGTCGTTCTCGCCGTTCGGGGCACCCTCGGGGGAGAACTGCTCGGACACGCTGTTGCCTACTTCCTTGCTCGTGGACCAGCCGGTCGCGGCTGGTGCTGACATCCCGGGACCCGTGGTCCCGTCGGTGCTAAGTGGCCGAGCCCGTGAAGACCCAGGAGATGGCCCGGGTCAGGACGAAGTCCAGACCCGAGACCAGCGCCATCATGATCACGACGAACATGACCACGACGGTCGTGTAGCGCACCAGCTCGGGGCCCGTGGGCCGCACGACCTTGCGCAGCTCGTCGAGGATCTGGCGCACGAAGAGGCTGATCGCCCCGAAGAGGCGCGACACCGGGTTGCCGCCGGGAGCCTTGTCGGCCCGGCCGGACCCGCGCTTGGCGCTCGTCTCGGTCACGATTCCTTCTTTCTGCCTGGGTTCCGGCCCGCGTCGGCCGCCCCACCCGTGGTGTCCCACGACGGGCAGACGCCGCGTGCCGCCTTGCACGACGACCACATCACGGGGATGCGCAGGGCAAGAGGGACTCGAACCCCCAACCGCTGGTTTTGGAGACCAGTGCTCTACCAATTGAGCTATTGCCCTTCACCGGGACCTGGGGTGGTGCCCGGCGGGACGGCATGCGTCAGCATGGCCAGCGAAGCCGTCCGAGGATCGATCATACGGGACGGATGCGCCCCAACGCGAACCGACGCCACGGAGTCCACCAGCGAGTCTGCCACCCGGCATGCGGACCGCGGGACCCCCGCCCGCGCGGGCAGTGGCAGGATCGGGCTGTGACGAACCTGCGCACCCCCCTCGCGTCCCTGTCCGACGGCGACCTGGCCGGCTTCCTGGCCGAGCAGCAGCAGGCCTACGCGGCCCTGCAGGATCGCCACCTGAAGCTCGACCTGACCCGCGGCAAGCCGTCGGCCGCGCAGCTCGACCTCTCCGACGCGCTGCTGCACCTGCCGACGGGGACGAAGGACCGGGCCGGCGTCGACGTGCGCAACTACGGCGGCCTCGAGGGCCTCGCCGAGCTGCGCGAGATCTTCGCCGAGCTGCTCTGGGTCGAGCCGTCCCAGGTGGTCGCGGGCGGGAACTCGAGCCTGTCGATGATGTACGCGACGATCGTCGACTTCCTCCTCTTCGGCGGCGTCGACTCGCCGCGCCCGTGGTCGCAGGAGGAGACGGTCCGCTTCGTCTGCCCCGTGCCCGGCTACGACCGGCACTTCTCGATGCTCGCCGAGCTCGCCATCGAGATGGTCACCGTCGAGATGCACGACGACGGTCCCGACGTGGCCGCCGTCGAGGCGCTCGTCAAGGACGACCCGAGCATCAAGGGTATCTGGATCGTGCCCACCTACGCGAACCCCTCGGGGGCGGTCGTCTCGCAGGAGGTCGCGGCCCGCCTCGCCGCGATGCCCACCGCGGCGCCCGACTTCACGATCTTCTGGGACAACGCGTACGCCTTCCACCACCTGACCGAGGACGAGGCGAAGAGCGCCGACATCCTCAGCCTCGCGGCCGCCTCGGGGCACCCGAACCGCCCGATCATGTTCGCCTCGACCTCGAAGATCACCTTCGCGGGTGCCGGCGTCGCGGTGCTCGCGGCGAGCGCGGCCAACGTCGCGTGGTACCTGCGGCACCTGTCGATGGGCTCGATCGGGCCCGACAAGGTCAACCACCTGCGCCACGTCGAGTTCTTCCACGACGCCGCGGGCGTGCGCGCGCACATGCGCCGCCACCGCGACATCATCGCCCCGAAGTTCGCGGCCGTCGACGCGGCGCTCACCGAGGGCCTCGGCGGGCTCGAGGTGGCGGAGTGGACGCACCCGACCGGTGGCTACTTCGTCAACCTCGACGTGCTCGACGGCACGGCCTCGCGCGTCGTGGCGCTCGCCAAGGCGGCCGGCATCGCCCTGACGCCGGCCGGCGCCTCCTTCCCGCACGGCGACGACCCCCGCGACCGCAACATCCGCCTCGCCCCGACCTTCCCGGTGCTCGACGAGGTGCGCACCGCCATGGCCGGGGTGGCGACCTGCGTGGCCCTCGCCGCCGCGGAGAAGCTCGTGGCCGACCGTGAGGGCGGGTCCGCCGCGCGGGTAGGGGCACAGGGAGACGACGCGACCGCGTGACCCGGTGAGCCCCGGACCGGCGAGCGGGTGAGCGCGTCACCCGAGACCAGCAGCCCGACGAAGGAGCCCGCACCATGAGCGACACCGGTCCCAGCGAGAACATCGACACCGACTTCACGAGCTACAGCGTCGACGACGAGGACCAGCCCTCGAACGTCGACGGCCTCCCCGACGAGGACGTCGAGGACGAGCTGGACCGCGGCTACTCCCCGCCGGAGCGCGAGAGCGGCACCGACGCCTTCGGCACGACGCCCTACGAGGAGTCGCTGGACGAGACGATCGACCAGCGCATCAAGCAGGAGGTGCCCGACCCCGACACGGCCTACGGCGCGCCGGACGACGAGAGCGGCCTCGACGAGCCCCGGGTCGGCGGCGACGACCCCGACTCCATCGCGGCCGAGGACGACTGGCTCGGCGACAACGAGGTCGGGGACGCCCGCGCCGGCCGCCTCGTGGCCGACGACGAGGGGGCCCACGACGACACCGAGAAGCAGGCGTGGGCCACCGACGTCGGCATCGACGGCGCGGCCGCGTCGGCCGAGGAGGCCGCCGTCCACGTCGTCGACGAGATCGCCGACGCGCCGGACGACCACTGACGGGACTCCCCCGCCCGGGTGACGGCATCCGGGCGGGCGACGCCGTGGGCGCGGTGACACACTGACCGGCATGACCGGTGAGACGCGCAGCGTGCTCGACCTGCCGAAGGCGCACCTGCACCTGCACTTCACGGGGTCGATGCGCGTCACGACCGTCCGCGAGCTCGCCGCCACGCACGGCATCCGTCTGCCCGAGGCCCTGACGGGCGGCTGGCCGCCCCGCCTCGCGCGCGCCACCGACGAGCGCGGCTGGTTCCGCTTCCAGCGGCTCTACGACGCGGCGCGGGCCTGCGTGCGCGGCGAGGCCGACATGCGCCGGATCGTGCGCGAGGCCGCCGAGGACGACGCCGCGGAGGGGTCGCGGTGGCTGGAGCTGCAGGTCGACCCGACGTCGTACGCCCCCTTCGTCGGCGGCATCACCCCGGCGCTCGAGATCGTGCTCGACGAGGCCCGGGCCGTCTCGGCCGCGGGCCCCGTCGGCGTCGGCGTCGTCGTCGCGGCGAGCCGGATGCGGCACCCGCTCGAGGCGCGCACGCTCGCGCGGCTCGCCGCGCACCACGCCGGTGAGGGCGCGGGCGAGGTCGTCGGCTTCGGCCTGTCGAACGACGAGCGGCGTGGGCTCGTCGCCGACTTCGCACCCGCCTTCGCCATCGCGCGGCGGGCCGGCCTCGCGCTCGTGCCGCACGGCGGCGAGCTGCTCGGCGCCCAGGCCGTCATGGAGACCCTCGAGCACCTCGAGCCCGACCGCATCGGCCACGGGGTGCGCGCCGTCGAGGACCCGCAGGTGCTCGACGCGGTCGCCGAGGCGGGCACCACCCTCGAGGTGTGCCCCGGGAGCAACGTGGCCCTCGGCGTCTACGCCGAGCCGGCCGACGTGCCGCTGCGGCGCATCGTCGAGGCCGGCATCCCGGTCGCGCTCGGGGCCGACGACCCGCTCCTGTTCGGGACGCGCCTCGCCGAGCAGTACGCCTCGGCGCGCGCCCTCGGCTTCGACGACGAGGGCCTGGCCGGGCTCGCGCGCGGCTCGCTCCGCGGCAGCCGGATGCCGGCCGACCGGCGCGCGGCCGCGCTCGCCGACGTCGACGCATGGCTCGCCGGACGGCCCGCCGGCCGTCCCCCCGCAGCCGTGACACCGGCCACAGCCGGCACCTCCGCGTAACGGCGCAGAACGGACACCGTGAGCAGGCCCGGCGGCAGGCGCACACGGCACCGGGTTTGCTCAGGATCGGTGCGCCCGGTCATGCTGGTCGGACGATGAGTACTCCTCCCGCCGCCCCCGACCGATCCGCGACCGCCCCGGCCAGGCCGACCGCACGCCTGCGCCGGCTCGCCGCCGTCGGCCTGCTCGCCCCCGTGCTCGCGCTCGCGGCCTGCAGCGGCGAGTCGTCCGTGACCGCCGACCCGACGGCCCCCGGCACGGCCACGACCGCCACCTCGGGCGCCGCGACGACGCAAGGCACGACGCCCTCCACCTCGTCGGCCACGCCGTCGACGCCGGCGACGACGGCGACCTCGAGCGCCGCCCCGACGAAGGCGCCCGCCTACTCCACGCGCAACATCCGGGCGGTCATCAAGGACCCCGACCTCGGCCACACCATCACGGCGCTGCGCCTCTCGCGCAACCTGCCGTTCCCCAAGAACCAGCCGGTGGGCGCCGAGGCCTTCGAGATCGTCGGCGTCAAGGTGGACTTCCGGGCCGGCTCGCGCTACTCCGCCGCCCTCGAGCCCTCGATGCTCTCGCTCATCGCGACGAGCCCGAAGCAGAACGTGCCCGTGACGGCCGAGTTCGGCAAGTCGTACAAGGCCGAGCCGCTGACGACGGCGAAGCGCGACGACCGCAGCCGCGGGTGGGTCTTCTTCAAGGTGGACAAGGGCACGACGGCCTCGCTGCGCCTCGCGTTCAACCGGCCCGCCTACGAGGTGAGCACGACCGACAGGAAGATCACCGCGAAGACCTTCTCGGTGGTGCTGTCGAAGTAGCCGCCACCCGCGGCCGCGGCCGCGGCGCGCCGTGGGTCAGAGCTGCTCGCCGAGGAGCACGGGCTCGTTGACGAGCGTGACGCCGAAGGCGTCCCGGACCCCGTCGCGCACCTGGCGCGCCAGGGCGAGCACGTCGGCGGCGCTCGCGCCCCCGCGGTTCGTCACGGCGAGGGTGTGCTTCGTCGAGAGCGCCGCGGGCGCCGGCAGGCCGAACCCCTTGCCGAAGCCGGCGTGCTCGATGAGCCAGGCCGCGCTCGTCTTGACCCGCCCGTCACCCTCGGGGAAGCGCGGCGGGGTCGGCCCCTCCCACCCGAAGCGCTCCCCCACGCGCTCGACGAGGTCGTCGAACTCACGCCGGCCGAGCACCGGGTTGGTGAAGAACGAGCCGCACGACCACGTGTCCGGGTCGGCGTCGTCGAGCACCATCCCGCGGGCGCGGCGCTGCGCGAGCACCGCCTCGCGCGCGTCGGCCAGCGGCACGCGCGTGCCGAGCGGGACCCCGAGACCCGTCGCCAGGGCGGCATACGCGATCGGGCGGCTGAGGTCCCCGACCTCGAACTGGAACTGGACGTCGAGCACGACGTAGCGCGAGTGGCCCTTGAAGCGCGAGTGGCGGTAGGTGAAGCCGCAGTCGTCGTTCATGAAGGTGCGCACGACCTGCTCCTGGCGGTCCCACGTGCGCACCTGCGCGATCGTCTGCGAGACGTCCTGGCCGTAGGCGCCGACGTTCTGGATCGGCGTGGCGCCCGTGCACCCGGGGATGCCGCTCAGCGCCTCGATGCCGGCCCAGCCCTCCGCGACGGCGCGCGCCACGACGTCGTCCCACACCTCGCCCGCAGCGACCCGCACGACGGCGCCGCCGCAGTAGTCCGCCGACTCGGGCTCGATCCCGGACGTCGCCACGTGCACGACGGTGCCGGCGAAGCCCTCGTCGGGCACGACGATGTTCGAGCCGCCCGAGAGGAGCAGGAGCGGCTCGTCGGCGTCGTCGACCTCGCGCACCGCGTCGACGAGCTCGTCGGTGGTCGTGACGGTCACGAGGCGCGCGGCGGGGCCGCCGACCCGCATCGTCGTCAGGGTCGACAGGGGGACGTCGTGGTCCTCGCGCACGGGGTGTCCTGCCGCTCAGTCGAGGCGGGCGACGGCGAGGGCGCGGCCCAGCACCTTCTCGCCGTTCGCCGTCGCGGTGAGCTCGACGGTCACGCGCTTCGTCTCGGGGTCGACGGCCTTGACCACGCCGGTGACCTCGATGTCGGCGCCACCGTCGTAGGGCACGACGACCGGCTTGGTGAAGCGCACGCCGTACTCGACGACGCGACCGGCGTCCCCCACCCAGTCGGTGACGAGGGTGACGGCCGAGCCCATGGTGAACATGCCGTGGGCGATGACGTCGGGCAGGCCGACCTGCTTGGCGAACGGCTCGTCCCAGTGGATCCGGTTGCGGTCGAGCGAGGCACCGGCGTACTGCACGAGGCGCGGGCGGTCGACGTGGACCGTGCGCGCCGGGAGGGCGTCGCCGACGGCCACGTCGGCGACGGCGCGGACGGCGGGCAGCGGGCTGGGCGTGCTGGGCGTGGCCATCACTCGGCTCCTCGGATGACGATGGTGGAGGTCGCGGTGCACACCGGCTCGCCTGACTCGGTGGCGAGCTCGGTGCGGGTCGTCACCATGGCGTGGCCGCCGGCCTCACGCACCGTGTCGACGTGGAGCGTGCCCACGACGGCGTCGCCGGCGGTGAGCGGGCGGTGGTGGGTGAAGCGCTGCTCGCCGTGCACGACGCGCGAGAAGTCGATGCCGGCCTCCGGGTCGGCGATGAGCTGCGCGTCGCACTGCTGGGCGATGAGCACCGCGAACGTCGGCGGCGCGATGACGTCGGCGTAGCCGCGCGCCCGGGCCACCTCCGCGTCGACGTGCACGGGATCGGTCGAGCCGACCGCCTCGGCGAACTCACGGATCTTGGCGGCACCGACCCGGTAGGGCTCGGTGGGCGGGTAGACCCGGCCCTGGAAGTCTGCGTTCACCGGCATACCGGCACCCTACCGACCGGGGCCGGGAACGACGACGCTCCCCCGGCCGTGGGCCGAGGGAGCGTCGGATGCGTGTGCGCTGGGATCAGCGGGTCTCGCGGTGCTCCGTGTGCTTGCCGCACTTGGGGCAGAACTTGTTCATCGCGAGACGGTCGGGGTTGTTCCGACGGTTCTTCTTCGTGATGTAGTTGCGGTCCTTGCAGTCCACGCACGCCATCGTGATCTTGGGACGGACGTCGGTGCTCTTGCTGGCCACGGCAACCTGCTCTTTCGGGAACGTACTCGGGTTTTCGGTCGTCTTGCGACGGGAGCCGCGTCTCGGCCCCGGGCAACCGGGTGACACGCAGGCGCGACGTCCAAGATTACGCGACACCCCGATGATTCGAGAAATCGACCGGGTCCGCGCGGACATGGTAGCGGGAGCGGGGCTCGATCCCGCGACCTCACGATTATGAGTCGTGCGCTCTAACCAGCTGAGCTACCCCGCCATGGGCTGCCGTTCCCGACCCCGCCGCAGCTGCGACGGGCCGGGAGCGACCGACCAGAGCCCCAATAGGGAATCGAACCCTAGACCTTTTCCTTACCATGGAAACGCTCTGCCGACTGAGCTATTGGGGCGCGGCCGACCCCGTGGGGACGACCTGTTGTGCGACGGTGAGACTACACGGTCGTCGGCGCGGATACGAAATCGGACGCCGCCGACGCACGCGCGCGGTCAGTCCGACTCGTCGTGCGCCTCCAGCGCACGCCGCGCGGCCTCCTCCTGCGCCTCGTGCCGATCACGGATGCCGCTCGCCTCGTCGAGCTCCGCGGTGACCTTCTTGAGCCGGGCGCGCGCCGTGGCGAGCCGACGCTCGAGGTCGGCGATGCCCTCGGTCACCTCCTCCTGGCGGGCCGTGAGGACGGCGACCTGGCGGTCGGCCGAGCGCAGCGCGCCACGCGCCGCGTCGAGGGCCGCCTGCAGCCGGGTGCGGGCGGCCGCCCGGCGCGAGCGGCGACGCTCCTCGAGGTCGACCGGGTCGACGGCCTCCTCGTCATCGGCGCCACCACCGCCACCACCGCCACCACCAACACCGCCAGCACCGCCGCCGCGCAGGACGGAGAGCGACGGACGCCGTCCGGTGGCAGCGTCGCCGGTGTCGTTGTCGTTGTCGGTGGCTGCGTCGTCCCCCAGGGCGACGACGTCGGCGACGTCGACGGAGCCGAAGCCGGAGTACGTCAGAGCCCGCACGAGCGACCCCGTGAGCACCGAGGCCTCGGCGTCCTCGTCGGCGATGAGCGCCGTCAGGGTGTCGCGCACCTCCTGGGCGACGCCGGCGCCGAGCCGCTGCCCGGCCTCGGCCGCCTCCTCGGCGACCCGGTCGGCGAGGGCGTCGACGCGCGTGGCGCGCTCGCGGCCGAGGAGGCGCAGCTGGTCGGAGTCGAGCGTCCGCTGCGCCTCGCGCAGCAGCTCGGCGAAGGACCGGAGCTGCTCGAGCTCGTCGGAATGGCTCCGCACGAAGTGGTTGACGGCCCAGGCGGCCGTCGTCGGCTTGCGCAGCGCCCCGATCGAGGCCGCGAGGTCTCGCTCCCCCGCCGACCGCGCCTCGGCCACGAGCTCGGAGCGCAGCGCGGTGAAGCGGGTCGGTGGAGCGGCATACAGCTGCTCGACGGCGGCACGCAGGTGCAGGATCACCCGAGCATCCTGTCGCAGAACCCGGTGGTGCGGCAGGCCGCTGACCGGCAGGCTGGGCGGGTGATCTGGATCTGTGCGACGTGCGCCGTCGAGACCGACGACCTGCCCACGCCACCGCCCGGCTGCGCGGTCTGCGAGGACGAGCGCCAGTGGGTGCCCGCCGACGGGCAGCGGTGGACGACCCTCGCCGAGCTGCGCGAGCGGGGCACGCGCATCACGGTCACCGAGGTGGAGCGCGACCTGTGGGGCCTGCGGGCCGACCCCGAGGTCGGCATCGGCCAGCAGACGATGGTCGTCCGCGTGCCCGAGGGCGTGCTCCTCTTCGACTGCGTCGGCTACGTCGACGACGCGGCGCTGGAGCTCGTGCGCTCGCTCGGGCCGACGCTCGCCGTGGCCGCGAGCCACCCGCACATGTACGGCGTGCAGACCGAGTGGGCGCGAGAGCTCGGCGGCGTGCCGGTGCTCGTCGCCGGCGCCGACGCGGAGTGGGTGCGCCGGCGCGACCCCATCGTCGAGCTCTACGACGACCGCCGCGAGCTGGCGCCCGGACTCACCCTGCACCGGGTCGGCGGGCACTTCAGGGGGCAGGCCGTCGTCGAGTGGACCGGCGGCAACGACGGCGCCGGCGTGCTGCTCGCGGGCGACGCCGTCTTCCCCAACCCCGACCGCCGCTCGGTGAGCTTCATGCGCAGCTATCCGAACCGGATCCCGTTGTCGGGCGACGTGGTCCAGCGCATCGCGAGCCAGCTCGAGACCCTGCACTTCGACCGGCTCTACAACAACTTCGGCGCCGTCGTGCCGACCGGTGCCCAGGAGGTCGTCCGGCGCTCGGCCGACCGGCACGCGGCGTGGACGCGAGGCGACTTCGACCACCTGACGTGACGGCACGGCATACGTGGTCGGCCGCGTCGGCGTGCGGGCCGGCGGGTCAGCCGGCGTCGAGCGTCGACTCCTTGTGCGCCGCCTTGGCACCCGTCTTCTCCGACTCGACGATCCAGTAGGGCTCGTCGTCGGATGCCTTGAACTTCTGCCCGTCGAAGGTGAACTCCTTGACCCGCTTCTCGACCGCGGTGCCGGTGGTGCGGCCCTGCGAGGTGTTCCAGTGGACCGTGTCGCCCTTGCTGATCGCCATGGGTCGATGAGAACACGGCGGGCGCTCCTGTGCCAGAGGCGCCCTGACCGGGTAGGTGGACGGCGACGGCGTCGTCCGGCGCCGCACCTGACAGCGTGTGGAGGAGAAGCCATGAGCGACACCCCGATCGACCCGGTGGGCCAGCCCACCAGCGACGACCCGCTGACCGAGGGCCCCGCCGACGGCGGAGCCGACACGAGCAGCCACGACGGCGGTGCCGACGGCGGCGCCGACACCGAGGGCCCCGCGGACGGCGGAGCCGACACGGACAGCCACGACGGCGGTGCCGACGGCGGCGCCGACACCGAGGGCCCCGCGGACGGCGGAGCCGACACCGAGAGCCACGACGGCGGCGCGGACGGCGGCGCCGGAGCGGATCCGGCCAACGCGATCTGATGACCGCAGGCACGACGAGCCGGGTGCCCACGCCGACGCGTGGGCGCTCGGCGCTCGAGCGCCTCGTCCCGCTCTCGGCCGAGAGCTTCGCGCAGGAGCACTGGGCGCAGGCTCCGGTCGTCACCCCGGCCGCCCAGCTGCCGGGCGGCATCCTCGACCTCTTCGGCGAGGCACAGGTCGACGAGCTCGTCTCGAGGCGTGGGCTGCGCGCCCCCTTCCTGCGCGTCGCCAAGAACGGGCGCACCCTCGGTGACCGCGAGTTCACCCAGGGCGGCGGCGTCGGGGCGTCGGTCACCGACCAGGTGAGCGACGACAAGCTGCTGCGGCTCTTCGCCGACGGCGCCACGATCGTGCTCCAGGGGCTGCACCGCACGTGGGGTCCGCTCGTCGACTTCACGCAGCAGCTGGCCGAGGAGCTCGGGCACCCGGTGCAGGCCAACGCCTACGTGACCCCGAGCCAGAGCACGGGCTTCAGCGACCACTACGACGTGCACGACGTCTTCGTGCTCCAGATGGCCGGTGAGAAGCGCTGGCGGCTCCGCCCGCCCGTCCACCCCGCGCCGCTGCGCGACGAGCCGTGGACCGACCACCGGACCGCCGTCGAGGCGGCCGGCAGTCGCGAGCCCGAGCTCGAGTTCACCCTCCGGCCGGGCGACGTGCTCTACCTCCCCCGCGGGTGGGTGCACTCGGCCACCGCCCTCGGCGGCGTCAGCACGCACCTCACCCTCGGCGTCCACGTCTGGACCCGGCGCCACGTGGCCGACGAGCTCGTCTCCATCGCTCTCACCGAGCTGAGCCGCGACGAGCAGCTGCGCGCCTCGCTCGCGGTGTCGTCCTCGGGCTTCGGCGAGGAAGGACTCGCGCCGGACGTCGAGCTCGTCCGCGAGAGCCTCGTGCGGGCCCTCGGCTCGATCGACCCCGTCGCCGTCGTCGACGCCCTCGAGGCGCGCGCCCGCGGCACCCAGCGCCCCGCCCCGATCGGCCCGCTCGCCCAGGTGTCGGCCGCGCAGTCGCTGCGCGAGGGCACGACCCTGCGCCTGCGCCCGCACGTGGCGGCCCGGCTCGTTCCGGCCGACGGTGGCGGCGCGGTCCTGCGCAGCCGGCTCGCCGACTTCCCGGTGGAGCCCCGCGACGTGGGCACGCTCGTCGCCCTCGTCGACGACGGCGTGCTCTGCGCCGACATGGTCGGCCTCGACCTTGCGCGCCGCCTCCTGCTGGCCGGCCTCGTCGTCGTCGCCGACGACTGACCCCTGCTGCGCAACACACCGAGAAGGACGCGACTCACCGGGATCGGTTGCCGGTGGGTTGCGACTTCCTCGGTGTGTTGCCCGGGGGTGGGCTCAGGGGCTCAGGGCCTCAGGGCGGCGGCCAGGGCGGCCTTCGCGCCGACGAGGCTCGGGCCGTACCACGTGAGCAGGCGACCGCTCACGAGCGCGGTGCGCGTGCGGGTGAACGCCTCCGGACCGTCGTCCGCCGTGAAGACGTAGGGCTCGTCGGGCAGGAGCACCACGTCGACGCCCTCGCGGTCGAGGTCGTCGAGCTCCACGCGGGGGTAGCGGTCGGCTACGTCGGCGAACGCGTTGCGCCACCCGAGGCGCCTCACGACGTCGCCGGTGAAGGTGTCGCGGCCGACGACCATCCACGGGTCGCGCCAGATCGCGACGGCGACCTCCGCCGTCGGCTCGGGCAGCGGCCCGGCCCACTCGTCGCGGGCGGCTGAGAGCCAGTCCGGCGTGCCGACGTCGAGCACGTCGGTGAAGAGCCGATCGAGCGAGTCGAGCGCCCCCGGCACCGTCTCGATGTCGGTCACCCAGACGCGTATGCCGTCAGCGCGCAGCCGTTGCACGTCGAGCTCGCGGTTCTCCTCCTTGTTGGCCACGACGAGGTCGGGGCGCAGGGCCGCAACGGCCGCGCGGTCCGGGTTCTTGGTGCCGCGCACGCGCGGCACCGCGAGGTCGGTCGGGTGCGTGCACCAGTCGGTCGCGCCGACGAGCCGCTCGGGGCACGTCGTCGCCAGGGCCTCGGTGATCGAGGGCACGAGCGAGACGACCCGACGGGGCGGTGCGACGAGCGACACGGCATGCCCGAGGTCGTCGGCGGTCGTCCGCGGTCGCATCGGCTGGCCTCTCGACGGTCGGGACGTCAGACGTTGCGGCGGTACTGGCCGCCGACCTCGAAGAAGGCCTCGGTCACCTGCTGGAGGGAGCACACGCGCGCGGCCCGCATGAGGACGTCGAAGACGTTGCCGCCCCCGATGGCGACGGCCCGCAGCTCGTCGAGGGCGGCCGCGGCCTCAACCTCGTGCGCGCTCCGGAAGGCGCGCACCCGGGCGAGCTGGCCCTGCTTCTCGTCCTCGGTGCCACGGGCGAGCACGACCGTGCGGGGGGTCTCCCCCTCGTGCGGGTTGCGGAACGTGTTGACGCCGATGATGGGCAGGCTGCCGTCGTGCTTGCGGTGCTCGTAGAGCATCGACTCGTCCTGGATGCGGCCACGCTGGTAGCCGGTCTCCATGGCGCCGAGCACGCCGCCGCGCTCGGTGATGCGGTCGAACTCCTTGAGCACGGCCGCCTCGACGAGGTCGGTCAGCTCGTCGACGACGAAGGAACCCTGGAGCGGGTTCTCGTTCATCGCGAGGCCCCACTCGCGGTTGATGATGAGCTGGATCGCGAGCGCCCGACGCACCGACTCCTCCGACGGCGTCGTCACGGCCTCGTCGAAAGCGTTGGTGTGCAAGGAATTCGCGTTGTCGTAGATGGCGATGAGCGCCTGCAGCGTCGTGCGGATGTCGTTGAAGTCCATCTCCTGCGCGTGCAGCGAGCGGCCCGACGTCTGCACGTGGTACTTCAGCTTCTGCGAGCGGTCGTTGGCGCCGTAGCGCTCCTTCATCGCCACCGCCCAGATGCGCCGGGCGACGCGGCCGAGCACGGAGTACTCGGGGTCCATGCCGTTGCTGAAGAAGAAGCTCAGGTTCGGCGCGAAGTCGTCGACGGCCATGCCGCGCGCGAGGTAGCTCTCGACGTAGGTGAAGCCGTTGGCGAGCGTGAACGCCAGCTGGCTGATGGGGTTCGCCCCCGCCTCGGCGATGTGGTAGCCCGAGATCGACACCGAGTAGAAGTTGCGCACCTCGTGCTCGATGAACCACTCCTGGATGTCCGCCATCATCTTGAGGCTGAACTCCGTGCTGAAGATGCAGGTGTTCTGGCCCTGGTCCTCCTTGAGGATGTCGGCCTGCACCGTGCCGCGCACGTTCGCGAGGGCGTATGCCGTCAGCTCGGCCCGCTCGACGTCACCCGGCTCGCGCCCCTCGCGCGCCCGGAAGGCGTCGACCTGCTGGTCGATCGCGGTGTTGAGGAAGAACGCGAGGATCGTCGGCGCCGGGCCGTTGATGGTCATCGACACCGAGGTGGTCGGCGAGACGAGGTCGAAGCCGTCGTAGAGCGCCTTCATGTCGTCGAGCGTCGCGATCGAGACCCCCGACGTGCCGACCTTGCCGTAGACGTCGGGGCGCGGGTCGGGGTCGCGGCCGTAGAGCGTCACCGAGTCGAAGGCGGTCGACAGGCGGGTGGCCGGCTGGCCCTCGGACAGCAGCTTGAAGCGGCGGTTGGTGCGGAACGGGTCGCCCTCGCCGGCGAACATGCGGGCGGGGTCCTCGCCCTCGCGCTTGAACGGGAAGACGCCCGCCGTGAACGGGAAGTAGCCGGGCAGGTTCTCGCGGCGCAGGAACGACACGAGCTCGCCGTGGTCGCGGTAGCGCGGCAGCGAGACGCGCGGGATCTTGTTGCCCGACAACGACTCCCGGGTCAGGGCGTTGCGGATCTCCTTGCCGCGGATGGTGACGACCTGCTCGTCGCCCGAGTAGGACTCGACGACGGACGGCCAGCGCTCCAGCGCTGCGGCGACGTCGGACGGCACGTCGGTGCGCGCCTCGTCGAGCAGGGCCTCCACGGCCTCCACCGCGCTCTCCGCGCTGCGCAGCTCGTCCGACGCGGCGGCGTCGGCCAGCTCACCCCACACGGACTCGAGGCGCTGCACGCGGGACGCCGCTGCCGCATACCGCTCGGTGGCCTCGTGGTAGCCGCGGACGGTGTCGCTGATCTCGGCGAGGTAGCGCACGCGCGAGGCCGGCACGATCGCGGCGATGCGCGTCGACTGCTTCGTCGAGACGGGCGCGAGCACCCCCTCGGCGACCGGCATCCCCTCCTCGGACAACAGGTCCCGCACGTGCTGGTAGAGCGCCGTGACGCCGTCGTCGTTGAACGTGGCGGCCGAGGTGCCGAAGACGGGCATGTCGGCCGGGCCCTGGCCGAAGGCCTCGCGGTTGCGCACCATCTGGCGCCCGACGTCGCGCAGGGCATCCTCGGCGCCGCGGCGCTCGAACTTGTTGATGGCCACGACGTCGGCCTGGTCGAGCATGTCGATCTTCTCGAGCTGGCTGCTCGCGCCGAACTCGGGCGTCATGACGTAGAGCGAGACGTCGGAGTAGTCGACGATCGCGGCGTCACCCTGGCCGATGCCGGGCGTCTCGAGCACGACGAGGTCGAAGCCGGCCGCGCGCACGACGTCGAGCACGTCGTCGAGGTGGGTGGGCACCTGGGAGCCGCCCCGCGTGGCGAGGCTGCGGAAGAAGACGCGGTCGCCGTCGAGCGAGCTCATGCGGATGCGGTCGCCGAGGAGGGCGCCGCCGCCGCGGCTGCGGGTCGGGTCGACGGCGAGCACGGCCACGCGCAGCTTGTCCTGCTGGTCGAGGCGCAGCCGGCGGATGAGCTCGTCGGTGAGGCTCGACTTGCCGGACCCGCCGGTGCCCGTGATGCCGAGGACGGGCACCCGGCGCCGCCCCGCGGCCGCGCGGATGCCCGCGAGCAGCTCCTCGCCCAGCTCGCCCTCCTGCGCCCCGGTCAGGGCACGGGCGACGGCCGCCCGCTCGCCGGCGAGGACGGCCTCGAGCGTGGGCGCCTCGAGCTGCCACGGGTCGAAGTCGCAGTCGGCGACGACGGTGTTGATCATGCCGGCGAGACCGAGGCGCTGGCCGTCCTCGGGGCTGAAGATCGTGACCCCTGACTCGCGCAGCCGCGCGATCTCCTCGGGAACGATGACGCCGCCACCACCGCCGACGACGCGGACGTGCCCGGCGCCGTTCTCGCGGAGCAGCTGGACGAGGTACTCGAAGTACTCGACGTGCCCACCCTGGTAGGAGCTGACGGCGACGCCCTGCACGTCCTCCTCGATCGCCGCGTCGACGACCTCCTGGACCGAGCGGTTGTGGCCGAGGTGCACGACCTCCGCCCCCTGCGTCTGCATGATGCGCCGCATGATGTTGATCGACGCGTCGTGCCCGTCGAAGAGGCTGCTCGCCGTCACGAGCCGCACGTGGTGGCGCGGGGCGTGGAGCGCGGGCTTGGCGGGCTGGGACTGCACGGTCACGACTGGCCTCCGGGGTGCGACGACGACCCGAAAATAGTAGGACTTCCTACTAATGGACGTCAACGCGTCCGGACCCTACGATGGGCGGATGAGCGCGCAGACCACCCCGGCCGGCGTCCCGGCGGGCTCCGGCCTCGGCTTCGACCCGATCGCCCGGGCCCGCGAGCAGTGGCGCGAGCAGGGCTGGGGCGAGGCCGCCGACGGGATGGCCGCCATCACCTCGCTCATGCGCGCGCACCAGATCGTGCTCGCCCGCGTCGAGGCCACCCTGCGCCCGCTGGGGGTGACCTTCGCCCGGTACGAGGTGCTCATGCTGCTCTGGTTCAGCCGGCGGGGGTCGCTGCCGATGAAGGTCATCGCCTCACGCCTGCAGGTGCACCCGACGAGCGTGACCAATGCCGTCGACCGGCTCGAGGACGCCGGGCTCGTGACGCGTTCGACCCACCCCGAGGACCGTCGCGCCATGGTCGTCGCGCTCACCCCGACCGGCCGCGAGCTCGCCGAGCGCGCCACCCGCGCCCTCAACGCCGACGTCTTCGAGCAGCCCGACCTCGGGGAGCGCGACGTGCGCTCGCTCGTCGACGTGCTGACCCGGCTGCGCCGCAGCGCCGGCGACTTCTGAGGCCTGCCGCCCCGCGCTCCGGCTCCTAGCCCGCGCGCCCCACGGCCGGAGCACCCGGGGCACCCGGAGCACCCGGAGCACCCGGGGCGACCGGCACCGCGCTCGCCAGCTGCTCGAGCACCTCCACGGCGCCTGCGACGTCGCCGAGCAGCGTGCGGTGGGCGAGCGGGCGGCGGCTCAGCTCGCTCCCCTCCTCGACGATGCCCCACACGTCCGTGCCCGACCCGACGTAGTCGGAGTACTTCGACGGCAGGTAGGGGTTGACGGCATGGGTCTGCGTCGTGCGCGCATCCATGACGAGGAGGACGTCGAGGCGCGTGCACAGGTCGAGGTACTCGAGGTAGTCGACGTAGGGGCCCACGTGCACGACGTCGGCCAGGCCGGCGTCCGCGACGGCCGCCGCGAGCTGGTCGGGGTCGCGCGTGAAGACGTGCAGGCGCACCCGGGCGCGCGTGGCCGGGTCGAGACGCTGCAGCGCGTCGACGACCTCCCCGAGCCCGCGCGTGGCGTAGAGCACGCCGAAGTAGCCGAGGTGCACGACCCCGGTCTCGAGGGCGTATGCCGTGCGCACCCTCCCGTAGAGGTCGGCGCTCGGCACGGGGTGCGGTCGCACGACGGCCCGCTCCCCCGCCCGGGCCGCGAGCGCCCGGTCGGGGAAGTCCTCGAGCATGAGGTCGCGCTGGTTGTCGTTCGTGAAGACGACCTCGTCGGCGAGGGCGTAGGCGAGCGTCACCGCCCACAGGAACATGTCGTCGGACGCCGGCGGGGTGACGCCCCGGGCCTCGAGCCCGCGGCGCAGCTCGGCGAGCAGGGCCGGGTCGGCGGGTCCCTCGCTCACCCGCGCCGACCCGTCGATGTCGTGCAGCAGCGGGTCGGAGAACTCGGCCACCCACCGCAGGTGGGGATGGCGCAGCACGACGAGGGCGGAGAGCACGTGGGAGGCGAGCGGCGTGCTCCGGCTGTAGACCGAGCGGTAGCGGTCACCCACGCCGCGTCGCTCGAGCTCGGCCATGCCGCGGCGGACGAACGCCGTCACGCCGGGCCACCAGACCCAGACCGGCGGCGTGTCCACGGTCCACACCTCGCCGACGTAGTCGAGCCACACGAGCTCGGACGACCGGTCGACGCGGTCCTCGGGCCGGTGGGGCAGCGTGAGCACGTCGACGACCCGCTCGGACTCGCGCACGCGGCGGGCCGCCACGGTCGCCGCGGTGTCGACGAGCGGGACCGCGAGGTAGAGGATCGCGAGGTCGCGAGCGACACCCCGGTTGAGCCGGGTCGGCTGCACGCCGGTCAGCCCGCGGGCGCCGCGCTCGCGCACCGTCTCGCGGTGACCGTCCGGGTGCGCGCGCAGCACCCGGTTGGCCTCGTCGGTCTCCTCCACCACCATCCAGGCCCGCGCGGCGAGCGCCGCGGCGCCGGTGAGGGGCAGCGTGTGCAGCCGCTCGAGCCCGGCGAGGAGCGTGCCCGCGGGCGGCGCCGGCCGGGTGCGCCGGGGTGCGGCGCAGCGGTAGTAGACGGCGTCGTCGGCGACGGCGCAGAACGAGACCTGCACGGGCCCGGCGAGCAGGAGCCGGGCCCAGAAGACGGCGTCCTCGGACGCGGTCAGGTCGTCGTCGAAGCCGGTGTCGCGGGCCAGCCGGGTCGGCACGAGCTTGGCCACCCCGTGTCCGAGGGCCGAGGGCGCCCGGCCGAGCCCCACGGTGCGGCCCTGGAACCGCAGCGGCTGCTCGAGGCGCGGCGCCGAGAACCGCGCGGGGCGCCCGGGCGGAGGGGTGTCGACGACGAATCCCGACGCGACGACGCCCTCACCGGCCCGGTCCCGCAGCGCGCGGAGCAGGTTCGGGGCGACGCGGTCCTCGTCGTGCACGACGGTGACCCAACGGCCCCTGGCCGTCGCCAGGCCCACGTTCTTCGCTGCCGCCCGCGTCAGCGGCGGGGTGCTCAGGTGGCGCAGGCGCAGCGCCGGGTGCGCCACCCGCACCGCGTCGACGACGGCGCGCGTGCCGTCGTCGGGACCGTGCTGGACGACGACGACCTCGAAGGCGTCCGTCGGCAGGGTCGAGGCGGCGAGCGAGCGCAGGCACGCGCCGAGCCAGGCCGAGCCGTGCGCGGTCGGCACCAGGACGGTGACGTCCGGACGGTCGGACGTCCGGCCCTCGGGTGCGCGCACGGGGTCCTCCAGGATCAGCCGGGTCGGCCGCCACGTCGCGGCCCGGTGGGGCGCGGGCGTCCGGGCCACCGGACGCGCCGCGATTACTCTAGGGTGCACGCGTGACGAATCCCGTGTGGACGGACGCGTCCGTCATCGTCGTGTCGGAGGACGTGCCACGGGCGGCCGTGCTCGCGGCACGGTTCCCGGAGGCCGAGCTGAGCACGACCGGGGCGCGGGCTCCCGAGCCCGGTCAACCGCTCGCCTCCTGCCTCGTCGTGCTGGCCGACGCCGATGCCGCCGCAGCCGTGACGCGGCTCGCCCCGCGGCTCACGGCCGATGCGGTGGTCCTCGTCGAGTCGACGCGCCACGACCGAGTCGTCCCCGGCCGCCAGGTGACCGAGCACGTCACGCTCGACGGGTTCGAGCTCGACGTGCTCGAGCCCGTGGGCGCCCCGCCCCGTCCCGCGGGTACCGACGCACCGGTCGCTGCTGCCGACGACACGCCCGCCGGGACGACCCCCGACACGACCGCCGGGACACCGACCGCAGCGGGCAAGTCCCCGACCGCCACCTCCGCGGGGGCTGGCGCCCCCGCCGCCACCGCCGCCACCGGGCCGGCTGCCTCCTCCGGCCGGAGGGACCGCGACCCCGACCGGGTCCCGGCACCGCCCCGGGGCCGCACCACGGCCGGCACGGCCGCCGCGGCCGGCGGCGCAGTCCTCGTCGTCGTGCTCGTGGTCGCCGTCGTCGTCGCGCAGCTGACGACGACGGGCTACGTCGGCTTCACGGTGACCGCCCTGGCGCTCGCAGGTGCCGCGGCGCTGGCCGGCCTCGCGCTGCTGCAACGGCGCGGCGCGCGGGCGCTGCGGGCCTCGCTCGAGGCCGACCGGGCGCGCGAGCGCTCGGCGCGGTCCCGGCTCGAGCGTCGGCTGGCCGACGTGGGCACGGGCGTGCAGGCCGACACCGCGGCCCTGGCCGCCCGCGTCGAGGACGTGGAGCGCACGCTCACCGTCGTCACGGCATCGGCGCTCGAGACCGCACGCCGCCTGCCCGAGCCGCGCGGCGCCGAGACCTTCACCGACCCGGCCGAGCTGCAGGCCATGCACCAGACGCAGGCCGTCGCGAACCTCTTCGCCCTCGTGCCGGTGCGAGGCGTCATCCCGTTCATGGGCGGCTGGGCGGCCTCGCCGGACCTCGTCGTCGTGCTCGTGCAGGAGGTGCTGACCCGACGCCCGGCGCTCGTCGTCGAGTGCGGCAGCGGGGTCTCCACCCTCTGGATGGCCCTCGTCATCGACCACTTCGGCCTCGAGACGCGCATCGTCTCGCTCGACCACGACCCGGAGTACGCCGAGCAGACGCGGCAGACCCTGCGCGACCACGGCGTGGCGCACGTGGCCGAGGTGCGCGACGCACCCCTCGGACCGGCCGGGCTGGAGGGCCACGACACCGACTGGTACGCCGTCGAGGCGATCGAGGACCTCCACGACATCGGGCTGCTCTTCGTCGACGGCCCGCCCGACACGACCGGGCCGCTCGTCCGCCTCCCCGCCGTGCCGCTGCTGCGCGACCGGCTCGCTCCCCGCGCGAGCGTCGTGCTCGACGACGCCGTGCGCGCCGGCGAGCAGGAGGTCACGACGCGCTGGCAGGCCGTGCTGCCGGACTTCACCCTGACGCGGCTGTCGCTCCAGAAGCAGGCGTCGCGCCTGCGCCGCGGCTGAGACCCCCGCCGCCGGGACGGTCCAGGACGGACCGCTGCGGGTCGTGGGCGGTCGTCGTCTCACCCGATGAATCGCCATAGCGGGACGAAAGCCTCGAGTCGGGCACGCATGCCCTCGTCGCACGTGAAAGCCCGAACAGGCCGCTTCGCCGCGCCCTACAGTCGGCCGTGGGGAAGCGTGGGAACGGGGTGTGTCGACTCGGCGGGGGGCCGGCTCGGGCACGACGCGACTACCCCCGATCCCGGGCGGCAGTGCGCTGCCCGGCCTCGTCCGTCAAGGGGGAAGTGCCATGAAGAGCCTGCGCAGCGCAGCCGTCGCCGTCGTCGCCGCAGCGGTGGCGGCCGTCACCGCCGGAGTGCCGGCGGCCGTCGCGATCCAACCGCCCGCCCCACCGCCCTCGGTCTCCGCCATGGTCAACGCGGTGCCGTCGGCCATCACCCCGGCCGTCGACGACGGCGACGTGCGGGCGATCGCCAAGGTCGGCACCACCATGGTCATGGGCGGCAACTTCACGAGCGTCAACGGGGTCGCGCGCAGTCGCGTGGCCACCTTCGACGCCGCGACGGGCGCCCTCGGGTCGTTCGACCTGCCCTTCGACGCCGAGGTCCTCTCGCTCGTGCCCGGCCCGACGCCCGACACCGTCTACGTCGGTGGCAGCTTCACCCTCGTCGGCACGACGGCGGTCAAGAACGTCGTGCTCGTCAACATCGCGACGAACTCGATCGTCAGCACCTTCAAGACCCCCGGCTTCGGCACGTGGGGGTCGGTCAACGACATGGTCATGGTCGGCAGCCGCCTCGTCCTCGGCGGCAACTTCACCCTCGTCGGCGGCAAGGCCCACGCCGGCCTGGTCGCACTCAACGCGACGACCGGCGCCGTCGACCACACCTGGATGAACATCCAGCTGAGCGGCCACCACAACGACACCGGCAGCGGGGCCCAGGGCCCGGTCGGGCCCTGGAACCTCGACGTCAGCCCTTCCGGCGACCGCATCGCCGTCATCGGCAACTTCCGGCTGGCCGACGGGCTCGTGCGCGACCAGGTCCTCCAGGTCACGACGACCGGCGCGACCGCCGTCGTGACGCCCGACTGGAACACGAACCGCTACAACCCCTACTGCATCAAGAGCGCCTTCGACTCCTACGTGCGCGGCGTCTCGTACTCGCCCGACGGTTCGTACTTCGTCATCGGCGCGACCGGCGGCGGCAGCCGCGACACCCTCTGCGACGCCGCCGCGCGCTTCGAGACGTACGCCTCGGGTGCCGACGTGCAGCCCACCTGGGTCAGCGAGACCGGCGGCGACACGATGTGGGCCGTCGAGATCACCGACAACGTCGTCTACGTCGGCGGCCACCAGCGCTGGACGAACAACCCGTACGGCGTCGACTTCGCCGGCCCCGGCGGCGTCGCGCGGCCCGGGCTCGTCGCGCTCGACCCGCGCAGCGGGCGGCCCCTCACGTGGAACCCGGGGCGCAACCCCGCCGGCAAGGCCGTCTACGCCCTGCTCGCCACGACCGAGGGCCTCTGGGTCGGGTCGAACACCGACTTCGTGGGCAACTTCTACTACGTGCGCAAGAAGATCGCCTTCTTCCCGTATGCCGGGGGCGTGCCGCTCGCGGCGACCAACGTCGGCGGCCTCCCGGGCACCGTGCTCGTCGGTGGGCCCGTCACCCCGGCGCCCGCGACCGACGTGCTCTACCGCGTCAACGCCGGCGGCGCGACCGTGGCCTCCGTCGACAGCGGGCCCGACTGGGCCGGCGACACCGGCACGACGAACCCGCTGCGCAACTCCGGCAGCACCGCCACGACGGTGACGACGAGCGGCGTGAAGCTCGGCGCCGCCCTGCCCGCCTCGACGCCGACGCTCGTCTTCGAGAGCGAGCGCTCCGACCCCTCGAGCCTGCCCGAGATGCAGTGGTCGTTCCCGGTGCCCGCCGGCACGACCGTGCAGCTGCGGGTCTACTTCGCCAACCGGGCGAGCAGCACGAAGACCGTCGGCGCCCGCACCTTCAACGTCGACGTCAACGGCTCGCGGTGGCTGAGCAGCTACGACGTCGTCGCCGACGTGGGCGACCAGACGGGCACGATGAAGGCCGTCAACCTCACCGTTCCCTCGACCGGGGTCAACGCCGGCAAGGTCGCCGTGGCCTTCGGCCACGTGCGCAACAACCCGCTCGTCAACGCGTTCGAGATCGTGCGCACCGGCACGACGACCGTCGTGCCGGCGCCGTCCGACGCGCTCTCGCAGGTCGGCCTGGGCACGACGGGCATCACCTCGCCGGCCGAGCCGGCCGCCGCGGGCGTGCCGTGGTCGAGCACCCGCGCCGCCTTCATGGTCGGGTCGAAGGTCTTCACGGCCCAGACCGACGGCTACCTGTGGTCGCGCACCTTCACGGGCACGACCTGGGGCACCGCGGAGCAGGTCAACCCCTACCACGACCCCAAGTGGATGACCGTCAGCAACAACCTCGGCGGCACCTACGACGGCGCCTTCCCGTCGCTCTACCCGCAGCTGGCCAACGTCACCGGCATGTTCTACGACTCGGGTCGGCTCTACTACACGCTCCTGGGCGACAGCCGGCTCTTCTGGCGCTGGTTCTCGCCCGACAGCGGCATCGTCGACGAGCGCACCAACACCGTCCCGAGCTCGGTCGACCTCAGCACGGTCCGCGGCATCTTCGCGGCCGGCGACAGCGTGTACTACGCCTCGCGCACCGACAGCACGCTCTACAAGGCGGGCTGGGCCGGCGGGGCGGTCACCGGCACCGCCGTCGCCGTGAGCGGCCCCGCCGTCGACGGCACGTCGTGGGCCAACCGGTCGATGTTCCTCTTCGCCGGCCCGCCGCTCAACCGGGCGCCGAGGGCGGCGTTCGCCCCGAGCTGCTCGGGCGCCACGTGCACCTTCGACGCCACGACGGCGAGCGACCCGGACGGGACGATCGCGTCCTACGCCTGGGACTTCGGCGACGGGACGACCGGCACCGGCGTCACCGCGAGCCGCAAGTACACCGCGTCGGGCACCTACGCCGTGACCCTCACCGTCACCGACGACAAGGGCGCGACGGGCACCCAGACCGTGCAGGTGCCGGTCACCGTGCCGGCCAACCAGGCGCCGACCGCGAGCTTCACGTCGTCGTGCACGCCGGCCCGGTGCAGCTTCGACGCGACCGCGTCCACCGACGCCGACGGCACCGTGGCCTCGTACGCGTGGGACTTCGGCGACGGCTCGACGGCCACCGGCGCCGCCCCGACGCACGCGTACGCCGCGGCGGGCAGCTACCCGGTCACCCTGACGGTCAAGGACGACCTCGGGCTCGCCGGCACGTCGACCTCGACCGTCGACGTGACCGCCACGAGCAGCGTCGCCTTCGTCGGCGCCGCGCACTCGGCGGCGGGCTCGGCGAAGTTCAAGGCCGCGGCCGTGCCGTCCGGCACCCAGGCCGGTGACGTGCTGCTCATGATGTTCTCCCGCCCCACCGCCGCGACCTTCACGGGACCGACCGGGGTGACGGGATGGACGCAGGTCGCGTCCGTCGTCAACGGCACCGTCACCTCGACCGTGTGGCGCAAGACGGCCGAGGCCGCCGACCTCGGGGCGTCGGCCCGGTTCGACGACCCGAGCGCCTTCCGCCTCGGCACGCTCGAGATCGCGAGCTACCGCGGGGCCGACGCGACGAGCGTGCGTGCGGTGAGCGCGGTCGACGCCGGGCAGAGCGCGCACACGACCGCACCGGTCGCCGCCCGCGCCGGGGACTGGGTCGTCTCGCACTGGGCCGGCCTCACCGCGGCGGTGTCGCCGTGGACGCTGCCGAACGGCGTCACCCTGCGCGACCACCTCGAGGACCCGAGCGGCGCCTACCGCTACGAGTCGCTCCTCGTCGACACCGGTGCTCCGGTCGCGACCGGCGGCACCGTGGCGGGCGTGACGGCCACGACGGCGAACAAGTCCGACCGCGAGGTGATGTGGACCATCGCGCTGGGCCAGCCGTGACGCCCGGCTGACGCCGCACCGAGTCCCGACGAGCGGGGCGCCCGGACCCCCGGGCGCCCCGCTCACCCGTCCCGGCCCACTCGTCCGGCCACCCGTCCTCGGCCACCCGTCCTCGGTCACCCGTCCCCGGCTTCAGCCCGCGTCGCGACCCAGCACCCGGTCGAGGAAGGCGTTGCCGAAGACCCGTGCGGGATCGACGCGCTCACGCAGCGCCCGGAAGTCGGGCAGCCGGTCGTAGAGCGGCTCGAGCTCGAGCACCCTGGCGACGAAGCACTTGCCCCAGTGCGGCCGGGCCCCCAGCGGCAGCAGCGCGGCCTCGACCGCGGGCAGGACGGCATACACCCTCGCCGGGTCGCGCACCCAGGTGAAGTGGACGGCGATGACGTCGCGGCCGTGCGCGCCGCTCAGCCAGAGGCGGTCGGCGGCCACGGTGCGCAGCTCGCTGACCTGGAGCACCGGCGCCATCCGCTCGCCCAGCGCGCGGAGACGGGCCACCGCGGTCAGGGCGTGCTCACGCGGCACGAGGTACTCGCTCTGCAGCTCCTCGCCACGGCTCGGCGTGAACCCCGGGCGGAAGTGCGGCAGGCGCTCGAGCCACGGGCCGGGCGCCCCGCGCTGCGCGGTGACCGATGCCGTCGCACCGCCCTCGAGCATGTGCAGGTCCGTCGTCGCCGCCCGGGCACCGAAGAGCTCGGTAGGCGCCTCGTCGGCACGGCTCTTGAGCCACACCTGCTCGATGCCGTCCTCGCGCCAGCGGGTGAAGAGGCTGACGCTGTAGGCACTGCCGGTCACGACGTCGAGGTTCTCCACGAGCGCCGCCCAGGCCAGCCCCGTGTAGACGTCCTGCCGAACGGCATACGTCGGTTCGACGTCGAGGGTGACCGCGGTGACGACACCGAGCGCGCCGAGCGCCACGACGCTGCCCTCGAAGTCGGCGTCGCCGCGCGCGACCGTGCGCAGCTCGCCGTCGGGGCCGACGACATCGAGGGCCGCGACCGCCGTTGCGAGAGAACCGTTCCCGACGCCCGACCCGTGCGTCCCGGTGGCCACCGCGCCGGCGACGGAGATGTGCGGCAGCGAGGCGAGGTTGCCGAGCGCCCAGCCCTGCCGCTCCAGCGCGACGGCCACGTCGCCGTAGGCCGCACCACCCGTCACGCGAGCCCGGCGGCTGCCCGCGTCGACCGTCACGCCCGTCGGCAGGTCGGCGAGCGAGACGAGGACGCCGTCGTCGGCGTCGGTGATGTCGGTGAGGTCGGTGAAGCTGTGCCGCGAGCCGAGGGGGCGCACGCGCCGGGCGCCCGCGACGAGCTCCTGCACGTGCTCGACGGACCGCGCCCGCTCGATGCGCGCGCGGTAGCGGTGGTTGCCCGCCCAGTTCGTCTCGCTCGGCCTGCCCGTCCCGGTGCCCACGACACCAGTCTCGGGGACGGCGCCGCGACGTGCGGGCCCGGGTGGCTAGTGCCGACGCAGGTGCCGGGGCTCCTCGTGGAGCTCGGGGTGGACGTCGACCGGCAGCTCCTCCGGCTCGGCGCCCTCACCGGGTCGCGCCACGCCCCACCCGTCGGCGGTGATGGTGTCGATGGGCGGGTTGCCCACGAGGTGCGAGCGCTCCGCACCCTCGGGATGGTCGCGGCGCGCGCGCTCGGTGGCGTCGACGTGGCCGTTGAGCGACTCGCTCGAGTCGCCACCGCGCCGGACGTGGCGCGGGCCGACGACGAGCAGGCCGATCACGAGCACGACGACGACGGCCAGCATGACGAACAGCCCAACTCGATCACCCATGGCACCTCCCGGGTCCGATCCGTCACCCTCGACGGTACTCCGCCGGGGTCGTGACGGGAACGGACCGATGGGGCCGGACGGCGCGCTCGAACGGCGGGGCCGCGGGCCACCGCCGGCCGCGCGACCGGGGCTCAGCCCTGGTCGGGCGAGCTCCCCACGTCGTTGGGCGTCGCGCTCAGCGGGTCGCGCACGTCGGGGGTGCGCCCACCCGCGCCCTCGCCGGGCACGGCGCCACCCTCGCCGGACGCCGTGACGGCGTCGGTCGGGGGGTTGCCGACGAGTCGGTCGGGATCGGGCCGGGGCACCGGCCCGCCGTGCGCCGCTTCCACCGCCGGGTTCAGCGTCTCGTGCTCGGCGTCGTCGCCGGCGCGTCGACGCGGTCGCATCACGACGAGGATGGCGGCGAGCACGACGATCACGCCCAGCATCACGAACAGTCCTACGCGGTCACCCATGGGTCTCCTCCGGTGCTCGGGTGCATCTTCCGCCCGTCGTACCCAGACCCTCGCCGGCCGACACGCGACCGAGGCCACCGACACGACACAGACACCGACACCGGCGTCCCGACGGGCAGGACGCCTGCAGTCCCCGTCGGTCCCCCGTCAGCTCCGGGTCGGTCCGAGGTCAGTCCTCGGGGGCGGTGCGGGCCGCGCGCGCCCGGGCGACACGGGCGGCGCGCTCACGCTCGAGGCGCGCCTTGGGATCGTTGCCCTCCCCCAGCTGCGCGGGGCCGAAGACGGTCAGGCCGATCATCCGCAGTCGGTAGCCGATGCGGTAGCCGACGGACAGGCCCTCGGTGGAGTTGGCTCGCGGCACGGTCACGCCTTCCGTTTCGTTAGTGCACTAACTGTTAGTGTACACGGAAGCCGGCGACCAACGACTGGAGGCTCGATGCGCACCCCCGAGGCAGAGGTGTCCCCCGACGACCTGCTCAAGCTCGACCAGCAGGTCTGCTTCGCGCTGGCGGTGGCCGCGCGCAACGTCATCGCCCTCTACCGCCCCGTGCTCGAGCCGCTCGGCCTCACGCACCCCCAGTACCTCGTCATGCTGGCCCTCTGGGAACGCTCGCCGCTGACCGTCCGCGAGATCGGCAACCTCCTGCGCCTCGAGCCCGCCACGCTGTCGCCGCTGCTCAAGCGGCTCGAGGCGGCCGGGCTCGTCTCCCGCGACCGCCACCCCGACGACGAGCGCGCGCTCGCGATCACGCTCACCGGTCGCGGCCGGGCCCTGCGCGAGCAGGCGCTCAGCGTGCCGCCCCAGGTCGTGGCCGCCCTCGGCATGGACCTCGACGAGCTGCAGGCCCTGCACGCCTCGCTGACCCGCGTCATCGCGGCCACCTCCCCGGCGGGCTGAGGACGAGCCGCAGGCCGGCGACTACCGGCTCTCGAAGGTCTCCTTCGCCTTGGCGATCGCGAAGCCCCAGCCCTGCGACACGGTCGGCTTGGGCGGCACCGCCACCTCCTCGGGGTTCGTCACGACGTCGAGCAGCACCGGACCGTCCGCGGAGAACGCCCACCGCACGGCGTCGTCGAGCTGCTCCGCGTCGGTGACGCGGCGGCTCGTCAGCCCCATCGCCGTGGCCACGGCGGCGAGGTCCGGGTTGTCGAGCTCGGTGCCGAACTCCGGCAGGCCGCCCTGCTCCTGCTCGAGCTTGACCATGCCGAGCCGCCCGTTGTCGAAGACCACGACAACGACGGGCAGCCGGTAGGTCACCGCGGTGCGGAGGTCGCCGAGCAGCATCATGAGGCCGCCGTCGCCGGCGAAGGCGACGACGGGTCGTCCGCGGTCGAGGCCCTGCGCGCCGAGCGCCATCGGCAGGGCGTTCGCCATCGAGCCGAGGTTGTAGGAGCCGACGAGCCGGCGCGTGCCCCGCATCGTGACGAAGCGGGAGAGCCACGCGGTCGACATGCCGGTGTCGCTCGTGAAGATCGTCGAGTCGGGGGCGATGCGGTCGACGGCCGCCGCGAGCGCCTCGGGCCGGATCAGCCGCTCCGGGTTGTCGAGGACGGCGCGGGCACGCCCGAGCAGGGTGCGGTCGTGGCCGGGGTCGAGCAGGCCGCGCTGCCGCTCCTGCCACGAGCCGTATGCCGACACCGCCTTCTCGAGGTGCGTGCGGTCGGTGCGGCGCTCGAGGCGCGGCACGAGGGCGCGCAGGGTCGCCGCCGCGTCACCGACGAGGGCGTGCTGCACGGGGGTGCGGCGCCCGATGTGCTCACCGCGCGCGTCGAGCTGGACGACGACCTTCCCGGTCGGGTACCAGTCGCGGTAGGGGAAGTCGGTGCCGACGAGCACGAGCACGTCGCAGTCGTCCATGGCGGCCGCCGCGGCCGGGTTGCCGATGAGCCCCGACTGGCCCACCTGGAACACGTTGTCGCGCTCCAGCACCTCCTTGCCCTTGAGGCTGAGCACCATCGGCGCCGCGAGCACGTCGGCGAGCTCGAGCACCTCGGCGCGCGCCCCCGCCGCGCCGCACCCCACGAGCAGCGTCACGTCCGCGTCGCCCGCGAGGGCGGCGACCGCGGCCTCGAGCTGCTCGTCGGACGCGGCGGCGGCGACCCCGGAGGAGGCGAACGTCGCGGGACGCACGTCCTTGTCGACGGTCAGGTCGCCGACGTCGCCCGGGAGGGTGAGCACCGAGACGCCGCGCAGCGACACCGCGGCGTTGACGGCCTGCTCGAGCAGGAAGGGCAGCTGGGCGGGTGACGACAGGGTCTGCGACCACACCGACACGTCGGCGAAGAGGGCCGCGTTGTCGACCTCCTGGAAGAAGTCGGTGCCGATCTCGGGACTCGGCACCTGGCCGCAGATGGCGAGCACGGGCGCGTGCGACTTCTTCGCGTCGTAGAGGCCGTTCAACAGGTGGATCGACCCGGGCCCGACGGTGCCCATGCAGACCCCGACGGTGCCCGAGAGCTGCGCCTGGGCGCTCACCGCGAACGCGGCGACCTCCTCGTGACGCACCCCGATCCACTCGATGCGGTCCTCGCGGCGGATGGCGTCGGTCAGCGGGTTGAGGGCGTCGCCGACGACGCCCCACACCTGCCTGACCCCGGCCTCGGCGAGCGAGGTGATGAGGTGCTCGGCAACGGTCGTCATGGGTGTCCTCTCGTCCGGCGGCACGCGCGCCGCCACCAGCGACCTACCCCCAACCTCCTGCTGGGCACCGGCTGGACGTGCGCTGTGAGTGCCTTCCCAGCCGACGTCCAGCCACCACCCAGCGGTGGGGAGCATCGTCGGCACCATGCGGACCCGGGAACCTCGCGCATCGGCCTCGCACCGCTCGGCCAGGCTGCTGACCGGCACGTACGCCGTCGCCACCCTCGCGGCGGTCCTGCTCACCCTCTTCGCCCGCCGGCGCCCGCACCCCCTCCTCGCCGAGGGGCTCTTCGGGCTGCTCAACGTGCCCGTCGCCCCCACCTTCGTCTCGGTCGTCGTGCTTGCCCTCGCCACCCGGGCCCTTTTGGGCCGCAAGCGGATCGGCCTCTGGTTCGTGGCGGTCTTCCAGGTGCTCGGGCTCTACGTCGGGTTCGTCGCCCTCGTGCCCGCCGCGCGCCTGCCGCGCACCGACATGTGGGCCAGCCGCGGCGAGCTCGGCCGCGGCCTCGACATCGTCTCCACGGGGGTGGCCGTGCTCGCCCTCTGGTGGCTCTGGCGGCTGCGCGGACGCTTCACCGGACGGCTCCAGCGCGGTTCCTGGGGTCTCGCGCTCGCGGCCCTGCTGACGGGCGCCCTGCTCACCCTGGGCGTCGCCCGCCTGCTCCTCGGCGTCGCCCACGCGCCGACGACGCAGGTCGACCCGCTCCTCGACACCGTGCTGGCGGTCTTCGGTGGCGTGAGCCGCCGGACGCTGTCGCTCGTGCCGCACTGGGTCGTCGAGGTGGTGGCCGTCTGCGCGGGCCTGACGATCCTCGCGTCCGTCACGCTCTTCCTCGCCTCCGCCCGTCCGCGCAGCCGGTGGTCGCCCGACCGGGAGGTGGCCCTGCGCACCCTGCTCGCCCGGCACGGGACGGACGACTCCCTGGGCTACTTCGCGACCAGGCGCGACAAGGCATCCGTCTTCTCCCCGGACGGCAGGGCGGCCGTGACGTACCGCGTGCTGGCCGGGGTGTCGCTCGCGTCCGCCGACCCGGTCGGCGACCCGGACAGCTGGCAGGCGGCGATCGATGCCTGGCGGGCCGAGGCGCACGAGTTCGGCTGGGTGCCGGCCGTGCTCGGGGCGAGCGAGCGCGGCGCGCGCGCGTACGCGGCTGCAGCGGGCCTGCGGGTGCTGCGGCTCGGCGACGAGGCGGTGCTGGAGCCGGCACGCTACGACCTGCGCCGGGCCTCCCTCTCCCCCGTGCGCCACTCGGTGGCGCGCGCGACGCGGGCGGGCCTCGTCGTCCTCGTCCGCCGCCAGGGCGACCTGCGGGCCGAGGAGCTCGCGGAGATCTCGGCCGGCGCGGACCGGTGGCGCGGCGGTGAGTCGGACCGGGGCTTCTCGATGGCGCTGAGCCGCGCCGGCGACCCGGCCGACACCGAGGTGCTGCACGTGACGGCGCACGCGCCCGACGGGGCGCTGGTGGGGCTGCTCTCCCTCGTCCCGTGGGGACGCTCGGGGGTGTCGCTCGACGTGATGCGCCGCTCTCCCGAGGCCCCCAACGGGGTGACCGAGCTCATGGTCAACGAGCTCCTCACGCGGGCGCGGGAGCTCGGGCTGCGGCGGGTCTCGCTCAACTTCTGCATGTTCCGTGCCGTCTTCGAGGACGCCGAGCGCCTCGGGTCCGGCTCGCTGACCCGGGTGGGCGCATCCGTGCTCGGCCTCTTCGACCGGTTCTGGCAGCTCGAGCGCCTCTACCGCTCGAACAGGAAGTACGAGCCCGAGTGGCTGCCCCGCTTCCTCTGCTACGAGGACGCCGTGTCCCTCCCCCAGGTGGCCGTGGCGGCCGGGGCGGCCGAGGGATTCGTGCGCCTGCCGTCCCTGCGGTCGACCCCGGCGACGCTCGACGACGCCCACCTGGCGGACGTGCGGGCGCTCGCGGCCGCCCCGGCCCCGACCGACGCCGGGCCCCGGCGTTCCGACCAGTTCCGCCGTCGCCGGGCGACCCTGGACCGGATGCGGGCGGCCGGCATGGACCCCTACCCGGTCGGCGCCGGCACGGCGGTGACGACGCCGCTGGCGTCGTGGTCGCCAGCCTCCGCCACGGCGGGCACGGCGGGCACGGCGGGCACGGCGGGCACGGCGGGCACGGCGGGCACGGCGGGCACGGCGTCTGCCGACGACCGGTCGGCCTGCGCCGTGTCGGTCGTCGGGCGCGTCCGGTCGCTCCGCGACCACGGCGGGGTCGTTTTCGCGACCCTCGTCGACGGACCGGCGAGCGCGCAGGTGCTGCTCGACGCCGCGCGCACCGGGGTGTCCGAGCTGGACCGTTTCACCGAGGTCGTCGACGTCGGCGACCTCGTGCGCGTCGAGGGCACGAGGGGTACCTCCCGGTCCGGCACGCCCAGCCTGCTGGCCCGGTCGTGGCGGATGGAGGCCAAGTGCCTGCACCCCGTGCCGTTCCGGGCCTTCGAGGACCCCGGTGCCCGAGCACGACGTCGCTCGACCGACCTCATCGTGCACCCGGACGGCCTCGAGCTGCTCCGCCGGCGCTCGGCCGTCGTCGCCTCGATCCGCCACACCCTCGAGGCGGCCGGCTTCCTGGAGGTCGAGACCCCGGTGCTCCACACGACGCACGGCGGCGCGACGGCCCGCCCGTTCACGACCTTCATCAACGCCTACGGCCTCGACCTCTCGCTGCGGATCGCCCCCGAGCTCTACCTCAAGCGGCTCCTCGTCGCCGGGCTCGGCCCGATCTACGAGCTCGGACGCAACTTCCGCAACGAGGGCGCCGACTCCACCCACAACCCCGAGTTCACCTCCCTCGAGGTCTACCAGCCGCACGCCGACTACGTCGCGATGCGTGCGCTGACCGAGCAGCTCGTGCGGCAGGCCGCCGTCCGCCTGCACGGCCGTGAGGCGCTGCCGCTGACCCGCGACGGGCGGGTGGAGCTCGTCGACATCAGCGACCCCTGGCCGGTCGTGCCGGTGCTCGATGCCGTCTCACGCGCCGTGGGCAGCCGGGTCACCCTCGACACCGACATGGACGTGCTGCTCGGCATCGCCGCGGCGCACGGCGTGACGGTCCGGCCCGAGATGGGGGCGGGCGCCGTCGTCGAGGAGCTCTACGCCGAGCTCGTCGAGCCGGTGACCCTGATGCCCACCTTCTTCACCGACTTCCCCCGGGAGACCTCCCCCCTGACGCGGCCCCACCGCACGCAGCCGGGCCTCGTCGAGCGGTGGGACCTCGTGGTGGCCGGGATGGAGCTCGGCACCGCCTACAGCGAGCTCACCGACCCCGTCGACCAGCGGGCCCGGCTCACGGAGCAGTCGCTCAAGGCGGCCGCCGGCGACCCCGAGGCCATGGAGCTCGACGACGACTTCCTCCACGCCCTCGAGCTGGGCATGCCGCCGAGCGGGGGGCTGGGCATCGGCGTCGACCGCCTCGTCATGGTGCTCACCGGCACCTCCATCCGCTCCGTCCTGACCTTCCCCTTCGTCCGCCCGGTTCCCGCCGGGCGATCCCACACAGAGCCGAGGCCGACATGGAGCTGACCGACACGAGCCTGCTCGTCCTGCTCGGGGCCCTCGCCCTCGGCGTCTTCGCGCTGGTGGTCGCGGGCCTGCCCCGACGCGGCGGGCGACCGCTGCAGGCCGTGGCGCGAGGCTTGCAGGTCCTCGTGCTCAACGTCCTCGTGCTCGCCCTCGCCGGGGCTGCGCTCAACGACCAGTACGTCTTCTACTCGAGCTGGGGCGACCTCTTCGGCTCGCGCTCGACCTCCGTGCAGGTGCACCACGGCGGCTCGTCCACGGCCGTCGTCGCCGCGTCCGTCGCCGGCCCCGGGTTCCGGGGCATGACCACCCCCGCGGTGCTCCCCCCGCTGCCGCGGCCGGGATCGCGCCTGCAGACCTACACCGTGGTCGACCAGCGCTCGAACGCGGAGGGCCAGGTCTACGTCCACCTCCCGGTCGGCTACGACCCGCGGTCACCGCGGACCTACCCCGTCATCCTCGGGCTGCACGGGTTCCCCAGCGGGCCGCGCGGGTTCCTGCGGCTCAACTTCCTCAGCACCGTCGACGCGCTCACCGCCGAGCACCGGCTCGCCCCCTCGATCGTCGTCGTGCCGCGCATCGACACCCCGGCGGGCCTCGACACCGAGTGCGTCAACGGAGCGGCGGGCGAGCCGCAGACGGACACGTGGCTCTCGCACGACATCCCGGCCTGGACGGCGCGCCACTTCCACGTCGAGCGGACCCGCACCGCGTGGGCCGCGCTCGGCTACTCCTACGGGGCCTGGTGCGCGGCCTCGCTCTCGATGCGCCACCCCGACGTCTTCGGGGCCGCCATCTCGCTGCTCGGCTACTTCCGGCCCGACTTCAGCCCGGCCTACGACCCCCTGACCCCGGCGACCGAGCGCGGCTACGACCTCGTCGACCTCGCGAGGACTTCGCCGCCGCCGGTCGCCCTCTGGGTGCTGACCTCGCGCGAGGACACGTTGTCGTACCCGACGACGTCGAGGTTCCTCAGCGTGGCCCGGCCACCCCTCGACGTCACGGGCACCGTCCTGGCGCACGGCGGCCACCGCGACTCCGTCTTCACCCCGTTCGTGCCCCAGGCCCTGACCTGGCTCGGCCAGACGATGCCCGGTTTCCGTGGCTGAGCCACGCGGCCGCCGAGGCCGTATGCCGTCGACCTTCCTGCCGCGGCACCTGGACGTGGTCCTCGGCGTCGTCGTGCTCGTCGTGGTGGTCGGCGGCGCCCTCATGCTCGGCGGGGTCGTGCCGAACCCGCTGGCCGCGAGCTCGTCGCAGCACCGCGAAGGTCCCACGGCTGCAACGGGATCCACCGGCGCGACGAGATCCGCGCGCCAGACCCCGTCGCCGTCGGCGGCGACGACGACACCGCCGGGGACGTCGACGACGACCTCGGCCGTGCCGCCCGGACCCATGACGCTCGTCGGGCTCGGCGACTCGGTGCCGTCGGCCGAGACGTGCGGCTGCACCGGCTACCTCGAGCAGGTCGGCGCCCAGCTCGGGCGCGCGACGGGGCGCCGGTGGGTCGTGCACAACGACGCGAACGGCGGGGCGACCACGGCCGACGTCGAGCAGGACGTCACGTCCGGCCCGACGCGCGACCACCTGGCCGACGCCGACCTCGTCGTCATCGAGGTCGGCGCCAACGACTTCGACCTCGCCCACGTCGGCGACCCCGACTGCCTCCCGGCCGCGACCTCCGACTGCTGGACCGAGACCCTCACGGCCATGGGGCACGGCCTGCGGCGGATCATCACCGACGTGCGGGCGATCGACCCTCGGCCCGACCTGCGCATCGCCGTCATCGGCTACTGGAACGTCACGGTCGACGGCGCCGTCGGGCGTGCCCTCGGCACCGACTTCGTGCTCGGCAGCGACGAGCTGACCCGGCTCGTCAACGACACCGTGGCGCAGGTGGCGACCTCCACCCACGCCCTGTACGTCGACGCCTACGCACCCCTGAAGGGCACGAGCGGGACACGCGACCCGACCGGCGACCTGCTCGACGACGGGGACCACCCCAACGCGAGCGGGCACACCCTGCTCGGCACGGCGGTCATCGACGCCCTGCAGCGCGACGGCGCCGTCGAGAGGTGGAAGAGCGGCTGACCACCGGCACGTCGACCCCGGCGACCGGCATACGTCGGCGGATGCCGCACCGGCGGCAGCGACGTAAGAGCAACCCTTCGTGGGCACCGTTGCGCCCGCGGCGGACTCGTGGCACGCTCGAAGTGGTCAGATCGGTCCAGGACAGTGCCGACTCCGTCTTCCGTCATGCATCGGAGATGAGTCGATGGCACCTTCGGACTCGCACCGTCCATCCTTCGCCGAGCGCGACGAGCAGACCGCGGCGCTCTTCGCCCAGCTCGCCGATGCCTCGAGCCCCGGCGAGGTCGACGAGGTCGTGGAGCGGATCGTCCACCTCTACCTCGACCTGTGCTCGACCATGGCCGCCCGCTACCACGGGCGCGGGATCGAGCACGACGACCTCGTGCAGGTGGCGCGCCTCGCCCTCGTCAAGGCGGTGCGGCGCTACGAGCCCGGGCACGCGCCCTCGTTCGCGTCGTACGCCGTGCCGACCATCTCGGGCGAGCTCAAGCGGTGGTTCCGCGACCGGGGCTGGGTCGTGCGGCCGCCCCGGCGGCTCCAGGAGCTGCGGGCCAACCTCCAGACGGTGCGGGCCTCGCTCGAGCAGCAGCTCGGTGCCACCCCCACCGACGCCGAGCTCGCCGAGGCGGTGGGCGCCAGCGTCGAGGAGGTGCGCGAGCTCGCCGCGGTCGCGACCGGCTTCCGCCCGCTGTCGCTCGACAGCGCCTCGCCGGACGACGAGCGGTCGGGCCTCGTCACCTTCCTCGCCCACGCGGACGCCGACCTCGAGCGGGCCGACGACCGGCTCTGCCTCTCGGCGGCGCTCACCGAGCTCGACGACGACGAGCGCGAGCTGCTCCTGCTGCGCTACGTGGACGGCATGACCCAGCGGCAGATCGGCGAGGCGAGGGGCGTGAGCCAGATGCAGGTCTCGCGGACCCTGCGCCGGATCACCGAGCAGCTGCACGACCGCCTCGTCGAGCGCGTCGGGGCCGACGAGGGCGACCTGGTGGGCGCGGACGACATGGTGGGGGCGGACGGCGCCGTGCCGCTCCACGCCGCGGGCACGATCGCGGCCGGCGCGCTCGGCACGGCCTCGTGAGCCCGGGTCGGGCGACCGACCGGTGACCGCGGCCGCGCGAGTGACCGGTGGGGCGCGACGGCGGGTACGTCACCGGGTGCCCCCACCGTAGGAGTCCCCACCCGTGTCGCCATGTCGATCGACCTGATCTACGTCATCGCCGGCGCGGCAATGCTGCTCGCCGCCGTGCTGCCCGCCCTGCTCGAACGCTATGCCGTCTCGGCGGCCATGGTGCTGCTGCTGCTCGGCATGGGCATCGGGCTGCTGCCCCTGCCCGAGGGGATGCGGCTCGACCCCCTCGAGATCCGGCCGCAGATCGAGCGCGTGGCCGAGTTCACCGTGCTCGTGGCCCTGATGGGCGTCGGCCTGGCCCTCGACCGCCCGCTCGACCTGCGGCGGCGGGCGTCGTGGCGCACGTGGTCGCCCACATGGCGGCTGCTCGGCATCGCGATGCCGCTCACCATCGGTGGGGTCGCGGTGCTCGGCTGGGGCCTCGGTCTCGCGCCCGCCGCCGCGCTGCTGCTCGGCGCGGTGCTCGCGCCGACCGACCCCGTGCTCGCGAGCGACGTGCAGGTCGCCGGGCCCGCCGTCGACCTCGACGCGGCCGGCGGGTCGTCCGACGATCGCGCGGACGACACCGAGGGGGCCGAGGACGTCGAGGACGCCGAGGACGCGGACGGGTCGGGCCTCGGCGAGCCCGTCGACGAGAAGGACGACGTGCGCTTCGCCCTCACCTCGGAGGCCGGGCTCAACGACGGCCTCGCGTTCCCGTTCGTCGCCGCGGCGCTGCTCGTCGCGGGCGCGGGCAGCGTCTCGTCGTGGGCCGTGTCGTCGGGCCTGCACTGGCTCGCCTGGGACCTCGTCGGCAAGGTCGTCGTCGGTGTCGTCGTCGGCGTCGTCGTGGGCCGCGGCCTGGCGCGGGTCGCCTTCCGTTCCAAGCGTCCGTCGCTGCGCCTCGCCGAGCAGGGTGAGCCGCTGCTCGCCCTCGCCGCCCTCGTCATGACGTACGGCGCCAGCCAGCTCCTCGGGGGCTACGGCTTCCTCTCCGTCTTCGCCTGCGGCATGACCCTGCGGGCGGCCGAGCGCAACCACGACTACCACCGCTCGATGCACGAGGTGGTGCAGCGTCTGGAGCGGCTGCTGACCCTCGTCATCCTCCTGCTGCTCGGCATGGCCATGACGAAGGGCGTGCTCGGCGAGCTCGACTGGCGCGGCGTGCTCATCGCCCTCGCGCTCGTGCTCGTCGTGCGGCCGCTCTCGGGCTGGTTCAGCCTGCGCGTGGCCGCGCGCCGCGCCGACCTGCCGGGCGGCCTCGGACGCAAGGAGACGCTGGCCGCCGCCTTCTTCGGGGTGCGCGGCATCGGGTCGCTCTACTACCTGGCCTACGCGGCCGGTGAGCACGAGTTCGACGACGAGCGCTGGCTGTGGTCGACGGTCGCCTTCACGATCCTGCTCTCGGTCATGGTGCACGGCACCTTCGCCACCCCGGTGATGCGCTACCTCGAGGGTCGGCGCGAACGGGCCGCGGGCGTCGGCACGACCTGACCCGCCGGCCTCAGCGGGCGAGCACCACGGTGCAGTGCGCGTGCTCGACGACCGCGCCTCCGGTCGACCCGAGCAGCATGCCGGCGAAACCGCCGGTGCCGGTCGCCCCGACGACGAGCGTGTCGGCGGTCTCCGAGCGCCTGACCAGCTCCTCGGCCGCGTGCCCCGAGACGACCTCGCGCTCGATGGTGACGTCGGGGAAGTCGGGTGCGATCTCGCCGACCACCTCGTCGAGGAGGGCGCGCGTCGCCTCCTCCGGGTCGGTCGTGAACCACCACGGCGAGGCACCCACGCGGTCCGGCGGCGCGAGCGGGTAGAGGTGCCAGACCGAGAGCGCGACGACGTGCCCGCCGCGCGCGCGGGCCTCGGCGCACGCCCACCGCAGGGCGATCCGGCTCGCCTTGGAGCCGTCGACCCCGACGACGACCGTGCCGCCGCGCTCCCCCACCGGCCCCGGTCGCCCGCTGCCGGTGCTGCTGGTGCTGCTGGTGCTGCTCGTCTCGTCCATCTCGCTCACCTCTGGCTCCAGCCTCGCGCGCGGACCGCCGCGGCGGCAGGTGCCGAGGGCCCCTGGCACAAGGACCAAGGTCCCGAACCGGACCGACCTTCGGCCGTGTCGGCGCGCGCCCGGCGCCCGGAGCATCGGAGGAGAGCGCCGCACCCGCGGCGGAACGGCTGGGAGAAGACCATGGGCAGCGTCCTTGTCACCTACTCCACCCCTCCCGCGCCACCGGACGAGGTGCCGCACGAGGCGCCGTTCGACCGGACGGCCTCGAACGGGGCGACCTCGCCCCGGACGCACGGGTCGGGGCGGCCGGGCGACCGTCCGGACGCGCACGGGGGCGCGGCACCCGACGTCGCGGCGACCACGGCCGGCATCGACGAGGCCGTCGCCGCCGGCATCACGCGTGAGCTCGCGGTCGCCGGCCACCGGGTGACCTGCCGCCCCTTCGTCGCGGCGCCCCCGACCGACGTCTTCGACCTCGTGGTCGTCGTCGACGGCCTGCGGGTCAGCCACCGCGAGGCCGGCGCGCGACCGCTCGCAGCCCCTGCCCCGCCGCCCGCCTCCCCCGTCCCGCCGCCCGCCACCCCTCCCGGCCCGCCGTCGCCGTATGCCGTGCCGACCGGTCGCGCGGACGCGAGCATCCCGCTGACCTGGTGTGCCGACTGGCGCGCCGTCGAGGCCTGGTCGCGGACCGTGGGCGGGCAGCTCGCCGCCCTGCTCGAGGTGCGCGCCGAGCTGGCCCGCGTGCGGGCCGAGCTCGACCGCTGCCGCGAGCAGGCCCGGTCGGCGGCCCGCGACCGTCACTCGCCGACGGGGCTCGCGCCCGGGCACCACGGCCGCCGCCGCCGGCTCGGCGTCGGCGCGGCGGGAGGCCGGTCATGAGGGCCTCCGAGCACCCGGGCCCAGCCGCGGCGGCCCACGAGACGCACCCGACCCGACGCGCCGGTCGCCGCCTCGGCTACGCCGACCTCACGACGGCGCAGAGCCAGGCGCTGCTCGAGTCGCACGACATCGGTCGCGTCAGCTGGAACGCCGGGCACGGCCCGCAGATCTTCCCCGTCAGCTACGCCCTGGCGGCCGACCTCATCGTCTTCCGCACCTCCCCCTTCGGGGTGCTGTCCGAGCTCGTGCACCCGGCACACGTGGCCTTCGAGGTCGACGACCTCGACCGCACGCGTCACACCGGGTGGAGCGTCATCGCCCGCGGCCGCGCCCAGGCCGTCGCCTCCCCCGCCCTGCTGACGCACCTGTGGACCGTCGACGGCGCCGAGCCCTGGGCGGGCGGGGTGCGCAACGTCTTCATCGGCATCACCGTCGAGCGGCTCACCGGGCGAGTCTTCGGCTCCCAGGAGCTGCCCCTCCCGACCCGCGACGTCTCCTGAGGCCCGGGGTGCCTGCGAGTCCCGCGACACCGCTTCGGTCCGGCGATCCGCTCCCGTTCGGGCGACATGTCGCCGGACCCGAGCCCGGTGCGGGCGCCGAAGACGTATGCCGGCCGCTTCGGCCCCCGCGCCGCCCGGGCCGCCCTACGCTGGACGCATGAGGTCGTCGCGCGCGACCCGCCGGCCGGAACGGCCGCCCGAGCCGGCACCCGGGGCCGACCCGGCCGCCGGGGCGGACGACCGCCTGCGCACCGTGCTCGCGGCCAACCGGTCGGTCGTCTCCGAGCTCGCCCTCCCCGCGGTGCTCCGCCGCATCGTCGAGGCCGCCCGGGAGGTGGCCAGGGCCCGCTACGCGGCGCTCGGGGTGATCGGCGTCGACGGGCGGCTCGAGCAGTTCGTCCACTCGGGCCTCGACGCACGGGACGTCGAGCGCATCGGCCACCTGCCCACGGGTCGCGGCGTGCTCGGCGCCGTCGTCGAGGAGGCGGCCCCGATCCGCCTGCGCCGCATCGGCGACGACCCGCGCTCCGCCGGCTTCCCGGACGGTCACCCCCCGATGCAGAGCTTCCTCGGGGTGCCCGTGCGCTCCCGCGGCGAGGTCTTCGGCAACCTCTACCTGGCCGACCGGATCGACGGGACGGACTTCACCGAGGCCGACGAGGAGCTGGTCGTCGCACTCGCCGCCAGCGCCGGCGTCGCCGTCGAGAACGCCCGGCTCTACGAGGAGTCGAGGCTGCGCCAGGAGTGGCTGCGCGCGTCGGCCGAGATCACGAGCGACCTGCTGCGGCCCGGCCTCGGGTCCGACGTGCTCGTCCGCATCGCCGACGCCGTGCTGCGCCTCGCCGACGCGGACGTCGTGGCGATCGCCCTGCCCCGCACCACGCCGCCCCTGCCGGACGGTGACGGCCCGGACGGGGGTCCGGCCGACACCTCCACCGCGGACGACGACGAGCTGCTCGTCGAGGTGGCCCGCGGGCTCGGTGCCGACGAGCTCGTCGGCACCTCCTACCCGACCCCCGCGGTCGGCCAGCTGGCCGCGGCCGCGCTGCGCGAGCGCAGCGCCGTGCTGGCGGCCACCCCCGGGCCGACGGACCCCCGGCTGAGGCACCGGCTGCGCGGGAGCGCCGACGCGCCCGTCATGGCCTGCCCGCTGGTCGGCGAGGCCGGCGTGCGCGGCGCCGTCGTCGTGGCCCGGGGCCCGGGCAGCCGGCCGTTCGGGGTCGCCGAGGTCGAGATGGCCGAGCAGTTCGCCGCGCACGCGGCGGTCGCGCTCGAGCTGGCCGACGGTCGTGCCGACGAGGAGCGCCTCGTCGTGCTCGAGGACCGGCACCGCATCGCGCGCGACCTGCACGACCACGTGATCCAGCGCGTCTTCGCCACCGGCCTGCTCCTCGACACCGCCCGCACCCGCCGCGACCCGGATGCCGTGTCGGCCGCGGTCGGAAGGGCCGTGGAGGACCTCGACGAGACGATCCGCCAGATCCGCGCCACCATCTTCGAGCTCCAGGACGCCACCACCGCCGACGTCCGCTCGACGCTCTCCGCCGTCGTCGGCGCCGCGAGCTGCGGCCTGGGCCTCGAGCCGACCCTGCACCTCGAGGGCCCGGTCGCGACGGTCGTCGACCCCGACCTGCTGCACGACGTCACCGCCGTGCTGCGCGAGGCCCTCACCAACGTCGTCAAGCACGCCCGCGCCACCGCGGTCACCGTCACGGTCACGGCCTCGGCCGACGCCGTCACGGTCGAGGTCACCGACACCACCGACCTCCCCGACGCCGACCCGGACGACGACCCGGACGACGACCCGGACGACGACCCGGACGACGACCCGAGCGACGACCCGAGCGACGACCCGAGCGACGACGCGACCGACGACCGACCCGAGGGTGCGCGCGACGGGCGGTCGCCGGCATACGACCCCCGCGACCGGGGCGGTCACGGCCTGCGCAACCTGCGCGTGCGGGCCCGGGCCCGCGGCGGCGAGTGCACGCTGCGCGCGCACGCACGAGGAAGGACGCTGAGGTGGACCGTGCCCCTGACGAGCTGACCGGCCCCGTCAGCGTCTTCCTGCTCGACGACCACGAGATCGTGCGGCGCGGGCTCGTCGACCTGCTCGAGTCGCACGGCGGCTTCACCGTGGTGGGCGAGGCCGCCACGGTGGCCGAGGCCCGGCGGCGCATCCCCGTCCTCGCGCCCCGCGTGGCGCTGCTCGACGCGCGGCTGCCCGACGGGAACGGCATCGACGTGTGCCGTGATATCGCGGTCACGAGCCCGGGCACGCGCTCGCTCGTGCTCACCTCCTACGACGACGACGACGCGCTCTTCGCCGCCGTCATGGCGGGCGCCTCCGGCTACCTGCTCAAGCAGATCCGCGGCCCGTCGCTCACCGAGGCCGTGGCCCACGTGGCGCGCGGCCACTCCCTCATCGACCCCGCGCTCGTCGAGCGGCTGCTCGCGCGCCTGCGCTCCCCCGACGCCACCGCGGGTGGCGGGGGCGACGGTCACGGCACGCCGCCGCACGGCGGGCGACGGCACGGCGTCGTGGTCGACGGCCGCCCCACCCCGCCCCTCACCGACCGCGAGGACCAGATCCTGGCCCTCATCGCCGACGGCCTGACGAACCGTCAGATCGGCGAGCGGCTGCACCTCGCCGAGAAGACGGTCAAGAACTACGTGTCGGGGCTGCTCGCCAAGCTCGGCTTCGAGCGCCGTACGCAGGCGGCCGTGTGGGGCGCCCAGCACCCGCACCACGACGGCGGGTGCTGAGTCGGCGAGCGGTGTAACGCCGCGCGGGCCCGCGGCGATGAGGGGGTGAGGCGGCACCCGATCCCCCGAGCGGGTGCCGCCTCACCTGTGCCCGAGCCCGGTCCGGCGCCCCGATCACCCGCCGCGGGGGAGTCGCCGGCGCCCGTCCCCGCCCTAGCGTGACGGGATGAGGACCCGCCGGATCGCGTCGGCCGCACTCGTGCTCGGGTGCGTCGTCAGCCTCACCGCGTGCACGTCGCAGCCCGACCCCACCCAGGCCCGGATCACCAACCCGGCCCGCGGCACGAGCGTCAACGCCGAGGCCGGCGCGATCCGGCTCCTCGCCACCCGCATCGACGCCCCCACCGACCGCACGCTGCTCGGCGGCACCAACACAGGGCTGTTCACGACGCTGTCGAACGACGGCGACGCCGCCGACCGCCTGCTCGCCGTGAGCACGGTCTACGCCACCCGCGTCGTGATGCGACAGGGCACCGACGGGCCGGAGACCCCGGTCGGCATCGACCTGCCCGGCAACGGGGTCGTCTCCCTGCAGTACCCCGGCGGCCTGCACCTCGAGATGGTCGAGCTGAAGCTCGACGTTCGAGCGGGGCGCCTGCTGCCCGTCACCTTCCGCTTCGAGAAGGCCGGCAGCGTCACCGTCAACGTCTTCGTCGACGGCTTCGGCCTGCCGACGGTCTCGCCGGTGACGACCGCCACGGGCTGACCCCGGGTCGCACGCCGCCCGGGCGCGGCCGTGGCTGTCCGGGCGCTGGGCGATGCAGCGCGTGCGCAGGTTCGTCGCCGACCCGCGCGTGCACGTCGCCCGCGGCATCCGGGCGAGCGACGCGTCGTCGGGCAGGCGGGCGTCACGGTGCTCGTGGCGACCTCATGGCGACGGACGGGCCGGCTTCTCGAAGGCGCAGGCGAGCTCGACGAGCAGACGGCTGCCGAAGCCGGTCGCGCCCTTGTTGCGCCAGTGCCGCGCCTCGGGCAGCTGGGCCGTGCCGGCGATGTCGATGTGCGCCCACGGCACGTCCCCGACGAACTCCGCGAGGAAGAGCGCCGCGGTGATCTGGCCAGCGTTCGGGCCGCCCATGTTCGTCAGGTCCGCGATCGGCGAGTCCAGCTGCGACCGGTAGCGCCGGTGGAGCGGCAACGGCCACACGGGCTCGTCGACGAGCTCGCCGGCGGCCCGCACCTGGTCGACGAGGCCCTCGGAGGTGCCCATGACCCCGGCGAGGTCGACCCCGAGCGCCCGGAGGCAGGCCCCGGTCAGGGTCGCGATGTCGACGATCGCGTCGACGCCGAGCTCGACGGCCAGCGCTAGGGCGTCGGCCATGACGAGCCGGCCCTCCGCGTCGGTGTTGAGCACCTCGACGGTCTTGCCGTTCCGCATCTGCAGGATGTCGCCGAGCTTGAGCGCCGAGCCGGACGGCATGTTGTCGGTGCACATGAGGTAGCCCGTGACCTCCGCGCGGCACCCGGCGTCGCGCAGCGCCGTCATCGCGGCGAGCACCGTCGCCGCACCGGTCATGTCGTTCTTCATCTGCGCGTGGGACTCGTCGCTCGGCTTGAGGCTGATGCCGCCGGAGTCGTACATGATGCCCTTGCCGACGAGGGCGAGGTGGCCGCTCGGCGGGCCGTCGGGGACGTAGTGCAGGCGCACCATGCGCGGCTCCTCGACGCTGCCGAGGTTGACGCCGAGCAGCCCGCCGCAGCCCATCTCGACGAGCTGCTCACGCCCCACGACGTCGACCTCGAGGCCCGCCGCCGGGCCGAGCTCCTGGGCGACCTCGCCGATGCGGGTCGCGGTGAGCACGGCAGCCGGACAGTTCGCGAGGTCGCGACCGAGGGCCGCCGCGCGTGCGCGCACCAGGCCCCGGCGCACCCCTTCGCGGGCGGCGTCGGCGTCGGCCTCCGGCGTGACGAGGACCAGCCGCTCGAGGGCCGTCGTGTCCGAGACGCCGACGTGGAAGGACCATCGGGCGAGGACGACCCCCTCGGTCACGGCGAGCGCGAAGTCGTGGGGGCTCACCCCCGTGCCGCCGACCGGGAGGGTGATGGCCAGTCCGCGGTGGCCCGGGACGGCGCGGGCGAAGGCGCCCGCGAGGTCGCGCACCGTGGCGCTGTCGACCTCGGACGCGACCCCGGTGCCGACGGCGACGTGCACCCGTCCGCCGGAGGCCGGCAGCACGAGGGTCTCGCCCGCCCTGCCGGTGAACCCGGCCGCCGCCAGGGCGGCGGCGTCGTGCCCGAGCTCCGCAGGCGGATCCGCCTGGTGCGCAACGGGAATCGCGATCGCCGTGATGACCCCGTCTGCAGGGACCGCGCTCACCACGTCGACGGTCGCGGTCGTCCGCGTCGACGGGATGGGGTCGAGGGAACGCATGGCGGGAGTGCTCACGGTGGCTCCTTGCGGCTCGGGCGGTCTTACCGAGCATGGCTGTCGCGCCGCGGCGGCGACTCACCCCTCCGGGGTGACCCGACGGTCACCTGCCACGGGTGAGGTGGGAGGGGCCCGCGCTGGCTAGGTTCGGCCCGACGGCCGGGTCCGGGCAGCGGGCGTCGACCCCGACACGAGGAGGCGTCATGAGAGCTCGGCAACGCGTGCGGTCGGCCGACGGCGGCGCCTCCCGCGCGGGACGCCGATGAGTCCCGCCGCGACGAGCCTCGTCGTGCTCGGGTGCACCGTGGCGCTCTTCGTCTGGAACCGCCTGCCCGTGGGGGCGGTCGCCGTGCTCACCTGCCTCTCCCTCTTCGCGACCGGGCTCGTCGACGCCGACACGGCCCTCTCCGGCTTCGGCGACCCCGTCGTCGTCTTCATCGCCTCCCTCTTCGTCGTGAGCGAGGCCATCGACTCCGCGGGCGTCACGACGTGGGCCGGGTCGCGGCTCGTCGACGTCGTGGGCGACGGGGCGACGCGGCTGCTCGTGGCCGTGCTCGGGCTCTGCGCCCTGCTCACCGCCGTCATCACGCTGAACGGCTCGGTCGCCGCGCTCCTGCCGATGGTCGTCGTGCTCGCCACGCGGATCGGCCGCTCCCCCTCGCTCATGCTGATGCCGATGGCCTTCGCCGGCAGCGCCGGCTCGCTCCTCGCCCTCACCGGCAGCCCCGTCAACGTCATCGTCTCGGACGCCGCCGTCGACGCCGGCAGCCCGGCCTTCCGCTTCTTCGACTTCGCCGTCGTCGGAGTGCCGCTCGTGGTCGGCACCGTCGTGCTCGGCATCGCGCTCGGGCCGCGCGTGCTGCCCGACCGGCCGTCGTCGCACCCGGTGCGCGACCTGGGCCGCCACGCGAGCCGGCTCGCCGCCTACTACGAGCTGCACGACGGCTTCTACCGCCTGCGGGTGCGACCGGGGTCCCCCGTCACAGGGGTGCCGGCCGCCCGGCTCGACCTCGGTGCCTACCCGGGCGTGACGCTGGTCGGCGTGCAGGGCGCCGGGGGCCACGCGGTGACCGGCACCGAGCCGGTCGGCGACGACGACGTCCTCGTCGTCAGCGGTGACAGCGACGCCGTGAGCCGCCTCGTGCCCGAGCTGCGCCTCGCCGTCGCCATGCGGCCCATCACGACGGCGACCGAGGGGATCATGACGCGGGAGGTGGGGGTCGCGGAGGCCGTCGTGCCGCCCCGCTCGCCGCTCGTGGGTGAGACCGCCTTCCCCGGCCAGCTGCGCGAGACCGACCTCGTCGTCCTCGGCATCCGGCGCATGGGCAAGGACGTGGGCGCCGATCGCGTCGAGCTCGCGCCGGGCGACAGCCTGCTGCTACACGGCACGTGGACGGCCATCGAGGAGCTCGCGCACGACCGGGACGTCCTCCTCGTCGACTCGCCCGACCTCGTCCGACGGCAGGCGGTGCCGCTCGGCCCCCGGTCGGGCCGGGCCGTCGCCGTGCTGCTCGCGATGGTCGTGGCGCTCGCCCTCGGGATCGTGCCGCCGGCGATCGCGGGCCTCGCCGCCGCCACCGCGATGGTGCTGACGCGCGTCGTCACCACCAACCAGGCCTACCGCGCGGTGTCGTGGCAGACGGTCGTGCTCATCGGCGGCCTCATCCCGCTCTCGACCGCGATCCGGACGAGCGGCGCCGCGGACCTCGTGGCGGGCGGCCTCATCGACGTCGTCGGCGCCGGACGGCCCTACCTGCTGCTCGCGGCGGTGTTCCTGCTCACCGCCGTGGTCGGCCAGGTCGTCAGCAACACCGCGACCGTGCTCATCGTCGTGCCGATCGCCGTCGCGGCCGCGCACGAGACGGGGGTGTCGGCGGCGCCCGTGCTGATGCTCGTCGCGGTGGCCGGTGCCGCCTCGCTGCTCACCCCCATCGCGACCCCGGGCAACATGATGATCATGGGCCCGGGTGGCTACCGGTTCGGCGACTACTGGCGCCTCGGCCTGCCGGTGATGCTGCTCTGGATGGCGGTGTCGATCGTGCTCATCCCTGCGGTGTGGCACCTCTGAGGTGGTCGGCCGGCTGCGCCCGACGCCACAGCGCCACGGTGGCACCCCCGGCCACGAGCGGCACGATCTGCCAGCAGACCCGGAACACGACGAGGCCGGCCACGGCCGACACGGCGAGCGGCCCCGTGTCGAGGCCGAGCACCGTGAGCACCGCGGCGTCGAGGACGCCGAGACCGGCGAGCGGGAGCGCCGTGAGGGGGTAGCTGACGAGCAGGGCGACGACGACGAGCGACCCCGGGGCGGCCTCGGGCGGCACCCCGGCGAAGCGCAGGGCGAGGAGCAGCATCGCGGCCTCGCTCAGCACGAGTCCGACCTGACAGGCCATGGCGGCCGGCGCGCCGCGCCGGAGGGCCTCCCCCGCGCCCCGGACGAAGGTCGCCGCCCGCGTCGCCCAGGCCTCCGGGTCGACGCGCGTCACGACGGCACGCAGGCGCGCCCCGACCCAACCGGCCACCCGCGCAGCCGGTCGCTCGCCCCGCGCGGCCACGGCCAGCCCGGCCACGACGGCGAGGCTGATCGCCCCGCTCGTGAGTGCCGTCCACGCGAACGCCGGCTCGGACCGGCCCGTGACGACCGCGATCACGAGGCCGAGCACGGGCGCACCGAACCGGGCCACGTAGTAGGTCAACGTGTTGAGGGTGATGCCGGCGATGCCCGCGGCCGCGTCGACCTGCCACGAGCGGAGCATGGCGAGGCGCAGCACGACGTCGCTCGGTGGTGGTGCGACGGTCGCCACGAGGTTGGCGGAGAGGTCGTTGGCCACCGCCCGGCGCAGGCCCAGTCCCGGCGCGAAGACGGCGAGCGGCCCCGCGTTGAGGCACTGACGGACGACGACGACGAGCAGGAGCGCCACCACCTGCGCGAACGTCAGCCCCGAGACCGCGGCCCAGACGGCCGCCCAGTCGACCTGGCGGACCACCCGCAGGAACCACCAGCCGCCGACGACCACCACGACCACCTTGACGAGCAGGCCGAGCAGGGCCCGGCTCCGGGAGACCGGCCGCGGCGCGCGCGGCGTCCCCTCCGGCCCCGGTGGTCGCGGCGCTCGCGGGGGTGTCGGCTCGTCGGTCGGGGGGCCGTCGCTCATGCGCTCAGTCCGGCAGGCGGCGCAGCTCGAGGAGCGTGAAGCCGAGGTCCTGGAACCGGGCCAGGATGCCGTGCAGGTGGGGGGCGTCGACGACGTCGCCGAACATGATCGAGCCCGTCGCCCCGAGCTCCACCGTCGACTCCTCCAGCTCGGGGAAGGCCGCGTGGGCGACGTCGGGCACGTGCTCGGCCAGGATGAACTCGTAGCGCACACCGCCCCCTTCGTGGGTCGACCGAGGCCGCCGGCGAACCGGCTGCACCCGATGCTGCCGCGCCGACCACCCGCTCGGCGTCACCCCGGCCGGGTGACCCTTCGGTCAGAGCAGGCCGAGCCGTCGGGCCGCCGCCACCGCGTCGCGCCGCGAGCCCACGCCGAGCTTCTGGAAGAGCGAGCGCAGCTGGGTCTTGACGGTGTTCGGGCTGACGGCCCGGGCCGCGGCGATCTCGGCGATGGTGAGCAGCGACGGCAGCTCACGCAGCAGGGTGAGCTCCCGGGCGCTCAGCGTGACGTCGCCGCGGGCCTCCCGCAGGTCGATCGCGCCGGCGCGGGCCTGCTCGAGCAGCGTGCCGGCGAAGGGCTCGAGCGAGCCGAAGCGCCCGGCGCCCACGGCCAGCACGTCGACGACCTCGGGGCTGACGTCGAGCACCATCCGCGGGGCACGCTGCGGCGCCGCCAGCCGGAGGGCCGCCACGAGCTCCTCCTGCGCCACGGTCGGCTGCGCGTTGCGGTGCGCGAGGACGGCGGCGACGACGTGGGCGGTGACCGCGACGTGCAGCGTCGGGGGCGTGGCGCCTCGGCCCCACACGCGTGCGACCGAGGCCCGAGCGGCAGCGTCGTCACCGCAGCGCAGCTCCCGCACGGATGCCATCGCGGCGAGCTGCTCCGGTGCGACGGGGGTGCCGGCGCAGAGCACCTCCAGCTCGTTGGCCAGACGCGGGAAGCCGGCCACGAGGACGAGCCGGTGCGCGGCGAACAGCTCGGCCATCGCCATCGCGTCGGTCATCGACGCCCCGACCACCTGCTGCGCCGACGCGGCCACGCGCGCCGCCACCTCGTGGCGCCCACCGGGTTCGTCGCCGACCGACTCGAGGTCGAGGTGGGCCTCGAGCAGACGGACCAGGCGCGCGAGCTGCTCGATGCCGCGCCGGGCCGGGGAGTCCGGACCGGTCCCCCCGAAGGCCGCCGGACCGAGGTCCGCCGGGTCGCCGAGCACGTGGTCCGCCCGACCGGCGACCGCGTCGGCGGGAAGGGCCTCCGGGACGACGGGACCCCGGGCGAGGGTCGCGAGCAGCTCGAGCGCCACGGCGTTGCGTGCGCGTGCCGACGGGGCGTCGAGCAGGTGGTACGCGCCCCAGGCACCGAGCACGTGCGCCGGCAGCAGCCGCGGCGATCCGGCCCACGGCGTGCCGGCGGCGGCGGCGAGCGCCCGGTCCGACCACGCGCGCATGCCCTCGAGGTCCTGCTGGCCCGCGGCCGTGCTCGCGAGGCCCACCATCGCCTGCAGCGCCGGCAGGGCGTGGCCCGACGCCCGCGCCGTCGTCAGCGCCGAGCCGTATGCGGTGCGCGCCTCCTCGAAGCGCGCCGCACCGAGCAGAGCGTCACCGCTCGTCAGCTGCTCGAGCAGCACCAGGTCGTGCTGCGCGTGGCCGGCCGGACCACGCGCCGCCGGGGCCGCGGCCAGGGGCTCGGCCGACCACGTCGAGATCGTGGCCGATAGCTCCTCCGCGATCCCGTCGCGCAGCGGGTTGACCCACCCGACGCCCGGCGGGGTCTTCCCGGACGACGGGCGCGGGAGACCACCGACGAAGCCGAGCCAGCGCAGGCCCACGGCGAGCAGCCGGTCGACCGGGATGCCCGGGCCGGCCGGCGTGGCCGCGCCGGCGGCGGACCCCGGGGCCGTCGGGCCGGAGGTCAGCGAGACGAGCTGCGCGGCGGCGGCCGCGGGGTCGGACAGCGCCAGGCTGGTCAGGGCCGCCACCGCCGTCAGGGTGGGGTCGGCGTCATGGTCGGCGACGGCCCGCACCGCCGCGTCGAGGTCGGCGGCCCGGTCGTCGAGCAGGAGGTGGAGCGCGTGGTGCTGCAGCACGTCCTCGACCGTGCCCAGGTCACCGGCGGCCTCCGCGTGGGCCAGCGCACGTCCCGGCATGTCGTGGGCGGCGTACCACCGGGCGGCGCGGCCGTGCACGTCACGGCTGCGCTCGAGGCTGCTCGCCTCGAGCATCGCACCGAGGTAGCTGCGGAGCAGCACGTGGTAGCGGTACGTCGGGGGGACGTCGGGGTCGGAGCCGACCATGGCGTTGTCCGACGCCAGCGAGGCGAGCAGGAGGCCCGCGTCGTCGCGCCCCGTGACGGCTGCGGCGAGGTCGGCGGTCACCTCGTCGAGCACGGAGGTCGCGACGAGGAAGTCACGCGTCGACGCTTCGAGCCCGGCGAGCACCTCCTCGACGAGGTAGCCCGACATCGCGTGGTCGCTCCGGGCGAACTCGTGCAGGAACCGCTCGGGGTCACGGCCGCGTGCGAGCGAGACGGCGGCCATCGTGATGCCGGCCGCCCACCCCTCCGTCAGCTCCTGCAGACGCTGCACGTGTCGCTGCTCGAGGTCGAGCCCGTGCAGCACGAGCAGCTCCCGCGTCTCGTCGAGGCCGAAGCGCAGCTGCCGCTCGCGCACCTCGACGAGCCGCTCGTCGAGGCGCAGGCGCGCCAGGTGGAGGCCGGGGTCGGCGCGCGTGGCGACGACGACGTGCAGGCCCGACGGCGCGTGGCGCACGAGGAGGTCGAGCAGTGCGAGCCCCCGTGGGTCGCGCACGAGGTGCACGTCGTCGAGGAACAGCCACACGTCCCGGCCGGCGCGCGCCGCCCGGGTCGACAGGTGCTCCACGAGAGCCCGACCCGCGACGGGTCCGCCGATGCCCGCGGCGAGCACGCCGCCGTCCGCCGCGTCGTCGTCGGGCTCGAGACCCGCCAGGGCCGAGCGCAGGGCTCCGAGCAGGTCGCCGGCGAGCACGAGGGGGTCGTTGTCCTCGCGGTCCACCGCGAGCCATCCGACGCAGTCACCGCGCACGGCGAGGTCGCGCGCCCAACCGGCGAGGAGCGTCGTCTTGCCGGTGCCCACCGAGCCGGCGAGGAGCACGACGGTGCCGACACCACGCTCGGTGGCGTGCTCGAGCGGCAGGGGCGCGGGCACGCGCCGACGCCACACCGTGCGAGGCGTGAGGGCCGGGGGCCGGTGCCGCGGCCACGGACCCGGTGGGCGGACCCCCCGCGACCGCGCGGCGAACGACCGGGCCGGCGCTCTCGCCGGTGCCTCCACGGGCCCGGGCTCCCATGCGGCCACCACGTCAGCCCCGGGCTCTCCTTCCGACGTCCGGCCACGGCGGCGGGCAGCCATGACCGGTGCGGGAGGAGGGGCAGGGCGTGGACGCGCGGAGGGGAGGGGTCATCACGCTGCGCTTTCTGGAGGGGTCACGCGGGCGACTGCAGCGGTCGGGCCGGCAGCCGACGCCGTACGCCGACGCGCCGACCCGTTTTCACGGTACCTCCGCCTCCGGCCCCCGTCAGGCAGTCGTCGATTCCGACCGGGAGGGCTGCGCGCAGGCCGCCCGCCACCGCACGGCGGACGCGGTGGATGATGGTGGCGTCCCGACGGGCGAGACGCGGGCGAGCCGCTCCACCAACCCGTCGCACCGCCCAGTCGCACCGCACTCGCACCACCCAGTCGCACCACCCAGCCGCACCACCCAGTCGCACCACCGATGAGGAGCACGCCGTGACCCCGGAGCGCAGCCGGTTCCCGAGGTCGGTCTACGAGGCCGGCGACGACCCCGACCCGCGCTTCAGCCTCGCGAACGAGCGCACCTTCCTAGCCTGGATCCGCACGGCCCTCGCCTTCGTCGCGGCCGGGCTCGCCGTCGAGGCGCTGCAGGTGCCGGTCGCGGCGTGGCTGCGCGTCACGATCTCGGTCCTGCTCGTGCTCGCCGGGGTGGCGGCCACCGCCCAGGCCTGGATCGCCTGGGTGCGCACGGAGCGGGCGATGCGCCACCTCGCGCCGCTGCCGTCCTCCGGCCTCAAGCTGCCGATCGCCGTGATCCTCGGCATCGTCGCGATCGCCGTGCTCGTCGGGGTCCTCGGGTGACCTCCCCCGCCGACCCGGGCCTGCAGGCCGAGCGCACGTCGCTCGCGTGGCGGCGCACCGCGCTGTCGGTGGCGGTCGGCTCGCTCGTGGGCCTCCGGGTGCTCCCGGGCGAGCTGGGGGCGTACGGGTATGCCGTGTGCCTCCTCGGTCTCGGCTGGAGCATCGACCTCGCCGTCGTCGCGCGGCGTCGGCACCGGGACGCGGACCTCGTGCTGCGACGGCTCGGGCACCGCGGCCCCGAGGGCGCCGTCGTGGCCCGGGTGGCGCTGGCCACGGCCGTCACGGCGGTCGCCGCCCTCGTCGGCGTTCTCGTCATCGCCGGGCACTGAGCCACCCACCCCTGACTCCCTCCCACCGACTCCCTCCCCGACTCCCTCCACCGACCCACCCTCCGGCTCACCCGGTGCGGGTGACGTGGCCGCCACCCGACCCGCGCGAGCATGGAGCCCCGTCGAGGAGGTGTGCGCATGAGCAGAGCCGTGCGACCGGTCGGTCCGGTCGACATCGCCGTCATCGGTTTCGCCGGTGACCTGGGTGGCACCGGTGTCGCGGCCGCCGTGGCGCGCGCCGTGGCCGACGGCGCCGTGCGGGTGCTCGACGTGCTCGTCGTGCGCAAGGACGACACCGGCGCCGTGACGATGGTCGACGCCGAGACGACCGAGGGCGCCGAGGAGCTGCTGGGATTCCCGGCCGACCTGCCCGACATGGTGGGAGAGGACGACGCCCTCGCCATCGCCGCCGAGATGGCGCCCGGCTCGTCGGTGGTCGTCGTCGTCTGGGAGAACGTCTGGGCGGCCCACATCGCGGCCGCCGTGCAGGCGTCCGGCGGCCAGCTGCTCACGCTCGAGCGCATCCCAGCCGAGGACGTGCGAGAGGCGCTCGAGTCGATCAGCGGGTGAGCACCCCACCGCCCCCGCACGGAACCGATCAGCCGGAGGTGCCGGTGAGCCATCGTCGAGTGGCGCCGTGAACGGCGTCTGGGGCGCGCTGCTGCCGCTCGTCGTGGGCAGCGCCGTCGTCCCGATCCAGGTCGTCGTCGTGCTACTGCTGCTGCAGGGCGGAGGACGGGTGCCCGCCCTCGCCTGGGTGGCCGGCGTCTCGACCGTCCGGCTGTTGCAGGGGCTCGTCTTCGGCGTGGTGCTGCGCCCCGAGACCCCGACGACGAGCGCGCCCGGACCCGACGCCGCGTCGCCGTTCACGGCCTCGCTCCTGCTCGTGCTGGGCGTCCTGCTCCTCGTCATGGCCGGGCGCAGGGCGCTCGACCAGCCCGACGAGGACGCCCCACCCCCACGGTGGCTCGAGGCCACCGCCTCGATGGGTCCGGGCAGGGCCTACGTGTTCGGCGCGCTGAGCATGGTCGTCGGGGCGAAGTTCTGGGTCTTCACGCTGGGAGCCGTCGCGGCCATCCACGACGCCGCGCTGCCCACCGCGACGGGAGTGCTGGCGTTCGTGCTCTTCGTGGTGCTGGCCCAGGCGCTGCAGGTGGCCGCCCTCGTCGTGGCCTTCGCCGCGCCACGCCGGGCCGACGACGTCCTCGGGCCGGCGGCGGGCTGGCTGACGCGGCACAACCGGCCGCTCGTGATCGGGGTCGGGATCGTCTTCGGGGTGTGGTTCGCGGTCAAGGGGCTGACGGGCCTCGGACTGGTCTGACCCGGCGGTCGGCGGTCCGCGGCTCGGGGTCGGCGGGCGCGTGCCCGCGGCTCGACGGAGGCGACCGCTCCCGACGCGGCGCCCGGGAGTCCCCCTCCCGGCGGGTCCCGCCGGGCGCCGCCCCGCTCCCGCGCCCGGCGCCGGGAGTCCGTCGTCGTCCGGGAGGCCCCGGCGTCGGACTCGGTGTGGCGCGCGGCCCGTCCGCACCGACGATCTCCGCGAACTGCGCGTCGAGCAGGTCGGGGTCACCCAGGACGATCTCGAGGAACGCCTCGTCCACGTCGGTCTGCCGGGTCGACCCGGCATACGTCATCGGCTCGGTCATCGCACTCGCCTCAGGCGGTGATGGTCGCCCGGCCCTCGCCCGGCTGGGCGATCTCGATGCGCCTCGGCTTGGCCCGTTCGGCCACGGGGATCGCGAGGCTCAGCACGCCGGCGTCGTAGCTCGCCTCGATGCGCTCGGTGTCGAGGCTGTCGCCGAGCACGAGCTGGCGACTGAAGACGCCGCGCGGGCGTTCGGCGGCGATGAGCTCGGCGTCGCTCGCGCGTGGGCGGCGTTCGGCCTTGACCGTGACGACGTTGCGCTCCACGTCGAGGTCGATCGACCCCGGGTCGACGCCCGGCAGGTCGAGCTCGACGTGGAAGGTGTCGCCGTCGCGCCACGCGTCCATCGGCATGGCCGAGGGGCGGGCGAGGGTGCCGTTGCCGCCGATGGCCAGCTGGGCCAGGCGGTCGAGGTCACGGAAGGACTCTCGGATCGGGTCGGTGCGCATCAGCATCGTTGTCACCTCCATCGCGTCCAGATGCTCCGGTGTGGCCACGATCGCGTCTGTCGATCTGTGGCATGCGCTGTAGATTTTGTGTAGCACGACTGGCACACTGTGCGCAAGAGCCCGGTACCGCCGGGCGGAGGAGGCACGGATGGCGGGCGACGACCACGCGACGGCGCCCGACCCCGCGCGCGGCGTCTACGGCATCACGGTCGCCGCGGAGCTGGTCGGCATGGAGGTGCAGAGCCTCCGGCTCTACGAGGCCCGGGGCCTGCTGACGCCGCACCGCACCCCCGGCGGCACGCGCCGCTACAGTGCCGACGACCTCACCCGGCTGCGCCGCATCGGCGCCCTGCTCGCCGACGGCGTCAACCTGGCCGGCATCCGGATGCTGCTCGAGCTCCAGGAGGAGAACCGGGCGCTGCAGGCCCGCGTCGCCGCCCTGCGCGTCGGGGGACGCCACTGACCGAGCTGCGCGGCTGAACCCGGCCAGCGGCTCACTGCGCCAGTACCCACCTCGGGCAGTCACATTCACCATCGCTCGAGGCAGCCCGTCGTGGGCTACTCCTCCGGAACGCCGATCCCGTGATCGCCACTCCGTACTGCCTGCGCCACCGCGTGCAGCTTGACGTTGCCGTCCTGCGACAGGCGCCGGAGGTAGGCGAACGCCGCGTCCGCCGTGAGGGCGTGACGTTCCATGAGGATGCCGACGGCCTGCCCGATCTCCTGGCGGGTCACCAGAGCCTGCTCGAGCTGCTCGGCCCGCTGCGCCGTCGCGACCGTGACCGCGAGGTGGTCCGCCATCGCGGCGACGAGCTCCACGACGGCCTCCGGGACATCGTCCGACGCGGACGACGCGAGGGTCAGCACACCGACCACCCGTCCGCGCCAGGCGAGCCTGACGGCGACGAGGGTCCGCACCCCCAGGGCCTCCGCGCACGCGGCCACGCCCGGCCACCGCGCCTCGTCGTCCGCGCACCCCAACCGCAGCACCGCCCGCCGTCGGTCACCACGCAGCACGGCTGCGGCCGGGCCCCGACCGGTCGTGAACTGCTCGTCGAACGCGGGCGGGACCTCGCTCGTGGCCGAGAGCAGCCGCACGCCCCCGCCGCGTTGGACGACGTGGACGCAGAGGTGCGAGGCGTCGCGGACCGCCCGCGTCGTCGCGGCGAGCACCCCCCCGACGACGGAGGCGACGTCGTCGACGGCGCTCTGCGGGCGGGAGGCAGGTGTCTCGGCGAACGAACGGGAGCCGTCGAGCCCGATGGGCTCGCGCAGTGCCGGGGACGGCGCCCGCACGGAGAGCGGCGCGACAGGGTAGATGACATCGACGTCCGGCGACACTGCGAGAGCAGGGATCGGTGGACGGGGAGAGGTGCAGGACAAGGGAACCCCTTGCGGGCGCGGCTTCCCTCGTCGGTTGAAGGTGCCTGCGCGCCGCGCGACCCGTTCGGGGCCCCGCGGCCCGTGCCCGCGATCAAGGGATCCAACGTACACCGGTGCTGCGACAGTCGGCCCGGACAGGCTCGTCCGGCGACACGCCACCGCGTCCGGATCCGGCTGCTCGCGCTCAACGGGCTCGCGCTCAACGGGCTCGCGCGCAACGGCTGCTCGGGGTCAACGGCTGCTCGGGGTCAGGCGCTGCAGCACCTCCGCCGCCGCGAGGACGACGTCGCGGGCGAGGTAGCCGCCACCGCGCTGCTCGAGCAGGGCGCCGGCCCGCGCGTGCAGCCACGCGCCCCAGGCGCCCGCCTGCTCCGGGGATGCACCGCGCGCCACCAGCCCGGTCACGACTCCTGCCTTGACGTCGCCCGACCCCGCCGTGGCCAGAGCCGACGGCCCCGAGTCGCAGCACCACGCCCTCCCGTCCGGGGCGGCCACGTGCAGCTCGCCCGTCCCGCTGAGCACGCTGGCACCGGTCCTGTCCGCGGCGTCCCGGCAGGCGGCGAGCGGATCCTGCTCGACCTCGTCCTCGCCGCGCCCCAGCATGACGGCGAGCTCGGTGGTGTTCGGGGTGAGCACCGCGCGACCGGCCAGGTGGGAGAGACCGCGCAGGTTGTCGGTGAGGAAGGCCGTCCCGAGCGCGTCGACGACCACGGAGGTGTCGAGCCCGGGGACGACCTGCGACACGAAGAGGTTCGCCGTCGACGGGTTGCCGAGGCCCGGCCCGATGAGCACGACGTCGGCGCCGTCGGCGAGCTCGAGCACCCGCTCGGCGCCGGTCACCGAGAGCTCGCCGCCGGGCGTCACGGGCAGGCCTTCGACGTAGGCCTCCGGCAGGGCGACCGCCACCGCGCCGGCGGTGTCTCGGGCGGTCGCGACCTGGACCTTGCCCGCTCCCACGCGCAGGGCCGCCTCCGCCGCCAGCAGCACCGCCCCCGGGGTCTGCCTGGCGCCGCCGACGACGAGCACGGTGCCCTTCTGCGACTTGTCGCCGTCGGCCGCGGGCAACGGCCAGGAACCGAGCAGCTCCGGGTCGATCCGGGTCGTGGGGTGGGCCGTCATCGCGCGCCCTCGCGCCGCCCCGGCTCGGAGTCCGGCTCCTCGCGGGTCGCCTCGGCCTCGGAGTCCTCGAGGTGGCCGACGTCGGCGAAGGAGACGAGGGCCAGCCCGCCGTCGCCCCGGCGCCGGTAGCGCGTCAGCGAGCAGTTGGGCAGCGGCTCGTCCCGGTCGAGCGCGAGGACGGTCTGCTCGTCGAGGCCCTCGAGGGCGAGCCGGAAGCTCATGATGACCGCCTGGTGCGTGAAGACCCACACCCGACGACCCGCGTGCCGCTGGGCCAGGTCTGCGAGCACGTGACGCACCCGGAGCGCCACGTCCGTCCAGCTCTCACCTCCGGGCGGGCGATAGTAGAACTTGCCGAGGCGCTCGCGCCGTTCCGCCTCCTCCGGGTGGCTCTCACGGATGCCCAGGCCGGTCAGGCCGTCGAAGACGCCGAGGTCGCGCTCCCGCAGCCGCTCGTCGGTGACCGGGTCCAGGCCGATCGCCTCCCCGACCGTGCGGGCCGTCATCGCGGCCCGCACGTAGGGGGAGCTGAACACGACGTCGGGGTGGGCGCCGGGACCCTTCAGGACGTGCCGGGCGAGGGCTGCCGCCTGCTCACGACCCCGCGGCGAGAGCGGCGTGTCGGGGTCGCGCGTGTCGAGCCGCAGCCGGCGCGACTCACGCCGGTGCGCCTCCGTGTCGGCCAGGTTGCCCACACTCTCGCCGTGGCGCACGAGCACGAGCTCGCTCACCTGGTCGACCATCGCGCTCTCCTCCACCGCCGCCACCCCGTTCGCTCCGTTCGTCGTTCGACCGTCACCTCGGCCCGGCGAGTGCCCTAGCGCGTGCTGCCGGGACGCCCGCCGACGATCGCGTCGTGGCCCGAGGCGCGCTCGACGTGCTGACGACCGAGCACCAGGCCGAGCGCGATCATGCCCAGCCCGAGGAGCAGGTGCAGCCAGTCGTCGGCCGGGTTGACCGGCACGAAGTTGGCCGACGAGTCCTTGTCGATGACCAGGCCGTAGACCCAGAGCACGAGGTAGACCACACCTCCGCCGACGAGGTAGCCGCGAGATGCCTTCCACGACCTGGCGGCGGCGATGCCGACCACGCCGAAGAGGAGGTGGACGACGTTGTGCAGGATCGACACCTGGAAGATGCCGAGCAGCTTCGCCTCCGAGTGGTGCCCGGCGAAGGTGAGGTCGCCGAAGTTCGACGTCACACCCGGGATGAAGCCGGCCACGCCGACGAGCAGGAACACGGCGCCGACGAGCATGGCGGCCTTCTGGAGGGCGGTGCGTCGGTTCGGATGGGTTCCGGTGGTGCTGTGGTCCATGGGAACACCTTTCGTTGCTGGGGTGGTGGGAGCAGCGGGACTCAGGAGGTCGACGTGCCCGACACCGACTGCGCCGAGTCGGCGGCACTCTCCTGCACGTCGGAGGCAGCCTGCCGGGCGTCCGACTTGACGTCCTCGACCGCCGACGTGGCCGTCTCCTTGACGGACAGGACGGCCTCCTGCGCCGGCTCCTTGAGGTGCTGGGCCGATTCGCTCGCGGCATCCTTGACGACCGACTGCGCCTCGGAGAGAACGGGTTCCGCCTTCTCCTTGACCGCCTGCGACATGGAGCGCTCCTTCTCGGAGGCGGGCAGGAGCGACCCGACGAGCCAGCCGGCACCGAGTGCGATCAGCCCGGCCGCCAAGGGGTTGCCCGCGGCCTTGCGCTGCACGGCGTGGCCGGCCTGCGACGCCGTGGAGCCCACGTCCTGCATCACGCCGGACGCGGTGTCGCCGGTGTCCGAGGCGCTGCCCATGACGCGGTCACGCACCGAGGCGGCGCGGCCCTTGATCCGGTCGGCCTGGCGGGCCGCCACGTGGCTCGGGCTCACGGACTCGCCGAGAGCGTTGACGTCCCGGCTCAGCTCGGCCCGCGTGCGCTCGATGTCGGCGCGGATCGCCTCCGGGTCGTCGGACGCCGGTCGGTCGATGGTGGAGTGGTCGGTGCTGGAGTAGTCGGTGGTCATCGTGTCTCCTCGTTTCCCTTGAGTGCGTTGGGAACTCGCGCGGCGGTCTCTGCCGTGCGCGGTAGTCCCTGGATCTGTTGCGTGGTGCGGCGTCCAACGGCGGCGAGCACGCCGGCCACGACGCCCCAGACGGCCATGACGATCACCGCGGCCCATGCACGGCTGTCGAGCGCGCTCGCGAGCCATTCCCACACGGCGAGCGAGAGGAAGAGCAGCGCCATCCAGCCGGCGACGGCCGCCCCGCCGAACATGCCGGCGGCCTTGCCCGCTCGAGACGTCGTCTGCTTGAGCTCTGCCTTGGCGAGCTCGACCTCCTGCCTGAGGAGAGTGCTGAGTCCCTGGCTGATGTCGCCCACGAGGTCGCCGATCGAGGCGTGCTCGGCCTTCTCGTGGGAGCTCTCGCGGTCAGGGCGCGCCGCCGTCACGTAGTCCTCGTCGCCCCCCTCGGTGGGGACGGCTGCCGACACCGGTGGCACGGTCGTGACGGCCGGGTCGGCGGCGGCGTACGGACCGGCGGCGCCAGGGGCGTCGGGCCTGGTGCTCATCAGACCGCCGCCCCGCGCGTGCCGTCGGCAGCGTCGTCGTCCGAACCGCCCGCGAGGCTACGGGTCATCCGCCCCCCGACCACGCCGACGACGGCGGCGCCGATCAGGAACGCGCCGGGACGCCGACGCGCGAACGAGCGCAGCTCGTCGAGCATGTCTCCCGGCTCACGGTTCTCGATCCAGTCGGCCGCCGACCCGGCCCGCTCGGCGATCTGCCCCGCGGCCTCGCCGGCCAGCCCCTGCTGTTCTGACCGCGAGGCCATCTGGCGCAGCTCGTCGGCGAGACCGCGCAGGCCCTCGGCCGCTCGCTGACCCTGCGACGACGCCTGGTCGTCGAGCTCGCCGCGCAGCTGCCCGAAGAGCGACTGCAGCTGCGAGGTCGCCTCGGACACGACGTCGCGCGCTCCCGAGGTCGCCGTCCCGGCGACGGCGCGCCCGCTCTCCGCCGCATCGGCCGCGACGGAGCCGGCCTCGTTCTTGACCGTCTCCGCCGTGCCGCTGGAGCCGCTGTCGGCCTGCCCGTTCCCCGACTGCACGTTGCCGGTCATGCCGTCGGTGCCGTGCGACAACGACCCCTCGACGCCCGCGGTCGCGTTCTCGATCCGGTCGCGCGAGACGTCGGAGGTGTGCGTCGGCGTGGCGCCGAGGTCATCCGACACCGTTGTGTCATATGGACGTTCAGTCATCGTCGTTCCTTCCGTGGCCGGAGCACGGGGCGAGCCACCTGCTCGAGCCGCCCGTGCGTCCTGTGTGGTCGTGGTCCCTCGGTACCCACCGGCCGCAGGTCCATGCAGGGATTCGGACATGGGTCGGATTCGCCGGGAGCGGGTATGTGGGTCGTCCGTGCGTGGCCGTCCTGGCGCGCACGCCGGTACGGGCCGTTCTTGTGGCGCTGACCGTCCGGGTCCAGTCGGCGCGTGAGCCAGCCGGCGGAGTGTGCCGCAACCCGGAAGCGACGCCCGCCGTAGCGCATGCCGCCCGTCAGGCGGCTTCCCAGCGCGATCCACACGCACACCCCACGCTCGAGCACCCACACGGGGGCCCACAGGGGCACGCTCGGGGGCACTCGGTCGGTGCCGACCCGGCACCGCCCGCGGTGCGCGACGGCCACGGCGGCGCCCAGGACCAGCGCGAGCGCACGAGGACGGGCGCGTGCGACGGCGCCCAGTGCGGGGAGGATCGCGAGCTCCACGACGAGGCGCTGCGGCTGCGCCAGGTCGTCGTACGCCTGCCGGACCCGTTGCGACCAGAACCTGGAGGGCGTGGGGGCGCGCCTCGACACCGTGACCCCGTCGAGTGCCACGGCGCGGCCCCCGAGGGCCTGCACCGTCCGCCACAGCTCGAGGTTCTCGAAGAGCACCTCCGCGCTCCATCCGCCGCAGGCGAGGACCGTCGAACGACGGACCGCGAAGGTGCCCGGCCAGTCGGTGGCGATCGCGACGTTGACGAGGCTGCGGGCACCGTCCCACCTCGCCTGCCAGGGCCAGGCGTCGTAGACGTTCACGGGTCGCACCAGGTCCGCGTCCGCGAGCGCCCGAATCATCGTCGCGAGGGAGTCCGGCGTGTGGCGCACGTCGTCGTCCGCGAGCACCACCAGCTCGTGCCGGGCCGCGCGGATGCCGGTCACGGCGCCGACGACCTTGCCGTTCGTGGCCCGTGCCGCCGCCGCGGGCCACGCCTCCGGCGCGAGGATCCGCGCGTACGCCCCCCACGCCTCCTCGTGCCGTCGCCGCTCCCCGGCGGGGCTCCCGTCGACGACGGTGACGTGGCGCACGGCATGTCGGAGGGCCGCGAGATAGCGTCCCATCTCGTCGATGCGGTAGGCCTCCCCCGGACCTCCGCACCACTTCACCGGGATCACCACCTCGGCGTCCAACCGAGCCTGTCGCAGTCCTGCCGTGCTCACGTCGCGGACGTTCCCCGCGCAACCTGCGCCGAAACGGCTGTGTGACAGATGGATCCGCGGGTACTGCTCCCGCATGACCTCCACTCACGACACGTCGGCCGTGCGACCACCGGCGGCGGTCCGCCTCGTCGAACGACTGGTCGAGGGCCGGCCGACCTGGGACCGGCTCGCCGACCGGCTCGACCCGACTGCTCGGGCTGCGCGCGGCGAGGGTGCCTGGCGGCGGCTCGTGACCGGGGAGGTGCTCGGTCACGCCGCGCATCCCTTCCTCACCGACCTGCCGATCGGCTTCTTCACCTCCGCGGCCGTGCTCGACCTCGCCGGCGGGACGTCGGCTCGCGCCGCCGCACGTCGACTGGTCGGAGCGGGGCTGGCAACGGCACCCGCCGCCGCTCTCACCGGTCTTGCCGAGTACGCGGCGCTGGACAGGCGTCCGCGTCGGGTCGGCGCCGCGCATGCGCTGCTGAACGGTGCGTCGGTGGGCCTCTACGCCGCGTCCTGGGTCGTCCGGCCGCGGAACCACCGACTCGGCGTCGGTCTCGGGATGACCGGGCTGGCCGTGAGCGGCCTGTCGGCCTACCTCGGTGGACACCTCGCCATCGGCGAGAAGGTGGGCACGACGACCGGCTGAACGCCGAGGGTTCGGGTACTGGGACCGCACCAACGACAAGGAGATCGCTGTGGAAGAACCACGGACACCCCCGACCGTCGCCGAGCCGGAGGTGGCGCACGAGCCGTTCCCGCCGCAGCCCGACCAGGCCGCTCCCGAGGTCGTCACTGCGACAGGCAAGCCCACGGGTGCCCCCGGCACGGCGCGCGCCCAGTCAGGCGCCTTCCTCACGACGAGCACGGGCGCTCGGCTGCGCGACACGGACCACTCGCTCAAGGCCGGCGACCGAGGGCCGACCCTCCTGCAGGACCACCACCTGCGCGAGAAGATCACGCACTTCGACCACGAGCGCATCCCGGAGCGCGTGGTGCACGCCCGGGGCACCGGAGCGCACGGCGTCTTCCGCTCCTACGGCACCGCCGCCGGCGTGACGGCCGCGGGGTTCCTCGCCGACGGGGTCGAGACCCCGGTCTTCGTGCGGTTCTCCACGGTGCTCGGCTCGCGGGGCTCGGCCGACACCGTGCGCGACACCCGTGGCTTCGCCGTGAAGTTCTACACCGACGAGGGCACCTTCGACCTCGTCGGCAACAACATCCCGGTGTTCTTCATCCAGGACGGCATCAAGTTCCCCGACGTGGTGCACGCGGCCAAGCCGCACCCCGATCGCGAGATCCCCCAGGCCCAGTCGGCGCACGACACGTTCTGGGACTTCGTCTCGCTCCACACGGAGGCCCAGCACCACACGATGTGGAACATGTCCGACCGGGGCATCCAGGCCTCCTACCGGACCATGGAGGGCTTCGGCGTCCACACGTTCCGCCTCGTCGACGACGATGGCGGCACCACCCTGGTGAAGTTCCACTGGAAGCCGAAGGCGGGCGTGCACTCGCTCGTGTGGGAGGAGGCGCAGCTCGCGGCGGGCGGCGACCCGGACTTCCACCGGCGCGACCTCGCCGACGCCATCGAGGCGGGGCACCTGCCCGAGTGGGAGCTCGGCATCCAGACGTTCCCCGACACCCCCGAGCAGACCTTCGAGGGCATCGACCTGCTCGACCCGACCAAGCTGGTGCCCGAGGAGCTCGCACCCGTCCAGGCGATCGGGCTGCTGACGCTCACGGCCAACCCGACGAACTTCTTCGCGGAGACCGAGCAGGTGGCCTTCCACGTCGGCAACCTCGTGCGCGGCATCGACGTCACCAACGACCCGCTGCTGCAGGCTCGGCTGTTCTCCTACGTCGACACCCAGCTGACCCGACTCGGCGGGCCCAACTTCAACCAGATCCCCGTCAACCGGGCGCAGGCCCCGGTCAACGACATGCTGCGCGACGGCTACCACCAGCACGCCGTGCACAGCGGGGTCGCCCCCTACCGCCCGAACTCGCTCGACGGCGGCTGCCCCTTCCACGCCGGGGCGCAGGACCGGCCCTTCGTCGAGGTGCCGGCCGTCGTCGAGGAGAGCACGAAGGTACGGGCCCAGGCCCGGTCGTTCGACGACCACTACACGCAGACGCGGCTCTTCTACCGGTCGATGAGCGCGGTCGAGATGGACCACATCAAGGGTGCGTACGCCTTCGAGCTGGCCAAGTGCTACGAGCAGGCCGTCAAGGAGCGCCAGCTGCAGTGCCTCGCGAACATCGACGAGGACCTGTGCGCCGCGGTGTCCGACGCGTTGGGACTGCCCGCCCCGGATCCGACGATCGCGCTCGAGGACGTCGAGCCGAGCGCCGCGCTGTCACAGGTCGGACGCCCCTTCCCCGCCGAGGGACGCAAGGTCGGCGTCGTCGTCGACAGCCGGACCGACCCCGGCGCCGCGGCCGCGGTCGTCGCGGGCATCGAGGCGTTCTCGATGGTGCCGTTCCTCATCGCCCCGCGCGGTGGCACGGTCGGCGAGCTGCCGGTCGACCGCACGTATGCCACCTGCCGGTCGTTCGAGTACGACGCCCTCGTCGTGCTCGGCGCCGCCGTCGGGGACGACGCCGTCGCCGGGCTCGACGCCCGTGCCGGGCAGCCCACGACGGCCGACGCCACGGATCGGGCCGGCGCGGCGGGCGCGTCGACGGACCCCCGGATCGTCGTGGTCGCCGCCGAGATGTGGCGCCACAGCAAGACCCTGGCCGCCTTCGGGGACCTCGGCGCGGCCGCGCTCGGTGCCGCCGGCATCCCGACCGACGGAGCGGGGGTCGTGACCGGGGCCGAGGCCGCCGACCCGGCAGACGTGCTCGGCGACGTCACCGAGCTGCTGACGCTCCACCGGGTCTGGGAGCGCTTCGCCCCGGCGAGCGCCTGACCGGTTCGGGCCGGGGGCGCGCCGAAGGGTCAGCGCGACAGCCCGTCCAGGCGCCCTGTGGCCACCTCACGGCCCAGGGCGCCCGGCCCGTCCACGACCATCACGGCCCCGGCATCCCGCAGCTCGGCCTCGCTGAAGCCGCCGGTGCGCAGGCCGACGCAGGGCATGCCGGCGGCCTCCGCGGCTCTCGCGTCCCAGATCGAGTCGCCGACCATGACCCCGGCGGAACCGCCGACCCGCGACAGTGCGACCTGGAGGAGGTCGGCAGCAGGCTTGCTCTCGTCCGCGTCGTCGGCGCTCGTCCACGCGTCCGCGATCGAGCGGCCGTCGAAGAGGTCGAGGAAGGTCTCGACGTGCTGCTGCTGGCCCGAGCTGGCGAGCACGAGGTGGTGGCCGCGCTCCTTGACCGACTCGAGCAGCGCACGCGTGCCCTCGAACGGCCGCACCTCACCGATGAGCCGGTCGAACTCGCGGGTCCACTCCTCGCGCAGTGCCTCGCCCAGACGCGCCTCCACGTCGTCGTCCGCGACGTGGGCCACGAGCTTGTCGCCGCCCATGCCGATCGCGCGGTGGATGCGCCATCCCGGCGGCGTGAGGTCGTGCGCCGCGAACGCCCGCATCCACGCGATGGTGTGGTGGTAGTTGCTGTCGACGAGCGTGCCGTCGACGTCGAGGATCACGGTGTCGGTCATGCGGCAGACGTACCCAGCCGACGGAGTGCGGCTCGGCGCGGGTCAGGTCGCGCGCCGTGGAGCGCGGGCGGGGCGAGTTCGGGTACGGGGCTAGGGTTGACCCGAGTGAACATCCTCGGCGCAGGTGCTGCGGCCCGCGCCGACGCCACCCACCGGCAGGTGGCGCAACCGACCGGAGGCCCCTCATGACGACGTCGACCAGCGAGCAGGCACCTGACCTGTTGCTCCGCGTGGCACAGGACTTCGCCCGCCTCGGCGAGGCGCTGTCCGGTTCGCCGCTCCAGAGCCCCTTCGAGGCCGTGACGCGCCTGGCCGCCGAGCGCGTCTCCAGCGCCACGACCGCCAGCATCACGACCCTCTCGCGCGGCACCTTCGCCACGGCCGCGGCCAACGACGACACCGCGCGCCGCGCGGACGCCATCCAGTACGACCTCGGGTCGGGGCCGTGCATCGACGCCATCGTCGACGACACCATCTACCAGCCCAAGGACCTGCGCCACGACGACCGCTGGCCGGAGTACGGGCGCCGGGTCGCCGACGAGCTCGGCCTGCACAGCATGCTCTCCTTCCGCATGAACCTCGAGGGCAGCGGCCTCATCGCGGGCCTCAACCTCTACGCCACCGAGCCGGACGCCTTCACCGACCGCGACGTGGCCGAGGGCCTGCTCCTCACCACCCACGCGGCCCAGGCCGTCGCGGCCGCCCACCTGCGCGAGCGCACGAAGAACCTCGAGAAGGCGCTGAGCTCGAACCGCGACATCGGCACCGCCGTGGGGGTGCTCGTGGCCCAGCACAAGGTCACCCGCGACCAGGCCTTCGACCTGCTGCGGATCGCGAGCCAGAACACGAACCGCAAGCTGCACGACGTCGCCCTCGACGTCATCGACACCGGCACCGTCGACGTCACCCCGCACAGTCGCGACTGACCTCAACCCTCCACGCCGGTCGACGTGTGGGGCTGCCCCACCGGTTTCGACTCCGGTGAACCCCGTTCGCGCAGGTAGATGCTGAAGGCCACCATGCTCGCCACGGCGAGGAACTCCGACTGCCAGTTCTGGAACGTCCGGTTCCAGAAGTCGGGGGCCACGAGGTACTCGCCCCACGTCAGGGGTGCCTCCAGCTGCTGCAGCTGGTCCGCGTTGTAGGCGGAGCGCCCGGCGACGAGCTGGGCCGTCCACGACAGGACGAAGACGGCACCCATGGTCAGGCCGGGCGACCGGGAGTAGAGCCGCAGCCTCCACCCGCGCACCCCGGCCCAACGCGGCGAGTCCGCTCGGGCGTGGGGGCCCACCAGCTGGGCCTCGTCCGACTCCCTACCGACGCGGTCGAGGGGCTTGGACTCGGGAGATCCCTTCTGGACGAGCCACACCGTGAGGAGGATGAAGAGGAGGAACTGGAGGTACTCCGACTGCCAGTTCTCCGCGACGTCGACCGCGAACTGCGACGAGGTGACGTACTGCGCCAACGTCATCGCCGGCAGCTGCGCCTCCCTGGCCTGTGCGTCGTAGACGGCGACACCGGTCAGCGCCTGGCCGACCAGGCCGGCGACCAGGAGCGCCACGAAGGCGAGCGTCAGCCCCTGCTCCCTGATCCAGCGCCGCGTCGGACCTGCCGTGGTGCGCCCCGACCGTCTCATCGCTGCCACAGTCCCGCCGCCAGACAGGCCGCCAGACCCAAGCCGACGAACAGGAGCAGTCCCGCGAAGACGGTCCGCATCGTCAGCCCCTCTCGATCTCGCACGAGTACGGCTCCCCGGGACCCTGAGGCACGCACCCGGCTGCGGTGACGCGCCATCCGCCGTCGAAGCGGGCGAGGAAGACGGTGTCGTGCTCGAGTCGCACCCAGGCGTCCAACCCGTAGACCTCGACGTCGCGGACACCTCCGGGGTCGCTGAGCCCCACGCGCGGCAGCGCCGTGACGCACGGCCCCGCGTCCTGCTCCAGCGTCTCGCGCGTGCCCGGAGCGAGCAGCGCGCAGGCAGATCGCACGTCTGCTCCCACGGCCCGGGCGAACGCACGTGCGGCCTCGGCAGCGCTGCCCGCCTGCACGCTCCCCTGTCCCGAGCACCCTCCGAGGACGACGACCAGCACGGATGCCGTCACCCCGGGCGCCACGGCACGAACCGTTCCGGACGGGCCGGCGCCGACAGCGCGCCGCTCGGCCCAGCGGCCGAGGCAGGGAGGTCTCATGCCCCTCCCCTACCCCTGCCGCACCGTCGTCAGCGCGTCGTCGAAGCTCAGCCTTCCCCGGGCACCACGCGACGACGCCGCGGCCGGGCGACGGGCGCCCGGCCGCGGCGGTGGAGCCGGCTCAGCGACCGTGCGCCGCCAGGGCGAGCCACGTGTCGACGACGGTGTCGGGGTTGAGCGACATCGACTCGATGCCCTGGTCGAGCAGCCACTCGGCGAGGTCGGCGTGGTCGGAGGGCCCCTGGCCGCAGATGCCGACGTACTTGCCGCGCGCCCGGCACGCCTCGATGGCGAGGGCGAGCATCTTCTTGACCGCGGGGTCGCGCTCGTCGAAGCTGCCGGCCACGAGCGAGGAGTCGCGGTCGACGCCCAGCGTCAGCTGCGTCATGTCGTTCGAGCCGATGGAGAAGCCGTCGAAGTGGTCGAGGAAGGCGTCGGCGTTGACCGCGTTGCTCGGGATCTCGCACATCATGACGACCTGCAGGTCGTTCTCCCCGCGCCGCAGCCCGTGCGACGCGAGCAGGTCGATGACGCCCTCGGCCTCGGCGACGGTGCGCACGAACGGAATCATGATCTTGACGTTCGTCAGCCCCATGTCGTCGCGCACGAGCCGCAGGGCCTCGCACTCCATGGCGAAGCACTCGGCGAAGTCGGCCGACAGGTAGCGCGCCGCGCCCCGGTAGCCGATCATCGGGTTCTCCTCATGGGGCTCGTAGCGCTCCCCACCGAGCAGGCCGGCGTACTCGTTGCTCTTGAAGTCCGACATGCGCACGATGACCGGCTCGGGGGCGAACGCCGCGGCGAGCATCGAGACGCCCTCGGCCACGCGCTTGACGAAGAAGTCGCGCGGGCTGTCGTACGCCGCGATGTGGGCCTCGATCTCGGCCTTGGTGCCCGGCTCCTGGTCGTCGAGCTCGAGCAGCGCGCGCGGGTGGATCCCGATCTGCCGGTTGATGATGAACTCGAGGCGGGCGAGCCCGACGCCCTTGTTGGGCAGGCGCGAGAACTCGAAGGCCTGCTCGGGCGTGCCGACGTTCATCATGATCTTGACGGGCAGCTCCGGCATGTCGTCGAGCTCGGTCTCGCTGACGGAGAAGTCCCGCAGGCCGTCGTAGACGAACCCGGTGTCGCCCTCGGCGCACGAGACGGTCACCTCCTGCCCGGCCACGAGGTCGCGGGTCGCGTGACCGGTGCCGACGACGGCGGGGATGCCGAGCTCGCGCGCGATGATGGCGGCGTGGCAGGTGCGCCCGCCGCGGTTGGTCACGATCGCGCTGGCGCGCTTCATGATCGGCTCCCAGTCGGGGTCGGTCATGTCGGCCACGAGCACCTCGCCGGCCTGGAAGTCGTGCATCGCCTCAGGCGTGTCGAGCACGCGCACGGCGCCCGCCCCGACCTTCTGCCCGATCGCCCGGCCCTCGACGAGCACCGGCCCCCGCTCGTCCATCCGGAAGCGCCGCAGGGTGTTGCCGGCCTGGCGCGACTTGACCGTCTCCGGTCGCGCCTGCAGGACGTAGAGCAGCCCGTCGACGCCGTCCTTGCCCCACTCGATGTCCATCGGGCGCCCGTAGTGCTCCTCGATGCGCAGGGCGTGCTGCGCGAGCTCGGTCACCTCGGCGTCGTTCAGGCTCAGGCGAACCCGGTCCTGGGGTGCGACGTCGACGAAGTCGATCGAGCGGCCCACCTCGGAGTCGTCGGTGTAGACCATCTTCGTCGCCTTGCCGCCGACGCCGCGCTTGAGGATGGCCGGGCGGCCGGCACGCAGCGCCGGCTTGTAGACGTAGAACTCGTCCGGGTTGACGGCGCCCTGCACGACCGCCTCGCCGAGCCCGTAGCTGCTCGTGACGAACACGGCGTCGGAGAAGCCGGACTCCGTGTCGATGGTGAACATGACGCCGGACGAGCCGATGTCGGAGCGGACCATCCGCTGGACGCCCGCCGAGAGCGCGACGACGTCGTGCTCGAAGTTGCTGTGCACCCGGTAGGAGATGGCGCGGTCGTTGTAGAGCGAGGCGTAGACCCGCTTGATCGCGAGCAGGATGTTGTCGATGCCGCGGACGTTGAGGAACGTCTCCTGCTGCCCGGCGAAGCTCGCGTCCGGCAGGTCCTCGGCCGTCGCGCTCGAGCGCACCGCCCAGCTCACCTCCTCGCCGCTCTCGCCGACGAGCCGGTCGTATGCCGTGCGGATGTCGGTCTCGAGGTCGGCGGGGAAGGGCTGCTCCTCGACGGCCCGGCGGATGTCGGCCCCGGCCGCCGCGAGCGCTCGGGTGTCCTCGACGTCGAGCTCGGCCAGCGTGGCGCTGATCCGCCCGGCGAGGCCCTCGTGTGCGAGGAACCGGCGGTAGGCGTCCGCGGTCGTGGCGAAGCCGTCCGGCACCCGGACCCCGGCCTTCGAGAGGTGCTGGACCATCTCGCCGAGCGAGGCGTTCTTGCCGCCGACGCGCTCGACGTCGTGCAGGCCGAGCTCTGCGAACCAGGCGACGTTGGTGTCCTGGTCTCCGGCGACGCTGCCGGGGTGGGTGCCGTTCACGGCGGTCCTTTCGTCTGTTCGGCGCTCAGCCGAGGTTGGGCAGGCGGCTGCTCTGCATGATGACGGCGGCCATCTCCTCGACGGACATGGACGCGGAGTTGATCGAGGGGATGCGGTGCGCCCGGTAGAGCGCTTCGGCGCGCCGCAGCTCGAAGCTGCACTGGGCAAGGCTGGCATAGACCGATCCGGGCCGGCGCTCGCCCCTCACCTGGCTGAGACGGGCGGCCGTCGACAGCAGCCCGAAGCACTTGTCGCCGAGCGTGCGCAACGGGCGCGGGAGGTCGCCCGTGTCGAAGTCCTCCTCGACGAGCGGGTAGTTGGCGACCTTGAGGCCGTGCTGGAGGGCGAGGTACATCGAGGTGGGCGTCTTGCCGCAGCGCGAGGGCGCGACGAGCACGAGGTCGGCCTGCTCGAGGTTGCGCAGGCTCGCACCGTCGTCGTGCTCCATCGCGAACTCGATGGCCTTCATCCGCCGGTCGTAGCGCCGCGCGTCGCCGACGCCGTGCAGCGCGGGCGCCGTGTGCGTCGCGTTCGTGTGCAGCACCCGCTCGACCGTGTCGAGGTGCGAGCCGAAGAGGTCGATGAAGGCGCACTGGGTGCGCTGCAGCTCCTGCCGGATCGCCTCGTCCGACACGGTCGAGAAGACGAGCGCCGTCACCGAGTCGGTCATGGCCGCGTCGAGCTGCGCCACGACGTCGCGGGCCTGCTCGACCGTCGTGATGAAGGGGATCTTGCGCCGCCGGAACTGCAGGCTCGGGAACTGGGCGAGCATGAGGTTGCCCAGCGTCTCGGCCGAGATGCCGGTGCCGCCCGCGAGGAAGAACACCGGGGTGACGCCGTCACCGGAGACGTCGCCGGAGACGTCGCCGGAGACGGCACCGGAGACGGCAGCGATCTCCTCGACCCCGCCGCTCGGGCTCGCCGGGGAGGTCACGCGGCACCCCCCGCGGGCGCCGGCACGTCCACGTCCGTCGCCGAGACAAGCACGACGACGAGCGTCCGGGGCCCGTGCACGCCCTCGACCCGCTGCAGCTCGATGTCGCTCGTCGCGCTCGGCCCGCTGATCCACGTCAAGGGCCTGGCGCCCGCGGGGTCGGGGCGCAGCCGGGCGACGGCGTCCGGCACGTCGTGCACGACGTCGTCGTCGTGCACGACGCAGACGTGGGTGTCGGGCACGAGCGTCAGCTCGCGCCGCCCCTGCCCCGGGGAGTGGTCGAGCACGATCGTGCCGGTGAGGGCGACGCCGACCTTGGCCCCCGTGACCACGGCGTCGACGCCGTCGAGCTCGACGTGGCTCGGGGCCTGCGCCTCGCCGAGGACCGACACGTCGCCCGCGAGCCCCTCCAGCCAGGTGTCGTCGAGGCCGGTCGGCACGACGACCGACCGGCAGCCGGCGTCGCGCAGGGCTGCCGCGACCACCGCGCCCACCTCACCCGGGCGCGCGTGCAGCACGGTGGCGCGGTAGTCGGCGACGCGCTCGACGAAGAGCGGGAGCCGACCGGAGCCGGAGCCCGAGCCGGAGCCACCCGCGTCGACGGCCGGGAGCGTCCCTGCGCCGAGGCCTCCCGGAGGCGCCGGCGTCGCGGGCTCGGTCGTCACGTCGGCCACGGCGGAGCGCACCCGGGCCAGGATCTCGTCGCGGGCGCTCACGGCGCGTCCCCCTCGGTCTCGTGCGTGCGGACCCACCACTGGCGGAAGGTCTCCTTGGGCGGGGTGGGCAGGTCGCGGGCGTTGGTCCACGCACCGAGGCCCGGCACCGAGCGCACCGTGCGGTTGCCGAGCAGCCGTCCCGCGGTCGTCGCGGCCTTCTGCGCCCCGGCGAGGCGCTTGGGGTCGGAGAGCACCCACGCCGCGGCCTTCATCGCCGCCGACTCGGCGGTGGGGCCCGACGCGTCGACGACCTTGCCACGCAGCTCGACGAGCAGCTCGGGGATGTCGATGCGCACCGGGCACGCGTCGAAGCACGCGCCGCAGAGGCTCGAGGCGTAGGGCAGCGACGTGTCGACGTCACTCGCCGTGCCGCGCAGCTGCGGGTTGAGCACCGCGCCGATGGGACCGGGATAGACCGAGCCGTACGCGTGCCCACCCGTGCGCTCGTAGACCGGGCACACGTTGAGGCACGCCGAGCAGCGGATGCAGCGCAGCGCCTGGCGCCCGAGCCGGTCGGCGAGGACGTGGCTGCGACCGTTGTCGACGAGCACGACGTGCACCTCCTGCGGTCCGTCCCCAGCATGCACCCCCGACCACATCGTCGTGTAGGGGTTCATCCGCTCCCCCGTGCTCGACCGGGGCAGCAGCTGGAGCATCGGGGCGAGGTCGTCCCACGTCGGCAGCACCTTCTCGATGCCGACGACGGAGATGAGCGTCTCGGGCAGGGTGAGGCACATCCGCCCGTTGCCCTCCGACTCGACGACGACGAGGGTGCCCGTCTCGGCCACGGCGAAGTTCGCGCCGGAGATGCCCACCCGGGCCCGCAGGAACTTCTCGCGCAGGTGCAGCCGCGCTGCCTCGGCGAGCCGGGCCGGGTCGTCGGTGAGGTCGTCCGGTGCCGGACGGCCGACGATGCCCATCTCGCGGCTGAAGATCTCGCGGATCTCGCTGCGGTTCCGATGGATCGCCGGCACGAGGATGTGGCTCGGCCGGTCGTGGCCGAGCTGCACGATGAGCTCGGCGAGGTCGGTCTCCCAGGCGCTGATGCCCGCGGCCTCCAGCGCCTCGTTCAGCTCGATCTCCTGCGTCGCCATCGACTTGACCTTGACGACCTCGTCGACCTCCTTGGCGCGCACGAGGTCGACGATGATGCGGTTCGCCTCCTCGGCGTCGCGCGCCCAGTGCACCGTGGCGCCGGCGCGTGTCAGGCTCTCCTCGAGCTGCTCGAGGTAGTGCGCGAGGTGCGTCAGCGCCTCGTCCTTGGCGGCGGCACCCGCCACGCGCAGCGCCTCCCACTCGGGCAGCTCGGCGACGACCTCGGCGCGCTTGGCGCGGATGGTGCGCGTGGCGTGCGCCAGGTTGCGCCGCTGCTGGGTGTTCGCGAGCGCGTCCCGGGCCGCTGTGGGGAACTTCGGCATGCCGACGAAGGTCGCGGAGGTGCGCTGCAGCGGCTGGGCGGGCCCTGCGGCGTCGGTGCCGGCGCTCATGCCGGGTCCTCCTCGGTCGAGGCCAGGATCTCGGCGAGGTGCAGCTGGCGCACGCCCGAGCGCTGCCGGCCGAGGATCCCGCCGATGTGCGCGAGGCACGAGTTGTCCCCGGCGACGAGCACCTCGGCCCCCGTGTCGACGACGTGGCGGGCCTTGTCGGAGCCCATGGCGATCGACACGTCGGCGTTCTTCATGGCGAAGGTGCCGCCGAAGCCGCAGCACTCCTCCGCTCCGGGGAGCTCCACCAGGTCGATGCCGCGCACGTTGCGGAGCAGCTGCAGCGGGCGGTCACCGACGCGCAGCAGGCGGAGCGAGTGACAGGTGGGGTGGTAGGTGACGCGGTGCGGGAAGTACGCGCCGACGTCGGTCACGCCGAGCACGTCGACGAGGAACTCCGACAGCTCGTGCACGCGAGGGCCGACCTCGGCGACCCGGCCGACGAGGGCGGCGTCGCCGGTCGGCTCGGCGATCATCGGGTGCTGGGTGCGCACCGACCCGACGCACGAGCCCGAGGGCGCCACGACGGCGTCGTAGCCGCCGAACACGTCGACGAACCGGCGCACGAGCGGCACGGCCTCGCCGGCATACCCGGTGTTGGTGAGCATCTGCCCGCAGCACGTCTGCGCCATCGGGAACTCCACGCGCACCCCGAGCCGCTCGAGGAGGCGCACGGTGGCGCGGGGCGTGCCGGGCCACATCGTGTCGTTGAAGCACGTCGCGAAGAGCGCGACCCGGAGGTCCGCCCGGGGGCGGGACGACGTCGTCATGGCACCATCCAACCAAGAACGGTGGACTGCAGCCCGACGAGCACGCAGACGGCGACGATGAGCCCGATGCTCCAGGGCAGCACCCGGCGCAGGATGTCGGACTCCCGACCGAGCAGGCCGACCGCGGTGGCCGCGATGGTGAGGTTCTGCGGGCTGATCATCTTGCCGACGACGCCACCGGAGGTGTTCGCGGCGACGAGGAGCGTCGGGTCGATCCCCGCGCCCGTCGCGGCCGTCTGCTGCAGCGTCGCGAAGAGGGCGTTGGCGCTCGTGTCGGATCCCGTGACGGCGGTGCCGAGCCACCCGAGCAGCGGCGAGAAGAAGGCGAAGGCCGCACCCGCCCCGGCGATCCACGTCCCGATGCTGATCGTCTGGCCCGAGAGGTTCATGACGTAGGCGAGGGCGAGCACCGAGGCGACCGTGAGGAAGGCGAAGCGCATCTTGTGTGCCGTCGCGGCCATCTCGCGGCCCAGTCCCCTGACCCCGATGCCGTAGACGAGGGCCACGACGAGGGCGCAGACGATGAGCATCGTGCCGGGGCCGCTCAGCCAGGGCAGCGTGTAGGTGGCCGACTTGTTCGGCGCCCCGCTCGCGGTGAGCACCTCGCCCGCGAGACCGGGCCACGGGATCTTGACGTCGGTCGTGGCGAGCCAGTCCTTGACGACCGGGACGAGCTTGGCCACCGAGAAGACGGCGACGACGAGGACGTAGGGGAAGAGCGCCATCGCGATGCGGCGTGGGGTGAGCGAGCGGGCGCGGGCGTCGAGCTCGGCGACGGAGGTCGCGTGCTCGCCGACGAGCCGCGCCGCCCGCGAGGCGGGCCCGGAGGGGGCGTCGGACGAGCCGTCGGACGAGGTCCCGACCGCGGCGCCGCCCGGCGTTCCGACAAGGGCGAGGTCGCGCTCCCGCTCGACGCCGAGCGTGTCGAGGGCGAGCTGGCGACCCTGCGGCTTCCAGACGCGCAGGAAGAGGACCGCGGCGGCGAGGCCGCCGAGCGAGGCGATGATGTCGGTCAGCTCCACCGAGACGTAGGTGGCCGAGAACCACTGGAGCACGGCGAAGGTGACGCCGACGACGACCGCGATCGGCCAGGTCTGGCGCACGCCGCGGCGGCCGTCGGCCATGAGCACGAGCAGCAGCGGCACGAAGACGGCGACGAGCGGGGTCTGGTGGCCGACGTAGGCGCCGATGTCGGCATACGGGATCTTCGTCAGCGCGCCCGCGGTGATGATCGGCGTGCCGATGGCCCCGAAGGCGACCGGCGCCGTGTTGGCGAGCAGCACGACGGCAGCGGCGCGCAGCGGTGAGAAGCCGACCGCCATGAGCATCACGCCGGTGATGGCGACCGGGGCACCGAACCCGGCGAGCGCCTCGAGCAACCCGCCGAAGCAGAAGGCGATGATGATCGCCTGCACGCGCGGGTCGTCGGAGATGAGGTGGAAGGTCGCGCGCAGGTCCTCGAAGTGTCCCGAGGCGACCGTGACCTGGTAGAGCACGATGGCCGTGAAGACGATCCACATGATCGGGAAGAGACCGAAGGCGGCGCCCTCCGTCGCGGCGAGGCCGGCGAGGGCCGGCGGCATGCCGAAGCCGACCACCGCGACGACGAGCGCCACGGCGACGGCGCTGAGGCCGGCCCAGTGCGCCTTCCAGCGCAGCAGTCCCAGGGTGACGAAGACGGTGGCGAGCGGCAGGGCCGCCACGAGGGCGGAGAGCCCGAGGCTGCCGGCGACGGGGTCGAGCTCGGGGCGGAACTCCCCCGGCGCGAGCCCGGGCAGCGCCCGGAGCGCGGTGAGCGTGGAGAGGGCGGTCATGGGGGCCTCCTGGGCGGGGACACGGCGGTGGGTCTGCCTCGGACCTTCAATGGTCAGACCATTGAGGGGAAGCCGACCGTACGGGCTCGCAGAGTGCCCCGTCAAGAGGTCTGACCATTTTGCTTCCCACGCCGTGGCGCAGTTGGCGCGCCGCCGCGCCAACTTCGCCGTGGCGCAGTTGGCGCTGCCGCCGCACGTGCCGCCGTCGGGTCGAGGTATGCCGTCGCGCCCGGGAGCGACGCCGCACCTCGACCCGCTGACGCCGCCGCCGGGTCGAGGTGCGCCGTCGCGCCGGGGAGCGGGGCCGCACCTCGACCCGTGGCGGTCCGTCGCGGGGACGGGGCAGTGGCATGCTTGCGTCGTGCCCGCCGACACCCCGCTCCCCCACCCCTCGGGCCGCAAGGCCTTCGAGGTCGTGCTCGACTGGGTCGAGACGCGCATCCTCGCCGGCGAGCTGTCGGTCGGCGACGTGCTGCCTGCCGAGCGCGACCTCGCACAGTCGCTCGAGGTGAGCCGCTCGGCCGTCCGCGAGGCCGTACGCACCCTCCAGGCGATGGGCGTCGTGCGCTCGTCCGTGGGAGCCGGCAGCGCCGGCGGCACGACGATCACGGCCGTGCCCTCGCGGGCGCTGACGGAGCTGCTGCAGCTGCACGTCGCGCTCGCGAACTTCCCACTGCCTGACGTCATCGAGGTGCGAATCGCCTTGGAGCGGTTGAGCGTTCGGCTCCTCACCTCGAACGCGCCGCGCGAGGGGCTCAAGGGGTTGCGCGACATCCTCGACGTCATGGCCGACCCCGGGATCGACCGCCTCAGCTTCAACGACGCCGACACCGCCTTCCACGTGGCGCTGGCGACCGCGGCCGGCAACCGGCTCGCGGCGGACATGACCGTCGCGATCCGCGAGTCGATGCGCCTGCCGATCCTCGACCGCTTCCGGCACCTCGACGAGTGGGACGAGGTCGTCGAGCGCCTCCGGGCCGACCACGAGGCGATCTACGCAGCGGTCGAGCGCGGCGACGCCGACGAGGCCGAGCGGCTCGTCGAGAGCCACATCCGCACGGCCTGGCGCGACCTCAACCGCTGATCGGGACCAAGGTCCCTGTCGGCCGGGACCAGCGTCGTCGTAGCGTCGCAGCGACGTCCCCGACACCGGCCGGCCAGGTCCCGGTCGGCGCCGGCCCTCCACGGACGTCCCAGACGTCCCACCCGACCCCGGAGTGCCGCATGACCCCTGTGCCGAACCTGCCGGACCTGCCGGACCTGCCGGCCCCCGCCACCGACCACGCCGTCGCACCTGGCGCGACCCTCGCCACGAGGAGCATCCGCGAGCTCATCGCCGACCTCGCGGCGACCGAGGACGGCCTGCGCCACCTCCCGGCCCTCGTCCCGTTCGGCGGCCACCTCGTGAGCAACCCCGAGCGGCGCCTGCTGCTACGCCACCAACGGCTCGTCGTGGGCGCCCTGCGCAGCCGCCGTGCCGCGCTCCGGGCGCCGGCCGCCACCGCCTGACCGGGCGCACCCGGCCTCCTGCCGTCAGGCGCGACCGGCGGTCCGCCCGGGGTCGAGCAGCTGCGCGAGGTGCACGGCCGGTCGGGAGCGCAGGTCGTCGACCTGGGTGCGGCACGAGAACCCGTCGGCGAGCACCACGGCGTCGGGGGCCGCATCGAGCGCCGGCAGCAGGTTCTGCCCGGCCACCGCGACCGACACCTCGTAGTGGCCCCGCTCGACGCCGAAGTTGCCGGCGAGGCCGCAGCACCCGGCCAGCGTGCGCACGGTGGCACCGGTCCCGCGCAGCAGGTCGGCGTCGGTCTTCCAGCCGAGCACGGCGTGGTGGTGGCAGTGCGGCTGGGCCACCACCTCGGTGCCCGTGAGGTCGGGGGCGCGCCACCCCGGCGTCTCCGCGAGCAGCTCGGCCAGGGTGCGCACCCCGGCGGCCACGAGGGCTGCGTCGGGGTCACCCGGCAGCAGCTCGTGCACGTCCGACCGGAGCACGGCCGTGCACGACGGCTCGATGCCGACGATCGGCACCCCCGCGCGCGCGTCGGCGGCGAGGGTGGCCACGGTCCGCCGCAGGATCGAGCGCGCGGAGTCGAGCTGACCGGTCGTGATCCACGTCAGGCCGCAGCACACCGAGCCGCTCGGGAGCCGCGGCTCGTAGCCCGCGGCGCGCAGCACCCGGACCATCGACTCGGCCACCTCGGGCGAGAAGGAGTCGGTGAACGAGTCGGCGAAGAGCACGACCGGCGTCCGCTCGGACCGCTGGGCCGCGAAGGTGCGCCGGAAGGGGCGCGCGGCGAAGGCGGGGATCGAGCGCCGCGCGTCCACCCCGGCCAGCCACAGGGCCACCGGCTTCAGCAGCGGCAGGGTCAACGACCGGTTCGCGAGACCGGGCACGCGGCCGGCGAGGCGCGCCCACATCGGTAGGCGCCCGAGCGTGTAGTGCGAGCGCGGGCGGAGCCGGCGTCGGTAGGTCTGGTGCAGCGCCTCGGACTTGTACGTCGCCATGTCGATGCCCGTCGGGCAGTCCGAGGCGCAGCCCTTGCACGAGAGGCAGAGGTCGAGGGCGTCGTGCACCGCGGGATCCGACCACGGCAGCTCCCCGCGGACGACGTCCTGCAGCACGCGCGCGCGCCCACGCGTCGAGTCCTTCTCCTCCCGGGTGGCGAGGTAGGAGGGGCACATGACGCCGCCCGCGGCGGAGTTGTCGGCGCGGCACTTGCCGACGCCCGTGCAGCGGTGCACGGCCTGGGCGAGGTCCCCGCCGTCGTGCGGGTAGGCGAGGGCCAGCCCCGGCACGGTGAACTTCCCTGCGGGGCGGACGTTCTCGTCGATCGGGTCCGGGTCGACGAGCACCCCCGGGTTGAGCAGGTTGCCAGGGTCGAAGGCGTGCTTGATGCCGGCGAACATCGAGATCGCGTCGGACGAGTACATGTGCGGCAGCAGCTCCGACCGTGCGCGCCCGTCACCGTGCTCGCCCGACAGGGAGCCGCCGAACCGGCCCACGAGCCGGGCGGACTCGGTGAGGAACTCGCGCATGACGGCGGTGCCCCCCGGCTGGTCGAGCGGGAGGTCGAGGCGCACGTGCATGCAGCCGTCGCCGAAGTGGCCGAAGGGCGCCGAGGTCATGCCGTAGGCGCCGACGAGGGCGTCGAACTCGGCGAGGTAGTCACCGAGCCGGTCGGGCGGCACGGCGGCGTCCTCCCACCCGGGCCACGCGGGCTTGTCGGACGGAGCCCGCCCGGCGAGACCGGCGCCGTCCTCGCGGATGCGCCAGAGGCGGGCCTGCACGACCGGGTCGTCGACGACGACCGAGCCGGCCGCGTCGGTCTCGGCGGCGAGTCGCTGCGCACGGGCGAGCACCTCGTCGCGGTCCTCGCCCGCGAACTCGACGAAGAGCCAGGCCCGCCCGCTCGGCAGCGGTGGGATCGCCTCCGGGCCGCGACGGGCCCGGAGCACGTCGATGAGCCGGGAGTCGAGGCCCTCGCACGACGTGGGGCCGTGCGCGACGACCCCCGGCGCGGCTCGCCCGGCGTCGACGATGTCGGGGAAGCCGAGCACGACGACGACGCGCACGGTCGCGTCGACGACGAGACGCACCGTGGCCTGCGTGATGACGCCGAGCGTGCCCTCGGAGCCGACGAGCGCCTGGGTGAGATCGAACCGCTCGGGCAGCAGGTGGTGCGCTGCGTAGCCCGACACCTGGCGGCCGAAGCGGTCGAACTCGGTGCGCGTCGTCCCGAGGTGTCGCCCCATGACCGCGCGCACGCCCGAGACGACGTCGTCGGCGCCCCGCGCGAACGGCACCCGTTCCGCGTCGTAGCCCGTCGTCAGGCGGTCGCCGGCGGCCGTGAGCAGCTCGAGCCCCGCGACGTTGTCGGACGTGCGGCCGTAGGCGAGCGAGCGCGACCCGCAGGCGTTGTTGCCGATCATGCCGCCGATGGTGCAGCGCGGGTGGGTCGAGGGGTCGGGGCCGAAGCGCACGCCGTGGGGGGCGGCCGCGCGCTGGAGCACGGCGTGCACCGTCCCGGGCTCGACGACCGCCGTGCGGCTCTCGGGGTCCAGCGACAGCACCCGGTTCAGGTGCCGCGAGAAGTCGAGCACGACGCCACGGCCGACGGCGTTGCCGGCGACCGACGTGCCGGCGCCGCGGGAGGTGACGGGGACCCCCGTCGCACGGGCCACGGCCAGCGTCGCCGCCACGTCGTCGACGTCGCGCGGCCGCACGACCGCGAGCGGGGGGATGCGGTAGAGCGAGGCGTCCGAGGCGTACATGCTGCGGGTGCCCGCGTCGGCGCGCACCTCGAGCCCGGCGGCCTCGAGCGACCGCACCACCTCCGACGACTCCTCGACCATGGGTAACATGTTACTCATGGTCGAGCTGTCCCTCCCCCGCGGAGCCACGTCCCTCGCGGACGGGGTGGTCGACGCGGTGCGCGCGGGGATCACGGCCGGGCAGCTGCGGACCGACGAGACGTACTCCGTCTACCAGCTCGCCGACCTGCTCGGCGTCTCGCGCAGCCCGGTCCGCGAGGCCCTGCTCCGCCTGGCCGAGGCCGGCCTCGTGGAGATCACGCGCAACCGGGGTTTCCGCGTGGTGCTCCCCCGGGCGCGCGACATCGAGGAGATCTTCGACCTGCGCCTCGCCCTCGAGCCCCGCGCCGCACGCCGCGCCGCCGAGTCGGCCGACGTGACCGAGCGCGGCGGCATCCGAGACGCCTTCGGGTCCATGGTGGCCGCGGTCGACCGGGCGTCGGAGGAGGACTTCTGGGTGGCCGACCACCGCCTCCACGACCGGCTGATGCAGGCCGGGGGCAATCGCCGCGCGGCCGCAGTCATCGAGCGCCTGCGCGCCACGACCGCCCTGCTCGGACCCCCGACGACCACGTCGGGCCGGTCGCTGGGCGAGATCCGCGACGAGCACGCCCCCATCGTCGACGCCATCCTCGCCGGGCGCGGCGCCGACGCCGAGACGGCGATGCGGCTGCACCTCGAGCGCACCGGCGTGCTGCTCGCACGGACCGTCGGCGGGGGCACGGCGCCGGGCGGGCCGTCTCACGGAGCGCCCCTCCCGGCGGGACGACCGCCGGTTGGGGCAGCCTGATGACCGAGACCACCGCACCACACGGGCACGTAGGGAGAAGACACGCGTGAAGGTACTGCTGCTGGAGAACGTCCACGCCGTCGCACGGGAGACGTTCGCGCGTCACGGCTTCGACGTCGAGGTGCGCGCGGGCTCGCTCGCCGAGCCCGAGCTGATCGAGGCCCTCCAGGGTGTCGACATCGTCGGCATCCGCTCCAACACGAAGATCACGCAGGCCGTGCTCGACGCGGCCCCCGACCTGCGCGCCATCGGCTGCTTCTGCATCGGCACCAACCAGGTCGACCTCGCGCACGCCACGCTCCGCGGCGTCGGCGTCTTCAACGCACCGTTCTCCAACACCCGCAGCGTCGTCGAGCTCGTCCTCGGCGAGATCCTCGCGCTGGCGCGCCGGCTGCCGGAGAAGACGCAGCGGATGCACGACGGCGTCTGGGACAAGTCGGCCAAGGGCGCCTACGAGACGCGCGGGCGCACACTCGGCATCGTCGGCTACGGCAACATCGGCACGCAGCTGTCCAACGTCGCCGAGGCCATCGGCATGCGGGTCGCCTTCTTCGACACGGCCGACCGCCTGGCCCACGGCAACGCCCGGCGCATGGGCTCGCTCGAGGAGCTGCTCGAGGAGTCCGACGTCGTCAGCCTCCACGTCGACGGCCGGCCCGGCAACGCCGGCCTTTTCGGCGCGGAGCAGTTCGCCCGGATGCGGCCCGGCTCGGTCTTCATCAACGCCTCGCGCGGCATGGTCGTCGACGACCTCGCCCTGCGCGAGCACATCCTCAGCGGGCACCTCTCCGGCGCGGCCATCGACGTCTTCCCCGTCGAGCCCAAGGCGCAGGGCGACCTCTTCGAGTCGCCCCTGCGGGGCCTCGACAACGTCATCCTCACCCCGCACGTCGGCGGGTCGACCGAGGAGGCCCAGGAGGAGATCGGCACGTTCGTCTCGACGAAGCTGACGGCATACGTCCTCACGGGGGCCACCTCGCTCTCGGTGAACTTCCCCGACGTCGCCCCGGCCCCGCGCGAGGGGGCCTTCCGGATGGCGCTGCTGCACCGCAACGTCCCCGGCGTGCTCGCGGCGATCAACAACACGCTCGCGGCGGCCGGCGTCAACATCGTCGGGCAGTCGCTCGCGACGCGCGGCGAGCACGGCTACGTCGTCACCGACACCGACAAGCCCGTCTCCGACGAGACGCTCGCGTCGCTGCGCCACGTCGCCGACGCCGTGCACCTCGAGGCGTGGTCGGACGACGCGGAGTGAGCCGCGCCCTCATGGCCTGACGGCCCGACGCAGCGGCGCGGCGGCCAGCTCCTCGATGCCGTCGTCGAAGGCGATGCGGGCCCGCCACCCGAGCTCGGCCCCGATGCGGGCCGAGCTCGCGGTCACGTGCCGCACGTCACCGAGCCGGAACGCGCCGGTGACCTCCGGCGCCGGGCCACCCAGGGCGTCGCTCAGCTCGGCGGCCAGCTCGCCCACCGTGCGCACGACCCCGCTGCCGACGTTGAACGCCCGCGCGCTGCCCGCCTCCGCGGTCGTCGTCCACCCGGCCGCGCGGACGACGGCGTCGGCGACGTCGCGCACGTGCACGAGGTCGCGCCGCTGCCGCCCGTCCTCGAAGACCCGGGGCGCCTCGCCCCGCTCGAGGGCCGAGCGGAAGATCGACGCCACCCCCGCGTAGGGAGTGTCCACCGGCATCCGGGGGCCGTAGACGTTGTGGAACCGGAGCAGGGCCGCGCGTCCCGTCGTCGACCGCGCCCACGCCCGGGCCAGGTGCTCCTGGTGGAGCTTGGTCGCGGCATACACGTTCTGCGGGGCCAGCACCGACTCCTCGCCGACGAGCGTCGGGACGAGCGCCTCACCCCCCGGGCCCACGGGGTCGAACCGGCCGGCCCGCAGGTCGGCGGGGCGGCGCGGCAGGGGGCGCACGACCCGACCCTGCGCGTCGAGGTAGTCGCCGTCACCGTAGACGACCATCGAGGAGGCGAGGACGAGACGACGCACCGCGCCGCGGGCCGTCGCGGCGAGCAGCACCGCGGTGCCCATGACGTTGGAGCGCGCGTAGTCCTCGGTGTCGTCGAAGTCGACGCCGAGCCCCACCTTCGCGGCGAGGTGCACGACGACGTCACACCCGTCGAGGGCCGCCTCGACGTCGTGCCGCTCGGTGACGTCGCCGACGTGGAGGTCGACGGCGTCGCCGAGCGCCTCGAGCACGGCGAGGTCGGGATCGGTCCCGTGCACGTCGGCGCGGAGGGAGTCGAGCACGCGCACGTGCCGGCCGTCCGCGACGAGGGCCTCGACGACGTGCGACCCGATGAAGCCGGCGCCGCCGGTGACGAGGACCGTCATGCCGCCGCCCGTCATGCCACCGTCTCCCGCGCCGCGGCGACCGCTCGCCGGCCAGGGGTGCCGGGACCGCGGCGCCGGCGCCCCCAGGTGACCGCGAGCACGACGAGCGCGCTGGCCGGGACGACTGCCGCCATCGGCGCGGCATCGGGCACGAGAAGGTGCGCCGTCATGAGCAGCGGCACGACGAACCACTCCCAGCGCGCGGTGAGGGCGATCCAGGGGACGAGGACGAGGGCGTACCACGGGTAGGGGCTGCTGACGACGAGGAGCATCGCACCGGCGCCGAGCAGCTGGGCGGTCCACGGCTGCCCCGTGCCGACGTGCCGCCACTGGAGGACGACGACGGCGACGATCGCCACGAGCGAGAGGGCCACGGCCCATCGCCCCGGCACGACCAGCGAGGCGAGCGTGAGGCCCGCACCGCTGTCGTAGCCCTGCTCGTCGAGGTAGCCCGGCAGGTAGCCGATGACGTCGCGGCCGCTCACGGCGAGGGCGGGCACGAGGACCAGGGCCAGGGCCAGGACCGCGCCCGTGAGCGTGGGCACCGGCCGGCGTCGCACAAGCGGCACCGCGACGATCGCCGGCACGACCTTGACGGCGGCCGCCAGCCCGATGAGCGCGCCCACGAGCACGGCTCGCGAGCGGGACGGCGGTGTGCGCTCGGCGACCGACCGGGCGAGCAGGCAGGTGGCCCCGACGACGAGCGCGACCCCCAGGACGTCGACGTGCGAGTTCGTCACCGCCTCCGAGGCGACGAAGGGGCACCACCCCCACCACGCGGCCCGGCGAGGGTCTCCCCCGCCGGCCGCCAGCAGCCACATGAGCAGGACCGCGACGCCGACCACGACTGCGGCACCGGCGAGCTGGAGGGGCCACCACGTCGCCGTCGGCGGGACGAGCGCGCGCACCGCGGCGAACCAGCCCTGGGCGACGGGCGGGTAGATGGTCGGGACCGCCGGGCGGTTGAGGGTGGTGCAGAGCAGGGCGCCCGAGGGCATCGACCGCACGGCGGTCGTGCGGGGACCGACGCAGCGCTCCACGCCGCCGGCGTCCACGGTGGGCGCAGAAAAGAGCCACGGCTCACGGACCGGGTCGAGGGCGTCGTCGGCCGGGGCGTGCGCCCACGGCGACACGCCGGAGCCAGCGACGATCCCGTCCCACGCGTACCGCGCCGAGTCGGTGCTCGTGTTGGGCGGCCCCGCGAGTGCCGCCCCGGAGACGGCGAGCGTGCCGAGCAGGACGAGCATCAGGGCGGGTCGCCGCGGCAGGCCACGCAGCCCCCACCACGCGGCGCCGAACAACACCCACGCCAGGCCCGTCCACACCAGCAGCGGCACGCCGCTCGCCCCGTCGAAGATCGTCGGGCCTGACGCGGCGCGGGCCGTCACCAGGGCGAGCGCGACGAGTGCAGCCGTCGTCCAGAGAGTCCTCACGTGCCGAGCATGACGACGAAGGAGCCGTGGCGACACCTGCGCCACAACGACGTTCGTGCTTCGTAAGGTCCTCGTCATGGTTCTCGGACGAGCCGCGCCAGAGGCTTGTCGACGTGACCAGACTGACCGCACGCATCGACGCGATCGTCGTGCCCCGACTCGACGCCGTCCAGACGGCCCTGCAGTCGCCGACGCGCAACCCGCGCGGGGCGGTGGTCGTCGGACGCCTCCTCGGCGCCGACGTCCTCGCGGTGCTCCTCACCGGCCTGTGGAGCCACGTGGTCCAGGACCCGCCGGAGTGGCTCACGCTGCCGACGCGCCCTGCGTCGCTCTACCAGTGGACGCAGGGAGCCCACGTCGTGCTCGGCACCGCACTGCTGCCCCTCGTGCTCGCCAAGCTCTGGGTCGTCTACCCCCGCCTGTTCACCTGGCCGCCGGTGACGTCCGTCGCGAACGGGCTCGAGCGCGCCTCCGTCGCGGTGCTCGTCGCGACGAGCCTGCTGCAGCCGGTGACCGGGCTGCTCAACACGTACCAGTGGTACCCCTGGCCGTTCCCCTTCCGCGAGACGCACTACGCCCTCGCCTGGGTCATGGCGGGTGCCGTGCTCGTCCACCTCGGGGTCAAGCTGCCGGTGATCCGTCAGCACTGGCGCGACGGAGGCGAGTCCTGATGTCGCGCAACGAGGTCGGGAGCTCGCCCGACCGCGGCCCGCGCCAGGAGCCACGGGCGGCGTCACCGTCGGTGTCCCGCCGCACGCTGCTCCTCTCCGTCGGCCTCGGGGTCGGTGCCGTGACTCTGACGACCGCCGGCCAGGCGGTGCCGTGGCTCGCTCCCCTCGACCTCTTCGCACCGCGATCCCGCAGCGTCGGACCGCAGGGGCTGCCCGTCAACCGCACGAGCCGGCAGGCCGGCGTGACGGCCAGCGCGCTCGACCCCGGGTGGCGCCTCGAGCTGAGGCACGGCACGACGGCGCGCACGCTGACGAGGGACGCGCTGCTCGCCCTCCCCCAGTCGCGCTCCGACCTCCCCATCGCCTGCGTCGAGGGGTGGAGCGTCGGGGTGGCCTGGGACGGCGTCGTGCTGCGCCGGCTGCTCGCCGAGGTCGGCGCCCCACCGCTCAGCCGAGTGCGCGTGACCAGTCTCGAGCGCAGCGGCGCCTACCGGGTCACGGAGCTGCCGGCCGAGTACGCCGACGACCCCCTCACGCTCGTCGCCCTCGGCATCGACGGCGAGCCGCTCCACCTCGAGCACGGCTATCCGGCCCGCCTCGTCGCCCCGGGCCGGCCTGGGGTGCTCCAGACCAAGTGGCTCCGATCCATCGAGGTGATCTGAGTGCGAGCCGCACGGATCACCCTGTCGTCGTTGGGGATCCACCTCGTCGCGGTCGGAGCGTGGACTGCGCTCACATCCCTCGGAGCCGCCCAGCTCGTCGGCGTGGCCGTGTGGCTCGCTGCCGCCGTGGTCGCGCACGACGGGGTGGTCGGCCCCGCCACCGCGGTCATCTCCGGGCTGGTCGACCGTGGCGGCCGGCGCCTGCGGGCCGGCGCCCGCGCCGTGGTGCGTGTGGGCCTCACCGTCGCCGCCCTGCTCTGCCTCGTCGCCGTGCCGGCGATCGTCGCGCAGTGGCTCGGCAACCCGAACCCGACGGTCCTTCCGGGTCCGTATGCCGCCCGGCTGGGCCGGGTGCTCGCCCTCGTCGCCCTCGCGACCGTCGCGGGCGTCGTCATCGCACAGAGGAGATCCCGTGACCGCACCGCCTAGGACCCACGAGTCCCCCGCCCCTCTCGACGGGCCCGGTCTCCTCGCCGGCCCGGCGTCGCCCGGTTCGCCGGACGCGTGGGTGGACGTCGTGCTGCCGTGCCTCGACGAGGCCGGTGCGTTGGCGGCGGTCATCGCGGGACTGCCGAGCCGCTGCCGCGCCGTCGTCGTCGACAACGGGTCGAGCGACGGCAGCGCCGAGCTGGCGGCCGGGCTCGGCGCCACGGTCGTGCGGGAGCCCCGCCGCGGCTACGGCGCCGCCGTGCACGCCGGCCTGCTCGCGGCCACCGCCGAGCTCGTCGCGGTCTGCGACGCGGACGGCTCGGTCGACCTCGCCGACGTGGCGCGGCTCGCCCGCCCGGTCGTGGACGGTGTGTGGGACCTCACCGTGGCCCGGCGGCGGCCGGCCCCGCGGGCGTGGCCCGCCCACGCCCGGCTCGCCAACCGGGCCCTGGCCCTGAGCCTGCGCGCCCGCACCGGTCTCACGCTGGCCGACCTGGGGCCGCTGCGGGTCGCGCGTCGCGAGGGCCTGCTCGCGCTGCGCCTCGCCGACCGGCGCAGCGGCTACCCGCTCGAGACGGTGCTGCGGGCGCATGCCGCCGGCTGGCGGATCGGCCAGCTCGACGTCGCCTACGCCCCGCGCGTCGGGCGCTCGAAGGTGACCGGAACGCTGCGCGGCACCGTCCAGGCCGCCCGGGACATGTCCCGACTGCTCGCGGAGACCCGATGACCACCGTCGCCGTCGTGGCCAAACAGTGCCTCCCGGGGCGGGTCAAGACGCGGCTGTGCCCACCCCTGACGCCCGAGCTGGCGGCGCGCGTGGCCCAGGCCGCGCTCGACGACACGCTCACCACCGTGCGCGGTGTCGCTGACGACGTCGTGCTCTACCTCGACGGTGACGAGGCCCCCGCGAGCGCCGGGGGTGCGCGCGTGATGGCCCAGTGCGCCGGTCCGCTCGACGCGCGACTCGCGCACCTGCTCGACGCGTGCTCCGGGCCGCTGCTCCTCGTCGGGATGGACACGCCACACCTCGACCCGGCGCTGCTCGCCACGGTGGTGCACGCGTGGCCGGACGAGGTGGACGCGTGGTTCGGCCCCGCCACGGACGGCGGCTTCTGGGCCCTCGGCCTGCGCGAGCCCTGCGGCTCGTTCGTCCGCGGCGTGCCGATGTCGCGCGACACGACCGGGCAGCAGGTGCGGGCCCGGCTCGTGGCCGGCGGCCTCGTCGTGGCCGAGCTGCCGCCCATGGACGACGTCGACACGGTCGACGACGCCCTGCGCGTGGCCGCCCTCGCCCCGGCGACGCGGTTCGCCCGGGCGCTGGAGCTCGCCCTCGGGACCGGGGTGCCGGCATGACGCTGCCCCTGGACCGGGAGGTCGTCCCCGTCGACGGCGCCCCGCACTTCGGCCACGGCGGCGGGAGGCCCTACGAGGCGGCGCTCGTCACCGACCGCCCGACGGTGCTGCGGTTGAGGCCCGCGACGCCGTCGGGCACGTCGCCGGCCGGGGGCGGGTCGGGCGCGCACGCGACGGGGCACGCCGGCGACCGGGTCGAGGTGGCACGCTTCCTCGCCGCGCCGGACGCCGCCGACCGGCTCGTGCTCCGGAGGACGGCAGGGCCGGTGCTCGACGTGGGCTGCGGCCCCGGCCGCATGGTGGCCGAGTCGCGCCGTCGGGGTCGCGTCGCCCTCGGGATCGACGTCTCGGCCGCCGCGGTCGGCATCGCCCGTGCGGCCGGGATCCCGGTGCTCCTGAGGTCGGTCTTCGATCCGCTCCCGGGCGAGGGCATCTGGGGCACCACGCTGCTGCTCGACGGCAACATCGGGATCGGCGGCGACCCGCCGGCCCTGCTCGCGCGCTGCGCGTCCCTGACGGCGCCCGGAGGGACCGTCGTCGTAGAGGCGCACCCCGAGACCGGCCGACACGCCCGGTTCCACGCGGAGCTCGTCGACGAGCAGGGCACGACGAGCGCCGCCTTCCCGTGGGCCCAGGTCGGCAGCCGCGCCCTGGTCGAGCTCGCTGCCGGCGCGGGGCTCGGGCCCGCGAGGACCGTCGTGCGCGGGCACCGACGGTTCGTGCTGCTCGACCGGGGTGGCCTCCCGTGACCGGGCGCGACCGCCTGGCGCGGCGGACGGCATACGTCGTCGGCACGGTCGTGGTGTGCGGGCTCGCCGTCTGGACCGGGCTCGGCGACCACGTCGATCTGGACGTCTACCGCCGGGCCGGTGAGCGGTGGCTGCGGGGAGCCGACCCGTATGCGACGAGCGGCGAGCTGCCCTTCACCTACCCGCCCCTCGCCGCCGTCCTGGCGGCCGGCATCGCCGCCGTGCCCTTGGTGGGGCTCGCGCTGCTGGGGGCCGCCACCCTCGTCGCCGCGGCGGCCGGGGCGATCGCCGCCCTCGGTCGCGAGACGCGGCGTGCTCGGTCGGTGCCGTTCACGACCGTGGTCGTCACTCCTGCCGTCGGGTCGGTCGTCGGCCTGGCCGTCGTCAGCGAGCCGGTGCTGCGTGGACTGCAGCTGGGACAGGTGAACGGGGTCGTCGTCGGACTCGTGCTGCTCGACCTGCTCGTCGTGCCCCCGAACCGGCGCGGGTGGCTGACCGGTCTGGCGGCCGGGATCAAGCTCGTCCCGCTCGTCTTCGTGGTGCACCTGCTGGTGCGACGCGAGTTCCGTTCGGCAGCAAGGCTTGTATGCGCCTTCGGGGGCACGGCCGTGCTGGGCTGGCTGGTCCTGCCCGACGCGAGCGCGCGCTACTGGGGGGCGCTCCTGCTCGACACCCACCGGGTCGGGGACCCCGGCTTCGTCGACAACCAGAGCCTGCTGGGCCTGGCGACCCGCGTGGCGCCGTCGGCCTCCGTCCCGGTCTGGGCGGCCGGTGTCGCCGTCGTCACCGTGCTGGGTGTGGTCGCGCTCGGCCGCGCACGCGAGCGTGCGGCCGTCGAGGGTGTCGTCGTGTGCGCGCTCGTCGGGCTCCTCGTGTCGCCGATCTCGTGGTCGCACCACTGGATCCTGCTGCCGGCCGCCGCGGCGCTCAGCTGGCGCCTCGGTCGGCGGGCGGTGGGAGCGTCCGCGATGGTCGTCGCGGTCGTCGGGCCGCTGTCGTCGTCGGCCCTGACCGCTGCCGGCCTCGCGTGCCTCGTCGCGCTCGCGGTCGGTCCACCGTCGGCCCGTTCCGGCGCACCTTCCGACGCACCCTCCGCCCGCCGGGTGCGCGCCGACCGGGTGGCCGTGCCGTGACGACGCCACCACCGCCCGCGACCTACGCTGGCCACGTGCCCACGATCCTCGTCGTCGACGACGACCCGATCCTGCGCGAGGTGGTGACCGGCTACCTCGCGCGGGCCGGCCTCGGCGTCGTGGAGGCCGCCGACGGCCCGAGCGGGGTGGCCCGGGCACGGGAGTCCGCGCCCGACCTCGTCGTGCTCGACCTGACGCTGCCCGGGCTCGACGGGCTCGAGGTGTTCCGGCGCATGCGGGCGACGCGCGGCGACCTCCCCGTCGTCATGCTCACGGCGCGCGGTGACGAGTCGGATCGCGTGCTCGGCCTCGAGATCGGCGCCGACGACTACGTGACCAAGCCGTTCAGCACCCGAGAGCTCGTGCTGCGCATCCAGTCGATCCTGCGCCGCGCCGCCACGCCCTCCCCGGTTGCCGACGTCGCGGGTGCGGGCGGCGGGGCCGAGGGGGCCGAGGCGAGCTCCGACGGCGTGCTCGTCGACGGCGACCTGCGCCTCGACCGACGGCGCCACGAGGCGTGGAGGGGCGGCGCGCCCCTCGCCCTGACCGGCCGCGAGTTCGACCTGCTCGCGCACCTGCTGGCCCATCCGGGCACGGCCTTCTCCCGCCGCGAGCTGATGGCATCCGTGTGGGGCTGGGAGTTCGGCGACGAGTCGACGGTGACGGTGCACGTGCGGCGCCTGCGCGAGAAGGTCGAGGTGGACCCGGGCACCCCGGTGCGGCTCAGCACCGTGTGGGGCGTGGGCTACCGGTGGGACGACGCACGGGTGCGGCCGTGATCGGCGAGGCGATGCTCCTCGCCGCCGGGGCCGCGGTCGTCGTGGGGCTCCTCGGCGCGCTCGCCGTGCGTGCCCTCGCGAGCCGGCGCCTGGCGGCTGCCGCCGTCGTCGCGCCGGTCGTCGTCGTGGTGAGCGTCGCCGTCGGCATCGTCGTGACCGCGCGGGCCATGTTCATCAACGAGCACGACCAGAGCGTCGTGCTCGTCGTCACCGCCACGTCGCTGCCCATCGCCGGCGTCTTCGGCTGGCTCATCGCCCGCCGCGTCCAGCAGCTCGTGCGCACGACCGCGGCCGAGGCCGCCGAGCGCGACCGCGACCGCCGGGTCGAGGCGAGCCGGCGCGAGCTCGTCGCCTGGATGTCGCACGACCTGCGCACGCCGCTGGCCGGCATCCGGGCGATGGCGGAGGCGCTCGAGGACGGCCACGCGCCCCCCGAGGGCCGCTACCCGGCGGCGATCCGGGCCGAGGCGGACCGGATGGCCGACATGGTGGGCGGTCTCCTCGCGCTGTCGCGCCTGCAGTCCGACTCCTTCACCCTCCAGGTGTCGCTCGTCGACCTGCGCGACGTCCTCTCGGACGCCATCGCCTCCGCCCGCGCGCTCGCCCGTCCGCGCGGAATCGATGTCGTCGGCTCGCCCGGGCCGAGCGTCGTGGCCGAGGTCGACGTGCGCGAGCTGTCGCGCGCCGTCGCGAACCTGCTGACGAACGCCGTGACCCACACGAGCGCCCCGCACCACGTCGGGGTGTCCCTGAGCGCCGGCGACGGGACCGCCCGCATCGCCGTCGCCGACGGCTGCGGCGGCCTGCCGGAGGAGCACCTCGACCGGCTCTTCGAGCCCGGCTGGCGCGCGAGCTCCGGCCGCACGCCGGCGACCGGGGTCGGCGCGGGCCTGGGTCTCGCCGTGGCCCGCGGCATCGCCCGCGCCCACGGCGGGGACGTCGAGGTCACGCCCCACGACGGCGACGGCTGCCGCTTCGAGATCGTGCTCCCGCTCGCGTCGACGCCCGCTCGCTGACGGCACCGCGCGACGTCGCGGTGGCCGGTCGGGGTGGCGCCACCCGAGAGCCGGGCCCTGGGTCCGACACGTCCTCCGGGCCGCGTCCGGCGGCCTCGGTCACCGGACCAGCAGGTGCGCGTGCAGCACGTCGGCCAGCCAGTCCGCCAGCCGGTCCGGGGACCATCCCCCGACGACGACGAGCTCGCGGTAGAGGGGCGGAGCCGCCAGCCCACGGAACATCGCCTGCGCCTCGGCGAGCGGCACCGTGAGGTCGGGGGCGATCGAGGCGATCATCTCGTCCATCACGTGGTCCCTCCCGGCGAGCTTGGCCCGCAACAGTTCCCGAGTCTCGGGACTGTCGTCGGTCGCACTCTCGAGGATCTCGACGACGTCGAACCCCGCCGAGTACAAGTGGGTGAGCCAGCGCGCCGCCCGGTGCAGCCGCTGCGCCGTGTCAGGCTCGGCGAGCACGTCGCGAGCCGCCTCGCGCGCCCCGGCCCGGTCGAGCCAGGCGCCGCAGATGTGCGAGAGGATCTCACGCTTGTTGCCGAAGGTGGCATACACCGTGCGGACCGCGACACCCGCCTCGGCTGCGATCGAGTCGATGCTGGTGGAACCGTAGCCGCGGGAGGCGAAGAGCCCTCGGGCGGCGTCGGCGATGCGGTCCCGCGTGACGGATGCCTGCTGCGCTCGCCACGTCGACCGGGGGTGACCTGTCGCCGCCCCGCGGCCGGCCCCGCCGGCGGCGTCATCGCCGTCCGGGCTCCGGTCGGGAGGAGTCTTGACGCGCGGTGGCATGCGGGAACATTATCAATGCACTGGATGCAGTAACACTGCACTGAATGCAGTGGCAGTGCCGTCACCCGGACGACGCTGCTCGCGCTGCCCGATTCCGGAGGAGCCGACGATGACCGACCACACCCACACGACCCCGGTGATGGCGACGCGTGACGGGCTGCCGGCAGCCGTCGCGGCGCTCGACCGGATCATGCGCGAAGGCTTCATGACCGGCGACGTCTCGGTCGTGGACGACCTGTGCGCGCCGGACCTCGTCGAGCACCAGTTCGGGCTGGCCGGCTCCGCGAGCCAGGCGATCGAGCACGTCAAGGACGCCATCCGCGACGTGCACGCGATGATGCCCGACAGCAGCGTCGAGCTGGCGGACTGGGCCGTGCGCGACGACACCGCCTGGTGCCGCTTCGTCGTCTCGGGCACCCAGACCGGCCCGTTCTTCGGCCCTCCCTCGGGTTGTCCCGTCACGCTCACCGTCATCGACGTCGCGCGTGTCGTCGAGGGCCGGATCGTCGAGCACTGGGGAGTGCCCGACCGCTTCGCGATCCTGGCCCAGGCCGGGCTGCTGCAGCGCCTCGCCCCCACGACCTGACGGACCGCGGGGCGAGGCACGCTTCACCGGGACGCGAGCAGGTGCTTGGCGATGCGCGCGACGGTGACCTGACCGACGGCGCGGAACGGGTGCAGCGGGTCGGGGGCGACCGACCCCGTCGGGCCGCCGAGCTCGCTGTGCGCGAGAGCGCTCATCACCGTGTAGGCGTCGTGCTTGCTGTAGCCGTGCTCGTCGGTCAGCACCGCGAAGAGGTCCTCGTACGCCCGGTCGATCGAGACCTGGACCGGGTCGCCCAACCCCACGCAGACGAGCTCGTCGCCCGTGTCGATCCTCGGCGCCCGCAGGCCCTTGCCCTTGACGAGGTCGACGCTGACGGTGGCCCGCCCGGCGATCTCGATGGCGACGAACGAGCTCTCCCCGCGGCTCATGACGGCGTGGAGGTCGCCGATGGACAGCAGTGCGCCCTCGACCTCGACGGGGAGCAGCACGGTGCTGCCCGGCCGGGCGTCGGTGAGGTCCATGTTGCCCCCGGTGGCGTAGGAGGGCATGACGGTCGACATCGCGGCCCCCGCCGACGCGACGCCTATGCACCCGATCATCGGGGCCGCCGGGCAGCTGATGGTCTCGGTGAGCTGCACGGTGCCGTCCCGCACGGGCACGCGCCGCACGTACCACTCCTCCCCCATCGGCCCGGCGAGCGCGCCCGCCCCGGGGATGTAGACCGACCAGCCGTGCTCGGCCGTCTCGATGGAGTGGATCGTCACGGCAAGCGCGTCGCCCGGCTCGGCGCCACGCACGTGCACCGGGCCGGTGACGGGGTTGATCGTCGCCGTCACCTTCGCGAGGTCGCGCAGCTCCTCCATCTGGGCGTATGCCGTGTCGTCCGTCTCGAAGGTCAGGTGGTCGCCCGTGCCGGGATCGACGGTGAGGGCCGGCTCGTGCGTGGCCGCGAAGTCGGCGTGCGCCCGGTCCTTGGGGATGAGGTGCGTCGTCATGCGCGGCCCTTCTGCTCGCCGGTGGTCTGGTACTCGGTCGCTGCGTCCGGAGCGGCGCCGTCGGCATCCGCCCGGTGCTCCGGCAGGATCCCGATCCCCTTGCGGCTGTAGTACGCGAGCACGAGGATGCCGATCGCCAGCCAGACGATGCCACCGATCTTGGCGGCCGCCTCGGCGTTCCACAGCACGAAGCCGATGATGAGGAAGCCGATGATCGGCCCGACCCAGTGGAGCAGCACGTTCGAGGACCTGCGGCGCACGCCGTAGTAGGTCATGACCGAGAGGTGGAGCAGCAGGAACGAGGTCAGCGCACCGAAGTTGACGAGCGAGCTGATGAGGCCGATCTGGCCGACGAAGAAGAGGCCCAGCACGAGGGTGATGCCCGCGACGAGGAGGATCGCCCGCTCCGGCACCTTGCTCCGCGTGTTGATGTGGGCGAGGAAGCGCGGGAGCTGCCCGTCGCGGCTCATCGAGAAGAGCAGTCGCGACGTGGCGCTCTGTGCCGCAACGGCGTTCGCGATGCCCACGGCGAGCGCGTTCATGGCGAGGAACGCGATCTGCCAGCCGTTGCTGCTGATCCGGCCGACGATGTCGAAGAACGCGTTGCCCGCCTCGTCCTCCGGGAACGAGGTGGTGTCCGGGATGAGCATGCCGGCCAGCCAGGTCTGGCTGATGAAGAAGAAGGCGACGAGGAAGAGACCGGCGATCATGGCGATGCCGGCCGACCGGTGCCCGCCCTTGCTCTCCTCGGAGAGGGTGGCGATGCCGTCGAAGCCGAGGAAGGAGAGCACCGCGATCGACAGCGCGGTGCCGACGAGCGGCGCCGAGAAGTTCTCGGCGTCGAAGAGCGGCTTCATCGTCACGTGCGCGCCGCCCGTGCCGTTCCGGATGGCGACGACGGCCATGACGACGAAGATGACGATGAAGAGGATCTCGGCGGTGAGGAACACGCGGTTGACGACCGCCGTGAAGGAGATGCCGACGTAGTTGACGGCGGTGTTGACCACGAGGAAGAGCAGGATCCAGGCCCACTTCGGCACGGCGGGGAAGATGCCCGACATCGACTCGGCCGCGAAGACGTAGAGCAGCGTCGGCACGAGCAGGTAGTCGAGCAGGATCGTCCAGCCCGCGATGAAGCCGAGCTTCGGGTTCATGCCGCGCCCGACGTAGGAGTAGACGGAGCCGGCGATGGGGAACGCCCGGCTCATCTGGGCGTACGACAGGGCGGTGAAGATCATCGCGACGAGGCCGATGAGGTAGACGAGCGGCACCATGCCCTTCGCCTCGTTGAAGACCGTGCCGTAGATGGCCCACGGCGCGATCGGCACCATGAAGACGAGGCCGTAGATGAGCAGGTCCGTCGTGGAGAGCCCACGGTTCAGCTCCTGCTTGTAGCCGAACCGGGTGAGGTCTCCCTCACCCGGGACGGCGCGGTCGGTGGTGGGCATGCGTGACCTCCAGGTTGGTGGGGACGGTCGGTGGGGACGGTCGGTGGGGACGGTCGGCGGATCAGTCGTGCTGGCGCAGGAACGACTCGACGACGTCGAGGAAGGCGTCGGGCTCCTCGACGTGCGGCATGTGGCTCGACTCGGGGAAGACGTGCGACCGCACGTCCGGGATGCGCGAGGTGAAGGGCTCCCACACCGAGGGCATGGCCTCGTCGTGCGCTCCGGCGACGACGAGCGTCGGCACGTGGATGCCGTCGAGGCGGTCGACGACCGACCAGTTCTTGAGCGAGCCGATGACGTGGAACTCCGAGGGGCCGTTCATCGTGAAGTAGACCGTCGGGTCCTGCTCGATCTGCGCGAACGAGTCGGTCACCTCGGGTGGGTTGGGCACGACCCGGCACACGTGCCGGTCGTAGAAGACCTTCTCCGCCTCGGCGTACTCGGCCGAGTCGGTCGTGCCGGCCTCCTCGTGGGCGAGCAGCGTCTGCTGCACCTCCTCGGGCAGGCGGGAGCGCAGCGTGTTGGCGGCCTCGAGCCAGAGCTCCATGGACGCGGGCGAGTCGCAGATCGTCAGGCTGCGGATGCCGGCGTCGTCCGAGAGCACGACCTCGGGCCCGAGCATCCCGCCCCACGACTGGCCGAGGAGGTGGAAGCGCCGGTCGATGCCCAGGGCCTCGACGAGCGTGCGCAGCTCGTCGACGAAGAGCTGCGGGGTCCAGAAGTCCGCCGGCGCGTCGGGCAGGTGGCTGCTCCCTCCGCAGCCGAGCTGGTCGTAGTGCACGACCGCACGACCCTGCCGCGCCAGGTTGGCCATCATCAGCGTGTAGTTGTGGGCGGCGCCCGGGCCGCCGTGGAGCACGACCAGGGGCGCCTGCTCGGCGTCGGGGTCGAGCTGCCCGGTCACGCGGTACCACGTGCGGTGGCCCCGGAAGTCGACCTCACCCTCGGTGGTGGGATCGGGGAACCGGTCGTCGTGCGTCGTCGCCATCTGTCCTCCTCGGTGAACGGGGAACAGTGGACCACGCAAATGGTCCGCTGACAAGACCTTTCTCGACCGCACGCATACACTGCGGACGTGCAGCGCGAACGGGAGCCGGACGACGGCGAGGCGCTCGCCCCCCTCGGCGGCGAGCCCCGCACGAAGGCCACGACCCTCAGCGACAGGCTCGTCACGGCCATCGCCGTGGGCGAGTACTCCCCCGGCGAACGCCTCCCGTCCGAGCGCGACCTCGCCGCCTCCCTCGGCGTGAGCCGCCAGACGGTGCGCCAGGCGCTGCAGCAGGTGACCGACCTCGGCCTCATCGAGACCCGCCGCGGACGCAGCGGTGGCGCCTTCGTGGCGCAGGCGTCCTGGGAGGACGTCGCGCCCGAGGTCGCCCGCCGCACGCTCGAGACCGAGATCCCCCGGCTGCTCGAGCTCCACGACTACCGCTGCATGGTCGAGGGCATGATCGCCCGCGCCGCCGCCGAGCGGCGCACCGACGACGACGTGGCCGCCCTCGAGCAGGCCCTCGAGCAGTTCCAGGCCGCCACGTCGATGACGCAGGCCCGCAACGCCGACCGCCGGCTGCACGGCCTCGTGACGGCTGCCGCCCGCAACCCGCACCTGACCTCGCTCAGCGCGCACCTGACGGCCGCCGCGACGCTGGGCTTCGGCGTCGAGCCCTACACGCAGGAGTTCTACGACGAGGCGCTGGCCCAGCACGCCGAGCTCGTCGGGCACGTCGTGCGCGGCGACGCCGAGGCGGCGGGCCACTGCGCGCAGCACCACTTCACGCTGACCCTCGAGACGATGCAGGCCGGCCTGCGACGCGCGCAGGGCGCCTGACCGCGCCCCTCACGAGCGGAAGGGCCCCTGACCGGCGTCTCCGCTGGTCAGGGGCCCTTCCGAGCACTGGGTGGCAGGTGAAGGATTCGAACCTTCGTAGCTTTCGCGACGGATTTACAGTCCGTTTCCATTGGCCGCTCGGACAACCTGCCGTGGTGCGTCTGGAAGGATAGCAAGAGATCGGGCGCGGTCCGTAATCGGGCCCGGGCGGCGCTTTCGACGTGCCCTCGGGGCGGCCGTAAGGTGGCCGTGAAACCCCGGCTCGCACCCGAGCGACCCACCCGCAGCTCCGGAAGGACCCCCGATGGCCGACTCCTCCTTCGACATCGTCAGCAAGTTCGACAAGCAGGAGATCGCGAACGCGGTCAACAGCGCCGGCAAGGAGATCGCGACGCGCTACGACTTCAAGAACGTCGGCGCCTCCGTCGACCTCGCCGGCGAGGTCATCAAGATGAAGGCGAACACCGAGGAGCGGTGCCTCGCCGTCCTCGACGTCGTGCAGACGCACCTCGTCAAGCGCAAGGTCAGCCTCAAGCACCTCGACGTCCCCGAGGCCGGCCCGCGCCTCTCGGGCAAGGAGTACCACCTCGACGCCCCCCTCAAGGAGGGCATCTCGCAGGAGAACGCGAAGAAGATCAACAAGCTCATCCGCGACGAGGGCCCCAAGGGCGTCAAGAGCCAGATCCAGGGCGACGAGCTGCGGGTCTCGAGCAAGTCGCGCGACGACCTGCAGGCCGTGCAGCGGATGCTGCGCGAGGCCGACCTCGACGTCGCACTCACCTTCACCAACCAGCGCTGAGCCGCCCGATTCGCTTGCCCGACAAGCGGATCCGAGCGTCACAGCACGTATGCCGTCCGCTGCAGCGGGCGGCATACGTGCGTCTCAGGCGGGGCGGGCGAGGCCCCGCAGGTCGGGGAAGACCTCGAGGGCCAGGGGCCACCAGAAGAGGTGGCCGCACAGCGCCGCGTACTCCTCCGGCGTGACCCACCGCGTGGCGTGGATGCCGTCGTCCCCCTCGGTCAGCTCCGGGCGGGCGTCGTCGATGCGGCACCGGAAGACCTGGAGGTAGGGGCGGTCCGCACCGATGACGTTGTCGTCCGTGCGCGGCGTGAATCGCTCGTAGCCGCAAGGGAGCACGTCGGAGTGGCGCAGCCGCAGGCCGGTCTCCTCGAAGGTCTCGCGCACCGCGTTCTCGACGGGGGTCTCGTCCCCCTCGCGCCAGCCGCCCGGCGATCCCCACTCGGCGCGCCGCACGCTGTGCACCACGGCGAAGTCGCCCCGGCGGTCGCGGACGAAGACCATGGCGGCGAGCACCCTCTCGTGCGCCACCGGGTCGTCGGACGCCACGAGGTCGACGTCGCTCGCGCCGTTCGGGAAGCTGACGTCGAGGATGCGCCGCACGCCCCGGTCGCGCTTGCGCTTGCGCAGCCGCAGGCCCGAGGCGTTGAGGCGGCGGGCGAGGTCGGCCCCGCTCGTGGGCGTCGCACCGGCGTCGACGGCGTCCTGCCACCGCGCGTCGGGCACGTCGTAGTGGTCGCCGTCGAACGACCGGGGATGCAGGCCCGCGGCCTCGGCGACGGCGTGCAGCTCGTCGTAGGAGACGTCGCTGACGAGGTGGGCGAAGAGCCGTCCGTGGGCAGGCCAGATGGGCTGGTCGATCCACACGGTCATGCCTCGCAGCCTAGGCGACGGCGGGCGACGGCGGGCGGCGGCGGGCGACGGCGGGCGGCGTGGACCCTGTGGACGACGGCCGACGACGTCCTCGCCGCGGCCCTACCGTCGAGGCCACGGCCACCGCCCGGCGCGCCGCCCACCACCGATCAGGGAGCAGACCATGACCCGTTCCGTCGTCGACACCGAACGCATCGCCGCGGCCGCGGCCGACATCAACCGCCTCGCCGACTCCATCACCTCGAGCACGACCGAGCTGCGCGGGCGGCTCGCCGGCATGGGCGCCGACTGGCAGGGCCCCGCCAAGGTCGAGTTCGAGCGCGTCATGCACGACTACCAGCGCATCCAGGCCCAGATGACCGAGGCGCTCGCCGACGTCGGGCGCCTGACGCTCAGGGCCTCGACGGCCTACGCCGAGCACGAGAACGCCACCCGGGCCCTCTTCCTGCGCTGAGCCGCGACCCCGCCGCCCTGCGCCCCCGATGTCCTGATGCCCTGAGGCCCTGAGGCCTGGCGGGATCCGGCCTTCTCGGACAACCTTGTCGACGCCTGCTGCGTCTGGAGGGGAAGCGCACTCGCAGACAGGGGACATCGTGGAAGAGCTCGACGACGAGGCCGACTTCTCGGCCTTCGTGCTGGCCCGCCAGCGGCGGCTCGTCCGCTTCGCCTACCTGCTGACGGGCGACCCCCACCAGGCCGAGGACCTCGTCCAGTCGGCGCTGCTCAAGGTGTACCGCCGCTGGAACCACATCACCGGCTCCCCCGACGCCTACGTGCGGGCCGCCATCGTCAACGAGCACCACAGCTGGTGGCGGCGTCCCGTGCGGCGCCAGGAGGTGACGAACAGCGACCTCGTCACGTTCACCGACCCCGCGGTCGCGGGCGAACCGGCCGCCGACCACGACCTGCGGGCCCAGATCGCGGCGCTGCCCCGGCAGCAGCGGAGCGCGATCGTGCTGCGCTACTACGAGGACCTCACGGAGGCCCAGACGGCCGAGATCCTCGGCTGCTCCGTCGGCACCGTCAAGAGCCACACGAGCCGGGCCCTGAAGAGCCTGCGCGTCACGATGAGAGAGGCCACGGCATGAGCCCCGACGAGATCGAACTCCGGGCCCACCTCGACAGCGAGGCCGAGCACGTCGACGCGACGGGCAGCTTCGTCACCGCGGTCCTCGAGGCCAAGCGCCGGAGCGACCGCCGTCGGGCCGTGGCCGCCGGTGTGGCCGCGGTCGCGGTCCTCGCCGTCGCGGTCCCCCTCGCATGGTCCGGCCTCGGTGGTCGCACGAGCACCGTCCCCGCGACCCGGGCTCCGAGCCTCTCCGCCACGCAGACGGGCGTCCCGACGAGCACGCCCGCCGTCCCCACGCCCGCACCGACCCGCACGGTCGTGCTGCGCGATGCGCTCGCCTCCGGGAAGCCGACCCTCGCGGCGAACGCCCCCGCCGCCGACCCCGGCGTGCCGTACGCCGTCGCGGGCGTCGTCAGGGACGGCAGCCGACCGGCGCTCGCGGCCCCCGACGAGGCCGGCTTCACCACCTTCAGCCGGCTCGACCACGGCGGCTACGTCTACCGCCCGACCTCCGGCACCCACCAGAGGGTCGTGATCGTGCTGCCCGACGGCACGTCCTCCGTGCTGAGCGGCGCCGACCGGTTCGTCGTCAGCGCCGACCGCAGCCGGATCGCCTGGCGCGACGAGTCGGCGATCCTCGACCCCGGCACCGGCGTGATCCACGTCGCCGACAGCCGTGGCCGCGAGCTGAGGACGGTCCGCGTCGACGCCGCGCCGGCGGCCCTCGTCGGCGACGTCCTCTACGCCGTCGACCTCGCCGGCTACGACGAGGCCGGCACGTCCGTGCAGGTCGACCTGACCACCGGCAGGCGCACGAGCATCCGGGGCAACGTCCGGGCCGTCGACGAGGAAGGGCGCACGGCGCTGGTCGTCGACACCGTGCCCGACGACCTCGACGCCACGCAGCCGGCAGGCCACTGCTACCGCCTGCTCGACCTCACCGTCGACCCGCCCGCCGTGCGGCTCGCGGTCTGTGGCGACGTGACGCCCACGGGGATCTCGCCCGACGGCCGTCACGTCGTCGCCGCGCCGGGTTCCGTCGTCGTCGAGGCGGCCACCGGCCGGGTCCTGCTCGACGCCGTCGGGGACTCGGGTCTGCAGGTCGAGAGCTCACGGATGACCGACGACGGCACGGCCCTGGTGATGTCGGTCGACTCGCCCGACTTCGCCCGCAACGGGCTCGTGCGCTGCGAGCTCACGGGCGCGTGCCGACAGATCGGACCGAGCACCCCGGAGCCCGCCCCCGAGGACGCCGACACTCCTCGCACGACGCACGCCGTCTCCACGAACTGAGCGAGACGGCATACCGGCTCGGTGGATGCCGAAAGGGCGGCTCCCCCCGTGGGGGAACCGCCCTTCGGTCTGTCGCGAGGCGTCAGGGGGTGGGCTCAGAAGCCCATGCCGCCCATGCCGCCCATGTCGTCGCCACCGGGCATGGCCGGAGCGGCCTTCTCCGGCTTGTCGGCGATGACGGCCTCGGTCGTGAGGAAGAGGGCCGCGATGGACGCCGCGTTCTGCAGCGCCGAGCGGGTCACCTTGACCGGGTCGATGATGCCGGCCTCGAGGAGGTCGACGTACTCGCCGGACGCGGCGTTGAGGCCGTGACCCGGCGTGAGCCCGCGCACCTTCTCGGCCACGACTCCACCCTCGAGACCCGCGTTGATCGCGATCTGCTTGAGCGGGGCCTCGGTCGCGACGCGCACGATGTTCGCACCGGTCGCCTCGTCACCCTCGAGGGCGAGCGAGTCGAGCGAGTCGGCGGCCTGGATGAGGGCGACGCCACCACCGGCGACGATGCCCTCCTCGACGGCGGCCTTGGCGTTGCGCACGGCGTCCTCGATGCGGTGCTTGCGCTCCTTGAGCTCGACCTCGGTGGCCGCGCCCGCCTTGATGACGGCGACGCCGCCGGCGAGCTTGGCGAGGCGCTCCTGGAGCTTCTCGCGGTCGTAGTCGGAGTCCGACTTCTCGATCTCGGCCTTGATCTGGGCGATGCGGCCCTCGATCTGGCTGCGGTCGTCGGCGTCCTCGACGATGGTCGTCTCGTCCTTGGTGACGACGACCTTGCGGGCCTTGCCGAGCAGGTCGAGGGTGGCGTTCTCGAGCTTGAGACCGACCTCCTCGGAGATGACCTGGCCACCGGTGAGGATCGCGATGTCGGTGAGCATCGCCTTGCGGCGGTCGCCGAAGCCGGGGGCCTTGACGGCGACCGACTTGAACGTGCCGCGGATCTTGTTGACGACGAGGGTGGCGAGCGCCTCGCCCTCGATGTCCTCGGCGATGATGAGGAGCGGCTTGCCCGACTGCATGACCTTCTCGAGGAGCGGCAGCAGGTCCTTGACGTTGCCGATCTTCGAGTTGGCGACGAGCACGTAGGCGTCGTCGAGGACGGTCTCCATGCGCTCGGTGTCGGTGACGAAGTAGGCCGAGATGTAGCCCTTGTCGAACCGCATGCCCTCGGTCATCTCCAGCTCGAGGCCCATGGTGTTGGAGTCCTCGACGGTGATGACACCTTCCTTGCCGACCTTGTCCATCGCCTCGGCGATGAGGCCGCCGATCTCCTCGTCGGCCGCCGAGATGCTGGCGGTCGAGGCGATCTGCTCCTTGGTCTCGATCTCCTTGGCCTGCTCGAGCAGACGGGCGGAGACGGCCTCGACGGCCTTCTCGATGCCGCGCTTGAGGGCCATCGGGTTGGCGCCGGCGGCCACGTTGCGCAGGCCTTCCTTCACCATGGCCTGGGCGAGCACGGTGGCCGTCGTCGTGCCGTCACCGGCGACGTCGTCGGTCTTCTTGGCGACCTCCTTGACGAGCTCCGCGCCGATCTTCTCGTACGGGTCGTCGAGCTCGATCTCCTTGGCGATGGAGACGCCGTCGTTGGTGATCGTGGGGGCGCCCCACTTCTTCTCGAGGACGACGTTGCGGCCCTTCGGGCCGAGCGTCACACGGACGGCGTCGGCGAGGATGTTCATTCCCCGCTCGAGCCCGCGGCGCGCCTCTTCGTCAAACGCAATGGTCTTGGCCATTCGGGTGGTTCCTCCCACGCGAATCGATGGTGGTGGGCCGCCTGACGCCCGCGACGGACGGGACCGGTCTCCTCAGCTCACGTCGCTGCGAACCCAGCCCCTCGGCACACGGCCCATATCTGTCACTCCCACGAGGAGAGTGCTAACGCCATTATTGGCACTCTCGACCTGAGAGTGCAAACAGTCCGAGCATCCTCCGCGACCGGGTGCGAGCGGATCCGGCCCGCCCGGCTCAGCTGCCCGCACCTGCCGCCAGCGCGGCGACGACGCGACCGGCATACTCCCCCGACTCCTGCGCCGACGCGTACGTGGTGCGCGGCCAGAAGAAGCCGCGCAGGCCGTCGCCCTTGGTGCGGGGCACGACGTGCACGTGCAGGTGCGGCACCGACTGGCTGACGACGTTGTTCATCGCGACGAAGCTGCCCTGCGCGCCGAGCCCCTCTACCGCGGCCGCGGCCAGGCGTCGGGTCGCCCCGAGCAGGCCGGCGTGCAGCGCCTCCGGGAGGTCGAGCAGGGTGTCGACGTGCCGGCGCGGCACGAGCAGGACGTGCCCCTTGAACACCGGTCGCCGGTCGAGGAAGCCGACGAAGTCCGGCTCGTCGAGCACGACGTCCGCCTCGGCCTCGCCGGCCACGATGGAGCAGAAGACGCAGGCCATGACCCCACCCTGCCACGCATGCGGTCGCACTACGGTGGGCGCATGCCCGCACCGACGCGCCCGTCCTCGACCGGAGCCGGCTTCGTCGAGGTGGCCGACCGCGTCTTCGTGGCGCGCTACCCGCAGTGGGACGTCAACGTCGGGCTCGTGCTCGGGCGTGATGGGGCCGTCGTCGTCGACACCCGGGCCAGCGACCGGGAGGGCGGCCAGGTGCTCGACGACGTGCGCCGCCTCGGTCGGGACATCGAGGTGCGGCACGTCGTCAACACGCACGTCCACTTCGACCACACCTTCGGCAACGCGGCCTTCGACGCGGCCACCGTCCACGCGCACGACAACGTCGGCCGCACGTGGCGTGCCGACGAGCAGCGCATCAAGGTGGCGTTCCGTGCCGATCCCGGCGACGGCCCCGAGTTCGGATACACCGCCGCCGACGCTGCTGAGGTGCTCGCCACCGTCGTCCGCGGGCCGGACCGCACCTTCGGCTCCCACGCGACGATCGACCTCGGCGACCGCGTCGTCACGATGACGTATGCCGGCCGCGGCCACACCGACGGCGACGTGGCCGTGCTCGTGCCCGACACGGCGGCGCTGTTCCTCGGCGACCTCATCGAGGAGAGCGCTCATCCGTCGTTCGGCGGCGACTGCTGGCCCCTCGAGTGGTCCGACACGCTCACGACGCACCTGCTCGACGTCGAGGAGCGCACCGTCGTCGTGCCGGGGCACGGGCGAGCGGTCGACGCCGCCTTCGTCGAGCGCCAGCGCGACGACGTCGCAACGGTGGCCGCCGTCATCCGCGAGCGCCGCCTCGGCGGGATGCGCCTCGAGGCCGCCGTGCACGAGGCCGACGACCGCCTGCCCTACCCTCTGGGCGACCTCGACGCCGCCTTCCGCCGCGGTTGGGAGCAGCTGGCGCCACCCAGCCCCTGACCGCGATCGCCGCGGAGTCGGACCGCTGGCGTACCTGCTCTGGGCCCTCTGCATTGCGTCACCCCGGGACTCAACTGCCCAGCCCCAGGCGCGCGACCGAACACGCTGCACCCACCGCGCCCTCTGCATTGCGTCACCCCGTGACCCAACCGCCGAGCTCCCCAGCGCGTGACCGAGCACGGAGCACCCCACTGCGACCGCGCCCGCTGCATTGCGTCACCCCGTGACCCAACCGCCGAGCTCCCCAGCGCGTGACCGAGCACGGAGCACCCCACTGCGACCGCGCCCGCTGCATTGCGTCACC
>NZ_JBEPDF010000001.1:1918522-2008400 GCF_040300125.1 Terrabacter sp. NPDC000476
CACCCCGTGACCCAACCACCGGGCGCCCCAGCGCGTGACCGAGCACGGAGCACCCCACTGCGACCGTGCCCGCTGGATCGCGTCACCCCGTGACTCAACCTCCCGGGGGCGCAGGCCGGAGGTACATCACCAGCAGGCGCCTCTGGAGAGTCATCCGCCGACGCACCATCCTCTCCGCGTCCGGGGCAACCGCGCCGCCGGCGCCACACACCTGAGGTGACTCGCCCGACGAGCTCCCGAGGTGCGCGTCCCACCAAGCCACTCACCCCGCGAGGGCGCGTCGGCCCGCGACGGAATGCACAGCCTTCGGGCCCCGGACAGCGGCGCGGCGCCTCGAACGTCCCCACGTCGATGAGTCACCTCACGACGCAACGCAGAGCGGCCAGCCACACCTGCCCGACACCACGAGAGCCACACCTGCCCGACACCACGAGAGCCACACCTGCCCGACACCACGAGAGGTGAGCAGCGCGCCGCCTGGAGCATCCCCGCGTCGGTGCGTCACCTCACGACGCAACGCAGAGCGACCGACCACACCTCCCCGGCACCGACAGGAGGTGAGCGGCGCGACGTCGATCCCGACAAAACGACCCTGCCCGGGCCGGCGCGGCCGTAGCATCCGGCGAGCCCCGCCCGTCGCCGAAGGACCTCACCGTGACCGACCATGCCTCCTCCCCGCCAGCCGCCGCGCGCCCCGGCACGACGCTGCGTCCGCACGAGGCGCAACCGCAGTCCTCCGACGGGTCATGGGTGGCACGTCGGCGACGACGGGCGACCGACGACGCCGCCCGGCGGTTGCACGACGACCTCGTGGCGCGAGGCATCACGGTCACCCGCTCGGCGAGCGGCACCGCCGTCACGGTCCTCGCCTCACTCGTGCTCGCGGCCGCGGCCGTCGTGGTCGGTCTGCTCGTCTGGGCCACCGTGGCGCGGAAGGGACTCTGGGGGTGGCTCGGGGTCGTTGCCGGATGGGCGTTCGTCGCGGCGCTCGTGCCCCGGCCGGTGCGCCTCGGCGAGACGGTCCGGCTCGAGCCGGACGACTTCCCCGCCACGCACCGGCTCGTGGCCGATCTCGCCGAGGCCGTGGGCGCCCACACCCCGGCCGCGGTGCACCTCGACGCCGGCTGGGGCGTCGAGGTCGTCGCCGTCGGCTGGACGAGGCGACCGACGCTCGTCGTCGGGCTGCCGCTGTGGACGTGCCTCACGGACGACGAGCGGGTGCCCTCGTCGCTCACGAGCTCGGCCACGTCCGCAGCGGCGACGGCGTGCGCGCTGCGCTCGTCGGCCACGCGCACGGGCTCCTCGACCGGCTCGCGACGCTGCTGACGCCGTTGCCCCGCGACGCCGTCTCGGACCTCGTGGACGACCGCCTCGAGGTGGGCCGGTCGCAGACCACCATGAACGGTCTGGGACGCCTCGTCCTCACCGTCGTGTCGGCGCCGGCCGTCGTCACCCTCCTCGCCTTCGAGCGGGTGGCGTCGCAGGAAGCGCAGGAGCGCGAGTACGCCGCCGACCTGCGGGCGGCCGAGGTGGCCGGCACCGCAGCCGTGGTGCGCCTGCTGCTCACCACGATGGGCCTCGCCGGCGTGCACACCCTGGCCGGTGCGGCCGCTCGCCGGCGCGAGGACCCGTTCACCGCGCTGGAGGCGGTCCGCGCGCGACCGGACCTGACCGACCGCGACGTCGCCCTCGCCCGGTCCCGCGCCCGCGAGCACGACCTCCGGTGGGACGCGGCGCACCCTCGCGACGACCTGCGGCTCGGCGTGCTCGAGGCCCATCCGGCCACGCCGGAGCCGGAGGCGCAGGCCGACCGACGAGCCCTGGCTCGCGCGGCCGACGCCGAGCTCACCGGCCAGCGGACCGTTCTCGCGCGCCGGCTGCGCGACGAGCTGCTCGACACCTGGCGCTAGGGCACCGGGTCGCCGACCGGACGGAGCGCGGCTCAGCCGCGGAGGGCGGAGGGGAACGCGTTCGACCAGGACCGGACGGCGATGCCACCGTCGGCCGAGCGGTCGACCGACGTCGCTGCGAGGAGCGCGTGCACCACGGCGCGCGCCACGCAGTCGGCGCCGGCCTCCATGAGCACGGTCTGCTCGACCGGGTCGGGCGCCGACCCGCCGCCGGTCGAGAGCGCGAACACGGTGTCTCCGTCGAAGAGGGTGTGCACGGGCCGCAGCGAGCGGGCCAGCCCGTCGTGCGCCACCCCGGCCGCCTTCTGGCACTGCGCCTTGGTCAAGGTCGCGTCGGTCGCCACCACGCCGATCGTCGTCGCGAGCCCCGCCCGGACGGCCCCGGCCGGCGCCGCCTCGGCGCGCGCTCGCGCGGCCTCGAGCTCGGCGACGCTCGGGCGGCCCACGTGGGCCAGCTCGCCCGGCAGACCGAGGCCCACGGCATACGGGAGCCCGGAGGTCGGGTCGACGGCCGAGCCGACGGCGTTGACGGCGACGAGCGCGGCGACCGTCGCGCCCGACGGGAGCACGACGCTCGCCGACCCGATGCCGCCCTTGAGGCCACCCACGGTCGCCCCGGTGCCCGCGCCGACGCAGCCCTGCTCGACCGTCGCCGACGACGCGAGGTCGTACGCCGCCCGGCCGTCCTCCGGGCCCGGCCGGTGCTCCCAGGTGCCGCCACGCCCGAGGTCGAAGAGGATGGCCGCGGGCACGATCGGCACGACCTGCCCGGGCCCGCCGACCGGCCAGCCGACGCCGTCCGCGGCGAGCCCTGCCATCACGCCGTCGGCGGCCGACAGGCCGAAGGCCGACCCACCGCCGAGCACGACGGCGTGCACGCGGTCGACGAGGTTGCGCGGGTCGAGCAGGTCGGTCTCCCGGGTGCCCGGCCCTCCCCCACGCACGTCGACCCCCGCCACCGCCCCACCGTCGGGTGCGACCACGACGGTGACCCCGGTGAGCCAGCCCGGTTCGTCGCGCGTGCGGTGCCCGACGCGCAGCCCCGCCACGTCGACGAGCGAGTTGGTCGGGCCGGGCGTGGTCATCGCGGGTCGCGCAGGTCGAACTCCATGAGGCGGCCGGGCGAGGAGAAGCCGAGACGCTCGTAGAACTCCTGCGCGCGGTCGTCGGGTGCGTTGAGGCGGATCCACTTGACGTCGGTCGTGCGCGACCACTCGATCATCGCCTCGGTGAGCGCGCGGCCCACGCCACGGTCACGGCATCCGGGGGCGACGAACAGCCCGCCGACGTGCAGCCACGACACGTCCCTGCGACCGGGCCACGGCAGGGCGCGGATGCGCCGGGTCTCGAGAATCCCTGCGTGCTCGCCCCGGCTCTCGGCGATCCACGTCGGGCGGTCGGGCCGCTCGGCGAGCCACGCGTCGACGAAGCGGTCGAGGTAGCCCGCCTCGGACGGCATACCCAGCTCACGGGCGAACTGCAGGTGCAGGGCGGCGACGATGAAGGCGTCGTCGGCGCCCGCGCGGCGGATCGTCACCTCGGCCATGAGGGAAGTGAACCACGCCGGTGCGCGCGGGGCGCGCAGGCCGACCCGGTGGGCGGGATCGGCCGGGAGCGTCAGACGTTGATGCCGAGGCGACGGGTCGTACGCGCCCGCTGACGGCTGGAGCGCATGCGGCGCAGTCGCTTGATGAGCATCGGGTCGGCCTCGAGGGCGGCCGGGCTGTCGAGGAGCGCGTTGAGCACCTGGTAGTACCGCGTGGAGCTCATGTCGAACAGCTCCTTGATGGCCTGCTCCTTGGAGCCGGCGTACTTCCACCACTGGCGCTCGAAGGCCAGGATCTCGAGGTCGCGGGCGCTGAGGCCGTCCTCGGACTCGTGGCTGTGCGGCTGCGCCGTGGCGTGGTCTGTGCTCATGTCCCCGTCTCGCTGAAGGTGCGGTCGTGCGTTGGCTCCGCTCACACCATAGACCCAAATGACAGGGGTGTCATTCGGCCGCCGGGCCGCCCCGACCCGTCCGGAACAGGCGTCACAGCCGCCCCTCGGGCACCACGACGGTCGTCAGTAGGGAGGTCACGAAGCAGCGCTCACGACATCGTGTCGAGGATGGCGCTGACGTCCTCCTTGGTCGTGTGCGGGTTGACGATGGCGAAGCGGGTCAGCGTCTCGCCGCGGAAGGTCGTCGGCACGACGAAGGCGAACTCCTCGCCGAGCAGGCGGTCGGTCCACGCCTGGTAGTCCTCGGGCCCCCAGCCGAGCCGCCGGAAGACGACGACCGAGAGGTCCGGCTCGCGCACCGCCTCGAGGTAGTCGCGCCGGCCGATCTCCTCGGCCGCGAAGCGGGTCACCTCGAGCGTGCTCTCGATGGCCTCGACGTAGGCGTCGGTGCCGTGCACCGCGAGGGAGTACCAGAGCGGCAGGCCACGGGCCCGGCGGGTGAGGCCGATCGAGTAGTCGGTCGGGTTCCACTCGGCCGACTTGGTGATGACGTCGAGGTAGCCGGCCTCCTGGGTGTGCGCGACCCGCGCGAGCTCGGGCTCGCGGTAGATGAGGGCGCAGCAGTCGAAGGGTGCGAAGAGCCACTTGTGCGGGTCGACGATGAAGGAGTCGGCGTGCTCGATGCCGTCGAAGAGGTGGCGCACCGACGGGGCGGCGAGGCCCGCGCCACCGTACGCACCGTCGACGTGCAGCCAGAGGCCGTACTCGCGGCACACCTCCGCAACCGACGCGAGGTCGTCGACGACGCCGAAGTTCGTCGTGCCGCTCGTCGCGACGACAGCGAAGAACGTCTCGGGACCGTTCTCCTCCAACGTCTTCCGCAGCTCGGCACCGGTCAGGCGCAGCTGGTCGTCGACGTGCACGCCGCACACCTCGGCGTCCATGACGGCTGCCATCGAGACGACGGACGAGTGCGCGTTGTCGGTGGCGGCGATCCGGTAGGGGCGGGCACCCGTGCCTGCCGCCGTGGCCTTCGCCCGGGCCGTGTGCCGGGCCACGACGAGCGCCGACAGGTTGCCCACCGTGCCGCCGGGCACGAAGACGCCGCCGGCCGACTCCGGCAGGCCCGCGAGGTCGCTGATCCACCGCAGCGCCTGGTTCTCGGCGTAGACCGCACCGGCGCCCTCCATCCACGAGCCGCCGTAGATCGAGGAGGCGCCGACGACGACGTCGAAGGCCGCGGCCTCGCGCGTCGGGGCGCACGGGATGAACGACAGGTAGCGCGGGTGGTCGGTGGAGAGGCACGCCGGGGCGAGGGTGTGCTCGAAGAGCTCCATGGCCCGGGTCGAGCCGAGGCCGTCACGCGTGATGGTCTGCCCCGCGGCGGCGGTCAGGAACTCCTCGGTCTGCGCCCCGTCGAGCGGGATCGGGTCCATGAGGAGCCGCTCACGGGCGTAGCTGAGGACCTTGTCGACGGCGACGTGGTCGGCGTCCTTGTCGAAGCTGTGCACGCACGCATGCTAGGCCCTGCCGGGCCCGGCCCGAGGTCAGGCGCCGAGGAGGGCGGCGCGCAGCTCGTCGGCCGTCGAGACGACGACGCTCGGGCGGACGCCGTGCAGCGCGTCGGGCTCGCCCGCGCCCCACGTCACCGCGACGGTGTCCATGCCCGCGGCCTTGCCCGCGAGCACGTCGACGACTGCGTCACCGACGTAGACGGCGCCGGTCCCGCTGCGGCCCATCCGCTCGAGGGCGAGCAGCAGCGGTGTCGGGTCGGGCTTGTGCTTGTCGGTGTCCTCCATCGCGACGAGCACCTCGACGTGCTCGCTGAGGCCGAGGATGTCCATCGCCTGCTGCGCCGACTCGCGCCGCTTCGAGGTGGCGACCCCGACGTGCACGCCGGCGGACCCGAGGTCCGCGAGCACCTCGCGCACGCCGTCGTAGCCGCGGATCAGCCGCTCGGTGTTGTCGGCGTTCCACTGCAGGTACGTCGCGTACAGCTCGTCGGCGTGCTCGGGCGAGTGGTCGCGGAAGGCCCCGATGAGCGGCCGGCCGATCCACGAGCGGATGACGGTCGGGTCCTCCTCGTGGCCGAGGATCGTGCGGAACGCGTGCTGGTAGGACTCGACGATGAGGTGGATCGTGTCGGCGAGCGTGCCGTCGAGGTCGAAGACGGCGGTGGACCAGCGCGGTGACGTCACCGGCCGAGCCTAGATCAGGCCGGTCCCGAGCCACCGCCCTCGTCTCATCACCCGGGTCGGCCGCGCGTCCGCCCCGAGCACGAGCAGGTCGGCCCGGGCCCCGGCCTCGAGCCGTCCCCGGTCGGCCAGCCCGAGCACCCGGGCGGGGGTGCGCGTGGCGGGCCGGACGGCATACGGCAGCGGGACGCCGGAGGCCACGGTGCGCGCGACGATGTCGGCGACGTGGCTCGTGCCGCCGGCGATCGACCCGGGCACCGTGCCGTCGGGGTCGCGGGCGAGGCGCGCGACGCCACCGGTGACGACGACCTCGAGACCGCCGAGCACGTAGGCACCGTCGCCGACCCCGGCCGCCGCCATCGCGTCGGAGACGAAGGCGACGTGGTCGGCGCCCACGAGGTCGAGCACCGTGCGAACCGTGTCGTCGGCCAGGTGCACGCCGTCGGCGATGAGCTCGACGGTGACGTCACCCCGGGCGGCCGAGCGCATCAGCGCGGCAACGGCGCCGGGCTTGCGGTGGTGCCAGGGGTCCATGCCGTTGAAGAGGTGCGTGGCGAGGTCGGCGCCGGCCGCCACGGCCTCACCGACCTGGGGGTAGGTCGCGGTCGTGTGGCCCACCGCGGCGTGGATGCCGGCTGCCGTGAGCCAGCGGACGAGCTCGAGCCCGTCGGTGCGTTCCGGCGCGAGGGTGACCTGCCGGATGTGCCCGCGCCCCAGGGCGATCAGGCGCTCGACCTCGCCGAGCGACGGGTCGCGCAGCAGCGCCGGGTCGTGCGCGCCGCAGCGCGCGGCCGCGAGCCAGGGTCCCTCGAGGTGGATGCCGTCGACGAGGCCGTCGTCGGCGAGCTCGGCGAGCATGGCCACCCCGCGCTCGAGGTCGCGCGGGCTCATCGTCACGAGGCTCGCCAGCAGGCTCGTCGACCCACGGGCGTGGTGGTGCTCCGCCGCCGCAGCCGCGGCGTCGTCGCGCAGGTCGGTGAAGGCCGTGCCGCCGCCCCCGTGGCAGTGCAGGTCGACGTATGCCGGCACCATCGTCCCGCCCACCGGCTCGGCCCCGCCCGCGCCGGGCGGGAGCGGCGCCCCGTCGACGAGCGGGGTGACGGACGTCAGGTGCTCGCCGTCGACCTGCACGAGCACGTCGGGCAGCACGGCGTCGTCGACGAGGGCGGGTCCGCGCAGTGTGAGGTTCATCGGGGTCGATTCTGTCGCACGGACGGCGGGGGTAGCGTGTGGGCGTGCCAGCCCGTCCCCTCGCCGACCTCGTCCACCCGACGTGGGTCCCCGCCCTCGAGCCGGTGGCCGACACGATCACCGCGATGGGCGAGTTCCTCCGCGAGGAGGTCGCGGCCGGCCGCGGCTACCTCCCGTCGGGCGACCGCGTGCTGCGCGCCTTCTCGCTGCCGCTGCCCGACGTGCGCGTGCTCGTCGTCGGCCAGGACCCCTACCCGACGCCCGGCCACCCCGTGGGGCTGAGCTTCAGCGTGGCCCCGGACGTGCGGTCCGTGCCGCGGTCGCTGCAGAACATCTACCAGGAGCTCGGCACCGACCTCGGCCTGCCGACGCCGGCCAACGGGGACCTGACGCCGTGGTTCGAGCGCGGCGTCATGCTGCTCAACCGGGTGCTGACGGTGCGACCCGGCGCGAGTGCGAGCCACCAGGGCAAGGGCTGGGAAACCGTGACGGCACAAGCGATCTCGGCTCTCGTCGAACGCGGCGGGCCGCTTGTCGCGATCCTGTGGGGTCGTCAGGCGCAGTCGCTCGCCCCGGCGCTCGGCGAGGTGCCGCGCGTCGAGTCGGCGCACCCGTCGCCGCTGTCGGCCCGCTCCGGCTTCTTCGGCTCACGCCCCTTCAGCCGCACCAACGACCTCCTCGCCCAGCAGGGCGCGGACCCCATCGACTGGAGCCTGACATGACCCAGCCCACTCCCGAGGTCTCCGGGCCCACGGTCTGGACGCGCTTCGTCGCCATCGGCGACTCCTTCACCGAGGGCATGTGCGACGACGACCCGACCTTCGGCCACGACGGCGAGTTCGCCGGCTGGGCCGACCGGCTCGCCTCGCACCTCTCCGGCATCGCGCGCGCCGACGGCGTCGACTTCGGCTACGCGAACCTCGCCGTGCGTGGCCGCAAGCTCGCCGACGTCGTGGGCCCCCAGCTCGAGGACGCGCTCTCGCTCTCCCCCGACCTCGTCAGCATCGTCGGCGGCGGCAACGACATCCTCCGCCCCAAGGCCGACCTCGACGGGCTCGCCGCACGGCTCGAGGCCGCCGTCGCGCGCATCCGGGCCACGGGCGCCGACGTGCTCATGGCGACGCCCGTCGACCCGGCCGACGCGCCGCTCGTCAAGGCGACCCGGGGACGCGCCGCGATCCACACGGCGAACATCTGGAGCATCGCGCGCCGCAACGGCGCCCACGTCATCGACCAGTGGGGGCTGCACGCCCTGCGCGACTGGCGGATGTGGAGCGAGGACCGCATCCACATGACGACCGAGGGGCACCGCCGCGTGGCCCTCGCCGCGCTCGAGGCGCTCGGCCACACCCCGACCGAGACCGGCTGGGCGACGCCGCTCGAGCCTGCTCCCCCCATCGGTCGGCGCGAGGCGCTGCAGGCCAACGCGCAGTGGGCCAAGGAGTACGTCGGCCCGTGGGTGCACCGCCGGCTCACCGGGCGCTCGTCGGGAGACCAGCGCTCGGCGAAGCGCCCCGACGTCGCGCCCCTCGACCCCAGCTGACCCCAGCCGACCTCTCGAGCGCGCACGACGGCATACGCCCGGGACCACGGGATGGCAGCAGGCAGTCCACGAGCGCCCCGCGTGCGGGAGCGGCGGTGAGCTGCCAGCCGGACGTCCCGGTCAGCACGTCGGGCGCCGCCGGCGCAGCTCGACCGCCGCGATGAGCACCCGACGCACCCAGTCGGGCTCGACCATGACCTGCTCCCAGGTGAAGCGCAGCACGATCCAGTCGCGCACCGTCAGCTCGTCGTAGCGCCGGCAGTCGCGGTCGAAGGCGCGGCGCTCGGCATGGAACTCGTGGCTGTCGGCCTCGATGACGATCTGCAGCGCCTCGTCGGCCAGGTCGACGCGCGCGTACAGGTCGTCGTAGCGCAGTCGCACCTGCGCCTCGACGGTGAGGCCCGGGACGCCGAGGGCGATCGCGCGGAGCACCGACTCGAACGGGTTGGCCGCGCGGGCGTCCGCCTGCCGGGCGATGCGCAGGACGCGGGCCCGCTGCCGTGGACCCAGCGTCGTCGCGAGCGCGGTGACCTCGCGTCGTGGCAGTCCGGAGCGCAACGCCGAGTCGAAGACCGACAGGGCCTCGTCGAGCGGCAGGTCGAGGCAGCAGTCCACGACGGTCCGGGCCGGGCTCGTCACGTGCGAGCGCACGTGGTCGGCCGGCAGGTTGCGCCAGTGCAGGGTCGCGACGTCGCGTGCTCCGCGCGGGAGCCGACGGTGCCGGGCGAGGGTCACGTCGGGCCGGCGCGGCGTGGTCTTGACCTTCCAGCCCCAGTGCAGGGCGGCCGAACGGTGCGAGAGCGTGCCCGCCAGCCGGCGGGCGACGGCAGCCGCCTCGTCGGCGCCCTTCAGTCCGTAGAGCCCGCGACGCAGCCGCACCACCTCGCCCGCCTCGACGGCGTGCCCGATGCTGCGCCAGGGCACGGCGCGCCGGAGCTGGCGCCAGGTGCACACCCCGCCCAGCCGTCGCACGGCCTCGGCGGCGTCCATGCGCCCACGATGACGTGCGGCGCGGGGTGCCGCGGGCCGTCGTCCACAGGCCGCGCGGGACCACGGGCTGGCACCCGACACCCCGACGCGGGGAAGCGCGCGCAGGGCGTCGCCCACTGCCAGCCGGCCGTCCCCGCAGGCCACCCCACGACGACGGATGCCGCCCCGCTGGCTCAGCGGGACGGCATCCGTGCTCGGGTCGGTGGCGCCTCAGACGCTCGCGGCGAACGCCTTCTCGAAGACGTCGAGGCCCTCGCTCAGCAGCTCGTCGCTGGCGGCGAGCGGCGGCAGGAAGCGGAAGACGTTGCCGTAGGTGCCGCACGTCAGGGTGACGAGGCCCTCGGCGTGGCAGGCCTTGTTGACGGCGCCGGTGAGCGCGGCGTTCGGCGTCAGGTCGCCGGGGCCGTTGACGAGCTCGACGGCGAGCATGGCGCCGCGACCGCGGATGTCGCCGATCTGCGGGTACTTCTCCGCGAGCGCCTGCAGGCGCGGCACGAAGAGGGCCTCGACCTGCTTGGCGCGGCCGCAGAGGTCCTCCTCCTTCATCGTCTCGATGGCACCGAGGGCCGACGCGCACGCGACGGGGTTGCCGCCGTAGGTGCCACCGAGACCGCCGCCGTGGATCGAGTCCATGACGTCGGCGCGGCCGGTGACGCCCGCGAGCGGGAGGCCGCCGGCCATGCCCTTGGCCGTCGTGATGAGGTCGGGCACGACGCCCTCGTGCTCGCTGGCGAACCAGTCACCGGTGCGGCAGAAGCCGGTCTGCACCTCGTCGGCGATGAAGAGGATGCCGTTGTCGGCGCACCAGTCGGCGACCTGCTTGACGAATCCCGGTGCGGGCACGATGAATCCGCCCTCGCCCTGGATCGGCTCGAGGATGACGGCGGCGAGGTTCTCCTCCCCCACCTGCGCGTGCACCTGGCTGACGAACGCGTCGAAGCTCTCCTTGGCGCAGTCGGCGGGGCCACCCGGCCAGCGGTAGGGGTAGCTCATCGGTGCGCGGTAGACCTCGCCGGCGAAGGGCCCGAACTTGTGCTTGTACGGCATGTTCTTCGCCGTGAGCGCCATCGTGAGGTTGGTGCGGCCGTGGTAGGCGTGGTCGAAGGCGACGACGGCGTTGCGGCCGGTGAAGTGGCGCGCCACCTTGACGGCGTTCTCGACGGCCTCGGCGCCGCTGTTGAAGAGCGCGGTGCGCTTCTCGTGGTCGCCCGGCGTCAGCTCGTTGAGCGCCTCGGCGACGTCGAGGTACTCCTCGTAGGGCGTCACCATGAAGCACGTGTGCGTGAAGTCCTGCACCTGGGCCGTGACCCGCTCGACGACGCGGGGCGCCGCGTTGCCGACCGTCGTCACGGCGATGCCCGAGCCGAAGTCGATGAGCTGGTTGCCGTCGACGTCGACGAGGATGCCGCCGCCGGCGCGCTCGACGTAGACGGGCAGGCCGGTGGAGACGCCGGCGGACACGGCCGCCGTCTTGCGCGCCTGGAGCGCGGCCGACTTGGGGCCGGGGATCGCGGTCTGCAGGAGCCGCTGCTGGGGGACGTTGCTCATGCGAGCCAGTATGCCGCCCGACGCCCCCCGCGCGGAACCGGGGTCGAGCGCGCGAGAGCTGCGCATTCCGCACCCGACAGCGCCGTCCGGTCGTGGACTCAGCGGTGCTTCACCGCGTTCACGACCGAACGCGTCGTCGGGGTGGGTCAGGGCGCGCGCTCGGTGGCGCGGTCAGAGCTCGACGCCCTCGCCGAACCGGCCGCGGTGGTCGAGCGGGATGAGCGGCCGGTCGGCGCGTGCCGCGATCTGCTGCACCGCCCACGAGTTGCCGTCGGGGTCGGAGAACCCGAAGAAGGTGCCGCCGTCGCGGGGGTCGATGACCTGGACCTCGGAGCACTCGACGCCCCGGCCGACGAGCTCGGCCCGCGCCGCCTCGGCGTCGGCGACGACGAGCTGCGGGCCGTGGAGCGACCCGGGCGCCATGGCGTTCTGGGACGGCAGGCTCCCCACGACGATCGAGCACCCGGAGCCGCGCGGGGTGAGCTGCGCGACGTGCATGTGCTCGTTCTCGGTGTCGTGGTCGAGGTCGAAGCCCACCTGGTCGCGGTAGAAGGCGATCGCGGCCGCGAGGTCGCTGACCGGGACGATGACGACCTCGAGCGTCCAGTCCACGGCGCTCAGCCCTGCGCGGCGGAGGCGGAGGCGGAGGCGTGCTGCGCGACGAGCTCCTCGAGGCGCTCGTAGCCCTGCGCCATGCCCTGCTCCATGCCGCTCTCGACCATCATGTCGCGCCCCTCGACCGTGCGACCGACGCTCCGGCCCTCGAGCCGGCACCGCCCGTCACCGAGGTCGACGAAGCGCATGAACTCGATCGCGACCTCGTCGGGGGCGCCCTCGAACTCGAACGTCTGGATGGCCATCTCGTTGTCGCGGACGGTGTGGAAGGTGCCGTGGAAGCCGTACACGTCGTCACCGTCGCGGTGGGTGTAGCGGTAGCCGCCGCCGGACGTGAAGTCCCAGCGCTCGACCACCATCTCGTAGCCCCGGGGGCCGAGCCACTGGCGTACGAGCTCGGGGTCGCGGTGGGCGTTGAAGACGGCCTCGACGGGCGCGTCGAACTCGCGACTGAAGTCGATCCACGGCACGCCGGCGGGGATGTCGAGGGTGAGGGCGTTGCTCATGACTGCTGCTCCTTGTCGGTGCTGTTCGGTGTGGTTGCGGGTGCTGCGGTGGTGCGTTCGAGGACGGCGTCGAGCGAGCGGAAGCGCTGCTCGGCGGTCAGCCGGTAGCGGTCGATCCAGGCCGTCAGGAGCTCGAGGCGAGCGGCCTCGAGGTGCACCGGACGGCGCTGGGCGTCGCGGCTGCGGCTGACGAGACCCGCCTGCTCGAGCACCTGGATGTGCCGGCTGACGGCCTGCTTGCTGATCTCGAACGGCTCGGCGAGCTCGTTGACGGTGGCGGCGCCGCGGCTGAGCCGGGCGACGATGGCGCGCCGGACGGGGTCGGCCAGGGCCGCGAAGGCGCGGTCGAGGTCGGCGTCCGAGACGGGCGACAGCATCATTGTCAACAAACTCCTTGATCAACCGATATGTTGATTACACACCCGCACCACCCTCCCGTCAACCCTCGGCTCCAGCGGCCCGTCCCGTAGCCCGCCGAGCCATCTCGATCCGGCTGAGACTCCGCAGGTGCGGGTGTATCGTCGCGTCCATGCCGCAGCTGCGTATCACCGAGGCCGCCGCCCTGCTCGGCGTCTCCGACGACACCGTCCGCCGGATGGTCGACTCGGGCCGACTCGACGGGGCCACCGACGACGCCGGGCGCCGCACCGTCGACGGCGCCCAGCTCGCGGCCGTCGCCCAGGAGCTCGCGCACCCCGCTGCCGTCGGCACCATCGGGGCCGCCTCCGCGCGCAACCGGATGCGCGGCATCGTCACGGCCGTCACGAAGGACACCGTGATGGCCAAGGTGGAGCTGCAGTGCGGTCCGTTCCGCATCGTCTCGCTGCTCTCGAGCGAGTCCGTCGACGAGCTCGGGCTCGAGGTCGGCTCGGTCGCCGTCGCCAGCGTCAAGTCGACCCACGTGGTCGTGGAGGTCCCCGCGTGAGCACGCCCCGCCCCGGCACCCACCCGCTCCCCCGGCGCCCGCTCCTTCGGCGCCGCGTGGCCGCGCCCGCCGTCACGGCGCTCACCGCCCTGCTCCTCGCCGCGTGCGGGAGCAGCACGCCGGCCGCGTCGACCGGCGGCTCGGCACAGCCGGGCGGGTCGTCCGCGTCGTCGTCGTCCCTGCAGGGCACCGTGACCGTGCTCGCGGCAGCCTCGCTCACCGAGTCCTTCGACGCGCTGAAGAAGGATTTCGAGGCCGCGCACCCCGGTGTCACCGTCGAGACGTCGTACGGCTCGAGCGCGACGCTCGTGCAGCAGGTGAACAACGGCGCACCGGCCTCGGTCGTCGCGCTGGCAGGCACGGCGGCCGCCGAGCCGCTCGACAAGGGCATGGTCAAGGACACCAAGACCTTCGCCACCAACGTCCTCGAGATCGCCGTGCCGCCGGCCAACCCCGGCGGCGTCACCTCGATCGCCGACCTCGCGAAGCCGTCGGTCAAGGTCGTGCTCTGCGCCGACACCGTGCCGTGCGGCAAGGCGGCGCAGACGACCTTCACGAAGGCCGGCGTCGTGCCCAACGTCGTGAGCAAGGAGGTCGACGTCAAGGCGACGCTGGCCAAGGTCAAGCTCGCCGAGGCCGACGCCGCCGTCGTCTACCACTCCGACGTCGTCGCGGCCAAGGACGCGGTCAAGGGCCTGACGATCCCCGCGGACGTCAACACGAGCCTCACCTACCCCGTCGTCACGCTGGCCGACGACGCCGCGACGAAGGCCTTCGTCGCCTACGTCCTCAGCGCCGAGGGCCTCGCCACCGTGCAGTCCTTCGGGTTCGGCGCGCCCTGAGCCGCGCCGTGCACCGCCCCCGGCAGGATGAGGCCGCATGAGGTATGCCGCCGGGTGGCGTTCGCGCATCACCCTGGGCGTGCCGGCCGCGCTCGCCCTGCTACTGCTCGTCGTCCCGCTCGTCGCACTCCTCCTGCGCGCCGACTGGGCCCGCATCCCGACCGACCTCGCGACGCCGACCGTGCTGCCGGCTCTCCGGCTGTCGCTGACGACGACGTCGATCACGGCCCTGCTGTGCCTCGCGCTCGGCACGCCCCTCGCGTGGTTCCTCGCGCGCTCCGACCACCGCGCGACGAGCTGGGTGCGGGCCCTGCTCACCGTGCCGCTCGTGCTGCCACCGGTCGTCGGCGGCGTGGCGCTGCTCATGACGTGGGGCCGCAACGGCGTCGTGGGCCAGCACCTCGCGCCGTTCGGCATCCAGATCCCGTTCACGACGGTGGCCGTCGTGCTCGCCGAGACCTTCGTCGCGATGCCCTACTACGTGCTCGCCGTAGAGGGGGCGATGCGCGGCCTCGACCCCCGGCTCGAGGCGGTCGCCCGGACGCTCGGGGCGGGCGACCTGCGCTACCTGCGCACCGTCGCCATCCCCCTCGTGCTGCCGGGCATCGCGAGCGGCCTCGCCCTCGCGTGGGCACGCGCCCTCGGCGAGTTCGGCGCGACGATCACCTTCGCCGGCAACTTCCAGGGCCGCACGCAGACTTTGCCGCTCCTCGTCTACGTCGAGCTCGAGCGCGACCCGCAGGTCGCCATCTCGATCAGCATCCTGCTGCTCGCGGTCAGCGTGCTCGTGCTCGGCGCCCTCCGCGGGCGGTGGCTGCGGTGACCGCGGGCACGCCCGCGGGTGCCGACCGGCTCGACGGGCTCGACGCGCGGGTCCGCCTGCGCCGCGGGGTCGCCGAGATCGACGTGGCACTGGCGGCCGGGCCCGGGGAGGTCATCGGCGTGCTCGGCCCCAACGGTGGCGGCAAGACCTCGACGGTCCTCGCCCTCGCCGGCGTGCTGCCGCTCGCCTCGGGGCACGTGCGCGTCGGCGGCGCGGTCTGGGACGACGGCCGGCGGCGCCTCCCGCCCGAGCGGCGCCGGGTGGGGCTCATGCTCGCCGACAGCCTGCTCTTCCCGCACCTGCGGGCCGTCGACAACGTCGCGTTCGGCCCGCGCAGCCGAGGCGTCGACCGGGAGGGTGCGCGCCGGCGCGCGCTCGACGAGCTCGACCGCGTCGGCCTCGCCGACCGGGCCCAGGCCCGCCCGCGCGAGCTCTCCTCCGGCCAGCAGGCCCGGGTGGCCCTGGCCCGCGCCCTCGCCACCGACCCGGCCCTGCTGCTCCTCGACGAGCCGCTCGCCGCCCTCGACCCCGACACCCGGGCCCGCACCCGCAGCGACCTCGCGACCCGGCTGGCGGCATACGGCGGGGTGACGGTGCTCGTGACGCACGACCCGCTCGACGCGCTCACCCTCGCCGACCGGCTCGTCTTCGTCGAGGACGGGCAGGTCACCCAGACGGGCACGCCGGCGCAGGTGCTGAACGAACCGCGCAGCGCCTACGTCGGCACCGTCGTCGGCCTCAACCTGTATGCCGCCCGGGGGGACGCGCACGGCCACGTCACCACCGAGACCGGCGGGGTGCTCGTCACGACCGACCCGACCGAGGGCGCGGTCTGGGCGACGATCCCGCCCGGTGCCGTGTCGTTGCACCGGCACGAGCCCGACGGATCGCCCCGCAACGCCTGGGCCCTGCGCATCCGGTCGGTGACGATGCAGGGCCAGTCGGCGCGAGTCGGTCTCGAGGGGGTCGTGCCGCTGACGGCCGAGGTGACGCTCGAGTCGGTCACCGCCCTGGGCCTGCAGGTCGGACAGGACGTCTGGGCGGCCGTGAAGGCCACCGAGGTGCGCACCTACCCCCGCTGACCCGTCAGCGGGCCGCGTCGTGCTCGACCGCCGGCCGCCCGGCCACGCGACGCACCCGGAGGACCACGAGCACCGACGGCAGCTGCACCACCGCGGCGACGAGCAGTGCCACCGGGATCGACGTCCGCGTGGCGAGCGCACCGAGCGGCGGGCCACCGACGACCTGCCCGACGGCGTTGGCCTGGCTCGTCATCGACAGGACCGTGGCGCGCGTCGGTCCCTCGAGGTTGCGGTTGACCCACGTCGCCTCGATGGGCGCGCTGAACGCCATGGCCGCGCCGCGCACCCACACGCAGGCGAGCGCGAGCCAGAGGTTGCCGACGAGGGCGACCCCCGCGACCGCGGCGACCTGCGCGAGCGCCGCGATCGCCACCGGCACGCCGGGGGCCGTGTCGACGACGCGCCGCGGCAGCCAGCGGCCGCTCGCCAGCGACGCGAGGAGCGCGAGCACGGTGCCGACGAGGGCGAAGGCGGTGAAGGCGATCGCCTCGTCGCCGCCGAAGACCTCCGGCATCGCGAAGGTGTCGAGCAGCCGCACGCGCCAGAGCCGGTCGAAGACCTCGCTCGCGAGCCCGGCGAGGAGGCTGACGAGGAGGAAGGCCCGCACGACGCGCCGACGCCGGGCGAGGCGAAGGCCCGCCACGAGCTGGTCGCGCAGGTGCCCGAACGTCTCTCGCTCGCCCCGTGGCGTCGGGTGGAAGTGCCGCTCCGGCATGGCCACCCACAGCCCGACCGCGAGCAGCACCAGCGTGGCGCCCGCCACGACGACGGGGACGCGCAGCGCCACGAGGCCGAGGGCCCCGGCCGCCAGCGTGCCGACGACACCTGCCGTGAGGTCGATCTGGGTCTCGCGCGTGAATACGTGGGCGACGGCCTCCTCGCCCACCTCGTCGGTGATCCACGCCTGCAGCGCCCCGGAGGTGAAGGTGTAGCCGATGCCCCAGAGCACGTTGCCGACGATCGCGGCCCCGAAGGTCGCGGCGACCCCCTCGTAGGCGAAGCCGGCGCCGACGAGGAAGAACCCCACGATGACGGAGACCCGCCGGCTGTAGAGGTCGGCGACGAGCCCGGTCGGCACCTCGAAGAGGAAGCACGTCGCCTCGAGCACCGTGCCGACGAGCACCATCTGGAACGGGTCGAGGCCGACGACGCGGTACTGGAAGACGAGGTTGAGCGTGAAGCACAGTGCGAAGGCGAAGGCTGCCACCGCCGTCAGCACGTAGAAGGTCGGGGTGGCCTCGGCCTCGCGCAGCGGACGGCGCAGGAGCGTGAGCACGGGACGACGGTAGGGCGCCGCATCTGCCGCCGTCGCCTGCTTTAGGCACCGCGGCCGGCTCAGGGTGTCCACGGACGGCCTCGGAGCGTCTCACGATACGGACAGAATGCTCGGACGTCCTAGTATCTAGGCATGCCAGCGACGAGGCTGATGCCCACCGACGACGCCACCGACCTCATCGAGCTGACGCGCGAGATCTGCCGCAAGGACCTCGCCCCGAAGGTCGACGACGCCGAACGGGCCCGCACCTTCCCCGCGGACGCCTTCGCGACCCTCGGCCGGTCGGGGCTGCTCTCGCTGCCCTACCCCGAGGAGTTCGGGGGCGCCGAGCAGCCCTACGAGGTCTACCTCCAGGTCGTCGAGGAGATCGCGTCGGTCTGGATGAGCGTCGCCGTCGGCGTCAGCGTGCACAGCCTCACCGCCTACCCCGTCGCGACCTTCGGCACGCGCGAGCAGCAGGAGGCCCTGCTGCCCGGCATGCTCTCGGGCGAGCAGCTCGGCGCCTACTGCCTCTCCGAGCCGCTGGCCGGCTCGGACATCGCCTCGATGACGACCCGCGCGACCCCCACCGACGACGGCTGGGCGCTCAAGGGCACCAAGGCGTGGATCTCGCACGCCGGGCACGCCGACTACTACACGACCTTCGCCCGCACGTCGGACGACGGCGGTCGCGGCCTCTCGACGTTCATCGTCCCCGGCGACGCGCCCGGCCTGACCTTCGCCGAGCCCGAGCGGAAGATGGGGCTGCACTGCGACCCCGTCGCCCAGGTGATGTTCGACGGCGTGCCGGTGGAGGCCGCCCGCCTCATCGGGAGCCCCGGCCAGGGCATGCACATGGCCCTCTCGGCCCTCGACGCCGGGCGCCTCGGCATCGCCGCCGCCGCCACCGGGCTCGCGCAGTCCGCGCTCGACGCCGCCGCGACGTACGCGGCCGAGCGCGAGCAGTTCGGCCGCCGGATCGGCGACTTCCAGGGCCTCGCCTTCCTGCTCGCCGACATGGAGGCCGCGGTGACGTCGGCGCGCGCCACCTACCTGCACGCCGCCCGGCTCAAGGACGCCGGCCGTGGCTTCGGCAAGGAGGCCGCCGTGGCCAAGCTCGTCGCCACCGACGCGGCGATGAAGGTGACGACGGACGCCGTGCAGGTGCTCGGCGGCGCCGGCTACACCGAGGACTTCCCGCTCGAGCGCTACATGCGCGAGGCCAAGGTGACCCAGATCTTCGAGGGCACCAACCAGATCCAGCGACTCGTCATCTCGCGCCAGCTCCTCGCCCGCTGACCCACCGCCCGAAAGGCTTGTCATGCAGCTGAACTCGTCCACCGTCGCCGTCGTCACCGGTGGCGGCTCCGGCCTCGGCGGTGCCACCGCGCGCCGTCTCGTCGCCGACGGCGCCACCGTCGTCGTTCTCGACCTCGAGGGGTCGTCGGCGCCGGCGCTCGTCGACGAGCTGAACGCCGAGCGCGCGGGCAGCGCCGTCTTCGTCGCCGCCGACGTGCGCGACGAGTCGCAGGTGCAGGCCGCGATCGACCGGGCCACCTCGCTCGGCGAGCTGCGCGTCGCCGTCAACTGCGCCGGTGTCGCCACCCCCGGCCGCGTCATCGGGCGTGGGGGCCCGCTCCCCCTCGACACCTTCCGGACGGTCGTCGAGATCAACCTCGTCGGCTCGTTCAACGTGCTGCGCCTCGCGGCCGCGGCGATGCTCGCCAACGAGCCCGTCGACGGCGACCGGGGCGTCATCGTCAACACCGCGAGCATCGCGGCCTACGACGGCCAGATCGGCCAGGCCGCCTACGCCGCGAGCAAGGGCGGCATCGTCGGCCTGACGCTCTCGGCCGCCCGCGACCTCGCCGACAAGGCCATCCGCGTCATGACGATCGCCCCCGGCACGTTCGAGACGCCGATGCTCGCCGGGCTCCCGGGTGACGTCAAGGAGGTGCTCGAGAAGCAGGTGCCGCACCCGTCGCGCCTCGGTCGCCCCGAGGAGTACGCGAGCCTCGTGCGCCACATCGTCGACAACCCGATGCTCAACGGCGAGGTCGTCCGCCTCGACGGCGCCCTGCGGATGCCGCCGCGCTGACCCCGCAGACCCCGCTGACCTGCTGACGCCGCGTGCAGAGGTGCCCACCCGAGACCGTCGGGTGGGCACCTGCCTCCATGGGGGAGGCACGGGGCGCCGTGGTGTGGGCATGATGGCGGAATGAACGAGCCCGGCGCCGACCTCGAGGTCACGCCCGGACCCGGCCTGCGGCGGGGACTGGTCATCCCCGCGAGCGAGCTCGTCGAGCGGTTCAGCCGCGCGTCCGGGCCCGGAGGCCAGGGCGTGAACACGACCGACAGCCGGGTCGAGCTCGTGCTCGACGTGCGCACCTGCACCGCGCTGACCCCGGCGCAGCGCGAGCGGCTCGAGGACTCACCGGCGGCGCGCGTCGTCGGCGGGCGCATCACCGTCGTCGCCTCCGAGCACCGGTCGCAGCTGCGCAACCGGGCCGCGGCCCGCGAGCGCCTCGTGGCGCTGCTGCGCGCCGGCCTGGCGCCACCCGCCCCCGCGAGACGCGCCACGCGCCCGACGCGCGGCTCGCAGCAGCGCCGCATCGAGGGCAAGAAGCGGCGCGGGGAGGTCAAGTCCGGCCGCGGTCGCGTGGCGCCGGAGTGACCGGTCAGGCGTGGGGTGCGGGCAGCACGGTCGTCGCGACGACGGCGCCCACCTCGATGGGGCCGTAGACGTGCGGGAACGTCTCGCCCGTCGCGGGGTCGCCCACCTCGTGCACGACGCGAGCACCGAGGCGCGACTCGTCGACGTGCAGCAGCACGAGCGGCTCGGTGACGTCGGCGTAGAAGAGCCGCCGCACGACGGGCCACTGCGCGTCGGACGAGGCGTGGATGAAACCCTCCTCGGCGAGGGAGCGGCCGCGCGTCGAGCGCGCGTAGCTGCCCTCGGTCAGGGCCCGCTCCCAGTCGGCCTGCTCGGCCAGGTGGTAGATCATGGCGCGCGACGTTACCAACCCCCGGCCCTCCCCCGCCCGATCGCACCGACCGCAGCGACCGCACCGACCGGGGACGTGGCGTCGCCGGACGACAACCTTCCCGGTCCCCCACCGCGTTGAGGGTGCGTCCGACCACACCAGACAGGGGAATGTCAGTGGAAGCCACCGAACGCGAGGCCGACTTCTCGGCCTACGTCCGAGCGCGACAGGCGTCGCTCGCGCGGTTCGCGTACCTGCTCACCGGAGACCCGCACAGCGCGGAGGACCTCGTCCAGTCCGCGCTCGCCCGGGTCTACGCCAAGTGGGACCACATCCGGGCCGTCGAGTCGCCGGACGCCTACGTGCGCAAGGTCATGGTCAACGAGCACACGACGTGGTGGCGCCGCGCCTGGCGCCACCGCGAGCGCACCGACAGCGAGCTCATCCGGGTCATGGACCCGGCCGCGGCCCCGGCGACGGGGCGGGACGGCGAGCTGTGGGCGCACGTGCGCTCCCTCGCTCCCCAGCAACGGGCCGCCGTGGTCCTGCGCTACTACGAGGACCTCACCGAGGCCCAGACCGCGGAGATCCTCGGCATCTCCGTCGGCACCGTCAAGAGCCACACGAGCCGCGCGATCAGCTCCCTGCGCAGCACCATGAAGGAGGTCACGCCGTGACGACACCGGACCCCCAGGAGCACGAGCTCCAGTCCCTGCTCCGCTCGCACGCCGACCGGGTCGACGTGCCCGGTGACTTCGCGCCCGGTGCGATCGCCCGGCGCCGTCGCGACCAGCGCACCCGCGCCACGCTCGGGGCGGTCGCGGCCGTCGCCGTCATCGCGGTCGCCGTGCCCACGGTGTGGTCGGCCGACCGGGGCACGCCCCCGCCGGTGCCAGCGGTGTCGACGTCCTCGACCGAAGCGCTGCCGTCGCCGACCGGCTCGACGCCGGTGCCCACGACGCGGCAGACCGAGCAGGCCACCGCGACGCGCGACACGGCATACGCCCTCGACGACACGATCCGCTTCGGCGACACGGTGATCCAGCTCGAGAAGGACACCGTCGTCGAGAGCTTCGCGGTGCTGGCGGGTGGCGGCTTCGTGCTCCAGTCGCACCTCTCGACCGGTGCGTCGCAGAGCGAGATGGAGATCCTGTCGCCGACGGGACGCACCGTGGCCGCGCTCGGCGCCTCGGGGATGTATGCCGTGTCGGCCGACGGCACGCGCGTCGTCGCGAAGAGCGGCACGTCCGACACGGTCGTCGTCCACGACGCCGCCGGCGTGGAGCTGGCCCGTCGCGCCGACCCCCGCGAGGTGGCCGCCGTCGTCGGCGACCTCGTCTACCTCGGGGGCGACGGCCAGCAGGGCTCGCTCGAGTGGAACGTCTCCACCGGGAGCACGCGAGCGCTGCCGGCGCACGTCGTGGCGGTCTCGAACGACGGCCGCCGCGCCGCGCTGCGGTGGTCGGTCGCCGGTGACGCGATGGACGAGGCCTGCTGGGCGGTCGTCGACCTGACGCAGCCCTCGTTCCCGAGGACCGTCGAGCGCTGCGGCGCCGGCGAGAACCCGTCGATGTTCATGCCGAACGCCTTCTCGAGCCGCGGCACCTACCTCGTCGGCTCGATGGCGGTCGACGGTGGCTACTGGTTCAGCGCGGGCGTCGTCCGGGTCGCGGACGGCTCCACCGCGCTCGGCGGCACCGGCGACGCCACCGTCTCGGGCTGGACGTGGCACCTGGCCGACGACGAGTCGACGTTCGTCATCTCCCGCAACACCTCGCAGCCGCTCTCCCCGGCCACCGGCAACACGCTGCAGTCGTGCAGCCTCGCCCTGGGCTGCACCGTCCTCGGGGCACAGCAGCGACCCCTCGACCGCGACGGCACGACGGAGCCGAGGTATGTCCTGCCGCGGTGACGGTCCCGAGCCGCACGCCCGACCAGCGGCTCAGGCCGGGAGTGGCGGGACGGGGCGCGGGCCGGTCGCCTGCTCGAGCGCGTGCGCGATCTCGAGCAGGCGGGCGTCCTCCCCGATCGGCGCGACGAGCGTCGCGCCGACCGGCATGCCACCCGAGCGCAGCCCGGCCGACACCGTGACCGCCGGGAAACCGGCCGTCGCGTAGACGTTCGCGTGGCGGTTCGAGAGGCTGAGCAGCACGTCGCTGCCGGAGGCGTCGAACGTCCGCGCGAGCAGCGAGGCCGCCTCCTCCGTGCACCGCTGCGCTGCTTCGACGTATGCCGTGGCCGACCCCGCACGCAGGACGGCCAGCCCGAGCAGGGCCTGACCCGAGGGCATCCGCGTGCGCGGCCTCCGGAGGTTCCAGGCGAGCAGGTCGGCGGCTCCCTCGACCGGGAGGTCGGCCTCCCGGGCGGCGGAGACGAGGTGGGGCACGGTGTCGTGCACGAGACCGCCGAGCACGACGTCGGGGAAGGTCCGGTCGAACGTCGCGAGCGCCCCGTCGCGGTCGCCGAGCCGCACGTCCACCACATCGGCGCCCGCAGCCGCCAGGGCGGCGACCAGCCGGGCCAGCACGGCGTCGTTGTCGGTGGTGTCCTCGAACGGCGTGCGGTGCGAGAGCACGTCGGCCCGGAGGACGCCGACGCGGGCGCCCTCCAGGGTGCGCGCGTCGGCGGGCAGGTCGACGTGCACGGGACGCCGCGCGACGACGGCGAGCACCGCGGCGACGTCGGCCACCGAACGCGCCACGGGGCCCGCCGAGTCCTGGGTGCGCACGAGCGGGACGACGCCCTCGCCGGAGACGACGCCCCGGCTCGGCTTCATCGCGACGACGCCGGTGAAGGCGGCCGGCACCAGGAGCGACCCCGACGTCTCGGTGCCGAGGCTCGCGACGGTGAGCCCGGCCGCGACGCCGACGGCCGACCCGCTGCTCGAGCCACCCGGGGAGTACTGCGCACCAAAGGGATTCACCGACTGGCCGCCGACCGCACTGAACCCCGGCCTCGTCGACATGGCACCCGCGAGCTCGGAGAGGTTCGCCGTGCCGAGGATCACGGCACCGGCCGCACGCAGCCTCACGACGACCTCGGCGTCACGCTGCGCGACGTGGTCCGCGAGCAGCATCGACCCGACGGTCGTGCGCATCGGAGGGGCCGTCTCGATGTTGTCCTTGACCGTGACCGGCATGCCGTCGAGCGGTGAGGCGACGCCTCCCGCGCGCCGGCGCTCGTCCGCGGCCGCGGCCTCGTCCAGGGCGTGGGGGTTGAGCTCGATGACGGAGCGCAGGACGTCATCGTGCTCGCGAATCCGGCTGAGGCACAACAGGACGAGCTCGGTCGACGTCAACCGACCGTCGTCCATGAGCTCACCCAGCCTGCTGATGGTGGACCCGTCGACGAGGCCCGCGACACGCTCGCGACGGTCGCGCGAGAACCCGGCGAGCGCGGCGTCGAAGGGCGACGTGTCGAGCGGTCGGAGTCGCGGCGTCCGGGCGGCCCGGCGGGCCACCCAGAGGCCGGTCACCACCGATCGTGTGACGACGAGGCGACGGTTCACCCGACCCATGATGGCCGTCTCCCCCGCGACGCGCGGCCGAATCCCGCAGAGGCCCTTGTGCATCCGTGACGCGGCCCTACGCTTGGCGTGAGCGTCCCGGGGGAACGGGTCCGCTCATCCGGCTCCACCCGGCACGGAAGGACCCTCATGCCCGATCACACCACGACCGCCCCCACGCCGGACCTCGCCCGCAAGGCCGTGGCCGAGGGCGTCGGCACCTTCATCCTCGTCTTCTTCGCCGTCGGCTCCGCCGTCTTCGGCATCGACACCATCGGCGCGGTCGGCGTCGCCCTCGCCTTCGGACTCGTGCTGCTCGCCCTCGCCTACGCGATCGGGCCCGTCTCGGGTTGCCACGTCAACCCCGCCGTCACGCTGGGTGTCCTGATGCGCCGGGGCATCACGACCCAGGAGGCCGTCGCCTACTGGGTCGCGCAGGTCGTGGGCGCGCTCGTCGGCGCCGCGCTGCTCAAGCTCATGGTGTCCGGCTTCGGCGGGGTCGCCGACGCGACCGGCGCGCTCGGAACGAACAACTGGGGCAAGACCATCTCGGCCGGCGGCACGTTCGTGCTCGAGGTCGTCATGACGTTCCTGCTCGTGTTCGTCGTGCTCCTCGTGACGAACCGCGCCGCGGCACCCGGCTTCGCCGGCCTGGCGATCGGCCTCGTGCTCACCGTGATCCACCTCGTCGGCATCCCCCTCGACGGCACGTCGGTCAACCCCGCCCGCTCGCTCGGCCCGGCCCTGCTCAACGGCGGCGAGTCGCTGACGCACGTCTGGATGTTCGTCGTCGCTCCCCTCGTCGGCGGCGCCGTCGCCGCGCTCGCCGCGCCCTTCTTCGAGACCCGGACCGCCGGGTCCGACACCGACCCGACGGGGGCGGACGTCCCCGCCTGAGCAGGCCGACCGCCGTGAGCGACAGCTCCGAGCTCGCACCCTCACCACGCGCCGGCGGACGGTGGGTTCGCTGGACGGCCGCCCTCGTCGTGCTCCTGTGGTTCGGGGTGGGCGGCGCCGGCGGCCTCTCGTCGGTCGCCTCTCGGAGGTGGCGACGAACGACGACGCCGACTTCCTGCCCCGTCCGCCGAGTCCACCGCCGTGAGCAAGGTCGTCACGCGCCGTCGGCGAGTTCCTGCAGACCCCGCCACAGGCCGCGATCCCGAGCGAGGACGGGAAGGCCGCCCTCGTGCTCGTGGCCTTCGTCGCCGACCGGGCGGAGGAGACGATCAACGGCGACACGGCGCTGTATGCCGTCGCGAGCGCCCTGCGCGACGCCGGCGCGGCGACGCTCGCCCCCTCGGGGCTGGCCGTCCACGTCACGGGCGCCGGCGGCTTCTTCGCCGACTTCATCATCGCCTTCAGCGGCATCGACGGCATCCTGCTGCTCGTGGCGCTGGGCGTCGTCTTCCTCATCCTGCTCATCGTCTACCGGAGCCCGATCCTGCCGTTCGCGGTGCTCGTCACGGCGATGTGCGGGCTCTCGCTCGCCGCCCTCGTCGTCTTCCCGCTCGCCCGCCACGGCGCGATCAGCCTGAGCGGGCAGAGCCAGGGCATCCTCTCGATCCTCGTCGTCGGCGCCGCCACCGACTACGCACTCCTGCCCGTGGCCCGGTTCAAGGAGGAGCTGCACGACCACGCGTCGACGTGGGTCGCCATGCGAGGGGCCTGGCGGGCGACCCTCGAGCCGATCGCGGCGAGCGCGGCGACCGTCCTGCTCTGCCTGCTCTGCCTGCTCTGCCTGCGGCTCTCGGAGCTCGGCAGCACCAAGGGCCTCGGCCCGGTCGGCGCGCTCGGCATCGCGGGCGCCTTCGTCGCGGCGCTCACCTTCCTGCCCGCCGTGCTGCTCCTCGCCGGCCGACGGATCGTCTGGCCGCAGGTGCCGCGCGTCGACCACGTGCACCGCGCGGACTCCGTCGGCACGCGGGGCATCTGGGGCCGCGTCGCCGGACTCGTCGGGCGTCGCCCCCGCCGCACGTGGGTCGTCACGCTCGTGGCGCTCGTCGCGTGCGCGGCGTTCCTGCCGACGCTCGAGGCCCGCGGCACCGCGCAGTCGGACCTCTTCCTCACCCGGGTCGACTCCGTGACCGGTCAGAAGGTGCTGGCCCGGCACTTCCCGGCCGGCTCGGGCTCACCGGTTCAGGTCGTGGCGCCGGAGGCCGAGGCGGCCGACGTCGTCCGGGTGCTCGAGTCTTCCGAGGGCGTGAGCAGCCCCCAGGTCGGGCTCCTGCCCGGCCGACCGCCCGTGCTCGTCGACGGCTCCGTCGTCATCCAGGCCACGCTCGACGCCGCCGCCGACACCGTGGCGGCGGAGGACACCGTCGAGTCGCTCCGCAGCGCGCTCGACCGCGTCGGCCCCGACGTGCTCGTCGGGGGGTCGACGGCCACGAACCTCGACGTGCGGCTGGCGAGCGCCCGCGACCTGCGGGTCATCATCCCGACCATCCTCGGTGTCATCTTCGTCGTGCTCATGCTGCTGCTGCGCTCGCTCGTCGCGCCGCTCGTGCTCGTCGCGGCGAACTTGCTCTCGTTCGCGGTGACGATGGGCGTTGCGGCCCTCGTGTTCAACCACGTGCTGCACTTCCCCGGGTCCGACCCGGCCACGCCGCTCTACGGCTTCGTCTTCCTCGTCGCCCTCGGGATCGACTACTCGATCTTCCTGATGACGCGCGTGCGGGAGGAGTCGCGGCTGCGCGGCACCCGGCCGGGCATCCTCGTGGCGCTCACCGTCACGGGCGGCGTCATCACGAGTGCGGGGCTCGTGCTCGCCTCGACCTTCTCGGCCCTCGCGGTGCTGCCGATCCTCTTTCTCGTCCAGATCGCCGTCATCGGCGTTCGGTGTGCTGCTCGACACGCTCGTCGTGCGCGGCCTGCTCGTGCCGGCCGTGGCGTACGACATCGGCGAGCGGATCTGGTGGCCGGTGGGTCTCCCCCGCGCCGGACGGCACGAGGCGCGCGTGGGCGGAGGGGGTGCGCGCGACGGAGAGCCCGCGGACGGGCCGACGGGGCAGCCGGGCTGAGCGGCGTGCGTCAGCCGGCGGCCTCGAGCGACCCGGCGACCGCGGGCTGGCGGCCGTAGCCGCTCGTGCGGGCCCGGCCGAGCGCGGGCACGGCGCCGGCCAGGGTCTCGAGGTAGACCGCGCGGCGCGTCGAGCCGGACTCCTGCTGCGGCGTGAGCCCGCCCGCGTGCACGTCGTCCGCGTAGTGGGCCTCGAGGCCGGTTCGGAGCAGGCGGAGGGCCTCGCTGCGCTGCTGCGAGATGGCCGAGGAGGTGAGGCCGAGCTCGGTCGCGACGTCCTTGACCGCCTTGCCCTCGAGGTAGATGGCCGTGACGATGAGCTGGAGGCGCTCCGGCAGGGAGGCGACGGCCGCACGGAGGTACGCCGTGCGCTCGCGGGCGAGGAGCGTGTCCTCGGGCGCGGCGAGGTCGGCCACGATGGCTTCGGCCGACTCGTCGAGGGTGCCGACGGTGCGGGCGGCGTCGGCGAGGCTGGAGCGCACCTGCTCACGCGTCAGTCCGGTGGCCGCGGCCATCTCGTCGTCGGTCGGGGTGCGACCGAGCTGGGCCGAGAGCGTGCTGCTCATCGACTTGAGGGCCGTGATGCGCTGGCGCGTGCCTCGGCCCGCCCAGTCCATCGAGCGCAGCTCGTCGAGCAGGGCGCCGGAGATGCGGCGACGGGCGTACGCCCCGAACGGGACGCCGGCGGTGGGGTCGAAGGAGTCGGCCGCGAGCACGAGGCCGATCGCCCCGACCGAGGCGAGGTCCTCGCGCGAGAGGTGGGTGGAGCGCGCACACAGGTCCGACACCAGGTAGCCGACGAGCGGCAGGTTGTCGACGACGAGCTGGTTGCGCTCCGTTGTTTCCACTGGACCCCTCAGACGTGCACGATGACGTGGCGTCCGGCACGGGCGGGTGCGACGGGATGTCGGCGCCTCCGGACGTGTCCATTTTGGGTCGCTATGTTCGGTTTGTATCCGGAATCAGAAAAATGCCGAGAAAATTCTTTTCGTCCGGCGTGTCGCTCCACGGGTCACGCTCGCGGGTCGTGCCGGGGCGCGCCGCGGGAACCCCTCGAGGGGCTGCGGCGAGACCCTCCGACGCGAAGTCGGAGCGGTGTCCTACGGGGTGCTGGCCGAGGGGTCCGACGGGGTGCCGGACGGTGCGTCCGGCCCGCGGCCGACGAGCCCGCGCAGCACGTCGTCGGCACTGGCCTGGGTGGCCTCGAGGTTGGCGTCGGCCACCGCCCCGAAGATCTCCTCGCGCTTGATCTCGAGGTGGCGTGGGGCGTCGATGCCGATGCGGATGCCGTCCGTGCCGCGGCTCTCGAGGAACGTGATGACGATGTCGTCGCCGATCATGATCTTCTCGCCGGGCTTGCGGGTGAGTACGAGCATGGGGATCCCCTTCCGTGGGTGCGAGTCGTCAGCCCGGTCGCCTGCGGCGCCTCACAGCACCGTCCGTGGTGCAGGCATCCCGTCCACCCACCCTACGGGAACGCGCAGCCAGTTGACGGTGTGAGGCGAGAGCGACTCCCCGGCCCCCACGACGGCGAGCGCGTCGACCTCCATCACCGCGCGCACCCGGTCGACCCAGGCGCTCGTGTCGTCCGGCTTGTGCCGGGCATCGACGACGACCCAGACCTGGTCGGGCGCGAGCGAGGCCGCCGCCTCGAGGTGCGGCAGCCCACCGGTGGGTGAGCCCGGGTCGCACGCCACGAGCACGGCGGCGCCCACCTCGACGGCGAGCGCCCGCGAGCGCACGGCGTCCCAGCGACCGGTGAGCCGGGGACGGGCGGCGGGCGCGCTGGCGCCCGCGCCGTAGACGGCCCACCCGCTGCCGGTGCCCCCACCGCCGGCCACCTCGAGCATCGAGGCCGTCACGTGCAGGGCGCTGTCGCCGAGGCCGACGACGAGCACGAGGTCGCCCGGCGCCGACAGCGGCGCCGGCACCGCCCGCCCGGCGCGGTCGTCGCCCAGGCGCGCGAGCAGCTCGGTCAGCTGGGGCGACTCCGTCGAGACGTCCGGCACGACGGTGGCCGGGCGCACCGGCGCACCTGCGAGCGGGGCGCCGGGCACGGGTGCCCGGGTCTCGACCACGGGCGCAACCGGGCCGGGCGCCCCCGCCGGGTCCGGCGCCCCCGGGTGACCGGCCGGCCCTACGGGGCCGGTCACCCGCGCGAGGCCGGTCGGTCGGTCGGCGCGACCGACGAGGTCGGCGTTGACGTCGTCCTCGCTGCTGTCGGCGTCGTCGAGCAGCGCGAGGATGCCGGCGCGGTCGCTCAGCACGTGGCCGGCCGGCGCCACGACGACGTCCGCCGTCCGGGTGTCCGGGCCCGCCTCCGACGGTGGCCGGGGCTGGTCGGGCACCTCGACCATGACCTCGAGGTGGCGGCGTCCGAGGAAGCCGGCCACCCCGGGGTCGAGCACGCGCTCGGCGCGCACGATGCGCGCGTCTGCCCCGTAGAGCTCGGTCGCCTCACGCGTGAGCTCGTCGAGGGAGCGACCCTCAAGCAGGAACTGAGGCGCCAAGGCGCACCACCCCGATCGTCTCGATGCTGACGTCGGCCGAGGTCACCTCGGCGTAGGAGAGGACGGGCACGCCGCGCGGGGCGGGCGGCAGCAGCTTGCGCATGGCCGGCCGCAGCACCGGCGCGCACACGAGCACGGCCGACTTGCCGGCCGACTCCGCGGCCGCCACGGCGGCGCTCAGGGAGGCGAGCACGGCGTCGAGGCGGGCCGGGTCGACGACGAGCTGGGTGCCGCCCTCGGCCGGGCGCAGGTCCTGCACGAGGCTCTGCTCGAGCGTCGGCTCGATGGTGATGACCGGCAGGTGCCCGTGGTCGGCGAAGCGCGCCACGAGGGCCGGGCCGAGCGAGGCCCGGGCCGCCTCGACGAGCGACTCGGGGTCGTTGGCGACCTTGGCCCGGAGGCTGAGCGCCTCGTAGATGCGGGTGAGGTCGTTGATCGGCACCTGCTCCGCGAGCAGCCCCTGCAGCACCCGGTGGAGCTCGGCGAGTGAGAGCAGGGAGGGGGTCAGCTCGTCGACGGTGGCGGGGCTCACGGCCTTGACACCCTCGGTGAGCACGCGCACGTCCTCCCGCGAGAGCAGCCGCGCCGCGTGGACGTTGACGATCGAGGACAGGTGGGTCACGAGGACGCTGACCCGGTCGATGAGGGTCGCGCCCGTCATCTCCGCGCTGTGGCGCAGCTCGGTCGGGATCCACTTGCCGGCCAGGCCGAAGACGGGCTCGATGACGGCGTCACCGGGCAGGGAGTCGAGCGCCTCGCCGAGGGCGAGCAGCTTGCCCGACGGGGCGACGCCCCGGGCCACGTCGACGCCCGCGACGCGGATGGCATACGTCGTCGGGGGCAGCTCGACGCTGTCGCGCGTGCGGACGGGCGGGATGACGACCCCGAGGTCCATGGCGATCGTCTGGCGCAGCGCCTTGACGCGCCCGAGCAGGTCGTCGGGCGAGCTGCCGACGAGGTCGACGAGGTCGGGGGCGAGGAGGATCTCGAGCGGGTGCACGCGCATCTTCTCGAGGATCGCCTGGTTCGGGTCCTGCTCGGGCGCCTCCTCCGCGGCCGCAGCAGCGGCGGTCGCGGCGGCGGCGTCGGCCGCCTGGGTGGCGCCGACGCGGCGCGAGGCGATGATGAGCAGCCCGCCCACCCCGAGGAAGGGCAGCGGCGGCATGCCGGGCAGCAGCGCCATGACGAGGGCCGCGCACCCCGCGACGAGCAGGGCGGTGCGTGACTGGGACAGCTGCTTGGAGGCACTGCGGCCGAGGTCGGTCTCGGAGTTCGAGCGCGTGACGATCATGCCGGTCGAGACGGCCATGAGCAGCGCGGGGATCTGCGTCACGAGGCCGTCGCCGACGGTGAGCAGGCTGTAGGTGTTGAGCGCGTCGGTGATCGACAGGCCGCGCTGCACCATCCCGACGCCGATGCCGCCGACGACGTTGACGATGATGATGATGATGCCGGCGATCGCGTCGCCCTTGACGAACTTCGACGCACCGTCCATCGCGCCGTAGAAGTCGGCCTCCGCGGCGACCTCGGCGCGCCGCTCGCGCGCGACGACGTCGGTGATGAGTCCTGCGTTGAGGTCGGCGTCGATGGCCATCTGCTTGCCCGGCATGGCGTCGAGGGTGAAGCGCGCCCCGACCTCGGCCACGCGCTCGGCGCCCTTGGTGACGACGACGAACTGGATGACGACGAGGATGAGGAAGACGACGATGCCGATGATGAGCGAGCCGCCGACGGTGACCTTGCCGAAGGCCTCGATGACGTGGCCCGCGAAGCCCTCGCCGAGCACGAGCCGCGTCGACGCGACGTTGAGGCCGAGCCGGAAGAGCGTCGCCACGAGCAGGAGCGAGGGGAACACCGAGAAGTCGAGCGGCTTGTTGACGAACATGCTCGTGAGCAGGATGACGAGCGCGAGCGCGATGTTGCAGACGATGAGGACGTCGAGCAGCGACGAGGGGATCGGCACGACGAGCAGCAGCACGATGCCGACGATGCCGACGGGCACGGCGAGCCGGGCGAGGTCGCGGTTCACGGGTGCGCTCCTTGGGTGTGACCGGTGGGTCCGGGTGCGGGACGGTGGCGGCCGGCCGGGGTGGGCGGCTGGCGGGGCACGGTGTGCACGCCGGCGGCGGAGCCGCGTGCCTTGAGGGCCATGACGAAGGCGAGCACGCCGGCGACGGCGGTGTAGAGCTCGACGGGGATCTCCTGGCCGATCTCGCAGCCGGCGTGCAGGGCGCGGGCGAGCGGGACGTCGCGGACCATGGGCACCCGCTTGTCCTCCGCCTCCTGGCGGATGCGGGCCGCGATGGTGCCCGCGCCCTTGGCGACGACGCGGGGGGCGGCCTTGCCGGGCTCGTAGCGCAGCGCGACCGCGACGTGCGTGGGGTTGATGAGCACGACGTCGGCGTCGGCGATCGCGGCGATCATGCGGTTGCGTGACATCGCGAGCTGCCGCGAGCGGCGCTGCGAGCGCAGCATCGGGTCGCCCTCGCTCGTCTTCGCCTCGTCCTTGACCTCCTTCTTGCTCATCCGGGTCTTCTTGCGGTTGCGGCGCATGACGACCATGACGTCGGCCGCGGCGAGCACGAGGCCGGCGAGGACCGCGAAGCGCAGGAGCGAGGCCGCACCGTCACCGGTGACGTCGATGAGGCCCGACACGGGCAGGCCGCCCGCGGTGAGCAGCACCGGCACGAGGTCCTGCACGACCATCCACAGCACGAGCCCGACGACCGCGGTCTTGAGCAGGGCCTTGGCCCCGCCCCAGAGCGCCTGCTTGCCGAACATCCGGCCGATGCCCTGGACGAGGTTGAAGTTCTGGAACGAGGGCGAGAGCTTCTTGACGTGCACGCCGCCCTGGAGCACCGCACCCGCGATGACGCCGACGAAGACCGCGGCCACCATCGGCATCAGGGTCCAGCCGACCGACGACAGCCCGTCACCCAGGGCGGCGAGCGCCCGCGCGGGGTCGGGGTCCTCGGCCACCGAGCGCATCGTGAAGAGCTGGCTGACGCTCGCGTCGGCGCCGCGCGAGATCGTCATCGGGATCATCGCCGCACCGAGGCCGACCGCGAGCCAGGCCGTGAGGTCCTGCGACTTCGACAGCTGGCCCTTCTGGCGCACCTCGCGCATCCGCTTGTCGGTGGCCTGCTCGGTCTTCTCCTGACCGTCGTCAGCCATCAGCTCACCCCCATCAGCATGCGCGCTGCCTGGTTGGCGAGGGCCGAGACGATGCGCGGCAGGGCGAGGAACATGAAGCCCGCGAGGCCGAGCGTGATGAGGATCTTGAGCGGGAAGCCGAGCTGGAAGGCGTTGAGGGCGGGCGCCACGCGCGTCAGCAGGCCGAGGCCGACGTCGGCGAGGAAGAGGACCGCCATGAGCGGGCCGGCGATCTGCACGGCGGAGACGAACATGCCGGTCACGGACGTCGTCATCATCTCGACGGGCCGCGACAGGTCGATGCCGCCGCCGAGCGGGATCGCGCCGACGGTGCTCGTGAGCCCGCCGATGACGAGCTGGTACCCGTCGCTGCTGAAGAGCAGGGCCAGGGCGGTCATCTGGGTCAGGCGCGTGAACTGCGCACCGTTGACCATGGTCTGCGGGTCGTAGCCCTGCGCGAGCTGGAAGCCGCCGGCGAGGTCGATGAGGGCCCCGGCGGACTGGATGGCCGCGAAGACGAGGTAGACGATGAAGCCCAGCGCGAAGCCGGTGACGAGCTCGAGGACGAGGCCGGTGACGAAGGCCGCGTCGCCGCGGCCCGTGTAGGTCGCGCCGGCGCGCATCGACACGGCGAGACCGAGGCCGACGCCGAGCATCGCCTTGATCCGGGCCGGGAAGGCGTTGTGCGAGAACGGCGGTGCGATGAAGAGGAACGCCGTCATGCGGACGATGGCGAGCAGGGTCGCCTCCGCCCACGCCTGGTCGATGGGGATGTTCATCGTCGCGTCAGGCCGATCCGAGCAGGCTGGGGATGCGCGCGAACAGGTCGTTGGTGAAGGTGATCATCTCGGCGATCATCCAGTGGCCGCTGACGGCGAGCGCGATGACGACCGCGACGGCCTTGGGCACGAACGACAGCGTCACCTCCTGCAGCTGGGTGATCGACTGCACGAGCGAGATGGCGAGGCCGACGACGAGCGCGGTGACGAGCACCGGGGCCGACAGCTTGGCCGCGGTCGTCAGGGCCTGGAGACCGATGTCGAGGACGGCGGACGGGTTCATGTCACGCTCCCCGCGTAGCTCTGCACGAGGGAGGTGATGATGAGGCCCCACCCGTCGACGAGCACGAAGAGCAGCACCTTGAAGGGCAGCGACACCATGACCGGCGGCAGCATCATCATGCCCATCGACATGAGCGCCGAGGAGACGACGAGGTCGATGACGAGGAACGGGATGAAGATGACGAAGCCGATGATGAAGGCCGCGCGCAGCTCCGAGATCATGAATGCCGGCACGAGCGTCTGCAGCGGCGTCGCCTCCGGGGTCGCCGGGTTGGCGATGCCCGCAGCCCGGGTCATCAGCGCGATGTCCTCCTCGCGGGTGTGCGCGAGCATGAAGGTCGACAGCGGCTTCGCACCGGCCGTGAGCGCACCGCCGAAGTCGAGCTGCCCGTTCAGGTAGGGCTGCACGGCCAGCTCGTTCACGTGCGAGAGCACCGGCCACATGATGAAGATCGAGAGGAAGAGCGTCAGGCCCGCGAGCACCTGGTTCGGCGGCACGGAGGCGAGGCCGAGGGCGTTGCGGGTCATCGAGAGCACCACGAAGATCTTCGTGAACGAGGTCATCATGAGCAGCAGCGCGGGGGCCACCGACAGCAGCGTGATCCCGAGCAGCGTGACGACCGACGACGACGGGCCGTTGTCGGGCGAGTTGATCTCGAGGTTGATGACGCCCTTGCCGTCGCCCGGCGAGGGCGGCGTCGGCGCGGCCGGCAGGGCCGAGGCGAGGCCGGCGGCGTGACCCGCCGAGGCCGAGACGACCATCACGACGGCGGCGGCGAGCACGGCGAGCGCGAGGAGCACGAGGAGGCGGCGGCCGCGGCCGGGGCGCGGGGCCGGGCGGGTGGCCGGGCGGGTGGCCGGGCGGGTGGCGACCGTCGCGAGGAGGCCGGTCACGAGCGTCGACCGGCGCGGATCGCGTCGGCGGCGAGGCGCCACGTGGCCGGCTCCAGGATCGAGCCGGTGCCCCTCGGGGCTGCGCCGGCCGAGGGTGCGAGCCCGGCGCGCTGACGCGCGAGCTCGGCCTGGAAGGAGGCCTGACGCACCTCGCGGCGCGTCGGCAGGGGCGTCGGCAGCGGGGTCGGCAGCGGGGTCGGCAGCGGGGTCGGCAGCGGGGCCGGCCGGGGGTCCGTGGTGTCGTCGTCGAGCCCGACGAGGGCGTCGGCGGTCGGGTCGACGGGTGCGTCGGTCGTCGGGTCGACCGGGGCGTCGGTCGACGCGTCGACGGGCCACCCGAGGAACGACCCGACCGGCGACTGCACGGGCGACGGCACGGGCTCGGGGACGGCCGGGGCCTCACCCGTGTGCAGCACCGAGATGCCGTGCTCGGTCACGCCGAGCATGAAGCGCTTGCCGTCGGTGTCGACGAGCACGACCGACGCCTTCTGGCCCACGGACTGACGGGCCACGACGCTGAGGGCCTTGGCCCGGGTCGCCGCACCACCGGTGCGCACCTTGCGCTGCACCAGCCACATGAGTCCGAAGACCGCGACGAGCGAGACGACGACGCGAGCCGCCAGCAGGAGGGTGTCCATTCAGGGCCGGGCCTCGGCGGCGTCGAGGATCCGGGAGATGCGCACGCCGTAGTCCTGGTCGACGACGACGACCTCGCCGATGGCGATGCGGCGACCGTTGAGGAGCACGTCGACGGGCGCGCCGGCCGAGCGGTCGAGCTCAACGACGGTGCCCGGCTCCATCGACAGCGCCTCGCGCACGCTCATGCGGGTGCGGCCGATCTCGACGGTGAGGGCCATCTCGACGTCCTGGATGCGGCGGAGGCGACCGTCGTAGGCGCTGCCGTGGTCGGCGAAGGAGGTGATCGGGGCGGCCGCGCCGACCCGGACGGCGAGCCACCCGAAGGGCGCCGCGCCGTCGGAGATCTCGAAGACCGAGGTCTCGCCGTCGGCGCTCGCCACCCCGCCGACGAAGAGGCCGGCCGGGTCGCCCTCGACGAGCTCGGAGAGCACGCCGTCGCCGAGCGTCAGCGCGGCGCGCTCGAACGCGGGGCGCAGCACGGCCGTCGTCGGCGCGCCCGGACCGCCGCCGGCCTCGGCCACGAAGCCGGGGTCGAGCACGATGAGCGAGAGGTCGGCGGGCGCCGGGCCGACGAGCGAGGCGGACACGACGACCGCGCCCAGCACCTCGGCGCGGGCGGCGGCAGCCGTCTCGGGGGCGACCTGGCCGAGCACCCGGAGGCCGGGGACGGGCAGGGAGGCGGCGAGGTGCTCGGCGGCGGGGGCTGCGGTGCTCACGGGTGGTTCTCCTGGAGGGGGTGGAGGGCGGCATACGGGCTGGGGGCCCCGGTCGACCCGAAGGGCGAGGGGGCGGCGTGGGGGGCGTCGGGCTCGGCGGCCAGCACCGAGACGATGCGGGCGGCGACGCGCGAGCCGGTGCGCACGACCATCGCGCGGGCGAGGTCCTCGCCGCCGACCGTGACGAGGAACGGCTCGCGCGAGTGGTGCGGGAGGGCGAGCGTGTCACCCACGGCGAGACCGAGCACCTGCTCGGGCGTCACGGTGACGGGCGCGAGCGAGACGGCGACCTCGACGGGCACGTGGGCGACCTGCTGGCGGGCGAGATCGGCGGCGTCGTGCGTGCTCGCGACGGGGTTGACCGCCCCGAGCTGCGGCAGGAGCGTGTCGGCCGGGATGGCGAAGGTGACGGCCGAGGTCGTCTCCCCCACCTGCAGGCCGCACGTGACGACGACCATGAGGTCGGAGGTCGCGGCGGCCTGGGCGAACTGCGAGTTGTACTGGATCGACTCGACGCGCGGCTCCTGCGTCAGGAGCGGGCCGAGCGAGTAGGCGAGCACCTCGAGGGCCTCCTCGACGAGCGCCTTGACGAGGGCGTGCTCGATCGGGGTGAGCTTGCGCTCGAGTCCGGCCTTGTCGGAGTTGCCCCCGAGCATCCGGGCCACCCAGCCGAGGGCGGCGGGCGTCGGGAACTGCACGACCATCTTGGCGGGGGTGTCGCCGAGCACGCAGCGGACCATGCAGGTGACCGTCGGCAGCGAGGCGACGTACTCGTCGTAGGTCGCGACGATGACCGACTCGGTCGTCGCCGTCGACTTCGTGCGCACCTTGGCCGTGAGCTGGGTGCCCCACTGCCGCGCGAACGAGTCGAAGGCGGCTTCGAGGATGCGGCTGTGCTCCCGCGCCAGCGTGGTCGGGCGGCGGAAGTCATACGGTTCGACGGGGGGCGCGTCGACCTCGAGCAGAGTCACGCACCCCTCTATCGGCAGGCGCGGCGACATGGTAAGGACGCCACGCCGGGGTGTCCGGCTGCGGGTGTCGGGCGGGTCTCAGGACGACCTGGCCTGCGCCTTCAGCACCCCCGGGATGAGCGCACGCACCCGTTCCGACTGGTTCGAGAGCACGACGATGTCGACCCGGCGGTTCTGGCGGTAGTCGGCGGCGCTCGTGCCCTTGCGCGCGGGCCGCGAGGAGCCGTAGCCCGTGGCGCCGACCCGCGCCCCCGGCAGGCCGCCCTGCTCGACCATGAAGCGTGCCACCTTGGTGGCCCGCTCGGCCGAGAGCTCCCAGACGGACGGGAAGGCGGTGATGAGGTTGGCCGCGTGGCCCTCGACCGACACCTGCAGCTCGGTGCCCGCGATGACGGGCGTGATGGCGCGCATGATCTTGTAGGCCCGCGCGGTGAGGGTGACGCTGTCGGGACTGAAGAAGGTCTGCGAGCCGACGAGGCGCACGGTGAGGCCGCGCTGGTCGATGTGGAACTGGACGTCCTTCTGCAGGCCCTCGGCCGCGAGCCGCTTGCCCATCTTCTCGGCCAGGCCGCTGAACTTCTTGACGTCCTTGGTGGCCATGGCGAGGTCGCCGAAGCCCTCCTTGTCCTTGCTCGCCGCCGACGGCGGCACGACGGTGCCCGTCGCGGTGTCGATCTTCGCGCTGACGGTCGTGCCGAAGCCGGTCGCGAGCGAGTTGCGCAGCTTCTCGAAGCGGTTCTTGTCGACGGTCGACATCGCGTAGAGCACGACGAAGAGGCAGAAGAGGACGGTGATCATGTCCATGTAGGACACGGCCCACCGCTCGTCGACGTGGAACCCCTCCGGCGCCTTGCGGGTCCGGCGCCGCCGGCTCATGCCGCGGCCTGCTCGGCGTCCGAGCCCTTGGACTTGCCCTTGTCCTTGCCGCCCTTGTCCTTGCCGCCGCCGGTGTCGCCCACCATGGCACGCAGGCGGTCGGCGAGCAGCAGCGGCTGGGCGCCGCCCTGGACCGCGAGGACGCCCTCCATGACGAGGGTCATCGACTCGACCTCGAGCTCGCTGAGCCGGGCGATGCGCGCCGAGATGGGCAGCCAGATGAAGTTCGCCGAGAGCAGTCCCCACAGGGTGGCGACGAAGGCGCTGGCGATCATCGGACCGAGCTCGTCGGGGGACGAGAGGTTCTCGAGCACGTGCGTCAGCGACACGACGGTGCCGATGATGCCGATGGTCGGGGCGTAGCCGCCCAGGGAGGCGAAGAACTTCGAGTCGGCGTGGTCGGCCCGCGCCTTGGAGGCGATCTGGTCCTCCATGAGGATCCGCAGCTCCTCGGCGTCGGTGCCGTCGGCGACGTTCTGGAGCGCGCCGGAGAGGAACGCGTCCTTGCTGTCGCTCGCCTCGGCCTCGAGCGCGAGCAGGCCCTCGGCGCGGGCCTTCTCGGCGAGGGAGATGATCTTCTCGATGCTGTCCTGCGGCTTGGGGGGCTTGCCGAGGAAGGCGCGGGGCACCGCCTTGAACGCCTTGAGGGTGTCCTTGATGGTGTTGCCGGCGAGGCCCACCGCGATGGTGGCGCCGAAGACGAGGATCATCGGCGGCGGGAGCAGCAGCGAGCCGATGTGCGAGCCCTCGAGCGTCACGATGGCGACGACCGAGCCGAACGCGAGCACGAGCCCGATGATGAGTGAGGGATCCATCGCTGCTCCTTATCGCTCGGTGGGCCGCAGGGGCGTGGGTGACGGTGACGGTGACGGTGAAGGAGAGGGTGACGGGACGACGCTCAGCTGGCGCAGCTCGCCGGGCACGACGTGCTGGGCGGTGGCGATGACGAGGGCACGGAAGTCGGCGATGAGGGCGATGACCTCGGGCAGCCCCTCGCGCACGACGTAGGTGGCTCCCCCGACCATGACGAGCGTCGTGTCGGGGTTCTCCTGGATGCGTTCGATGAGGTCGGGGTTCACGGCGAAGCGCGACCCGTTGAGGCGGGTGACGGCGATCATGGGGTCGTTCCTGTCGGGGGGCGGGGCTGCTGCGTGCCTCCGCCCCCCTCTATCGGCAGGGACGCGTGCGGCATTAGGTTCAGCGCTTGAGGTCGACGAGCTCCTGCAGCACCTGGTCGGAGGTCGTGATGATGCGGGCGTTGGCCTGGAAGCCGCGCTGGGCCACGATGAGGTTCGTGAACTCCTGGGACAGGTCGACGTTGCTCATCTCGAGCGCGCCGCCCACCAGCGTGCCGAAGCCGGCGTCGCCGGCGGCGCCGATCTGCGGGTTGCCGGAGTTCGCGGTCGGCGCGAACGAGGAGCCGCCGACCTTCTCGAGGCCCGAGGGGTTCGTGAACTGCGCGAGCGCGACCCGGCCGACGGCCTGGCGCACGCCGTTGCTGAACGAGCCGACGAGCGAGCCGTCGGTGCCGACGCTGAACGCCTCGAGGCTGCCCGCCTTGTAGCCGTCCTGGCCCTTGGCGACCACGGTGCTGCTGCCGGCGTAGCCGGTGACCGTGCTGAGGTCGACGGCGATGCCACCGACGGTGACGGAGCCGCCGCCCGTCTGCTGGCCGTTCGCGAAGGTCAGCGCGCCCGCGCCGGTCGCGCCCGAGGCGTCGGCCGCGGAGACGTTCCAGCCGCCCGCGGTCCGCGTGAACGACAGCGCGAGCGAGCGGGCGTTGCCGGCGGCGTCGAAGACCTGGATGTCGCGCTTCAGCGTCGTCCCGGTCGCGGCGTCCGAGGGCAGGTTGCCGGCCACGTCGACGGTGGTCGTCGCCCGGGCCGGGATCATCGTCGTCGGGGAGAGCAGCAGGTCGCCCATCTGGCCCCCGGTGTTGACCTGGCCGGTCGCGTCGGCGCTCCAGCCCTGCAGGACGCCGCCGTCGGGGCCGACGAGGTGGCCGTTCGCGTCGAGGCCGAAGGCGCCGGCGCGGGTGTAGTTCTGCTGGCCGCCGCGGTTCGTGACGAAGAAGCCGTCGCCCGAGATCATCATGTCGGTGGCCTTGCCGGTGCTCTGCGCGGAGCCCTGGGTGAAGTTCGTCGTGACGCTGGCGATGCGCACGCCGAGGCCGACCTGGGCCGGGTTCGTGCCGCCGGTGGCGGCCTGCGGGCCGGTGGCGCCCTGCGTCATCTGCGAGAGGGTGTCCTGGAACTGCGTCGTCGAGCCCTTGAAGCCGGTCGTGTTGACGTTGGCGATGTTGTTGCCGGTGACGTCGAGCATCGTCTGGTGGGCGCGCAGGCCCGAGATGCCGGAGTAGAGCGAGCGGAGCATGGTTGGCTGCCTTTCTTGGCGGTCAGAACGTGGTGTGGGTGCGTGTCGTCGTGCGGGTGAGGTGCAGGTCGTATGCGGGCGGCGCGGGCTGCGGTCGACGCCGGGGTGGCGTTGGGGTGGCGATGGGGGCGGCGCCGGCGCAGGTCGCGGACGCCGGCTCAGCCGCCGGTCACGGTGGTGATGGTGTCGATCGGGACCGAGACCGAGCCGATGGTCACGGTCGGGGTCGCGCCGGCGTAGGAGACGCCGGAGACGGCTCCCGTCGCGGTGGCGCCGTCGGCGCCGAGGTAGCTGACGGTGCGGCCCAGCAGGGCAGCGGCGGCCGCGCGCTGCTGCGTCTGCAGCCCGTGCGCGGAGTCGGTCGCGAGCTGGGTCAGCTTCTCCATCATCGCCAGCTGCGTCGACTGCCCGATCATGGCGTTGGTGTCCATGGGAGAGCTGGGGTCCTGGTTCTTCAGCTGCGTGACGAGCAGGCTCATGAACACCTCGGAGTCCATCTCCTGCTTCGGGGTGCGGGTGGGCGCCGTCGACGTCATGCTCGACGCGCCGACGGCGCCGACGGCGCCGACGGAGCTGACGGGTCCGGACGGGATCGCGGTCATGGGGTCTTCCTTCGGGTCAGACGAGGACGTCGAGGCGGGTGGTGGACGGCAGGTGCGCAGCGGTGCCGAGCCGATGTCGGGGCGGGTCGTCGTGCGACGCCGGGCGGGCGTGGGCCGGCGCCCCGCTCCCCCGGCCACCTGTGCCCAGGTCGCCACCGCCCTGGCGGCCCGAGACGTCGGGCTGGGGTGCGCCGTGGTCGGAGAGGTCGAGGCTCGCCCCGAGGCCGGTGCCGGCGAGGTCGCGCCGCAGGTCGCCGAGCACGGCGTGCACGGCCGCGCGTCCTGCCTCGGTCGGGCAGAACAGCTCGATCCGGATGCCGTCGGTCCCGATGTGCGCGCGGACCGTCACCGACCCGAGGTGCTCCGGGGTCACCTTGAGGGTCAGCACGTGCTCGCCGGCGCCGGCGGCGGCGATGGCGAGCACGGGACGGGAGAGCTGCTCGGCGACCGGTCGTGCGGTCGAACCCGCCGTGGGTGCCTGACCGACGGCCCCGGCGGCGGCCGTCGCCGGCGGGGTGGCGACGGTCGGCACGCCGACGGGGGTGGTGGCGCCGAGAGCGAGGGTGCCGTCGCCGGCCGGCGCGCCGCCCACCGGCGGGGTGGCGGGCGCCGAGGTGTCGGCCGACGTCGCGGCGGCGTCGAAGCCGGTTACGACGACGGGTGCGGTCGCGACCGCGGCCGCTCCCCCTCGCCCGGCCGCGCGCGCACCGGCGACGGCCGTGAGCGGGCCTCGGTTCGCGTCCGCCAGGGCGGACGCCGGCCCGGGGGTCGGCGGGATCGTCTCTGCAACAGGGGAACCCGGCTGGGAGCTGCCCTTCTCGCCACCAGCCCCCGACCCGGCGCCGGCATCCGCGTCGACGTCCGCATCGGCGGCGGTCGCGGCGGGAGCAGCGGCGGGGTCGGCGGTGGCCGACGCACTCGTCGTCGTGCTCGTCGTCGTGGTCGTCGTCGTGGTCGTCGTCGGAGCCGCGCCGATGGCGCCGCCGGTGGACGTGGCCGTCGGGGCAGGCATCGGTGCAGGGGTGGTGGCTGAGGCTGCTGCGGCGGTGCCCGCAAGCGCGGCCGTGGCAGCGGCAGCCGCGGTGGCAGCCTGCGCCGCAGCGGTCGGCTGCGCGACGGGCGCGCCGGCCGTCAGGTCGAGAGGCGTCGGGTCGAGGGGCGTCGTACTCGGCGCAGACGTCTCCACGCCGTCGGCGGTGGTCGCGTCCGCGGGGGTCTTCGGGTCGGTGGGGGTCTTCGAGTCGGTGGAGGTCCTCGAGTCGGTGGAGGTCGCCGCGCCCGTGGAGGTCGTCGCGTCGGGTCGGGCCGTCGCCACGGTGGACGGGCTCGACGCCGCCGCGCCGACGGGCTCGCCGCTGCGGGTGGACCCGTCGCGAGCCGGTGCGGCCGCGGACGCAGGAGCGCCCTCCGACGCGTGGGCACCCCTGGCCGACGCGGGCGGTGCGCCGTCGCGAGCCGGCTTGGACGGGGTCAGTGCGGTGGCGAGGGCGCGACCGAAGGCGTCGTCGCCGGCGGCGGCGGTGCCGCGGCCCGGAGCTGCGGACGGAGCAGCACCGGCAGCGCGGCCGGTCACGGCGGGGCCGAGGGAGCCCGAGGCCGTCATCGAGGGGGTCATCAGGACGCGCTCCTGCCGAGCTCCGAGACGATCTGGCGGGCGGTGTGCTCCCACTTGGCGTAGGCGTGGGGGAACGCCGAGCGCTGGACGGCTTGGTCGGCGGCGGCCACCGACATGCTCTGCCAGCCCGGCACCTTGGTGAGCCGGTCGAGGAACATCCGCGTCGAGGCGCGCGGGTCCATGGCCTCGGCCACGGTGCCCCACGAGAAGTGGTTGCCGTGCACCTGCTGCTGGAAGAGGCCGACGGAGTAGCCGTCGGTGCCGCGGGCCGAGGCGTCGGGAGCCAGCTCGCGCGAGCCGGGGACCTTGGGGTTCCAGTACATCCGGAGCGAGCTCTCCTGCAGGGCCGTCGAGATGGCGTTGACCGCCGCCTGCGCCGGCAGGCCCTTGGCGCGTACCTCGTCGACGATGATCTGGGCGTAGCGGCGCTGGCTCGCGTCGAGCTTGGCCGTGGCCGGGCCTGCCGCCGCGGTGGCCCCGGCGGCGGAGACCGCAGCCGCGGCCGAGGCACCACCCTCGGGCACGATGCGCCGGATCGCGTAGAGGTTCGAGCGCATCTCCCAGGCGTCGCGCACCTGGATCGTCTTGCCGGGCATCGGCGCGTCGATGGCCTTGCCCTCGCCGAGGTAGATGGCGATGTGCTTGCCGCCGTGGCTGATCAGCAGGTCGCCGGCCTTGGCCTGCGCCATCGACGCGACCGGGGTGCCGTGCTTCATCTGCTGCGAGACGACGCGGGGCAGGTCGATGCCGACGTCACCGAAGACGCGCTGCACGAACCCCGAGCAGTCCATGCCCTTGCGCGGGTCGGTGCCGCCCCACACGTAGGGCACGCCGACGTACTTCTTCGCGGCGGCGGCGATGTCGGACCCGCTGACGCCGGTGGAGCCCGACGTCGCGCCGCCGAGGGCGGCAGCCGCCCCCGTGGCCCCGGTCGCACCCATCGCACCGGTTCCACCGGTCGCGCCGGTTCCACCGGTCGCGCCGGCACCGAGGGTCGCCGCGAGGGTGTCGGCGAACGCGGTCGCGCCCGCTCCGGTGCCCGTGCCGGAGGCCGATCCCTGGGCGGTGGCGGCGACGGACGCGGCGCGCGCGGTCGCCGGCGCCTGGAAGCTGGCGAGGGTGCTCTGGATCTGCTGGATCCGACCCATCGACTCGGTGAACGTCATGCGTCGGCCCCCCGCAGCGCGGCCCGCACCCGGGCCGTGGAGCCGAGCTCGTCGAGCACGACCTGCTCGGCGGCGAGCTCGGCGGTGTGCCGGGCCGCGACGTGCTTCGCCTCGAGCTTCTCGAGACCGAGGGTCTTGGCGCGCGCGGTGGCGAATCCCCTCTCGGCCCAGGTGCGCTCGTCCGAAGCGGTCACCGTCAGCACGTGCAGCTCGGCGAGCATGGCGCTCGAGGCCGCGCGGGCGGCGGCGATCGCCTGGAGCTCGGCGATGGTGTCGACCTCGGCCTTGATGGCGTCGGCATCGGCGATCGCGCGGTCGGTGCGGGCCACGAGCGCCGCGTGGCGGGCCGTGGCCGCGCCGTAGACGGCAGCGGCCTGGTCCTCTTCGAGGCGGCGCAGCCGGAGCAGGCCGGCGAGGGAGAAGGACGTGGTCATCGCAGACCTCCCAGGGTCGTCGACAGGTCGGTGAGGGTGGCCCAGGCCTGCTCGGCGGGCGTCTGGTCCTCGAGGCGCTGGGTGAGGAAGGCCTCGATGCGGTCGGAGTGGTCGAGCGCGGCGTCGACGAGGGGGTTGGCGCCACGGGTGTAGGCGCCGACGTCGATGAGGTCCTGCGCGGACGTGCGGGCCGCGAGCACGCGGCGCAGCGCGGTCGCGGCTGCGGTCCGCTCGCGCGGGTTGACCTTGGTCGCGACGCGCGAGATGGAGCCGAGCACGTCGATCGGCGGGTAGTGACCCATGACGGCGAGCTTGCGGTCGAGCACGACGTGGCCGTCGAGGATCGACCGGGCCGCGTCGGCGACGGGCTCGTTGTGGTCGTCGCCGTCGACGAGGACGGTGTAGATGCCGGTGACGGAGCCGGTGCGGGCGGTGCCGGCGCGCTCGAGCAGCCGCGCGAGCAGGGCGAACGCCGACGGCGGGTAGCCCCGGGTGGCGGGCGGCTCGCCCGCCGAGAGCCCGGTCTCGCGCTGCGCCATGGCGACTCGCGTCAGCGAGTCCATCATCAGCAGGGCGTGCGCCCCCGCGGCGCGGAACGACTCGGCGATGCTCGTGGCCGTCTCGGCGGCCCGGAGCCGCATGAGGGCGGGCTCGTCGGAGGTGGCGACGACGACGACCGAGCGGGCCATGCCCTCCGGTCCGAGGTCGTCCTCGAGGAACTCGCGCACCTCGCGGCCACGCTCCCCCACGAGGGCGATGACGCTGATCTCGGCCTCCGTGCCGCGGGCGACCATCGACAGCAGCGACGACTTGCCGACACCCGAGCCGGCGAAGAGGCCGATGCGCTGACCGCGACCGAGGGTGACGAGGGTGTCGAGGGCGCGCACGCCGGTGGCGAGCGGCGTGTCGATGCGGGCGCGCTCCATGGGCGAGGGCGCACGGTCGTCCGCCGGCGCCCGGTCGGCCACGAGCGGTCCGCGGCCGTCGATGGGCCGGCCCAGGCCGTCGAGCACGCGACCCAGCAGACCTGCGCCCGTCGGCACGCCCGCAGCGGCGCGCACCGCACGCACCGGCTGGCCGACGCGCAGCCCGGCCAGCGGCCCGAACGGCATGCACGTCAGCGTCCCTCTGGCGGAGGCGACCACCTCGGCACGGGTGGGGGCCACCGTGTCCGAGGCGATGTCGATGTGGTCCCCGACGGCGCACGGCAGGCCGGCGACCTCGAGGGCGAGCCCGCGCACGGCGGTGACGGCACCGATGCGCTCGGGCGCGGCAGCGGCCACGGCCTGCGCGAGGCCTCTCACGACCGGTCCTCGAGGAGCGCGGTGCGCGCCCGGTCGAGCGCGGAGCCGATGCGGGCGTCGAGCTCGCCGTCCGGGTAGACGGCGACCGCGTCGCCGCGGCCCAGGCTCGGGTCGGGCACCACGGTCACGGCGGACACGGCGGCCAGGCCGGACGGCTGCCCGTTGGAGGCGACGACGAGGGCGTCCTCCGGGTGCATCCGCACGGTGACGACGCCGGCGTGGTCCGGCGCCGAGAGGGCGCGGGCGAGCGCGGCGCAGGCCGCATCGGGTGCGTCCGAGAGCTCGCGGACGAGGATGGCCTCGGCGAGGTCGACGGCGGCCGCGACGAGGTGCGCGTCGGCGTCGGCCAGCACCGGGGCGGTGCGGGCCATGAGGTGCTGCGCCGCTGCCTCGAGCGCCGCGACGGCGCGCTCCGTGCGAGCCCGGGCGGCCGCGACGACGGCGTCGTGCTCGGCTCGACGCTGCTCGTCCTGGGCCACCGCCTCGGCGGCCGCGCGGGCCAGGCCGGCCGCGTAGCCGGCGGCGTGCCCTCGCGCGTAGCCGGCGGGGTCGCCGGTCGCGTCGAGGCTCGGGAAGACGACCGCCTCGGCCGCGCGGCGGTCCGTCGGAGCCGGGGCCACGGCGGGCGCCGCGGGGGCGGCAGGCGCAGCAGGCACGGCAGGCACGGCAGGCACGGCGGGCACGGCGGGCCGGGTCGGAGCGGTCGCCGGGGCGGACGTGTCCCGCGCGTCGTGCAGGTCGGTGACGAGGGGCCACGTGACCCGGTGCACGGCAGGACCGGCCGGCGCGTGCGACCGGGGCGCGAGCGAGGTGTCAGTAGACAAGGTCGTCCTCCTCGCCGCGGCGCAGGGTGATCGTCCCGGCCTCCTCGAGGTCGCGGATCGAGCGCACGATCTCGGCGCGGGCCTCCTCGACCTCCGAGGCACGCACCGGCCCGAGGGCGGCGGTCTCGGAGTCGAGGATCTCGCGGATGCGGTCGGAGATGTTGCTCGTGATGGCCTCGTGCACCGCGGGCGGCGCGCCCTTGAGGGCGCGTGCGAGCACGGCTGCGTCGAGGCCGCGGAGCACGAGCTGCACGTCCTTGCGCTCGAGCTTGACGATGTCGACGAAGGTGAGCATCTTGCCGCGCACCTCGTCGGCCAGGGCGGGGTCGAGCGCGGCCAGGCCGTCGAGCACCGCGCGCTCGGTCGCCGCGTCGGAGCGGTTGATGATGTCGACGAGCGGCTGGATGCCACCGACGGCCCGCTGGGGGCGCGGGCCGGACGACACCGACGAGCCGGTGCGGGCGCGCAGGTTGTCGGCGACGACGCGCACGGCCTCGGGCGTGGCCGGGCCCATCGTCGCGAGGGCGAGCGCGACGTCGGCCGCACGGACCGGGCCAAGCCCGGCGATGACGTGGGAGGCCTGCTCGGGGCGCAGGTGGGCGAGCACGAGGGCGATGGTCTCGGGCAGCTCGCCGTCGAGGAGGGTCACGAGCTGGGCCGGGTCGACCGTCTCGAGGAACTCGTACGACTTGCCGGCCATCGTCGAGGTGAGCCGGTCCATGACGCCCGCGGCCCGGTTCGCCCCGAAGGAGGACTCGAGCAGCCCGGCGGCGAAGTCGCGCCCGCCGATCGTCGTGCGGCGTCCCGAGACGGCGATCTCGTGGAACTCCGCGATGACGTCCTCGGACAGGTCGGAGTCGACGCGGCTGAGCCGCACGATCTCCGCCGCGACGTCCTCGGCCTCGGCGTCGCTGAAGTGGCTCATGACCTTGGCGGCCGCGTCGGGGCTCATCTGCATGAGCACGATGGCGACCTTCTGGGTGCCCGTCAGGTGCGTCGTCGGGGCCGAGGTCGTGGTGAGCGTCATACCGGCTGCCGCTCGTCCATCAGGCCGCGGAGCAGCTCGGCGGTCTTCTGCGGCTCGGTCGAGCCGAGCCGGTTGACCTGGGCGCGGCGGCGCTCGGCGTCGAGGGCGTCCTCGCTCGGGTCGGGCAGGGCCGGCACGGCCGTGAGGTCGGGCAGGACCGGCGTCGCCGGCACGGTCAGCGTCGGGCCGCCCTCGATGGCGACGGTGTCCTCGTCGGGCATCAGCTCGCCGTCGAGCTCGACGGGCTCGCGCACCGCGCGGCGGCGCGAACGCATCCAGAGGAAGGCCACGAGGCCGACGACGAGCAGGGCGGCGCCGGCCCAGATGAGGGTCGTCGTGGTGCGGGCGCTCGCCTCGGCGGCGGCCTCGGCCTGCTGGGCGGCGAGGGCGGCCTTGGCCTGGTCGGCGGACGCCGTGCTGAAGGGCATGACCTGCATGGAGAGCACGTCGCCGCGCTTCGTGTCGATGCCGGCGGCAGCCGAGACGAGGTCGGTGAGGTTCTGGATGTTCACGGCACGGGCCGCGGTCTGGTTGACGGCGACCGAGACCGACTGGCGCTGCAGCGCGCCCGCCGGGATGGTGCGCTCCTCGATCGTCTTGTTGACGGCGTTGTCGCGCGTGTCCTTCGTCGAGTCGTAGGTGCCGGTACCGGTGCCGCCCGCGCCGCCGGGCACGGCGATGTTGTCCGGCCCGAGCACCCCCGAGGCGCCGGAGGCGCCGTTGCCGGTGTACTTCTCCGTCGTCGTCGACTGGCTGAGCGGGGCGACGCCCTTGGCGCTGTTGTAGGTCTCGGACTTCTGCTGCGCCGAGCGGGGGTCGACCTGCGGCGTGACGGCGACGGTCGCGTTGCCCGGGCCGAGCACCCGGTCGAGCACGGCCTGGACCGAGGACTCGGTGCGCTGCTGGTACTCCGTCGCCTGCTTGGCGCCGGTGCCGCTCGTGCCCACGCCGACGGCCGACAGGACGGCGCCCTGGGCGTCGACGACGGTGACGTTGGCGGGCGCGAGGTCGGGCACGGCGGCCGAGGTGAGGTGAACGATGGCCTCGACGCGGTCGGTGGGCAGCGTCTGGCCGGGCAGCGTCTGGACGAAGACGGATGCCGTCGGCTTGCCCTGCTGGGCGGTGAAGACGGTCTTCTCCGGGATCGCGAGCTGCACGGTCGCGGCTTGCACGCCCTCGAGGTGGCTGATCGTCGTGGCGAGCTCGCCCTCGATGGCGCGCTTGTAGGTGACGTTCTGCTGGAACTCGGAGGTGGTGACGCCCATCTTGTCGAGGAGCGAGTAGCCCGAGGCGGGCGCCGCGGGCAGGCCCGCCGAGGCGGCCTTGAGGCGCTCGTCGTAGACCTTCTCCTGGGGCACGAGCACCGTCGAGCCGCCGTCGGCGAGCTGGTAGGGCACGTTGTCCTTGCCGAGCTGCTGCACGACGGCGCTCGCGTCGGCGCTCGCCAGCCCGGTGAAGAGCGGGGCGTAGCTGGGCTGCGTGGCCCACGTCGTGAGCGCGACGCCGCCGAGCGCGAGCAGCGCGAGGCCGATGGCGGCCACCGTGCGCTGGCCGACGGTGAATCCCTTGAGGGTGGTGCCGAACCGCGAGGCGGCCGACGTCAGGAACGGGGGCATCAGGCCTGCATCCTCATGATCTCGTTGAAGGCCTCGACGCCCTTGTTCCGCACGGTGGCGGCGAGCTCGAGGGTCACCTGGGCGCGGGAGGCCGCGATGGTGGCGGTGTGGATGTCGTCGAGGCTGCCGGTGACGGCCTGGACGGAGAGCTGGTTCGAGGTCGACTGCAGCTGCTGGAGGTTGTCGACGGCGCCCGCGAGGCTGGCCGCGAAGCCGCCGCCGCCGGTGCCGGCCGCCGACACGGCGGACGTCGGGGCGTAGGCGCCGACGGGACCCAGCGGACCGATGGGTGCGATGCTCATGACGACCTGCCGATCTGCAGGGCGGCCTCGTAGATCGTCTTGGCGCGGTCGACGACCTGGGCGTTCGCCTGGTAGCCGCGCTGGGCCATGATGAGCGAGCCCATCTGCTCGTTGAGGTCGATCTCCGGGTAGCGCACGTAGCCCTCGGCGTCGGCGAGGGGGTGGCCGGGCTCGTAGACGAGGCGGCCGGTGGCGTCGCCCTCACGCATGGCGGAGACGTAGACGCCCGACGTGCCGGGGCCGGCCTGCGCCTCGATGTAGCGCGCCTGGAAGGCCGGGCCGCTCGTCGCGGTGGCCGTGTTGACGTTGGCGAGGTTGTCGGCGACGGCGTCGAGCCACTTGCGGTGCACCGTCAGCGAGCTGCCCGCGATCCCGATCGCGTCGAAGGTCATGACGTCCTCATCGCGGTGCGCAGGGCCGAGAACTTGCCGTTGAGCGCCTGGCTCGCGAACTGGAACCGCAGCACGGTGTCGATGTTGGAGAGCGTCTCGGTGTCGAGGTTGACGTTGTTGCCGTTCGTCCGCGTGGGCTCCTCGGAGATCGAAGTCGTTGCGGAGACGGCGCCGTCACCGGAGCGCACGGAGGCGGCGAGGGCGTCCTCGAACTGCACCCGCTGGGCGTGGTAGCCCGGGGTGTTGACGTTGGCGATGTTGTCCGCGATGGCGCGCTGACGCTGGGAGAGCCCGTTGAGGGCACTGGTCAGGGCGGCGGACGTCACGGAATCGAGCACACTTCTCCTGCATGACTCGCAAGGTGGGTGGCCGATCCGTGGCCTGACGCGGTGAGCAATCCGTGCTCGACCGGGACTATCGGCAGGGCGGTGGGATGCGTTAGCCCTGGGCGTCGACGAAGACCGGGGCCGGTGCGGGTGCGGCCGGCACGGCGTCGAGGACCGTGAGGTGGCGGGCGGCCCGACGGCGGGCCTGCTCGAGGCGCCGGGCCAGCTCGACCTGCGCGGCGGCCAGGTCGTGGGCCCGCGCCGCGAGCTCGGGGGGCAGCGGGCCGAGGCCCGTCGGCGGCAGCCAGGCGTCGGGGACGGGGCGCAGCGCACCCGCGTCGCCGGTGGGGACCTCGACGTCGAGCGCGTGCTGGGCGCCGGCGAGGTCGCCCTCGAGCTGGTCCAGCACGGCCTCCCAGGTCTCAGCCAAGAGCCGGCCCGCCGACCCCGACGGGAACGGCACCGTCGCGCGAGTGCTCGGCCGCGGCGTACCAGGCCTCCTGGAGCGGGGTGAGCAGCGTGATGGCCTCGCGGGTGCGGGCGACGTCGCGGTGGATGTTGGCGTTGACGAGGGCCATCCGGACGTACTCGTAGAGCGCGCGGAGGTTGTCGGCCCCGTCCCAGACGCCCGGCTTCAGGGTCGCCGAGAGCTCGACGATGATGTCCTGGGCGTGGATGAGCTGGTTGCTCGCGGCCTGCCAGTCGGCGATCTCCTGCGCGGCCTGCGCGCGGTGGAGGTCGAGCAGGAGCCGGTCGTAGAGCATGGTCAGGAGGCGGGCCGGGCTGGCGGAGAGCACCGCGTCGCGGGCGTACTGCTGGCGGGCGAAGGTCGCACTGGTCACCGTGGTGTCCTTTACTTCGAGTTCGAGTTCGACGAGATGGTCGGCAGTCCGGCGATCTGGCTCGTGAGCCAGGTCTGCTGGGACTTGAGGGTGCCGAGGGCGGTGTCCATCGCGTTGTAGATGGCGAGCAGCGCCGTGCGGCGGTCGGCGAGGCGCTGGTCCCAGCCGGCGACCCGCGTGCTGAGGTCGTTGACGATGGACTGGCGCCCCGCGATGAGCTGGGTGATCGACCCGCTGGCAGGGGCCGAGGCGTTCGTGGCGGCGGTGCCGACCCGGCTCGAGATCTCCTCGAGCGCGGCGCGGGTGCCGGCGCCGTCGGCCGCGAGCGCGGCGGAGAGCTTGGCCTGGTCGAAGCTGAAGGTGCCGTCGCGCTGGATGACGATGCCGATCTCCGAGGGCGAGCGACCGTTGGCCGTGGGCCGGTAGACGGCGTCGGTGATCGCCGACGCGACCGAGCGCATCGTCGAGTCCCCCGTGAGCGAGCCGCCCGAGGCGCTGGACGTCCCCGAGGAGGACGTGGTGGTCTTGACGCTGGCGTTGGCCGCGATGGCCCCGAGCACGTCGTTGACCGAGCTCACGAGGTCGCTGGCCTGCTTCGAGATGGCGGTCGCGTCGCTCGCGACGGTGATCGTCGCCGACGTGCCCACCGAGGCGGGCGTCGTCGTGACGCTGACCCCGGGCAGCAGGTCGGTGAAGGTGTTCGTCGACGACGACACCACCTGCTCGGCGGCCGTGCCGGCATACAGCGTCACCTGCGCGTCCTGGGCGGTCGAGACGACGGCCGAGCCGGCGCGCGACATGAGGTCGGTCGCCGTCCCCGCCGTCACGTCCGCCGCGGAGCCCTCGTATGCCGTGAAGGCACCCTTCGCGCCGGATTGGGCGGCGGTCAGCTGGAGGCGGTAGAGCGGGGTGCCGGAGCCGTCGGTGCCGGCGCTCACCTTGAGCGCGCGCACCGGTCCGCCGGAGGCGTTGACCGCCGAGACGACGTCGTCGAGCGACGTGCTCGCCGGGGCGACCTCGGTCGTGGCGCCGGTGCTGTCGACGAACGTCAGCCTGGCGGCGTTGCCCGACCCGTCGGTCGGCCAGGCGCTCATCGCGCCCGTGACGTCGAGCTGGGTCCGCGCCACCCGCGTCACCGTGAGGTCGAGGGAGCCGGGGCTCGCGGCGCTGGTCGCCGTGGCCGTGACGGTCTGGACGCTCGACGTGGCGGTCAGCAGGTTGGCGGCGCTCGGCTGGCCCGCCTTGGTGGCGAGCGTGGCGAGCGCGGCGGCCTTGGTGTTGATGCCGCGGAGCACGCCCATCAGCTGCTCCTGCGCGCTCTGCGTCGACTTCAGCTGCTGCTGCGGCAGCGCCTCGACGGCCATGAGCGAGTTGACGATCGAGGTGATGTCGAGCCCGCTGCCGAGCCCGTTGACCGAGACTGCCACGACCGCTCCTTGCGTGAGTCCGGGGCCCGGAACCGACGCCGGGCGTGCGTGAGGAGCCCTGCCGGCGGCCGGGTGCGAGGCACCCGGCCGCCGTCAGCGCACCGGTGAGGGCTCAGCCGAGGAGCTTGAGGATGCCCTGGCCGGACTGGTTCGCCTGCGCGAGCATCGCCGTGCCGGCCTGCGAGAGGATGTTCGCCTTGGTGTAGTTGACCATCTCCTGCGCCATGTCGGTGTCGGTGATGTGCGACTGCGACGCGGCGAGGTTCTGGGCGGACACGTTGGCGATCGTCATCGCGTGGCTGATGCGGTTCTGCACGGCACCGAGGTTGGCGCGGTCGGTCGAGACCTTGGTGATGGCGGCGTCGATCGCGGCGATCGTCGTCTGGGCCTTGGTCTTGTCCGTCACGTCGAACCCGGCACCGACGGCAGCGCCGTCGGTCGACGCCAGGGTGCCGACCGAGGTGGCGACGTCGGCGAGCGCCACGTCGATCGTGTCGTTCGCCGTGCTGCCGGCGCCGACCTGGAACGTCTTCGTCCCGCCCTTGAGCAGGTCGATGCTGTTGAAGTTGGTGCCGTTCGTGATGCGGTAGAGCTCCTTGGAGAGGTCGCCCGCCTCCTTGGCGATCGCCGTGCGCGAGGTCGTGTTGTTCGAGTCGTTGGCGCCCTGGACCGCGAGGTCACGCATGCGCTGGAGGATCGAGTGGACCTCGCCCAGGCCGCCGTCGGCGGTCTGGATCATGTTGATGCCGTCCTGCGCGTTGCGGGCGGCGACACCGTAGCCGTTGACCTGCGCACGCAGGCCCTCGGAGACCGTGAGGCCGGCAGCGTCGTCCGCGCCGGAGTTGATGCGGAGGCCGCTGGAGAGCTTGGACATCGAGCTCGCCATGTTGGCCGAGGTGCGGCTCAGGTTCTGGTAGGCCTGCATAGCCGAAAGGTTGGTGTTGACGGTGAGAGCCATCGGAGTTCCTCCATGAATTGAATGGGTGGTGCAAGGCCCGTCCGTGGGCCTTCAGCTGCCCCTATCGGCAGGGGCTCGGGATGCGTTAAGTGCCGGTGGGAGAATTCTTTTTCCGGACCCGGCACCCACTGCGTGCTTAAGCGCCTCCCACCCCTGCCGATAGTCCAGACTGCAGGTGCGAAGACGCGCACCGTTACGTGACGTCGCTGGATGGGAGAGGGCTCGAGTGGATTCCGGAGCTCGATGGGGTGCTGACGACGGCGGGCGGACCACGGTCCACGACCTGTCGGCGCACCTGTGGCGTGAGCGCGAGCTCCTCGACCTGCTGACCTTCAAGCTCGAGGAGGAGCAGCTGCTCCTCTCCGCGGGCCGGGCACGCTGGCTCTCCCACGCCACGCGGGAGGTCGAGCAGGTGCTCGAGCGCCTCCGCATCGCCGGCCTGGAGCGGGCCACCGCGGCCGCCGCCGTGGCGCACGACTGGGGCCTGCCGCCCGACGCGACGCTGCGCGACCTCGCGGCCGGCGCGACCGACGGGCCCTGGGCCGAGCTGCTCTCGGCGCACCTGACGGCCATGACCGACCAGGCAGCCGCCATCCGGCAGCTGCGCGACGCGAACGCCCAGTTCCTGCGCGCCGCCTCGCGCTCGACGCAGGAGACGCTGGCCACCACGGACCCCACGCCCACGACCTACGACGCCCACGGACGGTCCGCCTCCTCGGGGGACGCCCACCTGTTCGACCACTCGTTCTGACCGGAAAGGCACGATGAGCACCTTCGGCGCCCTCAACACCGCCTACCGCGGGCTGTCCGCGGCCCAGCAGGCGATGGACCTCGCCGGGCACAACGTCGCCAACGCCGGCACCGCGGGCTACACGCGCCAGCGCATCGAGCAGTCGTCCATCGGCGCCCCCGCCCCGATGGGTCTCGGCACCACGGGCGTGCAGGTCGGCCAGGGTGTCTCGGTCGACCGCATCGCCCGCCTCGGCAACGCCCTGCTCGACGCGTCGGTGCGCACGACGGCCTCCTCGGCCGGCTACACCGGCGCCCGGGCCGCGGCCTTCGACCGCATCGAGGCCAACCTCAGGGAGCCCGGCGCGTCCGGGCTGTCGGCGCAGCTGCAGGCGTTCTTCGCCGGCTGGCAGGACGTCGCCAACCGTCCCGGCGAGGCCGGCGCGACGAGCGCCCTCCTGCGGTCGGCCGGCCAGCTCGCGTCGACGCTCTCGGCGGGGCGCACCGCCCTCGAGGCGCAGTGGAGCGACACGGCCGGCGACGCGCAGCAGATGGTCGCCTCGCTCAACGACGCCGCCGCTCAGGTCGCCGCCCTCAACACCGACATCCGCTCGACGATCGCGCGTGGCGGCTCCGCGAACGAGATGATCGACGCGCGGGCCCGGCTCACCGAGACGATCTCCACCATCTCCGGGGCGAGCGTGCGCGACGAGCCCGACGGCACCGTGACCGTCTACCTCGGCGGCAACGCCCTCGTCCGCGGGGACCAGGCCCGCGGCGTGCAGCTCGAGGGCGTCACGAGCATGGCGGCGGGCACCACCCCCCGCCTCTCCTGGGCCGACCGCCCCGACCTCGAGGTCGGCCTCGACGGCGGCACGCTCGCCGGCACGCTCTCGGTGCTCGCCCCCGCGGACGCGAGCGGCACCGGCGGCCCCATCGCCGAGGCGGCCGCCTCGTACGACGCGGTCGCGACGACCCTCGCGACCTCCGTCAACGCGGTGCACCGCACCGGGCAGACCTCGACCGGCGCGACCGGGGTCGACTTCTTCCGCCTCGACCCCACGCTGCCGCCCGCCCGGGCCCTGACGGTCGTGCCCACCTCGGCAGCGGGCGTCGCGAACGCCGCGGCCGGCGCCGGTCCGCTCGACGGCTCGAACGCCGACGCCATGGCGCAGCTGGCCCGCCGCACCGACTCGGCGGGGGCGCGGTGGTCGGCCTTCGTGACCGCGACCGGCAGCGCGAGCCGCGCCGCCACGCAGCAGGCCGGCATCGCCGAGACCTCGGCCTCCGGCGCGAAGTCGGCGCAGGCCTCGGGGGCCTCCGTCAGCCTCGACGAGGAGAGCGTGAGCCTCGTCGCCGCCCAGCACGCCTACCAGGCGGCCGCCCGGGTGCTCTCGGCCATCGACGAGGCCCTCGACACCCTCATCAACCGCACCGGATCCGTAGGACGCTGATCATGCTTCGAGTCACCGACCAGACGATGTCCATGGCGGCCCAACGTGCCCTCGCGGCACGGCAGGCCCGCCTGGCCACGGCCCAGGAGGTCGCCACCTCCGGCGAGCGCATCACGCGCCCCTCCGACGACCCGACGGGAACGGGAGAGGCCATGAGGGTGCGCGCGGAGCTCGCGGCGCAGAACCAGTACAAGCGCAACATCGACGACGGCACCGGCTGGCTCAACACGCTCGACACGGCCCTCGACGGCGCCACCGGACTGCTGCGCCAGGCCCGCGACACCGTGGTGCAGGGCACGAACGGCTCGCTCAACCAGACCGCCCGCGACGCCCTCGCGACCGTTATCGACGGCGTGCGCAAGGACCTCCTCACGGCCGCGAACACCCGCTACCTCGGCCGGAGCGTCTTCGCCGGCACGTCCGACGCGGAGACCGCCTTCACCGACGGCACTCCCCCGACCTTCAACGGGTCCGGTGGCAGCGTCTCGCGCCGGATCGGCCCCACCGACACGGTCCCGGTCGACGCCGACGGGCAGGCGACCTTCGGGTCCGGTGCCACGTCGGTCTTCTCCCTCCTCGACGACGTCGCGGCCGACCTGCGCGCGGGCGTCGACCCGCAGCCGCGGCTCGCCGCGCTCGACGCCGCCATGGACGCCGTGGTCGCGACCCGCGCCGACGTCGGCAGCCGGCTCGGCGTGCTGACCCGCGCCACGACCGCCAACACGACGGCCACCACCGCCCTCAACGCGCACCGGAGCGCGGTCGAGGACGTCGACCTCGGCAAGGCGGTCATGGACATGCAGCTCCAGCAGACCGCCTACCAGGCAGCCCTCGCCGTCACGGCCAAGGTCCTTCAGCCCAGCCTCACGGAGTTCCTGCGATGAGCACCCTCGTCTTCGAGCAGCCCCTGCCCGGCCTCGCGCCGCACACCGTCTACAGCCTCGACCCGGTCGAGGGCGCCGACGGCGTCTTCAGCCTCCGTCCGACCGAGGCCCCCGACGTGCGCCTCTTCGTGCTCGACGCCTCGCTGTACGCGCCGTCCTACGCCCCCGACGTCGCCGACCACCGCGCCCAGATCGGTCTGGAGCAGGACGAGCCGGCGCGCACCCTCGTCGTCGCCACACCCGGTGAGGCGGGCACCTCGGTCAACCTCGCGGCCCCGGTGCTCGTCAACGAGGCGGAGGGCCGGGCGGTCCAGGCGATCCTCGAGGACTGGCCGCTGCGGGCACCCCTCGGCGTCTGACCGCTCCCCCGGCACGCGCCGGGTGGACGATGGGGGCATGACCGCACCGACGAACGCTCCGCGCGACCGGCTCGACCGACGCCCCCGCCTGCTCGTCTTCGACGTCAACGAGACGCTGTCGGACATGACCCACCTCGGCGACCGCTTCACCGAGGTGGGCGTGCCGCCCCACCTCGCCGCACCGTGGTTCGCCGGGCTGCTGCGCGACGGCTTCGCCCTCACCGTGACGGGTGCCAACCCGGCCTTCGCCGACCTGGCCCGGGCCTCGCTGCGCACCGTGCTGCACGACAAGGCCAACGTCGAGTCGGCGACCGCGCACGTCATGACCGGCTTCCTCGCGCTGCCGCTCCACGACGACGTCGTGGCGGGTGTGCGGGACCTCGCCGCCCTCGGCATCCGGCTCGTCACGTTGAGCAACGGCTCGGCGTCGGTGGCGCGGGCCCTGCTCGAGCGCGGGGGCGTGGCCGACCGGTTCGAGCGGCTCCTCTCCGTCGAGGACGCGCCGGCGTGGAAACCGGCGCGCGCCGCCTACGAGCACGCCCTGACCACGTGCGGCGTGCCCGCGGAGGACGCCGCGCTGGTCGCCGTGCACCCGTGGGACGTGCACGGCGCCGGGGCCGCCGGGCTGGGCGGGATCTTGCTGGACCGGACCGGGGCGCCCTACCCGGAGCCGTTCCGGGCGCCCGACCTCGTCGTCTCCTCCCTGCCGGAGCTCGCGGCGCGGCTCGAGCGCCTGCCCGCACCCTGACGCCCGCGCCCGGTCACTCGCGCCCCGTCACTCGCGGTTGCGCCGTGCGGCCCTGTCGCCGAGCGTGGACAGCCGGTCGACGAGGGGCGACGCGAGCCGGCGGCGCGCCTCGACCCCCTCGACCGTGCGCGCTCCCGCCCGAGCAGGCGCGTCCGGCAGCAGGCGCCCCATGAGTCCCATGACCCGCGTCGTCGTCGCGGGTGCCAGACCGCGCACGCGGATCCCCAGCCACGCCAAGGGAGTCAGCACGACCATCGGCCGGCCGGCGAGCACGGCGTTGACGATGCGCCGGGCCGCGCGTTCCGCGTCCACGGAGAGGAGCGGCAGGGATGCCGCAGGGGCGAACCAGGCGTACTCCGCCTCCGCGTCGCCGCCGAACCGCGCGTGCTCGTGGCCGCCGGTCCGCATCAGCCCCGGCACGATCGTCGTGGCCGTCACGCCGGTGCCCTGGAGGGCTGCGGCCAGCCCGTCGGAGAACCCGACCGCGGCGAACTTCGCCGTGGCGTACGGCAGCAGGTGCGGCGGGGAGACCATGCCCCCGATCGAGGTCACGGTGCCGATGCGGCCGTGGCCGCGCCGGCGCAGGTGCGGCAGCACCGTCAGCGCCGCGTGGATCGGCCCCCACGCCATCGTCTCCATCGCGTCCTCGAAGTCGTGCAGCACGAGCGACTCGGCCGGAGCGGCCTGGATGACCCCGGCCACGGTGACGAGCACCTCGATCGGGCCGACGTCCCGCTCGACCCTCCCGACGAGCTCGCCGACCGAGTGCCGGTCGCGCACGTCGCACTGCTCCGCGGTCACCGGGCCGTGGGCGCCGAGCTCCTCCGCGGCGCCGTCGACCTCGTGCCTGTAACGCGCCGCGACGACGACGTGGTGGCCGCGGCGCTGCAGCTCCCGCGCGACGAGCAGGCCGAGGCCCCGTGACGACCCGAGCACGACGGCGACCGGACGCCCCGGTGCGGATCCGGACGCGTCCTCGCGCCGTGACGCGTGGGTGTCCGGCGAGGGCGCGACCTCGGTCGTGGCGGAGTCGGGCTCGGGCCTGTCCGGTCCGGTTGGCGTCATGGTGGCTCCTCGGCTGTCCAGGGTTGGGTTTTCCTCGAACGGGGCGTGGGTAGGGGCACCGGCATGAGAGCTCTCACCTGGCACGGCATCGAGGACGTCCGCGTCACCGACGTACCCGACCCCGTCATCGTCAACCCGACCGACGCGATCGTCCGCGTGACGTCGACGGCCATCTGCGGCTCGGACCTGCACCTCTACCGGGTGCTCGCGCCCTACCTCACGCCGGGCGACGTGCTCGGGCACGAGTTCATGGGCATCGTCGAGGCCGTCGGCCCGGGCGTGGCGACGCTCGCCGTCGGCGACCGGGTCGTCGTGCCCTTCAACATCTCGTGCGGCCGCTGCTGGATGTGCGAGCGCGGCCTCTTCGCCCAGTGCGAGACGACGCAGAACTCGGCCCAGGGCAAGGGCGCGAGCCTCTTCGGCTACACGAGCCTCTACGGGTCGGTGCCGGGCGGGCAGGCCGAGCTCGTGCGCGTGCCGCACGCCGACTTCGGCCCCATCGTCGTGGGCCGCGACCTGCCCGACGAGCGCTACCTCTACCTCTCCGACATCCTGCCCACCGCGTGGCAGGCGGTGGACTACGCCGACGTCAACGGCAACGACACCCTCGCCGTGCTGGGGCTCGGCCCGGTCGGCCAGCTCGCCGTGCGGTCGGCGCTGCACCGGGGCGTCGGTCGGGTCATCGGCGTCGACCTCGTGCCCGACCGGCTCGAGCTCGCCCGCGCCCACGGCGCTGAGGTCGTCGACGCCCGCTCGACCGACGTGGCCCAGGCACTCATGGACCTCACCGACGGCCGTGGCCCGGACGCCGTCATCGACGCCGTCGGCATGGAGGCGCACGGGAACCCGGTGTCGGAGAAGGTGATCGGCGCCGCGAGCCGCCTGCCGAAGCCGATCGCCAAGGGCGCCATCGAGCGCTTCGGCATCGACCGGCTCGCCGCCCTGCACACCGCCGTGGCGGCCGTGCGTCGCGGCGGCACGCTCTCGATCAGCGGCGTCTACGGCGGCATGGCCGACCCGATGCCGATGATGGAGCTCTTCGACAAGGGCCTGACCGTGCGGATGGGCCAGTGCCACGTGCGGCGCTGGAGCGACGAGCTGCTCGACATCGTGAGCGCCGACGACGACGTGCTCGGCCTCGACGGGCTCGCCACGCACCACGCCTCGCTCGAGGAGGCGCCGGAGCTCTACAAGGTCTTCCAGGAGAAGCAGGACGGCTGCCTCAAGGTCGTGCTCAAGCCCTGAGCGGCGCAGGACGGGCAGCGTGCCGAGTTGGCACGCTGCCGATGAACCTGCAGATGGTGCTGCGCCAGGCGGGGTGATCACCCCACCCGGTGCAGCACCATCTGCAGCACCACCTGCATCGCCAATACAGCGCCGAGGCGGCGCCAGCTGCATCGGCCTCGACGCGGCCGTCGCAGGGCGGACGGCAGCCCGGGCAGCGAGGGATGGAGCTGGCGAGGGGACTCGAACCCCTAACCGCCTGTTTACAAGACATAGGGCTTCGCTTACAGCATTGCCGACCTGAAGTGCGCAAACGTCGCCGAAGACTTTCACGAGGATGCCAACGTGCGATTAGCGTGCGATTAGGTTGTCGGTCCGCCTCCCGCTAGCGGTGGGCGGAGCCGCACGCAACCGACCTGGCGTGGCGAGCTCCCCGCTCCAGCCGCGCCGCGTTCCGAGCCCACCCGCCATGGAGGGAGGGCCTGCCAACAACCCTTCAGGTGGAGCCCATGGCCCGATAGCCAAGCCAGACATGGTTCCACCAACGACGTCGAAGCCGAAGTGAACCGCCCCGGGATGTCGGGAGGCTTCAAACCTTGGGAAGGTTGGAGTCATGCCGGGAGACACGGCCGCCCCGGACCGGCTCTGGGTCGCCGACATCACCTAATGGGAAGGCCGGAGAGTCGGTTCGGTGCTAGACGGTGGCTGGCAGGGACCCCTGAGATATCACCGGTCGGCGTCGTGGTGAAGGCTTGGGGTGGAGCCGCTGGCAGTGGTCCACTCCTCTGACTTCACCGGGCGCGTGGAGGCCTGAACGTAGACGGTGGCCCTGCCGGGGCGATTCACCCCAACCCGGCCCGCGCCACGCGGAATATACCCATAGGGGGTACCAGTTGTAGGGTGAGGAACGATGAAGGAGAAGGCCATGAACGGAACCACCCGCCGCCAAGGCGCCTCGCCCGGCACAAGCGCGACGGCCGCCGACGCGCCCCTCGCGAACCCGTCCATGACCGGCTCACCCAGTCAGGGCGTGCACGCCGAGCCGGGCTACATCCACCAGAAGGACAACCAGCTCAAGCGGCTTCGCCGCATTGAAGGGCAGGTCCGCGGGCTGCACCGCATGGTCGAGAGCGACACCTACTGCATCGACATCCTCACGCAGGTCTCGGCAGCGACAAAGGCACTCGAGGCCGTCGCACTCGGACTGCTGCAGGACCACCTCAAACACTGCCTGGTCCAAGCCGCCAGCGACCCCCGCGCGGACTTCAACGAGAAGCTCGACGAAGCGTCCACCGCGATCGCTCGACTCGTCCGCTCCTGACGTCCAGCCACCACCTCTGCCCTCCACGGGCCGTCCACCGCCTCAGTCGTCACCCCGGCGCGCGTGCCCGACCCCTCCGGCACACACCACGCAACTGCTTCCATCCAGAAGAAACCCACCCGAAGAAACATCGCATCAAGGACAAAGGAGAACCCCCATGAGCGAGACTCAGACCTTCTCGGTGACCGGCATGACGTGTGGCCACTGCGTCAGCGCTGTGACCTCTGAGATCACCGAGATCCCGGGCGTCACCGACGTGGCCGTGGACCTCGTCGTCGGCGGAACGTCTACGGTGCGTGTCACCGCCGCCGAGGAGCTGACCGCCGAGCAGGTCCGCGCCGCCCTAGACGAGGCCGGCAACTACCAGCTCGCCTGAGCGAAGACCGTCTGCACGGCGGCCCCGGGCCCTGGGTCCTCGCGACGCGGTACCCGCCGACTCGCGCTCCGGGCCGCCGTCGCAGACGCCGCTACGCCCACGAAAGGAAGACCATGCCGACCGATCGCACCCGCGACGCCACCCTCGCGAAGCCCGACCAGCGCCGCGCCATCGCGACAGGCACCCTCGACCTGCCTCGGCACAGCGAGGTCGAGCTCCTCATCGGCGGCATGACCTGCGCCAGCTGCGCGGCCCGCATCGAGAAGAAGCTCAACAAGCTCGACGGCGTGCAGGCCACCGTCAACTACGCCACCGAGAGGGCCAAGATCTCCTTTCCCGGCGATGTCAGCACCGACGACCTCATCGCCACCGTGGCCGCAACCGGCTACACAGCGGACCTGCCCGCCCCCGACCCCGCCCCCAGCACCGCCTCAGCCGACGGCGCGAACGCCAATACGGCTGACGCCGTCGACCCGCGCGAGGCGGAGGCCACGGCATGGCGCACCCGCCTGACCGTCTCCGGGCTGCTGACCGTCCCAGTCGTGGCCATGTCGATGATCCCGGCGCTGCAGTTCGACAACTGGCAGTGGATCTCCCTCACCCTGACCGCCCCCGTCGTAGTCTGGGGCGCGCTGCCCTTCCACCGGGCCGCGTTCACCAACGCCCGCCACGGCGCCGCGACCATGGACACCCTCATCTCCGTCGGCGTCAGCGCCGCCTTCCTGTGGTCCCTGTGGGCGCTGCTGTTCACCCACGCCGGCATGACCGGCATGCGGATGCCGTTCGAACTGCTCCCCAGCAGCGCCAGCGGCACGGACAGCGCCGCACACATCTACCTCGAGGTCGCCGCCGCCGTCACCACGTTCATCCTCGCCGGGCGGTACTTCGAGGCACGCGCCAAACGCACCTCAGGAGCCGCCCTGCGCGCCTTGCTCGACATGGGGGCCAAGGACGTCGCCGTCCTGCGCGCCCCGTCAGCCCGGCCGGCCCTCTCGGACCGAACGACCGCCTCGGCAGTCGAATCGGCCGAACCCGTCGAGACCCGGATCCCGGTTTCCCAGCTCGTCGTCGGAGACCAGTTCGTGGTCCGCCCGGGCGAGAAGATCGCCACCGATGGCGTGGTCGTCTCCGGCACGTCCGCGGTCGACGCGTCCATGCTGACCGGCGAGTCAGCGCCCGTCGAGGTCGGACCCGACGATCCCGTCGTCGGGGCCACCGTCAACGCCGGAGGGCGCCTGGTGGTCCGCGCGACCCGCGTCGGCACCGACACCCAGCTCGCCCAGATGGCCCGTCTCGTCGAGGACGCCCAGAACGGCAAGGCTCAGGTGCAGCGCCTCGCCGACCGGGTCTCTGCCGTCTTCGTCCCCATCGTCATCGGCCTGTCCCTGCTCACTCTCGCCGCGTGGCTGCTCACCGGGCACTCCGCGACCGCGTCGTTCACCGCCGCCGTCGCCGTCCTCATCATCGCCTGCCCATGCGCGCTCGGGCTCGCCACCCCGACAGCCCTGCTTGTCGGGACCGGTCGGGGCGCCCAGCTCGGCATCCTCATCAAGGGCCCGCAGGTGCTCGAGTCCACCCGTCGCGTCGACACCGTCGTGCTCGACAAGACCGGAACCGTCACCACCGGCCACATGGGCGTCGTCGCCATCCACACCGCGGACGCGACGGACACCACCGAGGCGCTGCACGTGGCGGGCTCGCTCGAGGACGCCTCCGAGCACCCGATCGCCCGCGCCATCGCCGCGCACGCCAAGCAGTCGGGGGCGGCACTCGTCGAGGTCGAGTCGTTTGTGAACGCCGGCGGCCAGGGCGTCTCCGGTGTCGTCGACGGCCACGCAGCCGTCGCCGGCCGACGCACCTGGCTCGAGACGGACTGGGCGATGACCGCCCCGGACAAGCTCGTGGCAGCCGCGGCCGCAGCGGAACAGCTCGGCCAGAGCCCGATCTGGGTCGGCTGGGACGGGCAGGTCACCGCCGTCATCGTCGTGGCCGACCAGGTCAAGGACTCCTCGGCGGCCGCGATCACGGAGCTCAAGGCGCTCGGGCTGCGCCCCGTCCTGCTCACCGGCGACAACGCCACAGCCGCAGCTGGCGTGGCGGCCGTGGTCGGGATCGACGCAGCCGACGTAATCGCCGAGGTCCTCCCCCAGGACAAGGTCGACGTCGTGGTCAACCTGCAGCGTGACGGGGCCGTCGTGGCCATGGTCGGCGACGGGGTCAACGACGCGGCAGCGCTCGCGCAGGCCGACCTGGGCCTGTCGATGGGCACCGGCACCGACGTCGCGATCGAGGCCTCCGATCTGACCTTGGTCACCGGGGATCTGCGTGCGGCGGCGGACGCGATCCGACTCTCTCGAGCGACGCTGGGCACCATCAAGGGCAACCTGTTCTGGGCCTTCGCGTACAACGTCGCCGCGCTCCCCCTCGCGGCCGTCGGCCTGCTGAACCCCCTCATCGCCGGAGCCGCGATGGCGTTCAGCTCCGTCTTCGTCGTCTCGAACAGCCTGCGCCTGCGACGGTTCGACCCCACCCGGCACTGAGCGGGGTGGGGGCCGGCGGGCAGGCGGGCCACATCAGCGACACAGGATCTTCATCGAATCCTCATCGTTCCTAGAGGGTCTTTGAGTCACCGTGGTACACGCAACCAACGCCTGAGGCGACGGACGGGAATGTCGCCCGTTCTCGGCGGCGGCACTGCTTCCCTGCCTGTGCCGCCGCGGGCGGCGGGACTGTCTCTCGCATGACGGGCCCGCCGCCCCGTTGGTTGACCACGCGACGGACAACCCGTCTCTCTTGGCGTCGCTGAGTGCTCATCCTGGTCGGGACTTCTCTCTGCCGTGCGCTTTCCGGCCGCGAGTATTAAAAGATCCGGCTGAGCCGGCCCCGTGCTGTACCGGGTCGTGCGGCGGGGCGTACCGGGCATGCGTGCGTGAGACCGGCTCACGCCTTCCGCCGCAGCACGAGCGACGTGTCATCCCCCTTGCCTGGCGATCACCGAGCACGATCACCGAGCAATTGAGGCCTTGGCCGTCTGCACGACGAACGGGCGGTGTTGGTCATCGATGACGACCCGGTCGACGGTCGCGCAGCCCAAGGCTTCCACGGCCGCCCCATGGAGCCGTTCGGCGTCGCTGACTCCATGCACGAGAACGAGCATGCCTGAGGGTCTCAGCATTGGCGCCAGTTCTCTTAGTTCCGCCCGCACCTGGTCCGGGCCTCCGAGGTAGTAGAGCATCTCGGCGACGACGAGGACTCTGATCGACGTCACGCCCGCCGCCCGAAGTGCCGTCGCCGCACCGCGCGCGTCGCTTGTGAGCACCGTCACGTTGCCCTGATGGGCGGTCCGCCTGCCGGCTGCGGCCGCCGCCACGCCGCTGATGTCGAGGCCGATGATGTCCCGGTCCGGGTACCGGTCGGAGAATGCTTGCAGGTTGTGGCCATCGGCGCAGCCCAGCTCGACGAGGGGCCGCCGGTCAACCCGCAGTGAGCTCCCGGCGTTGGTTTCCGGGTCGACCATGGTGGGCACGATCCAGTCCACCAGCACCTGTCGTTTGTGCCTTTCGTAGGCAAGCCCGTCGTAGCGCCACGGGTCTTCGGCCAGCGAGAACAGCGCTTGGAAGACCCCTGCCCGTGTGCGGCGTGCCAGGCGGGGCGGGAGAGCGGCGATGACCTGGAAGGCCGTTCGGTGGAGCCACTCCCCCACAGGTGAGCCCGTCGGCTCGCTGGGCAGGCTCACCGGCACATCCAGAAGCGAACGCGTCCGGCGGCCCGCGACCGCTACCAGCCACGCCAGGCCCACCCCCGACCGCCAGATCGCGACCGTCGCCACCGCGGCGCCGGCCGACAGTCCCACCCTCAGCAGCGCGGCGAGGAACACCACGTCAGCGAGAAGGACACCCCCGCGCGGGACCCGGGTCAGGGTCAGGCCCCGAGCCAACACGCACGCCAGGCCGATCTCTAACAGGCTCGCGGTGGTGCCCTCGGTATGGGTCAGCGCCCAGGCGGTCGCTGTCGTCGTTGCGGCCAGCGTGAGCTCGCCGACGACGGCGGCCCCGGTCATGTGAGGGCCACGAACCGCCAGCCATCCCTTGCGGCCCGGGACCCGCGCCACACGCCACGCCGAGAACGACAGCCCAGCCACGGCCGCGGCCGCAGCCGCCCCGAGGAAAGGACGAGCCGCGCCGTCTGGCGGGTGTCCAGCAAGAACGAGATACACCACAGCGGCCACGGAGGCCGGCACGAGCAGGGCGAGCGCAACGGCGGTGGCCGCCGCGGCCAGCTCGTCGGAGACCGTCGTTAGCAGCTTGACCCGGGCCCGTGCTCCCAGGGGTGGTGTCATGAGCAGGTCGGCGCCGGCGAGCACGCACCGCGTGTGCGAGGCCTGGGGCGCCGCCGCACGCATCCGCAGCCATCCGGCGAACAGCCAGGCGCCTGCCGATGCGGCGACCACCACAACGGCCATGACATCGCTACGCACGACGAGGTCGCTCGCTTCCCCGGCCAGACTGAGGATCTCCGGGACGAGAATCTCCGGGGCGAGGACCTCCCAGGTCATGGGTAGGCCGGTCATCACGGCCGGTCCATCCGTGACGGCGTCGGATCGGAGCTGAGGCCCGCAGCACGTGACCCGGGCCCCGTCGCCCCACCGGCAGGCGCGGTCGCCACGCCGATGAGCTGGCCCGGTGCCTGCCGCTGTCTGGCCCGCGACCTCAGAGCATGGAGCACGAGCATCAGGAGCGTCAGCATCGCCGACCACTCTGGAAGGTCCCCGAGGCGCGTGGCCAAGGTCGGCTGTTCCCGGAGCGGCAGGGCGCCCTGGATCGCGCGCTGGGTGAACAAGGCGGTGGTATCGGTGGCGGTCCCGTCTGGGCGGATGAGGGCGCTCTGGCCCACCGTCGAGACGTGGACGACAGAGCGTCCGAACTCCATGGCGCGGATGCGGCTGATCGCCAGCTGCTGCGCTGACTCGGCGGTGAAACCGAAGGTGGCGTTGTTGGTCTGCACCACGAGGAGGTTGGCGCCCTGCTCGATCGCCCCACGCGTTAGCGCGTCGTAGGCCACTTCGAAGCAGATGGCCAGGCCCGCGCGGACCTGCGCACCGGCCGCTGTCGAGGCAGTGAACACGCCCGTCCGGTCGCCGGCCACGATGTCGCGGCGGACCAGGTCGACCTGGTTGCTGAGGCGGCGCCAGAAGGCCCGGTTGGGGATGTACTCCGCGAACGGGACGGGGTGCTGCTTGACGTACCGCGCCGTGTTTCCGCGGCCCGGTTCGAAGAGCAGTGAGACGTTGGAGAGCCGGCCGGCCGGCTCCTCGAGCAGCCCGCCCACGATCAGCGGGACCCCGACCGCGGTGACCGTCCGCTCGATCAGCGAGCGTGCGTCCGCGTTGCGGAGCGGGTCGATGTCCGAGGCGTTCTCCGGCCACACCACCAGATCGGGTCTGGGCTGTCGGCCGGCCGCGACGTCCTGCTGGGCACGCAGCGTCGCCTCGACATGGTTGTCCAGGACCGCCCGCCGCTCGGCGTTGAAGTCGAGGCCCGGCCGCGGGACGTTGCCCTGGACGCCGAGCACCTGCGCGGCCGGGCCGTCGACGGGAAGGGCCACCAGGAACCCTGACAGCGACAGCCCCGTGACGGCGACCACCGCCACCAGAGCCCGCCTCACCGCGGCGCGGTGCTCGGCGTCCGATCTCCGGTGGAGGCTCAACACGTGCTGGACACACCGGGCGAGCATCGCCCCGGCCAGCGCAACCACGAACGCCACGAACGGGGTCCCGCCGACGGCGACGAGCCGGCCGAACGGCGAATCGGCCTGGCTGAACGCCACCTTCAGCCACGGGAACCCGCCGTAGGGAACCCGCGCCCGCAGCCCCTCGGTCATGACCCACGCGAGCGCGAAAGCGACCGGCCGGACCGTCCCGGCACGGCTCAACCACCCGTAGAGCGCGCCCCCGAGAGCCAGGAAGAGCGCTTCCAGCAGGGCCAGCGCCACCCACGGCAGCGCCCCGACATAGATCCCGGACCAGTACAGGCTCGGCAGGAAGAACGCGACTCCGGCTACCAGGCCCAAGGCCAGTCCCTGCCGTAGGCCGGTCCCGGTCAGCGCCAGAGCAAGCGCCGCAGTTGACAGCGGCGCGGCCGCCCACACGTGGAGCGTCGGGAAGGCGGTGAACAGGAGGACGCCGGCCAGCAGCGCCAGCAGCGCGCGACGCGCGAACGACGCAGACCACCACGATCCGTGGAAGCGGACGCGACGCGCGGCCTCCCGGCCCGTAGGGGCGGTACGGGCGGTACGGGGTCCGGTCTTCGTGGCGATCATGAACGGCGATGGAGACGAGGCATGGTTGCCGGGAGGGTGCGCCTGCGCCCGCCGTCCCTGGGAGGCCCGAGGTCTTCGACCCGCGAAGCACGCTCCATCAGAGCCACGACCCCGGGTTCACGGGACGCCCGTCCTCGTAGGTGCCGAAGTGCAGGTGGCAACCCGTCGAGAAGCCCGTCGTCCCAACATACCCGATGAGCTGACCGCGGCGGACGGGCCCGGTGAATCGCGCGATCCGAGAGAGGTGGTTGTAGCTGGTGACCAGATCGACGCCCCGGCGGATGCCGTGGTCGACGAGGACCTGGTTTCCCCAGCCGCTGGAGTTCCAGCCCGCCTGGACGATCTGGCCGTCCGCAGCCGCGTAGACCGGCGTCCCGCAGGCTGCGGCGATGTCGAGCCCGTCGTGGAGCATCCACCGCTGCAGCACCGGGTGCCACCGCATGCCGAAGGGGGAGGTGACGGTGCCCTCGACGGGTCGCGTCAGCGCGCCCCCGCCGGTGGAGGGGACGGGCGGGATCGAGGGTCGATACGTCTTGCCCTGTCTGCGGGCAGCGGCCTCTTTGGCCTTCTCGGCGCGGATTTTCTCGGCGCGGGCGGCCGCGAGAGCGACCTGGCGTCGTTGTTCGGCGATGCGGGCGAGGCGGGCGCGTTCGGCGAGGACCGCTCCCAGACGACGCGCATCGGCCTGCTTGGCGGCCAGCTGCCGCTCCTCCTGCGCCTTGCGGACGGCCAGCTCCCGCGTCTGGCGTGTCTGGGTCGAGCGCAGCCCTTCCAAGGAGGTCTGGGCGGCCGCGGCGTTGACGCGTGCCGTCGTTGCGTTCCGCCTCGCCGTCTCCGCTTGCGTGGCCGCGAACACGGCGGTTCGGGTGGCGTCCTGCGACTGCCGCCACGAGCGTCCAGCCTGACCCCGTAGGGACCGGACCTCACCCGCAACGGCAGACAGGTACGCCTGCGCTGATCTGCCTTCGCTGACGGCGGCGCTCACCTGATCGATGGCATCAGCGCCGATCTGGCCCGCGATGTCGGCCATCGCGGTTCGCTCGGGCACGCTCTGGGGTGAGGACAGACCCAACAGGAGGCTCAGCTGCCGCGATGGCTCAGCCGACTGGAAGACCTCCGCCGCGTACGCGTCGAGGGCGTCCTGCGACGCGGCCAGCCGTCCCGCGTCCAGGGATCGTTTCTCGGTGGCTCGCTGCTGCCGGGCGACGGCCTCCGCGAGTCTCTGCGTGACGTCCTCGTAGCGCGCCTTGGCCCCTCGCTCCGCCTCCTGGGCGCGCTTTTGCACGTCCAGGGCGGAACGGGCGGCCTCGATGGAGACGCCCAGGACCGTCTGGGCCCGCGTCACCTGTTGTTGGGCTCGGCCCAGGCGGGCCTCGGTGCTCCTCAGCGCGGAATAGGCGGCGGCCAGATCTACCCCCGTGTCCCGCAGCCCCTGTTGCAGCCTAGCCACGTCCCGGTCGGTGTCCCGTTTCTGGTCCTCGATGCTGTCTGCACCCGCCGGGCCGCCTAAGGCTGTTGTCGCCACCAGAAGCAGCGCGACGCACGCCGCTCGGCGCGCGCGATGCGACGGCGCGCCAACCGATCTGGAAGCGGGTAGCACGCGGGCCTGAGGGGGGATCATGCTTATCTTGTACCGGGCGCGTGACTAGAGTGACCGGTGAGAATCCTGAAGATTCGATGAAGATGTCGCCAACCACTCTCGTGCGGACGCGACACATCGGGTCAGTCCTCGGGCCGCGCCGCGGCTGCCTCTTCGGCGTGGACGACGCCTCGGTCGGCCCCGGGTGGTGAGGCGGGGACGCGCCCGCTTCGGGAAGCCGGGAACTGTCACTTCCTGTCACTGCGGTACTCCAGTGGTAGTTGATCGTTGACCATCTCCGCGACCCGTGGTGCGCAAGTAGCAAGAGCTTGGCGTGTCACGAGCAACAGCGAGAGCGTTGTACCCCTCTCGTCGTCAATCGGGAAGACGGTCCGGGGGTGTCGTCGAGCGAAGGACAGGATCGTTTCGGCATCTCGTCTGACGCTCGCTGGGTCATCGGGTGAGACTTCGGGCGGACACCGAGCAGCGATGTCGTGCAAGGCATCGTGGACCAGTTGCACTTCTGCCGCCGCGGGGGGCTCCTCCTTCGACGGATCGTTCGTCGAAGGCGCCTTGGGGGGCTGCGGGGCTGGGAGCACCACCAAGACCGCGACCACCGTCACGACTAAAAGCAACCCCGCGATGGCCGCCGCTCGCCTGACCAAGGAAGCCGTACGGTGGCGCTGATCAGACACGGCCATGAGCATCCCCCGGTGACGTGTGGGCGCCGATCAGGCACGGTGGTGACGTGCTTACTCGGCGGGTTCTGGTTGCGGCCTCGGTGGCGGCCTCGGTTGAGTGTCCGTTACAGCGCCCGGCGCTGGAGCAGTGTCGCGCCAGCCCCTCCCGAGCCCGCCCCACCCCGCAGCGAGCCGGCCGCCTCAGCCGACACCCGAGTCCTCGATATCGCTCGATGCCGCCGACCCGTCGATGCTGCGGCGAACGGCACGGCGCTGCCGCAGCTCGTACATCACGAAGGCAAGTCCGGTCAGGACGAATCCGAGCGCCGCGGCAACGAGACTGCTCGGGTCCGTGCCCCTCGCCTGACTGGGTTGAGACGTGGTGGTTGTGGCGGTGTCCGTGGCCTCCACGGGGGCCGCGGATGGGACGGTCGAAGCGGGAAGTCGGCTGGTAGTAGGCGTTAAGGTCCGTGGGGCACCCCTCGATGTGTCAGGGACGATCGCCGCGCCCGCCGCTGAAACCGTCGGGGGCGGCTGACTCGACGACCTACTGCCGGCCAAGACGCTGCGGTATCGAACCTCGGCGGCCGACAGCGGATCCGAGTGAGCCCTCGCTTTCGGCGCGGTTCCGCCGACCGGGATCCAGGTTAGTGCAGTCGCTGAGGCCGCGGGACCCGTGAGCACCGCAACGACGGACGCGGCCAAGGCCACCGTCGTCGGAGCCCACCGAGATCCGGCGGCGCCCTTGCGGCGACCCGCGGACTTGGGCACAGGGTGGCGGGCGAGTGTGGAGAGCCGCGTAAACAGGTCGCAGAGACGCTTCAGAAGTAGGCCACTCGGCATCTCGCCGGTCACATCCCTGAGTAGTTGTGCATTCCGGCGAACGTTGCCATCAGGTTCACGAGGGTGAAGTTGATGATCACGGCGGCGTAGCCGGCCAGGGCGATGTAGGTGGTCTTGCGGTGGTTGACGCCGGCGGTGGCGCGGCCGTGCATGTAGGCGGCGTAGACAGTCCAGATGATGAACGTCCAGGCCTCCTTGGGATCCCACTGCCAGTACGCGCCCCAGGCCTCTTTGGCCCAGATCGCGCCGGCGATCAGGGTGAAGGTCCACAGGATGAACGCGACCATGTTCACCGAGTAGGCGCCGCGTTCAAGGGCGGTGGCGTCCGGGAAGGTGTCGAGGACCCGGGCGCGGGCGGGAGGGGTGCCGGTGCGCTGCCGCTCGGCGCGGTGCTGTTGCAGGAGGGAGAGCGTGCCGAGCGCGAAGCCGATGGTGAAGAACGCGACGGCCAGGAACGCGATGGACACGTGGATGCCCAGCCAGTAGGACTTCAGGGCCGGCATGAGCTCACCGGCCTCGGTGTAGAGCACGGTGACGGACAGGCCCAGCACGAGCAGGATGGGCGCCACGATGAACAGCCCGAGCCACTGCCAGTTGTTGCGTTTGGCGAGGGCGCTGTAGACGGCGCCCACCGCAGCGGCCGCGGCGGTCGCGAACTCGAACATGTTGCCCCACGGCGGGCGCATCACGGCTATCCCGCACAGCAACACCGAGCTGATCAGCAGCAGCGTGGCGAGGTAGGTCAGCATCAGCGCGATGCTGCCGCGTTGACGGCTGGCGGGGCTCTGGGTCTCGGCTGACCCATGGGGGTGGGCTATTGGCTCTGGGACAGCCGAGGTGCCGGCGTCGGGCACCCGCTCGTCTCGACGGGGGGGCTCGCGGCAGGTTTCCCCGCAGTGGCCAGGGCGGTTTCTCGTGCGGGGGCGATCACGTGCCCGGGTTGGGTTGCGTTGGCTGCCAATGTCGTCGTCCGGGCGGCCAGGTGCCAGGTGAAGGCGAGCATGGCGAGCGTGTAGACGATCATGGACGAGTACAGGGTGAGGTTCGCGTTGGCGGCGAGGGTCTCGGGGGTCATAACATCTCCTGCGGTCTGGGCGGCGTCGGGGTGCGATGGCGCGGGCCGGGCGGCGCCTCAGGGGTGGGGGCATCCTGCGACGCGGCGGCCGGGGTGACGTGGCGGGTGCCCGGTCCGTCGGAGGCGGTGGGCAGGGTCACCGTGAAGGTGGCGCCCTCCCCCGGGCCGGGACTGGTCGCGGTGAGGGAGCCGCCGAGCGCGTCGGCGAGGGCCTTGCTGATGGTCAGGCCGATCCCGGACCCGCCCTGTGCGCGGTCGCGGGCGGTGTCGCCGCGGTAGAACCGCTCGAAAACGTGCGGCAGCTGCTCGGGCGAGATGCCGTCGCCGTTGTCCGTGACGCGAATCGCGGCCTCCGCCTCGTCCCGGAAGGCGGTAACCGACACGGTGCCCCCGGCGGGGGTGTGCCGCAGGGCGTTGCCGAGCAGGTTGGCCGTGATCTGCCCGAACCGTTGCGGGTCGACGTCCACGCTCACACCGGACGCACGCTCCACGTCAACCACCAGGTTGACTCCTTTGAGCTGGTACGCGGCTCGGGCCGCGTCGGCGCCGGCCCAGACGAGGTCGCCGACCCGGCAGGGCCGCAGGTCCAAAGGGATGCGTCCTTCCTCGGCGCGGGACACGTCATCGAGGTCCTCGGCCAGCCGCCCCAGCCGGTCACTCTGGTCGAGCAGGACCGTCGCGACGTTCTCGTCCCAGTCCACCACACCGTCCTGCAGGCCCTCGCTGTAGGCGCGGACCGTAGCCACCGGGGTGCGCATCTCGTGCGCGAGGTCCGACAGCAGCTGGCGGCGGGTGTCCTCGACCTGTTCCAGGCGCTCGGCCATCGTGTTGAACGCCTCGGCCAGCGTGTCGAGCTCGCGACTCGCGCCGGTGACGGCGACGCGGCGGTCGTAATGGCCCCGGGAGACCTCCCGGGCCGCGCGGGTCAACGCCCCGAGGGGGGCCTGCAGCCGGCGGCTGAGGTACCAGGCAACGACGGAGGCGCATCCGAGGGCGACGACCAAGGCGATGCCGAGCGAGGTGAGGCTGCTGTCGCGATACGCCTCCTCGATGTGGGCGAGCTCGGGCGAGTCCGCGGCGTGTCCCGCCTGGATCAGGTGCTCGTGGAAGATCGGCGGCCCGACGAGCAACGCGACCACCGCGGCGGTGACGATGCTCGCGACGAGCACCGCGAGCAGGGCCACCATGAGCTTGGTGGCCAGCCCTTGGGTTCCCCAGGATCGCCGGAGCCCGACCCATCTCGACGCGCCGAGCCCACGGCATGGAGAGGACATCATCCGCGGCCCATCCGGTACCCGACACCGCGCACTGTGGTGATGAAGCGGGGGTCGGTCGAGTCGTCGCCGAACTTGCGACGCAGGTGGGCGATGTGCACGTCCACGATGTGCTCGTCGCCGACCCAGGCCGCATCCCACACCTCGTCGATCAGCTGACGCCGCGACCAGGCCAGGTTGGGTCGCTCGCTCAGGACGGCGAGGATGTCGAACTCGGTGCGCGTGAGGGCCACCGGTGCCCCGTCGAGGGTCACCTCGCGACTCTCGTGGTCGATCCGCAGCGCGCCGACCACGCTCACGGTGTCCTTGTCCGTAAATGCCGAAGTGGATGCCGTGCCTGGCCGCGCGGGACGCGGCCGGCGCAGCACCGCCTGCACGCGCGCCACCAGCTCGCGGGGACTGAACGGCTTGGTGATGTAGTCGTCGGCGCCGACGGACAGACCGATCAGCTTGTCCGTCTCGTGGGTGCGGGCGGTCAGCATCAGTATGTAGCAGTCGCTGAAGGTGCGGACCTGCCGGCACACCTCGACCCCGTCCAGTCCGGGCAGCCCCAGGTCGAGGACCACGACGTCCGGAGCCTGCTCGCGTGCTGCCGCCACGGCCTCAGGGCCCGAGTGGACCAGTGACGGAGCGAAACCCGCCTGCGTCAAATAGGTGCCGACGAGCGTGGCGAGCGAGCGCTCATCGTCGACGACCAGCACGCGCGCGGGAGGGAACTCGGGGGCCGGACTGCTCATGCACGACAGTGTCCACTCCCAGGCCCGAGCCCGGTACACGCGGTAGGGGCTCTGGCGGGAACCTTCGTTGGATCTTCATGAAACCTGCGTCGAACACCAACGACCCGGATCGAACCTTGTCCTGAGAAGAGGCGACCGCGCCCGGTAATCCGACGGGGCCGACGATGCACACGAAGGACGAGTGGGGAGGATCGCCATGATGTGGACCTCCGGGATGGGCGCCGGGATGTGGCTGCTCATGGCCGCAGGCACCTTCGGTTTCTGGTTCCTGATCGCCATGCTCGTGCGTGCCATCCTCAGCGACCGGCTTCCCGGGCCGGGAGCTGCTGGTCGAGGCGTCGTCCCGAGTGCGCTGCATCTACTGGGCGACCGGCTGGCTCGCGGTGAGATCACCCTCGAGGAGTACGAGCAGCGTCGGCGCGCCCTGACCGGCCTAGCCACGTACCCAGACCAGCCGGCTTCCTCCATTTCCTCCGCGACTTCCTCCGCGACCGCGGCAGGCCCGCAGTCACCGCTAGCAGCTCCCGACCCGACGAAGGACCGACACCGATCATCATGAGCACCGTTTCCCGACGCACCCTGCTCCTCGGCCTCGGTGGTGCGGGCTCCGCTGCGGTTTTGGCGGCCTGCAGCACCGGCACCCAAGCAGCACCGGGGGCCTCTACGCCGCCGCGGACCTTCGGGGCCGGTCCGGCCGTCACACCCACCCGCGGGCAGAGGATCGTCGAGAAGGTCCTCACCCCCCGACCGGCCACGGTGGACCTAGGCGGGCCGGTCGTATCGACCTGGGCCTACGACGACTCGATCCCCGGGCCGCTGATCCGCGCCAATGCCGGCGACCTGATCCGGGTGCGCGTGAACAACCGGCTCCCCGCGGCGACCACGGTGCATTGGCATGGGATCCGGCTGGCCAATGCCGCCGACGGTGTCCCCGGCCTGACGCAGGACCCGATCCAGCAGGGCGCACGGTACACGTACGCGTTCACCGCACCGGACCCGGGAACGTACTTCTACCACCCGCACGTGGGCGTCCAGCTCGACCGGGGTCTGTACGCCCCCCTGATCATCGATGACCCCACGGAACCGGGCGGGTACGACGCTGAGTGGGTGATCGTCCTGGACGACTGGATCGATGGGGCTGGCCGGACCCCCGATCAGGTGCTCAGCGACCTCAAATCCGGGAAGAGCATGACGGGCATGACCGGAATGTCAGGCTCGGACATGCCGGGCATGACCGGGACAACTGAGATGAGCGGAATGGACCACGGCTCGATGGGTTCGATGGGTTCGATGGGCGGCGCCACGACCAGCGGCCCGTCGGGCTCCCAGAGCGGCATGCAGATGGGGCCTGAACCGTTCGGGGACGCCGGCGACGTCGCCTACCCGTACTACCTGATCAACGGCCGGGTGGCGACCGCGCCGACGCAGTTGCGGGCGCGCCCGGGTCAGCGGGTCCGGCTGCGGATCATCAACGCCGGCGCGGACACGATCTTCACGGTCGCCCTCGGTGGTCACGAGATGACCATCACGCACAGCGACGGGTACGCCGTGAGGCCCGCCCGCACTCGGGCACTGCACCTCGGGATGGGCGAACGCTACGACGCGGTGGTCACCGTCAAGGACGGCGTGTTTCCCTTCGTGGCGGTCCCGTTCGGCAAGTCCGGACAGGCCATGGCTGTGCTGCGGACCTCGTCGACCGGGGCTGCGCCCGTACCGACAGCACGCCCGGCGGAACTGACCGGGCCGGCGCTGATCGGCTCGCAGCTGCAGCCGGCCGAGTCCGCCCGGCTGGCCACGCGGGCGGCGGACGTGGCCGCGCCGGTGGCCCTGACCGGTCAGATGAGCCCGTACGCGTGGGGCATCAACGGGGCCCCGTACGGCCGCAACGACCCGGTGCTCGTCCGGGAGGGGCAGCGGGTCCGGCTGAACCTGGTGAACCGGACCATGATGGCCCACCCGTACCACGTGCACGGGCACACGTTCGCCCTCGCGGACTCCGGGCTGCGCAAGGACACCGTGCTGCTGCGCCCGATGCAGTCACTGCCGATCGACATCGATGCGGACAACGTCGGATCGTGGATGACCCACTGTCACAACAGCTACCACGCCGAGGCGGGGATGATGCTCGAGCTGCGGTACCAGCAGTGACCCGCACGGCGAGTGTCTCAAGGCGACTGCTCCTCAGCAGCATGCCGCTGGCCGCCCTGGCAGCCCTGGGCGCCTGCGCCAGCCCTCCGCTCGGGCCGGCGGCACCGGATGCCGCCGGCGGCATCGCCGCGACCGGGCCGAGCGGCGAAGCGAGCGACGACACGCTAATCACCCACATCCACCGCGCCATCCGCGAGCGTGACACGATCCTAGTCGCCACCCACCAGGGGCTGTTCCGGCTGGCTGGGCACGGACAGCTCGTCGCTGTCAGCCCACCCATCGACCTGATGGGCTTCGCCATCGCCACCGACGGCACATACGTGGCATCTGGCCACCCCGCCCCGCAGAGCGATCTGCCGCAACCCGTCGGCCTGATCCAGTCCGCCGACCGAGGCCGCACGTGGAGCCTGCGATCGCGCGGCGGACAGTCCGACTTCCACGCCCTGACCGCGCTCGGGCCCGGGGTGATGGCCTTCGACGATGCCCTGCGGTTCAGCCCGGACCGGGTCACCTGGCAGGACCGGCGAATCCCCGCCCCGCCTAGGGACCTGGCCGCCGGACCTGACGGGACCGTCCTGGCCACGACCGAACGAGGCCTCCTGGCATCCGACGACCGTGGGCTGACCTGGCGGACCGTGACCACACCCCAGCTGATGCTCACGGTGACCTGGGCCGGCCCCCGGACCATCGTGGGCGCCAGCACCACCGGCGTCCTGATGGTCAGCCGCGACGCCGGCGCCACCTGGACCACAGGCCCGCGCAGCGTCGGGGAGGTCTCCGCCGTCACCGCGACCCTGCCCGGCGCCGACCAGATCGAGATCCTCCTCGTCGTCGGCACGCAAGTGTTGCGCACCAACGACCTGGGGGCCCAGACCCAGATCCTGGTCTAGCACCCGCAGACCCCGAAACCGGCGCTGCCCCCAACGCTGGGCATCAGTCGCCTGCCGCGAAGAGATCCCAAGGAGAACTCGTTGTCACCTAGCTCATCAGCCGCCGACCCGTTCGCGGCGTACAGCCGGTACCGGCGCCGTGTCCGCCTCGGTCAGGTGCTCATGGTGGTCGGCGGCATCATCGCCGCCGTCCACCTCGTGATGCACTTGGCCGGCAGCCCCTCCGGCTGGACCGATCTCGCGGCCGGATACCCCATCGCCGGGCTCATCTTCATCGCCGGCGTGTGGCTGGCCGGGCAGACCGAACCCAAGCGCAAGAAGTGAGCACCGCAGCTATCCCCGCACACACTCTGCTCCCTCTCGCGCTGCTGCTCACGGCCGCAGCCGCGCTGACCGCGAGCCTGGCATTCCGGCTCGCCCGGACAGCCCAGCGCCGCGCCGGCTGGCTCGCGGTCGGCGCGCCGCTCGTCCCCGCGATACGCCCGCACCTCGCGCACGACGGCGCGGACCTCGCAGCCGTGGTCCTCGCCAGCGTCCTGCTGTTCTTGGCCGTGATACAGGCCCAGCGCACCCGCATCGCCCAGCTGCCGCTGCTCTGGGGATGGCATCTCGACCACGGCGGCCGCCGCGCCCTCATCGGGCATGGAGGGGCGGAGTCCACCGAAACCGCCCGGCGGGTCAGGCGACGAGGCGTGATCCGGCGCTGGCACCCACCCAAACGCTAGGAACCATGTAACGGATGGTCCCGGTCACGGCATACCCAGCCCACCCCGTGTGCGGTTTCTGGGTCTAGTGGCTACTCACCGTCGCCCGGGCGGTCTCGACTCGGTCACGTCTCGTGACGACGCCGACGGCATACGGACGAGGCGGCTCATCGCCGGTCTTCTTCATCAAACCTTCATGGAACCCTGACCGTTCGTCGGTGCGCCTCGGCGACGCTGGTCATCCGTTGTCTGCCACTGAGGCACCCCAGCGCGGGAGGCATCCGAGTACAGGTTAAGACGCCTGTCAGGCAGGCCCACCCTCGCGGTGGTCCTTGAGGAGGAGTTGTTTGCATGCGCCCGTTAATCCGTAGGTTCGTTCCCGCCACCGGAGCGCTCGTGCTGGCTGGTGTCCTCACCTCTTGCTCGGGAGGGTCGATGCCTGGCATGGACCAGGGCTCGTCCGGCATGACCGGCATGACGGGCATGACCGGCATGAGCGGCACGCCGTCGGGCGGTGCGCCAACCGGCTCGGCCGCAGCCGACGTCGGTCGGGCCGGTGACGTGATGTTCGCCCAGATGATGATCCCGCACCACCAGCAGGCCGTCGAGATGGCCGACATCGCCCTGGCCAAACCGGGGTCCTCCGCGCAGGTGCGCGAGCTCGCGACCCAGATCAAGGCCGGCCAGGACCCGGAGATCCAGACGATGCGCGGCTGGCTGCAGTCCTGGGGCGCACCGGAGCCCACCACCGGAATGAGCGGGATGAGCGGTATGTCTGGACAGGGCGGGCAGGGCATGATGACCCAGGCCGACATGGACGCCCTCAAGGCCGCCGACGGGGCGGCGTTCGACAAGCAGTGGGTGACGATGATGACCGCGCACCACCAGGGCGCTATCACCATGGCTAAGCAGGTCCTCGGCACGACACAGAACCCGCAGGTCAAGACTCTCGCGGAGGCCGTCGTCAAGGCCCAGACCGAGGAGATCGCGACGATGAAGACCCTGCTTTGACTCGGTTGCGGCTCGTGACTTGGCAGCAAGACCGGCGCGGACGTGACGTGGTGAGGCCACGGTGAGCGTCTTCATGAACGCCATTGGGGCGCCGGCCGTTCAATGGAGCTATCCGACAGTTCCTACCGTGCTGGGCATCTCCCCGCACGGGCTGCTGTCCGCGGTCGGCATAGTGGCGGCATGGTTCCTGCTGCGCCGCGCGCTGCGGGCCCGAGGCCTCGATGCCAACGCGGCCGAGGCCGCCGTCGGGTGGGGCATCCCGGCCGGGCTGGTCGGTGCCCGGATCGACTACGTCATCTCCCACCCCGGCCAGTTCGGGTCGATCTGGCAGATGCTCGAGGTGGGGCGCGGCGGCATGGCCCTCTTTGGGGGGCTCCTCGGCGGGGTGCTGGCCGCGCTCATCGTGTTGCGCCGCCGCGGGGTGGCGGTCCTGCCGGTCCTCGACGCGGCAGCGGCCCCGCTGGCGGCAGGGGTCGCGCTCGGCCGTGTCGGGGACCTGATGCTCGGGGATCACCTCGGGCGGCCCCTGACCGGCGCGTGGGGCATCGGCTACACCATCCAGCCCGGATCGGTCCTGGCACCCGGGTTCACGCCCAGCCCCGCACGAGCACCGGGACTCGGCGAGAGCTGCACCGACCTGGGATCCTTCTACGCGGGCTGCGCCTACCACCTCACGCCCGCGTACGACCTGATCGCCGCCACCGTCATCGCGATCGTCCTGGTCCTGCTCGGCAAGCGGATCCAACGGATGCCCGGAGTCGCGATCAGCATCTTCGCGCTGCTCTACGCCGGGCAGCGGCTGGCTCTGGACGCCGCCCGCGGGATCGACGAGCGGCCGTTCGCCGGACTCACCGGCACCCAGCTCATCGCCACCATCGTGGTGACGGCCTCGGCCGTCGCGATCATCACCTCCCTCGCTCGACGTCGCCGCCCGCCCGGGACGGAGTCCCTGGAGACCCTGACCAGCGGCGCGCCCCACGACTCACGCGTGGCCACGCCCACCGCTGTGATCCAGGCCCGGTCCGGCACCGACTCGTCCCGGCCGGGAGACGCCTCGTGAGCGGTCGGGCCCAGCGCGCGCGTCACCGCGCGCGCTGGGCGTGGGCGGTCTCGACCGTGGTCCTGGTCCTCACGGCCGCCGCGTGCGGCACCACGTCCGGCAGCAACTCCGTCGCCGCTCAGGCGCGCTCCGGAGACCGCAAGGGATACGTCTCCGGAGACGGCAGCGTCGAACGGATCGACCCCGCGAACCGCGGCACCCCACTCACGGTCGCAGGCCCCACCGTCGACAGCCGCATCTGGTCCCTGCAAGACCACCCCGGCCAGGTCGTCGTCCTCAACGTGTGGGGCTCGTGGTGCCCGCCCTGCATCACCGAGACCCCCGAGCTTGACAAGGCGTACCGCAACCTGACCAGCCGCTTCAAGGACGTGAGCTTCATCGGGCTGGACACCAAGGAAAGCCCGGAGTCCGCACTGGCGTTCATCCGCGCCAACCGCGTCCCCTACCTGTCCCTCGCCTACGACGGCGGTGAGCGGATGCTCTCCCTCAACGGCAAGGCCCCCGCCACCCCGACGACCCTGATCCTGGACCGGCAGCACCGCATCGCGGCCCGCGTCCTGGGCCCCCTGACCGCCTCAACGCTCGAAGGTCTCGTCGAGGATGTGCGCGCCGCGTGAACCCCGCCGACCTGACCGCCGCCCCCGTCCTCGTCGCGCTCGGCGTCGCCGTCCTTGCCGGGGTCGTCTCGTTCGCCTCCCCCTGCGTCCTACCCCTGGTTCCCGGCTTCCTCGGATACGTGACCGGGCTGTCCGAGCAGCCGCTCGCTGATCGGCACCGCGGGCGGATGGTCCTGGGGACGTTGCTGTTCGTGCTTGGGTTCAGCACCGTCTTCATCATCGGCGCAGGGATCGTCGCCGCCGCGTCCCTGACCCTGCAGGAACACCAGTCCGCGCTCCTGCGCATCAGCGGAGCCGTCGTCATCATCACCGCGCTGCTCTCCCTCGGGGTTGGCCGCTCCTGGTCCCTGACGCCCCGATGGCGCCCACCCACCGGGCTGGGCGGTGCCCCGCTGCTCGGCGTCGCTTTCGGCATCGGGTGGGGACCCTGCCAAGGCCCGACCCTCGCCGCCATCCTCGCCATGGCGGCACCCCTGTCCGCGCAGGACGGCACCGTCAGCCGCGGGATCGCCCTCGCCATCGCCTACTGCCTCGGCCTCGGCCTTCCCTTCCTGGCCATGGCCGCCGGATACGAACGAGCCAGCCGCGCCAGCAACTGGCTGCGGCAACACCGACAACCCATCCGGCTCACCGGCGGCATCATCCTGCTCACCGTCGGCGCCCTCATGCTCGCCGGACTCTGGGAGCCCGTCATCACCTGGCTCCAGTCACGCCTGATCAACAACTTCCGCACCGTCATCTGAAAGACCTAGACGCCCGAACCGGGACCTGCCGCATCCCCGCCTACATCGAACAGAAAGAAGGCCCGACCGACCACACCCTCCACCTAACCGAGACCGACCAAACGACCTGATCCACCCGACAGGAGCCCATGGCCAAATGCCCCACGCCCCGTCGGACACCATCCAGCAGGCGACGAACCTCGTTCCCTGTGACCCAACCCCACGCCCAACAGGGCACTCGCCGGGGCGCCGAATCCTGCCACCCCAACGAGTCCACACCCCCAACACGGCAGGAACGGGGAAACCACCAACAACGGACCCGCAGACGCGAGGTCCTCGGGGTGAAGCCGACGCTCACGCGCCGGCCGGGCCACTACCTCCGGCCCGAACCCGACAGCTAACCCCGCAGGCGCAAGAGAGGCCACCCATGAACACCACCCGACGCCCCGGGCGGCACCGACCGCCCGGCAAGCCCAATCCGATCGCCGAGCTCGCAGTGCTCGCTCGCGAGTCCGCGCAGCCCGCCATGAAGGGAGCCGCGATCCTCGCCGCCACCGGCGGGCTCGTCAGCACACTGGCGCCACCCGCAGCGGCCGAGAGCAACGTGACGGCCAGCGCACCCGCGGCCACCGGGCCCAAATCCGCGGAGCGACCCACCACGGTCGTAGTGCCGGCCCGGCCCGCCCTCACCTCGATCGGCTTCACCCCGACCAAGCCTGTCAAGCAGGTACCCCCCGCAAAGGTCATCACCGACGTCCATCTCGAGAAGGAACGCCAAGCGGCACGGGACACGGCAGAACTCGAACGTGAGGCCCAGCAACGCGCCTCCCGCGACCGGGAACGGCGCAGCCTGAGCAGCACCCCGAGCGCCACCGTCGCCACCGCACCCTCCGCACCCTCCGCGGCCGTCGGCGGCCGCTCTGCGTACAACTGGGGATCAGCCGGTCAGTGCACCTGGGGCGTGCTCAACAAGTGGTACCAGTCCGAGGGCTACTACCCCGGCGGGTGGACCGGCAACGCCCTCGTCTGGGCCGAGCGCGCGGCCGGTGCCGGCTACACCGTCAGCGGGACCCCCCGAACCCGGTCCATCCTTGTCCTGCAACCGGGTGTCTACGGGTCATCGAGTGCCGGCCACCTCGGCTGGGTCACCGCCGTCAACGGCGACCAGGTGACCATCATCGAGATGAACGCCCTGGCAGGTCCGTTCAACTACAACACCCGAACCCTGACCGACATCAGCGGCATGAAGTACATCTACGCACCGTAGGCCACCGAACCCGTTCCCAGCGCCCTGCATAACACGCACAAGCAGGGCGCTGGGAACGGCCTCAAGGACCCACAGACCTTCAACCATGCGGGGCGACTCCCAAAGCCTCCTGAACCTCAACGAGCGATTCGGCAGCGCCGAAGAGCTCCACGACCTCCTGCTGGCTGGTGACTTTCGTGATCATGGAAGCACGAGTCGTCCACGACCACGTGCGGTCAGCACGAAGGAGCCCATTCCAACGGACAGGCACGTCGAGCCGCGCGCGGCGGCGTCGCTGCCGGTCCGTGACTGGCGACGGGACCAGGATGCGCGTGCGGGGCGGCGTCGGCTCCTACGCCGGCCAGAGCCAGCCGGCGCCGACGCCGAGCAACAGGCTCAGCAGCCCCACCGTCACGGCCGCCCCACGGGCACCACGGCCGTATGCCGTCCGTGCCACGAAAGGCTGACCCGCTGAGGAGCCGAGGCCAAACACCGGGACGATCCAGCGCAGGTAGTAGAAAAGGCTCAGCAGGGAGTTGAGCACGACGGCGCCCGTCAGCCACGGCAGCCCCCCTTCCCAGGCGGCCGTCGCCGTCGTCAGCTTGCCGATGAAGACGGCGGTGGGCGGAGTCCCGACCAGGCCCAGCAGGCACACGACCAGTGACCCGGCCAGCCACGGGCGCTGACGGGCCAGGCCGCGGTAGTCGGTGAGGCCGCGATGCTCGGGCAGCGCCGCGGCGACGGCGAAGGCGCCCACGTTCGTGACGGCATACGCCCCGAGGTAGAAGAGCAGCGACGGCTCGGCCAGCGGGCTGCGCCCGACGACGGCCACGGGGACCAGCAGGTAGCCGGCCTGGCTGACCGTCGACCAGCCGAGCAGCCGGCGCACGTCGGTCTGACCGTAGGCGGCGAGGTTGCCGAGCGTCATGGTGAGCGTGGCGAGCACGCCGACGAGCAGGGGCCAGGCCACGGTGGCGGGTAGGACCCCGACGAAGCGCGAGAGTGCCAGGACGGCGCCGAGCTTCGGGACGGTGGTGAGGAAGGTCGCAGCGGTGACACCGGCCGCCTGCGCGGCATCGGGCACCCAGAAGTGCGCCGGCACCGCGCCCGCCTCGAAGAGCAGGGCGCACACGACGAGGACGGCACCGGCCGAGAGCACTCCGGACGGCGACGCTGCCAGCTCGCGGGTGAGCGACACGTAGCTCGTCTCGCCGGACACCCCGTAGAGCAGCGCCGTGCCGAGCATGAGCGAGATGCCGGCCAACGCGCCCAGCAGGTAGGTCTTCATCGCCGCCTCCGCCGCCGCACGGGTGCGTTCCAGCCCGACGAGGCCGTATGCCGGGATGCTGGCCAGCAGGAACCCGACGAGAAGCACCTGCAGGTCACGGGCGCCGCTCATCACGAGGACCCCGGTGGAGGCGAGGAGCAGCAGGGCGTACGTCTCCGCCTCCCGGGGCGAGCCGCCCACGTCGTCCGCTGCCACCAGCAGCATGAGCGACACGACGACCGCGACGACGACCCGCACGACGGCCGTGGCGTGGTCGGCCACGAACGTGTCGTCGAAGGCCGTCTGGGTGCCGCGCGTCATGCCCAGCACCGTCAGGGCGGCCGAGGCTGCCAGGGCGAGGGCTGCGACGGATCGAGTCGCCGACAGCCGGGAGCGCCGCAGGAACGAGCCGGACAGCAGGACCACGAGCGCTCCTGCGAAGAGCGCCATCTCCGGGGCGAGCACCAGCGGGCGCATGCTCATCTCCATGGCGACCTCACCGGGACACCAGTCCGACGAGGACCGACGACGCCGGCTCGATGACGTCGAGCACGACTCGGGGGAAGACGCCGATGACCAGCGAGGCCAGCAGCAGGACACCGATCGCGAGCACCTCCGGTGTCCTGAGGTCCTCGAAGCCGGCGGACTGTCCACGCAGGCCTCCGGTGAACACCCGCTGGTAGGCGCGCAGGAACAGTCCGGCGGTCACGAGGATCCCGATGAGCGAGACGGCGGTCACCGGGGCGGCCCCGATGCTGCCGGTGAAGATCTGGAACTCCGCGATGAAGCCGGACAGGGCGGGAAGGCCGAGCGAGGCGAAGGCACCGACGGCGAAGACCGCCGCGAGCCGTGGCGCCGGTCCGGCAAGGCCACCGAAGCCGTCCAGCTCGTAGTCGCGACCGCGGCGGTGCAGGATCCCGACGACGAGGAACAGGGCGCCGGTGATGACGCCGTGGCTGACCATCTGGGTGACGGCGCCGGTGACGGCGAGCTGACGAGAGGAGGTGCCGGCCGCCGTCAGGCCGGCGACTCCCACGGCGAGCACGATGTAGCCCATGTGGTTGACGGAGGTGTAGGCGATCATCCGTTTGAGGTGGGTCTGGGCCAGGGCTACGAAGGCGCCGTGCAGCACCGAGACGACGCCGAAGGCGATGATCACCCACGACCAGGCCTGCCAGCTCTGGGGCAGCATCGGCATGGCGATGCGGACGAAGCCGTAGGTGCCCATCTTGAGCAGGACGCCGGCGAGGACGGCCGAGCCGATGGCGGGTGCGTCGGTGTGGGCCGGAGGCAGCCAGGTGTGGAAGGGCACGGTCGGCGTCTTGACGAAAAGCCCCAGCAGGATCGCCCCGAGCACGAGTCCGGCGACGGGTCCCGACGAGTGCAGCGGCATCGCGGCCACGAGCGTCGGGATGTCGAAGGTGTGCGGGTCCGAGGCGACGTACAGGCCGATGAAGCCGAGCAGCAGCGCCAGCGACCCGAGGAAGGTGTAGAGGAAGAACAGCAGGGCCGAGCGGGCCGCCGTCCCGCTCCCCCACCCGGCGATGAGGAAGTACATCCCGACGATCGACAGGTCGAAGAAGACGAAGAAGAGGATGAGGTCGGCCGACACGAACAGCCCGAGGCTCACCGACTGCAGGAACAGCATCAGGGCCGCGCGCGACCTCGGTCGCTCGACGTCGCGCAGGCTGTAGACGGCGCAGGCGAGGAAGACCAGGGCGGTCATGCCGACGAGGGGAAGTGACAGCCCGTCGACACCGACGTGGTAGCTGCTGCCGATGCGCGGCATCCAGTCGAGGCGCTCGTCCAAGGCGAGCCGCCCGGCCGCCGGGGTCCGGTAGCGGGCCCACGCCAGAGCCACCAGGAGCAGGTCGACCACGCCGACGGCGACCCAGGCCCAGGCGACGCCGCGCCGTGGCACCGGGACCGAAGCCAGCACGAGAGCTGACAGCAGGGGCAGGAAGACGATGAGACTGAGCACACTCACCTCACGAGAGCGGACGTGACGAGCAGGGCGATGGCAGCCGTGGCGACGACGACGGCCTGGACGTAGTAGTGGTGCAGCTGCCCGGTCTGGGGCCGCCTGGCGCGCTCGGCGAGCGAGCGGACCCCATGCGCTGCACGCGTCACCCCCGCGGCTAGGACGCGGACGTCCACACCGGCCAGAGCCTGCGCCACCCGCCGGCCGGCAGCCGCCACGGACGCGGGCACGGGCTGAACGGCTCTGCGGTCCACTGCGTCGAGAGCCCGGGCAAGGGCGAACGCGGGCCGGACCGCGAGATGCTGCGCGGCCTCCTCCAGCGCCAGCCAACGACGCGGCCAGCCGGGCTCCGGGAGCCGGCCCGCGCGGACAGCGCACACGGTCCCGCCCATGACCGCGATCGACAGCACCGCGGCACCGATGAGCGAGGGCCACTCCACGACGGGCACGGTGGCGCCGACGGTCCCCGCGAACCACGACACGGCAGGTGGAAGGACGAGTGCACCGAGGACCACCGAGCCGGTGGCGAGGACGACCAGCGGTACCGTGCGCGCCGCGCCGGGCCGCTCGTCGTCCTCGGGTTTCAGGGGGTCGGCACCGGGCAGGCGGGTCGACCACAGCGTGGCCATGATCTTGCCGGAGTACGCCGCTGACAAGGCGGCGGCCGCCAGGGACACCGCGTAGAGCAGACCTGCGGCCGGCACGCGCGGACCGGCCGGGTCGAGCAGTGACGCGAGCACCGCGTCCTTGGTCGCCCACAGCGACAGGGGTGCGATCCCCGCCAGGGACAGCGACCCGAGGGTCGCGCTCCATCCGACCACCCGCCACCGTCGGGCCACACCGGCGAGCTGGTCCAGGCGACGGGTGCCCAACAGCGCCAGCCACACCCCGGCGGCGAGAAAGAGCAGCGCCTTGGTGGCCGCATGGGCCACAAGCTGCGCGCTGCCGCCGACGAGGGAGCCGGTGCCGGCGGCGAGCACGACGAAGGCGAGCTGGGCGGCGGTCGAGGCTGCCAGCAGCTGCTTGAGATCGCGCTGGGCGAGGGCGACCACGCCGAGGGCCACCGCGCTGACCGCCCCGAGCCAGGCCACCAGGGGGCCGGCCCATCCGGTGGCCGTGAGCAGCGGCTGGGCGCGCAGCAGCAGGAAGCCGCCGAGGGCCACCATCGTCGCCGAGTGCAGCAGCGCGCTGACCGGGCTGGGTCCCTCCATGGCGCGCGAGAGCCAGAACGAGAAGGGCAGCTGGGCGGCCTTGCCGAGCGCCGCGACGACGATGCCCGCCGCCACGACGTCGCGCCAGCCGGGACTCACCGTGCCGAGCCTGTCGAGGGACAGGGCCCCGCCACCGGCCACCGCCGCGCCGGCTGCCAGGTAGAGGCCCAGGTCGGCCGTGCGCGTCGTGAGGAACGCCGTCAGCCCGGCCGAGACGCGGCGCTCCTCGCTCCACCGGAAGCCGATGAGGGCCCAGGACATCGCACCCATCACCTCCCAGGCAAGCAGCAGGGTCGGCAGGGTCGTCGCGGTCGACGTGACCAGAGCGGCCGCCGCGAAGAGCAGCATCAGCCCGTGGAAGCGCGCCCGGCCGGCGCCCACGTCACCCGTGAGCTCTCCGTCCGCGGTGCCGAGCGAGAAGACGAGGACGAGGAGCGTCACGACCGCGGTGGTGGGCACCATGACGGCCGCCAGGCCGTCCACCGCTAGGCCCAGCTCGCCCCCGGCGACGCCGCCCAGGAACGGCGCGGACACCGCGGGGCGCGACGCGGCGCCCAGGAGGGCCAGCACGACCACCACGCCGGCCACCGCGACGGCGAGGGGGCCTGCGGCCCGATCGACGGTTCGCGTGGAGGCGGGGCTCCGGTCATCTGCCGGTGCCGGTGCTGCCCGGCCCGCAGGCCCGGCCTCTGGGGGCGCGCCAGGGCGCCGGCCGCCGGCGACCGCAGCGAGAACGCCACCGACCACCGCGGGCAGCCCGACCAGGGCCCACAGCATCCACGTCGCGTCGCTCACGTCGTCACCCCTTCGTCCGTGGTCACTGCGTGAGGTCCGTGGCGGAGTCGGTCATGTCGGAGCCGCGCTCCCGGTGCAGGAGCGTGGCGACGGCGAAGCCCATGGCCATCTCGACGGTCATCGCGGCCAGCACCACCAGCAGCAGCACCTGGCCCGACGGGTTCGGCGCGAGGAACCACCAGAGGGCTGCGGCGGCCAGGATGACGGCGTTGACCATGAGCTCGAGGCCCATCATCACCATCACGACGACCTGCTGTGAGAGGGCGCCGTAGAGGCCCACGCTGAACAGGGCCGCCGCGAACACAAGGGCGATCTGCAGCGTCATCGGCCTACTCCCCCGGGCTGCGGGTCCTGCGCCGGGCCCTCGAGGTCGTCCCCCAGACGGTCGTAGCGGGTCCGGGCGTGCGCCAGGGACACGCCGGCGACGATCGTGGCGACCATGACCGGGCTGACCACGGCCATGACGAGCATCTTGGACTCCATCAACGTCCGGCCGAGTGCGGCCGTCAGGTCGGCCGGCGGCGCGCCTCGCCGGGCGGGCCAGTCCGCGAGCAGGATGCCGGCGACGAGCACCACGAAGACCCCCACCGAGACCCCGACCGCAGTCCGCTTGCCGTGCACCATGCTCATCGGCATCAGCGCGGGGTTCATCCCCATGAACATGACCATGTAGACAGCCATCACGGCCATCTCCATGACCATCATGAGGACCACGATGAGACCGACGTAGCTCTGCGAGAGCAGCAGCACCTGAAGGCCCACGGCCACGAAGGAGCCGGCCAAGGCGTAGGTCGCCCGGGCCATCGAGTCGACCCGGAACACGGCCGCCCCAGCGAGCACCGCGACGACGCCGAGGACGACGAAGAGCACGTCGAGAACCACCGTCACCCCCTCCAGACCACGACGACCGCGACCACGAGGTCCTGCACGAGCGCGACCGGCAGCAGCACGACCCAGCCGAGCTCCATGAACAGGTCGGGCCGCAGGACCGGTAGGCGGCGCCGGGCCCAGACGAGCACGGCCAGCACCGCCGCCGACTTGAGCAGGCTCCAGGCCCACCCCGGCAGGAGCGGCCCTGAGCCGCCGCCGAGGAACAGGGGCACGGCGAAGGCGGCACCCGCGGCAAGCAGCGCGTGGCGCCCAGCGAGCAGGAGCAACCGGTCCAGTCCCGACACCTCCGCGACGACTCCGCCCGCGACATCGGAACCGAGAGCCGCCGCGAAGGGACCCGACACAGAGAAACCCAGCACCCCCACGAGGAAGACGAGGAAGGCCAGCGGCATCCACACGGCATACCAAAGCCCGTGCTGCGCTCCGGCGACCACGAGCGGGTCGAGGCTGCGGGCGGCGATGGCCGGCGCGACAAGAGCGAACATCAGCGGCAGCTCGTAGCCCAGGGCCTGGGCCAGGAAGCGATGCCCGCCGATGATGCCGTACGCCGAGTTGGCACCCCAGCCGGCGAGCCACACCAGGGCCCACACCGCGACGTCCACCATGTTGAACCACACGATCCCCACCTCGGTCGGCAGAGTCACCGCGTCGCCCCACGGCACCACGGCGACCATCAGCACCGCCGCGACGACCAGGCCCCACGTCCCGACGGTCCACAGCAGCCGGTCCGCCGAGACCGGCGCGCGCCGGCGCTGGCGGAGCAGCCGAGCGACGTCGGAGATCGGGCCCGACAGGCCCGAGGTAGCGGCGCCCAGCGACCGCGCCTGCAGGACGCTGGACAACACCGCGGCTCCAACCGTCAGCACCACCAACGAACCGAACGCCAGCGCGGCGGCCGTCGCCATCTCACTGGACGAGGCCGGGGCGCTTCCCACCCGGAGCGTGATGACAGCAGCTGCCTCAGGCATGCGCGCCTACCCTCATGTCGTCGAGCGACCCGAGGTGCAGTGCCAGGCTCGCGATGACGAGTCGCGCCGCCGCGACATCGACGCCCGTGCACAGCCGGATCGCGTGGTCTGCGTCGGTGCGCCGGAGCGGCACGTCGGGTCTCTCGGCGGCGACAGCCGTCGTGGCCGCGCTCTCATGCAGGGCCGCGAGCAGCGCCAGGAGACGGTCATAGGCGTCACCGGCCCACCATGACGGGAGGTGGCGCTCGTCCAACCACCCCGGTGCGGCACGCCCCAAACCCCGTAGCGACCAGCGCAGCGTGTGCAAACGTCGGATGCGACCGACAAGTGCGTCCGCCTCCTTGGCCAGCCCGACATCGCTGCCCTGCCAGAAGATCCCCAGGGCCCGGTCCCGGACGCGCATCGCGCGGTGTGCCTCCTCCATGCAGCCTGCGAGCTGGAGGAGATCAAGCACCGCGTCGGCCAGCAAGCCGGCAGGTGCACAGTCCTGCGCCGCGAAACCTGTTGCCGCAGTGAGTAACCAGCGTGCCTCAGCCTCGGCTACCAGGTCGCCGTGCAGCGTCCACGTCATCTCCAGGCCGGCCGGCCAATGGCGCAGGACCGGCCCCAGCTTCAGGTGCAGCTCATCCATCTCGAGACCGTCCCGGTCCTCGGCGCCCTCGGCGAGTGGGATGCCGTCTGGGGACATGTCCATGTCCATGCCCTCGTGGTCCATGCCCTCGTGGTCCATGCCCTCGTGGTCCATGCCCTCGTGGTCCATGCCCTCGTGGTCCATGCCCTCGTGGTCCATGCCCTCGTGGTCCAA
>NZ_JBEPDF010000001.1:2008498-2418787 GCF_040300125.1 Terrabacter sp. NPDC000476
TTGCCCTCGGGTAGCATGCGGCCCGCGGCGTCCTCGCGCTGGCCGGCCATGTCGCGAAGGCGGGGGAGGGCGGCCTCGACCGCCGCCACGACGCCCTGCTGGGTCTCGTCCGGGGCCAGCGAGATCCGCACGCGCGGGCCGGGCAGCTGTTCCCAGACCGCTTCGACACTGTCCTCCAGTTCGGGCGGTAGCTGTCCGCAGATGACCAGCATGTCGGCGCCGGCGGGTGAGTCGGCGAGGTGCCATCCCCGTCCCCCGACGCAGCGCTCCGCGTAGACCCGGCTCCGCCATCCACCGGGCATCTCCACGAGCAGGACGGAGCACCGACGCACGGCCTGGCGGGCCAGCCAGTCCGTCAGACCCATCGGAGCGCACCCTCACGCCAGGCCCACAGCACCGCAACCATGAGGGCCGCCAGGAACACGAACATCTCCACGACCGCTCCGGCCCCGAGCTCGGCCACGACAACGGCCCAGGGATACATGAACAGCATCTCGACATCGAAGGCGAGGAACACCAGCGTCGCGGGATACCACCGCACGTGGAAGCGAGAGAGGGCATGCTCGGTGGGCGCGTGGCCGGACTGGAAAGGCAGCACCGGCAATGGTTCCGGACTCACCGCGACCGCGCGGGCAACGAGCAGGAGCTGGGCCAGGCCCGCTGCTGTCGCCAGCAGCAGCAGTGCTATCCCGAGGTACACGTCGCCTCCCAGGTCTCTGTCGGCCGGCTCCGCGGACAAGCTCCCATTCAAGCTCTCCCTCCGTATGCGCCTGCGCGAGTGAGGCGCACCAGCTGACGGAGGCAGTCCGAGCGCAACAGCTCCGGGAAGCCGTCGGCCAGTCGGTAGTAGACCGTGCGGCCCTCCTTGCGGCGCGTGACGAGCCCTGCCGTCCGCAGTACCCGAAGGCCATAGCCCACTGAGTCCTCGGTCGCGCCAAGGGCCAGTGCGAGATCTCCGACGCACAGCTCATCCGCCGTGTCGAGCGCGTAGAGCAGCCGGATCCTGGTCGGGCCAGCGATCAGGGACAGGACGGCACCGAGCCGGTCACAGTCTTCCGGGCTGGGGACCCTGGCCTTCGCCGAGACGACCGCCGAGGGATCAACGGCGACCGACCCGCTGCTAGCTGGACTACCTTCGACCATATTATCCGTATACCCACACGGTCGTGCGGATAACCCCTCAAAGCCTTAGGCATGGCGTTCCGGCGGCCATAGCGACACCACGCGCTGTTGACGCCGGACCCAAGGCGGGTTAGCAACGGCTGATCAGCACTTCCGCTGCCGCGAAGACATGAAGCGGGACACTTTCAAGATCTGGGCCTGGCCTGCACGAGCGTGCCTGTCGTAGCAGCGGGAGGCGCCGGCGCCGCGGCGACAGTGCACCGCCCCAATGTACGGATGACCAGCGGGCTGCAGCACCTCGCCGCACGTGACCGCACGGGGTGAGCGCAGGACGCCCGCTGCTTTACCTCTGCGTCCTGGGCAGGCGTGACCCGCCTGGCTCACGCGCGCTCGGGAGCTGGCATCTGGTGACGGTGGTCGGTCTCGGCGCCAAGGTCACGGTCGGTGTGGTCGGCATGGAACAGGGCCTCGGCGAGTAGCGCGTGCACGTGCGTGTCAGCAGCCGTGTAGTAGATGAAGGTCCCCTCGCGGCGGCCACGGACCAGCCCGGCCAAGCGCAGCTTGGCCAGGTGCTGGCTCACCAATGTCGGGCTGACGCCAGCCAGCTCGGCCAGGCACGTCACCGAGGACTCGCCCTGCAGCAGGGCCCACAACAGCTTGATCCGGGTGGGATCGGCCAGCATCCGGAAGGTCTCGGCCGCTAGGTGGGCCTGCTCGTCCTCAGGCATCGACAGGTCCGGGATCGCCTCATGCATGCACTGCAGCCTACGTGAGTTCGTGCCTTCATAGGTGTGCAGATAGCATGGTAGGTATGAGTTCGACCTCAAGCCCGGCCCCGCTGCACGACCACCGTCATGACCGTGACCATGACCATGACCATGACCACGAGCGTGGGTCGGGTTTGTGGGCACGCTTGCGGCACGCGATCACGCCGCACTCACACGACGTTGCTGACTCCGTCGATGAGGCGCTGGAGTCCAGTGCGCGCGGTATCCGGGCGGTGCGCCTGAGTCTCGTCGGGCTCGGCGTTACGGCAGTCCTGCAGCTGGTCGTCGTCGTCTTCTCGGGGTCGGTGGCGCTGCTGGCCGACACGATCCACAACTTCTCCGACGCCCTGACCGCCATCCCGCTGTGGATCGCCTTCGTTCTCGGGCGGCGCGCCGCGACGCGGCGTTACACCCACGGCTACGGTCGGGCCGAAGACCTTGCCGGCCTGTTTGTTGTGGCCATGATCGCCCTGTCCGCGGTGGTCGCCGCGTGGCAGGCGATCGATCGGCTCGCGAACCCGGCCCCGGTGCACAACCTCGGCTGGGTCGCTCTCGCCGGCTTCGTCGGGTTCTTGGGCAACGAAGCGGTCGCGGTCTTCCGGATCCGCGAGGGCAAGGCGATCGGCTCGGCAGCCCTGGTCGCGGACGGTCATCATGCCCGCACCGACGGGCTCACCTCCCTGGCTGTCCTGATCGGCGCCGGAGGGGTCGCCGTGGGCTGGAGCTGGGCCGACCCGGTGGTCGGCCTGCTGATCACCGTCGCCATCCTGCTGGTGCTGCGCACCGCGGTACGAGACGTCTTTCGCCGGCTTCTGGACGCCGTGGAGCCCGAGCTGGTCGACTCTGCCGAGACCGTCATCGCCGGCGTGCCCGGCGTCCTGGGAGTCGACGAAGTCCGGATGCGCTGGGTGGGCCACGAGGTGCACGCCGAGGCCGTGGTGCACCTCGGCGGCGACCTGACGCTCGATGCTGCCGACCGCGTGGCACGAGAGGCCGAAGATCGGCTCCTTGATGGCGTCCCGCGGCTGAGGCGCGCCGTAGTCCGGACGCGGCCCCGACCCGCGGTCGCCGGCTGACTGAGCGCTCCTCCCGGAGACGAAGCGGTTCTCCCTGCTATCATCCACTCATGGCGATGACAGGCATGGAAGCTGATCAAAAGGTGCCTGCCTCCGCCGTCCTTGACACTCAGGGGGTGGAGGCGGGCGCGATGGAGGCCGCCGCGTGCCTCTTCCATGGGTTCAGCGACCGGTCGCGCCTGAGGATCGTCCAGCACCTGGCGCTGGGAGAGCACCGGGTGGTGGACCTGACCGGGCACCTTGGGCTGGCGCAGTCAACTGTGAGCCGTCACCTGTCGTGCCTGCTGGACTGCGGCATAGTGACCGTGCGAGCACAGGGCCGCGCGTCGGTGTACGCACTGGCGCATCCGGAGGCGACCTTGGCCTTGCTGGGCGCCGCGGAGCGGCTGCTGGGCCTGGCCGGGGACGCGGTGACGCTGTGTCCGCAGCACGGGAAGACGGGCAGCTCGTGAGCACTGAGCGGCCCGTGGGCCTGGTGGCTGTAGCCCCGTCAGGGCTCTCCCCCGAGCGGCGCCGACAGTTGGGCCGACGAGCGCAGCTGCTGGCGGGCGTTTCCGTGGGATACAACTTGCTGGAGGCGGTGGTGGCCGTGGCGACGGGCGCGACCGCATCTTCGGCGGCCCTGGTCGGCTTCGGCCTGGACTCGTTGGTGGAGGTCGGCAGCGGTCTGGTGATCCTGTGGCAGTTCCGTCACCCAATCCCCGAGACCCGTGAGAGGCAGGCGCTGCGTTTCATCGCAGTCTCCTTCTTCGCGCTCGCCGCATATGTTGTCCTCGACTCCGTTCGGTCGCTGACCGGTGCTGGCGAAGCCGCGCCCTCCCCCGTGGGCATCGTGATCGCCGCCGCATCGCTGCTGGTGATGCCGTTCCTGTCGTGGGCACAGCGCCGCACCGGGCGCGATCTCGGTTCGGGCAGCGTCGTGGCCGACTCCAAGCAGACGCTGTTGTGCAACTATCTGTCGGCGGTGCTGCTCCTGGGGCTGCTCGCGAACGCGGTGCTCGGTTGGTCCTGGGCGGACCCGTTGGCTGCACTGGTCATCGCCGTCGTCGCGGCCCGCGAGGGTCTCGAGGCCTGGCGAGGGAAGACGTGCGAGTGCGGTCCGACGCTCCTGACCCACGACCGGGGTAGCGATGAGCAGGCCCACGGCTGCGCCGAGGGCTGCTGCGATGCACCGTAAGGCGTGGCGACGGTGGTACACCCTCAGGGAGTGTTGCCACGGCTGGAGGCGTGCCACCGTCCGCGGGAAGGGGCTGACCCCATTCAGCCATGGCCCTGCGGTCCTGTTGCCACCGGGCCGGATGGCGTATCGCAGGTCTGGGTCGACGCATCCCAGAGATTGCCCGAAGGGGCGATGATGAGATCGTGAGTGTGAAGGTGACGGTGCTGTGTTTCGACGGGTGCCCAAGCTGGCGGATCGCCGTGGAGCGTGTCGAGACTGCCTCCGAGCGCTCCCGGGTGCCGGTAGAGGTGAGCACTCTGGCCGTCACATCTGACGCGGCGGCGGCCCGCGTCGGGTTCACCGGCTCTCCGACCATCCTGCTGGACGGCGCGGACCCGTTCGCGCATCCCGGCGCGAGCCCGGCGTTGGCCTGTCGGCTGGACGCCACGCCGGACGGGATGGCCGGCTCGCCCACGGTTGCCCAGCTGGGCGAGGCACTGACCCGGCGGGCACCCTGACCCTGTTGACCTCGGTCGCCGGGGCGGTTCAGGGCGAACATCGGCACCGTGGTCGAAGAGCCGGACCGTCTGCCTCCGGTGGGCCCGGCGGCTACCGTGGTCAGGCGACGCCCTCGGCCCTCCCCCGAGCTGAGGGAGTGGCGTTGATGGCCATTCGTAAGAGCGTGGGCTGCTTGGTGCTCCGGCCTGGAGGGCAACAGGCTGGCGATCGCGGCCCGCTGACGAATCGGATTGCCCGGCCGAGGTTCTCGCCGCCAGTACGCGGTCGGGGGCGCTGATGGAGGCGGCGGCTCCGGCGCTCTCGTGACTGCGTGGATGACTTGATCGGCTGCTTGCGTGAGCGAGTCCCGGACGATCTCGGGGAGCGTGACGGGGCGGTCCTGAGCGTGGTCGACGGGCCGCACCCACGCCTCGGTGGAGACGTTGCCGTAAGGGCCGTGCGCCTCGAGCACCATCGCCATGGCGTTGACACCGCGGGGCGAGGCGAGCAGGTGCAGGTCCGCTGTCGCCTCCCGGAGGGCGTACGCGAGGTCCGTGGAGGTCGTGAGCCCCAGCTGCAGTATCTGAGACACCTGTTTCAGATCCACTGTCGCGGCGAGGCTTTCAACGCTCGCCACCCCGGTGCGCTCGTGAATGATCTCGAGCATCGCGGCGCGGATCTCGTTGGCTGCGATGACCAGATCAGGGTCCAGTCGGCGTCCGCTCTGAGGTGCGAGCTGCGCCCACGTCGTCGCGAGGGCGACCCAGCTCGCTTGGCCAGACTCGAGCGCGGGCGCGAGGCGAGTGCGGTACTGGCCGGCTTCGATCGAGCCGGTCTCCGCCGCGGCGCGCAGCAGCGTCTGGCTGGCGAAGGCGGTGTGCGCCTGGGTCTGCGCGATGAGCATCATCGTCGCGGCCGTGGTGGCGCCGACCAGGGCGCGGTGGGCCTGGATGTCCCAGCCGGCCGGCGCCTCCCGCAGCCGGTCCAGCTCCGGGAGCGGCTTGTGTTCGCCGTGCAGCGCTGCGGGGAAGGTCCCGCAAACGTAGGAGCCAGCCAGCTGCTCGAAGGCCGCCATCCGGTCGCGCGCCTCCACGGTGCGCTTGATCGACTCGGCCGGCAGGGCAGAGCGCTTGGCCGCGGGCAGGACGGGGAGGTCGCGCAGGTCACGGTTCAGGTCGACCTGCACGCCGTGGGCGCCCACATAGAGGACGTGCATCAGCCTGGCTTTGGCCGCCTCGAGATCCGCCGCGACCTTGGGCCGCATCGGCCGGACGTCGGTGCGGCGACGCAGCAGAAGCTCTGCAGCCGTCGTGTCGTTCTCGCACACCGTGAGCAGCCGATCGTCCGCCGGACAGGGCCCGGGCCATTGGCGCCTCCGGCCGGCCTCATCAGGTCGGCGTTCATCGTCTGGAGCTGCTCCCTCAGGACATGGCCAGCATCCCTGCGCTCGGATTGGCCTGCGCTTGGGGACGATTCTGGGAACGTGCGCCACAGGTCGGCGGCGGCTCCGACAACCTCGCCCCAGATCCGGATCATGACCCGGCCGTCCATCAGCGGTGTCCATCAGCACCTCGCGCACGATGAGGTCGCAGTCCAGCAGCAGCTCTCCTATGCTGCGGCCCTCGAGGGCGAGCATCATCCGTGGTCTCGAAAGGAGGTCGCAGAGCGCGACAACGACGCGGCTGCTACCTGCTGGCAGGGCCTCGATCGGGACCGTTCGGGTCAGGGATTCCGCCGCGCGCACCAGCTCGAGCGGCTCGCCACAGTCCGGGCGCGACCCTCCGCGCTCAAGGTCGACGGGCTCGACATCGACGGGCTCGATGTCGGCGGCGAGCAGCGCGCGCGCTTGGCTGGCTGCAAGCGGGGCGCCCAAGCCGAGATCCGACAGGGCGAAGGACTCATCGAGCCCCGGCGGCGGGTCGGTGGCCAGGAGGTTCAGGCCGCGATGCGCAGCAGCCTCCAGGAGCAGGATCACCCCAAGGATCACCGCGCGGCCGGCCTTACACGTCTCCGGTGTCTCCGGCGTCTTCGACGTCATGGCGTCCCCTCTTCGTAGGATCTGATTGCCGTCTTCATCCACGCAGACAGCGGCCGCCGCGAGCCGCCCCGGCGCTGCCCTGTGGATAACCCACTGGGTGTCGGTGCGGTCGGACACTGATACCCACGTGGAGGGTGGCCCTCGGGGCTGGGATCGCGTTCATCACGAGTCGATGCCTTATGCCCGGCGCACCGGCCTCGCCGCGGCGCCCGGGGCGTCCGGTGCCACCGGTTGGCTGGCGACCAGCTCTGCGCGTCTCACCGGGGTGGTCCAGCATTGCCGCGGCCGGGTGAAGCCTTCGGCGGCTCGTCGATCGCATGGCCCAGCCCCACGGACTTGGGCGATGCGGACGGGTCATGGTGTGGAGCGTCCAGGTCGTCCCGGTCTTCCGGGGCGAGGCTCCAGGTCCGTGGGTCCATCCCCAGCTCCAAGGCCACGTCGACGAGGCGCGCCATCAGGTGCGCGGTCCCCGCCGGGACGCGTGCCAGTGCGGCGCGTGCCTTGACGGCGTCCCCGTCGAGCCAGTGCGCGAACGCGGTCAGCGACGCCACCGCAGACACAGACGGCACGGGTGCCCCGGTGGACTCCGGTGACGTGTGTGACGTGGGTGACTCGGGTCTTTCGCGGCTTTCGGGGCACCGCGTCAGCAGGTCGCGCCATAGCTCGGCGTGGCGGGGTGCCGTCGAGCGTTCCATCGACGCCCATACGTAGTCCCGAAGTGGGGTGAGCTGCACGTCGGCGATCAGGCGCGCCGCATCAGCAGCCGGCAGGACGGTGGCCGGCCGCCGCGCGGTGCAGCGTAGCGGTGATCCACTCCCGCTCGACCTCGCCTACGTGTCCGCCGCCTGCAGCAGCTGCGGCACGCTCGGCGGTGAGAACCATGAGCTGGTCCGGGACCGGGCGGCCGGGGGCGTAGGCCTGCCGCAGCTGCCCCGGGGTCGCGAACGGCGTCGGTCGCTCCGGCAGGAGGAACTCCGCCGTCATCAGGTCCCGGTCGCTCTGGGTCACCTGGCCGCTGTGCGGACCGTCCAGACGCACCCAGCCGTCGACCGCCACCGCACCGATCACCGGGATCGCCGGCTCGAGCCGCTCCCGCACGGCGTCGCACACCGCGCCTGCCAGCTCAGGCTGGTCGGTGTACGCGAGCAGCACGACACCGACGCCCGCGCCGGCATACGCTCGGGCGAGCCCCTCACCGACCGCCACCGTCTGCGTGACGCCGCGGGGCAGGTTCACCCTTGCGACCGGGGCGCCGCCGGTCACCTCGGGGACGACCACGAGGGAGTCCTGCGAGTGCACTCCCAGGAAGTGCGGGACCGCGGCAACCACCTCGCTCATGTTGTGCAGCACGAGGTTCTCCTGACTCACGAGGCTCTCCTTCAGGTCGGACGGCACGGTCACCTCCCAGAGCCGCGGTGGTCGCCGTCGGCGATCACCGCGGACTCGGCTGCTGCGGCATCACCTCTGGGTCACGGATGCGGGTCACGGATGCGGGTCACGGGTCCCGGCGGTCCAGACCTGAGGAACTCTTTGGCGCTGGGTCGCCCACACGCTTCCGCGCATGCTTCCGGTCAATACGCTGCTGCTCGCCGCCGAGCCGGCGGAGCCTCGCGATCTCCTGCCGGGTCAGGCTCGGGCCGCACCACTGCGTCACCTCGATCAGCGTGAGGTGCTCATCGTCGACCAGCTGCCGCAGCGCTGCACCCGCGCGCTGTCGAGTTTGATGACGGCAGCGTCCCGCTAGCCCAGGGCGAAAAGCACGTCCAAGGCGAGAGCAGCCAGCCGCTTGTCCCGCTCCCGCCGCTCGACGCGCAGCTTCGCCTGCGCGTCGAGCGCGGCGCGGCGCGCCGCCTGACGCACCGACGGCCGCTCTTCTCGCCCGGTGGTGTCAGTCATGATCGGCCCCTCTAACGCACGGCTCCTGTGACCGACGGAAGCCGCGAGAACCTCCCCAGCGATCACTCCCAGGGATTAGTCCTTTCATTCGATATCGTCACAAGAGAAGCCGAGGTGCCGTCGGCTCAACCGCCACAAACCAAGTCCCTGCCCCCTGATGTGATCGACGCCGCCGTGCCGAGGCGCGTACTCCTTGCGAAACCGCAACCGCTCATGTCACACACACCTCATGCATTGTCGGTCGAGTTTCGGCGGACGAAATCACGTCACCGGCCACACCAAGCGCCGCCCGGGGTCCCGTTTTGCGGTTGTCGTAGGCGCTCCAGGTCGCTCAAAACGCTGGTCCACCGACCGTCAAAGAGCTCACCGCGGGCAGCCCGCTCCCCCAGATCTCGCAGCACGCGCCGGCATGCCGCCGGTGAGGCAAGAACGGCCCGGACGTGGTCCTCGATCGGCACGTCCGGCTCGATGTAGCGGATGCCGATAGCCCCGCTCTCGGCCGCGCGGCGCTCCTCCGACGCCGCCCGCCGGCACTCCGGCGAACACCACCGTCGGGGGCGTCCGGGCCTGGGTGGCCACTGCGCCTCGATCCACCGACCGCAACGAGGACACTGACGTTCTCCGCGGCCGGCCGGGGTCACTGGGTCTCCTCCAGACCGAGGGTCCAGGTGATCACGGTCGCAGCCCGCCACCGCAGGTGCTTGCCGATCCGAATCCCCTTCGGGCCATAGCCCGTGGTCCGCCACGAGTAGATCGTCTGCTTGGGCACTCCGAGGTAGGCCGACACGTCCTCGATGGTCCACAGCTCGTGGTACTCCAACGGCCTGCTGGGCCGATGCGCTGGCAGCGCAGGCGCCTTGTCGGTTGGGCGCTCATTCGCGAGCCGTTGCTCACGACGGGTGTCCCACAGGCCGAGCTGTTCCGGCCCCTTCGAGTTCTGCCTCACGACGGTCAACTCCTCGTGACGATGACGGTTTCGGGTGGTCACTGACCAATGCCGTCCCATCCGCACCGGGCGATCAGCCGTGCCCCGAGACCCTCGCCATCGACCAGCACTGAGGAACAGTCGAAGACAGCCACCAGCCGCGCCCGACCCCGATTCAGCCGAGCTGACTCAGGCCGGCTTTTCGGTCTGGGCGACCGCTAAGCCACAGGAACGACTGAACTCAGGCTCCGCGCAGGTCTCCGCCGGAATGCTGACCGGGCGTCATCCACCGTCGAAAGGCAAAGCGAGGTCATCCCGGCCCGCATTGTCCGCAAGGAGGGACAGAGCTGCAGCGATCTGAGCATCACGCCCGGCCGCGGCGTGCTGGTACCGAAGAGCGGCGCCCACCGAGGAGTGCCCGAGCCGCTGCTGCAGCTCGGCAAGGGTTGCGCCCGTCATCGCAGCCAGCGTGGCGCCGGTGTGGCGCAGATCGTGGACTCGAAGATCATCCCGGGCGGCTGCTGCCCTCGCCTTGCGGAACGCCTGGCTGAAGACGGTGGGCTGGAGGTGGCTGTGACCGTCGCGCGCCGGAAACAGAAGCGACTCTTTTCCTCGCCCAACGTGACCGTCAAGGTGGGCGCGGAGTGCGGGGATCACGTGCGGCGGAATCGTCACCGTGCGCCGCCCCGCGGCCGACTTCGGGGCGCCAACCACCGGCTTTCCCTTGACCCAAGCGACCGACCTTTCGATTCGCACCGTGGCCCTGTCGAGGTCGATGTCCTTGCGGCGCAGTTCCAGCACCTCGCCGATGCGCAGGGCGCACCACGAGCACAGCAACGCAACGGCTCGCCTTTTCTCCGGCAGCGTGGCCACGATGGTCTCGAGTTCAGCCACGGACGCCGGCCTGACCTCCCGAACACGCGGCGTGCTGGCCGCCGACTTGATCCGGCACGGGTTCGCAGCGATCTCCTCGTCTGCCACGGCTGTGTTAAGCACAGCTTTGAGAAGTGCGTAGGCACGAGCATTCACCGTCGGAGTCGACGGGTCCATTTCCGCCCACCAATGGCGAACGTCGCTCGGCGTGATCGCCGCAAGCAGACGTTGCCCGAAGGCCGGAGCCAGGTAGCGGTCCAGCAAGTGCTCATAGCCGTCCTTGGTCCGAGGCTTGAGCCTGCGGTCCTGCAGCCAGCGACGAGCGTAGGCCTCGAACTCGGTCGCGACCCTCGCCTCGCGTCGCGCACGCGGCGACTGCCAGCTGCCCGAGGTGATGAGGTGGCGCTCCACCCCCAACCATGCCTCAGCGTCAACCTTCGCCTGGAACGTGGTGGGCGAGTTGTGGCGAGTGAGGTCTGGGCCGACGTAACTAGCTTGCCACCGCCTCGAGGGTAGCCGCCGTAGGTGACCGAAGCCTCGCCTGTTGGGCTTGTTCGCCATCCGCGACCCTCCCGTCGTGCCTTCGGCGTGCGATTGGCGTGCGATTAGAGAGTACATCTGAGCCGGGGCGTGTCCGCTTCTGACTTTTGGGATCGGGTGCCCAGCAGGCAACATAACCGCAGGTCAAAGACCATATCCGCAGGTCATGAGGTGGAGCTGGCGAGGGGACTCGAACCCCTAACCGCCTGTTTACAAGACAGGTGCGCTACCGATTGCGCCACGCCAGCGGGTCCCCGGCACGCGACCGCGGACGGGCGAAAGCGTAACGGAGGCGGCCGGCATACGGGAAAAGGCCGTCAGGCCCGCACCCGGCGCCGGACGGACGACGGCCCCGCGCAACCCAGGGGTTGGTCGCGCGGGGCCGTCGGGCTCAGTTCTATCAGGAACTCACGGCAGGCGCAGGACCTGACCGACGAAGATGAGGTTCGGGTTCGAGACGCGAGCCGAGTTGGCCTTCCAGAGGGCCTTCCAGCCGCCCTTGACGTGGTGGACCGCGGCGATCTTGCCGAGCGAGTCACCGCGGTGGACCGTCACCTTGGCGCCCTTCCCGGTGTAGGTGTTGCTCGCCTTGGGCTTGGCGGCGTAGCTCTTCTTCTTGACGACCTTCTTCTTGACGACCTTCTTCTTCGCCGTCACCGGCTTGCGCACGGTCGAGCGCGACACGGGCGAGCTGGTCGCGCCACCGTTCGAGCGGGTCAGGCCGGCACGCTGCGAGCAGACGGGCCAGGCGCCGGGGCCCTGGGAGGCGAGCACGCGCTGGGCGATGGCGATCTGCTCGGCGCGGGTGGCGAGGTCGGCGCGCGAGGCGTAGGCGCGGCCGCCGTAGCCGACCCAGGTGCTCTGCACGAACTGCAGGCCGCCGTAGTAGCCGTTGCCGGTGTTGATGTGCCAGTTGCCGCTCGACTCGCAGGCGGCGACGCGGTCCCAGACCGAGGCGGCCTTGGCCGACCCGGCGGTGGCGATGCCACCGACGAGGGTGGCGGCGCCGGCGATCCCGACTCCCGCGATGCGCTGCTTCACCGAGACCTGCTTGGCGGCAGCATGCTTGGACATGTACTGCATAGGGGTGTTCCTTCCTGACGCGCGCCTGCGGGGTTAGCTGTCGGGTTGGGACGTCAGGCTGCCCCGCCGCTCTCGCGGCTTCACCCCTAGACCAGCTCTCGTCCTCTTCGACGGGTGCCTCGGCACCGGCTCTGACTGGTCACACTGGGTCCCCCGTCCTCGCCCGGCCCACGGTCGTGGGCTGCATCCCTGGCTGGCGAGGCTCGGCGCACACAGGGAACGGATTGATGTGGGTGTCCATGTGAAGTTGTGGGAGCGCTCGGGTGGAGCCGGACGCGAGCACTGACGGTACGTGAGGAACGGCCCCCTGACAAGGCGCGCCGAGACACTTTCGTGATCGTTCCTTGACGTTCCCTTCACCTCGGGATGGGAGCTGCACAGGGCGCCCACAGCGCGCGCACGGGCAGCACGCTCGTGACGCGGGCGCGACCCGGGCCTCAGAGGCCGAACGGGCTGCTGCCGAAGGGCAGCCAGCTGAGGCTCGCACCCTCCTTGAGCGCGAGCAACGCAGCCACCGCACCGCCGACGGCGAGCACCGCGGCCACGACCTGCGTGGCGAGGCCGATCGGCACGATCGCGCGCGCGATGGAGCGCGTGCCGCGCCGCAGCGAGGCCCCGCCGGGACCCCACCAGAGCATGAGCAGGCCGAGCACGCCGCCGACGCCGAGCGTGAGCGGCGTCCCCGGGCCGAGGTCGCCCCCCTGCGTGCCCGTCAGCAGCAGCGCCGTCGCGAAGATGCCGGCGAGCGCCACGGCCGCGGGAAGCACGAGGCCGACGACGGTCGCGACGATCCCGAGCACGAAGTGCCACGGGCTCGACACCACCGCGAACGGCACGTCGCTGCGCCGCCGCCCGTGGTCGTAGCGCCGCAGCACGAGCGCGGTCACCGACCGGTCGGTCGCGCGCGCGAAGGCCGAGAGCACGGTGACGGCGACGAGCGCGGCACCGGGCCAGGCCATCAGCGCGCCCGCCCAGGCCACCGCGACGGCCGCGAGCAGCCCGGTGCGCATCGGCAGCCCGATCCGCGGGTCGCCCTCGCGCCCGGCCGGCTCCTCGTCCTGCCACTCGCCGTCGGACCCGTCCCAGCCGTCGTCGTAGCCATCGTCACCGGTGCCGTATGCCGGCTCCTGCCGTGAGGTGCCCCGCGTCCGCCCCACGGGCGGGGCCCACCGCGACGCGTCGGCGTCGTCCGCCCGCGGCGTCGTCCGCGGCATGTCGGCGGGCACCGGGGGCAGCACCGCCGTGCTGCCGCCCTGCACGACCTGCGTGTCGCCGGGCGAGGCCTCGGAGGGGCGGCCGTCGTCCCACGGCCCGCCGCTCGGGGCGGGCACCGTCGCGGACCGGCCGGCCGCGTAGAGCTCCAGGGCGTCGATGACCTCGTCGGCGTGCGGGCGACGCCGCGGGTCCGGCGAGAGCGAGGCCCGCAGGAGGGGCACGAGGCGCGGGTCGACACCGTCGAGGTCGACCTCCCCGGCCCGCACGCGGGCCAGCACGGCGTCCATGCGACCGCGCCCGAAGGGCGGACGGCCCGACGCGGCATACGTGATCGTGGCGGCCCAGCCCCACCAGTCGGTGGCGTCGGTGATGGCGGCGCCCTCGACGAGCTCCGGGGAGAGGTAGCCGGGCGTGCCCATGACGAGGCCGCCGACCGTGTGGCGCACGTCGTCCTGCAGGTGGGCGATGCCGAAGTCGATGAGGACGGGGTCGCCGTCCTCGAGCAGCACGTTGCCGGGCTTGATGTCGCGGTGCACGACCCCGCAGGCGTGGATGGCGCGGATCGCCTCGGCGCTGCCGCGGGCGAGGCGCAGCAGGTCGGCCGGCTCCATCGGCCCGTGGTCCTCGACGACCTCGTCGAGCGCGGGACCCGGCACGTAGCGGGTCACGACGTAGGGGCGCGGCCCCATGACGTCGGCGTCGACGACGCTCGCCACGCGCGCGTCGCGGATGCGCGAGAGGGTGTCGACCTCGCGCGCCAGGCGCTGGCGGGCGTCCACGTCGTGCGCGACGTGCGTGCGCAGCACCTTGACGGCGACCGCGCGCCCACGGGGGTCGAGCGCGAGGTGCACGACACCCATCCCGCCCTCGCCGATCTCCTCGATGAGGCGGTAGGGCCCGAGCCGCTCGCCGGTGGCGCGGCGGCCCCGCTCGCCCGTCCCGTCACCCGAGCGGTCGCCCGGCTCGAGCGAGGTCGTGCGCGCGGACCGCGGGCTCGCCACCCGCTCGGTCCGCTCGTACGCCGTCATGCCCCTACGGTATGCGACGGGCCCACCGACCGAGCACCCCAGCACGCCCGCGCGTGCCGGGCCTCAGCTCGAGATGTAGTCGCGCAGCTGGTCGCGCTCGGACTGCAGCTCGTCGAGCCGGTGCTTGACGATGTCGCCGATGCTGACGATCGCCGTGAGCTGCCCCTCGGCGTCGACGATCGGCACGTGGCGCACGCGCTGCTCGGTCATCGTGGCGGCGAGGTCGGCCACGTCGTCCGCGGCGGTGCCCGTCGACACCTCGCTCGTCATGATGGCGCTGACCGGGCCCTCGAGCACTGCGGTGCCGCTGCCGTGGAGGTGCACGACGACGTCGCGCTCGCTGACGATCCCGTCGACGCCCGTGCCGTCGGCGCTGACCACGACCGCACCGATGCGGTGCTCGGCGAGCAGGGCGAGCAGCCCGGCCACGGTCTCGTCCGGCTTGATGGTGATGACCTCGCTGCCCTTGTGGCGCAGCACGTCCGAAACCTTCACGGCGACTCCTTCACCTCGGCACTGGGACCTCGGGGTGACCGTCGGGCGGCTCGAGGTCTGCCTCGAGGGGCTCGCGCGGTGCCCTGCTCCGACCCTATGGCGACACCGCACCGGGCGCCACCGTTCGCTCGTTAGAGTGGCCACGACGGTGTCGCGCCGGACCCGTGCGTCCCGTGCGCGCGGGATGGGTACGACCCGAGCACCGACCCCTCGAGCCCAGGAGCTGATCGCGTGCCGCCCGCACGTCCGACCTACGACCTCGTCATCGCCGCGAACCGCCTGCCCGTCGACAAGGTGGTCGCCGACGACGGCGAGGTCGAGTGGCGACGCAGCCCCGGCGGCCTCGTGACCGCCATGGAGTCGGTCATGCGCAACCAGCCCGGGGCCTGGGTCGGCTGGGCCGGCGACTCGGGCGAGGCCCCGGACCCCTTCGACGAGGGCGGCATCCACCTGCACCCCGTGCCCCTCTCTGCCGACGAGGTGCGCGACTACTACGAGGGCTTCTCCAACGACACGCTCTGGCCGATCTACCACGACGTCATCGTGCCGGCGACGTTCCACCGCGAGTGGTGGTCGGCCTACCAGGCGGTCAACCAGCGCTTCGCCGAGGCCGTGGCCGAGGTGGCCGCCGAGGGCGCCACCGTGTGGGTGCAGGACTACCAGCTGCAGCTCGTGCCCGCCATCGTGCGCCGGCTGCGGCCCGACGTGCGCATCGGCTGGTTCAACCACATCCCCTTCCCGCCCGTCGAGCTGTTCGCGCAGCTGCCGTGGCGTGCGCAGCTGCTGGAAGGGCTGCTCGGCGCCGACTTCCTCGGCTTCCAGCGCCAGGCCGACGCCCGCAACTTCGTGCGCGCGTGCCGCCAGCTGCTCGGCGCCGCGACGAAGCGCGACCGCGTCACGGTCGAGGGCTCGCGCCGCCAGGTGCGCGCGGCCGCCATCCCCATCTCCGTCGACTTCACCGGGCTCGAGGAGCTCGCCAGGCGTCCCGACGTCATGGCCCGGGCACGCGAGATCCGGGCCAGCCTCGGCGACCCCGAGGTGCTGATGCTCGGCGTCGACCGGCTCGACTACACCAAGGGCATCCGGCACCGGCTCAAGGCCTACGAGGAGCTGCTCTCGGAGCGGCGCCTCGGCCCGCCCGAGGTCACCCTCGTCCAGGTCGCCACGCCGAGCCGCGAGCGCGTCGACGCCTACCGCCAGCTGCGCAGCGAGATCGAGCAGACGGTCGGCCGGATCAACGGCGACCTCGGCAAGATCGGCGCCCCCGCCGTGCACTACCTGCACCACTCCTACCCGCGCGAGGAGATGGCGGCGCTCTTCCAGGCCGCCGACGTCATGCTCGTCACGCCGCTGCGCGACGGGATGAACCTCGTCGCCAAGGAGTACGTGACGTGCCGCCACGACCTCGGCGGCGCCCTCGTGCTCTCGGAGTTCACCGGTGCCTGGCACGAGCTGCACCAGGCCTTCGCCTGCAACCCGCACGACATCGAGGGCCTCAAGCAGACGATCCTGCGGGCCATCAACACGCCGGCGAAGGACAAGCAGCGGATCATGAAGGCGCTGCGCCGCCGCGTGTCCGACCACGACGTGCAGCGGTGGGCCTCGCGCTACCTCTCCGCCCTGGCCGCGGCGCCGGAGCTGCCGACGCCCGAGCCGCGTGGCCGCCCGACCCCGCAGGCCGAGGAGACGCCACTCATGCCCGGTCCGACCGACGCCGCCGCGCGCGCATGAGCGCCACGCCCCCGCCCGCCGGGCTGCTCGAGCAGACCGCGGCCACGTCACCGCTCCTCGTCGCCACCGACTACGACGGCGTGCTCGCGGCCTTCGACGCCGACCCGATGAGCGCGACGCCCGAGCCGGGCGCGATCGACACGTTGCGGGGGCTCGCCGCCCTCCCCGGGGTGCACGTCGCCGTCGTGTCGGGCCGCGACCTCGAGACCCTGCGGACGCTCACCGGCATCGCCGAGGACGAGCCGATCGTGCTCATCGGCAGCCACGGGGCCGAGTCGTCGAGCGCGGCCGTGCGCGAGGCCATGGAGGCCGCGGCGATCACGCCGGACGACGAGGTGCTGCTGGCCGAGCTCCGCTCCGACATCGAGGCGCTCGTCAAGGAGTCGCACCCGGAGGCCGGCATCGAGCACAAGGCCGCGGCGGTCGTCGTCCACGTGCGCGGGCTGCCCCGCGAGACGGGCGACGCCGCGATCGCCGACGCCCGCCGGGTCGGCCTCGACCACGCCGGCGTCAAGGTGCTCAAGGGCAAGTCGGTGCTCGAGCTCTCGGTCTCGCACGCCGACAAGGGCTCGGCCGTCACCGCGCTCGGCCGCCACGTCGGGGCCGTCGCCCGCGTCTACCTCGGCGACGACGTCACCGACGAGGACGCCTTCATGCGGATGCGTCGCCCGGAGGACGTGACCGTCAAGGTCGGCACCGGCTCGACCGCCGCGCGCTTCCGCGTCGACGACGAGCCTGCCGTCGCGGCGTTCCTGCGCGAGCTCCTGCGGCTGCGCCGGGCGCACGACGCCGGCTGAGAGGCGGGTCGCTCCGGCGCGCGAGCCTCGGAGCCTCAGGGCCTCAGGGCCTCAGGGCCTCAGGGCCTCAGGGCCTCAGGGCCTCAGGGCCTCAGGGCCTCAGTGGCGGCGCACGGCCCCGGTCGAGCCGCGCACGACGAGCTCGGGGCGGAAGACGTACTCCGCTCTCGGGGAGGGCTGCCCGGCGATCTCGTCGAGCAGCGCCCGCACCGTCGCCGCACTCATCGCGTTGACGCTCTGGCGCACGGTCGTGAGGGGCGGGTCGGTGAAGGCGATGAGCGTCGAGTCGTCGTAGCCGACGACCGAGAAGTCGCGCGGCACGTTGAGCCCGCGCTTGCGGGCCTCCCGGATCGCGCCGAGGGCCATCAGGTCCGAGCCGCAGACGACGGCGGTCGCACCGCGGTCGATGAGCCGGCCGGCCGCCGTGGCCCCACCCTCGACGCTGAAGAGCGACCGCTCGATGAGGTCGTCGACGTCGGGGCGCCCGGTCAGCTCCTGCATGGAGTGCCGGAACCCGGCGATCTTGCGGATGACGGGCACGTAGCGGTCGGGGCCCACGGCCAAGCCGATCTCGCGGTGGCCGAGGCTCACGAGGTGCTCGAGGGCGAGCCCCATCGAGGCGACGTCGTCGTTGCTGATGAACGGCGCGTCGACGCCCTCGATGTAGCCGTTGACGAGCACGAGCGGGAGGTTGCGCTCACGCAGCGCGACGTAGCGGTCCGAGTCGGTCGTCGTGTCGGCGTGCAGGCCGGAGATGAAGATGATGCCGGCGACGCCGCGCTCGAGCAGCATCGTCACGTAGTCGTCCTCGTGCACTCCCCCGGCGACCTGCGTGCAGAGCACCGGCGTGTAGCCGCTCTGCGCGAGCGAGTTCTCGATCGTCTGCGCGAACGCCGGGAAGATCGGGTTCGTCAGCTCGGGGACGATGAGGCCGACGAGCCCGGCGCTCTTGCGCCGCAACCGGCTCGGACGGTCGTAGCCGAGCACGTCGAGCGCCGTCAGCACCGCCTGGCGCGTCGACTCGGCCACCCCCGGCTTGCCGTTGAGCACGCGGGAGACGGTCGCCTCGGACACGCTCGCCTGGTCGGCGATGTCGCGCAGTCGTGCCCTCACGTCACCTCACCCTCCGTCGCACGTGCTTCGGCCCGCCGTCCGTCGGACGCCAGACCCAGATCCGCACCAGCGGCGCAGCAGCGCTCAGTGTGACAGCCCGCTTCCCCATCTTCGGCGCGGGTCCGTATGCCGGCCGCCCCGCCTCGATGCCGGCGAGGTGCTGCGCGTCGAGGACCACCGGCTCGTGCGCGGCCCGGGCCACGTGCACGAGCGCCACCTCGTCGTGCGTCTCGCGGAGGAAGACCATGGCATCACCCTGGGCGTGTACCCACCGCAGACCGCCGTGACGCAGTGCGACCGAGCCCTGGCGGGCTGCGATGAGTCCGCGGTAGGTCTCGAGCGTCTTCTCGTCCCAGTCGCTCTCGTCCCACGGCATCGGACGTCGCCCGTCCTCGCCGAAGGTGCCCTCCATGCCGATCTCGTCGCCGTAGGTGACCATCGGCATCGAGGGGAAGGTCATGAGCAGCCCGACCGCGGCCTCGACGGCCTCGGGGCCGACGAGCGTGCGGATGCGCGGCACGTCGTGCGACCCGACGAGGTTGAAGGAGTGGACGAGCGACTGCCAGGCGATCCGCGACGTGAAGTCGCGCATCGTCTCGACGACCGCCCCGGCCTCGAGCAGGGGCAGGGGCACCGGCGCGCCGAGGAAGCGGGGGTCCTTGGGCTCCTGGCGCAGCCACGTCCATGCCGGCTTGCAGAAGCCGGCGTAGTTCATGACGCCGTGCCAGCCGTCGCCGGGCACGTCGGTGGTGTAGTCGTGGAAGTGCTCCCCCACGAGCAGCGCGTCGGGGGCCACGCGGCCCATGACGTCGCGCATCTGGCGCGCGACGTCGTGGTTGACGTCGGTGTCGCGCCAGCGCCCGGTCATGTTCGCGACGTCGACGCGCCAGCCGTCCAGGCCTCCGGCGCGGCCGAGCCACTTGCGCACGACGCCCTGCGGGTCCTCGAAGAGGCGCCGGCGCAGGGCGGCGTTGAGGTGGTTGAGCTTCGGCAGCGACGGGACGCCCAGCCAGGCGACGTAGGTCCCGTCCTCCCAGATGTAGTAGTCGCGCTCCGGCGTGTTGCGACCACCCTTGCCGGCGGCCGTGAGGAACCACTCGTGGGCGTTGCCCGTGTGGTTCGTCGTGAAGTCGCCCATGACCTTCATGCCGCGGGCGTGCGCGGCCGCGGTGAGCCGGCGCAGGGCCGGCGCGCCACCGAGGATCGGGTCGATCTGCTCGAACGACGACGCGTCGTAGCGGTGGTTGCTGCGCGCGGGGAAGAACGGCGTCATGTAGACGACGTCCACGCCGAGCGCCTCGAGGTGGTCGAGGTGCTCGGTGATGCCATCGAGGTCGCCGCCGTAGAGCTGGTGCGCGACGCCCTGGGGGCTGATGTCGACCGGGTCGCCCCACGCGGCCGGGATGGCCCAGTCGGGCGTGGCCCGCCTGTCGGCCGCGCGCGACCGCGCGAAGCGGTCGGGGAAGACCTGGTAGACGACGGCGCCCGTCGCCCAGGCCGGCGGCGGGGCGTCGTGCGCGACGAGGCGGAAGTCGCTCGCGTCGGGCACGTCGCGCTCGTGCACGCCGGTGCCGTTGAGCCAGGCGTACTTCGTCGGCCCGCCCGTGAGCAGGAAGCGGTAGGTCGTGACCGGGTTGTGGCAGGTCAGCGTCGCCCGCCACCACGCGTCGGTGGCCGTGGTGCGCACGAGCCTGGCGACCGCGAAGGTGGCCTCGCCGTCCGGCGCCGTGCGCACGTGCACGGCATCCACCTCGGCGGCCAGGGGCACCCGGACGAGGACGTCGACGCGGTCGCCGAGGCGGGGCGTCTGGGATGAGACGTACCGCCCCGACCCGTCGTGGTGCGGCTGGGTCAGCCAGGACTGCTGGCGGGTCGGGGCAGGACTCACTTCACCGACCCCGTGGTGAGGCCTCCGACGATCTGCTTCTGCACGGCCAGGTAGAGGGCGACGACGGGGATGGAGCAGAGCAGCGCACCCGCCGCGAACTGGCCGAACAGGCGGTTGGCCTCGTTGCCCTTGCTCATGCTCCACAGGCCGACGCCGACCGTCTGCGAGTTCACGTCCCGGAGGAAGATGGACGCCAGCAGGAACTCGCTGAAGAGGCCGATGAACGAGATCATGAACGTGGTCACGAGGATCGGCATGGTCAGTCGCAGGATCATGGTGAAGAAGATGCGCGCGTGGGAGGCACCGTCGACCTTGGCCGCCTCGTCGAGCTCGCGGGGAACCGTGTCGAAGTAGCCCTTGAGCAGCCAGACGTTGGCGCCCATGGCGCCGCCGAGGTAGACCAACGACAGACCGAGAACCGTGTCGAGGCCGAACGCCGGCACGATGTCGCCGATGCGCGCGAACATCAGGTAGAGGGCCACGAAGGTCAGCAGGGCAGGGAACATCTGCAGCAGCAGGAGGCTGAGGAGCCCACCGCGACGTCCGCGGAAACGCATCCGTGAGAAGGCGTAGGCAGCGCACGCCCCGATGAAGATCTGGCCGAAGGCGCCCACGAAGGCGATGACGAGCGAGTTGCGGAACCAGGTCGCGAACGGGCGCGACTCGTCGTTGAAGAGCGTCTGGAAGTTGTTGAGGGAGGCCGACTTGGGAAGGAGCTCCGCCGAGCTGAGGGTGCCGGCCGGGTTCAGGGCGGCCGAGATGAGGAAGACGATCGGGAAGAGCGCCCACATGAGCGCGACCACGCCGAGCACGTGCTTCCACCAGACCCGCCCCTGGACTCCGGAAGGGCCTCTGCGACGGGCGGCTCGGGCACTCTGCTCGGTGTCGACGACGGCGGCCGGGGCCTGGATCGACATCGGTTCGGTGGACATCAGTTGACCTCCTCGAGGGCCCGCGTGCGCCGGAAGCCGGCGTAGCTCATGACCGCGACGATGACGAAGATGAAGATGGACACGGCGGCTGCCAAGCCGTAGTCGGGTGTGACGCCGGAGAAGGCGAGGCGGAACGCGTACGTGATGAGCAGGTCGCTGGACCCGATGCTCGTGTTCTCGGCCTCGAAGGGGCCTCCGCCGGTCAGCAGGAAGATCAGGCCGAAGTTGTTGAAGTTGAAGGCGAACGAGGCGATGAGGAGCGGACCGACCGCCACCAGGAGCAGCGGCATGATGATGGAGCGCAGGGTGCGGGCAGGCGACGCGCCGTCGATCTTCGCCGCCTCGCGGACGTCGGCCGGGATGGACTGCAGGGCGCCCGTGCAGATGAGGAACATGTACGGGAACCCCAGCCACAGGTTCGTGATGAGGATGGCGGCCTTGGCCCCCCACGGCGTGCCCAACCAGTCCACGTCCAGCCCCGTCAACGAGTTCACGAGGCCGAAGTCCTGGTTGAACATCGACTTCCAGAGCAACGACGTCACGAATCCGGGGATGGCATAGGGCAGCACGAGTAGTGCTCGGTAGACCCCCTTGCCGCGCAGTCGGTCATCGTTGAACAGGAGCGCGAGCAGCATCCCGAGGATGAAGGTCGTGACGACGGACAAGGCTGCGAAGACGAGGTTCCAGCCGAAGATCTTCAGGAAGCCGGCCCGGATCGTCGGGTCGGTCAGGATGGTCTGGAAGTTCTTGAAGCCGACGTTCTCGGCCCATTTCTGCGGGAACGCCTGGCCCGTGCCGTCCTTCGGCACGAATCGCGCGTCGCGCACCACGTACACCTCGCCCGTCGCGGAGTCCGTCAGGGTGTCCGTGGCGGGGTCGTAGCTGACCGTGGCACGACCCTCGAAGGCCTCGCTGAGACCGCTCGCCTTGATGCCGCCCCCGTCGGAGGTCGGCACGGCGAAGGTCTGGAGGTCCTTGCGCGCGTTGATCTGTCGCGCGTTGAGGATCTGGAATCCCGGAGCCGCCGTGATCTTGCCGGAGTCGGACTTCGTCACACCGTTCGGGGGGAGGTCCTTCAGGCCGTCCTTGTCGCCGATCTTGAGGGCACCGTCCGGTGCCGTCAGGAGGAACACCGGCGGAGCGGTGGCTACGTCGCCCCCCTGGGGGACGGCGATGCTGAGGCGGTAGCGCGGCGCCCCTTGCACCTCCTGCACGGAGTTGGTCTTGATCGCCGCGATCGTGTCTTCCTTGGTGATCGTCTGACCGTTGGTGAACGCCGTGCTCACGGTCATGACGATGGGCCAGACCTGCAGCCCGAGCAGGAGCACGAGCCCCGGGAGGAGGTACTTGGCCGGGACGAATCGCCGGGTCGAGTAGACCACCAGCACCGCCATGACGACGAAGGCGAGCACGGCGATGTAGACGGCGTACCCCTGGTCGGCCAGTTGGGTCGCCAGATAGAACGCAGCTGCGACGAAGAGGGCCAGGGCCAACCACTTGACGACGAGCGCCCAGAGCGGGGTCCTCGTCGTGGTCTGGACTGCCGGCGACGTCTTTGTGGCCTGGGACATGCGAAACCTCTATCCGGTGCAAGGAAAGCAGCGCGGGACCCGGAGCGACGACGCTCCGGCGGGCTGGCCGGTCTGTCGGGCCGGCTTCGAGGCGGCCCCAGCCGGACGGCGTCCTCCTCGAAGGAGCCGCCGCGGCGGTGAGAGAGAAGGGTGGGGTGGCCCGGGGCTCGAGAGCACCCGGACCACCCCTGACAAGGGCGTCAGCCCTTGTTGATGTTCGCGACGATCTCCTTCTGGGCTGCGTCGAAGCGCGCCTGCGGGTCCTTGCCGGAGATGACGTCGGCGGACGCCTGGCCGAGCGGACCCCACACCGAGTTCATCGCGGGGATGTTCGGCATCGGCTTGCTGTCCTTGCCGGCCTCGAAGAAGGCCTTGACGTCGGCGTTGGACGCGGCGACCTCGTCGAGGGCCTCGGTGAGGGCCGGCGGGCGACCGAGCGCGTTGAACAGCTCGAGCTGGACGTCCTTCTTCGTGATGTAGTTCGTGACGAACTCCTGCGCGATGGATGCGTTCTTGGCCTTCGCGGACACGTAGAAGAGCTGGACGCCGAGGAACGGCTGCATCTGGCCGCCGCCCTGGAGCGTCGGCAGGTTGCTGATGGCGTACTTGATGTTCGCCTTCTTGGCGTTCGTCGTCGCCCACGGGCCGGTGATGAAGAACGGCGCCTTGCCTGCGTCGAAGAGGCCCTCGGCGTTGTCGTCGCCCACGTTGGTCGACAGGATCTTCTGCTTGCCGAGGTCAGCCAGGACCTCGGCGCCCTTGATCGAGCCCGCGCTGTTGACCAGCACCTTCTTGGGGTCGAACCCGCCGTCGGCGGACTGCCCGAAGATGCCACCACCGAAGGCGCTGAGGTAGGGGTACGTGTAGTAGGCGTTGCCGGTCTTGCCGACCTGCTGGATCAGGACGTTGGTGACCTTGCCACCGCTCTTCGCCTTGATCTCGTTGCCCATCTTCACGAGCTCGTCCATGGACTTCGGCGCGTCGGGGGCGAGGTCCGTGTTGCGCATCAGCGCGATGTTCTCGACGGCGTAGGGGACGCCGTAGTTCTGGCCGTTGAACTTGGCGGCGGCGATCGCGGGCTTCGAGAACTTCGCTGCCGTGTCGGCGGAGAGCGCGATCGGGGCGACCGTGTTCTCCTGCACGAGCTCGCCGAGCCAGTCGTGGGCGCCCACGACGATGTCGGGACCCTTGCCGACCTTCGTCGCGTCCTTGAACTGCTGGCGGGTGTCGACGGCCACCTGGACCGAGACGGACACCCCGTTCTCCTCGCCGAACTTGTCGGCGATCTTCTTCACGGTCGCCGCACGGTCGGCATCCGTCCAGATGACGAGGTCGACGTTGGCGTCACGGACCGGCGCGCCGGTCGTCGTGGGGGCGGCAGCGGGGGCGCTGCTCGTCTCGCTCGCCGACGGGGCGGCGGAGCTCGAGGCCGTGGGGGCGGGGCTGGACCCGCCGCAGGCGCTCAGGGCCAGAGCGGCGACGCCCGAGATGGCGACTGCGCCGTAGGCACGCTTGTGCATGGATTCTCCTTTGAAGCCAGGTGGCACACGCCGCCACCGGTGACCCGGAATGTAGCAAGAAGTTGCAGACAGCGGCCACCCGCTTGCAGCAAGTTTTTGCAACGTTCTGGACACGGCGCGTCCAGCCCGTTTCGCCTGACTTCCCTTGACTTCGTGGCCCCCGATGGGACGGGGGTGGTCAACGACTCGCCCATGGGCCATGATGACCGTGCCTGCTCACCCGGGCGGGCACCACCTTTACAACGGATCGTCCGGCACGTTCCTGCCGGTGAAGGAAGGCAATGAAGCCATGGCAACAGTGACGTTCGACAACGCGACGAGGCAGTACCCGGGCAACCCGGTCCCCTCGGTCGACAAGCTCAACATCGAGATCGCGGACGGGGAGTTCCTCGTCCTCGTCGGTCCCTCCGGGTGTGGCAAGTCCACCTCCCTGCGCATGCTCGCCGGCCTCGAGGAGGTCAACGGCGGACGCATCCTCATCGGCGACCGTGACGTGACGAACCTGTCCCCCAAGGACCGCGACGTCGCGATGGTGTTTCAGAACTACGCGCTCTACCCGCACATGACGGTCGCCGACAACATGGGCTTCGCGCTCAAGATCGCCGGCGTCGACAAGGGCGAGATCCGCAAGCGCGTCGAGGAGGCCGCCAAGATCCTCGACCTCACGCCCTACCTCGACCGCAAGCCGAAGGCCCTCTCCGGTGGCCAGCGCCAGCGCGTCGCCATGGGCCGCGCGATCGTCCGCTCGCCGCAGGTGTTCCTCATGGACGAGCCGCTGTCGAACCTCGACGCCAAGCTCCGCGTCCAGACGCGCACCCAGATCGCCTCGCTCCAGCGCCGCCTCGGCGTCACGACCGTCTACGTCACGCACGACCAGGTCGAGGCCATGACCATGGGTGACCGCGTCGCCGTGCTCAAGGACGGCATCCTCCAGCAGTGCGACAGCCCGCGCCGCATGTACGACCACCCGGCCAACGTCTTCGTCGCCGGCTTCATCGGCTCCCCCGCGATGAACCTCATGCACGCGCCGGTCACCGAGGGCGGCATCGACCTGCACGGCCACACGGTGCCGATCACGCGCGAGGACCTCTCGACCGTCGGCAAGGACGTCACCCTGGGTGTCCGTCCGGAGGACCTCGAGCTCTCGTCCGACCAGTCGGGCATCCCGGTCACGGTCGACGTCGTCGAGGAGCTCGGCGCCGACGCCTACATCTACGGCACGACCGACCAGAAGCTGCTCGAGGCCACGGGAGAGAACGCCGGCGCCGTGCCGTTCATCGCGCGCGTCGACGGTCGTCGTCCCCCGGAGAAGGGCGAGAAGATCTACCTCAAGCCCAAGGCCGGTCACGTCCACGTCTTCAACTCGGAGTCGGGCCTGCGCGTCGGCGACTGACCCCAGAGCGCCTCTGGCGCAGGCAGATTGCGTATGCGGTCGGGCCGGCACCCTGCGAGGGTGCCGGCCCGCTCGTGTTCCCGCTCGTGTTACCGCACGGGGTCGGCCCGCGGCGGTCGGTCACCCGCGTGGACGCGAGCGCCTCTGGCGCGCCGTCGATCCCGCACCTAGGCTCGCGACTGTGAACCGGTCGACCCTCGGGCGCTCTTGGCACACGGCGACGTTCGCCGTCGCGAGCGTCGCCCTCGTGCTCCAGCTCGTGCTCATCGTCGCCGGGCAGACCGTCCTCTCCGACGCGGGGGCGCAGGTCGCGACGGTCGAGCGCGTGCGGCGCTTCTTCTGCTACTTCACGATCCAGTCGAACCTGCTCGTCGCCGTGTCGATGTGGCTCGTCCTGCGCGAGCGCACGGGCACCCGCCTCTTCCGGGCCCTGCGCCTCGCCTCGCTCGTCGGCATCACGGTCACGGGGGTCGTGGCGGCCGTCGCGCTGCCGCCGTCGCCCCTCTACTCGCCGCTCAACCTGCTCTGCGACCGGCTGCTGCACATCGTCGTGCCGGTCCTCACCCTCGTCGGGTGGCTCGCCTTCGGGCCGCGCGACCGCGTGGCCCGCGACGACGTGCTCCCGGCGCTGGCGTGGCCGATCGCCTGGCTCGTCGCGACCCTGGCGCTCGGCCCGCTCGTCGACTGGTACCCCTACCCGTTCCTCGACGTGGCCACGATCGGCCTCGGCGCGGCCCTGCTCAACTGCGCCGTCATCGCCGTGCTCTTCATCGCCCTGGCGTCGTGCGCCGTGTGGGCCGATCGACGCCTGTCGCGCTCGCGTGCCACGATGAGCCCGTGACGCTCGAGATCACCACCGCCACCTCCGAGTCCGCCCTGCTCGACCTGCCCTGGTCGACGCCGCTCGAGGAGTGGCCCGAGAGCTACCTCGCGGCGCTCCCCCGCGGCATCTCGCGGCACGTCGTGCGCTTCGTCAAGCTCGGCCCGCGCGTGCTCGCGGTCAAGGAGATCAAGGACGACATCGCCGACCGCGAGTACGCGATGCTGCGCAACCTGCGCCGGCTCGACGTGCCGAGCGTCGAGCCCTTCGGCGTCGTGCACGGCCGCACGACCCTCGACGGCGAACCGCTCGACGCGTGCCTCATCACCCGGCACCTGCAGTTCTCGCTGCCCTACCGCGCGCTCTACAGCCAGAACCTGCGTCCCGACACCGCCGTGCGCCTCATGGACGCCCTGGCGCTGCTGCTCGTGCGCCTGCACCTCGAGGGGTTCTGGTGGGGCGACGTGTCGCTGTCGAACACCCTCTTCCGGCGCGACGCCGGCGCCTTCGCCGCCTACCTCGTCGACGCCGAGACCGGTGAGCTGCACGCCCGCCTCTCCGACGGGCAGCGCGAGCACGACCTCGACATCGCGCGCGTCAACATCGCCGGCGAGCTGATGGACCTCGCGGCCGGCGGGTTCCTCGAGGAGCACGCCGACCCGTTCGAGGTGTCGGCCTCGATCATCGAGCGCTACCACACGCTCTGGGACGCCCTCACCGGCACGGAGCGCTTCGAGCTCGGCGACCGGTGGCGCGTCGACGAGCGGATCCGGCGGCTCAACGAGCTCGGCTTCGACGTCGACGAGCTGTCGATCACGACCGACATCGGCGGCACCGAGATCGTCATCACGCCGAAGGTCGTCGACGCCGGCCACCACTCACGTCGCCTGCTGCGCCTCACCGGCCTCGACGTCGGCGAGAACCAGGCCCGACGTCTGCTCAACGACCTCGACGCCTACGTCGCCGCGACCGACCGGCAGAACGACGACGAGGAGATCGTCGCCCACGACTGGCTGGCGAAGATCTACGAGCCGGTCGTGCGGGCCGTCCCCCGCAACCTCACCGGCCGGCTCGAGCCGGCCGAGATCTTCCACGAGGTGCTCGAGCACCGGTGGTACATGAGCGAGCGCGCCGGCCACGACACCCCGATCGAGGACGCCCTGCGCGACTACGTCGCGACCGTCCTGCCGGCCAAGCCCGAGGAGAAGGCCGTCCTCGGCGTCGACACCGAGGAGATGCCGGTCATCAGCCGCTTCGACTGACCGCGCGCCGCCGCGAGGTGCGCTGGGTCGAGGTGGTTGCTCGCGGCCCGGCGCGACGGCACACCTCGAACCGAAGCTCCGGCAGGGGCGGCGCAGGAGGCGCTCAGGCTTGCGCGGCGTCCTCGTCGGCGGGGCCGGAGAGGATCTGGCCGAAGAGCACGACGATCCACAGCAGGAACGTCACGACGTGCACGGCGGTGCACCAGAGGCAGATCGCGTTGATCCGGTAGAGCTCGGCCCACACGAGGTAGAGCACCATGGCGAGCCCGACCGTGAGCCAGCCGAGGCGGGCGGCGTCGAGCCACCGCTCGGGGCGGCGCCACGCGGCCGGCGCGGTAAGGGCGAGCGACCCGACGAAGAAGACGAGGCCGAGCAGCGCGACCGGGACGCCGAGGAAGGTGCTCCACGCGCTCGTCGTCACCTTGGCGCAGTCGACGACCCCGCCGATGCTGCAGGCGAGGGTCGCGTTGGCCGTGAAGTGCTCGAAGGTCAGGTACGCCGAGACGAGCAGTCCCACGACCGAGAGCCCGGCGGAGACGGGCGCGAGCCACCCCGGCCGCTCCCGCGGGCCCGCCCCCGGGCCGGCGCTGGTCACCTCGACGTCGTCGCGCAGCGGGCTCACGAGTTCACCGCTTGAGCAGCACGGATGCCGCGGAGACGCCCTGGCTCGTGCAGACGTTCGCCGGCTTGTTGTCGGTCTGCGCGCAGATCTGCGCGGTGATGACGTTGATCGCCGGCGTCACCGTCTTGCCGATGTCGGAGGTGGGGTCCTTGATGCCGGCGATGATCTGGTCGTAGCTCTTGCCCTCGAAGGCGTTCGCGTCGACCGTGGCGCCGTCGGTGGCGTGCGTGCCGCCGTAGGTGATCCACGGGATGCCGCCGCCGGGGTTGAACTTCTGGAAGAGCGCGAGGTTCTCGCCGTCGAGCGTCTCGAGCGGCTTGCCCTCGCGGTCCTGGGTCTCGACGGCCTGGAACGCGACGACGTCGCTGGTGTACGTCGAGCCCTTGAACGAGAACGTCGGGGTGTCGGGGTGCACGTCGGTGCTCGAGCTCGTCGTCTGGCCGACGCCGGTGAAGGTGCCGAACCGCGACAGCGCCCCGATGAGCGCCCAGCGCTCCATGGCGCAGAACGGGCAGTACTCCGCGCCGATGTAGAGCACCTTCGGCTTGCCGTTCTCGGTGAGGGCCGTGCCGCCGGCGAGCTTGGCCGGGGCTTGCTGCGGCGAGGGCGCGGGTGCGCTGTCGAAGACCGACGCCGGCAGCTTCTCGAGGGTCGCGAGCGCGGCTGCGCCCCCGGTGGCCGCCGGCACGGGCTTGGGCTGGTTCGAGACGACGACGCCGATGACGACGGCGGCGATGACGATGACCACCGCCACGACGGCCGCGATGACCTGCTTGCGCTGGCGCTCCTTGCGGGCCTCCTGGGCCCGCAGCTTCGCCGCTCGGGCGGCCGTCTCGGCCCGGTTGCTCTTCGCCACGAATCCAGTCCTTCGCTCGGTCCGGCTGCCCGTCGCAGCCCGTCAGCGCCTACGACGTGCCGTAGTGCGTCCTGCTCGGCACTCTACCGAGCACCCTCTGACCAGCGTCGGGGCGGGTCGCAGAGTTCCCGACCCGCCGCGGGCCCGCGCGAGCCCCGGTCCGGACCCGCTCCTGCCGACCACGCGAGGAGGACGGTGTGCCGTGGGGCGCGGCCCCACGGCATACCTGCTCGGGCGCGTCAGCGGCGGCGCTGGCGGGCGATCTCGTAGAGGGTGACGCCGGTCGCGAGGCCGGCGTTCAGCGACTCGACGGCCGAGCTCATCGGGATGGACACGATCTGGTCGCACGTCTCGCGCACGAGGCGGGAGAGGCCCTTGCCCTCCGAGCCGGTGACGATGACGAGTGGCTCCGTCGCGAGGGCGAGGTCGGGCAGCTCGACGTCGCCCTCCATGTCGAGGCCCAGGATGAAGAAGCCGGCCTTCTTGAACTCCTCGAGCGCGCGGGTGAGGTTGCTCGCGCGCGCCACGGGGATGCGGGCGGCCGCGCCGGCGGAGGTCTTCCACGCCGAGGCCGTCATGCCGACGGAGCGACGCTCGGGCACGACGACCCCGTGACCGCCGAAGGCGGCGACGGAGCGCACGATGGCGCCGAGGTTGCGCGGGTCGGTGATGCCGTCGAGCGCGACGACGAGCGGGATGCCGGGCATCTCGGGGTCGACGAGGTCGCTCGGGTGCGCGTAGTCGTAGGGCGGCACCTGCAGCGCGAGGCCCTGGTGCACGCCACCGTCGGTGAGGCGGTCGAGCTCACCGCGCGGGGTCTCGAGGATCGCGAGGCCGCGCTCGGTCGCCATCTTCAGCGCCTCGCGCACGCGGTCGTCGGTGTCGATGCGGGTCGCGACGTACATCGTCGCCACCGGCACGTCGGCGCGCAGGGCCTCGACGACCGAGTTGCGGCCGTAGACCATCTCGCTCGAGGCCTTCGAGCGTGACGACGAGCGCGACGGACCGCGGCCGCCGGCCGAGGACCCCGAGCGCTTGGCCGCCGCCTTGGCCCGCTTGTGCGCGGGGTGGTACTCGCGGTCGGCGGCCTTGGGCGTCGGGCCCTTGCCCTCGAGGCCGCGACGGCGCTGGCCGCCGGAGCCGACGGTCGCGCCCTTGGCGTTCTTGCGGATCGCGCCGCGGCGCTGGGAGTTGCCTGGCATGTCAGCCCTGGTCCTTCTCGGCCGCGGGGGCCGGCACGGTGGTGGCGTGGGTGTCGCTGCTGGGGGTGGGGTGGCCCGGCCCGTCGGGTCGCGCGGGCCGGGCCAGCGTCCACTGGGCGCCGGAGGGCGTGTCGGTGATCTCGATGCCGACGGCGGTCAGGGCGTCGCGGATCTCGTCGGCGCGCGCGAAGTCGCGCTCCTGCCGCGCGGCCTGGCGCGCGTCGAGCTGTGCCCGCACGAGCGCCTCGAGGGCGAGCTCGGCCGCGGCGTCCTCGCGGCTCCCGCCGCTGCCCCAGTGGGCGGCGAGCGGGTTGATGCCGAGCACGTCGGTCATGGCCACGACGGCGCCGGCGGCGGCGAGCGCGGCCTCGTCGTCGTCCTCGTCGAGGGCGCTGTTACCGGCGCGCACGGTGTCGTGCACGACCGCGAGCGCCCCGCTGACGCCGAGGTCGTCGTCCATCGACTCGACGAACGCGGCGGGCAGCTGCCCCGCGTCCACCGGCACGACGGCGCCGCGACGGGCCGCGCGCTCCAGGAAGCCCTCGATGCGCTCGACGGCGCCGGCGGCCTCCTCGAGCGAGCCCTCGTGGTACTCGATCGTCGAGCGGTAGTGCGCGGCCGTGAGGTAGTAGCGCAGCACGATCGGGCGCGTCACCTCGAGCAGGTGCGCGACCTCGAGGGCGTTGCCGAGCGACTTGCCCATCTTCTGGCCCTTGACCGTCACCCACGCGTTGTGGAGCCAGTAGCGGGCGAAGCCGAGGCCGGCCGCGCGCGACTGCGCCTGCTCGTTCTCGTGGTGCGGGAAGCGCAGGTCGATGCCGCCGCCGTGGATGTCGAACTCGTCGCCGAGCCAGCGCCGGGCCATCGCCGAGCACTCGAGGTGCCAGCCGGGGCGTCCCGCGCCGAACGGCGTCGGCCACGAGGCGCTCTCGGGCTCGTCGGCCTTGCGGCCCTTCCACAGCGCGAAGTCGCGGGGGTCGCGCTTGCCGCGCGGGTCGGCGTCGTCGGCGCTCGCCATGTCCTCGATCGACTGCCCCGTCAGGGAGCCGTACTCCGGCCAGGAGCGCACGTCGAAGTAGACGTCGCCGCTGCCGTCGGGGGCGGCATACGCGTGGCCCTTCTCGACGAGCGTCTCCATCAGGGTCACCATGTCGGGCACGTGGCCCGTCGCGCGCGGCTCGTACGTCGCGGGCACGACGCCCAGCGCGTCGAGGGCGGCGGCGGTGAGCCGCTCGTTGCGGTAGGTCAGGGCGAACCACGCCTCGCCCGACTCGGCGGCCTTGCGCAGCACCTTGTCGTCGATGTCGGTGACGTTGCGCACGAGCGTCACGTCGTAGCCGTGGCCGGTCTCGAGCCAGCGGCGCAGCACGTCGAAGGCGACGGCGAAACGGATGTGCCCGATGTGGGGGGCGCCCTGCGTCGTGAGGCCACAGATGTACATGCCGACCTTGCCCGCCTCGCGCGGCGTGAAGTCGCGCAGCTCCCGGGTCGCGGTGTCGAACAGTCGTAGGCTCACCCGCCGCAGTCTATCGGCGCGTCGGCCGGCGCCCGACCACGCGCGCACGGGCCGCTCCCCCGGGCCCGTGTGCCGTCCGGGCCGCCCGTGATCACCCCTCCCCCGCCGGCCCCGCGGCTACGCTCCCCCCATGGCGCAACCGCGGCTCACGAGCTACGAGCGACTCGATGGCCACGAGGTGCGCGCGGTCATCGCCTACCTCGGCGAGCGCATCGACGGCTACCTCCCCCGCCACCCGGGCCTGCGCGCGGCCACGGAGGAGCTCGGCCGGGTCGTCGACTCGCTCCTCGACCGGCGCCGCCGGGCGCCGGCCCGCCGCGCGGGTCTCCTCTGGACCTCGCGGGCCCTCATCGTCGTCGTGCTCGCGGTGTCGGTGCTCGCGGTCGGCATCGCCGTGCGCGACGCCGTCGACCGGGCCGGGTCGATCGCGGCCTTCGAGTGGCTGCCGGTCGTCGAGAGCCTCATCAACGACCTCGTCTTCGCAGGCATCGCGATCTGGTTCCTGCTCTCGCTCGCCGACCGGGTCGTGCGCAACGACCTCATCCGGCGGCTGCACCACCTGCGCTCGCTCGCCCACATCATCGACATGCACCAGATGAGCAAGGACCCCGCGGCCCTGCTGCCCGACCCGCGCCCGGCCACGGTCGCGGGCGACGAGGTCGTGAGCCCGCGCACGATGTCGGTGCGCGACTACGCGCTCTACCTCGACTACTGCTCCGAGCTGCTCTCGCTGACCTCCAAGGCGGCGGCCCTCTGCGCCGAGGAGTCCACCGACGCGCTCGTGCTCGACACGGTGAGCGAGATCGAGAACCTCACGACCGGCATGAGCCGCAAGATCTGGCAGAAGATCAGCCTGCTGCGCGACGCGCCCCGCACCTGAGCCCGCGGGTCGGGCCCGGCACGGCCACACGGCACACGCCCCTCGCGTATGCCGTGTGGCGCGGACCGCGCGTCAGTGGCCCCGGCGGATCCACTCCTCGACGTCGGGCTTCTCGGCGCCGATCGTCGTCGCGTCGCCGTGCCCGGTGAGCACCGTCGTCTCCGGCGGCAGGGTGAGCAGCTTCTCGCGGATCGACTCGACGATCGTCGGGAAGTCGGAGAACGAGCGCCCGGTGGCGCCCGGCCCGCCCTGGAAGAGCGTGTCGCCCGTGAGGACGACCCCGAGGTCGCGCGCGTGGAAGCAGCACGCGCCGGGGGCGTGGCCCGGGGTGTGCAGCACGGTCAGCTCGACGTCGCCGACCTGCACGACGTCGCCGTCGGCGAGGTCCTGCGTCGGGGCGAGGTCGGGGTGCGTGCGGTCCCACAGCTCCCGGTCGGCGGGGTGGAGCGCGACCGCGGCGCCCGGGTGCGCCGCGAGCAGCTCGGGCACCACGGTGACGTGGTCGTCGTGCGCGTGCGTCAGCAGCACGTGCGTCAGCCGACGGTCTCCGACGAGCTCGAGGATCGGTGCGGCGTCGTGCGGGGCGTCGACGACGACGCACGTGGAGTCGTCGCCGACCACCCAGACGTTGTTCTCGACGTCCCACGTGCCGCCGTCGAGGCTGAAGGTGCCGGAGGTCGTCGTGTGGTCGATGCGGACCCCGCCCGGCGAGGGCGCGACCCGGTCGTAGCGGCCCGCGGCCGTCACAGCTCGACCACCGAGCGCAGCACCGTGCCGGCGTGCATCTTCTCGAACGCCGCCTCGATGTCGCCGAGGCCGATCCGCTCGCTGACGAAGGCGTCGAGGTCGAAGCGGCCCTGCTTGTAGAGCTCGACGAGCATCGGGAAGTCGCGGCTCGGCAGGCAGTCGCCGTACCAGCTCGACTTCAGCGACCCGCCCCGGCCGAAGATGTCGATCATCGGCAGCGTCACCTGCTGGTCGGGGGTCGGCACGCCGACGAGGACGACGGTGCCCGCGAGGTCGCGCGCGTAGAACGCCTGCTCGTAGGTCTCCGGACGGCCGACCGCCTCGACGACGACGTCGGCGCCGTTGCCGCCGGTCAGCTCGCGGATCGCCTCGACGGCGTCGGTCTCCTTGCTGTTGACGGTGTGCGTCGCGCCGAAGTGCCGGGCCTGCTCGAGCTTCGCGTCGCTGACGTCGACCGCGATGATCGTCGTGGCCCCGGCGACCTGGGCACCGGCGATGGCCGCGTTGCCGACGCCGCCGCAGCCGATGACGGCGACCGAGTCGCCGCGGGTGACGCCACCGGTGTTGACGGCCGCGCCGAAGCCGGCCATCACCCCGCAGCCGAGCAGGCCGACCGCGGCGGCGTCGGCCTCGGGCACCTTGGTGCACTGGCCGGAGGCCACCAGGGTCTTCTCGATGAAGGCGCCGATGCCGAGGGCCGGCGTCAGCTCGGTGCCGTCGGTCAGCGTCATCTTCTGCGTGGCGTTGTGGGTGGCGAAGCAGTACCACGGCTGACCCTTGGCGCAGGCGCGGCACTGCCCGCACACGGCGCGCCAGTTGAGGATGACGAAGTCGCCCGGAGCCACGTCGGTGACGCCCTCGCCGACGGCCTCGACGTAGCCGGCCGCCTCGTGGCCGAGCAGGAACGGGTAGTCGTCGTTGATGCCGCCCTCGCGGTAGTGCAGGTCGGTGTGGCACACGCCGCAGGTCTCGATCTTGACCACCGCCTCGCCGGGCCCCGGGTCGGGCACGACGACGTCGACGACCTCGACGTCGGCTCCCTTGCTGCGGCTGATGACACCCTTGACGGTCTGCGGCATGACTACTCCTGTGGATCGTGCGGACGTACGGCCCGTGCGGGCCTTCCATGACCTACCCAAACGTCCCGGGCGCGCGGACGCAACGAGCGGGCCGGCGCGTGGTGCCCGGCCGCGCGATGCGGGTTCGGCCGCAGGGCGCGGGTTCGGTCCCCCGACCTGTCGCGGGACCCGGGCCGGATCGCCGGACTCAGCGCGGAACGGGCACCACGAGGGCGGTCGCGATGGCCGCGACGCCCTCGCCACGGCCGGTGAGGCCGAGCCCGTCGGTCGTCGTGCCGCTCACCGACACGGGCGCACCGGCGGCGTCGCCGAGCGCGGCCTGCGCCTCGGCGCGCCGGGTGCCCACCTTGGGCCGGTTGCCGACGACCTGGACGGCGATGTTGCCGATCTCGAAGCCGGCCTCGCGCACGAGCCGCGCGGCCTCGGCGAGCAGGGTGACGCCGGAGGCGCCGGCCAGCTCGGGGCGCGACGTGCCGAAGTGCGCGCCGAGGTCGCCGATGCCCGCCGCGGAGAAGATCGCGTCGCAGGCGGCGTGCGCGGCGACGTCGGCGTCCGAGTGCCCGTCGAGGCCGCGCTCCCCCGGCCAGTGCAGCCCGGCCACCCACAGCTCGCGCTCGGACCCCTCGGGGGCGTACGCGTGCACGTCCACGCCGACGCCGACGAGCGGCAGGAGCGTCACCGGGCGTCCTTCCAGTCGATGGGGCCGCGGTGGATCTTGTGCGGGGCGGCCTGGGCCACCGGCTTGACCACCAGGGTGTCGATGTTGACGTGCTGCGGCAGCCCCACGACGAAGCCGACGCAGGCCGCGACGTCGTCGGCCACGAGCGGCCGGTCGACCCCGTCGTAGACCTTGTCGGCGGCGGCGCGGTCGCCGTGCAGGCGGGTGAGCGAGAACTCCTCGGTGCGCACCATGCCGGGCCGGAGGTCGACGACGCGGATGTTCTCGCCGTTGAGCTCGAGGCGCAGCGTCTCCGAGACGACCGACGTGCCGTGCTTGGCCGCGACGTAGCCGGCGCCGCCCTCGTAGACCCGCTCGCCCGCGATGGAGCTGATGTCGACGATGGTCGCCCGCGCCGAGTCGCGCAGCAGCGGCAGCACCGCCTGGGTGACCCGCATCGTGCCGACGACGTTCGTGGCGTACATGCGCTCCCACTCCTCGGGGTCGCCGTCCTCGACGCGGCTCACCCCGAGCGCCCCACCCGCGTTGTTGACGACGACGTCGCACCGTCCCAGCGTCGCGACGGCCCCGAGCACGGATGCCGGGTCGGTCACGTCCATGACCACGGCGCGGGCGCTGCCCCCGGCGTCGATGACGCTCGCGACGACCTCGTCGAGCTTCTCGCGGCGCCGGCCGGCCACGACGACCTCGAAGCCGTCGGCCGCGAGCCGCCGCGCGACGGCCGCCCCGATCCCGGTGCCGCCACCGGTGACGAGGGCGAGGGGTTGGGTCTGCTGGGTGCTGTCGTCGCTCACGCTGCCGAGGATAGGCACTCCCCCCGTTCGATGTATTCGCCGGTCACCCGTGACCGGCGAACACATCGACTCGCGGAGGGAGGGAGGCGGAGGGAGGGGCGTCAGGTGGCGAGGAGGCGGGCGGCCGCCTCGAGGTCGGCCGGGGTCGTCACCTTGAGGGCCCGCGGGTCGCCGTCGACGACGAGGACCCGCTCGCCGAGGCGCTCGACGAGCCCCGCGTCGTCGGTGGCGTCGCTCGAGACGGCGTGCGCCCGCTCGAGCAGGTCGCGCCGGAAGCCCTGAGGCGTCTGAACCGCGCGCAGCGTGGCCCGGTCGGGGGTCGCCACGACGAGCCCCTGCTCGTCGACCTGCTTGACCGTGTCGACGACGACGGTGCCGGGCACGACGGCGCCCGCTCCCGCGGCCACGGCCGCGACGACCCGGTCGAAGACCGCGACCGGGGTCAGGCAGCGCGCGGCGTCGTGCACGAGCACGACCTCGACGGCCTCGCCCAGCTCGGCGAGCCCCGCGGCCACGGAGTCGCCGCGTTCGGCCCCGCCGACGACGACGGTCACCGGCACGTCCGACCCGAGCTCACGGCATACCTGCTCGGCGAGGGTCTGCGCCTCGGCACGGTGGGCGGCGGGCGCGACGACGACCGCCTCGGCGACGGCCGCGCACGACAGCGCCCCCCGCAGGGCGTGCCCCAGCAGGGGCACCCCGGCGAGGGGCACGAACGCCTTGGGCACGGAGGCGCCCAGACGCGAACCGGAGCCGGCCGCGACGACGATGACGCCGACGCGACCGGCTCCGGTCTCGTTGTTCAGGATCCCGCTCGAATCAGGACGCGAGGACCTCGTCGAGGATCGTCTCGGCCTTCTCCTCGTCGGTCTTCTCCGCGAGCGCGAGCTCGGAGACGAGGATCTGACGGGCCTTGGCGAGCATGCGCTTCTCGCCGGCTGACAGGCCGCGGTCCTGGTCACGACGCCACAGGTCGCGCACGACCTCGGCGACCTTGATGACGTCGCCCGACGCGAGCTTCTCGAGGTTCGCCTTGTAGCGACGCGACCAGTTGGTCGGCTCCTCGGTGTGCGGCGTGCGAAGGACCTCGAAGACGCGGTCGAGGCCTTCCTGCCCGACGACGTCGCGGACACCCACGAGGTCGCAGTTCTCGGCGGGCACCTCGATGGTCAGGTCACCCTGGGCGACCTTCAGCTTGAGGTAGAGCTTGTCCTCTCCCTTGATCGTGCGTATGTTGATCTCTTCGATCAGTGCAGCCCCGTGGTGGGGGTACACGACCGTCTCGCCGACCTTGAAAACCATGTGCTGTTTTCCCCTTTCGCGACCTCCAGATTATCACGAGAACGTGCACATCGCGATCTCAGGATCCGGCATCTGCGCAGGTCAGAGCCGGTGCGGCCGTCGAGGACGCCGGATTTGCCGTCTTGACAGATCCGCCGTCGGCGTGCTGCGCGCACCCCTGCCGGCGTGCCCGCGGGGGCCCGCGCGAGCCTTTCGGGCGGGTGCGCGGGCGGCTGCGGGAGCGGGCGCGCGGCAGGCGCACGGCGGGTGCGCAGGTGGGCGCGGCCGCCCGCCGGTAGGCTGTCGCCCGTGAAGCGTCGAATCCCCGCCCTGACCCCGCGCCGACCGTCCCGCCGTCGGGTCCCGGCGGTCCTCGCTGGCGTCGCCCTCGCCGTCGTCACGGCCGGCTGCCAGGTCAACTCCCCCGTCCAGACCGACGTGGCCTACGTCCCGGCCGACGGCGTGCCCGTCGACGTCGGCAACCTCGCCCTGCGCGACCTCGTCCTCGTCGGCGACGGCAACGGCACCGCGATGATCAGCGGGTCGGCGGTCAACCTCGGCAACGAGTCGATGACCGTGCAGATCGCCCCGCAGGGCGACCCGAACGCCACGACGCCGCCGAGCGGCTCCGAGGTGGAGCTGTCGCCGCGCCAGCAGGTCAACCTGGCCGACAAGGGCCTTCAGCTCAGCGACGTCAAGGGCAAGCCGGGCGCGCTCGTGCCGGTGACGGTCATCTCGAACACCGGCGGCACGGCCGTCGCGCAGGTGCCGCTGCTGCCGGCCACCGACTTCTACTCCACCGTGACGCCGGCGCCCACGGGCAGCTGAGCCCACGCCGCTCCACGCACCGACGGCCGGCCCACCACACGGTGGGCCGGCCGTCGTGCGTCAGGCGGCCTCGAACTTGTAGCCGAGGCCACGCACCGTGACGATGTGCACCGGGTTGGCGGGGTCGGGCTCGATCTTGGCCCTCAGGCGCTTGATGTGGACGTCGAGGGTCTTGGTGTCGCCGACGTAGTCGCTGCCCCACACCCGGTCGATGAGCTGCATCCGCGTCAGCACCCGGCCCGAGTTGCGCAGCAGCATCTCGAGCAGCTCGAACTCCTTGAGCGGCAACGAGGCCGAGCGGCCCTGCACGCTCACCGTGTGGCGCTCGACGTCCATGCGCACCGGGCCGGCCTCGAGCGTCGACGGCAGCAGGTCCTCGGGCTCCGCGAGGCGGCGCAGCACGGCCTTGACCCGGGCGAGCAGCTCGCGGCTCGAGTAGGGCTTCGTCACGTAGTCGTCGGCGCCGATCTCGAGGCCGACGACCTTGTCGATCTCGCTGTCCTTGGCGGTCAGCATGATGACCGGCACCGACGAGCGCTGCCGCAGGGCACGGCACACGTCGACCCCCGAGAGACCGGGGAGCATGAGGTCGAGGAGCACGAGGTCGGCGCCGTTCTTGTCGAACTCGGCCAGGCCGTCGGGGCCCGTCTCGGCCACGGCGACGTCGTAGCCCTCCTTCTTCAGCAGGTAGGACAGCGGGTCGGAGAACGACACCTCGTCCTCGACGATCAGGATGCGGCTCAAGTCAGGCCTCTCGGTCGGGCAGCGCAGCGTGCGGTGGTGTGCTCGGACGGTTCGGGTCGCGGTGGGTCACGGCCGGGTGCCGGCGGGTTCGGTGGGCTGGGCCGGGTCGGTGGGCCGGGCGGGTTCGGCGGGTTCGGCGCGCCCGGCGGGCCGGTGGCGCCCGGCGGGCCCGGCGGGCCGGGCGGGCTCGATCGCCGCGGAGGCGTTGGCGGCGGGCAGCTCGATCGTGAAGGTCGACCCGCGCCCCTGCTCCGACCACACCGAGACGTGCCCGCCGTGGTTGTCGGCGACGTGCTTGACGATCGCGAGGCCGAGGCCGGTGCCGCCGGTGGCGCGCGAGCGCGCGGAGTCGACGCGGTAGAACCGCTCGAAGATGCGCTCCTGCTCGTCGGGTGCGATGCCGAGCCCCTGGTCGGTGACCGAGACGTCGACGAGGCCGGGCCGCCCGCGCCGCACCGTGACGCCGACGCGGGTGTCGGACTCCGAGTAGGCGATGGCGTTGCCGACGAGGTTGCTGATGGCGGTCGTGACGAGCTCGGCGTCGCCCCACACCTCGCAGCCCTCCTCGACGGCGGTGACGAGCTCGATGCGGTGCTCGTCGGCGAGCAACCGGCTCCGCTCCACCGCGTCGTGCGCGCAGGCCCCGACGTCGATGAGGGTGGGATCCTTGACGACGTCGGCGCCCTGGAGCCGCGAGAGCTCGACGATCTCCTTGACGAGGCGCGTCAGCCGGGTCGACTCGACGCTGATCCGCCGGGCGAACCGCGCCACCGCCTCCGGGTCGTCGTGCGCGTCGACGATGGCCTCGGCGAGCAGCGAGATGCCGCCCACCGGGGTCTTGAGCTCGTGGCTGACGTTGGCGAGGAAGTCGCGGCGGATCTCCTCCACGCGGGCGGCCTTGGACCGGTCCTCGACGAGCAGCAGCACGTGGTCGGCGCCGAGCGGCGCCACGCGCGCCGCGACGACGAGGCGTCCCGCGCCGATGCCCTTCTGCAGGGTCAGCTCGGCCTCCCGGATGACGCCGTCGCGCCGCACCGAGCGGGCGAGGTGCAGCAGCTCGGGGTGCACCAGCTCCTGGCCCCGCACGAGCCCGTGGGCGACGGCGGCCGGGGAGTTGTTGACGACGCGGTCGGAGGAGTCGACGAGGATGCCGCTCGAGCGCAGCACGGCGATGACCTCGCCGACGCCTGGAGGCAGCGGCGGGGCGGGCGGCGTGGGCGCCTCGGCCGCGGTCGAGCGGTCGGAGAGGCGCACGGCGACCATCGCCACACCACCGAGGGCGAGGCCGGCGATGCCACCGAGCGTTGCCGCGGTCGTCGGGTCCACGTCACTCAGCGTACGCATGGCGCGGGCACGCTCGGACCATGCCGGGGCGCGCCGTGCGCGGCGCGAACCGACTGTTCACCTGAGCGCCCCCACCCATTCACGATCCCCTGCGAGCCTGCTCGCAGCACCGGGGCGCATGCCCCACGACGGATGCCGTCCGCGCGCGATCGCAGCCACGCTCGCCGTGCGGGTGGCAGGCTGTCCCGCAGCCCGGCCCGACCGCGACCGACAGGAAGACCATGCGCGACCAGTTCCACGAGGACCTCGACAAGATCTCGGACCAGCTCGTCGAGCTGACCCGCCTCGCCGGGTCGGCCATCTCGCGCGCCACGATCGCGCTCCTCGACGCCGACGTGCACCTCGCCGAGTCGGTCATCGAGGCCGACCGCAAGCTCGACGACATCCGCGTCGAGCTCGACGAGCTCTCGATCGACCTGCTCGCCCGCCAGCAGCCCGTCGCGACCGACCTGCGCATCGTCGTCACGGCCATGCACATGAGCTCGGACCTCGAGCGGATGGGCGACCTCGCCCGTCACGTCGCCAAGGTTGCCCGGCTGCGCACGCCCGACTCGGCCGTGCCGCCCGAGCTGCGCGCGCACATCCTCCAGATGGGCCAGGTGGCCGAGGCCATCGTCGCCAAGTGCGGCTCGATCATCGCGAGCAAGGACGTCGCCGCGGCCATCGCGCTCGAGAAGGACGACGACGCGATGGACGACCTGCACCGCGAGCTCTTCGCCGCGCTGCTCGACGAGAACACGAGCTGGTCGCGCAGCTCGATCCTCGACCTCACGCTCGTCGGGCGCTACTACGAGCGCTTCGCCGACCACGCCGTGTCGGTCGCCCGCCGCGTCGTCTACCTCGTCACCGGCGAGTACGACTCCGACGTCAGCTTCGACCACGAGGAGGACGAGGACGCCGACGTCATGACCCAGATCGAGCGCGGCACCCCCGCCTGACGCCCCCTCCCCCAACCGTCGAGAGGCCACTCTTTGCGGGTCGGGACACATCGAAAGGCCACTTCTCGCGACGAGAAGTGGCCTTTCGACGTTCGGCCACCTGCGAGAAGTGGCCTTTCGACGGTGCTGCGGGCCGGTCAGCGGCCCTGGTTGGCGACGGCCTGGGCCGCGGCACGGGCGGCCTCGGGGTCGAGGTAGCGCCCACCCGGGGTGACGGGCTTGAACGAGGCGTCGAGCTCGTAGACGAGCGGCATGCCGGTCGGGATGTTGAGCCCCGCGATGTCGTCGTCGGAGATGCCGTCGAGCGTCTTGACGAGGGCGCGCAGCGAGTTGCCGTGCGCGGCGACCATGACGGTCAGGCCGTCGGCGAGGTCGGTCTGGATTTCGTTCTCCCAGTAGGGCATCAGACGCGTGACGACGTCCTTGAGGCACTCGGTGGCCGGCATCGCGTCGCCGAGACCGGCATACCGCGGGTCGCCGTGCTGCGAGAACTCGTCGTCGGCCTCGATGGGCGGCGGCGGAACGTCGTAGGACCGGCGCCACAGCATGAACTGCTCCTCGCCGAACTGCTCGAGCGTCTGCTTCTTGTCCTTGCCCTGCAGCGCGCCGTAGTGGCGCTCGTTGAGCCGCCAGTCGCGCTTGACCGGGATCCAGTGCCGGTCGGCGGCGTCGAGGGAGAGGTTCGCGGTCGTGATCGCCCGGCGCAGCAGCGAGGTGTGCACGATGTCGGGCAGGATGCCGGCGTCCTTCAGCTGCTGACCGGCGCGCACACCCTCGGCGCGGCCCTTGTCGGTGAGGTCGACGTCGACCCAGCCGGTGAAGAGGTTCTTGGCGTTCCAGTCGCTTTCGCCGTGGCGGACGAGGACGAGCGTGTAGGTCATGCCCGCCAGCCTAGCGAGCGCCCCTCAGCCGTCGGCAGCGTCGTCCAGCAGGTGACGGAAGGCGTCGAGGTTGCGCGTCGACTCCCCGCGCGAGACCCGCCAGGCCCACTCCTTGCGCATCGAGCCGAGGAAGCCGAGCGCGAGCAGCTCGTTGAAGACGTCGTCGCTCGCCGAGAGGACGATGCCGAAGAGCTGGTCGAGGTGGTCGGCCTCGACCGCGACGGTGGGCACCTCGCCGCGCAGGTAGACGTCACCGTCGCCGTCGATGGCGTAGCCGACGCCCTGCAGCCGGAGGTTCTTGCGCAGCAGCGTGCGGTAGAAGGCCTCGTGGTTCTCGTCGGGGTTGCGGATGACGAACGCGCTGAGGCTCGTCGTCCGGTCGCGCACGAGCACCGATACGACGGTCTTCAGCTTCTTCTCGCCGGGCAGCGTCACGACGAACTCCCCCGGCCGGCCGCCGAGCTCCCACTCCAGCCCCACCGAGCCGAGGTATGCCGTCAGGCGGGCCGCCGCGTCCGCCGCGGGGCTGCTGCCCTCCGCCGTCGCCGACGCGCTCACGGGATGACCGCCGTCGGCACGCCGGTGAGCGCGAGGGGCTCGTCGACGGGTGGTTCGGCGGTGCCGTTCGCTCGCTCGCGCATGGCCTGACGGTAGACGGTGAGCAGCCGGTCGGTCGTGGCGCCCCAGCCGAAGCGGGCCGCGTGGGCGACGGCGGCCGCGCCGAGCTCGAGCCGGCGCGGCGCGTCCCGGAGCAGGCCGTCGACGGCCGTGGCCCAGTCGGCGGTCGCGTGCCCGTCGACGAGCACGCCGGCGTCGCCGACCGCGGTCGGCAGTCCCCCGACCCGCGCCGCGACGACCGGGGTGCCGCAGGCCTGCGCCTCGACCGCGACGAGGCCGAACGACTCGGAGTGGCTCGGCACGAGCACGAGGTCGGCCGCGCGGTACCACTGGGCGAGCCGGGCCCGGTCGACCGGCCGCACGAAGCGGACGACGTCCTCGATGCCCAGCGTCCGCGCCAGCTCCTCGAGCTCGTGCGGTCGGCTGAGGCCGCTGCCGCTCGGGCCGCCGACGACCGCCACCGTGAGCCGGTCGCGGCGGGCGGGGTCGCGCACGAGCAGCTCGGCCGCCACCCGGAGCAGCACGTCGGGCGCCTTGAGCGGCTGGATGCGGCCGACGAAGAGCAGCACCTCACCGCCGGGCGCGAGCCCGAGCTCGCGCCGGGCCGCACCCCGGTCGCCCGGGGTGAAGGTCGACAGGTCTACGCCGGGCGGGACCACCGAGACCGTGCTCGGCGGGGCGTCGTAGAGCTCGATGAGCTCGCGCGCCTCGTCGTCGGTGTTGGCGATGAGCCGGTCGGCCGCCTCGACGACCTGCACCTCGCCGATCTCGCGGCCGCGGGGCTCGGGGGCGTCGCCGCTCGCGAGGTGACGGTTCTTGACCCGCGCCATCGTGTGCATCGTGTGCACGAGGGCCACGCGCCAGCGGTCCGCGGCGAGCCAGCCGACCTGTCCCGAGAGCCAGTAGTGGGAGTGCACGAGGTCGTAGTGGTCCTCGGGCACCGACAGCCCCGCCTGCATGATGCCGGCGGAGAACGCGCAGAGCTGGCCCGGGAGGTCCTCCTTGGCCAAGCCTTCGTACGGGCCGGCCGTCACGTGGCGCACCCGCACGCCGGGCACCAGGTCGGCCTCGACCGGGGTCTCGCTCGAGGTGCGGCGGGTGAAGATGTCGACCTCGACGCCGCGCGCGGCCAGCTCCCTGGCGGTCTCGGCGACGTAGACGTTCATGCCTCCGGCGTCGCCGGTGCCGGGCTGCTCGAGCGGGGAGGTGTGCACGCTGATCATGGCCACCCGCCTGGGGTCCTGCGCCACCGGCATCCCTGCTCCCACCTCGTCCGCCGCCCGTCTGCGGCTGCTCCTCGACTCAACCACACGGCCGGTTCGAGGTATTCCACGGTCGCCGGTGACCGTGGAATACCTCGAACGGCCGGGCCCGCGTAGCCTGCGACCGTGCCTCCCCGCCAGCGCCCCGTCGGCACCATCACGCGCGGCACGACGAACCCGAACCGCCTGCGCCGCTGCGACCGGTGGATCGCCGGGCCCCAGGGCTGGCGCCTGCGCCACAGCCCGACCCCGCCCGTCGTCGTCGACCTCGGCTACGGCGCCTCGCCGGTGACGGCCGTCGAGCTGCACGACCGGCTCCGGCCGGTGCGCGCCGACGTGCAGGTCGTCGGCATCGAGATCGATCCCGAGCGGGTGGCCGCCGGTCGGGCGCTCGAGCGCGAGGGCCTGACCTTCCGGCTCGGCGGCTTCGAGGTGCCCCTCGACGACGGTGCCCGCCCGACCGTCGTGCGGGCCTTCAACGTGCTGCGCCAGTACGCCGAGCACGAGGTGCCGCAAGCCTGGCAGCGGGTGCAGGAGCGGCTCGCACCCGACGGGCTGCTCGTCGACGGCACGTGCGACGAGATCGGCCGGCGCGCCGCGTGGGTCGCCGTCGAGGCCGCGGGCCCGGTCAGCCTGACCGTCTCGCTCCGGCTCCGGGGGCTCGAGCGGCCCTCCGACGTCGCCGAGCGCCTGCCCAAGGCCCTCATCCACCGCAACGTGCCCGGTGAGCCCGTCCACGCGTTCCTCGCCGACCTCGACCGGGCCTGGGCCAGGAGCGCCGCGCAGGCCTCCTGGGGCGCCCGGCAGCGCTTCCTCGCGGCCGCCGCCGAGGTCGCGCGCTCGTGGCCGCTGCTCGACGGGCCGTCCCGGTGGCGCGTGGGCGAGCTGACGGTGGCCTGGTCCGCCGTCGCGCCCGCGTCGCCGGCCGCGCCCCTCCCCGCGGCCACCCCCTGACCAGGGCGGACGCCCGCCTCGCTCGACCCACCGCGGGCGCACCCTGACCGAACCCGTGCGGACGGGGCGCAGTTCCGCTCCGCCACGCGTGGGCGGACCGGCGTAGCATGGTCGGCATGTCGCCTGGCGGCGTGACCCCGTGGCGACGGGGCCATGCAGTGACCTTCTATGCACTCGACACCGACGGAATCGACGCGGTCGCGAGTTTCGTCGCGGCGGGCTGGGCCGCCGACGAGTGCGTCATCGTCGTCGCGACCGAGCCGCACCGCACGGCCGTCGACGCGCGGCTGCGGGCCTTGGGCCACGACCCGCACGCCGAGACCGTGTCGGGGCGCTTCCTCGTGCTCGACGCCGAGAACACGCTGCGGCGCTTCTTCGTCGACGGCCACCTCGACCTGGCTCGACTCACGCCGCTCGTCAGCGAGGCGCTCGACCGCGCCGGGGCCGGTGGCCGGCCGGTGCGCATCTTCGGCGAGATGGTCGCCCTCCTGTGGGCGCTCGGCGAGGTCGAGGCCGCCATCGAGCTCGAGCTGCACTGGAACGAGCTGCTCCGGCAGCACGACTTCGCACTGCTCTGCTCCTACCCCACCGACAGCTTCGAGCAGGCCGCGCTCGTCGACGTGCGCCGCATCTGCGACCTGCACACCGACCTGCTGCCGCCGGCCCACCGCTCCGCCACCCCCGGCGGCGGAGCGCGCGCCGGTTCCGTCACCGGTGCGACCGTCGGTGACGACCGCACGGGTGACGGACCGGGGCACGCCTGCTCGCGGGTCTACGTCCCCGCCCCCGAGTCGGTGCCGGCCGCGCGCCACTTCGTCGTCGACGTGCTGCGGGCCTGGGGTCACGACGAGCTCACCGCCGACGCCGCCCTCATCGTCTCCGAGCTGGCCACGAACGCCCTGCGCCACGCGCACTCGCCGTTCCGGGCGGTCGTCGACCAGCGCCGGGGCGGCCTGCGCATCGGCGTCGAGGACGCGAGCGAGCTCCCCCTCTCGCGTCGCGACGCCGACGTCGAGGCCGTCGACGGCCGTGGTGTCGGCATCGTCGCGGCGCTCTCGCGCCACTGGGGCTCGAGCCCCCTCCCCGGCGGCAAGATCGTCTGGGCCGAGCTGGGCGGCGCGGGCGGCACCACGCGCGCCGGTTGAGGGTCCGGCGGGTGAGGGGTCCGGCTGAGGGGCCCGGCTGAGGGGACGGCCGACCCGGCCGGGTCCGGACAGCAGCATGCCGCCGGGCCGGGCCCGGCGGCATCCGTGGTCGGTCGCGGCGCGACCTGAGCTCTCAGCGGGTGTAGTCGTCCTCGAGGCGCTCGATGTCCGCCTCGTCGAAGTGGCCGAACCCGACCTCGAGGAGGCGACCGGCCCGCTCGCCCGAGTTGCCCATGCGGTGGATCGAGTTGCGCGGCACCCAGACGGTCTCGCCCGGCTGCGCGCTCCAGGTGCGCTCACCCACGGTGACGTCGATCGGCACGTCGAGCACCTGCCACATCTCGCCCCGGTGGTCGTGGCGCTGCAGCGAGAGCCGGTGACCCGGCTGCACGGTGATGATCTTGACCGTGACCTGCTCGTTGGAGACGAACTGCTGGAACTCGCCCCACGGCCGCTCCGCGACGAAGATGTCCTCCGTCGGGTTGCGGTCGCCCAGGTCGTACTCGTCGGCCGTGTGGCTCGGGTGCGACTCGTGGTGGTGCTCGTGGGCGTCGAGCTCGTGGTCGACGACTGCAGCGGCAACCTGCTGGTCGGACATGGTTCTCCAATCGGTTGTGAGTGCACCAGTGTGCCGTATGCGCTGCCGCGCCCCCGTCATGCGCGGCCCGGAGTCACCAGCCGTTGGTCGAACGCCCACCGAGGCCGCGCACCTGGCGGAGGGCCGGGCGCACGTCGGCGAGGTAGACGGCGGCGCCGACGAAGGCGATGAGGCCGAGCAGCCCGATCGGGTTGAACACCGAGATCGAGCCGAAGAGCAGGGCCACGCCGGTGATGAGCAGCCAGAAGTTCTTGGTGCGCTTGCCGGCGGCCGCGTAGGCGTTCTCCGGGTGGCGCAGGGCGTCGACGAAGGCGAAGATCTCGCACCCGAGGGCGACGACCCCGATGATGAGGGTGACGATGCTCTGGTAGCCGGCGTAGAGCTGCATGGGGAGAGCGTAACCCGCTCACCGCGGCGGATCAGGCGTCGACGACGAGCGTGACGGGTCCGTCGCCGACGAGCGAGACCTCCATCATCGCACCGAACCGGCCGGTCTCGACGGTGAGGCCCCGCGCCCGCAGCGCGTCGACGACGGCCGCGACGAGCGGCTCGGCCACCGGACCGGGCGCGGCGGCGCCCCACGACGGGCGTCGCCCCTTGCGCGTGTCGGCGTACAGCGTGAACTGGCTCACGACGAGCACGGGTGCGCCGGCGTCGAGCAGGCTCCGCTCGTCGCGCAGGATGCGCAGCTCGGCGATCTTGCGGGCCATCCGCTCGACCTGTGCCGGGCCGTCGTCGTGCGTGACGCCGACGAGGGCGAGCAGGCCGGGCTCCTCGATCGCCCCGACGACCTCGCCGGCGACCTCGACGCGGGCGCTCGTCACGCGCTGGAGCACGGCCCGCACGGACTCAGACCCCGACGGCCACGACGGAACCGACGGGCTGGCCGTGGCCGAGCACGGGCTCGTGCTCGAGCACCGCGAGCACGTCGTCGGTGCCGACGCCGATGCGGCGCAGCACGGCCGCGAGCAGCACGCTGCGGGCCCGCGACGAGCCGTCGGCGACCTTGACGGCGACACCCCGCCCGTCGGGCAGTCCCACCGCGTAGACCGCCTCGGCGCCGTCCTTGGCGACGAGGCCGTCGACGCCGCGGATGAGGGCCGTCACGTCGCGTGTCGTGCCGCCGAGGTACTCCGGGAAGGCGCGGACCGCGGCGGCGATCTTCGCCTCCGGCCCCTCGGTGGCGGCAGCGAGCCGCCCGAAGGCGAGCGCGAGCCCCGAGAGCGGCACGGCGTGGATCGGCGCGCCGCAGCCGTCGACGGCCACCGCGGCCGGCTCGGAGCCGGTGAGGTCGCGCACGGCGTCGGCCACCGCCACCTGGAGCGGGTGGGACGGGTCGCGGTAGGTCGCGAGGTCCCAGCCGTTGCGCACGCACGTCGCGAGCATCGACGCGTGCTTGCCGGAGCAGTTCTGCACGATCGACTGCTTGGGGCGGCCGTCGGCGATCCAGGCGATGCGAGCCGCCTCGTCGTAGGGGTAGTCCGGCGTGTTCTGCAGGTCGGTCTCGGAGAGGCCGGCGCCGGCGAGGATCTCGCGGGCGGCCTCGACGTGGAAGTCCTCGCCGGAGTGGCTCGCGCACGCGAGGGAGAGCAGCCGGCCGTCGGTGTCGAGGCCGTGGCGCACCATGGCGAGGGCCTGCAGCGGCTTGCTCGAGCTGCGCGGGAAGACCGGACCGCTCGCGTCGCCGACCTCGAGCTCGACGGTGCCGTCCGGGGCGGTGACGACCGCGGTGCCGTGGTGCACCGACTCGACGAAGCCGGCCCGCACGACGTGGGCGACGACCGGGGCGGCGGCGAGCGCCGGGCTGACGGAGGAGGACGTGGGCGCGAGGTGATCGGACACGCCCCGCAGTATGCCGGAGGGCCGGGACGTGCCGAAGGGCCGCCACCCGTGCGGGTGGCGGCCCTTCGCCGAGCGGGCTCGACTGGCGTCGGTCAGCTGGAGGCCGACGTCTTCTTCGCGGTGCGCTTGGCCGGCGTGGCCTTCTTCGTCGCCTTCTTCGTGGCCTGCTTCGTGGCGCCGGTGGCGGTGGACGTGGCCGAGGCGGCCTTGTTCGCCGTCGTCTTCGCGGTCTTCCGGGCGGCGCGCTTGGCCGGGGCGACCTTGCGGGCCACCGTGGCGTCGGCGTCGTCGGTCGTGGCGGAGCTGCGGGCGGCGACCTTGCGGGTCGTCGTCGACTCGACGGCGTTCGCCTTGCGCGTGGCGGCGGCCTTCTGGGCGGCCGAGCTGCGGATCGCCCTCTCGTGCTTGGCGGTCCGTTTCGGCGCGACCGGAGCGGCAGCCGACTCGACGGCGTCAGCCGCGGCCTCGACGCGCGAGCCGAGCTGCGAGGCGTCCTGGGCGACGACGTCGAGCAGCGTCTGGGCCACCTTCTCGCCCTCGCTGACGGCCGTCTCGGCCACCCGGCGACCGCGGGTGACGGTGGCCGTGCCCTTCTCGGCCAGGTCGTACGCGGTGCGCTCGCCCTGGGCGCGGAGGTCGGTGACGACCTTCTCGCCGCGCGCGGCGGCGGCGTCGTACTGGTCCTTGGCGTTGCTCGCGAGCACGAGGCCCTCGTTGAGCACGCGCGCCGGGAGGTCCTGGGCCTGCGTGACGAAGCGCTCGGCATACGTCGTCGCGAGCTTCTGCAGCTCGGCGGTGCGCGTCTGGAGGTCGGCGATGCGCTTCTGCAGGTCCTTCTGCATCTGGTCGGCCTCCTTCTTGGCGCCCTTGCGCAGGTCGGCGCCCTTGGCCTGCTTGCGGGCGACCTCGAGCTGCTCGCCCGCGGTGCGCACCGTGTCGATCGCCATGTTGGCGGCGCCGACGACGGCGTAGAACGGCGTCGGGTCGACCGTCACCTCGGGCACGCGGCCCTCGATCTGGCCGAGCTGTCCACGCACGTCCGCGACGGCCGCCTCGGCCTGCTTCTGCGCGTCCTTGATCGCCTTGCTGATCTTGTCGGTGAGTGCCATCTCACTGCTCCTTCTCGTTGAGCTCGTTGCGTCCTGGGGTGGCGCCGGCGGCACTGCCGGTCGCGGGGCGTCGGCGCGGTGCGCCCGACGCGCTGGTCGGTGGGGTCGTCGGTGCCGTCGGTGCCGTCGGTGCCGTCGGTGCCGTCGGGCTCGTCGCGTCCCCGCCGACGAACGACCGGTAGATCTCGACGAGCACCCCGCGCTGCCGGTCCGTGAGGGCCGGGTCGGCGGCGATGGCGGAGAGGACGTCGGAGCCGGCGGCAGGGTCGTCGTCGCCGACCCGCTCGTCGAGGATGCCGGCCCGGACGTAGAGCGACTCGGCCGAGACCTGCAGACCCTTGGCGATCTGCTGGAGGATCTCGGCGCTCGGGCGCTTGAGCCCCCGCTCGATCTGCGACAGGTAGGGGTTCGAGACCCCGGCCACGTCGGCGAGCTGACGCAGTGACAGCTGGGCGCTCTCGCGCTGTTCGCGCAGGTAGGCCCCGAGGTCGGGTAGCGGCAGCTTGCTCATGTCTCCATTGTGCTAACTGCAGCAAGCAGAATGCAAACTCTGGGCAGCGTGAGCCCTGCCACAGTGGCCGTCAGCGAGTGCGGCGGTCCTTGATCGCGAGCGCCTCGCGCGCCTGGGCCGTCGTCATCGGCGGGCGCTGCATGACGGTGGCGATCTCGGCGGCGCGCGCCACGAGCTCGCGGTTGTCGGCGACGGGGCGGCCCTTGGCATACATGAGGTTGTCCTCCATGCCGACGCGCAGGTGGCCGCCGGCCGACAGCGCGGCCGCGACGATCGGCAGGTGGGCGCGGCCGATGCCCGTGGCCGACCAGCTCGTCACCTCGGGCGGCAGCATCGCGACGCCGGCGAGGAGCGCCTGCGGCGTGCCCGGCATCGCGCCCGGCACGCCGGTGACGAAGTCGACGTGCACCCTGCCGCCGTAGGGCAGGCCGCACTCGTCGATGAGCCGGCGCAGCGCGTGCACGTGGCCCAGCTCGAAGAGCTCGAACTCCGGCACGACCTCGCGCTCCTGCGCCTGGCGGTAGAGGTCGACCATGAAGCCCCAGGGGTTGAGGAAGACGCCGTCGCCGAAGTTCGTCGTGCCGCAGGTGAGCGAGCAGGAGTCGGGGTTCGCGTCGAGGACCGTGAGCCGCTTCTCGAGGGGGTCGGTGATCGCGCCGCCGGTCGAGAGCTGCACGACGAGGTCGGTCGCCTCTCGGACGCCGTCGACGGCCTCCTTGAGGAAGCCGGGCTCGAGCGTCGGCTGGTGCTCCCGGTCACGCACGTGGATGTGGATGAGCGCGGCCCCGGCCGCCTCGCACGCGACCGCCGTCTCGACGAGCTCCTCGGGCGTCGTGGGCAGCGCCGGCACGTCCGCCTTGGCGCTCTCGGCGCCCGTGGGCGCGACGGTGATGAGGGTGCTCCCGGGAGCCGACTGGGCGCGTGCGGTGCTCATGGCGCTCATCCTGCCAGCGCAGGGGCGCCCGACCCGTCAGGGGGCGACGATCGTCGTCTGCGCGGCGGCGAGCCCGTCGACGAGGAGGTCGAGCGTCGGGTCGGTGTTGCGCTTGATGACGGCGAGCGCGATCGGTCCGTCGACGTGGTGGCGCCCCACCGACGTCACGCGGCCGACGACGCGGTCGCCGGCGAGCACGTCGCTGCCCTGCGGGGGCAGCACGTGGCCCGAGCCGTCGAGGTGGAGGAAGACGATGCGGCGCGGCGGGCGGCCGAGGTTGTGCACGCGCGCGACGGTCTCCTGGCCGCGGTAGCAGCCCTTGTGCAGGTGCACGGCGGTGCGCAGCCAGTCGACCTCGTGCACGATCGTGCGGTGGTCGGTCTCGAGCCCGAGCCGCGGACGCCACGCCGCGATGCGCAGCGCCTCGGCGGCCCAGAGGCCGGCCAACGGCCGATCGCCCACGGCCGCAGCGAGATCCGCGCGCGGAACGATGACCTCGCGCCACGCCCGCTCGACGCCCGGGTGGCCGTCCTCGGGGCCGTATGCCGTCGTGTCGCCGACGAGGTCGGGCCACGGGTCGCGCCACGCGAGCGGCTCGCCCTCGGCGGACTCGTTCGCGTGCGGCTCACCGAGCACCGCCCAGTCGTCGGTGACGAGCGCGACCTCGACGCGGAGCATGAAGCGCATCCGGTCGAGCCAGTCGACGAGGGCCTGACCCGCGCCGGGCTCGGTCGTGACCCACGTCGTCTCCCCGTCGTCGACGAGGTGCAGCGAGTGCTCGACGTGGCCCTTGGGGGTCAGCACGAGGGCCTCGCGCGACTGCCGGGGCTCGAGGCCGAGCAGGTGCTGGGTCGTCAACGAGTGCAGCCAGCTGAGCCGGTCGGGGCCCGTGACGGTGACGACGTCGCGGTTCGAGAGGTCCACGACCGCGAGCCCCTCCTCGAGGAGGCGCTGCTCGCGCATCGGGTCGCCGTGGTGCAGGGCGACGCCGGACTCGAGGCCCTCCCCCGCCACGGCACCCGGCCGGGACAGCAGCGGGCTCCTCGTCGTCGGGCGCACCGGCAGCTCCACGTCGCTCATGTCGGGGGGAACGCTCACGGCCGACGCCCCATTCCTCGGGCGGCCGCGCGGGCCGTGCCGGCCCTCACTCGACGCGCTTGAGCGTGGCCGACACGTGGCTCTGGAGGTCCTGCCCGACGGCCGCCATGTCCATGACCCACATCAGCTGGGACTCGACGAGGCCGTACATCCGCGTCGCCGCGTTGTACTCCTTCGCGCCGGGCGCGCGCAGCACGCCGTCGGTCTTGAGCTGGATCTTCGCCGGCTCCATGACGCCGTAGTAGAGCTCGAGGATGCCGGTCGGGTGCGCGAGCAGCAGCTCGACCTCGCCGTTCTCGAGCGGACGCCAGAAGCCGGACTCGACCGCCGCCGGCCGCACCTTGGCGCCGTTCTCGGAGTCGAGGATCCACGCGCGGCTCTCCCACTTGAGGAAGCCGCGGCCGTCGTGCGTGACCTCGATCTCCTGCCCGAAGTGCGCCGACTCGATCGTCGGGTAGCCGACGACGCCCGCGCCCTCCCAGCGTCCGATGAGCCAGGCGAGGGGTCGCAGCGGCTCCGGGATGTCCTGGTCGAGGTTGAACATGCGCCCGATCGTAGCCTGAGGGCATGGACTCCCCCGCACGCTCGCTCGTCGTCAAGGTCACCGCCGGCACCGAGGCTCCCGAGCGCCTCTCGCAGGCCTTCACCGTCGCCGCGACCGCCGTCGCCAGCGGCGTCGACGTGTCCCTGTGGCTGACGGGCGAGTCGACGTGGATGGCGGTCCCGGGGCGCGCCGAGGCCTTCGAGCTCGCGTATGCCGCTCCGCTCGGTGAGCTGCGCGACGCCGTGCTCGCGGGTGGCCGGCTCACGGTGTGCACGCAGTGCGCGGCCCGCCGGGAGCTCTCGCAGGAGCAGCTCGTCGACGGGGCCGTGATCAAGGGCGCCGCGGTCTTCGTCGAGGAGATCATGGCGCCCGGGGCCCAGGCGCTCGTCTACTGAGGCGGCATCCCACCAAATGTGGCCCCTCGACGATGGCGGACCCGCGAACACTGGCCACTCGACGGTGGCGGACCCGCGAAAGGTGGCCACTCGACGGTGGCGGACCCACGAAAGGTGGCCTCTCGACGGTGGCGCGGGGGGGTCGGTCAGGTGAGGGCGGTGGCGAGGTTGATGACCGCGCCGACGGCGAGCACCGAGGCGGCGCCGGCGGCCAGCTGACCTCGCAGGGTCGGCAGCTCGGGCTCGAGGGCGAGCACCCTCCGCAGCGCCCACGACACCACGCCGACGACGGCACCGACGACGAGCGCGACGACCGGACCCACCTCGACGAACCGCGTCGAGACGAGGGCGGCCACGACGGACGCCACGACCGCGGTGGCGACGAGGCCCACGGCGCCGACGGCGCCGGGCCGGGCCCGCAGGGCCGGGGCGGCCACGAGGAGGTCGCCGACGACGGCGGCCACCACGGCGGCGAGCGCGACGACGGCGACGGCGCGACCGCGGTCGCTCTGGGCGGCGACGACGGCGGTCGCCCCGGAGGCGGTGACCGCGAGGCCGCCGAAGGAGGACAGGAGCGTCAGCACGAGGCCCTCCCGGCCCGAGCGGCGCACGAGCTGGCCGAAGAAGGCGAGCACGAGCCCGAAGGCGACGGCCGCGGGCAGCCAGCGCAGCTCCGCGTCGCGGGCGGAGAGGACGATCGCGACCGCGGCGACGGCCAGCACCCCGGACGTGGCCGACGGGGTCGCCGAGCCGGTGATCCGCGGCCAGCCCCAGGCGACGACGAGGGCGAGCGCGAGTGTCACCGCGACGGTGCCGGCATACCCGGTCGCCTGGGCGGCGAGGAGGGCGAGGCCCGAGACGGAGGTCGCCGCGAGCAGGACCCCACGGATCCGGACGGCGGCGGCGGTGTCAGACACGCCGGTCATTGTGCATCACCCGCCGGCGAAGGGCGGCAGCACCTCGACGGTCGCGCCCGCCGCGACGGCCGAGTCACGGCCGACCTTGGCCCCGTCGAGCAGGAACGTCGCGACCCGCGCGACCCGCTCGAGCTCCGGGTGCATGGCCACGGCGGCGTCGACGACCGCGCCCACGGTCGTGCCGTGCAGCAGCTCGGTGTCGCGACCGGCCGCGGCGCGGGCGGCGGCCCAGTAGCGGACCGTCACGGCCCGGACCGCGGTCGGGTCGGCGTCGTCGGGCGCCTGCTGCGCGGGCGTCGTCGAGGTCATCTCACTCCGTCTCAGGGTTGGTGCGGTCCGGTCCGCACGTGACCAGTCTCGCCTATCCTGCATGAGATGGCCCGACTGCTGCTGCTCACCAACGCGCTCGCCCCGAGCGCCGAGGTGCTGCCTGCCCTCGGCCTGCTGAGCCACACGGTGCGCATCCTCCCTGCGGAGGCCGCCGCCCTCGTGGACTCCCCCGACTGCGACGCGGTGCTCGTCGACGCGCGCCGGGAGCTGGCGAGCGCGCGCTCCCTCTGCCGGGTGCTGCGCACGACCGGGATCGCCGCCCCGCTGCTGGCCGTCCTCACCGAGGGTGGCCTCGCCGGGCTGACCGCCGAGTGGGGCCTCGACGACGTCATCCTCGACACGGCCGGGCCCGCCGAGGTCGACGCCCGGCTGCGCCTGGCGCTCACGAAGGGCCAGGACGAGGACGCCGCGCTCGAGGTGCCGATCACCTCGGGCGACCTCGTCATCGACGAGTCGTCCTACTCCGCGCGGTTCCGGGGCAACCCGCTCGACCTCACCTACAAGGAGTTCGAGCTGATCAAGTACCTCGCGCAGCACCCCGGCCGCGTGTTCACCCGGGCCCAGCTGCTCCAGGAGGTCTGGGGCTACGACTACTACGGCGGCACGCGCACCGTCGACGTGCACGTGCGCCGGCTGCGCGCCAAGCTCGGCCCCGACCACGAGGCGCTCATCGGCACCGTGCGCAACGTCGGCTACCGCCTCGTCCCGGACCGCCCCGAGGCCGCACCCGCGACGGCACCGACGACCGCACCGACGAAGGCACAGCCCGCCGACGCCTGAGGCGACCCACCCGCACGCCCGGTTGACCCGGCATACGTGCCCGGCAGACGTGCCCGGACGCACGAACGGCCCGGCTCCCCGAGGGAGCCGGGCCGTCCATGTCGGCGGCGCGGGTGCGCCGTCAGGTCACGGCGTCCTGGTGATGCGCGTCAGCGGGCCCGGGGTGTAGCCACCCTGGCCCTCGAGGCCGGTCAGGTAGTTCGCGAAGGCGTCGATGTCGAGGCCGCCGAAGTACTTGCCCGCGCCGTCACGGAAGGCGGGGAAGTTGTCGCCGCCGTCGGAGAGGAAGTTGTTCGTCACGATGCGGTACGACGCGGCCTTGTCGATGGGCGTGCCGTTCAGGGCGACGGTGCCGTCGACGACGCTCGAGCCGTTGTGCGTGTAGCTGAAGCCCTTGCTCACCTGCAGCACCTTGGCCGCGGTGCCGGCGTTGGCCCCGGCCCACTGCTGGTTCAGCACGTCGTAGACCTGCTGGCCCGTCAGGGTCATCGAGACGAGGTAGTTGTTGAACGGCTGGACCGTGAACGCCTCCTCGAAGGTGACCTTGCCGGCCGGCTCGCCGTAGGGGCTGTTGGCGTAGGTGAGGTCGGCGCGGATGCCGCCCGGGTTCATGAAGCCGATGACCGGCGTCTGCCCACCGGTCACGACGGACGGGTCGGCGAGCTGGGCGTCGGCGATGAGGTCACCGAGCTGCGACTCCCCGGCCACGTTCTGCGTCTTCGTGACGTCCGCGGAGATCGTGCCGACGATCTTGCTCGCGATGGTCTTGACGAGCTCCTTGTACTTCGCGATGAGGGTCGTCTGGGCCGGGTCGGCCGCGACGGTGCGCGTCACGAGGTTGTTGCGCGAGTCGGCCTCCGTCGGGCGCACGAGGTCCTGCGTCCAGCGGTCGTAGCGCACCTCGGTGTCGTTGTAGAGGCGCCCGAACGACGACGCCGACGTCACGAGCCGCGGCTTGCCATTCGAGTCGGGGATGGCGCAGACGTAGGGCTGGTGCGTGTGACCCGAGATGACCATGTCGATCTCCGGGCGGAGGTTCTTGACGATCGGGATGATCGGCGAGTCGGCCGACAGCGTGCCGCCGCCCTTGCACGTGTAGTCGTAGGGGGTGCTGGCCGGCGGGGTGCCGCCCTGGTGCACGAGCACGACGATCGCGTTGACGCCCTGGCGCTTGAGCTTGGGCACGAGGGCGTTGGCGGTGGCCACCTCGTCCTTGAACTCGAGGCCGGCGATGCCCGATGCGGTGACGATCGAGGGCGTGTCCTTGAGGGTCATGCCGATGAAGCCGACGCGCGCGCCGTTCGGGAAGCGCTTGATCGCGTAGGACGGCAGGATCGTGCGGCCGGTGCGCTTCTCGACGACGTTCGCGGCGAGGTACTGGAAGTCCGCACCCTTGAACCGGCCTGCGGGGCAGGAGTTCTGGTTGTTCGCGCCGTCGCCGTCATCGATGCAGCCGCCGCGCTGGAGGCGCTGGAGCTCCTTGTAGCCCTCGTCGAACTCGTGGTTGCCCACGGCCGTGATGTCGAGGCCGAGCTTGTTGAGCGACTCGACGGTCGGCTCGTCGTGGAAGGCGGCCGACAGCAGCGGCGAGGCGCCGACCATGTCGCCGGCGGCGACCGTCACCGTGTTCTTGTGACCGACGCGGGCCTGCTTGAGGTGCGTCGCGAGGTACTCGACACCGCCGACGTTCGTCGTGTCGGTCGACGCCGGACCCGTCTGGAGCCGGCCGCTCGAGCCGCTGGGGGCCTCGAGGTTGCCGTGGAAGTCGTTGAACGACAGGATCTGCAGGTCCGCGTAGCGGCTCGGCACGGGCCACGGCCAGTGGTGGCCGCCGTGGCCGCCCCCTCCGTGCATCGGCGTCGCGGGCGCGGCGAGCGCCGGGGCCGCCACGGCCGCCGCGCAGACGGCGGCGAACGCGACTCCCGTGATGCGGCGAGTCTTTCGGGTCATGTGCTTCCTCTTTCACTCCGGTGCGTGCCTCCGCGGCACGAGAGGGAGGCTAGCGGCGCGAGGGGCCGGGTGGGGCGCTGGACGGTGTCCGCTCGGTGAACGGCACCCGCCCACCGGCAGGGCCGCCGCGCCGAGCAGTGCCTGTGGTGGAATCGCCGTATGCCGCGCCCGACGGTCGCCCAGCGCGACGAGACCCAGCCGCTCACCGACCGCGAGGCCGACGCCGTGCTCGCCCTGGCCGCCGAGGCCGCGTCGGCCGACGGGTCCGAGCCGCTCTCGGAGCAGTTCCGCCTCTCCGTGCGGGCCCGGGAGCACGACGGCGTCGACCACCTGCTCGCGCTCGGCGCCGACGGGCAGCTGCTCGGCTACGCGCAGTGCCGCCGCGGCGACCCGCACCCGTCGGCGGAGCTCGTCGTCGCCCCCGGGGCCCGCCGGGGCGGCGTGGGCGCGGCGCTGCTGGAGCGGCTGCCGGCCGACGCGCGCGTGTGGAGCCACGCCACGGGCGCCGGCGCCGAGGCAGCCGCCGCCTTCGCCGCCGCCGGCGGCCTCCAGCCGGTGCGCTCGCTCCACGTCATGGGCCGCTCGCTCCGTGCGGGCACGCCCTGGCCCGCCGCCACGGTGCCGAGCGGGTATGCCGTGCGCTCCTTCGAGCCCGGGCGCGACGAGGAGGCGTGGCTGGCCCTCAACGCCGCCGCCTTCGCGCACCACCCCGAGCAGGGCTCGGTGCGCCGGGCGGACCTCGACCAGCGGATGGAACAGGCGTGGTGGGACCCGGCGGGGCTGATCCTCGTCGTGCCCGACGACGACCCCGACGTGCTCGCGGCCTCGCACTGGACCAAGGTCGACCCGCCGGACGGCACCGTCGGCGAGGTCTACGTCGTGGCGGTCTCCCCGGACCGGCAGGGGCAGGGCCTCGGCCGGCTCGTCACCGTGCTGGGCCTGGACCACCTGCGCTCACGCGGCCTCGAGCGCGTCGTGCTCTACGTCGACGAGGACAACGTCGCCGCCGTGCGCACGTACCGCGGGCTCGGCTTCGAGGACGTCGAGCTGCACCGGCAGTTCGCGCGCCCGGACGACTTCACCTCCTCGTCACCCAACGGTGCCACGATGGGGTCATGAGCACCGGCAGCCTCACCTCCACCGACCTCGAGATCCAGGCGAACGGCTCGGCGACGCCCGAGGCGCCCGACGCCCCCGAGGCCCCCGAGGCCCCCGAGGCCGCCGAGGTCAGCTCGTTCACGAGCACGGTGCCCACCCGGCGCGTGCCCGCGCGGGCCCCGAACGGCCGCTTCGTCGGCCAGGGCGGCCCGGCCGACGGCGACGACGACCTGCCGGCCGACCGCTACCTCGAGCGCGAGCTGTCGTGGCTGCAGTTCAACGAGCGGGTGCTCCAGCTGGCGATGGACCCGGCCGTGCCGCTGCTCGAGCGCACCCGGTTCCTCGCGATCTTCGCGAACAACCTCGACGAGTACTTCATGGTGCGCGTGGCGGGGCTCAAGCGCCGCATCGCGACCGGCCTCGCCGTGCGCACCGCGGCCGGTCTCGAGCCGCGCGAGCTGCTCGAGCGGGTGGCGCGCCTCGCGCACGAGCTGATGCAGCAGCACGCCTCCGTGTTCCAGCACGACGTGCGGCCGTCGCTCGGCGACGAGGGCATCACCATCGTGCGCTGGGACGACCTCGACGAGGACGACCGCGAGCCCCTCCACTTCTTCTTCGCGGAGCGGGTCTTCCCGGTGCTCACGCCCCTGGCCGTCGACCCGGCCCACCCGTTCCCCTACATCTCGGGGCTCTCGCTCAACCTCGCCGTGCTGCTGCAGAACCCGAAGACCGGCTCGGAGCACTTCGCGCGCGTCAAGGTGCCGCCGAGCCTGCCCCGCTTCATCCTCGTCGAGGAGGACGTCGACGCCGAGGTCGAGCGCAAGCGCTTCGTGCCGCTCGAGGACGTCATCGCGAGCCACCTCGACCAGCTCTTCCCCGGCATGCTCGTGCAGGAGCACTTCTCCTTCCGGGTCACCCGCAACGAGGACCTCGAGGTCGAGGAGGACGACGCCGAGAACCTGCTGACGGCGCTCGAGAAGGAGCTGACGCGCCGCCGCTTCGGGCCGCCGATCCGCCTCGAGGTCGAGGACGACATCGACCCCAAGGTGCTCGACATGCTCGCCCGCGAGCTGCAGATCAGCGACCGCGAGATCTACCGGCTCCCGACGCCCCTCGACCTGCGCGGCCTGTTCACCATCGCCGACGTCGACCGCAGCGACCTCGAGTTCCCCAAGTTCTTCCCCCGCACCCACCCCGACTTCGCGCCCACCGAGAGCGCCAAGGCGATCGACCTGCTCGCTGCGGTGCGGCAGAAGGACGTCCTCGTCCAGCACCCCTACAACTCGTTCTCGACGTCGGTGCAGGCCTTCATCGAGCAGGCCGCGAACGACCCGAAGGTCCTCGCGATCAAGCAGACCCTCTACCGCACCTCCGGCGACTCCCCGATCATCGACGCCCTCATCGACGCCGCCGAGGCCGGCAAGCAGGTGCTCGCCGTCGTCGAGATCAAGGCCCGCTTCGACGAGGTCAACAACATCTCCTGGGCGCGCAAGCTCGAGGAGGCGGGCGTGCACGTCGTCTACGGCGTCGTCGGCCTCAAGACGCACGCCAAGCTGTGCCTCGTCGTGCGCCAGGAGTCCGAGGGGCTCGTGCGCTACTGCCACATCGGCACCGGCAACTACAACCCGAAGACCGCCCGCGTCTACGAGGACTTCGGCCTCTTCACCACCGACCCGCAGGTCGGCGAGGACCTCTCACGCCTCTTCAACCTGCTCTCGGGCTTCGCCCCGCGGAGCAAGTTCAAGCGGCTGCTCGTCGCGCCGCGGTCGGTGCGCTCCGGTCTCATCGACCTCGTCGACGACGAGATCGAGATCCACGAGGCCCGGCGCAAGGACGCCCCTCCCGGGCGCATCGTCATCAAGGCCAACTCGATCGTCGACGAGGCGCTCGTCGACGCGCTCTACCGCGCGAGCATCGCCGGCGTGCACGTCGACATCTGGGTGCGCGGCATCTGCGCGCTGCGCCCCGGCGTCGAGGGCCTCTCGGAGAACATCCGGGTGCGCTCGATCCTCGGGCGCTTCCTCGAGCACTCGCGTGTCTTCTGGTTCGACCACGGCGGCGACCCGCAGGTCTACATCGGCAGCGCGGACATGATGCACCGCAACCTCGACCGCCGCGTCGAGGCGCTCGTGCGGATCTCCGAGCCCGCCCACGTCGTCGAGCTCGCCGACCTCATCGACCTCGCCTTCGCCGAGACGACGTCGCGCTGGGACCTCGGCTCCGACGGCCGGTGGACCCGGCACCACCAGTCGGAGTCCGGCGAGCCCCTCGACGACCTGCAGGAGAAGCTCATCGAGCGCCACGACAAGCGTCGCCGCAAGGCCCGCCGCCGCTGATCGCACCCCTAGGGTGGGCGGCATGGCGAGCGTGAGGCAGGTCCAGGTCACCTTCGACTGCGCCGACCCCGAGCGGGTCGCCCGGTTCTGGTGCGAGGTCCTCGGCTACGTCGTGCCGCCTCCCCCGCCGGGCTTCGAGGACTGGGGCGCCTTCGACCGCTCGCTCCCGGCCGAGCGCCAGGGGTCGGCGTTCGCGTGCGTCGACCCGACGGGTGCCGGGCCGCGGCTGTTCTTCCAGCGGGTGCCGGAGGGCAAGGTCGTCAAGAACCGCGTGCACCTCGACGTCCGGGTCGGCACGGGCCTGCGCGGCGACGAGCGCCTCGCAGCCCTCGAGTCGGAGGGCGACCGGCTCGAGCGGCTCGGGGCGCGCCGCGTGCAGCTGCTGCGCGCCGACGGCTTCGACGAGTCGTGCCTCGTCATGCAGGACGTCGAGGGCAACGAGTTCTGCCTCGACTGAGCCCTACGGTGTGGGCATGACCTGGAAGCGCACCCACACCCAGCACCTCGCCGCCGACCCCGACGCCGTCTGGTCGGTCGTCGGCGACCCCCGCCGGTGGCCCGAGTGGTGCGCGGCGATCCACGCGGTGACCGTCGACGGCCCGCCCCGTACCGGTGCCACCGGTGCCTACCTGCCGTCCGTGCGCTGGGTCCGCGAGCTGCACCGCCGCACCGCCCCGCCGCTGCGGGTCGTCACCGTCGACGCGCCCCGCACCCTCGTCGTCGAGCAGCCCAACCCCGGCGGGGTCATGCGGGTCGAGTGGACCGTCGAGCCCGACGGCACCGGCACGCTGCTGCGGCAGCGTGTGACGGTGACCGGCCCCCTGACGACGCCCGTCGTGCTCGGCGTCGCGCGCTCGCTGGCCGACGGCTGGCCCGAGCACGTCACCCGGCTGGCCGCCCTCGTCGTCACCCCCTCCCGCGACCTGCTCAAGGTCGTCGTGGCCGGCGGATCGGGCACGCTGGGGCGCAGCCTCGCCGCCGACCTCACCGCGCGGGGCCACGAGGTCGTGCTCCTCACCCGGCGGCGCGACCCACGCCTGCCTCACCGGCAGACCGAGTGGGACGGCATCCGGCAGGGGGCCTGGACCCGTGAGCTCGCGGAGCCCGCCCGCACCGCCGTCGTCAACCTCGCGGGCCGCCTCGTCGACGCCCGGCCGACGGCGCGGACCGTCGACGAGCTGCGCACGTCGCGGGTGCACCCGACGCGCGCCCTCGTCGAGGCGAGCCGCACGCTGCCCCACCCGCTCGCCGCGTGGGTGCAGGGCTCGACGACGGCCATCTGGTCGGACGCCGGCGAGACCCGCGTCACCGAGGGCACCCCGCTGCCCACCGGCGCGGACGCCCTGCCCCAGATGACGGGGGTCGCGCAGCCGTGGGAGGAGGCCGCCACGGGCGCGGCCACCGACCACCTCGTCGTGCTGCGCACCTCGATCGTCCTGCAGGCCGGGTCCCCGGCCTTCGACCGTCTCACCGGCCTCACCCGCGTGGGGCTCGGCGGACGGGTCGGCACGGGCCGCCAGTGGTTCAGCTGGATCCACGTCGACGACTGGCTGGCCGTCGTCCGGGGCGGCCTGGGGCTGCCGTCGGGCCCTGCCCTGCCCGACGGCGTCGTCGTGGGCGCGGCGCCGGCCCCGGTGCGCAACGCCGACCTCATGGCCGCCCTGCGCCGGCACCTGCACCGTCCGCCGTCGCCGCCCACCCCGACGGTCGCGGTGCGGGTCGGCAGCATCGCGCTGCGCACCGACCCGGCGCTCGGGCTGACCGGGCGGCACTGCACGTCCGACGTCCTGCGTGACGCCGGCTTCACCTTCGCCCACCCCACGCTCGACGGTGCGATCGCCGACCTGCTCGGCTGACGGCATACCGCCCCTCGGGACGTGGGGGCGACCGCACGGCGCCGATCGGGCAGACTGGCGCGCGTGGCCTCCGTGATCCCCGCCGCCGGCACCCTGCCGTGGCGTCGCCGCGACGGACGGCTCGAGGTCGCCCTCGTGCACCGACCCAAGTACGACGACTGGTCGTGGGCCAAGGGCAAGCTCGACCGCGGCGAGCACCCCTGCGTGGCCGCGGCCCGCGAGACCCTCGAGGAGACGGGCCTGGTCGTGCGACTCGGCGTGCCCCTGCCGTCGGCGGAGTACCCCGTGCTCGACTCGACGGGCGGGCCCGCGACGAAGCAGGTGCACTACTGGGCCGCGCGCGTCACCGGCGGCACCGGCGAGCTGGAGCACGAGATCGACGAGGTGGCGTGGGTCGACGTGCGCACCGCGCACGACCGCCTCGACTACGCCCGCGACCGGGAGCAGCTGCTCGCGCTCGTGCGCGCCGAGCGCGCCGGGGAGCTGCGCACCTGGCCGCTCGCCCTCGTGCGCCACGCCAAGGCGACGCCCCGCGGCAAGTGGGCGGCCGACGACCGGCTCCGCCCGCTCGACGCGGTGGGCCACGCCCAGTCCCGCACCGTCTCGGCCGCCCTCGGCGCCTACGGCGTGACCCGGGTCGTCTCGTCGTCGTCGGTCCGCTGCGTCGCCACCGTCGAGCCGTATGCCGTGTCGCGCGGGCTGCGCGTGCGCACCCGCGACGCACTCTCGGAGGAGGGCTTCGCCGCGGCCCCCGCGGGCGCGGTGACCCAGCTCGAGCGCCTGCTCGACAAGGGTGACCCCGCCGCCCTCTGCAGCCACGGCCCGGTGCTGCCGACCCTGCTCGGGATGCTCGCCGACCGGGTGGGGCCCACCCCCGAGCGCGGCCGCGCGGCGCTCGACCGGCTGGAGGCGGCGGCCTCCTCGGCGATGGGCAAGGGCGAGGTGCTCGTGTGCCACCTCGTCGGCCGCGGGCCGGACGCCCGGGTCGTCGACGTCGAGCGCATCGACACCTGATCCCAACCCTCCATCGTGGGCCGCGGCGACCCCACCCGCATCCCGAGGGCGGGGCCCGTCCCAAGTCGTCGCCCGGCGTTCACCGGGTGTTCACCGCAGATGGACGAACGGTCACCCGGCGCCCCTATGTTCGCCGTGGACGAGACGTCCGGCAGCGCTGCCCGAGGTCCGTCCCCACCATCCGGAACACCTCAGGAACACCCCATCGAGAGGGATCACACTCGTGTCTGTTTCGCGTTTCAGCGCCATCGGCGCCGTCGCCCTGTCCGGCGCCCTGGCGCTGTCGGCCTGCGCGTCCGAGAACAACGGTGCCGCACCCGGCGCCGGTTCCACCGCCGCCGGTGGGACGGCCAGTGGCGACTGCTTCAGCGGTGACCTCAAGGCGGAGGGCTCCTCGGCCCAGAAGAACGCTATCGACGAGGCGATCAAGGCGTACCAGACGGCCTGCGCCGACGCCAACATCGACTATCAGCCCACCGGCTCGGGCGCCGGCATCAAGCAGTTCATCGCCAAGCAGGTCGACTTCGCCGGCTCGGACTCCGCGCTCAAGACCGAGCCCAAGGACGGCAAGGTCGAGGCCGACGACGCCAAGGCCTCGTGCGGCTCGGACGCCTGGAACCTCCCCATGGTCACCGGCCCGATCGCCATCGCCTACAACGTGCAGGGCGTCGACACGCTCGTGCTGGACGCCGAGGTGGCCGCGAAGATCTTCGACGGCAAGATCACGACGTGGAACGACCCGGCCATCGCCGCCCTCAACAAGGGCGTCACCCTGCCGGCCACGCCGATCAAGGTCTTCTTCCGCTCCGACGAGTCGGGCACCACCGAGAACTTCACGAAGTACCTCAAGGCCGCCGCCCCCGACGCCTGGTCCTACGAGACCGGCAAGAAGTGGACCGGCAAGGGCGAGGGCAAGGAGAAGTCGGCCGGTGTCGCCACCGCGACGAAGGGCCAGGACGGCGGCATCACCTACGTCGAGCTCTCCTACGCCCAGCAGAACTCGCTGAAGATGGCCCAGATCGACACCGGGGCGGGCCCGGTCGAGCTGACCGCCGAGTCGGCCGGCAAGACGATCGCCACCGCGAAGCAGACCGGCACGGGCAACGACCTCGCCCTCAAGATCGACTACGCCACCAAGGAGGCCGGGGCCTACCCGATCGTCCTCGTGACCTACGAGATCGTCTGCTCGAAGTACGCCGACGCCGAGACGGGCAAGAAGGTCAAGAGCTTCCTCAAGACCTTCGCCTCCGACGACGTGCAGAAGGGCCTCGAGGCCAAGGGCTACGCGCCGCTGCCCGCCGAGGTCGCCACCAAGGTGCAGACCGCGGTCGACGCGATCTCCTGACCCACCGCCCACCCAGGGGCGGGCGCCGCACCCGGCGTCCGCCCCTGCGGGTTCACCGCAACCGAAGGAAGGGGGCCAGCACGTGTCCACCGTCACGGGCGTGTCCGCCGCGGACCAGTCTCCCGGGCCCGAGGGCCGACCGCCGCTGCACGCGGACCAGGCGTCGACCGGTCGCCTCGGTGACCGGGTCTTCGGTGGCGCCGCCACCGCGTCCGGTCTCGTCGTCATCGCCGTCGTCACCCTCATCGCGGTCTTCCTCGTCGTGCAGGCCGTGCCGGCCCTGCGCAACAACTCGGAGAACTTCTTCACGAGCCGGGTGTGGGCGCCGGGTGGCGAGCAGCCGGGCTTCGGCATCCTCGAGTTCCTCTGGACGACCGTCGCCGCCTCGACGATCGCGATGCTCATCGCCGTCCCGGTCGGGGTCGCGGTCGCGCTCTTCCTGACGCAGTACGCGCCGGGCTGGCTGCGCCGCCCCGCCGCCACCCTCGTCGACCTCCTCGCCGCGGTGCCCTCGATCGTTTACGGGCTCTGGGGCCTCATCACCTTCTTCCCCGTGTGGAAGCCGGTGCAGACGTGGATCGAGGAGACGCTCGGCTGGGTCCCGGTCTTCGCCCCCGCCGGGATCTCCGGCGGCACGATCTTCTTCATCGGCATCGTCCTTTCGATCATGGTGCTGCCCATCGTCACCGCGCTGTCGCGCGAGGTCTTCGCGCAGACGCCGGTCGCGCACCAGGAGGGCGCGCTCGCCCTCGGCGCCACCCAGTGGGAGATGATCCGCACCGCGGTGCTGCCGTTCGGCCGGCCGGGCGTCATCTCGGCCGCCATGCTGGCGCTCGGCCGCGCCCTCGGCGAGACGATCGCCGTCACCTTCCTCGTCTCGGCGCTGCCCGACGGGGCGAAGTGGACGTTCTCGCTCTTCAACGGCGGCGAGACGTTCGCCTCGAAGATCGCGAACAACGCGGCCGAGTTCAGCAACCCCGGCAAGACGGGCGCCTACATCGCCGCCGGCCTCGTCCTCTTCGTGCTGACGTTCATCGTCAACAGCATCGCCCGCGTCGTCATCGAGCGCAGGAAGGCCTTCACCGAATGAGCACCGCGACCGACCGCCGCGCGGCCGGCGACGCCCCCGGCGCCGTCGACGACGCCGCGACCCCGCCGGGCGACCGCCCGGGCCGCGACGCCCTGGCCGAGATGCGCAGCCCGCACCGGGCCCGCGCCGCCAAGGACGTGCTGGCCCGCGTCGTCATGTGGTCCGCCTTCGCGCTCGCCATGGTGCCCCTCGTCTGGATCCTCGGCACCGTCGTGGCCAAGGGCGCCCACATGCTCACCACCTCGACCTGGTGGACGGGCAACCAGCGCAACGTCAACTCCGACGACTTCGGCGGTGGCGCGCGGCACGCCATCGAGGGCACCCTGACGATGGTCGGCTTCACGGCCCTCATCGCCGTGCCGATCGGCATCCTCACGGCCGTCTACCTCGTGGAGTACGGCCGGGGCCGGCTCGCGAAGGCGATCAGCTTCACCGTCGACATCCTCTCGGGCGTGCCGTCCATCGTCGCGGCGCTGTTCATCTACGCGGTGTGGGTGACGACCTTCGGCATCGGGCGCTCCGGCTTCGCCGCCTCGCTCGCCCTCGTGCTGCTCATGATCCCGGTCGTCGTGCGCTCCACGGAGGAGATGCTGAAGCTCGTGCCCAACGAGCTGCGGGAGGCGGCATACGCCCTCGGTGTGCCCAAGTGGGTCACGGTCGTCAAGGTCGTGCTGCGCACGGCCTTCTCGGGCATCGTCACCGGTGTGCTGCTCGGCATCGCCCGGGTCATGGGCGAGACGGCGCCGCTGCTGATCCTCGCGCCGTACACGAAGAACTTCCAGCGCGACCTGTTCAACGGCAACTTCCCGACGCTGCCGATGATGATCAACCAGGACCGCGGCGACTTCGCCCTGTCGACCGCCGCGGAGCGCATGTGGGGCGCCGCCCTCACCCTGATCCTCCTCGTCCTGCTGCTCAACCTCATCGGCCGGGTCATCGCGCACTACGGCTCGGTCAAGAAGTAAGAGAAAGCGAATCCTCGAACATGGCAAAGCGAATCGACGTCACCGACCTCAACGTCTACTACGGCGCCTTCAAGGCCGTCGAGGGCGTCTCGATGACGGTCGAGCCCCGGTCCGTCACGGCCTTCATCGGGCCGTCGGGCTGCGGCAAGTCGACCTTCCTGCGCACGCTCAACCGCATGCACGAGGTGATCCCCGGCGGCCGCGTCGAGGGCAAGGTCATGCTCGACGACCAGGACCTCTACGCCAGCTCGATGGACCCCGTCACCGTGCGTCGCACGGTCGGCATGGTGTTCCAGCGCCCGAACCCGTTCCCGACGATGTCGATCTACGACAACGTCGCGGCCGGCCTGCGGCTCAACGGCGTCAAGAACAAGAAGACGCTCGACGGCATCGTCGAGTCCTCGCTCAAGGGCGCCAACCTGTGGAACGAGGTCAAGGACCGCCTCGCCAAGCCCGGCGCCGGCCTCTCCGGCGGCCAGCAGCAGCGCCTCTGCATCGCCCGCGCCATCGCCGTGCAGCCCCAGGTGCTCCTCATGGACGAGCCGTGCTCGGCGCTCGACCCGATCTCGACGCTCGCCATCGAGGACCTCATCAACGAGCTGAAGAACGACTTCACCATCGTCATCGTCACGCACAACATGCAGCAGGCGGCTCGCGTCTCCGACCGGACGGCCTTCTTCAACCTCAAGGCGACGGGCGAGCCCGGCCGGCTCATCGAGATCGACGACACGGCGCGCATCTTCAACAACCCGACCCAGCAGGCCACCGAGGACTACATCTCCGGTCGCTTCGGCTGATCCACCGCTCCCCCGACGACGAAGGGCCCCCGCGACCGGACGGTCGCGGGGGCCCTTCGTCGTGCCACCCGCCCGGGGGCGGTCGGCGCGGCGGTCGTCAGCGGAAGACGGACGTCACGTACCAGGCGAGGACGGCGACGAGGCCGGCTCCGGGGAAGGTCAGCACCCAGGCACCGACGATGTTGCCCGCGACGCTCCAGCGCACGGCCGAGAGGCGCTTGGTGGCCCCGACACCCATGATCGCGGACGTGATCGTGTGGGTCGTCGAGATCGGGGCGCCGAAGGCGAGGCCGGCGACGTAGAGGATCGCGGCGGCGGTCGTCTCGGCCGCGAATCCCTGCGGCGGGTTGAGGTCGATGATCCGCCGGCCCAGCGTGCGCATGATGCGCCACCCGCCGGCATACGTGCCGAGCGAGATGACGACGGCGGACAGCACGAGCACCCAGATCGGGATGCTGTCGCTGTCGTGGTGCCCCGAGATGTTGAGGGCGAGCACGACGACGCCTGCGGTCTTCGCGGCGTCCTGCAGGCCGTGGCCGAAGGCCATCGCGGCCGCCGAGGCCGTCTGCGCGAGGCGGAAGCCGCGCGTCACCCGCCCCGGGTTGGCGTTGCGGAAGATCCAGAAGAGGGCCGTCATGACGAGGTAGCCGAGGACGAGGCCGATGATCGGGGACGCGATCATCGGGATGATGACCTTCTCCCAGATGACGGTCCACTGCACGGCGACGCCGGCCACGAGGGCCGCTCCCCCGAGCCCGCCGATGAGGGCGTGCGACGAGGACGACGGGAGCCCGAACCACCAGGTCAGCAGGTTCCAGCCGATGGCGCCGACGAGAGCCGCTGCGACGAGCCAGAGGCCGTCGACGCCCTGCGGCTGCTCGATGATGCCGGAGCCGATCGTCTTGGCCACCTTGGCGCCGAAGAAGGCACCGAAGAGGTTGGCGACGGCCGCCATGGCGAGGGCGACCCGCGGCGTCAGCGCCCGCGTCGAGACCGAGGTCGCGATGGCGTTCGCCGCGTCGTGGAAGCCGTTGGTGTAGTTGAAGCCCATGGCCAGTGCGATGACCGCACCGACCCCGAGGACGGGGATGGTCGTGTCCATCAGCGGGTCAGGACTCCTTGACCGCGATGCCCTCGACGACGTGGGCCACCTTCTCGAACGCATCGGCGGCGTTCTCGAAGCCGTCGACGATGGCCTTGACCTTGATCACGTTGATCGGGTCGGGAGAGTTGTTGAAGAGCGCGGCCACCATCTTGCGGTGGAGCGAGTCGGCCTGGTTCTCGAGACGGTTGATCTCGATCCAGTAGCTCTTGAGGTCCTTCATCGAGCGCAGCCGCGGCATGGCCTCGGCCGTCACCTCGGCCATCCGGGCGAGGATCTCGAACTGCTCCGCGAGGCCCTCCGGGATCTCACCCATGCGGTAGAGCACGATGAGGTCGGCGGTCTCCTCGATGTAGTCCATGCAGTCGTCGAGCGACGCGGCGAGGTTGTGGATGTCCTCGCGGTCGAACGGCGTGATGAACGAGCTGTTCACCTTGTTGATGAGCTCGTGCGTCGCGTCGTCGGCGGCGTGCTCGAGCTCCTTGAGCCGGTCGGCCACCGTCTGCCGCTTCGAGGGCTCGACCTCGAGGAACCGGGTCAGCTCCCGGGTGGCCTCGACGAGCAGCTGTGCGGAGGAGGTGAAGAGGGAGAAAAAGCTCGTGTCCTGGGGTGTGAGGCGAAAACCCACGGGGTGCTCCGGTCGATCGAGGTCTGGTCCGGGGAAGATGCTACGGCGTAGTAGACGCTCCGACGCAACCGAGCCGTCGTCCCCCGTTCACCGCCGGGTCACGAGGGAGGTCGCGGGGTGGCGTCACGGGGTGGCGTCACGGGTGGCGTCACGGGTGCCGTCACGAGGCCGGGTCGACGACGGACGCGCTCGCGGCCGGGGTCCCGGAGGCGGCGTCGGGGCCGGCGTCGGGGCCGGCGTCGGCCGGCGCCTCGGTGGCGTTTCCCACGGCCGGGCCGACGGGTTCGCCGCCGATGCCGAGCAGCTCGTCGACCTCGTCGGGGGTGAAGTGGCGCGGGCTCGACGAGGCCGCCACCACGAGGTCGCTCACGAGCTCGATCTCATCGGCGAGCTCGACATCCAGCAGGTCGGCAGACCGCTCCTCCTCGGGCGTCATGCGCTCAATCTAGGGGGCGCTCGACCCGTTCGTGCGACGAAGCCCCGAACCAGGTCGCTCCGGACCCGTCGTCGTGCGCCGGGTGCGGCCGGCCGCTGCCGGGGAGGGGGTCGCGTCGGGTCGGGAGCGCCTCTCGGCACAGGGCCGCTCGGAGCGGCGATATTTGGGACCCGGGGCTACCGCGACCCGACGCACGAGCAAGGATAAACGCGCCGCAGCGGATCGCCAAAGGGATCGGCGAAGTCCGCCCCGGGCGCGTCGGGCCGCTCAGCCCAGGGCGCCCGTGCGCCACAGGTGGGCGCACACGCTGAGGTCCTGCGCCATGCCGAGCACGCTCGCGGCGCGCTCGGCGCTCTCGTCCCCGGTCGAGGTGTCGGCCCGCCCGGCGGAGACGACGCGGCAGAAGGCCGCCGCGCGCTCGAGGGCGACCGCGAGGTCACCCTCGAAGACCCCGCGCAGCACCTCGTCGATGACGCGGCTCATCTCCGCCGGCCCGGGCGGCTCGGCCGCACCGGCCACGGCGTGGTTGGGACCGGTGAACCGGATGCCGGCGGCGTAGTCGCGGCTCGCCTCCTCCGGGGCGCGGTGGACCCACTCGCGCAGGACGTAGAGGCGCCACAGGGCCCCGGGCAGCGAACGGGCGGGGCGCTGCGACCACAGCTCGGCCAGCGTCGAGAGGCCGATGTCGTCGACGAGGGCGACGAGCTTGCGCGTGACGGCGGGATCGGCAGCGGCCCGTCCCGCGTGGACGAGCGCGAGCGCCGTCTCGTGCGCGACGTGGATCTGCTCCGTCGGGTCGTAGGCGGGCCCGAGGGCCTCGAGCGCGGCCTCGCTGAAGAAGGCAGGCCGCCGAGGCGCCCGGTGCTCGCTCTCACTCATCCCAGCAGGCTAGCCCGGCGCCTGCCACGGGTGCCGCACGCGGGCTCGCGCGGGTCGGCGCGGCCTCCCCGGGTCGACCCCGGCACCGGTGGACGGGGTGCCGCACAACGTTGGACAGACCCTCTACTTGCATCCTGTTCATGCTTTGTCTAGGGTTTGTCACGTCGGTCAAGAAAGCGCCGCCACCTTTGATGGAGGACTCATGACCGACCCGTCGCGCGGCCCGCGCAAGGATGCCCGCACCCGAGAGCTTCTCGACACGATCCGCACCTGCACGAGCGAGACCGAGAAGGCGATCGCCCTCGAGACCGTGACCCGGCTGCACATGCCGCTGGCCCGCTCGCTCGCCCACCGCTACGCCGGCCGCGGCCTCGACCGCGAGGACCTCGAGCAGGTGGCCTTCCTCGCCCTGCTCAAGGCGATCCAGCGCTTCGACCTCGCGCAGACCACGGAGTTCGGGGCCTACGCGACGCCGACCATCACCGGTGAGATCCGGCGGCACTTCCGCGACCACGGCTGGCTCGTGCGCCCGCCCCGCGGGCTGCAGGAGCGGCGGCAGCTCGTCACCGACGCCCGCAACCTGCTCGAGCAGACCCTCGGCCACGAGCCCGACTGCGCCGACATCGCGGCCGCCCTCGACCTGACCCCCGAGCAGGTGCGCGAGGCCCAGGTGGCCTCCACCAACCTGCGGCCCGCCTCGCTCGACGCGACGACCGAGGGTGGGCGCCCGGTGCTCGACCTCGTGGACGCCCACGGCGACCGGGAGGGCGACCCCGGGCTCGACGACGACATCGTCGTGCGCACCGCCCTCGGGCGCCTCCCGGCCCGCGAGCGCCGGATCGTCGAGCTGCGCTTCACCCACGACATGACCCAGGCCGAGATCGCCGAGACGATGGGACTGAGCGCCATGCAGGTGAGCCGGCTGCTGCGTCGGGTGCTCGCCGATCTGCGCGAGCACCTCGGCTCCGCCGAGCTCCTCACGGCCTGAGGCCCGTTCTCCCTTCGGTGCACGCCCGCCACACGGGAACACCGGACGGACGGAGCGAGCGCAGGAACGGTCCCGGACGCGCTCCGTCCGGGACCGTTCCTACGCTCGCGCCATGACGACGAACTCCGGCCCTGACGGCGCACCCGACCCCACCCCGTGGGAGCCGCCGCCGGCGGGCACCGAGACGGAGCAGGTGCTCGGCGCGCTCGAGCGGCTGCGCACGACCTTCCGGTGGAAGGCCGACGCCCTCGACGAGGCCGGCCTGGCTGCGACGGTCGGAGCCTCGAGCCTCAGCCTCGGCGGCCTGCTCAAGCACCTGGCGGCTGCGGAGGACTTCCACCACACCGTCAAGCTGACGGGTGAGCCGCTCGGGGAGCCGTGGGTCGGCTTCGGCTGGGACGGGTCGACCGACTGGGACTTCGAGTCGGCAGCCCAGGACTCCCCCGAGCACCTCTACGACCTCTACGACGCCGCCGTGGAACGCTCCCGCGCCCGGCTCGCGGCGGTGCTCGCGACGGGCGGCCTCGACCAGCCCGTGCACGCGGGCGCGCCCGGACGGCACGCGAGCCTGCGCCGACTGCTGCTCGACCTCGTCGAGGAGTACGGCCGGCACACGGGTCACGCCGACCTGCTCCGCGAGGCCGCCGACGGCGTCACCGGGGAGGACCCGCCCGAGGGCTGGACGCCCCGGGCGGGCCGGTTCCGGCTACCGGGCTGACGGGACACCTGCTCGGGGGCTCGGCGTGCGACCCGCTCCGCGCCTCAGTGCTGGTAGGTGCCGTGCAGGACGGCCCGGCCCAGCGTCTTGAAGGCGAGGTTGAACGAGACGACGGCGGGCGACGCCGAGTCGTCGACGCCGAGCGTCGGCTCCGAGACCGCGTGCACGACGAAGAAGTAACGGTGCGGCATGTCGCCCTCCGGCGGCGCGGCCCCCATGAAGCCCGACGTGCCACCGTCGTTGCGCACGTGGAAAGCCTTGCCGGGCAGGGACGCCGACTCCGCGCCGGCGCCGGTGTCGAGCGACGTGACGTCGGCCGGGAGGTCGACGAGCACCCAGTGCCAGAAGCCCGACGGGGTCGGCGCGTCCGGGTCGAAGCACGTGACGACGTAGCTCTGGGTCCCCTCGGGTGCGCCGCTCCAGGACAGCTGCGGCGAGGTGTTGCCGGCGTCGGCGACCTGCGCGTCGGCGAGCGGGGCACCGTCGGTGACGTCGGTGCTCCTCACGTCGAACGACGCCACCGAGGGCAGCAGCTCGTAGGGGTTCGGGGCGACCGGTCGGTCGAGGCTCATGCGGTTCTCCCTCGCGTGGTGGGTGGTCGTGATCGGTGGGTGGTGCGTGGTCGTGGTGCGTGGTCGTCCGCCCTCCGCGCTGCCCGCCGTGGGGACGGCGGGACCGGGACAGCGGGTCCGGTACGGCGGCGTGGGCGACCTACGGGTGCGTACCCCTCCTGACGCTAACCGCAGCGCACCTGCCGCGACAGGGGCGCTCGACGGGACCGCGCCGACGCGTGCGACGCCGTGGACGCGCCGGTACCCTTTGGGGAGGAATCGGACACGACAGACAGGCTTCGCCGATGCGCGACGACGCCTCACCGGCAACCGGGACAGCTCCCCCGTCGAGCACCTTTCCCGCGCACGCCGTGCGGGAGTGGGCCGCGCGCCTCCACGAGCAGGAGCTGGCACGGCGGGACGCGTCCCCCCGGCGGCTCGCGTGGCCCTTCGCCGTGGCCGCCGCGCTGCTGGTCGGCGCCCTGGCCGTGGCCGTCCCGCGCCTCGTGGCGTCCGGGTGGGCAGGGCTGTCCGACGGTGGCGGGTTCGCGTTCGGCGCGGTCGTCGTCCTGGTGGCAGCGACCGTCGGCCTCCTCGTCGGCGGCGCCCTCCGTCTGCGACAGGCGCGGCGCCGGCTCGAGGTGGCGCGCCGGCGACCGGCGACGGTCGGCTCCCTCCCCGCTGCTGCTCGCGACCTCGTGCTCGACTCGCCGCAGCTGCGTTACCGCCTCCCCCGTGACGCGCCGGGGTTCGCGGCGGCCCGGGACGCCGTCGCGCGCTCGGCCCAGGTCGGCCCGTTCGCGGCCGGGGTGCTCGTGTGGGCCCTCGCGGTCGACGGGCGCGAGGACGGCACCCTCGAGCACTGGCTGCGCTGCGACGACGCCTGACGCGCGGTCAGGGTCGCTGCCAGTCGGGCTTGTTCGCCCAGACCTCCCGGTAGTAGTCGGCAAGCTCGAGGCGCGCGGCGGCCTCGGGGTCGAGGAGCACCGTGACGCGCGGGTGCAGCTGGAGGGCGGTCGCCGGCCACCGGGCGCTCACCGCGCCCTCGACCATCTGCCGCACGGCCTCGGACTTGGCGGCGCCCGTGGCGACGACGACGATCTCGCGGGCCTCGAGGATGGTGCCGACGCCCTGCGTCAGGCAGTGCGTGGGCACCGCGTCGAGGTCTCCGCCGAAGAAGCGCGCGTTGTCGAGCCGGGTCTGTCGGGTCAGCGTCTTGATGCGCGTGCGCGAGGCGAGCGACGACGACGGCTCGTTGAAGGCGATGTGGCCGTCGGTGCCGATGCCCAGGATCTGCACGTCGACACCGCCCGCATCGCGGATCGCCGACTCGTATGCGGCACAGGCACCCTCGACGTCCGACGCGCCGCCGTCGGGGCCGTGCACCCGCGACGGGTCGATGTCGACCTTGCGCGTGAAGATCTCGTCGATGACGGCGCGGTAGGCCTGCGGGTGCCCGACCGGCAGCCCGACGTACTCGTCGAGCATGAAGGCGGATGCCCCTGCGAGCGAGAGCTCGCCACGCGCCACCCGCTGCGCCAGCTCGTCGTAGATGCCGACCGGGCTCGACCCGGTGGCGACGCCGAGCACCGGGCTCGTCGAGCCGACGAGGGCGGCTGCGACGAGGTCCGCCGCCAGGGCGGCCGCCTCCCGGGCCGATCCGGCGATTCCGACGTCCATGGTCGCTCCTCAGGCGTTCTCGGCGCCGGAGTCGACCGGCTCACGGTGCGGACGGCGCGTCGCGTCGAGGTGGTCGATGAACGACCTCGTGATGCGTGTCGGGTGCGTGATCGCCGTGCCGACGACGACGGCATACGCGCCGGCGGCCAGGCACGCGGCCGCGTCGTCGGGGTGGCGCACCCGGCCCTCGGCGATCACCGGGAGGGTGAGCGTCGTGGCGAGCTGGGCGAGCAGCTCGAGGTCCGGGCCCACCGTCGCCGGCCGCTCGCCGGTGTAGCCGGCCAGCGTCGTCCCGACGCAGTCGGCGCCGGCCGCCACGCTGTGCAGGGCGTCGCCGAGGCTGCCGCAGTCGGCCATCACCAGGGCGCCCGCCCGGTGCACCGCCTCGACGCTGTCGCGCAGCGGCCGGCCGTCGGGACGGTCACGGGGGGTGCCGTCGAGGGCCACGACGTCGGCACCGGCCGCGGCGCAGGCGACGGCGTCGTCGACGGTGGGGGTGATGAACACACCGGAGTCGCCCCGCTTGACGAGGCCGATGAGGGGGACGTCGACGAGGGGCCGGATGGCTCGGAGGTCGTCAATGCCCTGGGCACGCACCGCGCGGGCACCGCCCTGCACGACGGCGAGCGCGACGGCCGCCATGATCTGCGGCGAGCGCATCGGCTCGCCGGGATAGGCCTGGCACGAGACGACGAGCTGCCCCTCCAGCGCGCGGAGCACGTCGGGCAGGGGGTCGGTGGTCACGGTGCCATCCTCCCCAGTGCGTGGAGGGCGGCGCCACGCAGGGCCGTCCGGGGGCCGGCATCGGCGACGACGACGGGGGTGCCCGCCGACGCGGGCATGAGGGTGTCCGCGTAGGCCTCGCGCAGGGCGGTCTCCCACACCGCCCCCGCCCTGGTCACGCTGCCGCAGACGGCGACGAGGTCGGGGTCGAGGGCGTTCGCGAGCGAGGCCGCCACGGCCCCGAGGGCCGCGCCGCCCGTCGTCAGCGCGGCCACTGCGGTCGCGTCGTCCGGCCGAAGGGAGAGCTCGTGCGCGCTCGCGACGCCCGGGTCCCCGCCGTTCGCGCGGTACCAGGCGAGGATGCCGTGACCGGAGGCCACCGCCTCGAGGTGGCCGGTCGCGCCGCACGGGCAGCGCAGCCCCCGCGCCTCGGCTGCCACGACGTGCCCGAAGTGGCCGCCGGCGTGGTGCGCACCCGTGAGCGGCTCGCCGTCGACGACGAGGCTGCCGCCGATGCCCGTGCCGGCCACGAGCGCGACGAGCGAGCGCGCCCCGTGATCCGCGGCGAGGGCGGTGCCGAAGGCGTTGCCGTCGCCGACGACCCACCCCGGCAGCCCCAGCACCTCGCCCACCTGCGCGGCGAGCGGCGTCCCCGCCCACCCCGCGATGCTGCTCGTCGCACCCAGCACCGTGCCGGTCGCCGTGTCGACGACCCCGGCGGTCGCGATGCCGAACGCCGCGTCGTCGGGGGCGCGCACCTGCTGGAGGGCGGTGACGGTCGCGGCCACGACGGCCGCGGCCCCCCGCGATGCCGGCGTGGGGACCGACACCACGTCCGAGCAGAGCTCACCGTCGTCACCGGCCCTGGCGACGGCGATCTTCGTCCCGCCGATGTCGGCGACGAGCATCATCCGGCGTCCCGGCTGATGACGAGGTCGTAGCCGTAGCGGTCGCCGCGGTAGATCGTCATGGCGTGCTCGACCGGTCGACCCGCTTCGGTGTAGGTGACCCGGGTGACCCGGAGCGCCGCCGCCCCGACGGCCTGGTCGAGGGCGTGGGCGGTCTCGCGGTCGAGGTTGACGGCCTCGATCGTCTGCGCCGCACGCTCGACGGTCCACCCCTGGGCCGCCATCTGCGCGTAGAGCGACGTACCGGGATCGACCGAGGCCCAGTCGATCCCGAGCGCGGGCAGGTGCACCCGCTCGAGCGCCATCGGGGTGCCGTCCGCGAGTCGGAGGCGCTCGAGGACGAACACCTCCTCCCCCGGCTCGATGCCGAGCCGGCGGGCGATCTCGGCCGAGGCGGCCGTCGAGCCGGTGGACCGGACGGTCGTCGTCGGGGTGAGGCCGCGCTGCTCCATGTCCTCGGTGAAGCTCGTCAGGCGCAGCGTCTTGGTGACGACGGCCGGGTCGGCCACGAACGTGCCGGAGCCCTGCACCTGGTAGACGAGGCCGCGCCGCACGAGCTGCTCGATGGCCCGGCGCACCGTCATGCGGCTGACGCCGAGCTGCTGCATGAGCTCGCGCTCGGACGGCAGGGCGTCGTGCGCCGCGAGGTCGCCGGCCCGGCGGCTCAGCTCGTCGGCCACGAGCTCGTACTTGGGACGCGTCATGGCGCCATCCTCGACCATCGTCATCCCTTCACCGCCCCGGCCGAGAGCCCGCTCACGAGGAAGCGCTGCGCGAAGACCGCGAAGAGCACGGGCGGGAGCGTCGAGAGGATCGTCGTCGCCGAGATGTCACCCCACCGGATGCCCGTGCTCGTCACGAAGTTGGCCGCGCCGAGGGTGATCGGCGTCGCCTCGGACGAGGAGAGCACGAGCGCGAAGAGGTAGTCGTTCCACGAGAAGATGAAGACGAGCACCGAGACCGCGACGAGCGTCGGGGCGAGGATCGGCAGCAGCACCGACCACAGGATGCGGTAGGTGTTCGCGCCGTCGACGGCCGCGGCCTCCTCGAGCTCGACCGGCACGTCGCGGAAGCCCGCCCCGAGCAGGATGATCGCGAGCGGCAGGTTGAGGAAGGTGTTGGCGAGGACCAGCCCGACGACCGAGTCGAGCAGGCCGAGGTTCGACATGAGCAGGAAGTACGGCACGGCGAAGAAGATCGCCGGGAGCAGCCGGAGGGCGCTCGACGCGTTGAGGATGAAGCGGCCCCCGAAACCGAGGCGGATGGCGGCATACGTGCTCGGCACGGCAATGGCCAGGACGAGCGCGACGGCACCGAGCGCGATGAGCCCGGAGTTGAGGAAGAAGCGGGGGAAGTCGTAGCCGGCCGCACCGAGCGCGTTCGCGTAGTGGTCGCCGGTGGGCGTGCCCAGCGTGAGCGCGCCCCGCGAGATGTCGCCGTCGGACTTGACGCTGACGAGCAGGGCGTTGAACCACGGCAGGTTGACGACGACCGCGACGACGCCGACGGCCGCGGTGGTCCACCAGAGCCGGGGACGGGAGGTGGCGGTCACGAGGCCTCCTTCCCGGAGGTGACGATGCGCTTGACGAGGAGCGGGACGAACGGGACCAGCGCGATGAGGACGATGGTCGAGGCGGCGGCCGCGAGGCCGAACTGCCCTGACTCGAAAGCGGTCTTGTAGATGTAGATGCTCATCGTCGTCGTGCTCGTGCCGGGCCCACCGGCGGTGAGGACGTAGATGACGTCGAAGGTGCGGATGGCGTCGATGAGCCGGAGGAAGACGGCCGCGAAGATGATCGGCCGCATGATGGGCAGCACGATCGAGCGCAGCGTGCGCCAGCGGCCGGCGCCGTCGATCTGGGCCGCCTCGAGCACGTCCGTCGGGAAGGACTGCAGGCCGGCATACATGATGAGGAAGGTGAACGGCGTCCACTGCAGCACGTCGAGCACGACGAGCAGGGGCACGACGGTGTCGGGCGCGAAGAGCGAGATGTCGAGGCCGACGCCGCGGAGCAGCTCGGGCACGAGCCCGATGTCGCCGTTGAGCAGGAGGCGGAACATGACGCCCATGAGGGCGGGCGCGATCATGATCGGCACGAGCAGCATCGTGAAGAAGACGCGCTTGCCGGGGAACTGGCGGTTCATCAGCAGCGCGAGGGCGAAGCCGAGCACCGTCTCCAGGGCCGTCACGACGAGGGCGAAGACGATCGTGAAGCGGGCGGCGGACAGGAAGCCCGGGTCGGTGAGCACCTCGGTGAAGTTCGAGAGACCGGTGAACGGGATCTCCGGGTCCTGCAGCGAGAGGCCGAAGAAGCCGGTCTGCACGCCCTGGAACACCGGGTAGGCGACGAGAACCGCGGTGAAGAGGATGAGCGGCGCGCCGAGCACCCACTTCGCGGCGGTGCCGCGCGAGGCCGTGGTGGCAGCCATGGGGAATGGATCTCCTTCGAGGACGGGCCGATTCGAGGATCGACAGGGACCGGCCGGGGCCGGCCGGGACCGCGTCGTGGCGGCCCCGACCGGGCGACGGGTCAGCCCAGCAGCTTCTGCAGGTCGGCGTTCGCGGTCTGCAGCGCGGTCTTGGCGTCACCCTGACCGACCCAGGCGCCGCTCAGCGCCTCGGCGATCTTGCTGTAGGCCTGGAACGTGTTCGGGAAGACCGGCACGGAGTAGCCGTACTTCTCGATCGACTCGGAGATCTTGTCGAAGGCGGGGTTGATCGACGCGTTCGCCTTGAGCACGCTCGGCACGGGCGGGATGCCACCGGCCTTGGCGTAGGCGGTCATCGCGTCGGTCGTCGCGAGGTAGCCGAGGAACTTCTTCGCGGCGGCCTTGTTGCCCGAGTACTTGTTGAGCGCGACCGCGAGGGCGTGGACGTGGGTCTTCTGACCGGGCACCGGCGCGATGGCGATCTTGCCGGCCACCTTCGGCGACTTCGCCGGGTCGTTGAGCTCGGCGAAGCCGGCCGACCACTGGAGGGCGAACGCGGCGCTGCCGGCCTTGAGGGCCGCCTGCGTCTCGGGGAACTCGGCCTGCGAGCTGTCCTTGGACGTCCAGCCGTTCGTGTAGATCGAGCGGTAGACGTTGACGGCCTTGAGTCCCGCCTCGCTGTCGAGGGCGGCCTTGCCGTCGGAGCCCGTCCAGCCCCCGCCCTCGCCCCAGAGCACGTCGTCCCAGATCATCGTGTTGTAGAGCAGGTTCTTGGCCTGCAGGATCGTGCCGTACTGCGTCGGCGACGACGGGTTGGCGTTCTTGCTGAACCACGCCGACATCGCGACGTAGTCGTCCCAGTCCCACTGCTCCGCCGGATTGGGGTCGCGCTTCTCGCCGATCGCCTTCTGGGCGACCGCGGCATACGCCCCCCACTGGCCCTTGTCGGACAGCAGCGCGTCGAGCAGGTCCTTGCGGTAGAGCAGGAAGTGGTTGCTGACGTCGAGCGGCAGGGCGAACTGCTTGCCCTCGTACTTGAGACCGTCGACGGCCACCGGGAAGTAGTTGCTCGCGTCGACGTCGCCGAGCGGCTCGAGCGCGTTGGAGAACTGCCCGACGTTGTAGCTCGCGACGAAGTAGATGTCCTGCTGGCTCGACTTGGCGGCCATCAGCGTGGACTCCTTCGAGAAGGTGTCCTGGCGCGAGAGGAGGGTCATGTCGACCTTGACCTTGTCCTGCTGCCCCTGACCGGCGTTGTAGGCGGCGACGACCTTGCTCATCGCGTCGCCTTCCGGGCCGGGCCACAGCACCATCTTGACGGTGCCCTGCCCGTTCCCCTCGTTCCCGGCGGCGGCGTTCGAGCCGCCGCCCCCCGTGCTCGGCGTGCAGCCGGCCAACGCCACGCCCACCGCGGTGAGCATCACCAACCCGGTGGCTTTCGCCTTCATGCGATCTCCCTAAGTGGTACGGACCAATATGGGGAGGATAGGCGAGCACTCGGGCGCAGGTCTAGGGGTTGCCACAGATTGGTACGAACCACTTTTGATGCACCTGCGACACCCCGCAGAGCGGGCGCACATCGTGCCAGCAGGGGCTTCGGCCCGGAGTCGTCCGTCGTCGCTCGTCACGCCGGCGTGCCGCGGCCGGCGCGGCCGACGCGGCCGACGCGACGGTCGAGCCGGCGAGGCAGCCACCACGCCCGCTCACCGAGCAGCTCGAGCACCGCGGGCGCGAGGAAGAGCCTGACGACCGTCACGTCGATGAGCACGGCGGTCGCGAGCCCCAGCCCGATCATCTTCACCTCGGTCTCGCTGGTCACGGTGAAGCCGAGGAAGACGAGCGTCATGATCGCTCCGGCCGTGGTGATCAGGCTGGCCGTCCGCCCGACGCCGAGCGGCACGGCATCACGCGCACTCCTGCCGGCCAGGCGCTCCTCGCGCACGGCCGAGAGCAGGAAGACGTTGTAGTCCATGCTCAGTCCGAACAGGATCGCGAACATCAGCATCGGGACGAACGACACGATCGGCTGCTCGTTCACGCCCAGCAGGTTCGTGCCGACCTCGGTCTGGAAGGCCAGGGTGACGACGCCGTACGCTGCGCCGATCGACAGCAGGTTGAGCAGAGCGCTGACCACCGGCAGCACCACCGACCGGAACGCCGCCGTCAGCAGGATCAGCGACAGGGCGACCACGACGACGATGAGCAGCACGAGGCTGTCCGACACCTTGGTCGCGAGGTCGTCGTAGGTCGCGGTCTGGCCACCGACGTACGCCGTGCCCCCGGTGCCCGCGAGCGACGACGGGAGCACGTCCTCGCGCAGGAGCCCGACGAGGTCGCTCGTCTCCCGGGCCTGCGGAGCCGTCGTGGGGATGACCGTGATCACGGCGGTGTCCCCGGCCGGGTTGAGCTGGGCGGGAGCCACGGACCGGACGCCGGCAGTGCCAGCGATTCCCTCGGCCACCGCCTGCGCGGTGGCCGCAGGGTCGGTCACGCCGCGCACGTCGACCGCGACCAGGAGCGGCCCGTTGAAGCCGGCACCGAAGCCTTCGGCGAGCCGTTCGTAGGCGACCCGCATCGTGTCTCCGGCCGGTCGGTTGCTGTCGTCGGGCTGGCCCAGCTGCAGGCCGAGCGCGGGCGCTGCGAGACCGAGCAGCAGGACGGTGGAGACCGCGGCCGTCAGAGCTGGGCGCTTCGCGACCCACCGGGCGAGGCCGCGGGCGCGGCGGCCCTCCGGCCCGTCGCCCTGGGGCACGGTCGCACCCTCGGGGAGGTTGCGCTCCGCCTTCGGAAGGACGCGGCGGCCGGCCAGACGCAGCGCCGCGGGGACGATGCTGACGGTGGTGAGGGCGGCGACGGCGACCACGACGGCCGCAGCGAGGCCCATCCGGCCGATGATCGTGATGCCGGTGACGTACAGGCCGCAGATGGACACCACGACGATCGCGCCGGCCGTGACGATCGCGGTCCCCGTGGTGCTGTTCGCCTTCGCGGCCGCCGTGACGACGTCGTCCCCGGCTCGCAGACGCGCCCGGACCCGGGCGAGGAGGAAGAGCGCGTAGTCCACGCCGGCACCGAGTCCGAGCATGATGGCGATGGTGGGCGCGACGGTGGGGATGTCGATGAAACCGGACACGACGGCGAGCACGGCGTTCCCGACCGCGAGGCCGACGAGTGCCGAGCCCACGGTGACCACCGTGGCGACCAACGAGCGGAACAGCAGCGTCACCAGCACGATCGCGGCGACGAGGCCGATCGCCTCACCGAGCGGGACCGGTCGCTCGCGCCAGCGGTCCACGAGGGGGCCCCGCATGCTCGCCTCGACGCCCACGCCCCGGAGCGGCGCCACCGCGTCCTCGAGGCGCTGCAGGTGGTCGACGGACAGGTCTGCAGCCTTCTTCCCGAACAGCACCGTCGCGTAGCCGGTCGTCCGGTCGGTCGACAGCTGCACGGGCGTCGTCGAGACGACGTCGGGCTGCGTCCTCAGGGTCGCCGTCGCTCGATCGACAGCAGCGCGCACGTCGCCGTCGAGTCCCCCGTCGGAGTGGAGGACCACCGTCGCCGTGTCGCCTGCAGCCGCCGGGAACCGCTCGGTCAACAGGTCGGACGCCTGCTGGGACCCGGTGTCGCCCAGGCGCACCTCGTCGGTGAACCCGGCACCGACGGCGCCGGCGACGCCCCCGAGCAGGAACAGGGCGAGCACGAAGCCCGCCAGCACCCGCCACGGCTTGCCGGCCGCGCCGGCCCCCACCCGCTCCAGCAGTCCCGACATCCCCGTCTCCTCACTCATCCAGCGGTTTCAATCAAGTGATTGAATCATTTGATTGAATCATAGGCAAGGTCTGGCATGATGACCGGCATGACGTCGTCCACCGCCGAACGGCTGCGCCTGGCGGTGGAGGACCTGCTGCTCGAGCGGGGACAGGCGGCCACGACGCTGCGCCACATCACCGAGCGAGCCGACGCCAACGTCGCCGCCGTCAGCTATCACTTCGGGTCGAAGGACGCACTCATCGCGCGCGTGTACGGCGACGCGCTGCGCGAGGTGTCCGAGGTGCAGCGCCGTCGTCTCTCCGAGGTGCCGGACGGGGCGCCGCTCGAGGACCTGGTGCGCGTCTGGCTCGCCCCCGCCCTGGGCGAGCGAGATCGTGACCCGCGGGAGACGCGTCTGTGGGCCCTCGTCCAGCGCGGCATGAGGGAGCGCGCTCCGGGTCTGCTCGAGAGCCTGCCCGCGGTACGGGACGCGGTCGACACGCACCTCATGGACCGCCTCGCCGCCGCACTCCCGCACCTGTCCCGCGAGGAGCTGGTGCTGCGCCACGACGCGGTGCTTGCCGCGATCGGCGGCCTCGCGAGCCCCGCGATGGAGGGCATGGCGAGCGGCCGCCCCTCAGCGCGGACGATCGAGATGATCGTCGCCTGGGTCGTCGGCGGCCTCCGGGCACCCGCCGCGTCGCACGGTCACGGCGTCGACCACGGGCACCGCGACCGAGGACCCTCGGCACCGACACCCCGCACACCGCCCGCAGCCCACTGACGGATCTCCGGCATACTGGGCCCCAGGCGTCGGGCCGGCGAGCTACGAGGATGTTCTTCCCACCGTGGTCTCGACTGTGCGTCCGACGTCGCGGGCCTCTAGCTCAGTCGGTAGAGCATCGGACTTTTAATCCGCCGGTCGTCGGTTCGAGCCCGACGGGGCCCACCACTGCGGGAGCGCACCTCCAGCACCCAGCCGTGGCTGGATGCTTGAGGTCGAGCAGGCTCGCGAGCCGCGACGATCCCGCCACGGCTGGAACTCGGGGGCGCGGTGTCAGGCGAGCGAGGCCCCGCCGCAGATGACGAGCGTCTGACCGGTGATCATCGCCCCGCTCGGCTCGAGCAGGAAGCGCGTCAGAGCAGCCACCTCGGCCGGCTCGACGAGCCGGCCCAGCGCCGGCACGACGGGTGGCACCGTGGCACGGTTCGGGTCGTCGAGCATCGCCGTGCGGGTCGGGCCGGGCGCGACGACGTTCACGGTGACGCGTCGCGGCGCGAGCTCCCCGGCCCACGCGCGGGCCATGGCCGCGAGCGCGGCCTTCGTCGCCGCGTACTGGCTCTTGCCCGGCACGCCGACCATCGTGCGGCTGCCGACGAGCACGACCCGGCCGCCGTCGGGCACCAGGTCGAGCAGGCCGTCGACCACCAGCTCGGCGCCCCGCACGTGCACGGCCCACATGCGCTCGCCGTGCCCCGGCGCCAGCTCGCCGACCCGGCCGGTGTGCTGCAGGCCGGCGGCGTGCACGACCGCGTCCACCCCCTGCGCCGACAGCTCCCGCACGTCCCGCACGGCGCGCGCCGCGGAGGCCTGGTCGGCCAGGTCGCAGGGCACCCAGGTCGCCGACGCGGGGAGGGCACCCCGCGACCGGCTCAGGCCGATGACGTGCCACCCGCCCGCGAGGAGGTCCTCGGCGACGGCGAGGCCGATGCCCGAGCTGGCCCCGGTGACGACCGCGCGGCGTGTGCGACGGTCGTCACCGGGTCCCGGCCGGTGCCCTTCGGGCCCGGTCACGCGGACGGGCCGCGACGGAGGGCGTCGACGACCTCGGCCGGCAGATGCACGTGCTTGATCGCCCGCCGGTGGTAGGTGTAGGCGACGTGCAGGTCGCCGTCCGGCCCGGGCAGCACCGAGGGGTAGGAGAGCTCGCGGTTCAGGCCGTCGCGCGAGTTGTTCGACATGCAGTAGCCGTCGCCGGTCTCGAGGTCGACGAGCACGGGCCACGAGGCTCCGTCGTCGGGGCTGAGGCCCAGGGTCATCGGGGCCCGAGGCGCTCCCCAGAAGGCCTTGGGTCTCCCGTCGTCGGCGTCGACGTCGGGCTCGGCGACGACGGGCCCGTCGATGCCGTCGCGCACCCCCTCGTCGTCGATCTCGTCGTAGAGCGAGACCCGGCGCTCGGTCGCGTCGGCGGCAGAGCTGCGGTTGAGCACCATCGCCACCTCTCCCCCGCCGGTGGCGACGGCCTGGATCGACGAGTTGTTGTTCGGCAGGGACGTCGGCGTCGGCGCTCCCCACGTCACCCCGTCGTCGCTCGACGTCGTCTGCCAGACGTGGTCGGCCCAGCGACTGCGGAAGCAGGCCCACAGCGAGTCGTCCTGTCGCACGACGATGTTCATGTGCACGCACCCGAGGGAGCCGGGCACCTCCGACTCCGTCCACGTCGCGCCGCCGTCGTCGCTGCGCCAGACGCTGGACGTGTCCTCGTTGCCGACCCACTTCTCGCCGGGCACGGTGACGCAGTTGAAGACGGGCAGCAGGATGCGGCCGCTCGCGAGGACGACGGGTGGCTGCCGCACGAAGACGCCGCCGCGGTCGGTCGCGGGGAGCAGCACGGTCGGCTCGCCCCACGTGTCGCCGCCGTCGCGCGACACCCGCCGCCGCACCTCCGAGGTGTCCTGGTTGCCGGCGAGCTGGGCCGTGTAGAGCAGCCAGAGGTCGCCGTCGGGCGCCGTGAAGATCACCGGGTTCTGCTCCGAACGCGTCGGGTCGTCGCTCAGCGGCACCGGAGCGAGCCACGTGTCGCTGCCCGAGGGCAGACGCGAGAGGTAGGCCGTGATGTCGCTGACGCCCTCCTGCGTGCCACCGAACCACACGCAGGCGAGGTCGCCTCCGGGCAGCCACGCGAGGTTGGCCGCGTGGCACTGCACCGTCGGGGTGGGCAGGTATGCCGTCCGGCCGCCCCCCTCTCGCGCGCGCAGCACGCCGTCGGTGACGACGGCCTCGGCGGCGTTCACGACTCGCCCCGCGCCACCTTGAGGTGGGCCGTCGCGGCCTGCTCGAGGTGGATGAGGTCGGAGCTGACCGTGGCGAGCGTGAAGCCCTGGCCGATCCGCCTGGCCGCGACCTCCCCGCTGGGCGTGTGGAACCCGGCTGCGATGCCCGCCTCCTTCGCCGCGGCCAGCACCCGCTCGACGGCTGCCTCGAAGACGTCGTCGACGGCCGGGTCGGTCGAGGTGGCACCGCCGACGGCGAGACGGAGGTCGGACGGGCCGATGTAGAGACCGTCGATGCCGGGCGTCGCCGCGATCGCCTCGACGTTCTCGAGGCCCTGCGGCGTCTCGATCATGGCGAGCACCACGGTCGCCTCGTTGGAGTCCGCCGGGTTGGGCCCGATCCGCAGCTGCGAGCGCATCGGGCCGTAGGAGCGCACGCCTTCCGGGCCGTACTTCGCGAACGAGACCGCGCGGGCGGCGTCCTCCGCCGTGTTGACGAGGGGCACGATGATGCCGGCAGCGCCGGAGTCGAGTGCCTGGCCGATGAGGAACGGGTCGTTGGCGCCGACCCGCACCATCCCGACCGACTCGCCGCCGGCGTCGATGGCGGTCATCCCGGCGAGGATGCCCTTGTAGTCGAGCAGGCCGTGCTGCGCGTCGAAGCAGACGTAGTCGTAGCCGAGACGGGCGAGCCGCTCGGTGGAGACGGGTGAGTCGATGATGACCCAGTAGCCGAGGATCGTCTCCCGGGCGCGCACCCGTCGGGCGTAGTCGAGCACGCGCTCCCGGCTGCGCTCCATCGCGGTGCTCATCGGTTGTACCCCGGCATCGAACCGGCGAGGGCCAGGCCTGCCTCGTCGCAGGCGGTGAGCACGTCGTCCGGGAGCGGACCGGCTTGTGCAGCAGTGATGTTGGCCTCCAGTTGGTGTGGTTTGGATCCGCCGAGCAGGACCGACGAGACGACGGGCTTGGAGAGCAGCCACCGCAGCGACAGCTCCGGCAGCGTGATGCCGGCCTCCGTCGCGATGGCTCCGAGCGCCTCGATGACCGCGAACGTCTCGGCGTTCCAGTAGCGGTCCTTGTACATGGTCGACAGCGCCGAGGTGCCGAAGCGGCCCTCGCCCGGCGACTGGGTGAAGGAGTGCCGGCCCGTCAGCAGCCCGCCGCCGAGCGGGTTGTAGACGATCGTCGCCAGGCCCTTCGTCGTCGCGAACTCCACGTACTCGGCCTCGATCCGACGCGCCACGAGGTTGTAGAGCTGCTGGGCCAGCACGGGGCGCGGGGCACCCAGGGCGTCGCACGCGGCGAAGACGTCACCGATCTGCCAGGCCGAGAAGTTCGAGACGCCGATGGCCCGGACCTTGCCCTCCTTGACGAACTCGCCCAGCGCCGAGACGGTCTCGTCGATCGGCACGGAACGGTCGGGCATGTGGAGGTAGTAGATGTCGACGTGGTCGGTACGGAGGCGTCGGAGGCTGGCCTCGAGCGAGGCCCGCAACCCCGCCGCCGAGAGCAGCGGTTCCCCGCCCGCGTCGCCGGGGTAGATCCCGGCCTTGGTCGCGAGCGTGGCGGCGTCGCGCCGACCCGCCAGGATCTCGCCGAGCATCTCCTCGCTGCGCCCGGCGGCATACCCGTTCGCGGTGTCGAGGGAGGTGATCCCGGCCTCGAGGGCGGTGTCGACCATGGTCCGGGCCGTCTCGAGGTCGACGGTGTCGCCGAAGGTCATGGTGCCGAGCACGAGCTGCGAGAGGGGGCGCTCGAGGCCGGGGAGGTCGATGGTCGGGAGGGTCATGAAGCCTTCTCGGTCTCGGCCGCTCGGGAGGCGGCGATGTGGCGGATGAGGTGGCGCGGCTTGACCCCGGTCATGAGACCGGGCTCGAGGGCCGACCTGCGGAGGCGCTGCGTGTAGTCCTCCTGCGGTCGTGAGAGCAGCTCGTCGGTGCGCCCGGCCTCGACGACCCGGCCGGCCCGCATGACGAGGGTCTCCTGCGAGATGGCCCGCACGACGCCCAGGTTGTGCGAGATGAAGAGGTAGGTCAGGCCGGTCTCGGCCTGGATGTCGGCGAGCAGCTCGAGCACCTGGGCCTGCACCGACACGTCGAGGGCGCTCGTGGCCTCGTCGCAGACGAGCAGCTCGGGGCCGGAGGCGAGCGCGCGGGCGATGCCGATGCGCTGGCGCTGCCCACCGGAGAACTCGGGCGGCTTGCGCTCGAGGGCCGTCTTCGGCAGGCCGACCCGGTCGATGAGCTCGGCGGCCTTCTCCCGCTGCACCGCCCGGCTCCGCTCGCCGCGCACCCGAAGGGGCTCGGCGACGATCTCCTGGGCGGTGAGGTGCGGGTCGAGCGAGCCGTACGGGTCCTGGAAGACCATCTGCACGCGGTGCCGTATCGGGCGCAGCTGCTTCTCGCTCAGCTGCGCGAGGTCGGTGCCGGCCAGGTCGATGGTGCCCGACGTCGGCCTCAGCAACCGCACGAGCGCCTTGGCGATCGTCGACTTGCCGCAGCCCGACTCGCCGACGATGGCGAGCGTGCCGCCCCGGGGCACGCTGAACGAGACGTCGTCGACGGCCCGGAAGGTCTCCTTGCCTGTGCGGTACTCGACGACGAGGTTGCGGACGGTGAGCAGGTCCTCAGCCACGGCTGGCCTCCTTGACGACGAGGCTCGGTGTCGGGTCTGCCGTCGACGCCGCGGACACGTCGTCCCACGGGCCGAGCTCGGGGATCGCCCCGAGCAGCTTCTGCGTGTACGGGTGCTGGGGGTGGTCCACGACGTCGACCACCGGACCGCCCTCGACGAAGACCCCGGCCTGCATGACGTGGATGCGGTCGCTCATCAGCCGCGCGACGCCGAGGTCGTGGGTGATGAGGAGCAGGGCGATGCCGGTCTGCTCCTGCAGCTCGAGCAGCAGGTCGAGGATGCCGGCCTGCACGGTGACGTCGAGCGCGCTGGTCGGCTCGTCGGCGACGATGAGGTCGGCGTCGGTCGAGACCGCCATCGCGATGAGCACGCGCTGGAGCATGCCGCCCGAGAGCTGGTGGGGGTAGGCGCCGAACTGCTTCTCGGGGTTGCGGATGTGCACCTGCGCCATGAGGGAGAGGGCCCGCGCCCGCGCCTCGGCCTTGCCGAGCTCGGGGTACTTGATCCGCACGGCCTCGGTCATCTGCCGGCCGATGGTGCGGATCGGGTCGAGGGCGGTCATCGGGTCCTGCGGGATGAGGGCGACGGCCCGTCCGCGGAGCCCGTCGATGACCTTCCGGCTCCCCGTCACGTCCTGGCCCCCGATGCGCGCCTCGCCCGAGATGACCGCGAGGTCGTCGGGCAGCAGCCGCAGGATCGCCATCGCCGTCGTCGACTTGCCGGAGCCGGACTCGCCGATGATCGTCACCGTCTCACCCGCGTCGATGTGGAAGCTGACGCCGTCGACCGCGCGGACGACGCGACTGCCGGTCATCAGCTCGACCTGGAGGTCCCTGACCTCGAGCACGCTCACGACTGGTCTCCCTTCGCCCGGCGCACGCGGTCGCGCAGGCCGTCTCCCACGAGGTTGACGCCGACCACGAGCAACGCGATGACGAGGCCCGGGATCGTGACGAGCCACCACTTGCCGGTGACGAAGAGCTCACGCCCGTCGGAGATGATGCCGCCCCACGTCGGGTAGGGGCGCTGCACGCCGGCGCCGAGGAACGACAGGGCGCTCTCGAGCAGGACGGCCTGGGCCAGCAGCAGGAGCACGACGACGAGCACCTGCTGCAGGATGTTCGGGATGACGTGGCGCAGGATGATCGAGACCCGGTGCAGGCCGAGCACCCGCGCCGCCGCGACGTACGGCTTCTCCCGCTCCACGAGCACGAGGGCCCTGGTGATCCGGGCCGGCTCGGGCCACTGCGCGAAGGCGATGACGAGCGTGATGACCGGGATCGAGGGCCCGAAGAGGGCGACCACGAGGAGCAGCATGAGCAGCAGCGGCAGCGACATCTGCGCCTCGAGCAGGCGCGAGATGATCGTGTCGACCCAGCCGCCGAAGTAGCCGGCCGCAGCGCCCGCCACGATGCCGACGAGGCCCGAGACGACGATCGCGAGCACGCCGATGACGAGCGAGGTCTGGCCGCCGTGCAGGATGCGGCTGAGCAGGTCTCGCCCGTTGGGGTCGGTGCCGAGCAGGTGCCCCGGGCTGAGCGGCGGCAGCGACGACTCGGTCAGTGCGCCGACGATCGGGTCCGGCAGCGGCAGCACCCGGGCCAGGGCCACGGGCACGACGACCAGGCCGGCGCACAGGACGCCCACCCAGATCTTGATGGTGCTGTAGCGGGCCCGCCGTGCGGCGGCCGAGCGACGCAGCAGCAGCTTCGTCACGGCGGAGTCGCGGCCGAGGATCGAACCGGGCACGGCCGTGAGGTCGGGCGCCTGTGGACGCCCCGAGACGTCAGGGGTCGAGGTGGTCATGCGCTCGCCTCTCCGAGTCGGACCCGCGGGTCCATGAGCGGGTAGAGCAGGTCGACGACGAGCTGCACGACGAGCGCGAGCAGCACGGTGACGAGGACGGTCGCCTGGATGAGCGGGAAGTCGCGCTGCTTGAGCGCGTTGACGACGAGCTCGCCCACCCCGGGCCAGTTGAAGACGACCTCGACGATGACGACGCCGTTCAGCATGGCGGCGAACCGGGTGCCGAGCGCGGTGACCACGGGCAGCGCGGAGTTGCCGAACGCATACCTCCACGTCAGCGCGCGCTCGGAGACCCCGCGCGACCGGGCCACCGTGAGGTAGGGGGCCGCCAGGTTGACGACCATCTCGCGGCGCACGAGTCGCGAGATGAGCGCGATCTGCAGGATCGCGATCGTCACGGTCGGCAGCACGATCGAGCCGACCGAGCTGAAGCCCGACGGCGCGAACCAGCCGAGATTGACGGCGAAGACGATGAGCAGGACGAAGCCGATCCAGAAGTCGGGCATCGACTGCCCGGCGATGGTGCCGATGTTGGCGCCGAGCTCCGGTGCCGTGTTGGCGCGCCGGGCCATCCACACGCCGAGCGGGATGGCGACGAGGGCCGTCACGGCGATGGCGGCGACCGCGAGGGTCACGGTGTAGGGCAGGCGTTCCATGACGACCTCGAGCGCCGGCCGCTTGAAGAAGAACGAGGTGCCGACGTCGCCCTGGAAGAGGTGCTGGAGGAACGTCACGAACTGCACCGGGATGGGCTGGTCGAGCCCGAACTGCTGGCGGATCGCCTCGAGCTGGGCCGAGGTGGGGTTCGGCGGCGCGTAGTTCGCCGCCGGGTCGCCCGGGGCCATCCGCAGCAGGACGAACACCGTCGCGGTGGCGAGGAACGCGGTGAGGACGGTCTGTCCGACGCGTTTGAGGACGTAGGTCAACATGGGATCACCTTGGGTGCCGGGGCCCCCGACCGCTCAGGCCGAGACCGTGACGGAGCCGAGGTCGTAGGAGTTGATGGCTCGCAGCTTGAGCGAGGTGACGCGCTTGCGCTTGGCGAGGACGTTGTTCGGCGTCCACGCCCACATGGCCGGCCAGAGCGCCCAGATCTTCTCCTGGGCCTGCTTCAGCAGGTCGTTGCGCTTGGCCTCGTCGGCCTCGGCGCCGGCCTGGTCGAGCAGGTTCGAGACCTCCGGCACGACGAAGCCGTGGTAGCTGTCGCGGGTCTTCTCCTTCTCCGCGGTGCCGCCGTACTGACCGACGAGGTTCGTCAGGGCGAGCCCGGTCTGGTTGCCGTAGCCGTTGGCGAGCACGTCCCAGTCGCCGGCCTCGCCGCGGCGCCAGGCGTTGATCTCGCCGCCCTTCGGGATCATCTTGAGGGTCGCGGTGACCCCGACGGCCGCGAGCATCTGCGAGACCGCCTCGAGCACGCGCGAGGCGCCCGCGAACTCCGAGTCCTCCCAGATGAACGTCAGCTTGAGCCCACTGCCGCCGTTGTCGGCGAGCATCTGCTTGGCCTTGCCCGGGTCGTAGGTGTAGTCACCCGTCTTGGCGAAGCCCGCGAGGGTCTTGGGCACGACGCCCTCGGCCGACGTGACCTGGTTGTTCATCAGGGCCTTGATGAGCGAGTCGTGGTCGATCGCGTACGTGAGCGCCTCGCGCACCTTGGGGTTGGCGAGCGGGTGGCCGGCGGGCTTGCGGAAGTTGTAGAAGAGGTGGATCAGGCGCGTGCCCGGCGTCTCGATGACGTCGACGTCGGAGTTCGTCTTGAGCGACGCGGCCGACTCGGGGGTGATCGTGTCGATGACGTCGGCCTGGCCCGAGGTGATGGCGATGACGCGAGCGCCCTCCTCCTCCTGGTAGGAGACCTTGACGGTGTCGAGGGTGGCCTTGGTGCCCCAGTAGTTCTCGTTGCGGGCCAGCGTGTAGGTGCCGGTGCCGGTGTCGGCGCTCGCGATGGTGAAGGGACCGGTGCCGATCCCGGTGCTCAGCTCCTCGGCCTTGTTGTCCTTGGCCGGCGTGATGAGGATGTTGGACATGAGCGAGTCGAGGGTGACGACGGGGTTCTTGGTCGTCAGCGTGAAGGTCGTGTCGTCGACCTTGGCGAAGGCCGGCTGCTCGGGGAACTGCGACGCGACGTAGCCGGCCTTGACCTCGAAGTAGAGCTTGAGCGCCGTCTCGACGTCCTCGACGGTGACCGGCGACTTGTCGGAGTAGTGGATGTCCTTGCGCAGCTTGACGGTCCAGACGGTCGGCTTGGTCTGCTCGAACGACTCGGCCAGGACGAGCTCGGGCTTGAGGTCGTCGCCGATCTTCGTCAGGGCCTCGCGCACGGCGCGCTGAACAGTGACGGCTGCGTCGTACTGGTTGAGCTTGTTGTCGAGGCTGACCAGGTTGCGGTTGAGCACGATGCTCAGCGTGCCCCCGGCGCCGCCCGCACCGCCGGTGCTCGGCGCGTTGGCCGACTTCGGGCCCGCGCAGGCTGCGAGCGCCGGGGCGAAGAGGGCGCCGGCGCCGGCCAGGGAGGCGAACTTGAGGACCGAGCGACGCGAGACCTCGCGCGCGGGCTGGTCGGACGTGGGGAGCAGTGCGTGCAGGGACTTGGTCATCGGGACTCCTCGTTGAGCGGTGGCCTCCCCGTCGGCGGCGCACGCTGCGCCCCTCGGGTTGAACCACCTTCGCACCATTGCGCGATGTGCGCAATACCTGTAGCGTTTTTTGTGAAGCCAGCGTTGGTCGTATGCCATCCGCCCCCCAGGCGGGAAGCTCGAGCACCGCTCTTCTGAACTCGGCAAGGTCGCCAATCTCCTTGCTGCACAAGCAATATGACGCACACAGCACGGTGAGGAGGAACCATGACGACTCTGCTCCTGGGTGTCGTTGCGGACGACCTCAGCGGTGCAGCCGAGTGTGCGGCACACGCATATTTGCGCGTTTCGCGCAGCGAGGTCATCCTTCACCCTGCCGCTGGGAGGACGCCGGACCGTCCCGTCATCACGATCGACTCGGACTCCCGCCGTCTCGGGGCCGCGGACGCAGCGGTGGCCGCACGGGAAGCCGCCCGCATGGTGGCCGCGGCAACGGTCGTGGTGAAGAAGGTCGACTCTCTCCTGCGCGGCCACGTCGCGATGGAGGTCGCCGCCCTCGCCGAGCAGCTCGACCGCCACCCCGTGGTGTGCGTCGCCAACCCGGCTCTCGGCCGCGTCGTGCGCGAGGGCGCACTGCTCGTGCACGACGCCCCGCTCGGGCAGACCGGGCTGTGGGCCGTCGAGGGCCGTCCGGCTCCCGCCACCGTCAGCGAGGCGCTCGCGCCGCTCCCCACCGTGCTCGTGCCGCTCGGCACCGTGACGCGAGGTGTCAGGGCTGTGGCCGAGGCCCTCCTGGCTGCGCGCCGGGAGGGACGGGTGGCCGTCTGCGACGCCGAGAGCGACGCCGACCTCGACACGGTGCACGCCGCCGCGGTGCTGGCCGGCGGGGAGGGCGGCATCCTGCTCGTGGGATCCGGCGCCCTCGTCGACGCGGCTGTGCGCTCCCTGCCGCTGGATGCGCGCCGTGGCGCACGTGCGGCCGAGCCGGGCGCCGAACCCGGTGGCCGCTCAGCCCTGTTCGTGCTGGGGACCCGCGCCACGGGTCTGCCCGACCAGCTCGCCGCGCTCGCCGCTGCGCACACCACGCACGAGGTGCGCCTCTCCCCCGACCGTCTGCTCGCCGACCCCGCCGGCGTGACCGACGAGCTGCGCGCCGCCCGCGAGAGCCGCTCCGCGGCGCGTCGGGGGCTCGTCGTGACGCTCGATCCGGACGAGCCCGTCGACCCGACGCGGTCGCGCGCGCTCACCGAGTCCCTCGCCCGCGCCGTCGCCCCCGTCGTCGACGCCTACGCGGCGGCCTTCCTCTCCGGCGGGGAGACCGCGCGGGCCGTGCTCGACCGGTTGGGCGTCGACGCCCTCGAGGTCGTGGGCGAGCTCGGGACCGGCACCGTCGTCTCGCGCCGTCCGGGTGGCGCGCTCGTCGTGACCCGCCCGGGCAGCTTCGGCGACCCGACCTCGCTCGTCCGCGTGGCGGACCACCTGCTCGGCCCCGCGCCGGACGCCGTCATGCCCCCGGCAGCCGCCACCCCCGAGCCCCAGAGCGCTCCGGACACCCGCAGCACCACCGAGACCGCCCCACCCCGCCCCACCACCCGCACCGCCACCGGTGCACCCACCGAGGAGAACCCATGACCGTCGCCCTGCCCCGCATCGCCGTGACCATGGGAGACGGCGCCGGCATCGGCCCCGAGATCATCGTCAAGGCCCTGGCCGACCCGCACGTGGCGACCCTCGCCCGCACGGTCGTCGTCGGGGACGCCCTGCGCCTCAAGCAGGCCGCCGAGGCCGCCGGGGTCTCGATCGACATCGTGACGGTCCACGACGTCGAGGAGGCCGTCGAGCTGCCGGGCCGCATCAACGTCATCGACCTCGCGCTCCTCCCCGAGGACCTCCCGTTCGGCGTGCTCTCCGCCGTGGCCGGCGACGCGGCCTACCACTACATCCGCGTGGCCTCGGAGCTCGCGATGAGCGGGGCCGTCCAGGCGATCTGCACGGCGCCCCTCAACAAGGAGGCCCTGCACGCCGGTGGTCACGTCTTCCCCGGGCACACCGAGCTGCTCGCCCACCTCACCGGCACGCCCGAGGTGTCGATGATGCTCTCGACCGAGAAGGTCAAGGTCATCCACGTGACGACCCACATCGGTCTCATCGACGCGGTGAACCGCATCGAGCCCGGCCTCGTCGAGCGCGTGATCCGCCGCGGACACCGCGCCCTCGTCGACGCCGGCAACCCGAACCCGAAGATCGGCGTGTGCGGCATCAACCCGCACGCGGGTGAGAACGGCCTGTTCGGCTACGGCGAGGAGGAGTCGAAGATCAACCCCGGCGTGGAGGCGGCGCGGGCCGACGGCATCGACGTGCACGGGGCCCTGCCGGCCGACACGCTCTTCTTCCTCGCCGGCCGCGGCGACTACGACCTCGTCGTCGCGATGTACCACGACCAGGGCCACGGACCCGTCAAGGTGCTCGGCCTCGAGGCCGGCGTCAACGTGACGATCGGGCTGCCCGTCATCCGCACGTCGGTCGACCACGGCACGGCCTTCGACATCGCCGGTACGGGTGTCGCCGACCACCGGTCGATGATCGAGGCCCTGCGCCTGGGCGCGGAGATGGCGCCACGACCGGCTGGCGCCTAAGGTGCCGAGCGTGGCGAAGCACAGCGCGCAGACGCGTCGGGGAGAGATCGTCCGGCTGGCCACGACGAGCGGCCTGGCGAGCGTCGAGGAGCTCTCCGACCAGCTCGGGGTGACCGCCTCGACGATCCGGCGTGACCTCGCCAAGCTGACGGCGCAGGGCAAGCTCGCCCGCACCTACGGCGGCGTCATGAGCCTCGCCCACCACCCGGAGGCCTCGCTGCGCCAGCGCCTCGGCGAGGCGCACGCGGCCAAGCGGGACATCGCCCGGTGGGCCGCAGAGCAGATCGAGCCCGGCGAGACGGTGCTCCTCGACGCCGGCTCCACGATGGGGGCGCTCGCCGACGCCATCACCAAGACGCCCGAGCTCACCGAGCTGACCGTGGTCACGGCCGGCATCAGCGCCATGGGCACGCTCGCCGACAGCGTCGGCATCGACGTCATCGCGCTCGGTGGACGCCTGCGCCCGCTCAGCCAGGCGTTCGTCGGCCCGCTCGCCGAGGTCGCGGTGCAGCGACTCTCCTTCGACCGCGCCTTCATGGGCGCCGACAGCGTGCACGCCGAGCGGGGCATCTGCGAGGCCGACCTCGAGCAGACCAGGCTCAAGGAGCTCATGATGGGCCGGGCGGAGCGCACCTACGTCCTCGCCCACTCCGAGAAGCTCGGCCAGTCCCCCTTCCACGCGTGGGCGGTCATGCCCCGCACGTGGACGCTCGTGACCGACGATTCCGCGGATCCGGAACGCCTGCAGGCGTTCCGCGACAACGGGGTCGAGGTCGTCGTCGCCCCGCGTCGGGACTGAGCCGTCGAGCCCGAACTCCCAACCGGCCGTCCGGCACCTCCGCGGTCGCCTCGTGCACGCTAGTCCTCGACCACGGTCGTCATCACCCAGTCACGCACCTGCGGCATGTCCTCGAGGTGCTCGACGATGTGGTGCTGGTGCTCGACGAGCTGGGCCTCGCACCACGCCTTGAGTTCGCTCGAGCCGCGCACCTGACGCCCCGCGTTGTTGATGGCGTCCATGACGAGGTGGTAGCGGTCGACCTCGTTGCGCACCACCATGTCGAAGGGTGTCGTGGTCGTGCCCTCCTCGCTGAAACCCCGCACGTGGAAGCGGTCGGCGTCGGGCCGCCCGTGCACGAGCTGGTGGATGGCCCCGTGGTAGCCGTGGAAGGCGAAGACGACGTCGACGTGGTCGGTGAAGAGCTCGCCGAAGCGGATCTCGTCCATGCCGTGCGGATGGCTGCGCGGCCTCGAGAGGCTCATCAGGTCGACGACGTTGACGACGCGCACCCGCAGCTGCGGCAGTCGCTCCCTGAGGATCTGGGCGGCCGCGACGACCTCCATCGTCACGACGTCGCCGGCGCAGGCGAGCACGACGTCGGGGTCGCGGTCCCCGTCGTCGGTGCCGGCCCAGTCCCAGATGCCGGCTCCCGCTGCGCAGTGCGCGACGGCCTCGTCCATGCTTAGCCACTGGGGTTGCGGCTGCTTGTCGATGACGAGGAGGTTGACGTAGTTGCGAGACCGGAAGCAGTGGTCTGCCACGGAGAGAAGGCAGTTCGCGTCCGGCGGCAGGTAGATGCGCGCCACCTCGCCGCGCGCGTTGAGCACCGTCTGGATGAGGCCGGGCCCCTGGTGCGAGAAGCCGTTGTGGTCGTTGCGCCACGCCGTCGACGTCAGGAGGATGTTGAGGCTCGGCACCTTGGCGCGCCAGTCGAGCTTGTTCGCCTCCTGGAGCCACTTGCTGTGCTGCACCGTCATCGACGCGCTCACCATCGCGAACGCCTCGTACGTCGCGAAAAGACCGTGGCGGCCCGTCAGGGTGTAGCCCTCGAGCCAGCCGTGACAGGCGTGCTCGGAGAGCACCTCCATGACCCGGCCCTCGTGCGAGAGCTTGACGTCGTCGTCGACGACCCGCTCCGCCGTCATCCGGTCGCTCACGTCGAAGACGGCGCCGACCCGGTTGCTGTTCGTCTCGTCGGGGCTGAAGAGCCGGAACGTCGTCGGGTTGCGCACGTAGATCTCGCGCATCAGCTCGCCGAGGGCCCGCGTCGACTCCTCGCGCACCGTGGCCGGAGCCGGCACGTCGCGCGCGAAGTCACGGAAGTCGGGCAGGTCGAGGTCCCTCGTCAGGAGACCACCGTTGGCGTGCGGGGACGCGCTCATCCGCAGGTCGCCCTCCGGGTTCGCCTGCAGCACGGTCGCGCTCGGTCGACCTGCGTCGTCGAAGAGCTCCTCCGGGCCGTAGCTGCGCATCCACGCCTCGAGCAGTGCCAGGTGCTCCGGGTTCTCCTTGACGCCCGAGAGCGGCACCTGGTGCGAGCGCCAGGTGCCGGTCACCTTGACGCCGTCGACCTCGTCGGGCCCGGTCCAGCCCTTCGGCGTGCGCAGGACGATCACGGGCCACCGCGGTCGCCCGCCCATCGTCCACCCATCCCTCCGCGCCTCGTCCTGGATGCCGCGGATCCGCCCGTATGCCGTCGCCAGGGTCTCCGCGAAGCGCTCGTGCATGCCGGGCAGGTCGTCACCGCCGACCTCGAGGACCTCGTAGCCGTGCCCCTCGAGCAGGCTGCGGACCTCGGCGGGGTCCTTGCGCCCCAGCACGGTCGGCCCGGCGATCTTGGCGCCGTTGAGGTGCAGCACCGGCAGCACCGCCCCGTCGCGCGCGGGATTGAGGAACGAGATGCCCTTCCACGAGCCTTCGAGCGGACCCGTCTCCGCCTCGCCGTCACCGACGACGGCGAGCGCCAGCAGGTCGGGGTTGTCCATGACCGCACCGAACGCGTGGACGAGCACGTAGCCGAGCTCGCCGCCCTCGTGGATCGACCCCGGCGTAGTCACCGACACGTGGCTCGGGATGCCGCCGGGTGCCGAGAACTGCCGGAAGAGTCGGCGCAGCCCCTCCTCGTCGGTCGTCACGCGGGGGTAGGTCTCGGTGTACGTGCCCTCGAGGTAGCCCGCGGCGACGAGCGCCGGACCGCCGTGACCGGGCCCGGTGAGGTAGATCGTCTGCTGACCCGTGTGGCGGACGACCCGCGACACGTGGGTGTAGACGAAGGACAGGCCGGGGCTCGTGCCCCAGTGGCCGAGCAGGCGCGGCTTGATGTCGTCGGGCGACAACGGACGGCGCAGCAGCGCGTTGTCCTGCAGGTAGATCTGCCCGATCGTCAGGTAGTTGTTCGCCCGCCACCACGCGTCCATCGCCGCGATCTCGTTGGGCGTCGCCGGGGGGACGGGGGCGGTCGTGCTCGTCGGTGTCACGGGAGGCCTCTCGAGGGGAACGAAGAACCGTCCCTCGAGCCTCTCCGCAGAGCCGCGCCGTGGCAAGGGGACGCCGACCTCCTACCCCACCCGGCGGCATACGGACGCCGACCGTCGGAGCTCGGGCGCACGCTCTCCCCGCCACCGGGGCAGAGCAGTGGGCCGGCCCCCGTCGGGACCGACCCACCCCACTCCGGAAGGTCAGCGGTCGAAGGCGTCCTTGACGTCCTTGCCCGCGTCCTTGAGCTGCTCGCCCCGCTGCTTGAGGTCCGCCGAGGCCTGGTCACGCTCGCCCTCGGCCTCGAGTCGCTCGTTGTCGGTGACCTTTCCGGCGGCTTCCTTGGCCTTGCCCGTGAGCTCTTCGCCCATGTTGCTGGCCTTGTCTGCGATACCCATGTCCGGGCTCCTTCCGTATCCGATCGGATGCCGTTGTCCTACCCGCTCCCCCTCGATCCGCACCACGCGAGGGGACGCCGGGGCCGGATGCGCTCCGCGTCCACGGGCGCGCCGCAGCACGCCCGTCGTCGGCCCCGTTTGCCACACTGGTCGGGTGCCAGCGACCCCGAACCCCGACAGCCCGGCCACCGGCCGCGGGCTGCAGACGCGCGACCTCAGCCGGTTCGCGTACCTCTCGATCGCCGCGGCGGTCGTCACGATCACGCTCAAGGTCATCGCCTGGCGCGTCACCGGCTCGGTCGGCCTGCTCTCCGACGCGGCGGAGTCGGTCGTCAACCTCGTGGCGGCCGTCGCCGTGCTCATCGCCCTCAAGGTCGCCGCGATGCCGGCCGACAAGAACCACCACTTCGGCCACACCAAGGCGGAGTACTTCTCGGCCGCGGTCGAGGGCATGATGATCTTCGTCGCGGCCCTCGTCATCATGTACACGGCCGTCGAGCGCTTCCTCGACCCGCAGCCCATCGAGAACGTCGGCCTCGGCCTCGCCATCTCGGTCGTCGCCTCGGCCGTCAACGGGGTCGTCGCGGTCGTCCTGCTGCGTGCGGGGCGGCGGCACCGGTCGCTCACGCTCACCGCCGACGGCAAGCACCTCATGACCGACGTCTGGACGTCCGCCGGCGTCGTCGTCGGGGTGCTCCTCGTCGGGCTCACGCACGTCGAACGGCTCGACCCCGTCATCGCCTTCCTCGTCGGCGTCAACATCGTGTGGACGGGGTGGAAGCTCATCCGCGAGTCGACCGAGGGCCTGATGGACATCTCGATGAGCAAGGAGGACAACGGCGCGATCGCGGACGTCCTCGCCCGCTTCGTCACGAGCGAGGTGCACTTCCACGCCCTGCGCACGCGCGTCTCGGGGCACCACCGCTTCGCCGAGGTGCACGTGCTCGTCCCGGGCGCGTGGACGGTGCAGCGTGGCCACGACCTCGTCGAGGAGGTCGAGGAGGCCGTGCACCGCGAGTTCGGCGAGATCGCCCTCACCTGCCACCTCGAGCCGTCCGAGGACCCCCGCGCCTACGGCGACTACTCGGCCGAGTACCCCGTGCCGACGCACGACGACATCGTCGCCGCCCACGGCGCCGCGACGCCGGACGGGGCGAGCGGCCCGTCCACGGACGTGCCGTGACCGGCTCGGGTCGCGCTCACGTCCTCGTCCCCTCGCCCATCGGCGACCTCACCGTCGTGGCCGAGGGCGGCGCCGTCACGCACCTGCTCATGGATGCCGCGAAGTACCGCCCCGAGGACCCCGACGTCATCGGGGTGCCGGGCGACCCGGCCGACGAGCCGTTCGCGTCGGTCGGCGTGCAGCTCGCCGCGTACTTCACCGGCGCCCTGACCGAGTTCGACCTGCCGCTCGCCCCGCGCGGCGACACCTTTCACCAGCGCGTCTGGGCGCTGCTGCGCGAGATCCCCTACGGCGAGACCCGCAGCTACGGCGACCTCGCCCGCGCGCTGGGCGACCGCAAGCTCGCCCAGGCCGTCGGCACCGCCAACGGGCGCAACCCGATCGCCGTCGTCGTGCCGTGCCACCGCGTGGTCGGCAGCGACGGCTCGCTCGTCGGGTACGCCGGCGGCCTCGACCGCAAGCGTTTCCTCCTCGCGCTCGAGGAACCGCCGGCCGCGGAGACCGGCCGGCTCTTCTGACCCCCGCGCCGTCCCGGGGCCGGGAGTCCGGCCCCGGTCCGGTGACCTGTCGGGCTCCCGGGACCAGGTCGCCGGACCGAAGCCGGATGCCGGGCCCGCGGACCCCCCACACTGGGTGACCTCACACTTCTGCGACCCGGAGCGTCTACAGGACATGTTGCGACCGTTCGAGCAGGCCGTCACCGAGCACGGGGCCGTGGTGCTGCGCGTCTGCCGCACCGTGCTCGGCCCGACCGAGGCCGACGACGCGTGGTCCGAGACCTTCCTCTCCGCCCTCCGCGCCTGGCCCGACCTGCCCGACGACGCGAACGTCCGCGCGTGGCTCGTCACGATCGCGCACCGCAAGGCGCTCGACGTCGTGCGGGCCGGTGCCCGCCGGGCCGTCCCGGTCGCGGCCGTGCCCGACGCCGCCGGCTCCCGGTCCGACGAGCCGGAGGCGGCCCTGCCCGACGGTGCGCTCTGGGCGGCCGTCGCCGCCCTCCCGGAGAAGCAGCGCCTGTGCGTGGCCTACCACCACGTGGCCGGCCTGCCCCACCCCGAGGTGGCCCGCATCGTCGGCGGGAGCGCGGCCGCGGCCCGCCGCGCGGCCGCCGACGGCATCGCGCGCCTCCGGAACACGTACGCCCCTCACGAGCAAAGGTGATCCCGCTCATGTCCGAGAACACGTCCCACCACTCCGTCGCGCTGCTGCGTGAACCCGCTGCCGGCGACGCCGAGCACCTCGACGCGCTCCACGCCGCCCTCGTCTCCCGTGCGAGCGCCGAGTCGTCGGTCGACATGACCTACCGCCTGCTCGACTCCCCCGTCGGGGCGCTGCTCCTCGCGGCGACCGGCCAGGGGGTCGTCCGCGTCGCCTTCGAGGTCGAGGACCACGAGCGGGTGCTCGACGCCCTCGGCGTCTCCGTCGGCTCGCGGATCCTGCGCGGCGGCGACCGGCTCGACCCGCTCGCCCGCGAGCTCGACGACTACTTCGCCGGGCGGCGGCACGCGTTCGACGTGCCGATCGACCTGCGGCTGGCCCGGGGCTTCCGCCTCACCGTGCTGCGGCACCTCCGCGAGATCCCCTTCGGGTCGACCGAGAGCTACGGCGAGGTGGCGGCCGCCTCGGGCAGCCCGCGGGCCGTGCGCGCGGTGGGCACCGCCTGCGCGACGAACCCGCTGCCGATCGTCGTGCCGTGCCACCGCGTCGTCCGCTCCGACGGCTCCCTCGGCGGCTACCTCGGGGGCCTGCCGGCCAAGGAGCGCCTGCTCGCGCTCGAACACGCCGTTCACGAGGGGGTGCGGCCGTGACGTGGCCGGTGCGGCACACCCGGGTCGTCTACGAGAACGCGTGGCTGCGGGTGCGTGAGGACGACGTCGTGCGTCCCGACGGCAGCCCGGGCGTCTTCGGCGTCGTCGAGCTGCGACGCCCGGCGGTCTTCGTCGTGGCCCTGACCGAGGCCGACGAGGTCGTGCTCGTCACCGTCGACCGGCACACCGTCGGCCGCTCGGTGGAGGTGCCCGCCGGCGGCACCGACGGGGAGGACCCGCTCGTGGCGGCCCGGCGCGAGCTCGCCGAGGAGACCGGGCTCGCCGCCGCCGAGTGGCAGCAGGTCGGCACGATGAACGCGCTCAACGGCGTGTGCCGCGCACCCGAGACCGTGTTCCTCGCCCGGGGGCTGACCCCCGTCGACGGGGCCGACGGGCACGCCCGCGCCGAGGAGGGCATCGCAGCCGTGACCCCGGTGCCCGTCGCCGAGGTGCTCGGGATGCTGCGCGACGGGGCCATCACCGACGGGGAGACCATCGCCGCGCTCATGCTCGCCCTCACCGCGCTGGGCCGCGTCGGCTGAGACCGGGATCCGGGTCGCTCCGGATGCAACGGTCCAGGCAGGTGGTGTGTCCTAGGGGTGAACGGGCGCCGACGCACGGCGGCCGACGAGACGACACGACACGACGACGCGACTGACGCGACCGAGAGACCGACGAGCAGACCGGGAGCCCCATGCGACGCAGGGACGAGGCGGCGTTCCGCGCCTTCGTGGAGGAGCGGCAGACCATGCTGCGCCGCCGCGCCTACCTGCTCTGCGGCAACTGGGCCGACGGCGACGAGCTCGTGCAGGAGGCGCTCGCGCGCGTCTACGTCGCCTGGCCCCGCATCGGCCCGGGCGCCGAGACCGCCTACACGAGGCGCACCATGATGAACCTCTACCTCAACGACCAGCGCAAGCGGCGCCGCGAGGTGCTGACCGACGAGACCCCCGAGCCGGCCACCCAAGAGCACGACCGCGAGCTCGCGATGACCCTCACCGAGCTGCTGCACGACCTGCCGGAGAAGCAGCGGGCCGTGCTCGTGCTGCGGTTCTGGGAGGACCTCACGGTGCCCCAGATCGCCGAGTGCACCGGCGTCGCCGAGGGCACCATCAAGAGCCAGATCTCGCGGGGGCTCGCCGCGCTGCGCGGCCGGCTCGCCGACCCACCACTCACCGGGGCAGGAGCCGTCTCATGAGCGACGACACGACACGCGACCCCGGAGGCAGCCCGCCCGCACCGGAGGCCGGCGAGCAGCAGCTGCGAAAGGCGCTGGCCACCATGAACGACCTCGAACCTCCTCGCGACGACCTCTTCGCCCAGCGTGCACTCCAGCGCGGCCGCGCGATGACGTCGCGCCGCCGGAGCCGGGTGCTCGGGGCGGCCGCGGTCGTCGTCGTCGCCGGCGCCGTGGGCGGCACCTGGGTGGCCACGCAGGGCGGCCCGTCGAGCATGACGGCCGGCTCGGCGGTCGCCGATGCGGCAAAGGGCGCGGAGAGCACCCCACCGCCGGACTCCGGCACCGGGTCCACCGGCCGTCCCGAGGCGGTCGACGGCGGTGGCGGCGGGGCCCGCCAACCGGGCACGACCGACGGGAAGGGCCCCTTGGCCGCGCCGTCCGTTCCGTCCGCCCGCGACCTGTCGCAGTGGTTCGGCGCACTCTCGACGCCGCAGACGACGGCCTTCACGGCGGCGGCCCCGACCGTGGTCTCCCGCTGGGGCGACGTCTTCTCGGGGGCGTATGCCACCGAGCCCTCGGGAGCGCGCGTGACCGTCGCCGTCACCCGGCACGACGCCGCGCTCGAGGCCTACGTCAGGCAGGCGATGCCTTCGCCGGACGACGTCGACTTCGTCGTCGTCACCCACTCGATCGCCGAGAAGCAGCGCGTCGCGAACGAGATCATCGACGAGCGGATGCTGTGGCGCAGCAAGGGGATCCAGGTCGTCGGTGCCAAGGTCGACGCCCGCCTCGACGTCGTCGACGTGCTCGTCGACGGTGACGACCCGCAGGGGCTCCTCGCCCAGCGCTACGGCACGATCGTCCGGGTCGTGCCGGGCACGCCGGGCACTCCCGGCAAGCTGCCGGACGGCAGCACGGTGCCGCCCCCGCAGCGCTGACCCCGCGGCTAGGCTGCCGTCCATGGAGCAGCCGACCGCGCCCGAGGCGCCGATCAGCCCGATCGACGCGCTGCGCCGCATCTGCTTCCTCCTCGAGCGCGGGCGCGAGAGCAGCTACCGCATCGACGCGTTCCGCCGGAGCATCGATGCCATCACGCTCATCTCCGACGAGGAACTGCGCGAACGCGTCGAGGCGGGAACTCTCAAGCAGATCAAGGGAATCGGCGACTCCAGTGCCGCGATCATCGGCCAGGCCGTGCGCGGGGTGCTGCCGGCATACCTCGTCTCCACCGAGGAGAAACACGGCGAGCCGCTGACGCGTGGCGGTGCCGAGCTCTACGCGGCGCTGCGTGGCGACCTGCACGCGCACTCGAACTGGAGCGACGGGGGCAGCCCCATCGAGGAGATGGTCCTCGCCGCCGTCGAGCTGGGGCAGGAGTGGATGGCCCTGACCGACCACTCCCCCCGCCTCACGGTCGCCAACGGCCTCAGCCGCGAGCGGCTCACCCAGCAGCTCGGGCGCGTCGACGCCATCAACGCCAGCCTCGGCGACGCCTTCACGCTGCTGCGCGGCATCGAGGTCGACATCCACCTCGACGGCACGCTCGACCAGGACGACGACCTGCTCGACCAGCTCGACGTCGTGACGGCCTCGATCCACTCGAAGCTGCGCCAGCCCTCGTTCGAGATGACCCCGAGGATGGTGGCCGCGGTGCGCAACCCCCGCACGAACGTCCTCGCGCACTGCACGGGGCAGCTCGTCACGGGCAGCCGGGGCAAGCGACCGCCCTCGCAGTTCGACGCCGAGAAGGTCTTTCGCGCGTGCCTCGAGAACGACGTCGCCGTCGAGATCAACTCCCGGCCGGAGCGGTGCGACCCGCCCGACGAGCTCATCGAGCTCGCCCGCGACCTGGGCTGCCTCTTCACCATCGACTCGGACGCGCACGCTCCCGGCCAGCTCGACATGAAGTCGCTCGGCTGTGAGCGCGCGGAGCGCCTCGGCATCCCGGCCGAGCGGATCGTCACGACGTGGCCCGTCGACGACGTGCGGGCCTGGGCGAAGGGCTGACCGGGCGCGTCCGGAGCAGCTGCTCGAGCACCCCCTCGAGCAGCGTCGGGAGCCGATTTGGACGGTTCCCGAAACTCCCATATAGTTTCGACGTCCCAACGGATAGGTCGGGCAGGTCCCCATCGTCTAGCGGCCTAGGACTCCGCCCTTTCACGGCGGCAGCACGGGTTCGAATCCCGTTGGGGATACGCAGTACAGTTCAACCCGCACCACCCAGTAAGGCCCCGTAGCGCAGTTGGTTAGCGCGCCGCCCTGTCACGGCGGAGGTCGCCGGTTCGAGCCCGGTCGGGGTCGCAAGACACCACGAGAGGCGCCGCTCCCAGGAGCGGCGCCTCTCGCGTTCCCGGGTCGTGACGACGCCGCCGCCGCCACGGGCCTCCTAGGGTGGGCGCATGCGGATCGCCGTGCTCGACGACTACCAGGGAGTGGCGCTCTCGAGCGCCGACTGGTCGCCCGTCACCGACCACCCGTCCCACCCGTGCACGGTCGACGTCTTCCGCGACCACGTGTCGGCGCCCGAGGCGCTCGTCGAGCGGCTCGCGCCGTACGACGTCGTCGTCGTCATGCGTGAACGGACACCGCTGCCGGCGACCGTGCTGACCGCGCTGCCGCGGCTGCGCCTCGTCGTGACGACGGGTCGGCGCAACCCGAGCATCGACGTCGAGGCGGCCCGGCGCGCCGGCATCGTCGTCTGCGGCACCGAGAGCCTCGCGACGGCGCCCGCGGAGCTGACCTGGGCGCTCGTGCTGGGACTCTCCCGGCACCTGCTGCCGGAGGCGACGGGCGTGCGCGACGGCGGTTGGCAGTCGACGGTCGGCCGCGACCTCGCCGGCCACACCCTCGGGCTGCTGGGGCTCGGACGCATCGGCAGCCAGGTCGCCGCCGTCGGGCGGGCCTTCGGCATGGACGTCACCGCGTGGAGCCGGTCGCTGACACCCGAGCGCGCCGCGGCCGCGGGGGCCCGGTCGGTCTCGTTCGAGGAGCTGCTGACGACCTCCGACGTCGTCTCGGTCCACCTGCCGCTCGCCGCCGGGACGCACGGCCTGCTCGGAACACGCGAGCTCGGGATGATGCGCCCCGACGCGCTGCTCGTCAACACCTCCCGCGGCCCGATCGTCGACGAGGCGGCGCTGCTCGCCGCGCTCGACCGCGGCCACCTCGGCGGCGTGGGCCTCGACGTGTTCGACGTCGAGCCGCTGCCCGCCGAGCACCCGCTCCGGCGCGCTCCCCGCACCCTGCTGACGCCGCACCTCGGCTACGTCACGCGCGACGTCTACGCGACGTTCTTCACCGGGGTCGTCGAGGACGTCGCCGCCCACCTCGACGGCACCTCCCTCCGCGCGCTCTGACGGCTCTCCCGCAAGACGGCGGGGACGGGGTCGGGTGGGCCGGTCAGCGGTGCCCGGCCCTGAGGACGAGCTCGAGCTCGAAGCGGGCCTGGGGGTCGTCGAGGACGTCGCCGAAGAGGTCCTTGAGCTGGGCGACGCGGTAGCCGACCGTCTGCTGGTGCACGAAGAGCTCCTCGGCGATGGGCGCGCGCTGCCCCTGGTGTCGCAACCACGCGAAGAGCGTCTCGGTCAGGCGCTCGCGCACGGCCGGGCGGAGGTCGTCGAGAGGGGCGAGGCGGGTGCGGGCCAGGTCGGCCGTCGCGAGGGGCTCGGCCCGCACGACGAGCTCGGCGAGGTGCTCGTCCACCCACACGGGGGCCGTGTCGCGGTGCGGGTCGTCGGGGCCCGGACCGAGCCCGTGGGCGTCCGCGGCGGTGGCGAGGTGGAGCGACTCGCCCGCCTGCTGCCACGGCCGGGCCGGGCCCACGATTGCGCTCCGCCCGCGGAGGGCGCGCTCGAGGTCGCGGCGCCGCGGCGCGCGGTGGACGAAGGGGAAGACGACGACGACGTCGGTGCCGCGCTCGGCCACGAGGCCGTCGGGGCCGAGGGCAGCGCGCAGCCCGTCGACGTGCGGGGACGGCACGAGCGCCACGACGACGACCTCGGGCAGCGTCCAGCCGACGGAGGCCGCGAGGCGACCGACACCGCCGTCGCTCGAGTCGCCCCGGAGGATCATCTCGAGCAGCTCGCTGCGCAGCCGCAGCTGCTCCCCCGCCCGCTCCGACTGCTCCTGGGCGTAGCCCTGCGCGCTCGCGGCCGAGATCTCGTCGATGTAGGCGAAGATCGACTCGCCGAGGGCGAGCAGCACGTCGGGCGGCATCTGCGAGACGTCGACGAGGCGCGAGATGGCCCGGAAGGTGACCCGGGCGCCGTAGCGGTAGGCCGCGAGCAGCGACTCGAGCGAGCGCCCGGAGCGCACCTCCCCCCGCCCGAGGCTCTCGTAGACCCACTTGCCGTCGTCCGAGAGCGCCGGCAGCCGCGTGCCGGGCAGGTCGAGGAAGCGGTTGAGCGCGACCGTGACGCCCTGGCGCACGCCCTGCCCGAAGCGTCCCTCCATCGGCATCGCGTAGACCGGGACGTCGCGGGGGATGCCCTCGATGATCGCCTCGACCATGTCGTGCACGACGGGACGCAGGCTGGCGCTGATTTTTGCAGGGAGAGACAACCACGGCGGGTCAGACGTGGTCTGCGCCACATTGGCCTCCGGCAATTTGTTGCGACACGACAGATTCCCTCCTCAAAGAGTACGCCTCACCCCAAGATCCGGAAGCCCCTCCGGCGGCATGATGGTTCCATGGCCCAGATCAGAGCTCTCCGGCGTGTGGCGTCCATGCTGACGACCCCGCTCGCCCCCGAGGACATCCTCGGTCTGGTGAACCCCCTCTCCTCCTCGCGCCAGCTGCGCGGCGTCGTCACGAGGGTGGTCCGCGAGACCTCCGACTCCACGACGATCCACTTCCGCCCCGGTCGCGGCTGGAACCCCCACCTCGCCGGCCAGTGGGCCCGCATCGGCGTCGAGATCGACGGGGTGCGCCAGTGGCGCAGCTACTCGCTGAGCGCCGCCGTCGGGCACGACCCGGCCATCACCGTCACGGCGATCGGCTTCGTCTCCACCGCCCTGGCGCGCGACACGAAGGTCGGCGACATCCTCTTCCTCGACGCGCCCCAAGGTGACTTCGTGCTGCCGGAGCACCCCCGCCCGCTGCTGATGCTGACCGCCGGCAGCGGCCTCACCCCGGTCATGTCGATGATCCGCACGCTCGTGCCGCGGCGTCCCGACGCCGACGTCGTGCTCATCCACTCCGCGCGCACGCGCGACGACGCCCTGTTCCACGACGAGCTGCTCGAGCTCGCCGACCAGTTCCCCGGCCTGACCGTGCGGCACTGGTTCACGCGCGAGGAGGGTGGGCGCCGCCTCGACCTCTCCGACCACGCCGACCTCGAGACGCTCTGCCCCGACTGGCGCGAGCGGGCGGCATACGCCTGCGGCCCCACCGAGTTCCTCGACGCCGCCACGGACCTGTGGCTGCGCGAGGCCGAGACGGACGGCGCCGACGGCGCCGCCCCCGCTCTGACCATCGAGCGCTTCGCTCCCGTCCTGCTGCCGGGCTCCGGCGGCGAGGGCGGGCTCGTCACGTTCGAGAAGTCCGACAAGGAAGTGGAGGTGGGCGGCGACGTCCCCCTCCTCGAGGCCGGCGAGGAGTGCGGGGTGGTGATGCCGAGCGGATGCCGGATGGGCATCTGCCGCAGCTGCCTCACCCCGCTCGTCGCCGGCAAGGTCCGCGACCTGCGCACCGGCGAGGTGCACGGCGACGAGGGCGAGCTGATCCAGACCTGCGTCAACGCCGCCGCCGGACCCGTCCACCTGGACATCTGAGAAGGGAATCCCCATGACCGCCACCACGAACCGACCGACCACGACGCCCACCGGCGCCGCGGTTCCCACGGGATCCGAGGGCGCCGCCGCGACGATCCGGCCCAGGAAGCCCGTCCTCGCAGCGACCGGCGGACCGGTGAAGCGCCCGAGCGCCGCCGCCCACCTCTCCGACGCCGACGTCGTGCGCCTCGGCCAGGAGCTCGACGCCATCCGCGACCGCGTCGTCGCCTCGCGCGGCGCGAAGGACGCGGCCTACATCCGTCGCGTCATCCGCGTGCAGCGCAGCCTCGAGGTCGCCGGCCGCGCCACCCTGATGCTGTCGAAGAGGAAGACCGCCTTCGTCGCCGGCACCGCGATGCTCTCCGTGGCCAAGATCCTCGAGAACATGGAGATCGGCCACAACGTCCTGCACGGTCAGTGGGACTGGATGCGCGACCCCGACATCCACTCGACGACGTGGGAGTGGGACTTCGTCACGCCCGCCGCGGCGTGGAAGCACACGCACAACGACCTGCACCACACGTGGACCAACGTGCTGGGCAAGGACAAGGACGTGGGCTACTCGATCCTGCGCATGGACGAGGACCAGCCGTGGCACCCCGGCAACCTCGGCAACCCGCTCTACAACATGGTCCTCGCCCCCTTCTTCGAGTGGGGCATCGCGATCTACGACCTCGAGCTCGAGGCCGTCAAGGACGGCGAGAAGTCCACCGCCGACCTCAAGAAGGACCTCAAGGCCGTGGGCCGCAAGGTCGTGCGCCAGTTCACCAAGGACTACGTCGCCACGCCGCTCGCCGCCGCGCCCTTCGGCTCCGGCAAGCAGGCCCTCATCGGCACCTTCACCGCGAACGCAATCCGCAACGTGTGGGCGCACTCCGTCATCTTCTGCGGCCACTTCCCCGACGGCGTCGACACCTTCACCGAGGAGGAGATCGAGGGCGAGACCCGCGGCGACTGGTACATCCGCCAGATGCTCGGCTCGGCCAACATCTCCGGCAGCAAGCTCATGCACCTGATGACCGGCAACCTCAGCCACCAGATCGAGCACCACTGCTTCCCGGACCTGCCGAGCAACCGCTACCACGAGGTCGCCGTCGAGATGCGCGAGATCTGCGAGCGCTACGGCCTGCCCTACACGACGGGGCCGCTGCCCAAGCAGGTCTACCAGGCCTGGGCCAAGGTGTTCCGCCTCGCCCTGCCGAACCGGCCGCGCACGCTGCCGAAGGGCTCGGGCAAGGCCGTCAACGACGCCGTCCCGCCGCGCCGCTCCGCCCTCCCCCTGGTGGCCAGTGTCGGGTGAGGCGGGGGCGCTCGCGCCCGCGGCCGCCTTCTTCGACCTCGACCGCACCCTGATCCGCGGCTCCGCGAACTACCCGCTCGCGATCGCCGCCTTCCGCAGCGGCCACGTGCCGTGGAAGGACCTCGTCAAGGACACCGTCAACGCGATCGCCTTCCACCGCAAGGGATCCACCGACGAGGGCTCGGAGGCGCTGCGCGAGCGCATCCTCCGGGCCGTCGCCGGCATCCGGCAGTCCGACATCATCCACCTCACGGACGCCATCACGCCGGGCATCGTGCGCAAGGCGATCCCGACCTCGATGGCGCTCCTGGCCGACGCCCGCGCCGCGGGTCAGGACCGGATCGTCGTGTCGGCCTCACCCATCGAGCTCGTGAGCCGCATCGCGACGGCGCTCGGGCTCGAGGGCGCGGTCGCGACCCGCAGCGAGCTCGACGACGAGGGGCGCTACACCGGCCACCTCGCCGGCGAGTTCTGCTACGGCGCAGGCAAGGTCATCGAGATCGAGAAGCTCGCCGCGGAGCGTGGCTACGACCTCTCGCGCTGCACGGCGTACAGCGACTCGATCAGCGACCTGCCGATGATGGAGCGCGTCGGCACCGCCGTCGCCGTCAACCCGGACGGTGAGCTGCGTGAGCTCGCGCGCGAGCGCGGCTGGCGCGTCGTCGAGGTCGGCCGCAAGCGCCATTGAGCGGCCCGGGCCCGGATGCCGGGTGGCCGGCTCAGAGGGTCCAGCTGGCCTTCTCGTAGCCCACCGCCATGCATCGGGTCGGGGCGCACGCGATCCGACTGGGCAGGAAGCCGATGCGGTTGGCGCTCGCGACCCACGGACCCCCCGCCCACCAGTAGGCCGTTCCGTCATCGGAGGCCATGACGCAGCGCGTGCTGCTCTGGCATCCGAATCGGCCCCCGCCGGCCGGCAGCGTCCTCCGGACCGACCAGCTCGACCCGTTGAACGTCGAGTAGAGGTCGCTGTCGGACTCGACCATGCAGAACGTGCTGGAGGTGCAGGTCAGCTGGTTCGTGTTGGTGACCCCGGACCGGCGTGCCGCCGACCACGACGACCCGTTCCACGTCCGGAACAACCCGTCATCGGTCATGGCGATGCAGAACCGCGAACCGGCGCAGTCGAGACGCACGTCCATGCCCGTGGGGGCGAAGAGCTGGGTGGACGCCGACCACGCGCGTCCGTTCCAGCGCCGCACGTCTCCTGCCTCGAACACGAAGCAGGCCGTCGTGGAGGCACACTCGGCAGGTCGCAGCAGCGTGACGTAGTCGACGCCGGTCACCGCGCCCCACGACCCGTTCCAGATGCGTGACGTGCTCTGTTGCGAGTCGACCGTCATGCACCAGCTGGAGGACGGGCAGGAGACGGACGACGACATCGTCCCCAGGCGCGAAGGTCCGCTCCAGGTCGCGCCCTCCCATCGGAAGGCATTCCCGACCTGATCCGTCGCCATGCAGAAGGACGATGTGGGGCAGGAGAGGTCCGCGACCCCGGACCCCGTCGTCGTGTCAAAGCTCCGGGCCGCGCTCCACGTCGAGCCGCCCCCACGCCACCACCGTCCACGGTCGTCCACGATCACGCAGGTGGAGGACGACGGGCAGTCGACGGCATACGTCGCGCCGATGATCGGGAAGAGCTCACGGACCGACCAGCTCGTGCCGTTCCACCGCCCGACCCGCCCGTACCCGGCAGCGGTGCAGGACGTGGTCGACACGCACGAGACGACGTTCGCATCGAGGTAGATGCCGTCGCGCGTCTCCGCGGCGGCGCGCCACGAGGTCCCGTTCCACCGCCAGCTGCGGTAGCTGTTGCCGCTCGTCGCGAGGCAGAACGACGTGGAGGTGCAGGACAGGTCCAACGTGGCGAAACGGGTCGCCTGCCCCAGGTACGAGGCGACCCATGTCGCCCCCGAGGACCGGAGGGCGATCGCACCACCACTGGGCTCCACGCCGATCGCGAGACACGTCGTCACGGACACGCAGGACACGGCGTCGACCCGGTAGGCCCACGGCATGTTCACGGACGACGTCAGGCTCGAGCCGTTCCAGTACGCCATGGCGTGGGACGAGAAGACATCCCCCCGGATCAGGGCGCAGCGGGTCGCGCTGTAGCAGCCGACCGTGCGGAAGGGTGCGAGCGCCGACCGGGTGACCGTCCAGCTGCCCGAGCGGTACACCGCGTAGCCGGAAGCGTGGGTCGCGAGGCAGAAGGTCGTCGTCGGGCACGACACGGCCGACTGCGGCTGTCCGGGGGCCTTGGGGAAGATCTTCCGCGGGCTGCTCCAGGTGGTGCCGTCGAAGGTGAGCACCTGGCCCGAGAGGTCGATCGCCATGCACCACGTCGTCGATGGGCACGACACGTCGCTCGGCTGGCCGCGGTCGGGGATGGCCGTGACCGGCGCGCTCCAGACCGGGTCGGCCTCGGCGGTGGCTGCCGGGACGCTCTGCTGCGCAGCCCCCGTCGGCGCGCTCGCCTGCGCCGTCTGCGCCGACGGCGACACCACGGTCGTGACGAGGACCGCCACCGCCGCGACGACCTGGACCAGCACGCGGCCACCGCGCATCTCTCACCCCTGTGTGCTCGTGCACGCGACGACCGCGTGGGCCGATGCTAGGGACGGCGACCGGGTGGGGCAAGACCCTGCCGGGACCGGCTCACCAGGAGGTGTGGAGCGGACGTCCCTCCGCGAAGCCGGCCGTGCTCTGCAGGCCGACGATCGCCCGCTCGTGGAACTCCTCGAGGGTGCGCGCGCCGGCATACGTGCAGCTGCTGCGCAGCCCGGCGATGATCTCGTCGATCACGTCCTCGACCGACGGCCGGGCCGGGTCGACGTACATGCGCGCGCTGCTGATGCCCTCCTCGAAGAGGGCCTTGCGGTCGCGGTCGTAGGCGGAGTCGGTCGCGGTCCGGTTGCGCACGGCGCGCGAGCTCGCCATGCCGAACGACTCCTTGTACTGCCGGCCGTCGTTGTCGGTGTAGAGGTCGCCCGGGGACTCGAGGGTGCCGGCGAACCACGAGCCGACCATGACGTTGGAGGCGCCCGCTGCGAGGGCCAGGGCGACGTCGCGAGGATGCCGGACCCCGCCGTCCGCCCAGACGTGCTTGCCGAGCTCTCGTGCGGCAGTGGCGCACTCGAGCACAGCCGAGAACTGCGGACGACCGACGGCCGTCATCATCCGCGTCGTGCACATCGCGCCCGGGCCGACGCCGACCTTGACGATGTCGGCGCCCGCCTCGATGAGGTCGCGCGTGCCGGCGGCCGACACGACGTTGCCGGCCACGACGGGCACGCCGGGGTCGAGCGACCGCACCGCACGCAGCGCGTCGAGCATCTTGTCCTGGTGGCCGTGCGCGGTGTCGATGACGAGCACGTCGGCGCCCGTGGCGAGCACCTGCTCGGCCTTGGCCGCGACGTCGCCGTTGATGCCGACCGCGGCCGCGACGCGCAGCCGGCCGTGGTCGTCGGCCGCAGGGCTGTAGAGGCCGGCTCGCAACGAGCCACCGCGCGTGAGGATCCCGACGAGCTCGCCGGTGCCCGAGACGACCGGGGCGACCTTGCGCCGGGCTGCGGCGAGCCGCTCGTAGGCCTCCTGCGGGTCGATGTCGTCGGGCAGCACGACCATGTCCTGGCGCATCACGTCGTGAACCTGGGTGTAGCGGTCGACGCCGGTCAGGTCCTTCTCCGTCACGATCCCGACCGGCTTGGCACCGTCGACCACGACGGCCGCGCCGTGGGCGCGCTTGCCGAGCAGCACGATCGCCTCGCCGGCGGTCACGTGCCGCTCGAGCGTGATCGGGGTGTCGTGGACGAGGTGGCGCTCCTTGACCCAACGCACGACCTCGCTCACGACCTCGACCGGGATGTCCTGCGGGATCACGGCGATGCCGCCGCGGCGGGCGACGGTCTCGGCCATCCGGCGACCGGCGATGGCCGTCATGTTGGCCACGACGATCGGGATCGTCGTGCCCGAGCCGTCCGCGGTCGCGAGGTCGACGTCGAGACGGCTCGTCACCGAGGAGCGACTCGGGACCATGAAGACGTCGTCGTAGGTGAGGTCGTGGGCGGGCTGGAGGCCGTTGAGGAACTGCACGAGCACCAACTCTAGGCGTCGGGGCCGGAGTCGGGGCACCCGCGCCACCGGACGGCATCGGGCGTTCTGCTGTGCGCGGCGCCTCCGGCGAGGACGATGGAAGGCGGGCGCGGGTGACGGCCCGGGCCCCAGCGACTGAAGGGGTGGCGCCATGACGGATGCACCGCACGTCTGCTTCGACCGGATCCTGCCCAAGGACCTGATGCGCCCCCACCGGCGCCAGCGAGGCCCTGACGGCGCGGATCGCGCCATCTCGCCGATCGGCAAGGCGTGGATGAACGGCACGACCCTCAAGGTCCGCTTCCTCGGCGGCTCCGCCGCAGAGCAGGCCACGGCCCGCGAGCAGGCGGCGTGGTGGTCCGCCGCGTGCAACCTCACCTTCGACTTCGGCGACCACCCCGACGCCGACATCCGGATCTCCTTCGACCCCAACGACGGGGCCTGGTCGTACGTCGGCACCGACAACAGGAGCATCCCGGCGAACGAGGCCACCATGAACCTCGGCTTCCTCGACGGCGGCACGGCCGGTCACGAGTTCGGGCACGCCATCGGGCTCGCGCACGAGCACTCGAACCCGGCGGGCGGCATCCAGTGGAACGAGCCCGTGGTGATCCGCGCGCTCGCCGGGCCGCCGAACTTCTGGGACGAGGCGAAGGTGCGCCACAACGTTTTCATGAAGTACGCGCTAGACCAGATCAAGGGCACGGCCTTCGACCCCGACTCGATCATGCTCTACTCCTTCCCGGCGGCGTGGACCCTCAACGGCGTCGCGACCCACGCCAACGACGTGCTGTCCACGCTCGACAAGGCGTTCGTCTCCGGGGCGTCGATGTATCCCCGGTCGACCACCGGCCCGACCGGCCCGGCCGACGCGACGGCACTCGTCGTCGACGGGCCGAAGGTCGCGGGGTCGATCGGCGCCGCCGGCGAGGAGGACCTCTACGCCTTCGAGGTCGCCGAGGACGGGCTGTACGAGGTGACCACCCGGGGCTCGACCGACGTCTTCCTCTCCGTCTTCGGGCCCGACAGCGACACCGCCCTCGTCGCCGAGGACGACGACAGCGGCTACGGCGTCAACCCGCGCGTCCGCGCGAGCCTGGTGCCCGGGCGCTACGTCGCGCAGGTGCGCCACTACGCGCCGACCGGCACGGGCAGCTACTCGATCCGCGCCCGGCGGCGGTGAGCCCGGGTCGGCCCGGGCCACGCCCTCCCACCTGGCCCGGGCCGGCTCGTCCCCGCTCACTCCCCGATTCACTCCCCCGCTCGCTCCCACGCTCACGGCAGAACGCGTTGACCCGTACCCGCTCCGGCGTAATTTTGATTACATGATTACTACTGAAGCACTGGAGCGGGTGCGTGGCTGGTTCGTCGGCCGTCTGCCCGAGGAGTGGCGCAGCACGCCACCCGAGATCACCGTCGACCGCGAGGAGATCACCGTCGTGCTGACGGTCGGTGACGTCGACCTGCCCGACGGCTCCGGCGACGCGGAGCGGGCCGAGGCCCGCGCCGGCCGCGCCAAGGCCTTCCGTGAGGACACCCGCAGCCGCCGCATCGAGATCGCCCGTGAGGCGGAGCACCGCTTCGACCGCAAGGTCTCGTGGGCCGTGCGCGTGGGCGACCGCACCGAGCTGTTCACGCACGTCGCCGCCCCCTCGATGACGCGGCTGCGCCAGCCGGAACGCCTCGTCCTCGACACGCTCGTCGACGCCGGGGTCGCGCGCTCGCGCGCTGAGGCGCTGGCGTGGTGCGTCAAGCTCGTCGGCCAGCACGAGAGCGACTGGCTCGGCGAGCTGCGCGAGGCGATGTCGCACGTCGCCGACGTGCGCACCAAGGGCCCGTCCGCGTGACGCCGGACGGTTTGCAGGAAGGGGCAGCGGGTCGGCTATAGTTCCACTCGTTGTCCCGGCCAGGTAGCTCAGTTGGTACGAGCGTCCGACTGAAAATCGGAAGGTCGGCGGTTCGACCCCGCCCCTGGCCACAACACGACGAAGCCGCAGTCCGGAGCACTCCGGACTGCGGCTTCGCCCGTTCCCCCCTCGGAGTCAGCCCCCGGTCAGGGCGTCCTCGTCAGGGCGTCGGCGTCAGGGAGTCGGCGTCAGGGCCACGGTCCACATCGCCGTGTTGCTGCTCGTCGCGTTCGTCGTGGCCGTGCGGCCGCCGTAGCTGCCCGAGACCGCGGCCCCGGAGTCGACGAGCAGCGAGCCGAACCGGCCCGAGCCCGTGTCGGCCGACGAGTCGCGAGCGGCCGTGCCCGCCGGCGCCGTCCACGCCGTCGTCGCCGACGACTTGTCGGCCCAGTACGTCACGGCCCACGACCCTGCGGCAGCGGTCACCGTCGGGCTCGTGTGGGTGGCCGTGTTCGCGTCACCGGAGCGCGCGAGCGACGCCGTCGTCAGCGCCGACCCGTTCACACCGGACCACACGCCGAGGCTGAGCACCGCCTTGGCGTATGCCGTCGCGTCCACCCGGACGGTGCGGCCGGCGTCGCCCGTCGCCACCGTCCGCTTCCACAGCGTGGAGGTCACGCCTGCCGTGGTGAAGCTGTCGACCTGGGTCCAGCCGGTGACGCCGGTCGGGGCGCCCCAGCTCGCGGCGGTGCCGCGGGTGAGCCACAGCAGCATCGTGTCGCCGGGCCTCGCCGCCGCCGGCACGACCGCCGACTTGAACAGGGTGGCCCCCGGGGCGGAGTGCGCCGCCCCGACGAAGGCGAGCGGTGAGGTCGGCACCGACGCGATGGTGACCGGGTGCGTGACGACGCCGGTGGCGCCCGCGTTGTCGGTCACCGTGAGCCGCACCGTGTAGGTGCCGGCAGCCGCGTACGGGTGGCTCGGCGACGCCCCGGTGCCGGAGGAACCGTCACCGAAGTCCCACGCGTACGAGGCGATCGAGCCGTCCGGGTCGTTCGAGCCGGAGCTGTCGAACGCCGCCGTCGACCCCGACACCGTGGACGAGAACGCCGCCACCGGTGCGCGGTTCGTGCCGCCCGCGGTGAAGTCGGCGACGCCGGGCGTGCCGCTGCCGGTGGAGAGCCGCCAGTTCGCGCCGTTGTCGTTGTCGGCGAGCGGGTCGTTCAGCTCGAGCGAGCTGCCGTCCGTCGAGACCGGCCAGCCCGGGCCCCCGTAGGTCACGGCGTCCGCGGTCGAGCCGTCGGCGCGCCTGAGCGTCAGGGTCTCCCCCGCCGACAGCCCACCGCTGAACCGCCCGCCCACGAAGACGCGCGGACTGTAGGTCGTGCGGAACGTCGGGTCGTTTGCAACGAAGGTCATCGTGCCCTTGGGCAGGATGACGGTGCCCGGCTGCACGGTGAGCGTGACGCCGTCCGCGATGCTCCACCCCGAGAGGTCGACGGCCTCGGTCGCCGACGGGTTGTAGAGCTCGAGGAACTCGGCGGCGCCACCCGCGGTCGGGCTGTGCTGGATCTCGCTGATGACGACGTCCGGGTTCGCGCCCTGGGCGGCGGGAACCCGCGAGTCGGTGCGGAACACGTTGCGGCGAGCGTTGATTGCGGCGAACAGGTTGGTCCGCTGCGTGCTGTACGCCATCCACGACTGGCTCGGGAAGGCCTGCAGGTCGAGGGCGAACTCGGGCTGCGCCGGACCCACCTTGGCGTCGAAGACCGCCTCGGGGCGTCCCGGCGCGAGGATGTCGTCGACGAGGGTCCGGAGGCGTCGGAAGTACATCGCCCGCCACTCCGGCTGCGACAGCACGGCGGCCATCAGCCGGTTGGGGGTGTCCCCGGGCTCGGACGGGGTCACGAACGTGCTGGTGATGCCGCAGCAGGTGTTGCCCCAGGTCTTGTCGAGGTCCCACGGGATGATCGACCAGCGCCCGGTGGCGGGGTCCTGGCTGTTGTACCAGTTCTTGTTCGACGCGTCGCTGCTCTGGATGATCGCGGTCACCGCCGCGTAGTTGAGCATCTGCGGGATGTCGACGTTGGCGAGGACGTAGTCCCGCTGCGCGGTGCCGTTCAGCTCGATACCGCTGAGGAACGAGCGGATCGGGGCGTAGTTGGGGTCGCTCGGGTTCTTCTTCTCCATCCGGTAGTCCTCGAGCACCCGCGACTCGTCGAAGGCGTCGTGCGAGGCCTTGTAGAACTCCTTGTCGCTGTAGCCCTCCCGGTCGCGCCACGTGCCGTCGAAGAGGTCGACGTAGGTGTAGAGACCCTGGAACTTGTTGTTCCGCTGGGCGCGCATCGGGAAGACCTGGGCGTTGACGACGCCCGCTCGCTGGTAGGCGTCCCAGCCGAGGATCGGGCGCCCGCGCGAGTGGTCGCTCCAGTCCCCGTTCATGGCGAACTCGTCGACCGGCTCGACGAGCCTGCCGGGCATGTCGATCGGGTGGCTGTGCGCGAGCTCGAACTTCCAGCTCGGCTTCGGCGAGGTCTGCGAGATGGCGCCGCGGATGCTGACCATGGTGTTGTCGTAGACCTTGCCGCCGTAGGCGATGACGGCCGGGCGCACGATGTCGACGGTCGGCTGGCTCGTGATCGCGTTGTAGTCGGCGTCCGGGATGAACCACTCGAGCACCGGGATGGCGCTCTGGGTGCCCGTCGGCGGCATGACGCCCTCGTAGGCGATCGTGTCGTCCGTGCGGGGCAGGGTGCTCTGCCCGACGGCGTTCGACGCGACGACCCGGTAGCGGATGACGTGCCCGGCGGTGACGCCCGGGATCGTGCCGGTGTAGACGTCACCGCCGACCGGCGTCAGGGCCGTGCTCTGCTCGGCGCCGAAGTCGACGCGGTAGCGCAGGCTCATCGACGTTGCGTCGGTCACCGTGACCGAGACCTGCACGGCCTGACCGGCGGCGGGCACGGCCGGGGTGGGCGTCATGGCCGAGATGCGCGGGCTGAAGCCTTGGCGGGCGGTGGAGTTCGCGGCCCCAGCCGTGTGGCCGGCCGCCGCGGTGGAAGCCGCCCAGTTGAGCGGGTCGTTGTGGTCGAGCGTCGGGTCGCGCAGCTCGAGGGACGTGCCCCCACCGTCGGGCGTCACGGCCCAGCCACCCGTGTCGCTGTAGGTCACCGAGTCGATGGTGACGCCGCCGGCGTCCTTGAGCGTCAGCTTCTCCCCTCCGTTGGAGAGCTTGCCCGTGTAGACGGCGGCCGGGTTGGAGCCGTAGAGGGTGCGGAACCGTGCGGCATCCGGCGCGACGGTGAGGAAGCCCTTGGCGGCGATCGTCGTCCCCGTCGGGAGGCACAGCGTGACGCCGCTGAAGCACCAGCCCGAGACGTCGACCGGGGCCGTCGTCGTGTTGGCCACCTCGAGGAACTCGTCGGTGTCGTAGTCGGACACGGGGTCGTACATGATCTCGCTGATCACGACGTCCCCGGGTGTGGCGGCGGAGGCGCTGGGCACCGCCACCACGAGAGAGCCGACCACGGCGGCGGTGGCTCCGAGGGCCACCCTGCGTCGTCGGCTGCGCGTTCGATCGCTCATGTCCATCGCCCAACGTCCTCCCTGACGTGGCACGGAATGCGTGCCGCACGTCGGTCGGGGTGGTCGGCAAGACCCCCTGTCCCCGTCCGACCGGCACAGTATGGCGCCGCTCTGCGGGGGCCGGCGGTTCTTTCACCACTTGCCGAACGCGTATCAGACATATGGGAGATCCAGTGCGGCACAAGGGTTCTCATCCGCCGACATTGCGGACACCCCTTCCCTCCCGGCCGCTACGGGCGTAGCCTCCGGACACACTCGGGCAGCCCGCGCCCGGCACCAGGGGGAGAGATCATGGGTCGCGCTCGCGTCGTGTCCGTCCTTGCCGCGGCAGCCCTCGGGCTCGCCGCTGCCGTCACGCCCGCCGCTCCGGCACCGACCGCCGCGGCCGCGACGACGCCGGTGCATCTCTCCGCGGCCGGCGACTTCTCCGCGACGGGCGACACGGCCAGGGTGCTCGACGGCATCCGCGCGTCCGGCTCGCAGCTGACCCTCGCCCTCGGCGACCTCTCCTACGGGATGACCGCGACGGAGCAGGCATGGTGCGACTTCGTCACGAGCCGGGTGGGCACGAGCCACCCGTTCCAGCTCGTCGCCGGCAACCACGAGAGCAACGGCACCGACGGGCGCATCGACGCCTTCGCCGCCTGCCTGCCCAACCGCCTGCCCGGCATGGTCGGCACGTACGCCCGCCAGTGGTACGCCGACGTGCCCCAGACCGCTCCCCTCGTGCGCGTCATCATGATCTCGCCCAGCCTGCGCTTCCCCGACGGCACGTACTCCTACGCCAAGGGGAGCGCGCGCTACACGTGGACCGCCAACGCCATCGACAGCGCCCGCGCGGCCGGGGTCAGGTGGGTCGTCGTCGGCTTCCACAAGCCCTGCTTCTCGATGACGTCGGTCGCCTGCGACCCCGGCGCCGACCTCGTCAACCTGCTCGTCTCGAAGAAGGTCGACCTCGTCCTCACGGGCCACAGCCACGTCTACGACCGCACAAAGCAGCTGTCCCTGTCCGCGGGCTGCCCCGCCCTCGTGCCCGGCACGACGTCGGCGGCCTGCATCGCCGACTCCGACTCCTCCTTCACGCAGGGGGCCGGCACCGTGTTCTCCACGGTCGGCACCGGCGGCACCCCGGTCGAGCTCGTGCGCCCGGCGGACGCGGAGCGCAACTACTTCTCCGCGTATGCCGGCAACGGCTCGAACCCGACGTGGGGCTTCCTCGACGTCACGGCCGACGAGAACCGGCTCTCCGCGCGGTTCGTCCCGACGAGCGGCGCCGGGTTCACCGACGCGTACACCATCACCAGACCGACGACGCCGGCGCCGGTCACGAGCGTGGCCTTCGTCGGCGCCGGGCACTCGGCCCCGGGTGCCACCCTCTACAAGTCGGCGACCGTGCCGGCCGCGGCCCAGCCCGGCGACACCCTGCTGCTGTGGCTGACCCGCGGTGCCGCCGTGACGTGGGGCGCGCCCACGGGTGTGACCGGCTGGACGCAGGTCGACACGGTCACCACCGGCTCGGTCACCTCGACGCTCTGGAAGAAGGCGGTCGTGGCCGGCGACCCCGGTCGCACGGTGCGCGTCGACGCCACGACCTACACCAAGGGCGTGCTCACCGTGGCCGCCTACTCCGGCGTCGACACCGCGGCACTGACCGCCGCCACCCTGGCCCGTGCCGGTGACGCGAACACCGCGACGCACACGAGCCCCACGGTCGCGACGACGGCTGGGACGTGGCCGGTCACCTACTGGGGCGAGAAGTCCTCCGGCACGACCGCGTGGACGGCTCCCGCCGGTGTCACGAGGCGTGACACGTCCACCGACACCGGCGCCGGCCGCTTCAGCTCGCTCCTCGTCGACGCCGGTACGGCCGTGGGAGCCGGCAGCTACGGTGCCCGGACCGCGACGACCGACGCGACGAGCAGCAACACGGTGATGTGGACGGTCGGGCTGCGACCCCGGCCCTGAGGATTCACGTGAAAGCACCGCCATTCACGTGAAATCCACATCGTTCACGTGAGGAATCACGTGAGAATTAACGTGAATGGCATTCACTGCCTGCCGTTATTCTTTTCTTCACAAAGAGTCCGCAAAGAATGTGGCCAGCGGCAGGAATGTCCTTTAGCGTCGGCTTGCCATTGACGCCAACGACATTCTCTGGAGCTCACGTGCCTCGCCTTCGCATCCTCGCCGCGCTCGTCGCCGCGGCGCCCCTCGCCCTTGCCGGCCCCCAGGCCGCGACGGCGGTCGCCGACGTCCAACCGTGCCGCGACGCCCCCACCGGGCCGGTGCGCACGGGAGCCGTGCTCAACAACCCGGCGGAGGGCGACCCGACCGCCGTCGTCCGCCAGGTCTGCAGCCTCGTCAAGCAGGCGCCCCCCGGGTCCCTGGTCCGGATCGCCCACTTCGTCGTGAGCGGGTCGGCCGGCCTCGACTTCGCCCAGCAGGTCGTCGCCGCCCACGACCGCGGTGTGCGGGTGCAGGTCGTCCTCGACGGGTGGCAGGACACAACGCCCGCAGCGCAGCTCCTGCGAGAGGGTCTCGGCGAGGACGCCGGCGCCGAGTCGTGGCTGCACGTGTGCAGCAACGTCTCGCCCGAGGGCAACACCTCGTCCTGCCTCGGCACGAAGGGAATGCACAACAAGTTCTACCTCTTCTCCCAGACGGGCGACGCGGACAATGTCGTCGTGCAGTCCTCGGCGAACTTCACCGACGTGAATTCACGGTCGTACTGGAACAACGCCCTGACGCTGGTCGGGAACGAGCGGCTGTACGCGGCATACGGCCGCTACTTCGAGGAGCTCGCGGCGGAGCAGCGCACGGACCGCACCCGCGGGCCCATCCACACGGGGATGCGCGGCGGGCCGGTCACGGCCTACTTCTTCCCCGTCGTCGACGGCGACCCGGTGCTCGACGAGCTGGAGGGCGTGCGCTGCCACCGGGGTGGCACCGTCCGGGTCGGCATGTCCGAGTGGGACGACACCCGCATCGCGCTCGCCGAGCGCCTGGGTGAGCTCGCCGAGGCCGGATGCCGGGTCCGCGTCGTGCACGGGCCCCTGGAGCCGGGCGTGACGGCCACCTTCGCCGCGCACCCGTCGATCGAGACCCGCGCCCTCGACTCGTCCGCCCTGCCCGGGCGCATCCACTCCAAGTTCCTCGTCGTCGACGCCGGCGACGGCGCGCGGTCGCGGTGGGTGCTGACCGGGAGCCACAACTACAACGCGACGAGCCTGCGGCGCAACGACGAGGCCCTCGTCAAGGTGGCCGACCGCTCGGTCGTGCGCACGTATGCCACGGGCTTCGACAGGATGTTCGCCCACGCGCAGTGACGGCCGGCCGCCGGGTGGCGGCGCCGTGGGTCAGCCGGCGTGGAAGACGACGTCCTCACCGGTGGGCAGCCGGAGGTGCAGCTGCACGTCTCCCACGTTCGGGTCGTGCCCCACGGCATAGGGGAACGAGCGTGGGCCCTCGTCGGAGTCGGGCTCGGGCACGAGCGACAGCACGCCCCCGGCAGCGCGCACGACCCCCTGCTCGGACCCCTCCAGCACACAGCTCGTCGACGACTCGCAGCGGGCCAGGCGGTACTCGTAGCGACCGTCGGGGGTGAAGGTGTAGGTGCGCACGATCGCCCGCGACCCGCTCGGGTCGAGCCAGTGCTGGGTCTCCCAGGAGCCCACGAGCTCCTTCGAGAGGGCGGGCGGGTCCTCGTGCCGCACCGGGGTCGCCGTGTGGCTCGAGGTGCGGTCGCCGGGCGTCACGACCGCCGGGCCCGGGCACACCGGGCCGGGCGGCGGCGCGGCGTCGCAGCCGGCGCAGGCTGCCACCGCTCCGGCGAGCAGCAGCGCCGCCGTGCCGGTGCGGCGGGCGTGGACGAGGTGGGTGACGTGACCGACGACCATGGCCGGGCCTCCTTCGGGCGGCGGCAGGTCGCCGAGCGGTCGGCCGTCGACGTGACCCGCCCCGATGCTCCGCCTTCCAGCATGGGGCCGAACGCGCGCGAGGTCACCCGATCGGTGATCTTCGGCCCCGGGGCGGGCGCCGGGTCAGCCGCACCACCGCCGTGCGGGCCGCACCGGCCTCGTCGACCGTCAGGCCACGGGGAGGAGCAGGCGGATGCTCGTGCCCCGGCCGAGCTCGGAGTCGAGGTCGATCTCGCCGCCGTGGCGGGCCACGACGCGCTGGGCGATGCTGAGGCCGAGCCCGGTGCCGGGCACGGCGAGGCTCTCGGGGTTGGTGCCGCGGAAGAACTCGGTGAAGAGGCCCGCCTGGTCCTCCGGGGAGATGCCGATGCCGTCGTCGATGCACTCGAGCACGACCTGGTCGTCGTCCTGCCCCACCGACACCGCGACCGTGCCGCCGGGCGGGGTGAACTTCACCGCGTTGCTCACGAGGTTCTGCACGACCCGCTCGAGGTCGGACGCGCTGCCCCGCACGGCCGGCAGCGGCACGGCCTGCTCGAAGCGGAGCTTGACCTGCTGGTTGTCGGCGCGCGGCCGGAACATGTCGACGACGTCGCGCGAGAGCGTGCCGAGGTCGACCTCCACCTCCGGCAGCGGACGGTCGGGGTCGCTGACCCGCGAGAGCGTGAGCAGGTCGTCGACGAGGTGCTGGAGGCGCTCGGTGTTGCGGGCGATGACCCCGAGCGACCACTCGCTCTCGCCGTCCGAGTCCTGCCGCAGCAGCTCGACGTGGCCGACGATCGAGGCGAGCGGGTTCTTCAGCTCGTGCGAGACCGTCGAGAAGAGCTGGGTCTTGCTCCGGTCGGCCTCGCGCAGCTCCGCGGCCACGCGGCGCTCGACCGCGTAGAGGCGCGCGTTGCGGATCGAGCGCCCGAGGTCGCGGCCCATCTCGAGCGCGGCCCGCGTCTCGGCCTCGATCCACTCGGCGTCGTCGGGCCCGCGCGTGCAGGCGATGTAGCCGTAGCACGTCTGGCCCGAGCCGATCGGCACGAGCAGGAGCGAGCCGGCACGGGCGTCGGAGAGGAAGGTGCGCACCTTCTCGACGTCCGCCGCGTCCCAGAAGTGGTCGGGGACGGCGCGGTGGTGGTCGACGAGGGCGACGACGCCCTGCTTCCAGCACTCCCCGACCATCGACCGGGCGACGGTGATGAGCGAGACAGGGGTCTCGACCGGCATGCCCGTACGCGCCGACACGCTCTCGCGCTCGTCGTCGTCGGCGCTGGCGAAGGCCCGCAGCCAGAGGCCCGAGCAGGCGAGGCCCGCAGCGATCTCGGCCGCGGCGACGTCGATGACGCGCGCCGCGTCGAGGTCCTCCTGGGCGATGCGGGCCACGGCCTGCACCGCCTCGCCGAGGCGCACCCGCTCCGAGAGTGCCTGACGCTCGCGAGCCGCCGAGATGGCGATGCCGGTCTGGTTGGCGAAGAGCTCGAGCACGGCACGTTGGGTCACGTCGGGCCGCCGACCACTGAGCGGCAGGTCGACCGAGAGGATCCCGAGCAGGTCGCCGACGGCGTCGAAGAAGGGTGCGATGAGGGTGTCCTCGGGGTGCCAGGCATCTGGGTCGCCGGCCGGGGTCGGCGCGGTCCAGTCGGCGCTGACCCAGCCGTCGTCCGACCCGTCGGGCAGCTGGCCCGCAGGCACGAAGCGCAGGCTGCCCCACCGCTGCGCCACCGCGAACTCGGCCTCGAGGCTCGCGCGGGTCGTGCGGCGGCCCATGAGCTCGACCCGGGCGTCGTCGTCGCCGGCCACGGCCACGATCTCGACGTCACCCGACGGCACGACGAGGCTGATCGCGGCGACCTTGAAGCCGACGACACCGGCCGCGCCGTCGACGACCATGGAGAAGAGGCTGTCGAGGTCGTCCTGGGCGCTGACGCGGTTCATCAGCTCGGTGAGTCGACGCAGCGCGAGGACCTCCCAGAGCTCTCCCTCGCGCACCCTTGCTCCCTCAGTCGGGCCCATCACGGGTCTCTGATCGATACCGAGCCTCACCATATGGTGCAAATGTTGACTTTGTGGCCGGTTCGGTTGATTCCATACCCGATGTCCGGTCCTGCCGCATCTCGAGATCCGCGGCGGGCAGGATCACGGAGAAGGTCGCGCCCGCGTCGGGCTCGGACTCGACGTCGACGCTCCCGCCGTGACCCTCGACGATGGCCCGCACGATCGACAGGCCGAGCCCCGAGCCCTGGATGGCGCGCTCGTTGGCGACGCTCGTGCGGTAGAAGCGCGCGAAGACCCGCTCGTGCTCGGCCCGCTCGATGCCGATGCCCGAGTCCGACACGTCGAGCCGCACCTCGCCGTCACCCCCGCGCGCCATGAGCGCGACGCGCCCGCCGTCGGGGGTGAACTTCACGGCGTTCGTCAGCAGGTTCGTGGCCATCCGCTCGAGCGCGGCGGGATCACCCTCGACCCACAGCGGGGACGCCGGCAGGTCGAGCTCGCGGGCCAGGTCGCGCTCCTGGGTGACCGCCTCCACGGCGCGCCAGGCCTGCGTCAGCACCGGCCGCAGGTCGCAGCGGCGGGTCGTCAGGTCGAGCCGGCCCGACTCGATGCGGGAGTTGAAGAGCAGGTCCTCGATGAGCGAGAGGAGCCGGCGGCCGTTGCGGTCGACGCGAGCCACGAGCTCGAGCTGGCGGTCGGTGAGCGGGCCCGCCGCGCCGTCCTCGAGCATCTCGGAGTAGCCGAGCACGCTCGCGAGCGGGGTGCGCAGCTCGTGGCTGACCGAGGAGACGAAGTCGGACTTGGTGCGGTCGAGCTCGGTCAGCTCCTCGACCGCCTGGCGCTCCCGCTCGAGGGCGACCTGGAGGGCCACCTCGGCCTGGCGCCGGTGCGTCACGTCCTCCGCGACCCCGAGGTAGCCGGTGAGGTGCCCGCCGTCGCCCCGGATGCCGCTCACCGTCAGCGACACGGTGCGTCGCGCGCCGTCCCGGCGCACGTAGGTCCAGTCGCGGGTCTCGGTGCTCGCGCCCTCGCGCACCCGGTGGACGAGGACGTCGAGCCCCGGCTCGATGCCGATCTCGGCCGCGTGGCTCTCGACCTGGTCCCAGTCGTGCAGCAGCGTCCAGTCGTGGTGGCCGACGACGTCCTCGGCGCGGTGCCCGAGCACGTTCTCGGCGCCGTGGTTGAACAGCGTGATGCGGCCCTCGAGGTCGAGGCCGACGATGACGGTCGCCGTGGCGGCCTCGAGCACGGTCTCCACGAACGCGCGGGCCGCGCGCTCGTCGGTCACGTCGACACCGGTCTTGACGAGGTGCGTGCGCCGCCCCTGCTCGTCGGTGAGGTAGGAGTTGGTCCAGACGATGCGACGCACGCCCAGGCCCTCGACGTGCCAGTCCTGCTCCTCGCCGAGCGGCACGGCGCCCTCGGCGATGCGGGCCATGCGGCTCGCCACCGCGTGCCGGTCGGCGACCGGGAACACGTCGGCGGCGAGCCGCCCGACGAGCTCCGGCTCCGGCCGGCCGAGGAGGCGGGCCGCCGTGGCGTTGAGGCGCTCGATGCGTCCGTCGCCTCCGACGACGACGATGAGGCTCGCGGCCGTGTCGAGCACGACGGCGGTCAGCTCCACCTCGCTGCGCAGGTCGCTGAGCGCGGTGCGACGCTGCGTGGCCGCGACGGCGAGCGCCAGGGTGGTGACGGCTGCCGTCGCGAGGAACGCCTGCGTCAGGGCGCCCACGGTCTCCGGCCGGATGCCGGTCAGCGTGGCCGCTCCGGCGAACGGCCCGCCGCCGAGGCTCGTCAGGACCACGGCGAGCACGCCGACGAGGAGCAGCTGCACCGACACGGTGCGCAGGCTGAGCCGCAGCGCCCCCCAGACGAGCAGCGGGATCGGGAGGAAGGCGAGCGGCAGGCCCTGACCGGCTCCGAAGACCCAGGTCGTGACGCCGACGACGGCGACCCACTGGACGACCTCCTCGAGGCTCAGCCGTCGACGGCGGTGGAGGCGGGCGGCGATGCCGAGCGGGGCGAAGACGAGGACCGCGGCCGCGTGGGAGGCCGCGACGGCATACACGGTGGCGAGGAACGGGCCCCCCAGCCCGAGGCGCACGGTGAGCCCGGCGAGCAGGCCGAAGACGAGGGCGCCGGCCAGCGTCGCCGCGAGCAGGCGCCAGAGGTCGTCCATCGAGGCGAGGGTGGGGCGCCGCCGCTCCCGGGTCAGCAGCCCGTGCACGACGGCCGTCTCGGCGGCGTTGGCGATGCCGAAGCACGCGGCCACGAGCGGCGGACGGCCGGCATACGCGTTCGCGAGCCCGCTCGAGACCACCACCGCGGCGATGAAGATCCACGCGCGCGCGCTGCGCCCGGTGGCGAGCGCGAACGACACCGCGAGGCCGCCGGCCGGCCACCAGACCGCCACGGTCGAGCCGGGCGGGGCGAAGCGGACGGCTGTGGCGCCGAGCACGAAGATGCCGACGTGCGCGAGGAGCGCGCTGACCCACCACCGGGGTCGGCCGAGCACCGGCACGGTCATCGGTGCGCTCCGGGGGTGGTCACTGCGGTCACGTCTCTGCTCTCGGGGTCGTTCGGTCGACGCGACGCGTCGGCTGCTGCGGCAGCCAGGCGCGGGACCGCATGCGCACATGATGGCGCACACCGGCACCCGCGTCCCAACGAAACGGACTTTTCGGGCACGCGTGTCGAGGGTGGCACCCGGCCGCGCGCCTCAGCCGAGGTGTCCGCGCACCGACGCGTGGCCCTTGAGCAGGTTGCGGGCGATGGTGCGGCGCTGGATCTCGTCGGTGCCCTCGTAGATGCGCAGCAGGCGCAGCTCGCGGTACCACCGCTCGACGGGCAGCTCACGGGTGTAGCCCATCCCGCCGTGCATCTGCAGCACGCGGTCGACGATCTCGTTGGCCTTGACCCCGCCGTAGAGCTTGGCCATCGACTGCGCCTGGCGCGAGTCGAGGCCGCGGTCGACCTGCCAGGCGGCCGTGAGCACGAGCCAGCGCAGCGCCTCGATCTCGACGGCCGAGTCGGCGACCATCCACTGGATGGCCTGGCGCTCGGCGATCGGCCGGCCGAACGTGACGCGGTTGCGGGCCCACTCCATGCCCATCTCGACGAGCCGCTCGCACGAGCCGAGCGCGCGGGCCGGCAGCATGTAGCGACCCTTGCCGATCCAGCGCATGGCGAGCTCGAAGCCCCTGCCCTCCTCGCCGAGGATCGCCGAGTGCGGCACGCGGACGTCGTCGAAGACGAGCGCCGCGGGGCCCCACTCCCCCATCGTGTCGATGGGGGTGCTCGTCCAGCCCCGGTCGCGATCGACGAGGAAGCACGTGACGCCCCCGTCGGCGCCCTTCTCCCGGTCGGTCACGGCGAAGACCATGACGAAGTCGGCCTCGTGGCCGCCGGTGATGAAGGTCTTCTCGCCGTTGATGACCCACTCGTCGCCCTCCCGCCGCGCGCTCGTGCGGATGGCCCGGGCGTCGGAGCCGGCGCCGGGCTCGGTGATCGCGAAGCACGACCTCCGCGTGCCCTCGATGGTCGGCACGAGGTAGGTCTCCTGCTGCTCCTCGGTGGCCGAGAAGAGGATGTTGTCGGCCTCGCCGGCGAAGCGGAACGGCACGAACGAGCGGCCGAGCTCGATCTCGATGAGCGCCGCGACGACGGCGCCCTGCCCCATGCCGCCGTGGCTCTCGGGCGTCTGGATGCCGAAGAAGCCCGAGGTGCGCGCCTTGTCCTGCAGGCCCTTCAGCCCCTCGGCCGTCAGGCCGCGCTCGCCGCGACGCTCGCGCTCGAGCACCTGCGGCTCGAGGGGCACGATCTCCTTGCGCACGAACGTGCGCACCCAGTCACGGATCTCGCGCTCCTCGGCGCTGAGGTCGAAGTCCATCAGGCGTGCCTCCTCAGCTCGGCCTTGGCCAGGGCGTTCTTGTGCACCTCGTCGGGACCGTCCGCGAAACGCAGGGTGCGGATGCCGGCGAAGGCGGCGGCGAGCTCGGTGTCCTGGCTGAGACCGGCCGCGCCGTGGGTCTGGATCGCCTTGTCGAGGATCCACTCGACGGTCTTCGGGGTCGCGATCTTGATGGCCTGGATCTCGGTGTGGGCACCCTTGTTGCCCACGGTGTCCATGAGCCAGGCGGTCTTGAGCACGAGCAGGCGCAGCTGCTCGATGCGCACGCGGGACTCCGCGATCCAGTCGCGCACGACGCCCTGCTCGGCGATCGGCCGGCCGAAGGCGACGCGCTCGGACGCGCGGCGGCACATGGCCTCGATGGCCACCTCGGCGAGCCCGATGGAGCGCATGCAGTGGTGGATGCGGCCGGGCCCGAGGCGCGCCTGGGCGATGGCGAAGCCGGTGCCCTCCTCGCCGATGAGGTTGCTCGCCGGCACCCGCACGTCGGTGAACCGCAGCTCGGCGTGGCCGCCGTGGTCGTGGTCGTCGTAGCCGAAGACCTCCATGCCGCGCACGACCTCGAGGCCGGGGGCGTCGCGCGGCACGAGGACCATCGACTGCTGGCGGTGCCGGTCGGCGTCGGGGTCGGTCTTGCCCATGACGATAAGGACCTCGCACTCGGGGTTCATCGCCCCGGTGATCCACCACTTGCGCCCGTTGATGACGTAGTCGTCGCCGTCACGCCGGATGCTCGTGCCGATGTTCGTGGCGTCGCTGCTCGCGACGTCGGGCTCGGTCATCGCGAACGCGGAGCGGATCTCGCCGCGCAGCAGGGGCTTCAGCCACCGCTCCTGCTGCTCGGCCGTGCCGAACTGGGCGAGCACCTCCATGTTGCCGGTGTCGGGGGCCGCGCAGTTGAGCACGGCCGGGGCGAGGCGGATGGAGCGGCCGGTGATCTCGGCGAGCGGGGCGTACTGGAGGTTGCTCAGGCCCGCGCCGTGCTCGCCGGGGAGGAAGACGTTCCACAGCCCGAGGTCGCGGGCCTCCCGGCGGAGATCCTGCAGCACCGGGACGGAGCTCCAGGCCCACCGGTCGGGCAGCGCCGAGACCTGCTCGTCGAAGACCGGGAGGCTGGGGACGATGCGCTCGTCCATGAAGCCGAGCAGCGATCGGCGCAGCTCCTCGGTGCGGGCATCGAATCCGAAGTCCATGTCAGCTCTCCTTGAGCGCGGCGAGACCGGCCGTGACGAGAGGGACGGTCGCCTCGCCGATGCCGGCGAACCCACCGCCGACCGTCTGGCCCCGGGTGTGGCGGTAGTGGATGCCCTCGAGGATCACGGCGAGCTTGAAGTAGGCGAGCCCGAGGTGGAAGGCGAGGTGGCCGAGGTCGCGGCCGCTCGCGTCGGCATACCGGCGGCGCAGCTCGGGGCCGCCGAGGAAGCCGGGTGCGCGGGAGACGTCGGACACTGCGACGGTGTCCATGAGCAGCGGCAGCCGCTGGTAGGCCTCGAGGAGCGCGACGTCGGTGAGCGGGTCGCCGAGCGTCGCCATCTCCCAGTCGAGCACGGCCGACACCTCGTCGTCGGCCGTGACGAGCAGGTTGTCGAGGCGGAAGTCGCCGTGGACGATCGTCGGGTCACCTTGTGCCGGAACGGAACCCGCGAGGCGTTCGTGCAGCTCGTCGATGCCCGGCAGGTCGCGGCTGCGCGAGGCGTCGAGCTGCTGCTTCCAGCGGCGCACCTGGCGCTCGAGGAAGCCCTCGGGTCGGCCGAAGTCGGCCAGCCCCACCGAGGCGGGGTCGACCGCGTGGAGCGCGACGAGCGTGTCGACCATGCGCTCGCTGATGTCGCGCACCCGCTCGGCCCCTAGGGGCGCGAGCTGCGCCTCGAAGCGGAACGGCGTGCCGGCGACGCGCTCCATGACGTAGAACGGGGCGCCGACGACGTCGGGGTCCTCGCAGACGGCATACGTCACGGGGACGGGCACCGCGGTGTCGCGCAGGGCAGTGATGACGCGGTGCTCGCGCACCATGTCGTGGGCCGTGGCGAGCACGTGGCCCAGGGGCGGGCGGCGCACGATGACGGTGCTCGTGCCGTCGCCCACCTCGTAGGTGAGGTTGGACTTGCCGCCCGCCACGACCCGCCCGGCCAGCGGCCCGTCGAGCAGCCCGGGGGCCTCGCGGTCGAGGAACCCCCGGAGCGCGTCGAGCGGCAGTCCCGGCGGGTCGGTGCGGTCGGCGTCCGTCACGTCAGTCCTTCGGCCCGCCGGCGACGTAGACGACCTGGCCGGAGACGAACCCGGCCTCGTCGCGCACGAGAAAGGACGCGGTCGCCGCGATGTCCTCGGGCTGCCCGACGCGCGCGACGGGGATCTCCTTGGCCGCGCCCTCGAGGAACTGCTCGAAGGTGATGCCCATGCGCTCGGCGGTCTGCCGGGTCATGTCGGTGGCGATGAAGCCGGGCGCGATGGCGTTGGCCGTGACACCGAACTTGCCGAGCTCGATGGCGAGGGTCTTCGTGAAGCCCTGCAGCCCGGCCTTGGCGGCGGAGTAGTTCGCCTGGCCGCGGTTGCCGAGGGCGGAGGTGGAGCTGAGGTTGACGATGCGGCCGAACTTCGCGTCGATCATGTGCTTCTGGGTCGCGCGGGTCATGAGGAACGAGCCGCGCAGGTGGACGTTCATGACGGCGTCCCAGTCGTCGGCGCTCATCTTGAAGAGCATGTTGTCGCGGATGATGCCGGCGTTGTTGACGAGCACCGTCGGGGCGCCGAGCTCGGCGGCCACGCGGTCGACGGCGGCCTGGACGCCGGCCTCGTCGGAGACGTCGACACCCACGGCGAGACCCTTGCCGCCCGCGGCCTCGATCTCGGACACGACTGCGGCACAGGCCGACTCGTCGAGGTCGAGGACGGCCACGGCATACCCGTCGGACGCCAGGCGCTTGGCGACCGCGGCGCCGATGCCGCGCGCGGCTCCCGTGACGATCGCGGTGCGCTGGGACGTCGTGTCGGGCGTGGTGGGCTGGTCGGTCATGCGTTCTCCTCGTGGGTGGTACCGGTCTGGTGGTCGAGCTTCTGCTGGAGCCGGTTCATGCCGGCGAGCCAGGCGTCGGGGTGCGCGGCGCGCTGCACGGCGTAGTCGTGGACCTCGGGGTGGGGCAGGACGAAGAAGTCGTCGGTCGACAGGGCCTGCCACGCGGCCTCGGCGACGTCGTCGGCGCTGACCGTGGCGTCGCGGGTCAGCAGGTCGCGCAAGGGACCCGACTCGTCGAGCATGCGCGTCTGCACGCCCTGGGGGCAGATCGCCTGCACGACGACGCCGCGGTGCCGGTAGGTCGCGCTCAGCCACTCGGCGAACGCGACGGCGCCGTGCTTGGTCACCGCGTAGGGCGCGTCGCCGAGCATCGTCAGCAGCCCGGCCGCCGAGGCCGTGACGACGAGGCGCCCGCCTCCGGACTCGAGCCAGCGCGGCACGAGGTGGCGCGCGGCGCGCACGTGCGCGAGGACGTTCGTCTCGAGCGCCCGGCTCCACTCGGCGTCGTCGGCGTCGAGCCCCTTGAGCGTGCCGATGCCGGCGTTGGCGAAGAAGACGTCGACGTGACCGAGGTGGGCGTGGGCCGTGTCGACGAGGTGGCGCACGCCCGCGTCGGTCGACGTGTCGCCGGGCACGGCGAGCGCCCCGGTCTCGTGGGCGACGACCTCCAGCTCGTCGGCGTCGAGGTCGGCGACGACGACCCGCCACCCCTCGCGGCCCAGGCGGGTCGCGATGGCACGGCCGATCCCCCGGGCGGCCCCGGTGACGACGGCGGTGTCGGGCATGCCAGCTCCTCGCGGTTGACTAAGCGCTTGCTTACCTTGACGACAAAGCCCCCTCCACGTCAAGTGCCCCAACCGTCGAGAGGCCACCCTTTGCGGGTCCCCTACCGTCGAGAGGCCACCCTTTGCGGGTCCGCCACCGTCGAGAGGCCGGGGTTCGCGTCGACGCCCTCAGCGGGTGACGCGCTCGATGAACGCCACCGCCCGGTCGAGGGCCTCACGACCGTCCGCCCCGTCGAGGTCGAACTGGAACTCGTGCCCGAGCCGCGGCTCGTGGGCGTCGTCGAAGAGCAACGTGTCGTGGTCGACGCCGTGCCGGTCGAGTGTCTCCACCAGGGCGACCGTGTGCGGGAGGAGCGGGTCGCCGTTGCCGGCCGACACGAAGGTCGGCGGGAACGACGGCGTGACGTGGACCGGAATCGACCCCTGTCGCGTCGTGCGGTCGTCGTGTCGTCGGCCCGAACCGAGGTAGGACCAGACGGCCGTCTCGATGAGCCAGCTGCCGAGCCGGGTCGACCCGCGCGCGAGCCTGAAGTCGTACGCCCCGCAGAAGAGCACGAGACCCTTGAGCGCGTCGGTGGGCAGGTCCACGTCGATGCCGACGTCCTTCGCGTATGCCGTGTCGCCCACGAGGAGCGCGACCTGCGCCGCGATCTGGGCTCCGGCCGAGTCGCCCGCGAGGACGATGCGGCCCGGGTCGACGCCGAGCCGGTCGGCGTGGTCGAGCAGGTGGGCAAGCGCGGCGGCGACCTGCTCGACAGGCCGGGGGTAGCGGGAGCCGGGCGCGACGGAGTAATCCACCCCGACCGTCGTGAAACCGCGCGCGGCCAGCACACGCAGGTAGTTGGCGACGTCGTTCTTCGAGCCGGACACGAAGGCGCCGCCGTGCACCCAGACGACGGTGGGAAGGGGCTCCTCCCGAGACGGACGGAAGACGTCGAGCCTCCCGTCGGGCGACGCGATGTCGTAGGCCTCGTCGACGACCTCGACGAGGTCGCCGGGGACGTGCTTCTCCAGGCCGGCGCTCGCCCGTGCCGCGCCGCGGTCGAAGACGGCCCGCACGAGCAGCGCCGACGGCCACGGCGTGGTCCTGGCCGTCACGACCAGCGCGCCGACAGCGGTGGCCGTACCCAGTCCGACCCGGCGTGCGAGACCGCGGGCTCGGTCGACGATCGCTGCCATGTCGCGAATCTAGTCCGGCGACCCACGAACGGTGGCCTCTCGACGGTGGCGCACCCGCCAACGGTGGCCCCTCGACGGCGGCGCAACCGCAAACGGTGGCCCCTCGACGGTGGCGCACCCGCAAACGGTGGCCTCTCGACGGTGGCGCACCCGCAAACGGTGGCCTTTCGACGGTGGAGGGGAGGGTTGGGATGTGGGTGGCAGCGGGCAGGATCAGGGCATGGAGCTCTCCGACGTCGTCGCCACCTCGCACTCCGTCGCCGCCACGTCCTCGCGCACCGCGAAGGTCGAGGCCCTCGCCGCCTGCCTGCGCAGCGCGGCCGACAGCGGGCCCGACGTCGTCGAGGTCGTCACGGCGCACCTGTCCGGGGTGCTGCCCCAGCGCCGCATCGGCGTCAGCTGGCGCGGCCTGCGCGACCTCCCACCCCCGGCCGACACCTCGACGCTCACGGTCGAGGAGGTGGACGCGGCGGCCACCGCCATCGCGGCGATCGGCGGTGCGGGGTCGGGCGCCGCCCGGGCGTCGGCCGTGCGCGACCTCTTCGCGCGCGCCACGGCCGACGAGCAGGCGTGGCTCCGCGGCCTCATCACCGGCGAGACCCGCCAGGGCGCCGGCGACGGCGTCATGCTCCAGGCGATCGCCAGGGCGGCCGACGTGCCCGACGCCGCCGTCCGCCGTGCCGTCATGCTCGCGGGCTTCGCCGGGCCCGTCGCGCGGGCCGCCCTCACCGGCGGCGTGGAGGCCCTCGAGGCCCTGACCCTCGAGGTCGGCCGGCCCTTGCGCCCCATGCTGGCGGGCTCCGCCCCGGACGTCGCCGCCGCGCTCACGACGCTGGGCGGCGAGGTGGTCGTCGAGACCAAGCTCGACGGCATCCGGCTGCAGGCGCACGTCGACAACCGCACGACACCGGGCACCGTGCGCCTCTTCACCCGCACGCTCGAGGAGGTGACCGAACGGATGCCGGAGATCACCGAGGCGCTCGCGGCGCTCCCGGTGCAGACGCTCGTCCTCGACGGGGAGGTCATCGCGCTCGCCGCGGACGGGCGGCCGCAGCCGTTCCAGGTGACGGGCGCCCGCACGGCGAGCAGCGCCGACGTGGACACGCTGCGTCGGGACGTGCCGCTGACGCCGTTCTTCTTCGACCTGCTCCACCTCGACGGCGAGGACCTCCTCGACGCGCCGGCGCGCACCCGCTGGGAGCGGCTCGCGGCCACGGTGCCGCCCGCGTGGCGCGTGCCGCGCGAGCTCACCGACGACCCCGAGCGCGCCCGGCAGTTCTTCACCGACCTCGTCGCGGCCGGTCACGAGGGCGTCGTCGTCAAGGACCCCGAGCTGCCGTATGCCGCCGGACGCCGCGGCCCCGGGTGGGTCAAGGTCAAGCCCCGCCACACCCTCGACCTCGTCGTGCTCGCCGTCGAGTGGGGCAGCGGCCGCCGGAAGGGGTGGCTGTCCAACATCCACCTCGGGGCGCGCGACGCCGAGACGGGCGAGCTCGTCATGCTCGGCAAGACGTTCAAGGGGATGACCGACGAGATGCTCGCGTGGCAGACCGAGCGCTTCACCGAGCTCGCCGAGGGCCCCGTCGACCGCAGCGAGTGGGTGGTGCGGCTGCGGCCCGAGCAGGTCGTCGAGATCGCCTTCGACGGCGTGCAGCGCTCGAGCCGCTACCCCGGGGGCATGGCGCTGCGCTTCGCCCGGGTGCTGCGCTACCGCGACGACAAGCCGGTGACGGAGATCGACACCGTGCAGACCGTGCGGTCGCTCGCCGGCTGGTGAGGTCACGCGCGGTCGGCCTCCTGTCGCGGTGACGGCCGGACGGGCGCACCGCCTGACGCACGGCCCTGACGCTCGGCCACGTCGCACAGCCCTGTCGCCCAGGAGATCGGCGGGCGCTATCTGTTGCCTACGTCCGAGTACGTAGGTAAGTTCCGGTCGGACGACACACTGCGTGAATTCTTCACATCCCTGGAGGCACCATGTCCACGTCCGACCTCTCCCGCCGCTCCGTCCTGGCCGGCAGCCTCGCCGCAGCCGCGGTGGGCGCGACCGCGACCGGCGCGAGCGCCACCGGGGGCGACGCCGGGGGCGCGGGCCACCCGGCTTCGCACGGCTCCAAGGGCCGCGAGCACGCCTGGGTCACCTCGACGATCCGACGGATGACCCTGGAGGAGAAGGTCGGCCAGCTGTTCGTCCAGAACGTCTACGGCTCCGACGCCACGACCCCCGACGACCGGAACCTGCCGCTCTACGGCGTCGCAAGCCCGGCCGAGGTCGTGCGCAAGTACCACCTGGGCGGCGTCATCTACTTCGCCTGGACCGACAGCGTGCGCGACCCCGACCAGATCGTCGGACTCTCCAACGGACTCCAGAAGGCGGCGCTCACCCAGCGGAGCAAGGTCCGTGTGCCCCTGTCCATCTCGACCGACCAGGAGCAGGGCGTCGTCACCCGGATCGGCCCGCCCGCCACGCAGTTCCCGGGCTCGATGGCCCTGGGTGCCGGCCGGAGCGCCGCCGACGCGCGCACGGCCGCGGCCATCACCGGGCGCGAGCTGCTCGCGATGGGCGTCAACACGAACTTCGCGCCCGACTGCGACGTCAACGTCAACCCGCTCAACCCCGTCATCGGCACGCGGTCGTTCTCGTCACGCCCCGACCTCGCGGCGCAGCTCGCGGCCGCGCAGGTCGCCGGCTACCAGCGCGACGGCGGGGTCGCCTCCTCGGCGAAGCACTTCCCCGGCCACGGCGACACGGCGACCGACAGCCACGTGGCCTTCCCGGTCATCACGCACACGCGTGAGCAGTGGGAGACGATCGACGCCCCGCCGTTCCGCGCCGCGATCCGCGAGCAGATCGACATGATCATGACGGCCCACCTGTCGTTCCCGGCGCTCGACGACTCCGGCGACCCGGCCACGCTGAGCCACCCCATCCTCACCGGCCTGCTCCGCGAGGAGCTGGGCTACGAGGGCGTCGTCATCACCGACTCCCTCGCCATGCAGGGCGTGCGCGACCTGTACGGCGACGCCGAGGTCGCCGTCCGGGCCCTGCTCGCCGGCGTCGACCAGCTGCTCATGACCCCCGCGATGGACGACGCGTACGCCGCCGTCATCGAGGCCGTGCGCACGCGCCGCCTCAGCACCCGGGCCCTCGACGAGAAGGTGGCGCGCGTGCTCCACCTCAAGTACCGCCGCGGCATGGTGGCCCGTCCGTTCGCCGACCCGCGGGCGGTCGCGCGGACCGTCGGCACCCCGCGCAACCTCGCGGCGGCGGCGTCCGTGACCGACCGCACGACCACGGTGGTCAAAAACGACGACGCCGTGCTGCCCTTCGCCCCGAAGGACAGGAAGGTCCTGGTCACCGGCTACGGCGCGACGACGACCGCGACGCTCGCGGCCGCCCTGGGCGCGCAGGGCGCGACGACGACGACCGTCGAGACCGGCACCTCCCCGACCGACGCCACCGTGTCCCGAGCCGTCGCCGCGGCGGCCGGCCAGGACCTCGTCGTCGTGACGACGATGAAGGCCTGGGACACCTCGGTGACGGACCCGAAGGGCGGTCAGCAGAAGCTCGTCAAGGCCCTGCTCGCCTCCGGCACGCCGGTCGTCGTCGTGGCCGTGCGCGACCCCTACGACATCGCCCACCTCACCGACGCCCCGACCTACGTCGCGACCTACTCCTACAGCCCCGTCGCGATCGAGGCCGCCGCCCGCATCCTCACCGGGGCGTCCACGCCGACGGCGACCCTTCCGGTCGACATCCCGGCCGCCGGCGACCCCGGCTCGATCCTCTACCCGTTCGGCCACGGCCTCACCTACTGACCCGGAGACGACGCATGACGAACCTCAACCGCAGACAGCTCTTCGCCGCCGGAGCGGCCGGCACCGTCGGGGCCGTAGCCACCGCCGCGTCGGCCAGCGCGGGCGACGACCACGGTGGGCCCGGCGGTCCCGGCAAGCCGGGCGGCGGGGGACGTCCGCCGCACGGTGCGACCCTGCTCACCGGTGCGCAGCGCGCGGCCGCCTCGGGCTGGAAGGTCCTCGCGGGGCAGAAGGTCGGCGTCATCACGAACCCGACCGGCATCCTGACGAACCTGCGGACCGTCGTCGACGAGATGCACGAGTCGGGGGCCGTCGACATCGTCGGCGTCTTCGGCCCCGAGCACGGCTTCCGCGGCACGGCGCAGGCCGGCGACTCCGAGGGCACCCACACCGACCCGCGCACCGGCCTCACCGTCTACGACGCCTACGGCGCGGGCGTCGAGAAGATGACGACGATGTTCCGCACGGCCGGTGTCGAGACCGTCGTCTTCGACATCCAGGACGTCGGCGCGCGGTTCTACACCTACATCTGGACCATGTACACGGCGATGCGCGCAGCGGTCGCCGTCGACGCCCGGTTCGTCGTGCTCGACCGGCCCAACCCGGTCGGCGGCACGGCCCGCGGCCCGATGATGACGACGCCGTGGACCTCCGGCGTCGGCGCCAAGGAGATCGTCCAGGCGCACGGCATGACCGTCGGCGAGCTGGCCCGCTACTTCGACGGAGAGTTCCTCCCGGCCGACGCAGGGGAACGGCTGGGAGAGCTCTCCGTCGTCGAGGTGACGGGCTGGTCTCGCAGCACCCCCTTCGCCGAGACCGACCTGCCCTGGGTGACGCCGAGCCCCAACATGCCGACGCCCGACACGGCGCTCGTCTACCCCGGCACCGGCATGTTCGAGGGCACGAACCTCTCGGAGGGCCGCGGCACGACTCGACCCTTCGAGCTCATCGGCGCACCGTACGTCGACTACCGCTGGGCCGAGGCGCTCGCCGCGCTCGACCTGCCGGGCGTCATGTTCCGCGAGGCCTACTTCACGCCGACCTTCAGCAAGCACACCGGAGTCGTGTGCGGTGGCGTGCAGCTGCACGTCACCGACGCCCGCCGCTTCGACCCCATCCGGTCGGCCGTCGAGATGCTCGTCGCGGCCAAGCGGCTCTACCCCGACTTCGCCTGGCGCTACGACAGCTACGACCCGGCGCGGCCGTACTGGATCGACAAACTGACCGGCTCGCAGCGCCTGCGCACCCAGATCTCGGCCGGCGCCGACGGCGACGAGGTCGTCGGTGCGTGGCGGCGCGAGCTCGCCGCCTTCGACGCGCGCCGGCGTCCGTACCTGCTCTACCGCGGCGCCACCCGCTGACCCCCCCTCCCCGTCCCCCGCTGCGGCACCCTTCAGGAGTGACATGCGCCTGCGCACCCTCGTCCCGGCCCTCGGCAGCCTCGTCCTCGTGGGCGGCCTCATGAGCGCCGCGCCCGCCACCGCCGACGACTTCGACGACCCCCACGCGGGGTTCGCGTCGCCGCGCACGGTGCTGCGCGACGCCGCGCCCGCCCGGGTCGGCCTCGACCCGGCACCGATCGCGGAGGCCGTCGAACGGATCCACGCCCACGAGCAGGCCCCGGCCGGCGGGCACCCCCTCTTCGCGGGCGCCGTCGGCATCATGGGCCACGACGGGCGCATCGTCGAGCGCGACGCGAGCGGCTGGGCCCTCAGGTATGCCGACGCGACGACCGAGCTCCCCCGTGACGCCTGGGTGCCCATGCGCACCGACACGATCTTCGACCTCGCCTCGATGTCGAAGCTGTTCACCTCGATCGCCGTCGTGCAGCTCGTCGAGGAGGGCCGGGTCTCGCTCGAGAGCCCGGTCGCGGCATACCTGCCCGAGTTCGCCGCGGGCGGGAAGGAGGCGGTGACCGTGCGTCAGCTGCTGACGCACACCTCCGGCTTCACCTCGTGGCTGCCGCTCTGGAGCAGGTGGCCCGACAAGGCCGCGCGGATCAAGGCGGTCATGGACCAGCCCCTGACCAACGCTCCGGGCACGACGTACCTCTACAGCGACCTCAACCTCATCACGCTCGGCGTCATGGTCGAGCGGCTGCGCGGCGAGTCGCTCGACCGCGTCGTGCACGACCGCATCACGGCGCCCCTGCGCATGACCGACACGGGCTACAACCCGATCGCGGTCGAGCGCACCGCCGCCACCGAGTTCCAGACGGCACCCCCGCGCGGCATGGTGCGCGGCGAGGTGCACGACGAGAACGCCTGGTCGCTCGGCGGGGTCGCGGGGCACGCGGGGGTCTTCTCGACGGTCGACGACCTCGCCGTGCTCTCGCAGGCGCTGCTCAACGGGGGCACCTACCGGGGCCATCGCATCCTCCAGCGCTCGAGCGTCGAGCAGCTCATCACGAACTTCAACGAGGCCTTCCCCGGCGACGCCCACGGCCTCGGCTTCGAGCTCGACCAGCGGTGGTACATGGATGCCCTCTCCGGGCCGCGCACCGCCGGGCACACGGGCTACACCGGCACCTCGATCGTCATCGACTTCGACAGCCGCTCCTTCGCCATCCTGCTGACCAACCGCGTGCACCCTTCCCGCGACTGGGGATCGGTCAACGGCACGCGACGCGAGTGGGCCCACGGGCTCGCCACCGCGATGCCCGTGCGCCCGCGGCACGGCCGTACGTCCTGGTACGCCGGTGGTTCCGACGCGACGACCGCGACCCTCACGACCCGCCCCCTCGCGGTCGACGCCCGCGGCGCCCGGCTCGGCTTCGACCTCTTCGTCGACACGGAGGAGACCGACCTGCTGCACCTCGAGCGCTCGACGGACGGCGGCGCGACGTGGGTGTCGTTGCCCTTCACGCTCAAGGACCGCGGCACCACGCGGACGACGGACGGCACCGTCGCCGGGTCCGGCACCCGACGCTGGACGGAGGCGCGGGCCGCCCTCGCGGCAGGCACCCAGCTCGTGCGCTGGCGCCTCACGACCGACGCGGCATACCTCGGCCGTGGGGTGCTCGTCGACGGCATCCGCGTCACCGGGCACCGCGGACCGCTGCTCGACGCGGAGCGACACCCCGAGTCGCTCACGGCGGATGGGTGGCGGCCGACGGGCCGCGACGCCGTAGCGTAGGGCCATGCCCAAGACCGAGGACGGAGCACCGGCCCCCGCCGCCGCGGTGAGCACCTCGCTGCTCATCCGGCTCCGGGGCATCAAGCCCTCGCTGTCGCCCGCCGAGGACCGCGTGGCCGACATCGTGCTCGCCGACGCGCGGCGGGCGGCCGGACTGACCATCAGCGAGCTCGCCGCAGCGGCGCGCACGTCCGAGACCACGGTGCTGCGCTTCTGCCGGCGGCTCGGCCTGCCCGGCTACCCGCGGCTGCGGCTCGCGCTCGCCGAGGAGTCGGCCCACCCGCGCACGCTCGTGCGGGGCGGCACGGACATCAGCGCGAGCGACACGATCGACGACATCATCGCCAAGGTCGCCTTCACCGACTCGAGCGCGGTCGAGGAGACCGCCCAGCAGCTCGACCGAGAGGCGCTCGCGGCGGCGGCCGCGGCCATCGCCAAGGCCGGTCGCGTCGACGTCTACGGGGTGGCCGCGAGCGCGGTCGTCGGCACCGACCTGCAGCAGAAGCTGCACCGCATCGGCATCGTCGCCTTCGCCTGGAACGACCCGCACCTCGCCCTGACGAGCGCCACGCTGCTCGGGGCGGGCGACGTCGCCATCGGCATCTCGCACTCCGGCACGACGACCGAGACGATCGAGGCGCTCGCCGCCGCCCGCTCGACGGGCGCCAAGACCCTCGCGATCACGAACTTCCCGCTCTCCCGGCTCGCCGAGGGCGTCGACTTCCTGCTCACGACGGCCGCGCGAGAGACGAGCCTGCGCTCGGGCGCCACGGCGAGCCGCATCGCCGCCCTCACCGTGGTCGACTGCCTCTACATCGCGGTCGCCCAGCGCAACCTGCGCCGCGTCCGCAAGGCCGTGGCCGAGACGCGCGAGGCCGTGGCCGGCCACCACGTCACCGACTGACCGCCGGGACTCGATCGATGTTACTCATTTACACCATTGACGCTGACTGCGTAGGAAACTAACCTCACTCGGGTGAGTAGCGAGGTGACCGTGGACGCCCCCACCGAGGAGCGCCATCCGGGGACGATGTCGATCGACACCCACCCGTCGCTCGACATCCTCCGTGCGCTCAACGCCGAGGACGCCACCGTCGCCGGCGCCGTGAGCGCCGTGCTGCCCGAGCTGGCCCTCCTCGTCGACCGGGCCGTCGAGTCCCTGCGCGACGGCGGCGCGGTGCACTACTTCGGCGCCGGCACCTCGGGCCGCCTGGCCGTGCTCGACGCCGCCGAGCTGCGGCCGACGTTCAACGCCCCGGCGGGACTCGTCGTCGCCCACCACGCGGGCGGACCGGCCGCGCTGCTCCAGGCCGTCGAGAACGTCGAGGACGACGTCGACCTCGGCCGCTCCGAGGCCGGCGTGCTCCACCGGGGTGACGTCGCCATCGGCCTCACCGCCTCGGGACGCACCCCCTTCGTGGCCGGCGCGCTCGCCCGTGCGCGTGAGGTCGGCGCCGTGACCGCCCTCGTCACCGCCAACCCGCACGCCGAGCTCGCCCCGCTCGCCGACCACCTCCTCGCCGCCGACACCGGCCCCGAGGCGCTCACCGGGTCGACCCGGCTCAAGGCCGGCACGGCGCAGAAGCTCATCCTCAACTCGTTCTCGACCGCCGTGATGATCCGCCTCGGCCGCACGTGGAGCAACCTCATGGTCGACGTCGTCGCGACGAACGCCAAGCTGCGGGGCCGCGTCGTGCGCATCCTGCAGGAGGCCACCGGGGCGAGCGCCGAGCAGGCGCGCCGCGCCCTCGACGACGCCGACGGCGAGCTCAAGCCCGCGCTCCTGTCGATGCTCGCCGGGGTCGACGCCGCGAGCGCCCGCCGCGCCATCGCCGACCACGACGGCTCGGTCGCGCAGGCCCTCGTCGTGCTGGGCGGACCCGTCACGGCCGGTCCGGCCCGGATCCACTGAGCCCGCGCCACGGCCCCGCCCTCCTCGCTCTCCCCAGCACCCACCGCCAGCACCCACCGCCAGCACCCATCGCCAGCACCATTCGACCCGCCACCCGACCCACCACCTGCGAGCCACCACCCGGCACGCCGCAGCACCGACAGGAGCACCACCCATGACGTCCTCACGCCCCGCCGGCTCGTCGCGTCTCACCCGCCGCACGGTCCTCACGATCGCCGCTCTCACGGGCACGCTCGCCGTGACGGCCTGCTCGCCCTCCTCGTCGGGCTCCTCGGGCAGCGGCGACGGCGGGAGCGGCGACGTCACCCTGTCGGTGTGGTCGTGGCGCGTCGAGGACGAGGCCGCCTACAAGAAGATCTTCGCGGCCTACGAGAAGGCCCACCCCGGCGTCACGGTCGACTTCAAGGCCTTCAAGGCGACGGAGTACAACAAGATCCTCGCGACCGGCCTCGCTGGCTCGAGCGGCCCCGACGTGCCGCAGGTGCGCTCCTACGGCCAGCTCCAGGGCACCGTCGCCGCGAAGTCGCTCCTGCCGCTCGACGGCAAGGTCGACCTCACCGGCTGGGACGAGAACGTCGTCGCGAGCGCCAAGGGCAAGGAGGACGGCAAGACCTACTCGGTGCCCCTCGCCCGCCAGACCGTGCAGATGTTCTACAACCAGGGCCTCTTCGACAAGAACGGCATCGCCGCGCCGAAGACGTGGGACGAGTTCATCGCCGCCAACGACAAGCTCATGTCGGCCGGCGTGACGCCGATCGCCGTCGGCGCCAAGGACGACTGGACCCTGCCGATCGTGCACGAGGTGCTCGCCGGTGCCCGCTTCGGCGGCAAGGCCTTCCAGGACGAGGTGCTCTCGGGCAAGACGTCGTTCACCGACCCCGACTGGGTCGACTCGGTCAAGGTCGTGGGCGACCTCGAGAAGTACATGCCGAAGAACGTCACGGGCGTGGCCCAGACCGACGCCCAGACGCTCTTCTCGGCCGAGAAGGCCGCGATGATCCCGGGCGGCTCCTTCGACCTGTCGGTGCTGCAGAAGGCGAACCCGGCCATGAAGATCGGCATCTTCCAGGTGCCGCCGGCCCCGGGCTCCCCGAGCGGCTCCGCCGCCACCACGGCAGGATGGGCCGATGGCAACTTCGCCGTCAGCGCCAAGTCGAAGCACCCGACCGAGGCCACGGAGCTCGTGAAGTGGATGACCTCCAAGGAGTTCGGCCAGATGGTGAACGACGACATCAAGCAGATCTCGGCCGTGCCGGGCGTCGACCCCAGCGACCCGCTGCTCAAGCAGATGAGCGACAACTACACGAACTCCGGCTCGCCCTACCTGCTGCTCACCGACTTCCGCTACGGCTCGCCGTCGGGCACCGATCTGCTCGGCAAGGGCCTGCAGGAGATGCTGCTCGGGTCCAAGGACGCCGGTGGCGTCAGCCAGGACCTCGACACCGGCATCAAGACCTGGTTCAAGCCGAGCGCCTGACGCTCGACCCGAAAGGCACAGCATGAGGCGCCGCACCGGCCTTGTCTTCGTCGCGCCCGCCCTCGCGCTCTTCGCGGTGTTCGTGCTCTACCCGATGGTGACGGCGTTCTCGTACGCCTTCTTCTCGTGGCAGGGCACGACCCGCGGAGCGTTCGCGGGGCTGGAGAACTTCGTGACGCTCTTCACCAAGGCCCCCTTCACGACCGACCTCCCGCGCGCGCTGCTGCACAACGTGCTCTTCTTCGTCGGCACGATGCTCATCCAGAACACGTTCGGGCTGGCCATCGCCTACCTGCTCTACAGCCGCCCGCGCAGCCGCCGGGTGCTGCAGACGCTCTACGCGATGCCCTACCTCGTCAGCCCCATCGTCATCGGCTACCTCTGGACGCTGCTGCTGTCGCCGACCTTCGGACCCGTCAACACGCTGCTGACGAAGGTCGGGCTCGAGTCGTGGGCACTGCCCTGGCTCGGCGACCCGAAGACGGCCATCTGGGTCGTCATCCTCGTCAGCGTCTGGCAGTGGATCGGCTTCCCCGTGCTGCTCTACGGCGCGGCCCTCGGCGGCGTGCCCGAGGAGCTGACCGAGGCCGCCCGCGTCGACGGTGCGACGAACCGCCAGGCGTTCTTCAAGATCACTCTGCCGCTCCTCGTGCCGGCCATCGGCACCGTCTCGGTGCTGACGTTCATCTTCGCCATGGAGGCGTTCGCGCTGCCGTACGCGTTCGGCGGGTCGACCGGCAACCCGGCCGGCGCGACGGACTTCGTCTCGCTGCTCTTCTACCGCACGGCCTTCGACTCGGGCGCGACCGATGCCATCGGCAGCTCGTCGGCCCTCGCGACGCTGCTCTTCCTCATCATCTTCGGCGGTGCGTACGCCGCCACGGCCGTCCTGCGCCGTCACGAGCGGAGGATCACCGCATGACCACGGTCATCGTGCCCACCGAGGCCGCCGAGCAGCCGGTCGCCCCGCGTCCGGCCACCCGCGGCCGCCGCCGCCCGCCCCGGGCCGGCGCTCCCGTCGGCGGTGCCGGCGCGAGCCTGCTCCTCTGGGGCTACGCGGCGCTCGCCCTCGTGCCGCTGCTGCTCATGCTGAGCAACAGCTTCCGCAGCAACGCCGACCTCATCACCGACCCGCTCGGCCTGCCGACCCCACCGACGACCGCGAGCTACGTCGAGGCCTGGACGACCGGCAACTTCGCGACGTACTTCGGCAACTCGCTCCTCGTCACGGTCGGCGCGGTCCTCATCTCGACGGCGGTGGCGACGATGGCCGCCTACGCGATCGCCCGCGGTCGCTCCCGGATCTTCCGCTGGCTCGAGGCGCTCTTCCTCTCCGGCCTCATGCTGCCGATCCACCTCGCGATCCTGCCGATCTTCTACCTCTTCGACGGCCTCGGGCTCATCGACTCCCGGCTCGGCCTCGTGCTCATGTACGCCGCGTCGGGCGTGCCGTTCTCGATCTTCGTGCTGACGACGTTCTTCCGGCAGCTGCCCGAGGAGCTCGAGGAGGCAGCGGCGCTCGACGGCGCGAGCCCGTGGCAGACCTTCACGCGGATCATGGTGCCCCTCGTGCGGCCCGCCCTCGCCACGGTGGCCGTCTTCCGCTTCGTGCCGATCTGGAACGACTTCCTCTTCCCCCTGGTGCTGCTGCGCAACGAGGAGAAGTACACCCTCCCCGTCGGGCTGACGAACTTCTTCGGCGAGAACGCGACGAACTACTCGGCCGTCTTCGCCGGGCTCGTCATCACGACGATCCCGCTCGTCGTCCTCTTCCTCGTGGCCACGAAGCAGATCGTGGCGGGCCTCACCGCCGGCATGGCCAAGTGACCGGCCCGCTCGTCGCCGTCGACGTCGGGGGCTCGGGCCTGCGCCTGCGCAAGGATGCCGGCACCCCCGGTCCCGTGCTCACCGCGCCGGGGGTGCGGGTCGGGGCGGGCGGCATCGACGTGCCGGCGCTCGTGCGCGACGCGCGGAGCCTGCTCGCCTCGGCCGAGGGCCACTCCGGCGCTACGGACCCGATTCGGCCGGACGTGCTCGTCTGGTCGACGCGCGGCCTGCTCTTCCTCGCCGACCGGGCCGCGGTGATGCGCACGGTGGCCGAGGGCCTGGGCGCCCGGTGCACCGTCGTCGTCAGCGACGCCGTCGCCGGGCTCGTCGGCGCGACGGGTCGCGTCGGCCCCGGCGCCGTCGTCGCGGCCGGCACCGGTGCGGTTGCCTTCGGCACCGACTTCGACCGCCGGTGGCGGCGCGTCGACGGGTGGGGCCACGTGCTCGGCGACGCCGGATCGGCGGCCACCCTCGGCATGGCGGGGCTGCGGGCCGCCCTGCGCGCCCACGACGGCCTCCCCGACGGCTCGCCGGTCCTGCTCGCCGCGGCCACCGACCTGCTCGGCCCGCCGGAGGGGTGGCCGCGCCTCGTCATGACGACCCCGGACGCCCCCGAGCGGCTCGCCTCGGTCGCACCCCTCGTCACGGCGGCCGCGGCCCACGACCCGGTCGCCCTCGCCCTCTGCACCCGGTCGGGCACCGACCTCGCCGATGCCCTGCTGCGCGCCGCCGAGGGCCTCGAGCAGCCGGTGCTCGCGGCCACCGGTGGCCTGCTCGCCGCGGCGCCGGTGGCCGCCGCGCTGGACGCCCGGCTCGCCGGGCACGGCGCCCACCGCTCCCCCGCCCGGGGCGGGGCGCTCGACGGCGCGCTCCTGCTCGCCCGGCAGCTGCGCGACACGGGCGCCCTGCCCGAGCACCCGGCATACCTGCTCGTCGGCTGACGCGCCGCGAACGGGTACGTCACGGGTCGGTCCCTCCACGGCCGGCGACGTCCGGAGGTGACCGCCCCTCACGTGCCGCAGACTGGAGCCCGACATGCCCGCCCCCGAAAACCACCGCCCCGGACTCGGCTCGATGCCCCACGACGGGGGCACGGCCTTCCGCGTGTGGGCCCCGAACGCCGACGCCGTCGCGGTCACCGGCAGCTTCACCGACTGGTCCGAGGACGGCCACGCCCTCGAGGCCGAGGAGAACGGCCACTGGTACGCCGACGTCGACGGTGCTCGCGCCGGCGACGAGTACCAGTTCGTCATCACGAACGGCGACCAGCGCCTCATGCGGATCGACCCGCGCGCCCGCGTAGTCACGAACTCGTCGGGCAACGGCGTCATCTACGACCGCGACGGATTCGACTGGGAGGGAGACTCGTTCGGCTGCCCGCCGCACGACGACCTCGTCATCTACGAGACGCACATCGGCTCGTTCGTCGCCTCCGAGGGTGACGCGGGTGACCTCGGCGGCCTGGCCGGCAAGCTCGGCTACCTCGCCGAGCTCGGCATCACCGCCGTCGAGCTGATGCCGGTCGCCGAGTTCGCGGGCGACTACTCGTGGGGCTACAACCCGTCGAACCCGTTCGCCGTCGAGAGCGGCTACGGCGGCGCCGACGCCCTCAAGGCGTTCGTGCGCGAGGCGCACCGGCACGGCATCGCCGTGATCCTCGACGTCGTGCTCAACCACTACGGACCGAGCGACCTGTCGCTCTGGCAGTTCGACGGGTGGAGCGAGAACGACAAGGGCGGCATCTACTTCTACAACGACGAGCGGTCGGCCACCCCGTGGGGCGACACCCGGCCCGACTACGGCCGCGAGGAGGTGCGGGCCTACCTGCTCGACAACGTGCTCATGTGGCTCGAGGAGTTCCACCTCGACGGCCTGCGCTTCGACGCGACGCTCTACGTCCGCACCGTCGACGGGCTCGGCACCGGCGACCTGCCCGAGGGCTGGGACGTCATGCGGGCCATCACCTCGACGGTGCGCGAGCGCCACCCCGACAAGATCCTCATCGCCGAGGACCTGCAGGCCGACCCGGCGATGACCTCGACCGACGACGGTGGCGCCGGCTTCCACGCCCAGTGGGACACGAGCTTCGTGCACCCCGTCCGCGAGCTGCTCACGGCCGTCGACGACGCGGGGCGCTCGATGGGCGCGCTCGCCGAGGCGCTGCGCGGGGTCGACGAGCCCTTCCGCCGCATCGTCTACACCGAGAGCCACGACGAGGTCGCGAACGGCAAGCTCCGGGTGCCCCACGAGGTCGACGGCGACGACCCGAGCGGCTGGGCCGCCCAGAAGCGGGCCACGCTCGGCTTCGCCCTGGCCCTGACCGCGCCCGGCATCCCGATGCTCTTCCAGGGCCAGGAGTTCCTCGAGGACGAGTGGTTCCGCGACGACGTGCCGCTCGACTGGGAGCGCGCGGAGCAGTTCCGCGACATCGTGCGCCTCACGCGCGACCTCATCCGGCTCCGGCGTGACGCCGAGGGCGTCTCGCGCGGCCTGCGGGGCGAGGGGTTCGACGTGCTGCACCTCGACGACGAGGCCAAGACCCTCGCCTGGGCGCGGCAGTCGGACGACGCCGCCGCCGTCGTGGTCGTCAACGCGGCCGCCGAGCCGCGCGAGGTGAGCACGCGGCTGCCCCACGGTGGGCACTGGGCGGTGCGCTTCAACTCCGACGCCTCGACCTACAGCGCCCTCTTCGCCGGTCACGACACGCAGGGCGTCGACGCCGTCGAGGGGCCGGTGGAGGGTTCCGAGGGCGAGGGCCCCGACTCCGGTGAGGGTTCGGTCGCGCACGGCACGGTCTCCGTGGGCGCCTACTCGCTCGTCGTGCTGACCCCCGCCTGAGAGCCGCGAGAACTTTTTTCCCGGAGCACCCATCCGACCGCGCCGGGGGTCCGAAGCACCAGAGACGGCCGTCGCCGCACTGAGGGGTCCGGCGGCGGCCGTCCGCCGCCTGCCCGCCTCGTGCACGGGCCGGCGGGATGGGGGACGCACGCCGAGGCCCACCTGACGACTGGTCGTCAGGTGGGCCCTGTCCGTGCTCGAGCGCCGTGGTCAGCGGCGCCGCGTGCCTCAGCGCAGCGGGTCGAACGGCGCGAGCTGCGCGGGCGCGGTGCCCGTCACGATCTGCTCGGCGAGGAGGCGGCCGGTGACCGGGCCGAGGGTGATGCCCCACATGCCGTGGCCGCCGGCGACGAAGACCTTCGAGCTGCGGGTGGCACCGATGAGCGGCAGGCCGTCGACGGTGCAGGGGCGCGAGCCGACCCACTCGTCCTGGCGGTGGTCGAGGTCGGCGCCCTTGAGCAGCGGGCGGGCCGACTCGACGATGGCCTGGATGCGCCGCGGGTCGAGGGCGGCCTCCGGCTGGCGGAACTCCATCATGCCGGCCACGCGCAGACGGTCGCCGACGGGCGTGCAGGCCACGCGGGCGGCCGGGAAGTAGACCGGGCCGTTGGGCAGGTCGTCGACGGCGACGCTGAAGGAGTAGCCGCGGCCGGCCTGCACGACGCGCTTGACGCCGAACTCGCGGGCCAGGCGCCCGAGCCACGCGCCGGTCGCCACGACGACGGCGTCGTACTGCTCGGTCGTGCCCATCTCGGTCGTCAGGGTGACACCCGAGGCGGTCTCGGTGAGGCCGGCGACCGCGCTGCCGGTGAGGATCTTGCCACCGCGGGCCGTGACGGAGTCGGCGAGGGCCGCGACGTAGGCGCCGGGGTTGATGAAGCGCTGGCCGTGCAGCACGATCGCGGCGCCGATCTCGTCGGACAGGGCCGGCTCGATGGCCCGGGCCTGGTCGCCCGAGAGGACGTCGAAGGTGATGTCGCCGCCCGAGGCGTGGATGTGCTCGATCTCCTCGAGCAGCGTCTGGCGCTCCTCCGCGGTGCGGTAGGCGGCCGTGAACGACTTGGCCTCGTACGTCTCGGCGTCGACGCCGCCGTCCCGCAGCAGGTCGAAGCTCTGGAGGGACAGGTCGTTGACGGGCACGAGCGCGCCCATGGCCTTCTTCCACGCCTTCATCGTGCTGTTGCGCGTGAAGCCGGTGACGAAGCGCAGGAAGTCGGGGCGCGCGCTCGGCGGCACGTAGACGGGCGAGCTCGGGCTCAGCACGGCGCGCAGGCCGTACTTCAGCACCGCCGGCTCGGGCAACGGCGTCGCGATGCCGGGGGTCAGCCAGCCGGCGTTGCCCCAGGACGCGCCGGCGGCCACGCCGTCGCGGTCGATGACGGTTACCTCGACGCCACGCTCCTGGAGGAACCAGGCGGTCGCGAGGCCGACCATGCCGGCGCCGACGACGGCGACGCGCTGGGGGGCGGGGGCGGTGGGGTTCACGGCGGACATACGGGTCGGCTCCTGGTTCTCGGCGGGACTCGGCAACACTGACGGGCTCGGTGCCTGCGTCCATGGTCGGGCCGCTGGAAGACCTCCCCCTGGTGCCGGAGCGCCAGACTTCACTCCTCGCTTTGTGCTGTAGACACAGTTCCACGCGACAATGAGGTATGCCGTCACCCCCCTCGCGCTCGCGGTCCGCCACCCGCACGTCGTCGACGACGACGGTCGGCCTCGCGGTCAACCGGCTCGTCGACACCCTCGGCGGCGGGCTGCTCACCGTCGCCGTGGACGCCGGCGGGGCCACGGTCGACGACGTGACCCTCGCGGAACCGGCATCCGGCGTCTTCGGGCAGGCGGGCGACCTGCTGCTCGGTGTCGGCGTCGAGCGGGTGGACGACGCGGTCGCCCTGCTCGAGGGTGCGGCCTCGGCGGGGAGCGGTGCGGTCGTGCTGCGTCGGGTCGCGGCGCGCCACCCCCGCGTGCGGGCGGCCGCGAGCCGGGTCGGGGTGCCGCTCGTCGAGCTCGCCGACCACGCCTCGTGGGCGCACGTCGTGTGGCTGCTGCGCGGGGTGCTCGACCGCGCGGCGAGCGGACCCGCCCTGCGCGCCGAGGGTCCGGTGCTCGACGAGCTCTTCGCCCTCGCCGACGCGTGCGCCGCGCTCGTCGGCGCCCCCATCACGATCGAGGACACGCAATCGCGCGTGCTCGCCTACTCCTCGACCCAGGACGTCGCAGACCCCGCACGCGTCTCGACGATCGTCGGCCGGCGGGTGCCCGACGAGGTGCTCGCGGGCCTGCGCGGGCGCGGGGTCTTCCGCCGGCTCGCCCGCTCCGACGAGCCCTTCTTCGTGCCGGCCGGTCGCGGCCTCGGCGCCCGCGCGGTGGTGCCGGTCCGCGCCGGCACCGAGTGGCTCGGATCGATCTGGGCCGTCGTCGACGACGAGCCCCCGGCACCGGTGCTCGCCTCGCTCGCCCAGACCGCGTCGGTCGTGGCGCTCCACCTGCTGCGGCTGCGCTCGCAGGCCGACCTCGCCCGCCGGGTGGCGGCCGACCGGCTGCGGGCGCTGCTGAGCGGCGACACCCTCGAGGCCGAGAGCTGGCTGCCACCCGCGCCGTGGCGGGTCGTCGTGCTCTCCGGCGCGCACGCGGGCGAGGCCCGACCGGGCGAGCCTCGCCGGGGCGACGGCTCCGACGACCCCCGTCCCGGTCGGCACCACCCCGGTGACCCCGAGCGCGAGCTCGACGTGTGGGAGTCGGTGGCGCGCCGCCGGTCGTGGCGGCAGCCGCTGCTCGCGGTCTACGACGGCGTCGCCCTGGCCCTCGTGCGGGACGTCCCGGCCGACGACTCCCCCGGCACGTGGGAGTGGCTCCTCGGCGTCGTCGGGGAGGTGGCCGGCGTCGCCCCGACGGCCACCGCGAGCGCCGGCGGCCGGGTCACCCGTGCGACCGAGCTCGACCGGTCGCGGCGCGAGGCCGTCGAGGTGCAACGGCTGCGCGAGGCCGGGCGGGTGGCCGGCGCGACGACGACGGTCGAGGACGCGTGGGCGGCCGTGACGAACGCCCGGGCCCTCGGCGGCATCTGGACCGAGGAGCTGCTCGGCCCCGTCGCGGTGCTGCGCGCGCACGACGAGGGCCACGACACGGCATACCTGCCCACCCTCGCGGCCTGGCTGGACCACCCGGGCGACCCACGGGAGGCGGCGGGCCGGCTGCACGTGCACCCGAACACGCTGCGCTACCGGCTGCAGCGGCTCTCCGAGCTCGTCGAGCTCGACCTCCACGACCCCGAGACGCGCCTCGCGCTGCGACTGCAGCTGCGGGCGCTGGGCCACTGACGCGGCAGGCGCTACGCCTCGCCGAGGTGCACGGTGCCGTCCGCGTCGACGCGGAAGTTCGGGTTGTGCACGAAGTCCCAGCGGAAGCCGTCGGGGTCGGCGACGCACGCGCTCGTGCCACCCCACTCGCGCTCGGTCGGGGCGGAGATGGAGGTGGCCCCGGCCGCGAGCGCCGCGGCATACAGGCTCTCGACATCATCGGCCGTCGCGGCGTTGTGGCCCAACGACGTCGGCGGGGCGCTCGGCCCGTGTGCGACGTCGCCGTACTCGCCCGGCATCGCCGCGACGTCCCAGAGCGCGAGCAGCTGGCCCGGGGCGCACTGGACGAAACAGATGTCGCCGGGCAGGTGCAGCACCTCCCGGAAACCGAGGCCCTCGACGTAGAACGCGCGCGACGCCGCGACGTCGCGCACCCCGAGGGTGATGGCCGTGATGGCTGGGGGCAGGTCCATCGACCCAGCCTAGGAGCCGCCGTCCCCCGACGGCGGCTCCTAGGCTGGTCGGGAGCGCGTGGCCCGGCCGGGAGCAGTCGGGGGAGGGCACCAGGTGGTGCCCTCCCCCGTCTGTTCGGCCGTGCTTACCCCCTACTCACGGTCCTGCTCAGTGCCCGCCACCCAGTAGGTCGCGAACCTCTGACTCGCGGTACCTCCGGTGCCCTCCAAGGGTCCGGATCGAAGTCAGCTTGCCTGCCTTGGCCCACCGGGTCACCGTCTTCGGGTCCACCCGGAAAAGGGCTGCAACTTCGGCAGGAGTCAGCAGCTTCTCGGTCTCGTGTCGATCCTGAGTCGTCATTGTCATATCCCCACCACCCTGTCGCTAGGTGCAGCGACACGCATGCGCCCCAAGCGGGGCTCAGTAAAGCAAGGGTAAAGTCTCGAGCGCCTCAATGGCAGTTAAACACCGAAAAGTCTCAAATCGGTGCGGCATTTTTTTCGGTGGTGTATAGCGGTCGGGTGCCGCGGGCGGGCCCTCCGGGTGCCCGGGAGGACGCCGGGGAGGACGCCGGGGAGGACACCGGGGAGGGCGTCGCGGCAGCGCTGAGGGACGCACTCTCCGACCTGGCGGCCGGCCGCCTCGCCACCGTGGGTCCGGGCCGGGCGAGTCGCAGGTCTGCCGGCGGCGGGATTTGCGTCACTCATGTAGCGTTAGCACCACGAGAACACACACATTCCCGGGGCCGCTACGCGGACATCGAAGAGCCACCCGGTTCTCCGACGAGCGATGCCGTCCCGGCACGACGCACGAGGGGGTCACGCCATGGGGCGCGGCCGAGCCAAAGCCAAGCAGACCAAGGTCGCACGGCAGCTCAAGTACTACACACCTGACACGGACTTGAGCGCGCTGGAGCGTGAGCTGCACGGACCGTCGCAACGCGACACGTCCGCCCAGCCACGTGCCGTCGACGACGAGTACGACGAATACGGGAAGTGGGCCTCGGGCGAGCGCTGAGCTCGCCCCTCCTCTTCCGTCTGCACCTCGTGCGTCGGGTGTTCGCACCCGGCGCGCGATCGGTGCTGCCCGGGCCACGCCCGATCAGCGCCGCGCACCGGCTCCGTGCTCCGACCGGCGTCGACCTGCCCGGCTCACGCCGACCCGTGGGGTTCGCTGCACCGCGCCCGGTGTCGCCGACCCGCGTCGGGCGGTGACACCGGTAGGAGCCGCGTGCGGGCGCGCAGGGTGCACCATCGGGTGCACCGCCGCGTGCACCGCCATGCCGGTCAGCCGGCGGGGTGCTCCCCCACGACCTGCACCGCGCCACCGTCGACGCCCTTGGCCCCGCGGACGACCTCGACGCCGGCAGCCACGCGACCGTCGGCCTGCGCGCGCTCCTCGGTGGTGACCTCGCCCAGGCGCCACGCCCGGATGCCGCGGGCCTCGCTGAGGGCGATGGCGCGCTCGGCGTGCGCCTCGGGCAGGACGGCCACGAAGCCCACCCCCTGGTTGAGGGTGCGCTCGATGTCGGCCTGCGGCACGTGGCCGAGGGACTGCACGGTGCGGAAGACGGCCGGCGGGGTCCAGCTCGACCGGTCGAGCCGGGCGAAGGTGCCGGTCGGCAGCACGCGGGCGAGGTTGGCGGCCAACCCGCCGCCGGTGACGTGGCTCAGGGCGTGCACGTCGACGCCGTCGTCGGCGATGATCTCGAGCAGCGGCCGGGTGTAGAGGCGCGTCGGCTCGAGCAGCTCCTCGCCGAGGGTGCGGCCGAAGTCGTCGACGTGCCGGTCGAGGGCCCAGCCGGCGCTCGCCACGACGCGCCGCACGAGGCTGTAGCCGTTGCTGTGCAGGCCGCTGCTCGCGAGCGCCACGACGACGTCGCCGTCGGCCACGCGGTGCGGGCCGAGCACGGCCGCGTGCTCGACGACCCCGGTCGCCGCGCCCGCCACGTCGTACTCGTCCGGGTCGAGCAGGCCCGGGTGCTCGGCCGTCTCGCCGCCGACGAGCGCCACCCCCGCCTCCTCGCAGGCCCGGGCGATGCCGCCGACGATGGCGGCGATGCGCTCGGGCACGACCTTGCCGGTCGCGATGTAGTCGGTCATGAAGAGCGGCTCGGCGCCGCACACGACGATGTCGTCGACGACCATGCCGACGAGGTCGAAGCCGATGGTGTCGTGCACGTCGAGGGCCTGGGCGATCGCCACCTTGGTGCCGACGCCGTCGGTGCTCGTGGCGAGGACCGGCCGGGTCATGCGGGCCAGGGCGCTGGCGTCGAACATGCCCGCGAAGCCGCCGAGCCCGCCGAGCACCTCGGGCCGGGTGGCCCGGCGCACTGAGGCCTTCATCAGCTCGACGGCCCGGTCACCCGCCTCGACGTCGACACCGGCGGAGGCATACGTGATGGGGGCATCGCTCACCCCCACACCCTACCGGCCCCGCCGCCTCCCCCTCCTGCATCGACCGTGGGGACGCCACCGCCTGGTTCGAGGTGTGCCGCGGTGCGGGGCCGCGCGGTTTCACCTCGACCCGCGCACCGGGTCATCGGTTCGAGGTGGTTTGTCGCGGCATGGCCCGCGGATTCACCTCGACCGGGTCGTCGCCAGACCGAGGGCGACCTGGTCCATGAAGGCCTGCTCGTGCAGCCGCAGGCCCACGCGGTCGATCCGCAGCACCCGGTCGCCGGCGAGGACGACGGCGTTGCGGCTCAGGTTGTCGATGCTGACCGCCAAGCCCTCCCGATGGTGCGCCCCGTCGATCTCGACGACGAGGCCGTGGCCGTCCCACCGGACGTCGAGGTAGATGCGGCCTCGCGGTCCCTCGCGGACGACCTGCCGCGACGGTTCCGGGAGCCCGCTAGCGCGGCACAGACGGGCGAAGTCGAGCTCGGCGAGCGACTGGACCCCGTTCGCCGCGTCGTCCACCACCCCGCGGATGAAGGCACGGCGCCGTCGGCCGAGCACGGACCGGGCTGCCTCGGCCACCAATGGAGGCGTCGTCAGCCTCTGCTGGATCGGCATGAGGAGCAGCAGGGCCGCCTGACGGTCGCTCACCGCCCAGCCCGCCGCGCGCACCGCGGCGACCGCAGGCGTCGTCCGGGGCACGCCCACCGGCACCACCTCACCCTCGACGCGGCGGATCACCTTGTGGATGCGCACCCCGTCGAGGCACGGGATGTCGTGCGAGTGCCGGACCGATACGTGCAGGTGCTGCTCGTCGAAGCCGGTCATGCCGGATGCGGCCAGACTGGTGACCCCGTCGAGCACGGCGATCCGTTCGCCGATCTCCCAGATGGCGCTCCAGGCTCGGGCGAGCACCGGCAGCGGGCCGGTGTGGACGGCGACCGTCTGCCTGCCGATCGTGGTCCAACGCTCGGCCGCGACCTCGTGGCGCACGTGGTCGTGCGAGATGCCGAGCTCCCGCAGCGCCCGTCGGGAGACGACGCCGCTGTGTGTCGCAGCGGCCGCTCGGGCGAGGGAACGCCGCTCAGGTCCGGTCACGAGACCGATGCCGGACCTTCAGGCCCCGGTTTCTTCTCCCCCGACCCCGACCTGTGGACACTCGGCCGTGCGGGCGCGGGGCTGTGGACAAGGGGTCACGCCCCGGTTCAAGGTGGTCTGTCGCTCCCCAGCGCGGCGGCATACCTCGAACCGGCGAGACCGAGCCCGAATCGAGGTGGAACCTCGCTCGATGGCGCGGCGCATTACCTCGAACCGCGCGCCGGAGGAGAGCCATCCCCCCGGGCAAGGCCGGCGCGGAGGGGGGCGGTCAGGGGTGGCGGAGGGCGCTCTCGCCGCCGACTGCGACACCGAGGCTCACGCCGTCGACGTCGACGGAGCGGTCGTGGCCGGTGCGGACCGTGAGCGGGAGGGTCTCGAGCACGTGCTTGCCGACGCGGCCGTCCTCGGGCAGCTCGATCGGGTAGCGGCCGGTGAAGCAGGCCGCGCAGAGCTCGTCGGCGGGCTGGTCCGTCGCGCCGATCATGCCCTCCTCGGAGATGTAGCCGAGCGAGTCGGCGCCGATCGAGGCGCGGATCTCCTCGACGCCGAGACCCGTCGCGATGAGCTCGGCGCGGGTGGCGAAGTCGATGCCGTAGAAGCAGGGCCACTGCACGGGCGGCGCCGAGATGCGCACGTGGATCTCGGCCGCCCCGGCCTCGCGGAGCATCCGGATCTGCGCCCGCTGGGTGTTGCCGCGCACGATCGTGTCGTCGACGACGACGAGGCGCTTGCCCCGGATCGTGTGCTCGAGCGGGTTGAGCTTGAGCCGGATGCCGAGCTGGCGCAGCGTCTGCGACGGCTGGATGAAGGTGCGCCCGACGTAGGCGTTCTTGACGAAGCCCTGCCCGAACGGGATGCCGCTCTCCTGCGAGTACCCCACGGCCGCGGGCACGCCCGACTCGGGCACGCCGATGACGAGGTCGGCGTCGACGGGGTGCTCGCGCGCGAGCACACGGCCCATCTCGACGCGGGCCTCGTGGACGACGCGGCCCCGGATGACGGCGTCGGGCCGGGCGAGGTAGACGTACTCGAAGACGCAGCCCTTGGGCTGGGGCGTCGCGAACTTGTGCGAGCGCAGGCCGTCCTCGTCGATGACGATGAGCTCGCCGGGCTCGACCTCGCGGATCACGGCCGCGCCGATCGTCTGCAGTGCGGCCGTCTCAGAGGCGACGACCCAGCCGCGCTCGAGGCGGCCGAGCGCGAGGGGGCGCACCCCCCAGGGGTCGCGGGCGGCATACAGGCTCGTCTCGTCCATGAAGACGAAGGAGAACGCGCCGCGCAGCTTCGGCAGCAGGTCGAGGGCGGCCTGCTCGAGGGTGCGGTCCTCGTCGGAGGAGAGCAGCGTCGTGACGAGCGCGGTGTCGGAGGTGTTGCCGCGGGCGAGCTCACCGGTGATGCGGGCGCCGTCGAAGTGCTCGTCGACGAGGGCCTTGAGCTCGACCGTGTTGATGAGGTTGCCGTTGTGCGCGAGCGCGATCGTGCTGCGCCCGGTGCCGCCGAGGGTCGGCTGGGCGTTCTCCCACGTCGAGCCGCCGGTCGTCGAGTAGCGCGTGTGGCCGATGGCGATGTGGCCGCGGAGCGAGCTGAGCGCGGTCTCGTCGAAGACCTGCGAGACGAGCCCCATGTCCTTGTAGACGAGGATCTTCTCGCCGTCGCCGGTCGCGATGCCGGCCGACTCCTGGCCGCGGTGCTGCAGCGCGTAGAGCCCGAAGTACGTCAGCTTGGCGACGTCCTCCCCGGGTGCCCAGACGCCGAAGACCCCGCAGGCGTCCTGCGGGCCCTTCTCGCCGGGGATGAGGTCATGGTTCAACCGCCCGTCGCCACGTGCCACGCCGCCAGTGTCGCACACGCGACCGGGCCCACCCGACCGTGCCCGGAAGCCTCACGGGCGCAGCGGCAGCTCGGCGAGCACCTCGTGGCGCGGCCGGCGCTCCCGCCCCTGCCCGAGGTGCGACTCGACGAGCGCGAGCGAGCCGACCTGCCACGCTGGGCCCTCCCACGCGTCGAGCGCGCGGATCCAGCGGGTCGCCTCGGTCGGCCGGTGGAACCGTCCCAGCGTCACGTGCGCGCGGAAGCGCGTGCCGTCCGGGCTCGCTCCTGCCGCGCTCGCCGCCCGCCGTATGCCGGCCGCCGCGGCCCCGAGGTCACCGCGCAGCTGCTCGACGCCCGCCCAGAGCACCCGGGCGGCGTCCGGGCCGGGGAAGGCCCCCGCCCCGGCGAGGCGCAGCACGAGCGGGTCGCGGCGCGCGGCTGCGTCGGCGAGGGCGTCGGTCAGCGGCTCGAGGCGCGCCTCCGGCACGGCGCCGAGGAAGGCGAGCGTCACGTGCCACTGGTGCCGGTCGGTCCAGCGGACCTCCGGGCCGGCGTCGCGCCGTGGCTCGACGTGCGCCTCGAGGTCGTCGAGCACGTCGTCGGGTGGGAGGACGGCGACGAAGAGCCTCACGACTGGACGGCCGCGCCGGAGGCGACGAGGGCGTCGACGTCGTCGATCCCCCATGCGGACAGCGTCGCCCGGGTGCCGGCCCCCGGGGCCGTGGGCGGTGACCCGAGGGCCGTGGGCGTGCGGGAGAACCGCGGCGCGGGGGCCGGCTGGACGGTGCCGTGGTGCTCGACGTAGGTGCGGCGGGCCGCGAGGTGCGGGTGGCCCGGGGCCTCGGCATAGCTCAGCACCGGCTCGACGCAGGCGTCGGTGCCCTCGAGGACGGCGGTCCACTCGTCGCGGGTGCGGCGGCGGAAGGTGTCGGCGAGCAGGGCCCGCAGGGCGGGCCACTGCCGCGGGTCGAGGCGGTCGGGCGCACGGTCGGTGAGGTCGAGCAAGCGGAGCAGCTCGGCGTAGAAGGCCGGCTCGAGGGGGCCGACGGCGAGCCAGCCGCCGTCGCTCGTCTCGTAGACGTCGTAGAACGGGGCGCCGGTGTCGAGCACGTTCGTGCCGCGCCGGTCGGACCACAGCCCGGCCGCGACGAGGCTCGTCACGAGCGTCGACAGGTGGGCCGTGCCGTCGACGACCGCGGCGTCGACGACCTGGCCCCGGCCGCTCGTGCGCGCCTCGTGCAGCGCGGCGAGGACGCCCACGACGAGGTAGAGGGCTCCCCCGCCGAAGTCACCGACGAGGTTGACCGGCACCTGCGGCGGTCCGCCGGCCCGGCCGATGGCGTGCAGCGCGCCGGTCACGGCGACGTAGCCGATGTCGTGCCCAGCCGCCTGCGCGAGCGGGCCGTCCTGCCCCCACCCCGTCATCCGCCCGTAGACGAGGGCCGGGCGGCGGGCGAGGCACACGTCCGGCCCGAGGCCGAGGCGCTCGGCGACGCCGGGGCGGTAGCCCTCGACGAGCACGTCGGCCCGGTCGACGAGGGCGAGCGCGGTCGCGAGGCCGTCGGGGTGCTTGAGGTCGAGGCACACGGACGGGCGTCCGCGCCGGAGCAGGTCGGCCTCCGGCGGCAGCGGCACGGGCAGCGACGGCTCGCCCGGCCGGTCGATGCGCACGACGTCGGCGCCGAGGTCGGCGAGCAGCATCGCGGCGAACGGCGCGGGACCGATGCCGGCCAGCTCGACGACGCGCAGCCCAGCGAGCGGCCCGGCGGACGTGCCGCCCTCCGCCTCGGCGGGCCTGCCGCCCGCCGCTGCGGCGGTCACGGCCGGTCGCGACCCGAACGGTCAAGGACGATGCCGAGCACCCCGGCCAGGCCGGTGCCGACGAAGGCGCCGAGAGCGCCGATGTAGAGGGCACCCGTCGTGGTCGTGTAGCCCTGCACGTCGTCGCCGAGGAGCGAGATGACGGCGCCGACGACGAAGCCGAGCACGGCACCGGTCACGAGGAAGCGCTTGAAGTTCGGGATGCGGGGGCGCTCGGGGCTGTGGTTCGGCGAGGGCATGGTCACCCCTCCAGCGTAAGCGAGGTGAGCGGCAGGAGTCCGTCGAGGTGCGCGCGCTGGCCGCTGGCGCGCACCCGGGCGGCCGCGAGGGCGTCGTCCCAGGCCAGCTCGCCCACGGCCAGGCGCAGCCAGGTCGCGGCGTCGGTCTCGATGACGTTGGGCGGGGTACCGCGCGTGTGGACCGGGCCCTCGATGCACTGGACCGCGCCGTGCGGCGGCACCCGCACCTCGACGGTGCGCCCCGGGGCGACGGTGGCGAGCTCCTCGAGGGTGTAGCGCACGGCGGTCGCCGTCGTGCGCCGGTCGGCCGCCCACCCGGAGTCACGGCAGGCCGTGAGGGCGGCGCGCCCCTCGGCGACGGGCGTACGGCGACGTGGCGGCATACGGGCAGGGTAGCCGCGGGCACCGACGGGACGTCCGCCGCACCGTCCGGTCAGGCGGGCGTGCGCCAGCGCGGGAGGACGTCGGCGACGACGGCGTCGAGGACGTCGCGGGTGCCGCGGTAGGGGTCGGTCGGGCGCGGCCAGTGCGTGATGACGTCGGTGAAGCCGAGGTCGTGGGCCCGGCCGACCGCGTGCTCGAAGGCGGCGGGGCTCGTCAGCGAGAAGGTCGGCGCCGAGTCGAGGTTGAGGTAGCGGGCGAAGGTGGAGCCGTCGCGACCGGTCGCCTCGAGCGCGTCGTCGACGCGGCGCGCGTGGCCCGCCACGAGCCGCCACCAGTCCTCGTCGGTGTCGGCCGAGCCGCCGTACGTCATCCACGCGTCACCGCGGTCGACGGCGAGCCGGATCGCCTTGGGGCCGTTGGCGGCGATGACCAGTGGCACGCGGTTGCCGGTGTCGCCGCCGCGCACGGGCCCGGGCAGGGTGCGCACGTCGCGCGCGGCGTAGAAGCGACCCTCGGCGTCGACGTGGTCGTGGGTCAGCAGCCGGTCGAGCAGGTCGGTGAACTCGTGGAAGCGGGCCACCCGGTCGCGCAGGGGCAGGTCGTCGCCCATGATCCGCGCGTCGAGGTCGCCGCCCGTGCCGATGCCGAGGAGGAACCGACCGCCGGAGATGTCGTCGAGCGAGAGCACCTCGCGCATGAGCTGCACGGGGTGGTGGTTGTTGGGCGAGGACACGAAGGTGCCGAGCCCGATGCGCTCGGTGACCGCGGCCGCCGCGGCGAGCGTCGGCACCGCGCCGAACCACGGGGAGTCGGGCAGGCCGCCCCACACGACGTGGTCGAAGGTCCACGCGTGGTCGAAGCCCAGCTGCTCGGCCTCGCGCCACATCGGCTCGGCCGCGCGCCAGGAGTGCTCGGGCAGGATGGCCAGACCGAATCGCATGCCCCGACCGTAGCCTGTCCCGGTGACGACGAACTGGGACGCCGAGTCGGTGCTGGCCGCCTCCACCGCGTGGACCTGGGTGCCGGACGGCGCCCCGCACGTGCGGACCGCGGAGTACCTCGTGGTCGCCTACCCGGAGCACTTCGTCACGCCGACCGCCGCACGCGTGCTCGGCTCGGACCGGCCGGCCGGCGAGCTCGTCGACGAGGTCGCCGACGTCGTCCGCGGCTGGGGTCGCGAGCGGCTCTGGTGGCGCCTGTCCGACACGACCCGGCCCGCGTCGCTCGAGGCCGAGGTCGTGGCGCGGGGCGCGCGGCTCGTCGACCGCATGGACGTGCTGGCGCTCCCGCTCGGCCCGGGCCGCTCGCTGCCCGACCTCCAGGTGCCTGCGGACGTGCGGGTGGAGGCGGTCGTCGACGAGCGCACGGTGCGCGACGCGCTCGTCGTCGGTGCCGACGCCTTCGGGGCCGAGGAGCCCTCGGCCGACCAGGTGGCGACGGCCCTCGCGGACGTCGAGCAGGGCCTGGCCGACGGCACGAGCGGCCGCTGGGTCGCCTCGGTCGACGGGCAGCCCGCGGCCACGGGCGGCTTCACCCTCGCCGACGGCGTCTGTCGGCTCTGGGGCGGCGGCACCCGCGCGACGCTGCGTGGCCGCGGCGCCTACCGTGCCGTCCTGGCCGCACGACTGGTGGCCGCCCGGGACGCCGGCGCCACGCTGGCCCTGACCCACGGCGTCGTCGAGACGTCGTCGCCGATCCTGCGGCGGGCCGGCTTCACCCGCTACGGCGAGGAGCGCACCCTCGTCCAGGTGCTCGCATGAGTGCCGACCACGTCTCCCTGGAGTGGGACGAGCGCGGCGGCGTCACGGTGCACATGGACGGCTCGCCCCAGTCGCACGTGCAGCCCGACGACCCGACGCTGCTCGTCTTCGAGTACGTCCAGCACCTCGCCCTCGCGCTCGACACGATGCCCGCCGGCCCGCTCGGGGTGACGCACGTCGGTGGCGCGGGGCTCACGCTGCCCCGGTGGGTCGAGGCCACCCGCCCGGGCTCCCCGCAGATCGTCCTCGAGCCGGATGCCGCCCTGACCGACCTCGTGCGCGCCGAGGTGCCGCTCCCCCGGCGCCACCGGATCCGCGTGCGCCCCGTCGACGGCCTCACCGGGGTGGCCGCGCTCAAGGACGACTCCGCCGACGCCGTCGTCACCGACGCCTACGCGGGAGGGCGCGTTCCCGGCGAGCTCGTCGGGGCGGCATACGTCAGCGGGGTCGCCCGGGTGCTCAGACCGGCGGGGCTGGCCCTCTGGAACCTCGCCGACGAGCCCGGGATGCGTTGGGTGGCAAGGGTGGTCGCGACCGTGGCCGAGTCGCTGCCGCACGTCGCGCTCCTCGCGACGCACGAGGTGCTCAAGGGACGGCGCTTCGGCAACTCCGTGCTCCTGGCGAGCGCGACGCCCCTGCCGCTCGACGTGCTGCAACGGGACGTCGCCCGCGCGAACCTGCCGACCGGGCTGCGGCACGGCGCGGCCCTGACGCGGCTGCTGGCCGGGGCCAGGGCGTTCGGCGCGGACGGCGAGCCGAGTCCCCCACCGCCCGAGGCCGGCAGGTGGCGTGCACGCTGACGCCGGGTGCGGCACGTCGCCCGAGCCCGGCTTCGCTACCGTCCTGCCCATGGACCGACCGGACGCGACGGGAGAGCGGTTCCTGCTGGCGGCTGCCGTCGTGGCCCTCGCGCACGCGCTGCCCAGCCTCTACTGGGCGTTCGGCGGCACGCTCGGCACGGACTCGCTGGGCAGCTGGGCCCCGGCCTGGCGCGCCGACAGCCCCGTGCTCGTCGGAGCGGTGCTCGTCGGCGTCTTCGTCGCCAAGGCGCTCGGTGGCGTCGTGCCGGTGCTCGCCACCCGCGGTCGGCTGCCACGACCGCGGGTGTGGCGCGCGCTCAGCTGGGCCGGCGCGGCCGTCCTCGTGCTCTACGGCGCCGCGAACGTCGTCGTCGGGGGGCTCGCCCTGCTCGGTGTCGTGGAGGGCCCGACCGACCCCGCCGCTCGCGCCGCCCTCGCCGGGCACGTGCTGTTGTGGGACCCGCTCTTCCTCGTCTGGGGACTGCTGCTCGCCGCCGGGCTCGCCCGCACGCGACGCACCGGAAGGGATCGCGCCCGCCCGGTGTTGCACGGCACGTGAAGAACATCGGGTTTCTCTCCTTCGGCCACTGGACGCCGTCACCGCACTCGCAGACCCGCTCCGCCGGTGACGCGCTGCTCCAGTCCATCGACCTCGCCGTCGCCGCCGAGGAGCTCGGCGCCGACGGCGCCTACTTCCGCGTGCACCACTTCGCCCGGCAGCTCGCCGCGCCGTTCCCGCTCCTCGCGGCCGTCGGGGCCCGCACGAGCCGCATCGAGATCGGCACGGGCGTCATCGACATGCGCTACGAGAACCCGCTCTACATGGCCGAGGACGCCGGCGCCGCCGACCTCATCTCCGGGGGCCGCCTGCAGCTCGGCATCAGCCGTGGGTCACCCGAGCAGGTCGTCGACGGCTTCCGGTACTTCGGCCACGAGCCCGTCGACGGCGACCACGCCGCCATGGCGCGGGAGCACACGGCCCGCTTCCTCGAGGTGATCGGGGGCGAGGGCTTCGCCGAGCCCAACCCGCGACCGATGTTCCCGAACCCGCCCGGCCTGCTGCGCGTCGAGCCCCAGTCGCCCGGGCTGCGCGACCGCATCTGGTGGGGCGCCGGTTCGCGCGCGACAGCCGAGTGGACGGCGCAGCAGGGCATGAACCTGATGAGCTCGACGCTGCTGACCGAGGACACCGGGGCGCCCTTCCACGAGCTGCAGGCCGAGCAGATCCGGATGTTCCGCGACGCGTGGGCCGCCGCCGGGCACGAGCGCGAGCCGCGGGTCTCGGTGAGCCGCAGCATCTTCCCCCTCGTCAGCGACCTCGATCGGCAGCTCTTCCTGCGCGAGACCGCGAGCCGCGACCAGGTCGGTCACCTCGACGGCGGGCTGGCGCGCTTCGGCCGGTCGTATGCCGGTGAGCCCGACGAGCTCGTGCGCGCGCTCGCCGAGGACTCGGCCATCGCCGCCGCCGACACCCTCCTGCTCACCGTGCCGAACCAGCTCGGCGTCGACTACAACGCGCACGTCATCGAGAGCGTGCTGACGCACGTGGCACCTGCGCTCGGCTGGCGCTGATCCGCGGGACGACGAGACCCCGCCCGGTCGCCGGGCGGGGTCTCGTCGTATGCCGTTGTGGTTCAGACCATTCGGGGCGCTCAGCCGCCGAAGACCGCCGGCAGCGTGAACGCGTGGGCCGACTTCAGCTCGGCGACCGAGAGCGCGAAGAGGCCGGCGACCTCGAGGTCGCGGCCGCCGGTGACCCCGATGCGCACGTGCGGCACGTCGCCGAGCAGGGCCTCGAACTCCGACGCGTGGCCCGAGGGCACCGCGACGAGCGCGCGGGCGCTCGACTCGGAGAAGAGCGCCGTGAACGCGTCGAGCGGGTTGCCCTCGTCGTCGACGCCCACGCGGTCGAGGCCGTCGATCGTCACACCGACGCCGTGGCGCATGCACGCCTCCGCGAGGGCGACGGCGAGGCCGCCCTCGGAGAGGTCGTGCGCCGCCTCGACGAGCCCCGTGCCGGCCGCCGCGACGAGCACCCGGCCGAGCGCCTGCTCGGCCGCGAGGTCGACCTTCGGCGGGTGGCCACCGAGGTGCTTGTGCACGACGTGCGCCCACTCGGAGCCGTCGAGCTCGTCTCGCGTCGTGCCGAGCAGGTAGACGTGCGCGTCGTCGCTGCGGAAGCCCGTGGCGGAGCGCTTCGCGACGTCGTCCATGACGCCGAGCACGCCGATGACCGGCGTCGGGTGGATGGCGACGTCACCGGTCTGGTTGTAGAACGAGACGTTGCCGCCGGTGACGGGGATGCCGAGGAACTTGCACCCCTCGGCGATGCCGCGGATCGCCTCGCGGAACTGCCACATGACGCCCGGGTCCTCCGGCGAGCCGAAGTTGAGGCAGTCCGTCACCGCGAGCGGCGCGGCACCGGCGGTGGCGACGTTGCGGTAGGCCTCGGCGAGCGCGAGCTGCGCACCGGCATACGGGTCCAGCTTGGCGAAGCGGCCGTTGCAGTCGGTCGAGATCGCGACGCCGCGGCCGGTCTCCTCGTCGACGCGTACGACGCCGGCGTCGTCGGGCTGGGCGAGCGCCGTGTTGCCGAGGACGTAGCGGTCGTACTGGTCGGTGATCCACGACTTGTCGCAGAGGTTCGGTGAGCCGATGAGCGTGAGCAGCTGGGCGCGGATCTCCTCGCCGGTCTGCGGCTTGGCGAGCGCGGCCGTGCCCGCGGCGTTGAGCCCGTCGAGGTATGCCGGCCGCTCGAGCGGGCGCTCGTACGTGGGCCCCTCGTGGGCGACCGAGCGCGGCGGCACGTCGACGATGGTCTCGCCGTGCCACGTGATGACGAGGTGCTCGCCGTCGGTGACCTCACCGATGACGGTCGCCTCGACGTCCCACTTGTCGGTGATCGCCATGAACTGCTCGAGGTGCTTCGGCTCGACGACCGCCATCATGCGTTCCTGCGACTCCGACATGAGGATCTCCTGCGGCTGCAGGCTCGCGTCGCGCAGCGGCACGAGGTCGAGCTCGACCTGCATGCCGCCGTCACCGTTGGATGCGAGCTCGCTGGTGGCACAGGAGAGCCCGGCCCCGCCGAGGTCCTGGATGCCGTCGACGACGCCGGCCGCGTAGAGGTCGAGGCAGCACTCGATGAGCACCTTCTCGGCGAAGGGGTCGCCGACCTGCACGGCCGGGCGCTTCGTCGGGCCGCCCTCGTCGAAGGTCTCGGAGGCGAGCACCGAGACACCGCCGATGCCGTCGCCGCCGGTCTTGGCGCCGAAGAGGATCACCTTGTTGCCGACGCCCGAGGCCTTGGCGAGGTGGATGTCCTCGACGCGCATCGCGCCGACGCAGAGCGCGTTGACGAGCGGGTTGCCCTGGTAGCAGTCGTCGAAGACGACCTCGCCGCCGATGTTGGGCAGGCCGATGCAGTTGCCGTAGCCACCGACACCGGCGACGACACCGGGCAGCACGCGCTGGGTGTCGGGGTGGTGGAGGTTGCCGAAGCGGAGCGGGTCCATGACGGCGATGGGGCGCGCGCCCATCGACATGATGTCGCGGATGATGCCGCCCACGCCGGTCGCGGCGCCCTGGTAGGGCTCGACGTAGGACGGGTGGTTGTGCGACTCGACCTTGAAGGTGACGGCCCAGCCGTCACCGATGTCGACGACGCCGGCGTTCTCACCGATGCCGACGAGCAGCTTCTCGCGCATCTCGTCGGTGGTGTTCTCGCCCCAGAGCTTGAAGTGGACCTTGCTCGACTTGTACGAGCAGTGCTCGCTCCACATGACGGAGTACATCGCGAGCTCGGCGATCGTCGGGCGGCGCCCGATGATCTCGCGGATGTTCGCGTACTCGTCCTCCTTGAGGCCGAGCTCGGCCCAGGGCTGCTCGACCTCGGGGGTGGCGGCCGCGTGCTCGACGGTGTCGAGGACGGGCGCCGCGGGAGCGGGCTGGACGGTCTGGGTGTCGGTCATGCGGTGGCTGCGCTCTCGAGGGTCTGGCGGATGATCGAGGTGAAGAAGCCGCGACCGTCGAGGCTCGGGCCGTAGCCCGCCTCGACCGCGTGCTCGGGGTGGGGCATGAGCCCCACGACGTTGCCGCGCTCGTTCGTGATGCCGGCGATGTGCCGGTAGGAGCCGTTCGGGTTGCGGCCCTGCGCGTCCGGCACGTAGCGGAAGACGACGCGGCCCTCCCCCTCGAGCTCGTCGAGCGTGCGCTCGTCGGCGACGTAGCCGCCCTCGCCGTTCTTCAGGACGATCGTGATCTCCTGGCCGGCCTCGAAGTCGGCGGTCCAGGCGGTCGAGGCGTTCTCGACGACGAGCCGCTGGTCGACGCAGTTGAACTTGCGGTGGTCGTTGCGGATGAGCGCGCCGGGGAGCAGGTGGCTCTCGGTGAGCACCTGGAAGCCGTTGCAGATGCCGAGCACCGGCAGGCCGCCCTGCGCGGCCGGCACGAGCGCCTCCATGACCGGCGCGAAGCGGGCGATGGCGCCGCAGCGCAGGTAGTCGCCGTAGGAGAACCCGCCGGGGAGGATGACCGCGTCGACGCCCCTGAGGTCGGCGTCGCCGTGCCACAGAGCGACGGCCTCGCCGCCGCACTCGCGCACGGCGCGGGCCGCGTCACGGTCGTCGAGGGAGCCGGGGAACGTGACGACGCCGATCCTCACTGCTCGGCGTCCTCGTCCTGCTCGGAGTCCTGCTCGGAGTCCTGGTCGAGCACCCGCACCGAGACGACGTCCTCGATGACCGGGTTGCTGAGCAGCTTCTCGGCGGCCTCGCGGGCCGCGGCGAGGTGCTCGTCCGTGACGTCGCCGTCGACGGTCAGCACGAAGCGCTTGCCCTGGCGGACGTCGGTGAATCCGGAGAACCCGAGCCGCGGCAGGGCGCCACCGACGGCCTGTCCCTGCGGGTCGAGGATCTCGGGCTTGAGCATGACGTCGACGACGATGCTTCCCATCAGTGGTGGTTCTCCTGCGCTCGCGGGGGTGGGGGCGACGTCCGGGAGGACGGCCCCGAGTCTATCCGCCACCGCGCACGCGGCGGACCGCGTCTCGGCGGACCGGCCTGCGCCGGCTCAGCGCGACTGGAGGGCGTCGAGCGCGACCGCCATCGCCATGCCGACCCGCCAGTCGATCGCGCTGCCGTCGGCGAGCGCCGGCAGCTCCACGTGGTAGACGTCCTTGAGGCCGGCCTTCTTCGTCGAGCTGAGCGCGATCCGGCCGTCCGCACCGGTGAAGTCGAAGTGGAACAGGAACGGACCGGGGATCTCGCTGACGATCGGCAGCACCTCCCAGAGCCGCCGCGCCACCGCCACCTTGGCGTTGCGCTCGCGGCCGACGAACTCGCGCCCGTCCGGCAGGCCGAGCGTCCACGTCGAGTTGAGGAGCGAGGCGCCGAACTGCTTCTTGAACCAGCCGATCGGCTGGCCCTGGCTGTCCGTGACGTCGTAGCCGGAGCCGAGGTCGAGCCGCTTGCGCGCCTTGAAGCCGAAGAGCGGGTGGGTCTTGGCGGCGTCGGTGAAGAAGGTGACCTGCTCCTTGGCCGCCAGTCGCTTCTGCTCGGCGAAGCACAGCAGGCCGAGCTCGCGTCCCGCCTCGTCGACGCGCACGATGTCGTAGCGGTTGACCATGAGGGTCAGCTTCTGCCGCAGCAGGTAGCGGTCGGCAGGCACGTCGGAGGTGGCGTCGGCGGCGGGCTCGGTCATGCCGACAGCGTATGCCGGGTGGCAGGCTCGTCCCGTGACCCACCTCGTGCGCCCGGCCGGCCCCGACGACCTCACGGCCCTGCCCGCCCTCGAGGAGGCCGCCGACGAGGTCTTCGCGGCCCACGGCATCGGCCCGCTGCCGCCCGGCGCCGCGGGCGTCGAGGAGCTCGGGAGGGCGGCGCACCTGCTCGTCGCGGGTGACCCGGTCGTGGGGTTCGCGCGCCTCGACGTCGTTGACGGGGCCGCGCACCTCGAACAGCTGTCGGTGCTGCCGACGGCCGCGCGGCGCGAGGTCGGGGGCGCCCTCGTCGAGGCCGCTGCCGCGTGGGCGGCCCGTGCGGGCCACGAGTCGCTGACGCTGTGCACCTTCGCCGACGTGCCGTGGAACGGGCCGTTCTACGCCCGCCGCGGCTTCGTCGCGGTGACGGACCCCGGGCCGGGCCTGCGGGCGCTGCGGGCAACCGAGCGACGACTCGGGCTCGACGGCGTGGGGCGTCGGGTCGTCATGCGGCGAGGGGTCGGGCCGTGGTCGGCGCTCGGCGACCTCGCGTCGGGTCTGGCGGCCGCGCTGGGCACGCACCTGCTGGGGCTCTGGGCGCACGGGTCGCTCGTGGGCGGCGACTTCGACCCGGCGCGCAGCGACCTCGACGTGCTCGCCGTCGTCGCGCGCGCCCCCGACGCGGCGGTGCTCGAGGCGGTGACGCCCGCGCTGGCGGTGGTGGAGCGTCGGCACCCGGCATGGCGCGGGCGCATCGAGGTGGAGACCGTGGGGCTGCCCACCCTGCGCGCCGCGGCCGAGGGGGTGGGCGCCACGGAAGAGCCGGCGGACGCCATCCTGCGCGTCAGCCCCGGAGAGGCCCTCCACCTGCTGCCCGCGACGCCGCACCGGGTGCTGACGTGGGCGTCGGTGCGGTCCCGGTCGACCCCGCTGGCCGGCCCGGCGGCCGCGGACGTGATCCCGGAGTTCCCACCCGCCCTCCCCCGCGCCGCGCTGCTCGCGCACGTGCGCGACTGGCCGGTCTGGGTCGAGGGCATGCAGGGGCCGGGCGGGCAGGCGTACGCCGTGCTGTCGATCTGCCGCGCGTGGTGCGCGCTCGTCGAGGGCGAGCAGCGCTCGAAGCGCGAGGCTGCGGACCGCTTCGCCGGGTCTGCCTCCCCCGACGACGCCGGCCTCGTGCGCTGGGCCCGCGACTGGTGGTACGCCGGTGGCGCGGACGACGAGCCCGGCCGCTTCGACGCGGTGCGCGACCTCGTCGGGCGCACGAGCCGGCAGCTCCTCGCCCGGGAGGGCCCGACGCAGTAGCGCGGAGGGCTAGAAGCGCTCGCCGGTGAGGCGCTCGTAGGCCTCGACGTACTTGGCCCGGGTGGCCTCGACGACGTGGGCGGGCAGCTCGGGCGGCGGGCCGCCGGCCCTGCGGTCCCAGCCCGACTCGGCCGACGTGAGCCAGTCACGGACGAACTGCTTGTCGTAGGAGGGCTGCGGGTGGCCGGGCTCCCAGAGCTCGGCCGGCCAGAAGCGCGACGAGTCGGGCGTCAGCACCTCGTCGGCGAGGACGAGGCCGCCGGAGCCGTCGGGCGCGACGCCGAACTCGACCTTCGTGTCGGCGATGAGGATGCCGCGGTCGGCCGCGATCTCGTTGCCGCGCGCGAGGATCGCGCGGGTGAGGCGCGACACCTCCGCCGCGACGTCGGCGCCGAGCTCGGCCGCCACCTCGTCGGGCGCCATCGGCAGGTCGTGCTCTCCGACCGGGGCCTTCGTCGTCGGGGTGAAGACGGGCTCGGGCAGCTTCGAGCCGTCGACGAGTCCCTCCGGCAGCGGCACCCCCGAGACGGAGCCCTTGGCGTCGTACTCCTCCAGGCCGCCGCCCGTGAGGTAGGCGCGGGCGATGGCCTCGACCTTGAGCATCTGCAGCTTGCGCACGAGCACCGCGCGGCCGGCCACGGCGTCGGGCACGTCGGTCGAGACGACGTGGTTGGGCACGAGGTCGGCGAGCTGGTCGAACCACCAGAGCGAGAGGCGGGTCAGCACGGCCCCCTTGTCGGGGATCTCGGGCGACAGCATCTCGTCGTACGCGGAGAGCCGGTTCGAGGCGACGAGGAGCAGCTGGTCGTCGACCACCTGGCCGTCGGCGTCGAGCGGTGCGTAGAGGTCGCGCACCTTGCCGGAGTAGACGTGGGTGTAGCCGGGCAGGTCGAGCGCGCTCATCGCGCTCCTCCCATCTCGAGGTCGCCGCGTTCGGCGCGCAGGGCGATGTCGGTGCGGTGGTGCGAGCCGTCGAGCTCGATGACGGCCACGGCGTCGTAGGCCGCCCGCCGGGCATCGGCGAGCGAGGGCGCGACGGCCACGACGTCGAGCACGCGGCCTCCCGCCGAGACGAGCGCGCCCTCGGCGTCGAGGGCGGTGCCGGCGTGGAGCACGACGACGCCGGGCACCTCGGCGGCGGCGTCGAGGCCGGTGATGGGGTCGCCGGTGCGGGGCGACGCCGGGTAGCCCTCCGACGCGACGACGACGACGACCGCGTGGTCGGGTGACCAGCGGAGCGGGCCGAACTCGCCGAGGCCACCGGTGGCGGCCGCGAGGAGCAGCTGGGCGAACGGCGTCTCGAGCCGGGCCAGCGTGGCCTGGCCGTCGGGGTCGCCGAAGCGGGCGTTGAACTCGATGACCCGAGGGCCGCGGGAGGTGAGGGCGAGACCGACGTAGAGGGCGCCGACGAACGGCGTGCCACGGCGGCGCATCTCGTCGATCGTCGGCTGGGCGACGCGTCGCACGACGTCGTCGGCGAGCCCCGTGGGCGCCCAGTCGAGCGGCGAGTAGGCGCCCATGCCACCGGTGTTCGGGCCGGCGTCGTCGTCGCCGACCCGCTTGAAGTCCTGGGCCGGCGCGAGCGCCACGACGCTCTCGCCGTCGCTGAGGCAGAAGACCGAGACCTCCGGCCCGTCGAGGAACTCCTCGACGACGAGGCGGCCGTCGGGCTTGGCGAGGCAGGCGCGCGCGTGCTCGAGGGCCGCGTCGCGCGAGTCGGTGACGACGACGCCCTTGCCGGCGGCGAGCCCGTCGTCCTTGACGACGTGCGGGGCACCGAGCGCGTCGAGGGCCGCCTCGACCTCGTCGAGGCTCGTGCAGACGTGGGCGAGCGCGGTCGGCACGTCGGCGGCCGCCATGACCTCCTTGGCGAAGGACTTGCTGCCCTCGAGGCGGGCGGCCGCGGCGGACGGGCCGAAGACGGCGAACCCGGCCGACCGGCATACGTCCGCGACACCGGCGACGAGGGGCGCCTCGGGCCCGACGACGACGAGGTCGACGTCGTGCTCACGGGCGACCCCGACCACCGCGTCGCCGTCGTTGATGTCGACGGCCACGCAGAGCGCGGTCGCGTCGATGCCCGGGTTGCCGGGCGCCGCGATGACGGCGTCGACCTCAGGGTCAGCCGCGACGGCCTTGACGAGAGCGTGTTCGCGGGCACCGGAACCGAGCACGAGGACCTTCACGGCGACCAGCCTAGGGGGCGGCCACCCGCGCCAGCAGGCCTGCCCGGACCGTGGGCCACTCGTCGACGAGGATCGAGTGCACGGCGGTGTCGCGCCACGACCCGTCGGCGCGACGCACGTCGCGGCGGGTGATGCCCTCGAAGGTCGCGCCGAGCCGCTCGATGGCCGCGCGCGACCGCACGTTGCGCACGTCGGTCTGGATCCTGACCCGCCCGAAGCCGCAGTCGTCGAAGGCATGCGCGAGCAGCAGCAGCTTGCTCTCCGGGTTGACCTGCGTGCCCCACCAGCGCGAGCCGATCATCGTCCACCCCAGGTGCACGTGCTCCCGTACGAGGTCGACGTCACCGAGCGAGCTCGACCCCACGACCGTGCCCGCCGGGCCGAGCGGACCGTCCGTGACGAGCCGCATCGTGTAGGCCGTGCGGCCCGACGCGCGCGCGGCCACCGAGAGCGCCACGAGCTCCTCGGTGTCGGCCACCGACCGGTGCGGCCGCATCATCTCGAATCCGTGCTCGTAGCACCGGGGGTCGGAGTAGACGGCGGAGAGTGCGGGTGCGTCGTCGGGCACCGTGACGTCGAGCCGGACCACCCTCCCGACGAGCGGCGCGCCGGAGGGTGGCGTTGGGGCCTGCGGTGCCATGTCATGACAGTAGACTCGATGGTTCCCGCGCCGCCTGCGGCTCCCCCTCGAGTCCTTGGATGTCAGTGAGCATGTCGAACGCATCGTCCCAGCGGACCACGACGCCCGGTCCGCGCGACATCACGCCGGTGCCGGCACCGGGCGGCCCGGACGAGCTCGCCCGCGAGATCGCCGTCGAGCAGGCCCACGTCGACCGGGTGCACGAGGAGCTGGCGAAGGCCGGCCTGCGCGCCGACACCGTGCAGGCCGAGGGCCTGGCCCGCACCGAGTTCGGTCGCCTCGTCGAGATCGGCGACGCCGAGGGGGCCGGGCTCTTCGAGCGCGACGCCCTGATGTTCCACGCCGCGAAGCGGCGCACGGCGCTCGACACCCAGTACGAGGGGCTCGTCTTCGGCCGGCTCGACATCGACCACGCGATGCTGCGGGCCGACGTCGCCGCCGGCACCGCCGCGGCGGGCAACGGGCACCGGCCCACGACGACGAGCGACGACCGCGAGGTCCGCTACATCGGGCGCCTCGGCGTCCGCGACGACGACTACGAGCCGCTCGTCATCGACTGGCGCGCCCCGGCGGCCTCGGCCTTCTACCGCGCGACGCCCACCCAGCCGATGGGCGTGCTCCGCCGCCGCGTGCTCCGCAGCCGGGGCACGACCGTCATCGGGGTCGAGGACGACCTCATGGTGCCCGAGGCCCCCGACGACCTCGTCGTCGTCGGCGACGGCGCGCTCATGGCCGCCCTGACCCGCAGCCGCGGCGAGCGCATGCGCGACATCGTCGCGACGATCCAGGCGCACCAGGACGAGGCGATCCGGGCGAGCGCGCGCGGCGTCACCGAGATCACCGGTGGCCCGGGCACGGGCAAGACGGTCGTCGCCCTGCACCGCGCGGCCTACCTGCTCTACTCCGACCGGCGCCGCTTCGAGTCCGGCGGCATCCTCGTCATCGGCCCGTCGGGTGCCTACACGGCGTACATCGAGCGCGTGCTGCCCTCGCTCGGCGAGGAGAGCGTCGTGCTCCGGGCCCTCGGCGACGTCCTCGACGTCGTGCATACCGAGCGCCACGACTCCCCCGCCGTCGCCCGCACCAAGGGCTCGACCCGCATCCGCACCCTCCTCGGTGCCGCGGCCCGCGGCCGCGTGCCCGACGCCCCCACGGAGTTCCGCGCCATGGTGGCCGGTCGGCCCGTACGGCTCGAGGCCCGCGACCTCGACCGGGTGCGCTCGCAGGTGCTGCGCCAGCACCAGCGCAACACGGCCACCGGCGCGGCCCAGGCCGCGCTCGGCGAGGCCGCGTGGGCCACCCTCGGCGTCAGCGGCGACCGCGAGGCCAAGGCCGAGTTCCTCGACCGGTGGGAGGACCACCTCGACGTCGAGGCGTTCATGCAGGCGTGGTGGCCGCAGGTCGACCCCCGCGAGGTGCTGCTCTGGCTCGCCGACCCCGCCCTCGTGCGCCGGCACGCCCGCGGCACGCTCCGCGAGGAGGAGGTCGGCCCGCTCGCGGCGTCCTTCGCGCACGCGCTCGCGACCGGCACCTGGTCGGTGGCCGACGTCGCGCTCATCGACGACCTGTCGGCGCGCGTGGGCCCGGTGCAGGAGGCCGAGCAGGAGGAGCGCGGCTTCTACGAGATCGAGGAGCTCGAGGACCTCAGCTCCTACGGCGTCACCGAGGTGCAGCCCGTGCGCAGCGCCGCCCGGGACAGCTCGAGCGCCGTCGCCCCGACGGAGCCCCGCGAGCGGCTCCTCGCCGGCCGCATCGACCGCGCGGACGAGTACGCCCACGTGCTCGTCGACGAGGCCCAAGACCTCTCCCCCATGCAGTGGCGGATGATCGGCCGCCGCGGCCGCCACGCCTCGTGGACCGTCGTCGGCGACGCCGCGCAGGCGTCGTGGCCCGACGCCGCCGAGGCCGCCGCCGCGCGAGAGGAGGCCTTCGGCTCGCAGGCGCGCCAGCGCTTCCACATGGACACGAACTACCGCAACGCCCGCGAGATCTTCGACCACGCGGCCGAGGTCGTGCGCCGCGAGGTGCCCGACGCCGACATCCCCCAGGCCGTGCGCGAGACCGGGGTGCAGCCCGTGCTGGCCGCGCTCGGCGACGACCCGCTCACCACGGTGCGCGAGGCCGTCGGCGCCCTGCTCGGCCAGGTCGAGGGCGCGATCGCCGTCATCGCGCCCGCCGCCCACGCCGAGCGGCTCGCGCCGGTCTCGGGCGCCGGTGACGGTCGCGTGCAGGTCATCGACCCGATGTCGACCAAGGGCCTGGAGTACGACGCCACGGTCGTCGTCGACCCCGACGAGATCACCCGCGAGTCGCCGGTCGGCATCCGGGTGCTCTACGTTGCCCTGACGCGTGCCGCCCACCGCATGACCGTGCTGTCGTGAGGCGGGAAGGTAAAGAGTTGTTCAACAAATGAGGGAACTCTCCCGCTGAGGCCCGGGCGGGGTGATCATTGACCTATCGCCAAGGAGCGCGAACACACCCTCCCCGCCGTCTCCACATCCCCCTCGAGACCCTTGGCGAAACGGCACACACAGTCCCGTCCCCCAGGCGTGGACGCCGCACCGGGTGAGGGACGAGATGCACCCCCCCTGCATCTCGCCCCTCACCCGCTCCCATGTCCGCGCCCGGCAGGCCCTCCCACGGCCCGTCCCGACGGACCGCCACGAACCTGCGCTCGGACGAGGTCCACGCACGCTCAGGGGGCACCGCCGCGGTTCGTGGCGGTCCGTCGGCGCTCGATCGTCGTGGCCCGGAGCGCGCCCACCACGTAGCCGGCGTCGAACATCACCTCGTCCCACGTGAACCGGGTCACGACCCAGCCCCGCATCGCGAGCCCGGTGTAGCGCCGACAGTCGCGCTTGAGCGCCGCCCGCGTGCCGTGGTTCTCGAAGCCCTCGGCCTCGACGACGATCAGCAGCTCGGGGTCCGCGAGGTCCACCTGGGCGTGGAAGCCCTCGCCGGCGACCACGTGCTGCGGCGTCACGTGGAGCTCGGCGACCTGCAGGCACAGCGCGCGCAGCACCGACTCGAAGGGGTTCGCCGCCCTGGGGTCGGCATGGCGCAGCACCCCGACCACCTTGCGCCGCGAGCGCAGCGGCAGGGCGATGGCCGCGCCGGCCACCTCCACGGGTGACACGCCGTGGCGCCAGGCGGAGTCGGCGACCGCCAGCGCCTCGTCGAAGGGCAGGTCGAGGCAGCAGTCCACGACGGTGCGCGCCCGGCTCGTCACCCAGCCGTCGACGACGTCGCCGGTGCCGAGGTCGCGCCAGTGCCGCTCCACGCCGGTGCGGGCGGCGGGCCGGAGCTTGCGCCCGCGCGGGAACGTCAGCTGCGGCAGCACCGGCTCGTGCTTGACGGCCCAGCCCCAGTGCAGGGCCGCGGTCAGGTGCGAGGCCGTCGCGCAGAGCGCCTCGGCGGTGGTCCGGGCCGCGAGCAGGCTCGGCAGCCCGTAGCGGCCGCGCCGCAGCCGCACCACCGTCCCGGCTGCGACGGCCCGGCGCAGCTGGCGCCGCCGCACCGACGGCCGCAGCTCTGACCACCGGGCGCTGCCGCCGAGCTGCGCCACCACCGTCGCGACGTCCACCGCCCCAGCCTCGCGCGGCCGCTGGCTGCTGCGACGGCGTCGTCCACAGGGTCCGACCGACCGCCACGAGCGCGGGCGGCACCGGCAGGCGAGCACGAGTCGGCGCGGCCGCCGCGGTTCGTGGCGGTCCGTCGCCCCGCCGAGGCCGTATGCCGGGTGGCGCGGTCAGCGGGTGGAGCGGGTCAGTGGGTGGCGCGGAGGCTGCGACGCAGCGAGGTCTCGAGCAGGCGGTCGACCTCGGCGTCGGTGAGCGACCAGGCGGCCGCGCAGCGAACCAGCTCGTCGACGAGGCCGATGCCGAGGAAGCCGGGGATGTCGGTGCTCAGCGTGACGTCGACCCCGGCCCGCAGCAGCACGGGCAGCGGGTGGCTCGCGAGGTCGGGCACGATGCCGAGCGCGACGTTGGACGACGGCGCCATGTCGACGCAGATCCCCCGCTCGCGCAGCAGCTCGAGCAGGGCCGGGTCGTCCTGGGCCCCGACGCCGTGGCAGAGGCGGACGGGGTCGAGGGCGAGCGCCGCCCGCACCCCGGCCGCTCCGGTGCCCTCGCCGCAGTGCGGCACCACCGGCAGCCCACCGGCGGCCGCACGGGCCAGTGGCTCCGCGAACCTGCCGGGCGGGTTGGCCGCCTCGGCGCCGGCCAGGCCGACGGCCACGACGCCCCGACCGGCCCAGCGCAGCGCGAGGTCGACGCTCGCCTCCGCCTCGGCCACGGGCAGGCCCCGGTTCACCCCGAGCACCACCCCGGCCCGGCCGTCGGCCCCGTCGACGAACGCCTCGACGACGCCGTCCACGGGACCGAGCCGGCCGGCATACGTCGTCGGCGCGAGGTGCACCTCGCTCCACCCGACGCCGTCGGCCGCCTGCCGGTCGACGAGCTCGCGCGCCACGCGGCGCAGGTCGTCGAGCGTGCGCACGAGGTCGCGCGCCCGTTCGTAGGCGACGACGAAAGCGCCCTGGTCGGCGAAGGGGCCGTTCGGCGGCACCGGCAGGCCCGACCGGTCGGCGAGCTCGCGCGCGGTCCGCTCGCCGATGGCGGACTCGAGGTGCAGGTGCAGCTCGGCCTTGGACCGCGCGCGCAGCTCGTCGGGAGTCACACGTCGTGCCCGACGTAGACGCTCTTGCTCCACGTGTAGAAGTCGACGGCACGGGCGCCCTGCTCGCGGAAGGTGTTCGACGACGAGTCGCGCACCCCGCCGAAGGGCACGTTGAGGTCGAGGCCCGTCGTCGGGCGGTTGACCTTGACGACGCCGACCTGCGCGCGAGCGGCGAAGTCGTAGGCCGTGCCGAGGTCACGCGTGCAGACACCGGCGGTCAGGCCGTAGGACGAGTCGTTGACGCGGGTCAGGCCCGTCTCGTAGTCAGGCACGTCGACGACCGCCACGACCGGCCCGAAGACCTCGTCGCGCGCGAGCGCGCTGTCGTGCTCGACGTCGGAGAAGACGACGGGCGCGAGCAGCTGGCCGTCGGGTCCGGCGAGGCCGGCGCCGCCGTCCGAGCCGGCCGCGAGCGCCGCCTCGATGGCCGCGACGTCCTTGTCGAGCTGGGCCTGCGAGACGACCGGGCCGATGGTCGTGCCGTCGGCGAGGCCGTCGCCGGGGCGGGCGGCGGCCGCGAGCTCGCGCAGGCGGGAGACGAAGGCGTCGCGCACGCCGGGCGTCACGTAGACGCGCGACGTCGCGGTGCACGCCTGGCCCGTCAGGCCGAAGGCGCCGGCGGCCACGGTGGCCGCGGCCTGCTCGACGTCGGCGTCGTCGAGCACGAGGTAGGCGTTCTTGCCGCCCATCTCGAGCTGCACGCGGGCCCGGCGGCCGGTGACGACGTCGTGCAGGTGGCGACCGACGGCCGTCGAGCCCGTGAACGACAGCGCGGCGACGCCGGCGTGGCTCGCGAGGGCCTCGCCCGCGACCGAGCCCTTGCCGTGCACGACGTTGAGCACGCCGGCGGGCAGGCCGGCGTCGTGCAGGGCGGTCGCGAGGTGGTCGATCGAGAGCGGGGTCAGCTCGGCCGGCTTGATGACGACGGCGTTGCCGGAGATGAGGGCGGGCGCCATCTTCCAGGCCGGGATGGCGATCGGGAAGTTCCACGGGGTGACGAGCCCGACGACGCCGAGCGGTTCGGCGCGGGTGTGCACGCTCGTGGACGGCACGACGCTCGGCAGCGTCTCGCCCGTGGGGCGCCACCCGGCGGCGCCGAAGAAGCGGAGCACGTCGATGGCGCGGCGCACCTCGCCCATGGCCTCGGCGCGGGTCTTGCCCTCCTCGCGCACGAGGTCGGCGGCGACGTCGGCGTGCCGCTGCCGCAGCAGGTCGGCGGCGTCGAGGAGCACGGCGCCGCGCGCGACGGGGGTCATCGCGGCCCAGCCGGGCTGGGCCGCGGCGGCCGCACCGACGGCGGCGTCGACGTCGGCCGCGCTCGAGGCCGGCGAGACCGCGACGACCTCGTCAGGGCGGGCGGGGTTGCGGCGCTCGGTCGTCGCCTCGCCCGTGCGGGCGCCGTCGACGAGGTTCAGGACGTGGGTGGTCATCAGGTCTCCTGGGGTCGTGGTTCAGAGGTTGGCGAGCAGGCCGCCGTCGCAGCGGACGAGGCCGCCGGTGACGTAGGAGGCCCGCGCGCTGCAGAGGAAGGCCCCGACGGCGCCGAACTCGGCGGGCTCGCCGTAGCGCCCGACCGGGATCGCGGCGCGCGAGGCCGCCTGCACGTCGTCGAGGCTGCGGCCCTGGCGGGCGGCGGCGGCCTCGTCGAGCGCGGCGACCCGGTCGGTCGCGATGCGCCCCGGCAGCAGCATGTTGACGGTGACGCCGTCGGCGGCCACCTCGGCCGCGAGGGTCTTGAGGTAGGCGGCGAGCGCGGCCCGGCCGACGTTCGAGGCGGTGAGGTTCGGCAGCGGCGCCTCGACGCCGCTCGACCCCACGGCGAGCACGCGGCCCCAGCCTCGCGACCGCATGGCGGGTAGCGCCTGCCGCACGAGGTCGACGTGCGGCACGAGCAGGGTGTCGGTGGCCGCCCGCGCGCCGTCGGCGTCGAGGTCGGCCGCACGGCTCGGGGCGGGGCCCGGGCCGTTGAGCACGAGCACGTCGGGGTCGCCGTAGGCGTCCCGCGTGGCCGCGAGGAGCCCCGCGGCGGCGTCGGGGGCCGTCACGTCGACCTCGACGCCGGTCGCCGAGGGCAGCGTGGCGGCGAGCGCCTCGGCCCTCCCCCGGTCGCGGCCGCAGACGACGACGTGCGCGCCCTCCTCGGCGAGCGCCGTCGCGATCGCCGCGCCGAGGCCGCCGGTCGAGGCGAGGACGAGGGCCACCCGTCCGGTGAGTCCGAGATCCATCACTCGCCCCCGTTCGGGTCGGTGGCTGCCGCGGCCGCGGCCACGTGGGCCTCGAGGAGCGGGCGCATCGAGTCCGGCAGCGACCGGGCGGGCGGGCGCACGGCCGACTCGGCGATGAGGCCGCGCCGGCGCAGGCACTCCTTGCGCACGGCGAGGGCGATGCCGACCTGCTGCTCGAAGGTGATGAGCGGCAGGTAGGGCAGCAGCTGCTCGCGCGCCTTGCCGGGCTCGGACGGGTCCCACGCCTCGACGGTCGCGACCAGGGCCTCGGGGAACGAGAAGCCCGTCATCGCGCCGGCCGCGCCGCAGGCCAGCTCGTCGAGCAGGTTGATGCCGCCGAGCCCGCCGAAGACGGGCACGTCGCAGCGGGCCGTCAGCTCGGCCACCGCCACGGGCGTGGGCGGCGCCTCGGCCTTGACGGCCGTGACGTGCGGCGATCGCGCGACGAGGTCGCCGAGCATGGCCGAGCTCACGTGCACGCCGCTCACGACGGGGTAGTCCTGCACGACGACGTCGGCGCCGGAAGCCTCGTGGACGGCCCGGAGGTGGGCGTCGAGGGTGGCGACGTCGGCGCTGTTGGCCTGGACCATGACGCCGGCGAGGCGGTCGCCGACGAGCTCGACGGCCATCCGCGCCTCGTCGATGACCGGCGCCGTCGCGAGGGAGGTGCAGCCGACGACGAGCGGCAGGTCGGTGGAGTCGAGCACGGTCTCGAGCACGAGGCGACGCTCGGCCCACGACAGGCGCGCGGCCTCGCCGAAGACGCCGAGCACCGTGAGGCCGGCGACGCCCGCGGCGTCGGCGTGCTCGACGAGCTGGGCCACGCCGTTCTCGTCGACGTCGAAGGTCGAGCCGGAGAAGGGCGTCGCGAGCACGCCCCAGACGCCGGGCCGCATGTGCCGGTTCACCGGTCGCTCCAGACGGGAGCGCGCTTCTCGCGGAAGGCGTCGACGCCCTCGGTCGCGTTGGGGCTCGTGAGGCACTCGACGAGGGCGGGCAGCCTTTGGGCGCGGGCGTCGCGGTCGGTGAGGTGGTCGGTGCGGTTGACGATCTGCTTGATGGCACGCAGCGAGGTGGGCGCGCAGGCGAGCACGTCGGCGAGCCAGCGGTCGACGGCGGCGTCGAGCTCGGCCGCGGGCACGACCTCGTTGACGAGGCCGAGGTCACGCATCTCCTCGGCCCTGGCGCGGCGCCCGGTGAGGAGCAGCGACATGGCGCGCGTGTGCGGGATGCGCCGGACGAGCTTGACGATGCCGCCGTCGAGCGGCAGCCGCCCGACCCGCGGCTCGGTGAGCCCGAACTGCGCCGTGTCGGCCGCGATGACGATGTCGGCACCGAGCACGATCTCCATGCCGCCGCCGAACGCGTAGCCGTTGACCCGCGCGATGACGGGGACGTCGAGGGTGCGGCGCAGGCTGAGGCCGGCGAAGCCGTTGGGGTCGAGGTCGGCCCAGTAGTCGATGCCGTTCTTCGCCGTGCCGCCGGCGCTCATGTCGGCGCCCGTGCAGAAGGCGCGGTCGCCGGCGCCCGTGACGACGACGGCGTGCACGCTCGGGTCGCGCTCGATCTCGTCCCAGATCTCGTTGCAGCGCCGGTTCGTCGCGTCGTCGACGGCGTTGAGCACGTGCTGGCGGTCGATCGTCACGTATGCCACGTGTCCTCGCCGCTCGAGGCGCACCTCGTCGGTGCGCTCCTGCGTCATCGCCTCGGTGCTCATCGGATCACCCCGTCCGAGAGGAGGGCGGCGACCCGGTCGTCGTCGTAGCCGAGCTCGCGCAGCACTTCGGCGTTGTGCTCGCCGAGCATGGGGGCCGGCCGGCGCATGCCGTTGGGGGTGCCGGAGAGGCGGATCGGCGCGTCGAGCACGCGCATCGTTCCGCCGTGCGGGTGCTCCATCTCGACGACCATGCCGTTGACGGCGGTCTGCTCGTCGGCGAGCGCCTCGACGAGGCTGCGCACCGGGGCGCAGAGGATGTCGACGGACTCGAGCCGCTCCACCCAGTGCGCCGTCGTGTCGGTGGCGAACCGCTCGCGGAAGAGCGCCTGCAGCTCGGGCCGGCGCTCGAACTGGCCCTCGAGCGTGTCGAACCCGGGCTTGGTCGACCAGTCCTCGTCGAGCTCGAGCGCCTTGCTGATGTCGCGGAGCGGGTTCTCCTTGAACGCGCCGACCATGCAGACGGCGCCGTCGCTCGTCGGGAAGACACCCGAGAGCGGCATCGAGGCCCAGTTGACCTCGTGGCCCCGGTTGAGCTGGGTCGAGGCCTCCTGCATCTGCATGTGCAGCATCGAGTCGTACATGTTGACCTGCACCTTCTGGCCCTCGCCCGTGCGGTCGCGGGCGATGAGGGCGAGCAGGATTCCCTGGCACAGGTGCATCCCGGTCGTGTAGTCGGCGAGGGTCGTCGGGTAGACGCTCAGCGGCACCGTCTCGTCCGAGCGGCGCCACATGACGCCGGAGTAGGCCTGCGCGATGACGTCCTGGCCGCCCTTGTGCGCATACGGCCCGGCCTCGCCGAAGCCCGTGCCCGACGCCCACACGAGGGTCGGGTTGACCTCCTTGAGCGCGTCGTAGCCGAAGCCCATCCGCTCCATCACGCCGTGCCGGAAGTTGCTGACGACGACGTCGGCGCGGCGCACCAGGTCGAGCACGACCTCCCGGCCCGACTCGGTGCGCGTGTCGATGGTGACCGACCGCTTGTTGCGGTTGATCGAGATGAAGATCGGGTTCTCCTGCCCCGCGGGGTCGGGCAGCGAGTTGCGCGACAGGTCGCCCCACACCGGCCGCTCGACCTTGATCACCTCGGCGCCGTAGTCGGCGAGCATCTGCGTGCACGACGGGCCCATGTAGACCTGGGTGAAGTCGAGCACCGTGACGCCGGTCAGGGCTCCGGGGCTGCCGGTGGGGTCGGCGGCGGGCGTGGTCATCGCTGGATCTCCTCGCTGGGGTGGGGGCTCGGGTCGATGGTCGCGTTGGGGGCGGGACGGTCGCCGGGGTCGGCGCCCTGGTCGCGCATGCGCAGCTGGATCTCGTCCACCGGCACGTCACGCACCGGCAGCGCCTTCTCCACGGCCAGGGCCGCGGCGATGCCGGCCGCCTGGCCCTGGGCCATGCACGGCGGGATCTCGCGCGACATGCGCTGCGCCTCGGGGGTCGCCGAGTAGTGTCGCCCGGCGACGATGAGCTGGTCCACTCCGACGGGCAGCAGCGAGCGGTAGGGGGTGTAGTAGTCGCGGCCGCGGGCGACGGAGTCGGCGAAGTGGCGCCGGTTCACGACGTCGTCCTTGGTCACGACGTACTCGCCCTGGAGCAAGCGCGTCTGGCGCACGCCCATCTGCTGCGCGACGTCGAGGACGTAGGCGTTCTCGAAGCCGGGGAGGCTCGCGCGGATCTCGGGGAGCGCGGCGGCGATCCGGTCGCGCGCGGCGAACTCCGCGTTCGTCAGCGACTCCGGGTCGGCGCCGTCGAAGCCGGTCATGTGCGGGGTGTTGCACCACACGACGCCGGGCAGCGGGGTCTTGAGCCACCACAGCTCCCAGGCGCCACCGAGGAGGCGCTTGATCTTGCGGTTGGCGGCGCGCGCCTCGCGGGGGTGCTCCTGCTCGAAGCGCTCGGCGGCGGCGGTGTCGACGCCACCGAGGCGGAAGACCAGGGTCACGAGGTAGGAGTCGTGCGCATACGGCGCCCCGGCCCGCGACGCGACGTCGATGTCGCCGGTCGTGTCGATGACGACGTCACCGAGGATGGCCTGCGGGCCCTGCTTCGTCTCGACGACGACGCCCTTGAGCACGCCGTCGTCGACGATGGGCAGCGAGAACCAGCTGTGCATGCGCAGGTGCACGCCCGACTCGCGCACGAGCTCGACCGACGTCGCCTTCCAGGCGTCCGGGTCGAAGGCGACGGCGTAGCAGATCGGCTTCGGGTTGCTGTGGGAGTGGAAGTTGAAGGTGCCCCAGCGCCCCCACTTGTTCCACAGCTCCTGCGAGGCGGCGCGCTCCTCGACCGGCGGGTAGACCGCGAGCTTGGTGCGCGCCATGCGCTCGACGTACTCGTCGACGATGCCGGTCACCGTGATCTCGTCACCGTTGACCATGTCGTCGAGCACGAGCACCATTCCGCCGGAAGCGAGTCCGCCGAGGGCCGAGTAGCGCTCGACGAGCGTCACGTCGACGCCGCTGCGCGCGGCGGAGACCGCGGCGCTGACACCGGCGGGCCCTCCCCCGACGACGACGACGTCGCTGCGGCGCACGACGGGGGCGGTCACCTCGTCGGAGCTGATGGCGAGCGGGTGGGTCTGCTGCTGGGTGTTCATGAGGGGGCTCACTCTCCGGCGAAGAGGCCGCTGCGGCGCCGCGCGGCGATGTAGAGGACGACGCTGGCGACGGACAGCGCGGCGGTGTAGGCGGGGAAGACCCACGTGAGGTCGTGGCTCTGCAGCCAGACGAGCAGGTAGGAGGCGGTGCCGCCGAAGAGGGCGACGGCGATGCCGTAGCCGACCCCGGTGCCGGTGGCCCGGCAGAACTTCGGCATGAGGGAGGCGGCCACGACGTTGTAGAGCGTCATGTTGGCGACGAGCACGATGCCGCCGCCGAGGACGACGACCGCGAAGGTGCCCATGCCGGGGCCGGAGTAGAAGAGCATCAGGAAGACGGCCGGCACGGCGGCGAGGCGCGTGACGACGAAGGCCCTGGAGAGGGTGACGCGGTCGGCGACGCGGCCGGTGACGATCGAGCCGACGAGGAGGATGACGCCGAGCAGCGACGTGATGCCGAAGACCTCGGTGGGGTTCTCCTTAAACGTGCTGCGGGCCAGGCTCGGCAGGCCGACGTTCCACGCGTAGTTGAACGCCTGGGCGCTGCCGACGACGAAGACGATGGCGAGCAGGCCGAGCCAGTGCTTGCGCACGCCCTTCCACGTGCCGCCCGTCGTCTCGCTGCGCTCCTCCTCGTGGAGCGTCTCGGGCAGGGCCCGGCGCAGGTAGAGCACGAAGAAGCTGAGGGCGGCACCGAAGAGGAGCGGCACGCGCCAGCCCCACGTCGCCATGGCGTCGCCACCGATGAGGTAGCTCGTCGCGAAGCTGACGAGCGAGGCCAGCAGGATGCCGACGTTGACGAAGAAGCTGATGTAGCCGGCTGCGCGGCCCTCGTGGCCCTTGGGCATGACCTCGATCGCGAAGGCCGTCGAGAGCGGGGCCTCGACGCCGGTCGACAGGCCCTGGAGCAGGCGGCAGAGGAGGAGCAGCACGCCGGCCCACACGCCGATGGACTCGTAGGTGGGCAGCAGGCCGATGACGAGCGTGGTGACCGCCATGGTGCCGACCGACCACAGCATGACGCTGCGCCGGCCGATGCGGTCGGCCACGGTTCCGAAGAGGGCCCCGCCGAGGGGGCGGACGAAGAACCCGACCGCGAAGACCGCGAGGGCGTCGAGCGTGGCCGAGACCGGGTCGGTCTTGGCGAAGAACTGCGGGCCGATGAAGGTGGCCAGCAGGCCGAAGATCATCCAGTCGTACCACTCGAGGGTGTTGCCGAGGCCGAGGCCGAGCATGGCCCGACGGGTCGAGGTGGGGCGGGTGCCGGCGGTCTCCGGTGGGGTGGCGGTGGACGCTTTCGGGGTAGCGGTCATGGCGAACTCTCCGGTTCGTGGACGGGAGTGGCCCGTCTCAGGGCGCACTCGAGGGAACCCGTGGCGCGGAGCACCCGGGGCCTGCGTGGGGTGGAGGGGTGTGACGGTGTCGTCGGGAGTCGTCGGGTCGGCCCGAGGGCCGGGCCTGGCCGGGGGCCGGGTCTACCAGGTGGGCGGCGTGCTCACCCAGACGGCCGTGCAGGCCTCGGTCTGCGACGGGTTGGCGTACCAGTGCGGGATCGTCGAGCTGTAGCGGATGGAGTCGCCGGCCTCGAGCCGGTGGCGCACCCCGTCGAGGAAGACGTCCTTCGTGCCCGACAGCACGATGCCGAACTCCTCGCCGTTGTGGGTGTAGGGCGTGGCACTCGTGTCGTAGCCGGGTGGGGTCACCACCCAGTTGGCCTCGAGGGCACCGTTGAGGTCGGGCGTCAGCAGCTCGTAGACGCCACCGTCGTCGGTGGCGAGCCCGTGGCTGTCGAGCCGGCGCCGCTCGTCCTTGCGGACGACCACCTGCTCGGTCTCGGTCGGCTGCAGCAGCTGACCCACGGGGAGCTGCAGCCCGTGTGCCAGCTGGACGAGGGTGGCGAAGGACGGGTTGCCGTGGCCGCGCTCGATCTGGCTGATGAGCCCTGCACTGACACCCGCGCTCTGGGCGAGCTTCTCCGTGGTCAACGACCGTTCCTTGCGCAGGGAACGCACCCGCGCACCGAAGTCGGCCAGCATGGCCTCCATCGGCACGCCGTTGGTGTTCGTGACGTCGATGCCCACGTGAGATCTCCTTCGTCCTGACGTGCCCCCAAGCATACGAACGATCTTCACTATGTCAATGGTTTCTTTAGCAGAATGAAGGACGATGGCGTCCGTCGGTGGGCCCTCGTCTGGGAGAACGCTGGGAGCTTCGTCTCCGCACCGTCAATTCTTGGGCGGTGACCGGCAAACATCACGTGCTGGGACTGGTGCGGGGACCGATCGACGACAAATCTTGCGACACGGTCGTCCGACCGCCCTCGGGGGCACTTCGGCAGCCAGGAGAACGCCTTGAAGAAGAGCCTCATCACGACGACGGTCGCCACCGCGGCGGTCGTCGCCACCACGCTCGCGACGATCGCCACGAGCACCGCGCAGGCGGCCACCCCCGCGGCCTCGGGAGCCGGTGTCGACCGGGCCGTCGCCGCCGCCAGGGCCCATGGCGCCACCTTCGGCCTCGACCGGGACCAGGGCCTTCGCACCCGGAGCGTCGCCACCGACGCGGACGGCACGACGCACGTCCGACTCGACCGCACCTTCAAGGGCCTGCCGGTCGTCGGTGGTGACCTCGTGGTGCACACCGACCGGGCCGGCGGCTGGAAGGGCGTGAACGCCGCGTCCACCGCGGTCCGCGTCCCGTCCACGACGGCGACCGTCGCTCCGGCCACGGCTGCCGCCACCGCGGCCCGCACCGTCGACTTCACGGTGCGCAGCAGCACCCCCACCCTCGCCGCCTACGCCATGAGCAGCCCCGCCCGCCTCGCATGGAAGACCCAGGTCGACGGCGTCGGCGCGCACGGCGAGCCGGCGGGCACCGTCGTCTTCGTCGACGCGCGCTCGGGTGCGGTGCTCGACCGCTGGGCCACGGAGATCAACGACGCCGGCACCGGCAACAGCCTCTACCTCGGCACCGTGACGGTGCAGACGACGCTCTCGGGCGGCACCTACCAGATGGTCGACGCGACGCGTGGCGGCGCCCGCACCGAGGACGGCAACAACGGCTCGACGTCCTCGACCACCGGGACGCTGTTCACCGACGCCGACAACACGTGGGGCACGGGGTCGAGCACCAGCCGCCAGACGGCCGCCGTCGACGCCGACTTCGGTGTCGGTGCCACGTGGGACTTCTACAAGAACACCTTCGGGCGCAACGGGATCAAGAACGACGGCAAGGGCGCCCGGAGCCTCGTGCACGTCGGCACCAACTGGGTCAACGCCTCGTGGAGCGACACCTGCTTCTGCATGCGCTACGGCGACGGGGACGGCGTCAGCTACGGACCCCTCGTGTCGCTCGACGTGGCCGGCCACGAGATGACCCACGGCGTCACGTCGGCCACGGCCGGCCTCGCCTACCGACGTGAGTCCGGCGGCCTCAACGAGTCCACGTCCGACGTCATGGGCACCATGGTCGAGTTCACGGCCGCCACGACCGGCGACCCGGGCGACTACCTCATCGGCGAGCGCTTCGCCATCGGCGCCGGCAAGCCGCTGCGCTACATGGACCAGCCCAGCAAGGACGGCGCCTCGGCGAACTGCTGGACCAAGAGCGTCGGGACGCTCGACGTCCACTACTCCTCCGGCGTCGGCAACCACCTCTTCTACCTGCTGTCCGAGGGCAGCGGCGCGAAGACCCTGAACGGCGTCAGCTACAACAGCCCGACGTGCAACGGTTCGTCGGTGACCGGCATCGGCCGGGCCGCGGCCGCCGCGATCTGGTACCGCGCCCTGACGACGTACTGGACCTCGTCGACGAACTACGCCGGTGCGCGCGCCGGGATGCTCTCGGCAGCCAAGGACCTCTACGGCGCCGGCAGCACGCAGTACGACGCCACGGCCACCGCCTGGTCGGCCGTCGGTGTCAACTGACCCACCGGCCTGACGCACGGACGTGCCCACTCGACGCTTGTCGAGTGGGCACGTCCGTCCAGAGCCTGCGCGCTTCGCTCAGTGGCCGATGAGCGTGCGCACGCGGTCGGCGCCGACCGCGAGGAGCAGCGTGGGCAGCCGCGGCCCGGTGTCCTTGCCGACGAGCAGCCGGTAGACGAGCACGAAGAAGGCGCGCTGCGCGGCCGAGAGCTCCGGGTCCTTGACCTTCGCGTCGGGGTCGATGCCGCGCTGGACCTTCGGCACGCCGTAGACGAGGTGGGTCAGGCCGTCGAGCGACCAGTGGCGGTCGAGGCCGTCGGCGAGCAGCCGCAGGGCCTCCCGCTCGGTGTCGTCGAGGCTGCCGAGCAGCTCGGCGTCGGGCTCGGCCCGCACGACCGTGCGGTCCTCGGCCGGCACGTAGCCGAGCATCCAGCGCTCCGCGCAGTCGAGTCGGGGGCGCAGGTCGTCGGTCGACTCGACGGGGCGGTCGGGCTCGAGCTCGCCGAGGATGCGCACGGCCTGCTCCTCGTCGCCCTGGGTCACGTCGATGACCGAGGCGATGGTGCGGAACGGCATCGGGCGAGGCGTCGCGGGCAGCGGACCGGCCGCGGTGGACGTCGCGCGCAGGTGCGCGGCGAGGTCCCCGGCCTGCGCCGAACCGTCGGCGACCTTGCGGTTCAACGCATCCCACTCGTCGTAGAGGCGCTGCAGCTCGGGGCCGAAGGCGACGTCGAAGCTCTGGTTGGGCCGTCGGCGGGCGTAGAGCCAGCGCAGCACCGGCGCCTCCATGACCTCGAGCGCGTCGGTGGGGATCGGCACGCCGCCCTTGCTCGAGCTCATCTTCGCCATGCCGGCGATGCCGACGAACGCGTACATCGGGCCCACCGGACGCTCCCAGCCGAAGACCGGCGCGAGGTCCTTGCCGACGACGTAGCTGCTGCCGGGGCTCTGGTGGTCGACGCCGGAGGGCTCGAAGAGCACGTGCTCGTGCGCCCAGCGCATCGGCCAGTCGACCTTCCACACGAGCTTGCCGTTCGTGAAGGTGTCGAGGTCGACGGTCTCGGTGTGGCCGCACCTCGTGCAGGCGTAGGTGAGGGCGTGGCTGTCGTCGTCGTAGGCAGTGACGGTCGTGAAGTCGGTGCCGCACGAGCTGCAGAAGGGCTTGTAGGGGTAGTAGCCGGCCTTGCCCTCGCTGCCGTCGTCCTCGGACGCGGCGCCTGAGCCGCGCTCGGCCTCGGTGGCGGCCGCGGCCTGCTCCTCGGTCAGCTTGGCCGCCTTCTGCTGCTGCTGCTGGCCGCCCTTGCCCTTGCCGGTCGCCTTCTGGCGGGCCGCGTCGGCGGCCTCGAGCGTGCGGTACTGGTCGAGCACCTTGTCGATGGCGAAGCGCTCGCGCATCGCGAGGATGACCTGGTCGCGGTAGACCCCCGCGCGGTACTGCTCGGTCTGGCTGATCTGGCGCACCTCGATGCCGGTGGCGGCCATGGCCTCGATCAGCGGCGCCTTGAAGTGCTCCGCCCAGCTCGAGTGCGGCGAACCGGCGGGCGGCGGCACTGCGGTGAGCGGCATACCGATGTACTGCTCCCACGAGTCGTCAACTCCCGCAAGGTTCTTCGGCACGCGGCGGAAGCGGTCGAAGTCGTCCCAGCTGAGGATGTGCTCGCAGGCGATCCCGCGCCGCTTGATCTCGTCGGCGACGAGGTGCGGGGTGATGAGCTCCCGGAAGTTGCCGAGGTGGATCGGGCCCGACGGGCTGATGCCCGAGGCGCAGACGATCGTCTCGCCGGGGTTGCGCTGCTGGGCCTCGGCGACGACCTCGTCGGCCAGACGCGTGACCCAGTCGAGCGGGGCGACCTCTTCAGTCATGGCTTCCTCACGCATCAGACGACGTCGGCCTGGGGGTTGAGCGGGAAGCGCTCGATGATCTCGTCGCGGCCCGGGCCGACGCCGATCGCGGAGACGCGGGCGCCGATGAGCTCCTCGACGCGCAGCACGTAGGCCTGGGCGTTGGCCGGCAGGTCCTCGAAGGTGCGGCAGGCCGTGATGTCCTCCCACCACCCGTCGAGCTCCTCGTAGATCGGGGTCGCGTGGTGGAAGTCGGTCTGGTTGACCGGCATCTCGTCGTGCCGCACGCCGCCCACGTCGTAGGCGACGCAGACCGGCACCTTGGGCAGCCCGGTGAGGACGTCGAGCTTGGTGATGACGAAGTCGGTGACCCCGTTGATGCGCGTGGCGTAGCGGCCGACGACGGTGTCCATCCAGCCGCAGCGACGAGGGCGGCCGGTCGTCGTGCCGTACTCGGCGCCCGTCTTGCGGAGGAACTCGCCGTTGTCGTCGTGTAGCTCTGTCGGGAACGGGCCCTCACCGACGCGCGTCGTGTAGGCCTTGAGGATCGCGATGACGGAGTCGATGCGCGTCGGGGGCACGCCCGAGCCGGTGCAGGCGCCGGCGGCGACGGCGTTGCTCGAGGTGACGTAGGGGTAGGTGCCGTGGTCGACGTCGAGCAGGGTCGCCTGACCGGCCTCGAAGAGCACCGTCTCACCGCGGTCGAGCGCCTGGCTCAGCACGAGGCTCGTGTCGGCGACCATGGGGGCGAGGCGGGCGGCATACGACAGCAGCTCCTCGACGACCTCGTCGACCTCGGCCCCGCGGGTGTTGTAGATCTTGGCGAGCAGCTGGTTCTTCAGCGAGAGCGCCGCCTCGACCTTCTGGCGCAGGATGCCCTCGTCGTAGAGGTCCTGGATGCGGATGCCGACGCGGTTCATCTTGTCGGCGTACGTCGGGCCGATGCCGCGGCCGGTCGTGCCGATGCGGCGCTTGCCGAGGAAGCGCTCGGTCACCTTGTCGATGGTGCGGTTGTAGCTCGGGATGACGTGCGCGTTGGCGCTGACGAGCAGCTTGCTCGTGTCGACGCCGCGCGCGTCGAGGCCGTCGAGCTCTTCGAAGAGCACGGAGAGGTCGATGACGACGCCGTTGCCGATGACCGGCACGCAGTTGGGGCTGAGGATGCCGGAGGGCAGCAGGTGCAGCGCGTACTTCTCGCGCTTGCCGTCCTTCTCGATGACGACGGTGTGGCCGGCGTTGTTGCCGCCGTTGAACTTGACGACGTAGTCGACGCTGCTGCCGAGCAGGTCGGTCGCCTTGCCCTTGCCCTCGTCACCCCACTGCGCTCCGACGAGCACGATTGCCGGCATCGGTCTGCCTTCCGGTTGCGGTTGAAGCCAACCGCAAGGTTATCGGTTCGTGACGCGTGCCCCGGACCCCGTCCGCCCGGGCCCTCGGTCCGGCGGTCGGGCGTCGGTCGCAGGACGCGGCCCCGGTCCCCCGACAGGTCACGGGACCGAGGCCGGCTCAGCGCACCGGAGCCGAGTCGGGGGCCCGGAGCGCGGCCCGGCGCAGGGCCGCCTCGACGAGGGCGCGCACGCGCTCTGGCCGGTGCAGGTCGGCCCAGGTCAGCCGGACGACCTCCCAGCCGAGCGAGCGGATGCTGTCCTCACGGCGCTTCTCGTCCCAGACGTCCTGCGCAGCGGCGTACTTCGCGCGGCCGTCGAACTCCACGAGCACGCGCGTGCCGACGATGCCGAGGTCGGCCCGGTAGCCGCGCCCGCCCGGTGTGAGGGCCTCGGTGCCGGGCACGACGAACTGGGGCACGGTGCGATGGCCGAGGTGGTGCAGCACCCAGGCGGCCACGGTCTCGCCCGGCGACTCGTGCCGGGCGTCGCACCGGGGCAGGGCGGCCCGCACCCGCTCGATGCCGGGGCGCCGGCCCACCACCTCCAGCGCGAGCGAGATGTCCGCCCGGGTCACCCGGCCCGCCCGCAGCGCCGCGTCGGCCGGGACGAGCAGTGCGCACGGCCCGGCGAGCCCGGCCAGCACCGCGGCGACGGCCGGATGCGCCGCGCCCTCCCCCGACGGCAGCCGCGCGGCCTCGGGGTGGGCGAGCGCGGGCCGCACGACGAGGTCGGCCTTGCGGTGCGCCTTGTCGCGACGGGCGCCGGTCGGCGCCGTGCGGAGCAGGTGCGCCACCGCCCAGTCCAGCTCGTAGGTGGGCAGCCCCAGCCTGAGCAGGGCCGACGCGTCGCTCGCGACGGCACGACCGGCGTACTGCTGCAGCAGGGCTGCGAGGCGCAGGCGGTGGAGGTCCTCGTCGTCGACGGGAGCGCGGGTGGCGAACCACCCGTGGTGGAGCCGGTGCACGGCGCCGGTCCGGACCAGGCGCCGCAGCTCGGGCCGGTCGATGCCGACGGAGAGGGCGCGCGACAGCGGGAAGACGTCCTCGCGGGCGATGAGGGAGAGCTGCATGGACCGACGGTCGCGGGTCGTGCGGCCGGGCACCAGCAGGGTCCGAGTGGCTGTGGACGGTCGGGTGCCGCGCTCAGGGGGTGGGGACGACGCTTCGGTCCGACGACCTGGCTCCGGTCCGCCGACAGGTCGGCGGACCGGAGACGGGAGGTGGGGTCGGGCCCACCTCGCCCGACCCGCCCGGACTCAGCAGCCGATGGTCGGGTAGTCGTTCGGCACGTCGGTGTTGGAGACCTTCTGCGTGAACGTGCGGGACTCCCCGTTGTAGCGGTACGTCATCGAGGTCGTGACGCTGACCGTGACGGAGTCGATGTGGGGGCAGGTGATGCCGGTCGGTCCGTCGTTCGGGGCGGATGCCGAGAAGTTGTACATCGTGTCCTGCAGCGCCGTCGTGCTCTGGGCGGCCGAGCCGCTCTTGCACTTCTTGGGCAGCGTCACCGACTTGGTGCTGCTGGTGGGTCGCGTGACCGTCGCCGAGGCACCGTCGGTGCCGATGGTGATGTCGGCCGACGAGCCGCCGGCGATGTGCGCCGTGAAGCTCGCCGTCTCGCAGATCTGCGTGCGGTTGCTGCCCGAGAAGCTCCCCCGGGCGGTCACGCCCGTCGGGACGCCCACGATCACCCGCTGGAAGAACTGGTCACGCAGGGTCTTCTCGCGGGTGCACCACCGCACCTTGCCGGAGACGGAGCCGGTCATCGACTTGCCGTTCTGGCTGGCCGTGCGGCTGCCGCCGATGACGCCGTCCTCCTGCTTGTGGAACCCGCTGCCGCAGCCGTCGGCGGCGGAGGCGCTGGTGACCCCGAGGGTCAGGGAGGAGGCGCCGAGCACGGCGACGCTGAGAAGGACACGGACGATCTTCATGGACACCCCTGGTGAGAAGGAGAGGGCCGGTCGACCCTCGAACTACGGGGGTGAACCTAGCGGCTGCCCGGGTACCGCGCCCACGACGCGCCGGTCGGGCGCCGCGCTCAGGAAGTGGGGACGACGCTTCGGTCCCACGACCTGGCTCCGGTCCGCCGACAGGTCGGCGGACCGGAGCCGGGAGGTGGGGTCGGGCCCACGTCGCCCGACCCGGTCCGACCCGACCCGGCGTCAGGCGACGGGCTGCTGCAGCTCGATGACCCAGTGCTCCGGGTCGTCCATCGCGGCGACGTGGTAGATCTCGCGGCACGGCCCGGCGAACGACAGTCCGCGGGCCTCGACCTCGCGCGACAGGGCCTGCCACGCCTCGCCGATGTCGGTGAGCGGCCCGCGCAGGGTCGTCACGAGGGCGCGCGGCTCCGCCCCGAGCTCGGCCAGCTCGACCCCGGCGCCGGCGGCGTCGGCCTCCCCCACCTCCGGGCCGACGGGGTATGCCGCGGCGGCGACCATCGCGTCGCCGTCCATCGTGTAGTGCCCCATCGAGGGGCCCACGGGCTCCACGTGCGCGCCCCGCACGGCCTCCTCGACCTGGCCGAAGAGCGGGCCGACGACCTCGCCGACCTGCTGGCCCTCGGTGACGCGGCTGCTGCGCTGGACGACGCGGACGGCGGGCAGGGGCTGCTCGCGGAAGGCGTCGAGGGTGACTGACGGTGTCATGGTGTGCTCCTTCTCGATCATCCGGAGACGACGCTCGACCTGCTCGAGGCGTGCGCTGTCGGCCTCGATCTGCTCGGCGAGCTCGGCGCGGCGCAGCCGCAGCATGCCGCGCAGCTGCTCCACCGGCACGTCGTCCTCGAGGAGGCGCCCGCAGTCCTCGAGGGTGAACCCGAGGTCCTTGAGCGCCACGAGCCGGTTGGCGCGGTCCAGCTGCGCGGTCGCGTAGGACCGGTAGCCGGACGACGGGTCGACGCGGGCGGGCCGCAGCAGACCGAGGGCGTCGTAGTGGCGCAGCATGCGCACCGACACCCCGGCGAGCCGGGCGAAGTCTCCGATACTCAACATGGTGCGTCCATCGGACCGTCTGACACGGTGTCAGGGTCAAGCATCGCGCGCCGCGTCAGTGCGCCGCGAGCCATTCCTCGAGGTACGCGGCGACGCCGTCATCGCGGTGGTGGCTCGTGACGACGGAGGCCGCGTCGAGCGCGGGGTCGACGGCGTTGGCGACGGCGACGGCCGTCCCCGCCACCTCGAACGCCGAGACGTCGTTGTGGTTGTCACCGAAGAAGACGGTGTCGGCCAGGTCGACGCCGAGCTCGGCGGCCAGCGCCCGCAGCCCGCCGCCCTTGGAGCAGGCGGCGTTGGCGATCTCGAGGTAGGTGTCCTTCGACCGGTAGGTGACGAGACCGGGCCGCCCGGTGAGAGCCACCTCGAGGTCGTCGACGAGGGCGGGGTCGCCCATCGCCATGACCTTGTGCGGCGGACGCGTGTCGACCCGGCCGGTCGCGACGTAGTCGTGGACCAAGACCGAGTTGGGTTCGACGGCGGTGATCGTCGCCTCACGCTCCGTCCAGCGGTCGGGGCCCCACGGGTGCCAGTCGTCACCGGCGAAGAAGCTCGCGTGCAGGTCGAGCCGCGAGCACACGGCATACGCCTCCCGGGCGTCCGCGGGCGCGATGGGCACGTCGGTGACGACGCTGCGGTCGGCGCGGAGCACGAGCCCGCCGTTGTAGGCGATGAGCGGGGTCGGGTCGACGCCGCAGAGCCGCTCGAGCCCCTCGAGCGAGGCCGGCATCCGCGAGCTGCAGAGCACGAAGGTGTGCCCCGCCGACCGCACCGCGCGGATCGCGGCGACGGTGCGGTCGGAGAGGGTGCGACGGGAGTCGAGCAGCGTTCCGTCGACGTCGGAGCAGAAGAGCGTCATGCCGGCGGGCGGGTCCTCAGAGTCCGAGCTCGCGCGCGGCCTCGGGCGAGCTGTCCCGCAGGAACTGCGTGCAGCGCGCCTCCTCGTCGCTCTCGCCGATGGCGCGGGCGGCACGGGCGAGCGCCGCGAGCGCCCGGAGGAAGCCGCGGTTGGGCTCGTGCGACCACGGCACCGGGCCCTGGCCGCGCCAGCCCGCCTTGCGGAGGCTGTCGAGGGCGCGGTGGTAGCCGGTGCGGGCGTACGCGTACGCCTCGACGTCACGGTCGCCGTCGGCGAGCGCGTCCTCGGCGAGGGTCGCCCACGCGAGCGAGCTCGACGGGTGGGTCGCGGCCACCTGCACGGGATCGACTCCCGTGTCGAGCTTCTCGGCGGCCGGGTCGACCGCGAGGCGGGTCTCGGGGATGCCGAGCAGGTTGTCGCTCACGAGTGGGTGCCCGCCGATCGCAGCGCGGTGCAGGCCTCGACGATGCGCACCGCCATGGCCTCCTCGGCGGCCTTGCCCCAGGCGCGGGGGTCGTACAGCTTCTTGTTGCCGACCTCGCCGTCGACCTTGAGCACGCCGTCGTAGTTGCCGATCATCCAGCCTGCGATCGAGCGCGTGAAGGCGTACTGCGTGTCGGTGTCGACGTTCATCTTGACGACGCCGTGGTCGACGGCCGCCGAGATCTCCTCGGGCAGCGAACCCGAGCCGCCGTGGAAGACGAGGTCGAAGGGGCGCGCGTCGTCCGACAGGCCGAGCTCGGCGGCGGCCGCCTTCTGGGCCTCGAGGAGCACCTCGGGACGCAGCTTGACGTTGCCGGGCTTGTAGACACCGTGCACGTTGCCGAACGTGAGGGCCGTGAGGTAGCGGCCGTTCTCGCCCGCACCGAGGGCCTTGACCGTCGCGATGGCGTCGGCGGGCGTCGAGTAGAGCTTGTCGTTGATCTCGTGGGCGACGCCGTCCTCCTCACCACCGACGACGCCGACCTCGATCTCGAGGATGACGTTCGCGGCCTTGGCGAGGGCTAGCAGCTCCTGCGCGATCGAGAGGTTCTCGTCGAGCGGCACGGCCGAGCCGTCCCACATGTGCGACTGGAACCACGGCGTGCCGCCGGCCTGGACGCGCTCGGTGCTGGCCGCGAGGAGCGGGCGCACGAAGCCGTCGAGCTTGTCCTTGGGGCAGTGGTCGGTGTGCAGCGCGATGTTGACGGGGTAGTTCTTGGCGACCTCGTGCGCGTAGGCCGCGAAGGCGAGCGAGCCGCTCACCATGTTCTTGATGCTCGGGCCGGAGAGGTAGTCCGCGCCGCCGGTCGAGACCTGGATGATGCCGTCGGAGCCTGCGTCGGCGAAGCCCTTGAGCGCGGCGTTGAGCGTCTGCGAGCTCGAGACGTTGATGGCGGGGTACGCGAAGGAGCCGGCCTTCGCGCGGTCGAGCATGTCGGCATACACCTCGGGGGTGGCGATGGGCATTGCAACTCCTGCTGTCGAATGAGCGGGTTCACGATCCGCCGTGAATCCTGCCACGTATGCCGTGGGCCGCACACGGTCTGTCCGCGCAGTGGGGATCCTCCCGGCGACCGTGACAACCATTCCTGGCTCGCGGCGGTCTAGGTGGTACGTCGACGACACCGCTCGACGCACCGACCGGAACAGGGGAAACACCATGCGTCACATCGCCGTCCGCACCGTCACCGCGACCGCCGTCGCCGTCCTGCCGCTGCTCGTCGCCGGCTCCGCCGCGCACGCCGGGGGCCCCACGAACGACCACCTCGCGAAGAACGCCCACGTCTCGTGGGTCGACCGCGGGGGCGTGCCCGGGCTCTTCGGCGGCAACGTGCACCGCGGCGTCGTCTTCGTCGGCGACGACGCCGCGACCCCGGGCACCGACGACGTCTTCGGGCGCATCGAGGACTGGCGCTGCCCGGCCGGGGTGCTGCCGCCCGAGGTCTTCGTCGTCGACGAGGAGGGGCCGACGCCGGGACCGTGCACCTTCCGCGGGGCGCGCGAGCTCGAGGTCCCCGACGCCGTCGCGACGTTCCGCGGCACGACCGGTGGCGCCCACCTCACCGGGACGGCCCGGGCGGCGGACGTCTACGGAGCCGCGCCGGCGGTGCGGATGCCCGTCGACCTGACCTTCCGCGGGCTGCGGCCCGTGGAGCGCCACGTCTCCGTCGACTCGTGGGTGGAGGACGACGGCACGAAGGTCACGGTGCGCACGACGCAGACCTCGCGGGCGGCCGCCGTGCACGGCCGCGTCGGGTCGATCCGCATCGGCGACGAGCGCAGCGACGTCGTCGTGGGACGGCTGTCCTCGGACCAGGCCGTGTTCACGCGCTCCTGACGACCGGTTCGAAGACGTAGGGCGTCGTCGTCGCGACGCGGTGCAGGCCGAGACGGGTGAGGATCGGCTCGGAGTCGGGCGAGGCGTCGACGCGGACGTGGCGCTTGCCGCGCTCGATCCCGAGCCGGGCCCGGTGGAGCAGCGTGGCCCGGTAGAGGCCGCGGCCCCGCCAGGCCGGCAGGGTCGAGCCGCCCCACAGCCCGACGAAGCTGCTCGCGTCGTACTCGCCGCGGGCGGCGCACAGCACGGGTCCCTCGCGGGACTCCTCGACGACGACGACGTCCATCGCCTCGGGCCGGGCCGCCCAGTCCGGGTAGAGCGACTCGGTGACCCAGGGGTGGTCCTCGCCCCACACCGTCTCGGACATCGTCCGCATCCGCGCGAAGTCCTCGAAGCAGTCGGCCGCCCGCACGACGACGCCGTCGGGGAGCGCGAGGTCCTGCTGCGCGAGGGGCTCGGCAGCGCCGAGCACGAGTGCCTCGTCGTCCTCGCGCACGAACCCGGCAGCGACGAGGCGCGCTCCGAGGTCGGCCGGCTCGTCGTAGTCGTAGGTCTTCCACTCGACGCGCTGCCCGCGGTCGGCGAAGAAGTCCCGGACGCGCCGGATGAGTCCGTCCGGGTCGTCGCCGAGGCCGTCCGGGCTCTCGACCATCGCGAAGTGGCCCGACGGATCCAGGTCGTACTGCTTGCGCACCGGCCCGTCGAGCTCGATCGGCCGCTCGGCCGTGCCGAGCGGCACGGGGGCCCGGGTCTCGTCGTGGAAGGCGCGGAGGAGCTCGGCCTCCTGCGGCGCTGCGGCATCGTGCTGGAACGAAGGGGGCTTCACAGGGCCAGCCAAGCATGGTCGAATCCCTCTCGTCATGCCTGTTTCCCCGCTCTCGCCCCGCGCCGCCGCCGCGCTCGACGGCGCCCGGACCGTCCCGTTCTGGACCGACCGCCCCGAGCGCCCCGATCCGCGCGCGCCGCTCACCGGCGCGGCGGCCCGCACCGACCTGCTCGTCGTCGGCGCCGGCTTCACCGGTCTGTGGGCCGCGATCCAGGCCAAGGAGGCCGACCCCTCCCGCGACGTCGTCGTCGTCGAGGCAGACCGGCTCGGTGACGGCGCCTCCGGACGCAACGGCGGCTTCGTCGACGCCTCGTTGACGCACGGCCTCGCCCAGGGGCTGGCCTGCTGGCCCACCGAGACGAGCACGCTCGAACGGCTCGCGGACGAGAACATGGCGGGCCTCGAGCGGTCGCTGACGGCCTACGGCGTCGATGCGGACTTCCACCGGCCGGGCGAGCTCACCCTCGCGCTCAGCGCGCACCAGGTGCCGACGGTCCACGAGGCCTTCGAGCTGCACCGGGCGCACGGCGCACCGGTCGAGCTGCTCGACGCGGCGCAGGCCCGGGCGCGCGTCGACTCCCCGCGCTACCTCGCCGGCATGTTCGACCCCGGCGTCGCGCTCGTCGACCCGGCACGACTCGTCTGGGGGTTGGCGCGCGCCGCCGAGTCGCTGGGCGTGCGGCTCCACGAGCACACTCGCGCAACGGGATTCGAGGTCGAGGGACCGGGCGTGCGGGTGCGGCTCGACCGCGGCTCGATCCACGCCCGGCGGGTCGTCATCGGCACCAACGCCGCTCAGGGCGTGCTCCGCCGGTTCAGCGCGTGGGTGCTCCCCGTCTACGACCACGTGCTCATGACCGAGCCGCTCAGCCCGGCGCAGCTCGACGCCGTCGGCTGGAGGGGACGCGAGGGCCTGACCGACGCCGGCAACCAGTTCCACTACTACAGAAGGACGCTCGACGACCGGGTGCTCTTCGGCGGCTACGACGCGAACTACCACTTCCCCGGCCGCATCGACCCCGCACTCGAGCAGTCCGACGCCTCGCACGGCCTGCTTGCCGACCACTTCCTCGACATCTTCCCGCAGCTCGAGGGCATCCGGTTCACGCACCGCTGGGCCGGCGTCATCGACACGACCTCGCGCTTCACGCCGGTCTTCGGCACCGCCCTCGGCGGCCGCATGGCGTATGCCGTCGGCTACACCGGCCTGGGCGTCGCCTCCACGCGCTTCGGCGCGGCCGTCGCGCTCGACCTCGTCGACGGCCTCGACACCGAGCGCACCCGGCTCGAGATGGTGCGGCGCAAGCCGATCCCCTTCCCGCCCGAGCCGATCCGGTATGCCGCCGTGCGGGCCACGCGCTCGTCGCTCGCCGCCGAGGACCGCACCGGGCGGCGCAACCTCTGGCTCAAGGCCCTCGACCGCATCGGCGTCGGCTTCGACTCCTGACCCGCCGTCGACGTGCCGCGGGACCGGCTACAGGACGACGAGGTCGGTCGTTCTGGTGTTGAAGCGCTCGACGCCGTCCTCCGTCACGGCGACGATGTCCTCGATGCGGGCGCCCCAGCGGCCGGTCAGGTAGACGCCGGGCTCGATGCTGAAGGTCATCCCGGGCTCGACCGGCAGGTCGTTGCCCGTGACGACGTAGGGCTCCTCGTGGCCGTCGAGGCCGATGCCGTGGCCGGTGCGGTGGATGAAGCGCTCGGCGAGCCCTGCCTCGGCGAGCACGTCGCGACCGGCCCGGTCGATGGCCTCGCACGTCACGCCCGGGCGCACCGCGGCCACGGACGCCGCCTGGGCGGCCTGCAGGGCAGCGTAGGCGACCGCCACGTCGGGCTCGCGGGGCGACCCGACGGCATACGTGCGCGTGGAGTCCGAGCCGTAGCCCGAGGGCAGCGGTCCGCCGATGTCGACGACCACGACGTCACCGGTCTCGATGACGCGGTCGCTCACGGCGTGGTGCGGGCTCGCCCCGTTGGGGCCGGACCCGACGATGACGAAGTCGGCCTGCGCGTGGCCCTCCTCGACGATCGCGGCGGCGATGTCGGCCCCGACCTCGGCCTCGGTGCGCCCGGCCCGGAGCCACTCGCCGACGCGCGCGTGCACGCGGTCGATGGCGGCTCCGGCAGCACGCAGCTCGGCGAGCTCGGCGGCGTCCTTGCGCATCCGCAGCTCCCGCAGCACGGGCCCGGCGAGCTGCTGCTCACGGGCTCCCGCATCGCGGAGGCGCAGCAGGTGCAGGGCCGGCGTCATGTCGGAGACGGCGACCGGCCCGGCCGGCACCCCGCCGAGGGCGAGGGCGTACGGGTCCTCGCCGTCGACCCACGTGCGCACCTCGACGCCGAGCTCGCCCAAGGGCACGTGCCCGAGACCGGCGAACTCCAGCTCGGGCGAGACGAGGACGGGCGCCACGGCGGCGTCGCTCGGCACGACCAGGGCCGTGAGCCGCTCGAACGACGACCCGGCGATGCCGGTGAGGTAGCGCAGGTCGGACCCCGGGGACACGACGGTGGCGGCGATCCCCGCGTCGGTGGCGTGACGACGCAGCCGGTCGAGCCGCGAGCGCATCGTGGAGACGTCGAGGACGGAGGAACGAACACCCATGCGCCGAACGTACCGCGCACCTCCACCCGGAGGGGGAGCCGGCCGCGACCCACCCCTGCCTAGGCTGGGCGCATGGACGGCCGGTGGACTGCCCTCGTGGCGAGGGTGCAGGGCTACTTCGGCGTCGACACCGAGTGGGAGCGCCGGGCCGCCGACCCGGCCCGCACCCGGCGCACCGACACGTGGCTCGCGCTCGCCTTCCTCGTCACCGGCTCGATCGGCGTCGAGCTGCTCCGCAGCATCGACGCGCTCGGCTCGTTCCAGGACTCGTGGCTCTGGCCGCACGTCGCCGTGCTCGCGGGGACGGTGCCCCTGGTCTGGCGTCGCCGCTGGCCGCTCGCCGTCGCGGCGGGGCTCTCGCTCCACTTCTTCGCCGTCGGCCTCGTCATGCCGGGCGTCGCCTCCTCGGTGCCGATGCAGGTCGTCTACTTCGTCGCGATCTTCACCGGGGTGGCCTGGGCCACCGACCGCCGCGCCATGATCGGCGTCGTCGTCGGCATCGTGCTGCTGATGTTCGGGTGGCTGACGTGGCAGTTCGCCGTCGGCAGCGGCGTCGAGCAGGCCCTGCGCCACAACGGGGAGCCCCTCCCGCGGCAGGGCCTCTTCAGCCCGTCCGCCGCCTACGTCGTCTACAGCCTGCTCATCAACGTCTTCTACTTCGGCGGCGCCATCGTCGGGGGCCAGGCCGCGTGGTGGTCGGCGCTCCGGCGCGACCGCCTGACCGCGCAGGCGCTGACCATCGACGCGCAGACGACGAGCCTGCGCCGGCAGGCCGTCGTCGAGGAGCGCCTTCGGATCGCACGGGAGCTGCACGACGTCGTCGCCCACCACGTCTCGGTCATCGGCATCCAGGCCGCGGCCGCGCGGCGGGTGCTGCGGCGCGACGTCGAGGCCGCCGAGGGCGCGCTGCGCTCGGTCGAGACCTCGTCGCGCGACGCCGTCGCGCAGATGCGCGGCCTGCTCGGCACACTGCGCGCCGAGGACGCCGACGACGCCGAGGACGTCGACCCCGCGACCGCCGGCGACCCGGGTCGGCCCGCCCGCTCGCGCGCGCCGGAGCCGGTGCTCGCCGACGTCCCCGCCCTCGCCGAGGAGGCCTGTGCGCACGGGCTGCACGTCGAGTGCCGCGTCGTCGAGGACGCCCCCGGCGCGCTCGTCACCGTGCCGGCGCCGCTCGGCCTCTCCCTCTACCGCACCGTCCAGGAGGCCCTGGCCAACGTGCGCCGCCACTCGACGGCCTCGACCGCGACCGTCGTCGTGCGCGTCGACCGCCGGGGCGAGCCGGGCTTCGCGCACGGCTACGCCGAGGTCGAGGTGCTCGACGGCGGGCGCCCCCGCTCCGGCACCTCGGGCACGGGCCTCGGCCTGCTCGGCGTGCGCGAGCGCCTCGCGACGCACGGCGGCGTCAGTGAGATCGGCCCCCGCGTCACAGGCGGCTACCGTGTCCGCGTCCGTATGCCGCTGCCCGAGGAGGCGTCGTGACCACCCCCACCCGCGTCCTGCTCGTCGACGACCAGCTGCTCGTCCGCTCCGGCTTCTCGCTCATCCTCTCGGTGGAGGACGACCTCGAGGTGGTCGGCCAGGCCGGCGACGGGGCCGAGGCGGTGCGCCTCACCCGCGAGCTGCGCCCCGACGTCGTGCTCATGGACGTGCAGATGCCGGTCATGGACGGCATCGAGGCGACCCGGCAGATCGTCGCCGAGGGCCGGGCCCGGGTCGTCATCCTCACGACCTTCGACCGCGACGACTACGTCTTCGCCGGGCTGTCGGCGGGCGCGAGCGGCTTCCTGCTCAAGAACGCCGACGCCGACCACCTCATCGAGGCGGTGCGCACCGTGGCCGGCGGCCACGCGCTGCTCGCCCCCGAGGTGACCCGGCGGGTCATCGAGCAGATGGCGGCCGCGACTCCCGGTGCGGCTGCTGGCGTCACCCCCGGCGCACGCTCGGGGGCGACCCCCGGCGCGGTCTCCGGCGTGGCGGCCGGTGCCGGCCCGGCCCGCGACCCGCGCCTCGACGACCTGACGCCCCGGGAGCTCGAGGTGCTGGTGCTCGTCGGCCGCGGCCTGTCCAACGCCGAGATCGCCGCCACCCTCTTCGTCGGCGAGGCGACGGTCAAGACGCACCTGTCGAACGTCTTCGCGAAGCTCCACCTGCGCGACCGGGTGCAGGCGGTCGTGCTCGCCTACGAGGCCGGGCTCATCCTCCGGGGGGAGCCCGGGGATCACCCGACGGGCTGATCCCGTCCGCGTCCTGCCGACCTAGCGTGGGCGTCATGAGCACTTCCGGGGACACCGCCACGACCACCCTCACGAGACCTGCCCCGCGGGAACGGGCCACGTCGGACATCGAGCTGCGCCACCTCACCCGCTCGTTCGGGGAGATCCGTGCCGTCGACGACGTCAGCTTCACCGTCACGGCCGGCCAGCTGACCGGCTTCGTCGGCGGCAACGGCGCCGGCAAGACGACGACGATGCGCATGCTCATGGGCGTCCTCTCCCCCACCGCGGGCGAGGTGCTCTGGGGTGGCCGCCCGATCACCGCCCTCGACCGGCGACGCTTCGGCTACATGCCCGAGGAGCGCGGGCTCTACCCGAAGCAGGGCGTGCTCGACCAGCTCGTCTACCTCGGTCGCCTCCGCGGGCTCAGTGCCTCGGCGGCCCGCTCGTCGGTGACGACGCACCTCGAGCGGCTCGGCCTCGCCGAGCGCGCCAAGGACCACGTCGAGAAGCTCTCGCTCGGCAACCAGCAGCGCGTGCAGATCATCGCCGCGCTCATGGGCGAGCCCCGCGCGCTCGTGCTCGACGAGCCGTTCAGCGGGCTCGACCCCGCGGCCGTCGACAACATGGCCGACCTGCTCCGGGAGCACACGGCGCACGGCGTGCCGGTGCTCTTCTCCTCCCACCAGCTCGACCTCGTCGAGCGGCTCTGCGAACGGCTCGTCGTGCTCGCCGCCGGCCGCGTCGTCGCCGCCGGCACCCCCGACGAGCTGCGGGCCACCTCGGTCTCGCGCCACCGCCTCGTCCTCTCGGGCGACGCCGGGTGGGTGCGCGGCGTCACCGGCGTGCACGCCGTCGACGTCGACGGGCACACGGCACTCGTCGAGGTCGTCGAGCCCGGCGCCGGCCGGGCGCTGCTCGAGGAGGCCCTGCGCCGCGGCGAGGTCCACGAGTTCTCGCCCCAGCGTCCTTCCCTGGCCCAGATCTACCGTGAGGTGACGGCATGACCACCACGCAGCACCCGACCCAGCCCCCCACCCCACCCACCGGCCAGTCCACGGGCACGGGCACGGACACGGACGACCGGCACGCCGGGAGGCCCTGGCTCGTCGTCGCCGTCCGCGAGATCGTCGTGCGCGTCACGAACCGCACGTTCCTCTTCTCGACGCTCTTCACCCTCGTCTTCATCGCCGGGTTCGCGGCGTTCTCGGCCTGGCAGGCGGGCAAGACGTCGACCTACACCGTCGCCGTCTCCACCTCCGAGGGCAGCCGGCTCGTCGACCAGGCGGCCACCGCGGCCCGGGCCGACAGCGACAAGGTCGTCATCACCCCGAGCACCGTGGCCGGTGAGGACGCGGCGCGGGCCGCGGTCGAGGCCGGCGACGTCGACGCGTGGCTGCACCAGACGGCATCCGGCTGGGCCCTCACCTCCGGCGACGACGTCTCGCTGTCGCTGCAGACGCCGCTCGAGGGCGCCGTGCGCGACGCGGCGCTCGACCGCAACGCGGCCACGGCCGGCACCACGGTCGAGGCCCTCGAGCGTGGCGCGACCCTGACGACCGACCGCTTCGACGGCCAGACGACGAACCGGGGCTTCGTCCAGGCCGCCACCTTCGCCTTCGCACTGCTCTTCTTCATGGGGGCACTGATGTTCGGCCAGCAGATCGCGGCGAGCGTCGTCGAGGAGAAGCAGTCACGGCTCGTCGAGATCATCGCGACGGCCATCCCGCTGCGCGCGCTGCTCGCCGGCAAGGTCGTCGGCAACGCGCTCATCGCGCTGGGCCAGGTCGTGCTCTTCTCCGGGGTGGGACTCATCGCGGTCTCGTTCACGGAGTGGTCCTCGCTGCTGCCGACCCTCTCGACCGCGGTGATCTGGTTCGTCCTCTTCTTCGCCGTCGGCTTCTTCGCGCTGGCCTGCCTCTTCGCCGTGGCGGGCGCGCTCGCCTCGCGCACCGAGGACCTGCAGTCCACGACGTCGCCGATGACGACGGTGCTCATGCTCGTCTACTTCGCGAGCTTCGCGCTGAGCGGCGTCGCCCTCAAGATCGCCTCCTTCGTGCCGATCGTCTCGGTCGTGGCGATGCCGGGCCGCATCATCGCCGGCGACGCCGCCTGGTGGGAGCCCGTCGTGGCGCTGCTGCTGATGGCGGCGTTCTCCGCCGGCACCGTGGTGCTCGGCGAGAAGGTCTACCGGCGCTCGCTCATGCAGACCCGTGGCCGCCTCTCGTGGAAGCAGGCCATGCGGACCGCGGACTGACCGCGCCGTTCCGGACGGATCCTTGACGCCCGCCTGTCGAGTCCTGACCCGCGCCCGGACGTCGCGTTGCCCCACCCGACCTACGGTGGTCGGGTGGGGCAACCCGCGGCTGTCCTCTCCCTTCGGCCGCGTTCGCCCCGGGCCGCGTCGAGCGGGCCCCGCCGGCGCTGTCGGGGCCCGCTCCGCGTGTCGAACCTGCGCCCGGCGCCCGACGGGGCCGGCTCAGCGCGCGGCGACGGACGTGGGCACCGGCTGCGGAGGCGTCGGCCCGACGTAGCGCGCGGCGGGCCGGATGATCTTCGGGTCACGGCTCTGCTCGAGGACGTTGGCCGCCCACCCGACCACGCGCGCCACGCAGAAGGTCGGGGTGAACATCGCCGGGTCGAGCCCGGCGAGCCTCATGACGACGCCGGCGTAGAACTCGACGTTCGCGTGCAGCTCGCGGCCCGGCTTGAGCTCGGCGAGGGCCCGCTCGACGGCTTCCTCGACACCCGTCGCCAGCTCGACGAGCGGGTCGTCCCACCCTCGGGCCGTCGTCTTGAGCATCTCGGAGCGCGGGTCACGGGTGCGGTAGACGGCGTGGCCGAAGCCCATGATGCGCTCACCGCCGGCCACCCGGTCCCGCACCCACGCGTCGGCCCGGTCGAGCGTGCCGATGTCGTCGAGCGCCTCGAGCGCGCGGCTGGGGGCGCCACCGTGGCGGGGTCCCGAGAACGACCCGATCGCCGCCACGAGGCACGCGGCGAGGTCGGCGCCCGTGCTCGCGACGACGCGGGCCGTGAACGTCGACGCGTTGAAGCCGTGGTCCATAGTGGCCACGAGGTATTGCTCGACGGCGCGCGCGTCACGGTCGGACGGCAGTCGTCCGGTGACCATCCGGAGGTAGTCGACGGCGTGGCCGAGGGCCGGGTCGGCCGCCACCGGCTCGAGGCCGGCGTGGAGGCGGTGCGCCGCGGCGAGGACCGTCGGGGTCACGGCGACCGCCGCCAGGGCGGCCTCGAGCCGCTCCCCCTCGTCTCCGTCGTAGAGCGGTCGCAGCCCGGCCACGCCGCCCCACGCGGAGAGGGCGGTGCGCAGCACCTGAAGCGGGTCGCGGCTCGTCGCGCAGATCGCCGGCAGGAGGTCGGCGAGCGCCGGCGGGAGCACCCGCCGCCGCCCGAGCCCGGCGCGGAAGGCGGTGAGCTCCTCCGGCGTCGGCAGGTGGCCGTGGACGAGCAGGTGCGCCGCCTCCTCGAAGCCGACGTGCTCGGCGAGCTCGACGGCGGAGTACTGGCGGTAGTGGAAGAAGCCTTCGTCGCCGCGGACGTCGCCGAGCTCGGTGTCGGTCACGACGACCCGGGCCAGTCCGGGTGGGACGCTGATGAAGTCGCTGGTGGCAGTGGACATGTGGAGCTCCTCTCGGGTTCACTCGTCACTGTCCGAGATGTTGATCAACATCGTCAATGTTGATCGCGTCAACGTCCCAGCGACCGGCACCGGAGACCCCATGGCCGCGCCCCCCTCTGCCTGGATCACGACGACCGAGGCCGCCCAGCGCCTCGGCGTCAAGCGGGCGACCCTCTACGCCTACGTCAGTCGCGGGCTCCTCCACAGCGAGCGCCGGCCCGGCCAGCAGGAGAGCCTCTTCGACCGGGCCGAGATCGACGCGATGGCGTCGGCCACGCGACCACCCGGGGGGCCGCCGCCCGTGCTGCGCTTCCGGAGCATCGCGACGGCGGTGAGCAGCCACCTGGACGGCGAGCTCTTCTACCGGGACCGACCGCTCGGCGACGTCGTGAAGCTTCCCTCGCTCGACGCGGCCGCCGCGATCGTGCTCGGTTCGACTGGTGCACAACGGTTCTCGGCAGATCTAGCCGAGGGCGCCGCCGACCTCTCCCGGCTTCCCCTCCGACGCCGGATGCCGGTCGCCGTGCAGCTCGTGGCTGCCGCGGACCCGTTCGCGGCCGACACCGACCCCGACCGCGTGCGCGAGGCCGCGCTGCCCACGCTCCGTTCCGCCCTCGCCCTCGCAGCCGGTGGACGGGCGGACCGGGACCTTGCCGCACTCACCCTCTCGGCGCTGGGCGGCTCGTCGTCGAACCGCGGGGACGTCGCCACGCTGAGGGTCCTGCTCGTCGCGCTGCTCGACCACGGCCTGACGGCCTCGACCGTGGCAGCCCGGGTCGCCGCCTCGACGCGGGCGGGCCTGCCCGACTGCCTCTGCGCCGCGTACGCCGCGATGGCCGGCCCGTTGCACGGCGCCGCGCCCGTGGCGGCGCACGGACTCCTGGCCGACGACGTCGACGCCGGCGCCCTCGTGGCCAGGGCGCTGCGGGAGCACGGTGGAGTGCCCGGGTTCGGGCACTTCCGCTACCCCGACGGCGACCCCCGGGCCGAGGTCGTCCTCGCCGCCGTGTGGCGGCGACGGGGGACGACGCGGCTGCGGCGCCGCGTGGAGGCCCTGGCCGGGCTCGTGGCCGACCGCACCGGCGCGCTGCCCAACATCGACCTCGCGAGCGCCGCGGTGCTGCACGCCCTGCGGCTGCCCGCCGAGGCGGGGGAGGTCACCTTCCAGGTGGCCCGCTCGGTCGGCGTCGCCGCTCACGTCGTCGAGGAGTACACCGAGCAACCGCTGCGCTGGCGCGGCCGCGACCCGCAGGGCTGACCGCGCGTGGCGACCGCTCGCCCTGCCGGACCGAGGTCAGAGCCCGGGCGTGAGGGCCATGACCTCGGCCAGCGCGGCGCCCGCGTCCTGCGTCGCCACGAGCGCCCGGGGGCCGTCGCGCACCTCGTCCCACGGCACCCACGGCTGATTCACGACCTCGTCCCACGTCGGGACCAGCTGGCCGGGCATGTCGGGCGTCCGCGCCTCGACCCGGCGGCGGTGCTCGCCGGCCTCCGCGAGCCACGTCTCGACCTGCACGAGTCCCGCGCCGCCGCGAGCAGCGGCGTCGCGCCACCCCGCGCGGGCCTCGGGCACCGGGTTGACCGCGTCGACCACCACGTCGATGCCGAGCAGCAGGTTCGAGACGGCGATCTCGTGGATGACGGCATAGCCCTCCGCGCCGACCTGGAGCCCGCTGCGGGCCAGTGCCGTCTCGGCCGCGTCCACGCGCAGGTAGCACGACCGGCGGCGGCGCGCGAGCTCCTTGGCGAGCGTCGTCTTGCCGGTGCCCGGGCGGCCGGAGACGACGGTCAGGGTCGCGGTGGGCACCGTGGTCGGTCGTGCGCTCATGCCCCCATCAAACCCCGCGTGGCGCGGCTCGCGGGGCGCGCGGCGCGAGCGACGGTCGACCCGGGGAGACGCGGAGGCGGAGGCCACCGTCGGTGGGGGCTGCTGTGATGGCCCCATGGTCGACGTCGTGGTCGGTGCGCTGGTGCGTGGACGACAGGTCCTGCTCGCGTTCCGCAGCCGGCACAAACAGGCGTACCCCGCCGTGTGGGAGCTCCCGGGCGGCGTGGCGGAGCCCGGCGAGTCGGAGCTGGACACGTTGACGCGGGAGCTGCGCGAGGAGCTCGGCGTCCGGGTGGCGGCGGCCTCGGCGTCCCACCTGTGCCGACTGTCCGTCGGACCGACGGGGTCACCGACCCGGCTGAGCGCCTGGCTCGTGCCCGAGTGGGAGGGGACGCCGGCGAACCTCGCCCCCGAGGAGCACGACGAGATCAGGTGGTTCGACCTCGAGGACCTCCCTCCCCCGGCGCACGAGGCCGTGCGTGCCGCGCTCGTGGCGGCCGTGCGTGGGGATCGTCCCTGAGGGCCGCCCGCCACCGCGGCCGTATGCCGGGTGCCTCCCCGGACCGACCCCACCCTCCCGCCCGGGCGCCCTGCCGTCGCTCACGACCGCCACCACGGGTCGGTGACGCCCCGGAGGTCGCGCAGGATCTCGTGCAGCTGCTGCAGACGCTCCTCCCCGACCCGGTCAGCCCACTCGGCGAGCACCCGTTCGACCTCGGCGTCCGCCACCTCGGCGACCTGCCGCAGCCGGGGGGTCAGGCGGACGAGCCGGGCGCGTCCGTCGGTGGGATCGGGCACCCGCTCGACGTATCCGGCCTCCTCGAGCTGCACGACCAGCGACGCCGCGCTCTGCTTGGTGACCCGTGCCTGCTCGGCGAGGTCTGAGACCCGCGACCCGTGCGGGGCGATGCGCGCCGCGATCCGCGCCTGCGCGGGCGTGATGTCGGTGGTGCCGGCGGCCACGACGGCGTCGAACGCCCGCTGCTCCAGGGCCCGGGAGGCGACGAAGAGCAGGATGCCGAGCTCCCGCCGTTGACGTGGACCGGTCACGGTGCCACTTTAGACAGGAAACCTGTCTAGTTGGCAGCGGAGAGGTGACCTCCATGGACAGTGACGCCGTGTGGCAGCACATCGACTCGGAACGGGCCTGGATGGCCGACCTGCTGGAGTCGCTCCCCGCTGCCGACTGGGAGCGCCCGAGCCTGTGCGCGGCGTGGACCGTGCGCGACGTCGGCGCGCACCTGACCTTCGCCCAGGCGCGCGTGCGGGACGTGGTGTGGCCGGCCCTGCGCGCGGGCCTCCGGTACGACGTCTTCGTGCGCGACACGGCTCTGCGCAGTCCCCTCGGCCACGAGCAGATCGTGGCCACGCTGCGCGGCTTCCTCGGCTCGCGGCGACGCGTCGCCTTCATCAGCGACCTCGAGCCGCTCCTCGACATCCTCGTGCACAACCAGGACGTCGCCCGCCCTCTCGGCATCGAGCACCCGATCCCGCCCGACGCGGCGAGGGCAGCCACCGACCGTCTGCTCACCGCCCCGGCTCCGCTCCGACGCTGGAAGCCGCTGCGCGGCATCCGCCTCGTGGCGACCGACACCGACTGGGCGTTCGGATCCGGCCCAGAGGTGCACGGGGGCATGGGTGACCACCTGCTCACCCTGACCGGGCGCCTCTCCCTTCCCGATGGGTCGACCTCCCCGGCCTGACGCACGAGCGCCACCGATACCGGGCGCCGGCCCTCCCGACCGATCCCGGCCGACCAAGGGCCGACGCACTACGGCTGCTGGTCGAAGACGTGCCGGCGCACCCAGGCGTGCATGGCGATGGCCGCCGCCGCCCCGGCATTGATCGACCGCGTCGAGCCGAACTGCTCGATGTGCAGCACCCCGGCGCACTCGGCGCGCATCGGCTCGGAGAGCCCGGGCCCCTCCTGCCCGAAGACGAGCACGCACCTCCGCGGCAGGTCGAACGTCTCGAGCGGCACCGAGCCCGGCAAATTGTCGACCCCGAGCAGGGTCAGCCCCTCCGCGCGGGCCCAGGCGGCGAGCGAGGCGGCATCCGGGTGGTGGTGCTCGTGCTGGTAGCGGTCCGTCACCATGGCTCCGCGCCGGTTCCACCGCCGCCTGCCGACGATGTGGAACGCCTTGGCCCCCATGGCGTTCGCGGTGCGGATGACCGAGCCGATGTTGAAGTCGTGACCCCAGTTCTCGACCGCGACGTGGAAGTCGTGCCGGTGCGCGTCGAGGTCGGCGACGATCGCGTCATGACGCCAGTAGCGGTAGGCGTCGACGACGTTGCGGCGGTCGCCCTGGGTGAGCAGCTCCGGGTCCCAGTGGTCCCCGACCGGCCACGGCCCCTCCCACGGGCCCACCCCGACCTCCGGCGCGGCCGCGTCCCCGTCGGTGGCCGGCTCGACGGGTTCGGTCGTCGCGTCCTCGCCCCGACTCACGAGACGAGCCGCGACAGGAACTGCCGGGTGCGGGCCTCGCGCGGCGCACCCAGCACCTCGGCGGGCGGGCCCTGCTCGAGCACGCGGCCCCCGTCGAGGAAGCAGACGGTGTCGGCGACGTTGCGGGCGAACCCCATCTCGTGCGTCGAGAGGATCATCGTCATGCCCTCCTCGCGCAGCTCGCGGAGCAGGTCGAGCACCTCGCCGACGAGCTCCGGGTCCAGCGCGCTCGTCACCTCGTCGAGCAGGAGCAGCTGCGGCGAGTTCACCATGGCGCGCGCGATGGCGACGCGTTGCTGCTGGCCGCCCGACAGGTCGTCGGGGCGGGCGCGCGCCTTCTCGGCGAGGTCGACCCGCTCGAGCATCGCCATGGCGCGGCTCTCGGCCGCGGCGCGCGCGACCTTGTGCACCCGGCGCGGGGCGAGCGTCACGTTGTCGAGCACCGAGAGGTGCGGGAAAAGGTTGTAGGCCTGGAAGACGATGCCGGTTCGCGAGCGCACCTCGTCCGCGTCGACCCGCGGGTCGGTGATGTCGAGGCCGGCGAGGGTGATGACGCCGTCGTCCACCTGCTCGAGGAGGTTGATGCAGCGCAGCAGCGTCGACTTGCCGGAGCCCGAGGCGCCGATGAGCACGACGCACTCCCCCGGCGCCACGTCGAGGCTGACGTCGTCGAGCACCACGTGCTCGCCGAAGCTCTTGCGCAGCCCACGGACCGTCAGCAGCGACGTCTCGCCGTTCACAGCGTGCCTCCCGACCCGTGCCAGCCCTGGCGCCTCGCCACGTGGTCGGTGAGCCGCGCCATCGGGATCGTCAGGCAGAGGAAGAGCACGCCCGCCACGACGTAGGGCGTGTAGTTGAAGTCGCTCGCGGTCTCGATCTGTGCCGCCCGGATGGCGTCGGTCGCCCCGAGCACGGCGATGAGGCCCGAGTCCTTCTGGAGCGAGACGAAGTCGTTCATCAGCGGCGGGGTGACCCGGCGCACGGCCTGCGGCAGCACGACGTGGCGCAGCGTCTGGCCGCTCGAGAGGCCGAGGGCGCGCGAGGCCGCCCGCTGCGACGGGTGCACCGACTCGATGCCGGCGCGGAACACCTCGGCGACGTAGGCGGAGTAGGACAGCACGATCGCGACGGCTCCCCAGAAGGCCAGCTCGGTGGGCACGTTGGGCAGGCGCAGCGCCGGCACCCCGAGCCCGAGCAGGAGCAGCAGGAGCAGCAGCGGCAGGCCGCGGAAGAGGTCGACGTAGACCGTCGCGAGCAGGCGCAGGGGGAAGAAGATCGGCCCTCGCAGGGTGCGCATGATCGCAAGGGTCAGCCCGAGCACGAGGATCGAGACCCCGCAGACGAGCATGAGCCGGATGTTGAGCCACAGACCCTTGAGCACGGCCGGGAACGAGTCGACCGCCTTGTCCCAGCTGAAGAACGTCTCCTGCACCCGCGGCCAGCCCGCCGAGTGCGTGACGAGCCAGGCGAGCACGCCGAGGACGACGACCGTGCTGACGGCCGACAGCGCCGCCGACCGCATCGTACGGGCGCGGCGGAAGTCGCGGCGCTCGAGCTCGACGGCCGACGGCGACCAGGTGCGCTCGCTCACTTCAGCTCGGGGGCGCCCGCGTTGGCGAGGTACTGCTGCTGGAGCTTCTCGAGCGTGCCGTCGGCGCGGAGCGCGTCGACCGCCTTGGTGACGCACGGCGTCAGGGCCGAGCCCTTGTCGAGCACCGCGCCGAACTGCTCCGGCGTGCCCGCGGCGGGCAGCTGGCCGACGATGACGCCGTCGTCGAGCTGGGCCGCCGTCATGTAGAAGGCCGTCGGGACGTCGACGACGATGCCGTCGATCTGCTTGTTCTTCAGGGCCTGCACCGCGATGTCGTTGGTGTCGAAGACCTTCGGGTCGTTGCTCGGCTGCACCTGGTCGGTGATGGCCTTGTACGACGTCGTGCCGACCTGCGCGCCGAGGTTGGCGCCCTTGAGGTCGGCGACGGTGGTCTTCCCGTCGATCGGGCTGCCCTTGTAGGAGACGACAGCCTGGCGCACGTCGTAGTAGCCCGAGCTGAAGTCGACGGCCTTGCGGCGGTCGTCGGAGATCGAGATCTGGTTGAGGTCGAGGTCGAAGTCCTTGGGCGCCGGGGAGATCGCCGTGTTGAAGGGCACGACGGCCCACGTGACCTCACCCTTGGCGAACCCCAGCTCGTCGGCGATCGCGTAGGCGACCGCGGACTCGTAGCCCTTGCCGTTGCTCGGGTCGTCACCGCTGAACCACGGCTCGTAGGCCGGCTTGTCGGTGCCGACCGTCAGGGTGCCCGGCTTCACGAGCGTCAGCGAGCCCTTGGCACAGGCGTCCGAGCCGGCCGTGCCCGCCGTGCCCGTTCCGGCCGGTGCGGCCGCGCCGGGGTCGGGCGTGGACGAGCCGCACGCGGCGAGGGCGGCGACCGCCAGCACGACGGCGACGGCGAGGGCGGGACGGGGACGGGGCATGGGGGCTCCTGCGGACGGGCGGATCGCGACGTGCCGAGTCTACGAGCGGGGCGGGCGCCGTCCGGGCCGTTCCGCGATCCGGGCGACGGCCCCGCCCACAGCGTCCCGACAGCGCGGATTCAGGCACCCCCGGGCACACGGCATACCCTGTGACCCATGCACGCTCTCGCCGCCCTGCCGGCCGTCGCGCCCGCCCTCGGCCCGCAGTGGATGGACCCCACGTACCTGCTCGAGCAGTACGGCAGCGCCTTCTTCTGGATCGCCATCGCCATCGTGTTCATCGAGTGCGGGCTGCTCTTCCCGATCCTGCCGGGCGACTCGCTGCTCTTCGCCGTCGGCCTCTTCGTCGCGACCGGGCAGGTGCACGTCAACCTCGCCGTCGCCGTCCTCGCGCTCTGCGCGGCGGCCTTCCTCGGCAACGTCGTCGGCTACGAGATCGGCCGGGCCATCGGCACACCCCTCTACGAGCGCGACGGCCGGGTGCTCAAGAAGAAGTACTTCGACCAGACGACCGCCTTCTTCGACCAGCACGGCAACAAGGCCCTCGTCATCGGCCGGTTCGTGCCGATCGTGCGCACCTTCATCACCGTGGTGGCCGGCGTGAGCCGCATGGACCGGCGTCGCTTCTTCACGTGGAGCGCCGTGGGCGCCGTGCTGTGGGCGGCCGGCATCACCCTGCTCGGCTACTTCCTCGGGCAGGCGTTCCCGTGGATCACGGACAAGCTCGAGGTGGCGATCCTGCTCATCGTCGCGGTCTCGCTGGTGCCCATGGTCATCGAGTTCGTGCAGCACCGCCGGCGCGCCAGGGCCATCACGGCCGAGGTGGGCGAGGCGGCCTCCGACATCGCCGAGAGCGCGACGGGCCCCGACCGCTCGAGCTGAGCCGAGCCCGCGGCCGGATGCCGGCAGCGACCTCAGGCGTTCGGCGTGCCCGAGTCGCGGGTCGGGTCGGGCACTCCGACACCGGGCGCCTGAGCCTGCGGCAGGGCGCCGGGAGCCGCACCGGGCTGGGTCGACGGCCCGCCCAGCGCGCCCGGCCGGGTCGACGCCGACACGCCGCCCGGGCCACCGGCGGCGGCGCTCCCGAACGAGATCGTCGGGGCGGCGGCCTCGACGGCCGGGGTCTCGAAGTACTCGGCCCGCTTGACGCCGGCCAGGTTGGCGACGATGTTCGACGGCACGCTCTCGACCTTGGTGTTGAGGTCGCGCACGAGCGCGTTGTAGTAGCGGCGCGAGCTCGCGATGCGGTCCTCGGTGCTCGTCAGCTCCTGCTGGAGGGCGAGGAAGTTCTGGTTCGCCTTGAGGTCGGGGTAGGCCTCGGCGACGGCCATGAGGCGGCCGAGGGCCTGGCTCAGCTGGCCCTCCGCCTGCGCGGCGGCGGCCGGCGTCGGCGCGCCCGACATCGCGGCGGAGCGGGCCGCCATGACCTCCTCGAGCGTGCCGCGCTCGTGGGACGCGTAGCCCTTGACGGTCTCGACGAGGTTGGGGATGAGGTCGTGGCGGCGCTTCAGCTCGACGTCGATCTGGCGCCAGCCCTCCTCGACCTTGTTGCGCAGGCCGATGAGGCCGTTGTACGAGATGACGCCCACGACGGCGAGCAGCACGACGAGGCCGAGCAGGATCCAGACGATGATCATGGGGTTTCTCCCGGGAGCAGGCGGTCAGTGAGCCGATCCTAGTGCGGCGCTGTCGGCGCCCGGCCCTAGCGTGGGCGCATGAGGACGCTCCGTTTCACGGCCGAGCTGTGGCGCTGGGAGGCCCGGGCCGAGTGGTTCTTCGTCACGGTCGCCGACGACGCCTCCGCCCGCATCCGCGAGGTCCCGCGTCCGCCGCGCGGCTTCGGGTCCGTGCGCGTGCGGGCCACCGTCGGCAGCACGTCGTGGACGACCTCGGTGTTCCCCGACGCCGGCCGCGGTGCCTACGTCCTGCCGGTCAAGAAAGCCGTCCGGCGGGCCGAGGGCCTGGACGAGGGAGATCCCGCCGACGTCGTCCTCGAGGTGCTCGAGTGACAGCCCGCCCCGCGCCCAACCGCGTCGACCCCTTCGGCGAGGTCGTCGCCGCGCCGGGCCGTGGGGCGCTGATGGGCAACCGCGGCCGGCTCCACGACGGGGCGGGCACGCGCGAGGTGCGCCGGCACCACGTCGGCCGCGCGTGGATCACCTGCCTGCTGGAGTTCCGCGACCGGCAGGTGCGCCAGTGGGACCCGCACCGCTACACGCCGCTCTTCTTCCTCGACGAGGCCGTGGCACTGGCCGCCGGCCACCGTCCGTGCGCCGAGTGCCGCCGCGCCGACCACGTGGCCTTCCGCGACCTCGTCGCCGCGGCCCACCGCACGAGCCACCTGCCCGCGCCGGGCCTCGACGCGATCCTGCACGACGAGCGCTGGGACGCCCGCCGGCGCACCCGGCGCCTGCACGCGTACGCATGGCCCGACGTGCCCGACGGCGCGTTCGTGCTGCTCGGGCCGGGGCCCTCCGTCGTGACGTGCGACGGCCTGCTCGCGTGGCTGCCCGGCAACGCCTACGCGGCCGAGCCGTCGCGGCGCCCACGCTCGGGCACCGCGACGGTCATCACGCCGCCGTCGTCGGTGGCGGCCCTGCGCGACGGTTTCGTGCTGCGGGCCGGGCCGCCCGCGCGCGCGTCACCGACGCCGGGCGCCGCGCCGACGGGGGCGAGGTCGGGGGCGGGGTCGGGGGCGAGGTCGGGTCAGGCGAGCCCGAGCTCCTCGAGCGAGAAGGCGTAGCGGTACTCCACGCCGGCCTCGGCGGAGATCCTCTCGCCGGCCCCGGTCGCGCGGTCGGCGATGGTCGCGACGGCCACCACCTCGGCGCCGTCCTCGCGGGCGGCCTCGACGGCGGCGAGCGGCGAGGCGCCGGTCGTCGTCGTGTCCTCGACGACGAGCACGCGTCGACCCTCGATCGACGGTCCCTCGATGCGCTGCTGGAGGCCGTGCGCCTTGCCGGCCTTGCGCACGACGAAGGCGTCGAGTCGCTCACCGGCGGCGGCGGCCGCGTGCAGCATCGAGGTCGCGACGGGGTCGGCGCCGAGCGTCAGGCCACCGACGGCGGCATACGTGAGGTCCTTCGTCAGCTCGCGCATGACGATCCCGACGAGGGGGGCCGCCTCGCCGTCGAGCGAGATGCGGCGCAGGTCGACGTAGTAGTCGGCCTCCTTGCCGGAGCTGAGGGTGACGCGACCGTGGACGATCGCCTTCTCCCTGATGATCTCGAGCAGGCGGGCACGGGCGGCGGCGGTGTCGATGGTGGTCACGAGGCTCCATCGTAGGTGCCGTCGGCGCCGGTCAGCGCCTGACGAGGCGGGCCCGGCTGCGCACGAGGGAGCGGGGCACGACGCGCAGCAGCCCGACGATCGCCTTGTACTGCAGCCCCGGCACCGACACAACCCGCCCCTTCTCGACGTCGTCGAGGCAGTCGGACACGAGCTCGACCGGGTCGAGCCAGAGGAAGGCCGGGCCCGGCTTGCTGATGCCGGCACGCTCCTGGAACTCGGTGTTCGTGAAGCCGGGGCACAGCGCGGTCACCGTCACCCCCGAGCCGGCGAGCTCGCTCGCGAGGCCCTCGCTGAAGGTCGTCACCCAGGCCTTGGCGGCCGAGTACGAGCCCGAGGCGATGAAGCCGGCCACCGACGAGACGTTGACGATGCGGCCACGTCCCCGCTCGCGCATGGCCACCCCGGCGGCGTGCGAGAGCACGAGCACCGCCCGGGTCAGCACGTCGAAGGCGGCCTCCTCGACGGCGACGTCGTTGCGCAGGAAGCTGCGGCGCTGGCCGTAGCCGGCGTTGTTGACGAGCACGTCGACCGGCCGCCCGGCATCGGCCACCCGGTCGGCGACGGCCTGCAGCGCCGCCCGGTCGGACAGGTCGGCGACGAGCACCTCGGTGGCGACGGCATACCGGCTCGTCAGCTCGGCGGCGACGGCGTCGAGGCGCGCGCGGTCACGGGCGACGAGCACGAGGTCGTGGCCGCGTGCGGCGAGCTGCCGGGCGAACTCGTGGCCGATGCCGGCGCTCGCGCCCGTCACGAGGGCCGTCGGACGGGTCGTGCGCTCCGGCGTCATGCGCCTCACCCTAGACAGGGGTCGTCGGCGGCGGCGTCTAGGGTGACGGACTGTGCGCATCGCCACCTGGAACGTCAACTCCATCCGCTCCCGCATCGACCGCGTCGCCGACTGGCTCGAGCGGTCCGACGTCGACGTGCTCGCCATCCAGGAGACGAAGGCCCGCGACGACCAGTTCCCGCTCGACCGCCTCACCGCGCTCGGCTACGAGGTGGCGCACCACGGCCTCAGCCAGTGGAACGGCGTCGCCGTCGTCTCCCGGGTCGGCATCGACGACGTGCAGGTCGGCTTCGACGGCATGCCCGGCTGGGGCGACCCGGCGGTGCCCGAGGCGCGCGCCATCGGCGCCGTCTGCGCGGGCGTGCGCGTGTGGTCGCTCTACGTGCCCAACGGCCGCGCGCTCGACGACCCGCACCTCGACTACAAGCTGAGCTGGCTCGAGGCCCTCTCGGTCGCCGGCCGCGGCTGGCTCGCCGACGACCCGGAGGCGCAGATCGCCCTCCTCGGCGACTGGAACATCGCCCCCACCGACGCCGACGTGTGGAGCGTCGAGTACTTCGAGGGCCGCACGCACACCTCGCCGGCGGAGCGCGCGGCCTTCCGGGCGGTGCTCGACGCGGGCTACGCCGACGTCGTGCGACCGCACACGAGCGAGCCCGGCACCTTCACGTACTGGGACTACACCCAGCTGCGCTTCGCCAAGCGGCAGGGCATGCGCATCGACTTCGCGCTCTGCTCCCCCACGCTCGCCGGCCGGGTCGTGGGCGCGGCCATCGACCGCGAGGAGCGCAAGGGCAAGGGCGCCTCCGACCACGCCCCCGTCGTCGTCCAGCTCGGCGCCTGAGGGCCGACCGGACTCAGCGCAGGCGGCCGTCCGGGCGCGCGCGCCGCAGCCCGAGCGACGCCGCGACCGCGGCGCCGAGCAGGGCCGCGATCGCCCCGCCGAGGAAGACGGTCTGCACCTGCACGACGCCCGCACCGATGAGCGCGTCGGTGTCGAGCGGGTCGGGCAGTCGACGCACCGCGTCGTAGTAGCGGCTGAGGCCCACCGACGTGAGCAGCGCGAGCCCGACGACCATGCCGACCATGCGGGCGACTACGACGAGCGCGCTCGCCACGCCGTGCGCGCCGGGCGGTGAGTCGGCGAGCGCCGCGTTGTTGACGGGCGCGAGGGCGAGGCCGGTGCCGAGCCCGACGACGACGAGCACGACCGTCGCGGGCACCGTCTGCCCGACCGACGCGAGGGTCCAGCCCGACATGACGAGCAGTCCGCCACCGGCGAGGAGCAGCCCGGCGCCCGCCACGGCGCCGTCGCCGAGGCGGCGCAGCGACCAGCCGCCGAGCAGCGCCCCGACGGGCACGGCCACGAGGAAGCGGACGAGCACGAGCGCGGCTCCCGTCGCGTCGTAGCTGTCGGTGAGCCGGGCGAGGAGCGGCACGTCGACGACGACGGCCACGAGGGCCGCCCCGACGAGCAGGCTGACGGTGAAGGCCCGCAGGCCCCGGGAGCCGACGACGCCGCGGGGCACGAGCGGGTCGGCGGCCCGGCGGTGCCACCACACGAGCACGAGCAGGGCGGCACCACCCACGGGCAGCAGCCCGTGACCGAGCGGGCCGACGACCTCCTTCTCGGGGTCCGACGACGCGAAGGTCAGCACGAGGCTGCCGAGGGCGACGGCCACGAGCAGGGCGCCGACGAGGTCGACCCGGCGCAGCACCGCCCACCACCGCGGGGCCGACGCGACCGCCGCGACGAGGAGCAGCCCGAGGCCGACGGCCCCGACCGGGGTCAGCAGCCGCGCCGTGCCCGCGAACGGCACGAAGGGTGCCCCGAGGGTGACGTCGGTGACGAGCGCCTCCGGCGCCGCGAGCGCGAGCCCGGTGACGCCCAGGCCGAGCACGACGAGCGCTCCGAGGCCGACGGCAGCGAGGCCGACCCCGCGACGCGCCGACCGCGGGCCGAGGAGGTGGATGACGGCATACAGGATCAGCGCGGCGGCGACGTTGAGCCAGAAGATCGCCCGCCAGCCCGACCACGCGAGCACGACCGCGCCGAGCACGGGCCCGAGCACCGAGCCGAGCTCCTGCACGGCACCGACGACCCCGAGCGGGGTGCCGCGGCGCTCCACCGGCCACAGGTCGGCGACGAGCGCGAGCGTGGCCGGCACGAGCCCGCCGCCACCGATGCCCTGCAGCACGCGACCGCCGACGAGCACCGGCAGCTCCACCGCGAGGGCGGTGACGGCCGAGCCCACCACGAAGACGAGGAGGCAGCCGAGGAGCACGCGGCGGCGGTCGAGCAGGTCGGAGAGCCGGCCGATGAGCGGCAGCACCGCGATGTAGCCGAGCAGGAAGCCGGAGATGATCGGGGTCGCCCGCTGCAGCGCGTCGATGCCGATGCCGACGCCCGCCATCATGTCGGTGAGGGCGAGCACGACGACGTAGGTGTCGGCGGCGGCGAGCGCGACGGCGGCCGAGGCGGCGGCGAGCAGCGGCAGGCGCCGGGCGCCCTCGGGTGCGGTCACCGGCCGGTCAGGGCTTGGTGATCGTGAGCGGGGCGCCGTACTGGTCGAGCGTCAGCGTGTAGGTCGAGCTCGTGCCGGCCCCGAAGAACGGGCCGGTCAGCACGGCCTGGCGCAGCTCCGAGGAGTCGGTGAGGCCGTAGGTCGCCGAGAAGGTGCCCGAGCTGTCGCCGATGAGGAAGAGGTCGGTGACGGCCTTGCCCGGCAGCGAACCGGTCACCGTCGAGAGCACCTCCGAGCCCTGGCGCTTCTTCGCGCCGAGCGCCGGCGAGGTCGTCGAGGTCAGCAGGGTCGTCAGGCCCTTGTCGGTCGAGAAGAGCACGGCCGGGTCGGGCAGGCCGAAGGTCTTCGGGTCGATCCTGTTCGTGCCCGGCACGAGCGGCAGCTTGGCGTAGACCTCGCCGCCGACCGAGGTGATCTCGGCGTCGGCCTGCACGCCCTTGAGCGAGACCTTGAAGGTGCCCTTGAACGCCGGCGGGTGCTGGCCCCACCCGTCCGCCGACACGACACCGCTCGCCCCGTCCGGCACGTTCGAGCTCGCGAGCGCGAGGTGCACCGACGGCGCGGCGTCGACCTTGGCCTTGGCCGCGGCCAGCAGCTGCGCGGGCGAGGCCTGCGTCTGGCCGGCCGACGCACCCTCCGGTTCGCTCGAGCAGGACGAGACCGCGACGACGCCGAGCGCGGCCAGGGCGACGGCGACGAGCTTTCCGGGGATGCGCATGGGGGTCAGGCTAACCGAGCGCGTGCCGCGATCCGGGCCGCCGGGCTGGCCGGCGGGGCCCCACCCCGCCGGGCGGGGCGGGTGGGGCGGGTATGGCTAGGGTCGGGATCCACCCTCCACCCGTTCCCTCGACCTAGGAGCACCCCATGGCCCTGCTCGGAGTCGTCCTCCTCCTGCTCGGCGCCGGAGCCGGCGTCGTCACCTACCTCGCGTCCCACGCGGCCGCCGGCACGATCGCGGTGACGGCCCTCGGCTTCACGCGCAACGCCACGGCCCTCGAGCTCGCCGTCTACGGAGCCGTCACCGTGCTGCTCGTCGCCCTCGGCTGGGCGCTCGTGGCGGCCGCGGCCCGACGCCGCGCGCGCCAGCGCCGCGAGCTCAAGGAGACCGAGCGTGTCGAGACGATCCGCCGGGAGGCCGAGACCGCCCGCGCGGAGCAGGAGCGGCGCTTCGACGAGGCGTCGCTGCGCGACGAGGACCTGCGCCGCCGCGAGAACGAGCTGACGGCCCGCCACGAGGGGCTCGACACGCGCGAGTCCGAGCTCTCGGCGCGGGACGCCGAGCTGGCCCGCCGCGAGGCCGAGTGGCGTGAGCGCGAGGGGCCGTCGGTCGCCGACGTCGTCACCGGCCGCGCCGAGGGCAGCGTCCACGAGGGCACGGCCACCTGGACCGACTCCCCCGACGCCACCGGCACGTCCGGCACGTCCGGCACGTCCGGCGGCACCGGCACCACCGGTGCGGACGAGCGGCGCGACCCGACCGCATGAGGAAGCACGCCGCCTACGTCTTCGACCTCGACGGCGTCGTGCGGGACTTCGAGCCGCACGACGCGAACCCCGCCATCGAGGCCGCGCTCGGACTGCCCGCCGGCCACGTGTCGGCCACGGCCTTCCGCAGCGAGCTGCTCCTGCCGACGATCACCGGTCGACAGGGCTTCGACGCGTGGTTCGCGGCGATCTGCATGGCGCTCGAGGAGGTCGTGCCCGAGCCCGAGCGGGTCCGCGAGCAGATGGCCCGCTGGCGCGAGCACCGCGGCACCGTCGTCGACGAGACGGTCGAGCGCCTCGAGGTGCTGCGGGAGGGCGGCCACCGCACCTACGTCTTCACCAACGGCACCGACCTCGTGCCCGAGGAGCTGCGCCTGCTCGGCATCGACCGGCTCTTCGACGGCGTGCTCAACAGCGCCGACTTCGGCGTGGCCAAGCCCGACCCGCTCGCGTATGCCGCCGCGCACCGCGCGATCGAGGCCGACCTCGGGCGCGCGGTGGCCCCCGCGGACGTCTGGTTCACCGACGACCGCGAGGACAACGTCACCGCTGCGCGTGGGTTCGGGTGGGACGCCACGCTCTTCGCGCGCTGATCAGGAGAGCGTGAGCGCGTCGCCCGTGTCGTCGACGTCGACCACGACGGTCGCGCCGTCGCGCACCTCCCCGCCGAGCAGCCCCCGGGCGAGCCGGTCGCCGATCTCGCGCTGCACGAGCCGGCGCAGCGGCCGGGCGCCGTAGACGGGGTCGTAGCCACGCTCGGCGAGCCACTGCCGCGCGTCGTTGGTCACCGACAGGCCGATCCGGCGGTCGGAGAGCCGGTCGGCGAACGCGTGCACCTGCAGGTCCACGATGTGCGCGAGGTCGTCGCGGCTCAGCGCGTCGAAGACGACGACCTCGTCGAGCCGGTTGAGGAACTCGGGCTTGAACGCCGACCTGACGATGCCCATGACCGACTCGCGGCGCCCCTCGGGGCTCAGGGTCGGGTCGGTGAGGAACTGCGAACCGAGGTTCGAGGTGAGCACGAGGATGACGTTGCGGAAGTCGACGGTGCGGCCCTGGCCGTCGGTGAGGCGGCCGTCGTCGAGCACCTGGAGCAGGATGTCGAACGTCTCGGGGTGCGCCTTCTCGACCTCGTCGAGCAGGATGACGGAGTACGGCCGCCGCCGCACGGCCTCGGTGAGCTGGCCACCCTCCTCGTAGCCGACGTAGCCGGGGGGCGCGCCGATGAGGCGGGCCACCGAGTGCCGCTCGGAGTACTCGGACATGTCGATGCGCACCATGGCGCGCTCGTCGTCGAAGAGGAAGTCGGCGAGGCTCTTGGCCAGCTCGGTCTTGCCGACGCCCGTCGGGCCGAGGAAGAGGAAGCTGCCCGTGGGACGGTCCGGGTCGGAGACCCCCGCCCGGGTGCGGCGCACCGCGTCGGACACTGCCCGCACGGCGCTCGTCTGGCCGATGAGCCGGGCGCCGAGGTGCTGCTCCATGTGCAGCAGCTTCTCGGACTCGCCCTCGAGCAGGCGCCCGGCGGGGATGCCGGTCCACGCGGAGATGACGTCGGCGATGTCGTCGGCGCCGACCTCCTCCTTGACCATCGGCTCCTCCCCCACCGACGTGGCCGCGGCCTCGCGCTCCTGGGCGCTCGCCAGCTGCTTCTCGAGGGCGGGGATGTCGCCGTAGGCGATCTTCGAGGCACCGGCGAGGTCGCCCTCGCGCTGGAGCCGGTCGGCCTGCATCCGCAGGTCGTCGATCTGCGCCTTGAGGTCGCCGACGGCGTTGAGCCCGGCCTTCTCGGCCTCCCAGCGCGCGGTCAGCGCGGCGAGCTCGTCGGTGCGGTCGGCGAGGTCCTTGCGCAGCCGCTCGAGCCGGGCGCGGGAGGCGTCGTCGCTCTCCTGCTCGAGCGCGAACTCCTCCATCTTCAGCCGGTCGACCGAGCGACGCAGCTCGTCGATCTCGACGGGGCTCGAGTCGATCTCCATGCGCAGCCGGGAGGCCGCCTCGTCGATGAGGTCGATGGCCTTGTCGGGCAGCTGGCGGCCGCTGATGTAGCGGTCGGACAGCGACGCCGCGGCGACGAGCGCCGAGTCGGCGATGGTCACCTTGTGGTGCGCCTCGTAGCGCTCCTTGAGCCCGCGCAGGATGGCGATGGTGTCCTCGACCGACGGCTCGCCGACGAAGACCTGCTGGAAGCGGCGCTCGAGGGCGGCGTCCTTCTCGATGTGCTTGCGGTACTCGTCGAGCGTCGTCGCACCGACGAGCCGCAGCTCGCCGCGCGCGAGCATGGGCTTCAGCATGTTGCCGGCGTCCATGGCGCCCTCCCCGGCCCCGGCACCGACGACGGTGTGGATCTCGTCGATGAAGGTGACGATCTGCCCGTCGCTGCCCTTGATCTCCTCGAGCACCGCCTTGAGGCGCTCCTCGAACTCGCCGCGGTACTTCGCGCCGGCCACCATGGCCGACAGGTCGAGGGAGTAGAGCACCTTGTCGCGCAGGCTCTCGGGCACGTCGCCCTCGACGATGCGCTGGGCCAGGCCCTCGACGACCGCGGTCTTGCCGACGCCGGGCTCGCCGATGAGGACGGGGTTGTTCTTGGTGCGGCGCGAGAGCACCTGGACGACCCGGCGGATCTCCGCGTCACGGCCGATGACGGGGTCGAGCTTGCCCTCGCGCGCCCGGGCCGTGAGGTCGGTGCCGTACTTCGCGAGCGCCTCGAAGGTGCCCTCGGGGTTCTCCGACGTCACGGGGCGACCGCCCCGCAGCTCCGGGATGGCCCGCTCGACGGCGTCGGCGTCGAGGCCGAACTGGCCGGTGCGGGCGAGGGCGAGGAGCAGGTGGTCGGTGGAGACGAAGGTGTCGCCCATCGAGGTCATGTACTGCTGGGCCTGCTGGACGACCCGCAGCGAGGTCGGCGAGAGCATCGGCTGCTGGGCACCGCCGCTCACCTGCGGCAGGGCGGCCATCGCGCGCTCGGCCGCCGTCGTGGCTGCCTGCACGCTCGAGCCACCGGTCGTGAGCAGCGCCGGCGTCGTCGTGCCGGCCTGTGCCGCGAGCGCGAGCAGCAGGTGCGCGGGCTCGATGTTGGGGTGGTGCCTGCCCGTCGCGGTCGTCGCGGCCTGGGCGACCGCCTCCTGGGCCTTGCTGGTGAGGGACAGCTCTGCCATTCGTCCTCCTCGTGCTGAGTCTGCTCGTGCTGAGTCTGCTCGTGGCAACCGGTTTCTACTTGAGTCTATTCCACTCAACTTCGTGCTGCGGGGGGACGTGACCGGGGCGACACGGGAGCCGGTCGGCGATGGCCGCGGGGACGGTTCAGGGCCGGTCGAGGGGGTCGGGGTCGTACCACCCGTCGAGGGCGGCGGCGAGCGCCGCGAACCGGACGGCATACGTCGGGTCGCGGGGCGTGCGCACGTACACGGCCCACTCGTGGTCCTCGCTGTCGTCCTCGCCGGCGAGCGCCTCGCGGACCACCCGGACGCCGGCGAACCCCTCGGCCTCGAGGTCGTCGGCCACCCCCTCGGCCGACTCCCGGTCGGGCAGCACGATGAGGTGCTCGGTCTCGGCCGGCGTGGTCACAGGACCCAGCGTAGGCGCCGGACCCGGCCTGGGCGCGCCCCGCCGGCGCTCAGGCCGTGTCGGGGTCCTGCCCGGTCTCGACGACGCGCGCCGCGATCTCACGCAGCTTGATGTTGCGGTTGAGCGAGGCCTGCCGCAGCATCTCGAAGCCCTGCTTGCCCGTGACCTTGTGCCGCTCGATGAGCACCCCGACGGCGTGGCCGATGAGACGGTGGCTCTCGATGGCGGCCTCGAGCTGCGACTCCTTGGCCTCCCGAGCCTGCTGGGCGACCACCCGGTCGACGGCCTGCCCGAAGGCCTGCGCGAGCAGGTCGCCGACGATGAGCTCGTCGCTCGCGACGAGGCGGGGCTCGTCGAAGGCCACCCAGGCGCGGCAGTCGGACTCGTGGGCGGTCGGCAGCAGCAGCAGCCCGTCGCGCTTCTCGCCGGCGAGCGCGTCGTGGCTGCGCGGACCGGACTCGAGGCCGCGCCGCACGTCGTCGGGCAGCTCCCCGGCGCGGACCCGTCCCCGCGGGGAGAGCAGGACGGCCTCGCCACGATGGGGCGAGACCCGGAGCGTGACCTCGCCGTCGAAGAGGACGGTGAACCCGGTGACCGCCGTCGCCACGGCCTGGTCGAGGTCGTCGGCGGCCGCGAGGTCGACGGCGATGCGCGCCGCGAGCTCACGGCGCATCCGGGACTCGCGTTCGCGGGTCTCGTCGTCGAAGACCGCCAGGACGAAGCCCTCGTGGTCCGCGGTGCCCGGCACGCTGGCCGAGCGCACCCGCACCCACGCCTCGCCGCCGCCCTTGCGCAGGATGCGGTGGCGGTCCTCGGCGGCCGGGTTGGCGGCGTCCAGCTCGCCCGTCGCGCCGTCGGTGGCCCACGGGTAGGGCGGCTCGAGCGGGCCGTCGGCGAGCGACCAGCCGAACGTGCGGTGGAAGGCGTCGTTGAGCTCGACCACGGCACCGGAGGCGTCGGCGACGACGAACGGCTCCTGGAGCGCGCCGAGGATCGCCCGGAGCCAGGCGCCGTCGCGCGACCGGGACTGCGCGCGGAGCAGGTTGGCCGAGAGCCGGGCCCGCAGCTCACGGGGCTGGAAGGGCTTGACGACGTAGTCGTCGGCGCCGTGCTCGAGTCCGGCGGCGCTGGCGTCGACACCGGCGCGGGCCGAGAGCAGCACGACGGGCAGGTCGCGCAGCGCCGGGTCGGCGCGGATCTCGCGCACGAGCGTCAACCCGTCCATGCGCGGCATCATGACGTCGGCGAGCACGATCGACGGGCGTGCGGAGCGCAGCTGGGCGAGGGCCTCGACGCCGTCGCGCACCGTGACGACGTCGTAGTCCTCGACGACGTGGCGCACGATGTAGTCGCGCATGTCGTGGTTGTCCTCGACGACGAGCAGCACCGGCCGCGGCAGCTCGGCACGCGTGTCCCCGTTGTCGGCGGCGTCCGCGTCGACGGCCACGGCGGCCACCGCACCCGAAGCGCGCGGCGCCCAGTCGTCGACCTCACCGAGGAACGAGGCGACGGGGCGGGGGGTGATCGAGGGTCGGTGGGCGGCGTCGAGAGCGGCCGAGCCCCACGGCAGGACGACGGTGAAGGTGCTGCCGGCGCCCTCGGCCGAGCGCACCGTGATGCGTCCACCGAGCAGCTCGACGATCTGCTTGACGAGGGCCAGGCCGATGCCGGCACCCTCGCGCGAACGGCGGTCGTCGCTGCGGTCGAGCTGGCGGAAGCGGTCGAAGACCCGCTCGAGGTCGCGCTCGGCGATGCCGATGCCGGTGTCGGTCACCGACACGGCGTAGCCCTGCTCGTGCGCGACGAGCCGCACGCCGATGCGGCCCTCGGGCGTGAACTTGAGGGCGTTGGAGAGCAGGTTGAGCACGATCCGCTCGAACATGTCGACGTCGACGTGCACCTCGCGGTCGAGCTCGTCGCAGACGACGTCGAGCTCGAGGCCGAGGCGCTCGATCGCGGGGCGGAAGTTCTCGGCGATGCCGGTCGTGAGCTCCTCGACGTCGGCCGGCACCCAGTGCGGCTCGACGGCCCCGGACTCGAGCCGGGTAAGGTCGAGGAGGCGGTCGACGAGCCCGGTGAGCCGGTCGGTGTTGCGGCGGATGAGCTCGAAGCGCTCCCGCAGCTCGGGGCTCAGGCCGTCGGTGCCGAGAGCGTCCTCCACCGGCCCGGCGATGAGGGCGAGCGGGGTGCGCAGCTCGTGGCTGACGTTGGCGAAGAAGTCCGACTTGGCGACGTCGAGCTCGGCCAGGCTCTCGGCGCGGTGGCGCTCGTCCTGCAGGTGCCGGATGCCGCTGAGGGCCATGGCGATCTGCGACGCGCACAGCTCGGCGAAGACCTGCAGGGACGCGTCCCAGGGACGCCGCGGGTTCTCGGTGAGCAACAGGTGGGCCGTCGGCGCGGAGAGGCCGGGCTCGACGACGGGCACGACGTGCCGGCCGTCGGGGGCTTCGTCGGGGCGACCCCACGTGAGGTCGACGCCGAGGTGGTCGGCCGTGTGGGCCCGGAGCACCCCGAGGGCCCGGTCACGCACCTCGGCGGGGTCGGCGGCGCCCACGAGGGCACTCGTCAGCTCGGTCGAGACCCGCACCCGCCGTTCGGCGAGCACCTTGGCGGTCGTCTCCGTCGCGACGTTGAGGACGCCCACGACACCGCCGCGCTCGTCGTGGATCGCCCCGTAGGACCACGTGAAGTAGGCCTCCTCGAGGAAGCCGAAGCGGTCGACGACGAGCTGCTCGTCCTCGACCCACGTCGCCGGCCCACCGCCGAGCACGCCGTCGAACATCGGGCCGATGACGTCCCAGACCTCCGGCCACACGTCACGGACCGGTCGGCCGAGCGCCGCCGGGTGCTTGCTCTGGCCGAGCATCGTGCGGTAGCCGTCGTTGTAGATCATGACGAGCTCGGGGCCCCAGCAGACGAGCATGGGGAAGCCCGAGGAGAGGCAGACGTCGACGATCGAACGCAGGTCGGCTGGCCAGGTGTCGACCGGACCGAGGGGCGTCGAGGCCCAGTCGGTGCGGTCGAAGAGGAGCTGCATCTCGTTCGACGTCGACGGGTCGTCGAGTCGGGGGACGGCAGGCACGCGTGCCGAGGTGTCGCCGTCCGGGCGCTGCGGGGTCACACGACCTCCGGGACAGAGAACAACGAAGGGCCTCCGGCGGCATCAAGCAACGGGCTGCCCCTTGGCTCGAGGCTCGCACAGTCTTGCACATGCTCCCGCGCGCGCGAGAAGCTCCGCGCGCGGGAGCCCGCGCGCGAGGTCCTGCGCCCGGGCCCGGCGCCCGGGTCCGCCTCAGCGCTCGGGGCGCCAGACGACGAGCGCCTGGGACGAGGGCGACCGCGGCGGCCGTTGCCCCGGGCGGACGGCGACGACCTCGCCCCTCGGACCGACCGCGAAGACGCGGGCGCCCGAGGCGAGCGCGGCCTGTGCGGCGGACAGCTCGGCGGTCAGCTCCTCGACGCGCGACCGCAGCGCGCTGACGTGGTTCTCGAGGTCGAGGATGCGCTGGATGCCGGCGAGCGAGACACCCTCCTGCGAGAGGCGCTGCACCTCCCGGAGCATCGCGACGTCGCGGGAGCTGTAGCGCCGGCCGCCCCCGCGCGTGCGAGACGGCGAGACGAGACCGAGACGGTCGTACTGGCGCAGCGTCTGGGCGTGCATGCCCGCCAGCTCCGCCGCGACGGAGATGACGAAGACGGGCGCGTCGTCGTCGTGCCCACCCGGGCGCGCGCTCCTGCGTGCCATCCTCGTCACCTCCTCTGTCGCTGCGGCCGCGTCGGTCAGGGCGTCAGGTCCGGGCCCGCTGGAACAGCTCGGCCCGGGGGTCGTGGCCGACCTCGGCGGCCGCCATCTTCTCGACGGCCTCACGGGCCTCGTCGGTCAGCCGCTGCGGCACGACGACCTGCACCCTGGCGAGCAGGTCGCCGGTGTGCTCGCCGCGTCGCACGCCGCGCCCCTTGACGCGCAGCACCCGTCCGCTGGGCGTGCCCGGGGCGACCTTCACCTTGACCTGGCCGCCGTCGAGCGTCGGCACGGCGACCGTGGCGCCGAGCGCCGCCTCGGCGAAGGTCACCGGCAGGTCGACGGTGAGGTTGTCGCCGTCACGGCCGAAGACCGGGTGCTTGTCGACCGACACCGTGAGGATGAGGTCGCCGGCCTGCGCACCGGGGTCGCCCTGACGACCTTTGCCGCGCAGACGGATCCGCTGACCGTCCTTGACGCCGGCGGGGATGCGGGCGGTGATCCGCCCGAGGTCGGGAGAGCTGAGCGAGACGGTCGAGCCCTGCACGGCCTCACGGAAGCCGATGCGGGTGGCTGCCGACACGTCGGTGCCGGGGCGCGGGCCTGCCGGCGCACCGTAGCCGCCGTAGCCCGCACCGGGCGCACCACCGCCGGGTGCGCCACCACCGAACATCTGGCCGAGGATGTCCTCGAGGTTGGGCTGCCCGCCGCCCGCACCGCCGGTGTTGAAGCGCATCCGACCACCGGGACCGCCGGCCCCGGCCGCGCCGCCGAAGGCGGAGAAGATGTCGTCGAAGCCGGCACCGCCACCGCCGGGGCCGCCCGCCGTGAAGCGCGCTCCCCCGTGCGACATCGCGCGGATCGCGTCGTACTCGCGCCGCTGCTCCGGGTCGGACAGGACGGCATACGCCTCGCCGATCTCCTTGAAGCGCTCCTCCGCCTTGGGGTCCCCGACGTTGTGGTCGGGGTGCATCGTGCGGGCGAGCTTGCGGTAGGTCTTCTTGATCGTCGCGGCGTCGGCGTCCTGCGGCACGCCGAGGGTCGCGTAGAAGTCCTTCTCGAACCAGTCCTGACTAGCCATGGCGCACCTCCTTCGTCGCGGGGTCGGCAGCGGTGGTCACGCTGCCATCATCGGGTATGCCGCCGGGCTGCGGGTGCAGCCCGGCGGCGGACACGTCAGGCGGGGTCGGCAACCGACACCCGCGCGGCGCGCACCAGCCGGTCACCGATGCGGTAGCCGGGCTGGAGCACCTGCACGACGGTGGTCCCCGTCGAGCCCTCGGGCAGCTCGGCCTCCACGTGCATGAGCGCCTCGTGCACGTTCGGGTCGAACTCCTGGCCGGCCTCGCCCACGCGCTCGACGCCGAAACGGCCGAGGGTGGCCTCGAGCTTGTCGGCGATGGCCGCGAACGGGCCACCGGCGAGGTCGCCGGCCTGGCGGGCCATGTGGATGTCGTCGAGGACCGGGAGCAGGGACTCGACGACGCTGCCGACGGCCGTGTGGCGGATGACCTCACGGTCGCGGTCGACGCGCTTCTTGTAGTTGACGTACTCGGCCTGCAGGCGCTGCAGGTCGGCGAGCAGCGTCGCCGCCATGGTGTCCTCCTCCGCGAGGGCCTCGGTCTCGCCCTCGCCGTCGGTGGAGGACCCGTCGGCGCGCGAGTGGTCGAACTCGTCCTCGCCACCGGGCTCGGACGAGGCGCCCGCGCCGCCCTCGTAGTAACTGTGGTGACGCTCGCCCGAGTCGCCCCGGGGCGGGGTGCCGGCGGCGTCGCCGCCGGCACCCGTCGCGTCCGTCGCGGTCACGTCGGGCTGCTCGCCGGACGTGCCGTGGGTGTCGGACTCGGTCACTTGGCGTCCTTGGCCTCGTCGTCGTCGACGACCTCGGCGTCGACGACGTCGTCGTCGGACGCGCCGGACGTGTCGGACGCGCCGTCACCGGCGGCCGGGCCGTCCTGCGCCCCGGCCGAACCCGCGGCGTTGGCGGCCGCCTGCTCGGAGGCGTAGACGGCCTGGCCCATGGCCTGCGACTTCGTGTTGAGGTCCTCGACCTTCGCCTTGATGTCGTCGGCCGTGGCCTCGGAACCCTCGGCGATGGCGGCCTTGAGGTCGGCGAGCGACTCCTCGACCGGCGTCTTGACGTCGGCGGGGACCTTGTCGCCGGACTCCTTGAGGAACGACTCGGTCGAGAAGACGAGCTGCTCGCCCTGGTTGCGCACCTCGGCCTCCTCGCGACGCTTGCGGTCCTCGTCGGCGTGGGCCTCGGCGTCCTTGACCATCTTGTCGATCTCCTCCTTGGAGAGGGCCGACCCGCCGGTGATCGTCATCTTCTGCTCCTTGCCGGTGCCCTGGTCCTTGGCACTGACGTTGACGATGCCGTTGGCGTCGATGTCGAAGGTGACCTCGATCTTCGGCACGCCGCGGGGCGCCGGCGCGATGCCGGTCAGCTCGAAGGTGCCGAGCGACTTGTTGTGCTGGGCGATCTCGCGCTCACCCTGGAAGACCTGGATGAGGACCGACGGCTGGTTGTCGTCGGCGGTGCTGAAGATCTCCGAGCGCTTCGTCGGGATCGCGGTGTTGCGCTCGATGAGCTTGGTGAACAGGCCACCCTTGGTCTCGATGCCGAGCGAGAGCGGCGTGACGTCGATGAGCAGGACGTCCTTGCGCTCGCCCTTCAGGACGCCGGCCTGCAGGCTCGCGCCCATGGCGACGACCTCGTCGGGGTTGACGCCCTTGTTGGGGGCCTTCCCGCCGGTCAGCTCGGTGACGAGCGCGGTGACGGCCGGCATACGGGTCGAACCGCCGACGAGCACGACGTGGTCGATGTCGGCGACCTTGATGCCGGCGTCCTCGATGACCTTGTGGAACGGGGCCTTGGTGCGGTCGAGGAGCGACTTGGTCATCTGCTCGAACTGCGCCCGCGTCAGGGACTCGTCGAGGTGGATCGGGCCCTCGGGCGTCATCGAGATGTACTGCGCCGAGATGTTGGTGCTCGTCGCGGTGGAGAGCTCCTTCTTGGCGCGCTCGGCCTCGTCGCGGAGGCGCTGCATCGCGATCTTGTCCTTGGAGAGGTCCTGACCCGTCTTGTTCTTCACCTGGGTGATGAGGTGCTGGACGACGACGTCGTCCCAGTCGTCGCCACCGAGGTGGTTGTCACCGTTCGTGGCGCGCACCTGGATCGTGGCGAAGCCGTCCTCGGCGTCCTTGCCCACCTCGAGGAGGGAGACGTCGAACGTGCCGCCACCGAGGTCGAAGACGAGGATGAGCTCGTCCTCCTTGCCCTTGTCGAGGCCGTAGGCGAGCGCGGCCGCGGTCGGCTCGTTGACGATGCGCAGGACGTTGAGGCCCGCGATCTCGCCGGCCTCCTTGGTGGCCTGGCGCTCGGCGTCGTCGAAGTACGCCGGCACGGTGATGACGGCGTCGGTGACGGCCTCGCCGAGGTAGGACTCGGCGTCGCGCTTCAGCTTCTGCAGGATGCGGGCGCTGATCTCCTGGGCCGTGTACGTCTTGCCGTCGATCTCGGGCGACTTCCAGTCGGTGCCCATGTGGCGCTTGACGGAGCGGATCGTCCGGTCGACGTTGGTGACGGCCTGGCGCTTGGCGACCTCGCCGACGAGCACCTCTCCGTTCTTGGAGAACGCGACGACGGACGGCGTGGTGCGCCCGCCCTCGGCGTTCGCGATGATGCTCGGCTCGCCGCCCTCCAGGACGGAGACGGCCGAGTTGGTGGTACCGAGGTCGATTCCGACCGCACGTGCCATGGGGTGACTCCTTGGGTGCTGTTGCTGTGGTCTGGGAAAACAGGTCCTCGCTCAATCTGCTCCGACTTCGGCGTGATTGTCAAAACCGGACTCGCAAATCTTGCGTTCACTCGACTCAACTCTCGGGACGGCCGAACTGTTCCCGGCACAGACCTCGATCTCATCGGCGCTCACACCGGCCCTTGACGGCAGCGCGAGTGTCAAGCATCCTTGACGTCAAGCACGCTTGACATCCGCGTCGGGCGCACCGACCTGGAGGCTCCCGTGACCCCTTCGCCCACCACCCTCGGTCGCCGCCGCCTCGCCGCGGTCGTCGCCACCCTCGTCGGCGCCGGGGCCGTCGGCGTGCTCGCGGGGAGCATCGGCGACCGGCCGTTCGCCCTCACCGCAGCCGTCTTCGGCGCCGCCACGCTCGCGCCGGTCGGCGCCCTGGCGTGGCTGCTGCTCGTCGCGCCCCTGACCGTCCGGCGCGACCGCAACGCCACCGACAACGTCGAGCACGGCTGGGTGCAGGCGGCGGCCGCCGGGGCCTTCACCGACCTGCTCGTCGTGCTCGGGCTCGGTCTCGCGGTCGTCTCGGTCCTCGACCCCGTGCTCGAGACCCAGCTCGTGCTGCTGGCGATCGTCGTGCTCGCGATGGGCGACGCGAGCGTGCGCTACGTGGTGCTCGAGCGCCGCGGCCGCTGAGGTGGACAACGACATCGCGGCGCGCCGCGGCGAGCGCGGGCTGTCGCAGGCCCAGCTCGCCGAGGCCCTGGGGGTCTCGCGCCAGACGGTCATCTCGCTCGAGAAGGGTCGCTTCGACCCGAGCCTGCCGCTCGCGTTCCGGCTCGCGGCGCTCTTCGAGGCCAGGATCGAGGAGATCTTCCACCCGGACGAGTGAGGCCCGTCAGACCGGACCCGCCAGCTCGAGCGCGGCGCGTGCCCCGACCACCTCGAGCCATCGGGGTGCGTCACGCCGCGCGGCCCCAGCACCTCCCGCCTCGTCGACCAGCGACCACCCACGTGCTCCCGGCGGGAGACCCGCGGCGAGCTCGCCAGCCACGACCACGCCGCGGGCACCGACGTCCTCCGCCATCCCGAGCACGTGCCCCGTGGCCTTCCCCGACGCCGACTGCACGTCCCAGCGCCCCTCGCCCGTGATGACGACGTCCGCCCCGCTCACCGCCTGGTCGAGGCCCACGAGGCACGCCACGGCGGCCGCTCCCGGACGCAGCACGGCACCCCAGGCGGTCGCGAGCCCGTATGCCGTTCCACCCGCAGCTCCGGCACCCGCCAGGTCCGCGTCCCCGTCGAGCAGGGCGTGCCACCGCGCGAGACCCCGCTCGAGGTCCGCGACGACAGCGGGCGAAGCCCCCTTCTGGGGCCCGAAGACCCGGGCCGCGCCGCGCGGGCCGAGCAGCGGTGCCGTGACGTCGCAGAGCACCGTGACCCCTCGCACCGGAGGGGCCCTCAGCCCGCGTCGGTCCACGCGCGCAGCCTCCAGAAGCCCGGCGCCGCCGGGTACCACGTCCGCGCCGACCCGGTCCACGATGCGCAGGCCGAGCGCACGCAGCGCCCCGCTCCCCCCGTCGGTCGAGGCCGAGCCACCCACCGCCAGCGTCAGCTCGGCCACCCCGGCGTCGAGGACTGCGCACAGCACGGTGCCCAGGGCCTCCGTGTCGGCGCCGAGGGGGTCTGAGGAGCCGACGAGGGGGAGGCCGCAGCACTCTGCGAGCTCGACGACCGCCCGGTCACCGACGAGTGCCCAGCGTGCGAGGTGGGCTCGCCCGTCGGGGAGCCGCACCGACTCGGTGCGCTCCGTCGCGTTCTCCGCCGCGAGGACGGCATCGAGCGTCCCCTCGCCACCGTCGGCCATCGGGACCTCTACGACCTCGTCGCCGGGTCGGGCCCTGCGCCAGCCTCCGGCCAGCGCGGCCGCGACCACGGACGCGTCGGCACTCCCCTTGAACGAGTCCGGCGCGACGACGACGCGCAGCCGCCGGCCCGCGGTCACAGCCATGGAGCCACGAGTTCGTCGTAGCGGCCCCTCATCTGCTCGACGACCCTGTCGGCGTCCCGCGACCAGATGTCGGCGTTGAAGATCTCGACCTCGACGTCCCCGACGTAGCCGGCGCGGGTCACCGCGCGCGTCCACCGCTCGAAGTCGACGTGGCCGTCGCCCATCATGCCGCGCGAGAGCAGCGCCCCCTCCACGATGGGGAGGTTGAAGTCGCAGACCTGGTAGGAGCTGATCCGACCCTCCCGACCCGCCCGGTCGATCATCGGCTCTGCCGCGGGATCCCAGAAGACGTGGAAGGTGTCGACGACCACGCCGACGGCACTCGCGTCGTGCTCCGACGCGAGGTCCAGCGCCTGCTCCAGGGTGGAGACGACGGCGCGATCGGCGACGAACATGGGGTGGAGCGGCTCGAGGGCGAGACGGACGCCGTGGTCGACGGCATACGGCACGAGGTCGCCCAACCGGTCGGCGACGCGCTGGCGGGCGGCCAGCAGGTCACGGTCGCCGTCCGGCAGCCCACCGGCCACGATGACGAGCTCCGGGGCACCCAGCGCCGCGGCCTCGTCGATCGCGCGGCGGTTGTCGGCGAGCGCGGCGCGGACGCCCTCGTCGGTGACCGCTGTGAAGAAGCCGCCTCGACACAGCGAGGACGCCCGCAGCCCGGCCTCCCGCAGGCGTCGGGCCGCGGCTGCGAGGCCGACCTCCTCGACCTTGTCGCGCCAGAGTCCCAGGGCGGGCACGTCCAGCCGGAGGGCGAGCGCCACCGCCTCGTCGAGCGAGAGCTGCTTGGTCGTCATCGTGTTGAGCGAGAGCCGCTCGCGCGCGGACGGCCTCATGACGCCTCCCAGCCGTGCACGGCCAACCACGCCGTGACGCGGCGCGCGGCCAGCTCTGGGTCGGCGACGAGCCCGGCCTTGGCCGCCAGCTCGAACGTGCGCACGAGGTGCAGGACGGACCGTCCCGTCGACAGACCCCCCACCATCGAGAAGCCGGGCTGCCGCCCGTTGACCCAAGAGAGGAAGGCGATGCCGGTCTTGTAGAAACGGGTCGGAGCCGCGAAGACGTGCCGCCCCAGCTCACGGGTGCTCTCGAGCACCTTGCGCGCGACCACGTCGTCACCACGGTCGAGCGCCTGCAGCGCTGCTGACGCCGCCGGGGCGATGGCCGCGAAGATGCCGAGCAGGGCGTCGGAGTGGGCCCCCTCCTCGTCGTCGCAGATGAGCTCGGGATAGTTGAAGTCGTCGCCGGTGTAGAGCCGCACCCCCTCGGGCAGGGAGCGACGCAGCCGACGTTCGTGACCGGCGTCGAGGAGCGACACCTTGACCCCGTCGACGCGCTCGGCGTTGCGGCTCACGAGCTCGAGGAACGTCTCGGTGGCCACGTCGAGGTCGTTGCTGCCCCAGTAGCCCCCGAGGGCCGGGTCGAACATGTCGCCCAGCCAGTGCAGGACGACGGGCGCGGAGGCGGCGTCGAGCACCTCGTCGTAGACCCGGAGGTAGTCCTCCGGTGTCCGTGCGGCGCGAGCGAGCGCCCGCGACGCCATGAGGATCACACCGCTGCCGGCCGCCTCGACGAACTCGACCTGTTCGCGGTACGCGGAGGTGACCGCCCGCAGCCCATCAGCGTCGGGAGTGGCACGTGCGGGCTCGAGCTGGTCGGTCCCGGCCCCCGACGCGATGCGGCCACCCAGCCTGCGGGCCTCGGTGGCCGACCGCTCGACGAGCTCGCGGGTCGCGGCCCAGTCCAGCCCCATCCCCCGCTGGGCCGTGTCCATGGCCTCCGCGACGCCAAGGCCCCACGACCACAGGTCGCGGCGCAGCTCGAGCGTGGAGTCCCAGTCGATGTCGGCCGCTGCTCCGGGCGTGCTGTCGGCGAGCACGCGCGGCACGACGTGCGCGGCCGCGTAGGCGACGCGGGACCGGATGGGCTCCGTCGGACGCACCCAGTCCCCCGGCCCGTCGAGCTCGAGCACCCGACGTCCTCCGGCGGGCGTGGGCAGGACGACGTGGCTCACGAGACGAGCTCCGGCACCTCGAGCCGCCGCCCGGTCGCGGAGGACTCGAGGCCGAGCGCGGCCAGCTGAACGCCGCGGGCACCGGAGAGGAAGTCGTAGCGGTGGGCACGGCCGGCGACCACGTCGTGAAGGAACTCCTCCCACTGGGCCCGGAAACCGTTGCGCGGCACGGCGTTGTCCGGCACCTCGAGCCACTGGTCGCGGAAGCGCTGGGTCTCGGGCAGGTCCGGGTTCCAGACCGGTTTCGGCGTCGCACTCCGCGGCTGCGCCACGCAACGGTGCAGCCCGGCGACGGCCGAGCCGTGGGTGCCGTCGACCTGGAACTCGACGAGCTCGTCACGGTGCACCCGGACCGCCCACGAGGAGTTGATCTGCGCGATGACGCCGTCACCGACCTCGAAGATCCCGTAGGCGGCGTCGTCGGCCGTCGCGGCGTACTCGCGCCCGTCCTCGTCCCAACGCCGGGGGATGTGCGTGGCGGTGCGGGCCGTGACTGCGCGCACCGGCCCGATGATGCCCTCGAGGACGTAGTTCCAGTGGCAGAACATGTCGACGGCGATACCACCGCCGTCCTCGCTGCGATAGTTCCAGCTGGGGCGCTGGGCGACCTGGAGGTCGCCCTCGAACACCCAGTAGCCGAACTCGCCACGCAGCGACAGCACCCGACCGAAGAAGCCCTCGTCGACGAGGCGCCGCAGCTTGACGAGGCCGGGCAGGTACAGCTTGTCGTGGACGACCCCGGCCACCACCTCGGCCTCGCGAGCGACGGCGGCGAGGCCGAGCGCCTCCTCCACCGTCTCGGCCGTGGGCTTCTCCGTGTAGACGTGCTTGCCTGCGCGCATGGCGCGGGTCAGGGCGTCGACGCGCCGCGAGGTCACCTGCGCGTCGAAGTAGATGTCGACCGAGTCGTCGGCGAGCACGGCCTCGAGATCGGTCGACCACTCGGCGACGCCGTGACGCGCCGCTATCTCGGCGAGCTTCTCCGCGTTGCGGCCGAGCAGGATCGGTTCGATCGCGACGCGGGAGCCGTCGGCCATCTCGAGACCGCCCTCGTCGCGGATCGCGAGGATGGAGCGCACGAGGTGCTGGCGGTAGCCCATGCGGCCGGTCACGCCGTTGAGCGCGACCCGCAGGGTCTTCGGGGTTTCGGGCATGACGGATCCTTCGGTCGGGCCGGTGGGGCACGTGACGGGACAGGGTGGTCAGCACGCTGACCAGGGATGGTGACGGGGCGGAGTGGTCAGTCGACCTCACCGGACGTGCCGAGCAGCTCTCGCACGGTCGTCGTGAGGTCCTGGAAGGTGGGGTCGGCCATCGACTCCGCGTAGACCCGGTGCTGGGGCAGCGCCACGTCGAGCTCGCGCAGGATGCGCCCCGGGCGCGGGCTCATGACGACGACCCGGTTGGCGAGGTAGACGGCCTCCGGGACGGAGTGCGTCACGAGGAGCACGGTGACGCCGGTCTCCTCCCAGATGCGGTGCAGCTCGACGTTCATCCGCTCCCGGGTGAGGGCGTCGAGGGCGCCGAAGGGCTCGTCCATGAGGAGCACCTCCGGCTCGTGGAGGAGGGCCCGGCACAGCGACACCCGCTGCTGCATCCCGCCGGAGAGCTCGTGCGGCAGGGCACCCTCGAAGCCCTGGAGGCCGGTCATGGCGATCAGGTCACGCGCGCGTGAGCGGGCCTCGTCCCTGGGCATGCCACGCATCTCACCCTGGAGCAGGATGTTGCCCTCGACGGTGCGCCACTCGAGCAGCGCCGCGCGCTGGAACACGTAGCCGATGTCGGGCCGGGGTCCGGTCACGGTCGTGCCGTTCAGCACGACCTCGCCCTTCGACGGCCTGGTCAGCCCCGCGACCGCCTTGAGCAGGGTGGACTTCCCGCAGCCCGAGGGGCCGGCGATGCTGACGAACTCGCCGCGTGCCACGGTCAGGTCGATGCCCTCGAGCGCCGTGACGTCGGCGCGCTTGGACGCGAAGCGGATGTGGACGTCGTGCACCTCGAGCGCGGGCCCTGACGCCTCGCGCCCCCGACGCGCTCGGTCGGTCATCGTGGCCGACACGGTCGTCACTCCCCCGCCGGCTGGAAGGAGCTGTCGTAGTACGTGGAGCGCTCCTTGGCCGAGCCGAGCAGCCCGGCCGAGGCAAGCACCTCGATCGTCGCGTCCCAGTCCGCGTCGGCGTCGACGCCGGGCGCCTGTCCCTCCGTGTTCTTCGTGTGCAGCAGCTGGGTCGTCTGCTTCCACTGGTCCAGCAGGACGTCCTTCTTCGGCATCTGCGGATCCTTGCCGGCCATGGCCGCCACGGCCGCGTCCGGGTTCTTCTCGGCGGCGGCGAAGGACTCGCTGGTCGCAGCCACCATCGCCTTCGCCAGCTCGCCCCTGGAGCCGATCGTCGCGTCCGAGGCGATGAGGCCGTTGCTGTAGAAGTTCAGCCCCACGTCGGAGTAGCGCAGGTAGCGCATCTCCTTGCCGCTCTTGGCCGCGATGGTGGGTCCCTGGTCATGGGCGAAACCGATGAGTCCGTCGACCCGACCGCTGATCACGGCGGCGATCTTGCCGGCGGCGTCGAGGTTCTGCTGCTTGACGTCGTTCGGCGCCAGGCCCGCCTTCTCGAGGTAGATCGGGAACGTCGTCGTCGGCGCATCGCCCGCCGAGACCGCGATGGTGCGCCCCTTGAGGTCGGCGGGCGAGCTGATCCCACTGTCGGCGAAGACCTGCACGGCCGACGGAGTGGTCTGGAGGAAGACGCCGAGGCTCTTGACCTTGACGCCCTTGTCGACGTTGGACAACACGGCCGGGGTGTCCGCCCAACCGAAGTCGACCTGGTCGCCGCCGACGGCCTGGACGGTCTTCGTCGACCCCTGCCCCGCCTTGATGGTGAGGTTGATGCCGTGCTTGGCGAAGATGCCCTGCTCGACGCCGAGGTAGAAGGGCGCGTGCTCACCGTAGGGATACCAGTTGAGCATCAGCGTGACGTCGGTGCCGCCACCGGAGGCGGGCGCTGCGGCGTCGGTGCCTGAGCTGCCGCAGGCCCCGAGGGCGAGGGTCGTTGCGGTCGCGGCGGCGAGGACCACCGCACGTCGTCGGGTGAGCTGCATGGGACTTCTCCTGTTCGCTGGGCCCGGGAACTGTTGCCCGGGGCTCGGCTAGAGCTGGACGGTCGAGCTGCCGAGGCCGCGCTGGGACGCGTGCCACGGGATGACGAGGCGTTCGACGAGCTGGATCGCGGCGAACATGAGCACGCCCACGATCGACATGAGGATGAGGGCGACGAAAAGGCTTGCGGTGTCGACGTTCCCGTTCGCCTGGAGGATGACGTAGCCCAGGCCCGAGTTCGCGCCGACGAACTCACCGACCACGGCGCCGGTCACGGCGAGGGTCGCGGCGACCTTGAGGCCCGAGAAGAGCTGAGGGAGCGACGCCGGGAAGCGGATCTTGCGGAAGACCCGCGCCCGCCCCGCACCCATGGTGGAGGTCAGCTCCAACACCTCGGGATCGACGTCGCGAAGGCCCGCCAGCCCGGAGATGACGATGGGGAAGAAGGCCATGAGCACGGCGACGATGATCTTCGGGCCCATCCCGAAACCCAGCCACACGACGAAGAGCGGCGCGATCGCGATCTTGGGGATGACCTGGGCGAAGAGGACGACGGGGTAGATCGTCCGCTCGAGGCTCGGCGAGTAGACCATCGCCACGGCGACGGCCTCGCCGACGACCACCGCGATGGCGAACCCGATGACCGTCTCGACCACGGTGACCCACGTGTTCGACGCGAAGTAGCCGAGGTTGTCGGCGAAGGCCGACCACGTCTCGCCGGGCGAGGGCACGAGGTAGGGCGGCAGCAGTCCGGTCGTCGTCGTGGCCCACCAGGCCACGAACGCGACGAGCGCGAAGGCGACGGGGCGCCAGGACCCGATCACGGCGCGGATCACGGAGTTGTCGGCCCGAGGGGCCGGAGCGGGTGCGGCGACCCGGGGTCGCTCATCGACCGCGGCGTGGGGAGACATCCTTGTCCTCTCTCGTCGGCGCCGACCGCTCGCACTGCGTCGGAAAGCGCTTTCCGGTACTGTAGGCACCGAGCCGGGCACTGTCAACGGTCCACATGGATGCCCTAGATTCCCAACGACGACAAGGAGGTCGAGTGACGTGGCAGTGACGCTGCAACAAGTGGCGGTTCGGGCGGGGGTGTCCCTGGCGACGGCGTCGCGGGTGCTCAACCGGTCGAGTCGGCACCCGCGCGAGGACATCACCGAACGCGTGCGAACCGCCGCAGCGGAGCTCGGCTACGTGCCGAACGCCCAGGCCCAGGCCCTCGCCCGGGCCACGACGGCCCTCGTCGGGCTCGTCGTGCACGACATCGACGACCCCTACTTCGCGACGATCGCCGCAGGGGTCCAGGCGACGGCCCAGTCGCTGGGCAAGCAGACGCTGCTCGCGGCCACCAACCGCGACCCCGACCTCGAGTGCGCCGCGGTCGAGTCCTTCGCCGCCCACCGCACTGAGGCCATCGTGCTGGCCGGATCGCGACGCAACAGCCCGGCCTCGGCCACCGAGCGCCTGTCCACCCTCTGCGCGGCCTACGAGCAGAACGGCGGACGAGTGGCGCTCATCGGCCAACCGCTCCCCGGTTTCTCGGCCGTCGTGCCCGAGAACCGAAGGGGCGCCCGGGCCCTGGTCGAGGCCCTCGTCAGGGAGGGCCACCGTCGCTTCGTCGTGGTCGCGGGACCCCGGTGGCTGCGCACCTCGACCGACCGCGCCGATGCGTTCGAGGCCGAGGCCCGGCGCCACACGGCTGACGAGGACGTGGTGCTCGAACCGCGCCTCACGACCGACTTCACCCGCGACGGGGCGTATGCGGCAGCGTCCGAGCTGCTTCGATCGGGCCTCGGCGACCGCCGCTCGCCCCTGTGCATCCTCGCCGTCTCCGACGTGATGGCGCTCGGGGTCCTGGCAGCCTGCCGCGACCTCGGCGTCCGGGTTCCCGACGACGTCGCCGTGGCCGGCTTCGACGACATCAAGACCCTGCGCGACACGACCCCGTCCCTCACCACCGTTCACCTCGACCTGCTGGGGATGGGCCGGGCGGCAGCGGAGCTGGCCCTCACCTCGGCCGGCCGGCCGCCGGGCGCGTCGAGCTTCGAGGCGACCGTCGTCCTTCGCGACAGCACCCGCCTTCGCCCGGCCGGCGGCTGAGAGCCGTCAGCGAGTCCCTGGCAGACGCACCGTCGCCACGGTCGTCAGCACCGGGTGGGCGTCGTCCCCGTCGCGGATCTCGCCGCCGCGCCAGACGATCGACAGGTCGGGCCCCTGGACGGTCAGCTCGGCGAGGCAGTTGTCGAACCACGGCCCGTCGGTCACCTCCCACGAGCACGGCGGCTCGGGCACGCGCCGCGAGCGCGCGGCCACGGCGTGCATCGGCCGCACGAGGCTGCGGGCGAACGCCGACATCATGACGCGCACGCCGCGCGGCATGGGGTTGCGGATGGGCGAGCACACGGCCTGCACGATCCGCGACCGGGCGCCGTGGCGCTCCCGCGCGTCGACGACCTCGGCGACGTAGGAGTTGTGCACGTCGCCGGAGAGGAACGTCACCGTGGCCGGGGCCGCCCCGCGCCGACCGCTCGCGACGTCGAGCACCATGTCGAACACCTCGACGAAGCCGTCGTTGAAGGCGGCCCAGTGCTCGAGGTCGATGGACTGCCGCGCCTTCTCGGCCGCCCGGGCCACGAGCGGTCCGTGCGTGCCGCTCGCGAGCACCTCGTCGATGGCCTCGAGGTCGTGCAGGCCCGGGGGCAGCAGGAAGGGCAGCGAGGTGCCGATGAGCAGGTGGTCCACGTCTCCCGTCAGCTGCTCGTCGAGCCACTGCAGCTCCGCGGGGTCGAGCATCGAGCGGTGCTCGGGCTCGAGCACGCGCGCCGCCCGCGAGTCGACGACGACGAGCCGGCAGTCACCGAGGTCGCGGCGGTAGCTCCAGCGGTAGGCCTCGGGGTGCCGGTCGGTGCGCCGGGCGAGGTCGAAGACGGCGTCCGTCAGGTCGAGCTCCGCCTCCATCCCCCGCGAACCATCCGCGCCGCGCGAACCAGCTTGCGCGGCAATGACTTCCGCGTAGACCTCGTCGTCGGCGAGCTGCGCCGGCGACAGGTTGCCGATGTGCTGGTAGACCCAGTACGACGACAGCCCGCCCATCAGCCGCTCGTGCCACCACGGGGTCCGGTTGATCCGCTCGTGCCACGTCCACGACGTGTTCCAGTCGTCGCGGATGTCGTGGTCGTCGAAGACCATGCAGCTCGGCACGGTCGAGAGCAGCCACCGGTTGGCGTCGTCGTTCCAGGCGAGCCAGTAGAGGTGGGCGTACTCCTCGAAGTCCTTGATCTCCTCCCCCGGCGGCTCGGCGAGGTCACGGCGCGTCGCGATGAACTCCCGCATCGCCTCCGAGGTCTCGTCGGCGTACACCTGGTCGCCGAGGAAGGCCACGAGGTCGGGCCACTCCTCCTCGCCGCGGGCGAGCGCGAGCGCCAGGGTGCGCAGCGCGTCGACACCGTTGCTCGCGTGGCCCTCCCGGTCGTGCGGCACGCTCGTGCGGCACGAGCCGAAGAGCAGGCGCGTGGGCCGGTCACGGTCGATGGTGCGGATGCGCGGTGCGGGGAACGGACTGGCCGGCGACGGCCACGCAGCTGCGCCGTCGACCGACACGGCATACGGCAGGTCGCACCCGGGGGCGAGCCCGTCGACGACCACGAGCGCGTAGTGGTGCCCGTGCACGCGGAAGGTCGGCGCCGACCAGCGACGGCCGTCGGCCTCGACGGTGACGACGACGGCGGCGGCCGTCTCGACCCAGACCGTCGCGTCCGTCTCGCCGACGTGGCGCAGCATCGGCCCCAGGACGAGGGCCGGCGCGTCGGCCCGCTCGCTCATGACCCGAGGTGGGCGTCGAGGAACGCGAGCGTGCGCTCCCACGCGTCGGCCGCCACCACGGCGTTGTAGCGCACCGGAGAGGTGTCGTTGAAGAAGGCGTGCCCGACGCCGTGGTAGACCCGCGCCGAGAAGTCGACGCCGGCCTGCTCCATGCGCGACTCGAGGTCGGGCACGGCGTCGGTGATGCCGTGGTCGTCCTCGCCGTAGAAGGCGAGCACGGGGCACGCGATCGTCGCGGGGTCGGCGGACTCGGGGAAGCTGCCGTAGAACGGCAGGGCTGCCCGGAGGCGCGGGTCGGCGGCCGCGAGGGCGAACGCATACGTGCCCCCGAAGCAGAAGCCGACGACCCCGACCCGGCCGCGCACGCCCGGCTCGTCGACGACGCCGTCCACGACGGCACGCAGCGCCGGCACCGCCCACGCGGCGAACTCCGGCTGGCGGGCGGGCGTCGTCGCCTCCCGCAGCTGCGGCTGCGCGGCCAGCCGGTCCCCCTCCGACGCGCTCGACATGAGCTCGAAGATGCGCGCGCCCACCTCCGGCGTGAGCCCGACGTGACCGAGCAGGTCGGGCGCGACGGCGAGGTAGCCCTGCGCGGCGAAGCGGTCGGCGACGTCCTTGACGTGGTCGACCAGCCCCCAGATCTCCTGGATGACGACGACGGCACCGCGCGGCTCGCCCGCCGGGTCGGCGCGGTAGGCGGTGAGGTCGTGCTCGGGAACGTCGATCATGCGGCCCATGCCCCAGTCCTACCCCCTCTCCATGTGAACCGGGCGCGACAATCGGTGCATGCCTTCCGCGACGACCCACTCGGGCGCCGAGGTCGTCGTCGTCGGCGACACCGTCACCAAGCTGCACCACCCGAGGACGGATGCCGCCCTGCTGGCCGAGCGCCTCGCCGTCGTCGCGCGCGGTGCCGAGGCGGCCGCGGTCTGGGTGCAGCCGCTGCACGACGTGCCGGCGCGCGCCGCCGACGGACGGCTCACGAGCGCGTGGCCGCGGGTGGAGGTGCTCGCCCCGGACGACGGCGAGCAGCCCTGGGCCGAGGCAGGTCGGCTGCTCGCCGACCTGCACGGCTGGTCGGTGCCCGTCACGGCGACCGACCGCCCGGGCTCGCTCCCGCTGCCCGACCACGGCTGGCCGGCCCGTCTCGCCCGGGCCCGCGCCAGGATCGGTCGATCGGGTGGCGGGGCCGCCGCCGTGCTGCTGCGCGGGCTCGGCGACCGGCTCCTCGACGAGCTGGCGCTCGGGCCGGCCGCGCCCGTCGGGCAGGCGCCCCGGACCGTCGTGCACGGCGACTTCCACCTCGGCAACCTCGCCCGCACGGGTGCAGGGCTGCGCCTGCTCGACCCGGACGACCTCGGCCTCGGCGACCCCGCCTGGGACCTCGCCCGCCCGGCCGGCTACTGGGCGGCCGGGCTGCTCGCCGACGAGGACTGGGACCGCTTCCTCGGCGCCTACGCCGACGCGGGCGGCCGCGCGGTCACGCCCGGCGAGGACCCGTGGCCGCGGCTGGACCTGCCGGCGCGGTGCGCCGTCTTCGTGGCCGCCGTCCGGGCGGTGGCCGGCCCCGAGGGTGGCGCCGAGGACGACCCGGGGCGCGGCGCCGCCCAGCCCGCTCACAGCGCGCTCCCAGCCGATGCTCTGGTGGCGGCCTGCTCGCGGATGTGAGGATGGGCCCATGAGCCAGCAGCCACCCCCGTTCCCCCACCAGGACTCGACCGGCGCGGCCTACCAGCCGCAGGGCTTCGTCTGCCCCAAGTGCCGCGGCACGATGCGCACCTACGACCGCAACGGCGTGCACGTCGAGCAGTGCGACCAGTGCCGCGGCATCTTCCTCGACTTCGGCGAGTTCGAGCACCTGAGCCAGCTCGAGAGCCGCTTCACCGCCCAGCCGCCGCCCCAGCAGTACGGCGGCCCGCAGTGGGGCAGCCGGGGTGGCAAGCAGTACCGCAAGAAGGGCATGGCCGGCCTCTTCTTCTCGAGCTGAGCCCCGGGCGGTGACGACGACGTGACGACGCAGCCGGATGCCGTCCGGCGGGCGCTCGCGCACGTGCGCCGACTCTCGGCCGGCCCGGCCCTCGAGCCGAGCGCGCGGGTGACGCTCAACTTCCACCCCGACCGCCTCGTGCGGGGCGAGCCGATCCTCGCGGCCATGGGGCGCGACGGCTGCTACCGCTCCCAGTTCGAGACCGGCACGAGCAACGGAGGGCTCACCGCGCACCCCGGTGGCGACCGGTGGCGGTGGGAGAGCCGGATCTTCGGCGGCGCCTACGACGTGGCGGAGGCCGCGCTGCGCCCGATGTACGGCGGCCTCGACCTGCGCCGGTGCGGCTACGGCGCCGCGCCCCGCTTCGGCTCGGCCCACGTGCGGCTGGGGGCGGCCACGCTGGAGCGCACGACGTTCTGCTTCCCCGACAGCGTCTTCGAGCCCGAGCAGTTCGGCACCGCAGCGGCGTTCGGCCTCGCGGACGTGGTGGCGGCGGCGCACGACCCCGCAGCCGACCTGCTCGACGACTACGTCGAGGCGCACGTGCACGGCCTCGTCGACCTGGCCCGGGACGTCGAAGCGCTCGTGCTCGACCCGGCATACCGCGGCACCGACGTCGAGGCCGACGCGCGGCGTCTGGGCGTCCCCGTCGAGTGGCACCGGGGCTTCCGTCTCGAGGTCGAGACCCTGCGGGCCCATCCGGACTACCGCGGCCCCGAGTTCGTCGCGCTCGGCGAGGCGCTCGCCGTCGACGGCGTGCTCACCCCACCGGTGATCGGCGCGGCGTCGCGCGAGGGGCGCCACGACGAGCAGGCGCTCAAGCGCGTGTGGCACCTCCTCGCCCGCTTCGGCGGCCGCACCGCCTGAGCCGGCGCGCCTACGCGCCGGGCTCGACCCGGGTGACGACCGTCGTCACGACCGAGGTCACCGATGGCGTGGCCGGGGTCGACGAGAAGCCGAAGCGGCAGGCCGGTTCGACCCGCGTCAGGGCGCCGAGGGGCCTGCCCTCGAAGCGGCCCTCCAGCGCGGTCACGGCGTGCAGGTCGGTGGCGCCGTAGTACTCCCGGCGCCCGGCGAGCGCGGTGCCCCGCGTGCGCACGCCCTTCATGACCACCCGGGCGACCGGGTCGACGACGGTCGCCCAGGCCGGGCTGGCGGCGAGGCGCCGCGGCACGGCGCGCAGGAGGCGCCCGAGCGGCAGCCGGGGCCCGACCTCGAGGTCGAGCTCGAGCGACGGCGACCCGACGTGCCACCGTCGCGGCCCGCTCGTCACGGTGATCGGCTCGATGCGCACCTCGTCGAAGGCATACGTCGACTCGATGAACGAGGCCACCTCGGGCGTGGGCGCGAGCAGCACGCGGTGCCCGTGGGCCGTCTCGACCATGGCGTCGCCGAACGCGCCGAGGGGCGTGGTGTGCCACGACCCGATGACGACACGGACACCCGAGGTGGAGCCGACACCGGCGATGTGGCCGCGGAAGCGTTGAGCTGGCACGGTCCCGAGCCTAGGCGCTCGGCTCACTCGACGCGGTTGACGGTCTCCTCGATGCCGGCCGTGATGCGGCTGTAGTCGTCGGTCGGCGAGCCGCCGAGCACCGAGCCCCACGCCGGCACGAGCTCCGCACCGTAGCGGTGGCCGTAGCCGTCGGGCGGGTCGTGGCCGACCGCCATGTCGGTCGTCAGCTGCCAGAACGTCACGAAGGGGATCCACGTGACGTCGGGGTTGACGTCACGGCCGCGCGGCTCGCGCAGCCAGTCCGGCTCGGCGCCGAGGAGGGCGGGGTTCCACCAGACGACGGGGTCGGAGGGGTGCTGGGCGTACACGAACCGCGGGAAGTCCCAGGCGCCGTAGTCGCGCCCGTAGTAGTCGTGCGTCAGCTGGTCGCCGTTCGCCGCGAACCGCACGTGCAGGCCGTCGTCGACGACCGGCACGATCTCGGGCGAGCCCTCGGTGCGCTGCGCGGTGAGCTCCGCCGCGATGTCGGTGAAGCTCGGGGTCCCGACCCACACCCCGCCCTGCGCCCGGGCGAGCATGTCGGCGGCGTCGGTGAACGCGGCCTGCCCGCCGTAGGACCCCAGCGACTCGCCCCCGACGACGAGGCGCGGGCGCGAGCCCTCGGGCAGCGTCCGCCACACGGCATACACCTTCTCGAAGAGCGCGCGGCCGGCCTCCCGGGGGGTGTCGCGGTCGGTCATGATCGACATGGCGCTCGGCAGGTAGGAGTACTGCATCGCGGCGACCGCGCTGTCGCCGTCGCTGAGGTACTCGATCGACTGCACCGACCAATCGTCCACCCATCCGGTGCCGGTGGTCGTGATGACGGCGAGCACCCGCCGGTCGAACGCCCGCGTGCGCAGGAGCTCGCGCACGACGGCGTCGGCGACGTCGGCGACGCTGCGGTCGTCGGTGCGTCCGGCATACACCCGGATCGGCTCGTCCGCGGACTTCCCCGTGGCGGACGAGATCTCGGCCGCTGTCGGGGCGCTCGTGACGAACATCTGTCCCTGGAAGCCGAGGCTGTCGTAGGGCTCGAGCGAGCCGGGGCCGCCCGAGCGCAGCGGCGACGTCGGGGCGGTGCGGCCGCTCGGCGAGCTGGAGTTGACCTGGGCGGCGATGCCCGCGAACGCCTGCATGCCGCGGTGGAGGAGGACGCTGTCGGTGACCCACGCCGCGGCGATGGCGACGACGACGACGGCGATGACGGTCGCGATCGTCTGCGGCACGACGTGCCCTGCCGCCTCGGCGATGCCGTGGGTGGCGCTCCGCAGCCCGCGCGCGACCGAGAGGAAGAGCACGGCGACGACGGTGGCCAGCACGAGGGCGAGGGCCCAGTCGAGCGGGTCGAGGGGGGCGAGCCCCACGACCGCCGCGGTGCGGGCCTGCGAGCGCACGTTCGCGACGGTGAGCCCGAGCACCGCCACCGCCCCGAGCACCGGCGCCGCGACGAGCAGCACGTGCCGCGCCTGCTCGCTCACGGTGACGCGCAGCCCGATCCACCGCGCCACGGTGCGCACGACCCACGCGACGACGACGCCCAGCGCGTAGCCCGCCACGGCGCACAACCCGCTGATGAGGCCCTGGTAGTACCACGTGCGCGGCAGCAGGCTCGGCGACATCGAGGTGAGGAAGTAGGCGGCGCCGAAGAGCAGCCCGGTGCGCGAGAGGTGCCACCACGGCCGCCGGGGCCGGCGCGCGACGGTCGCGTCTGGCGCCGCGGTCTCGTCGGGCATGGCACCACCGTAGGTCGCGGGCGGCCCCCGCCGCCTCCGGCACCTCCCCTGGGTGACGACCCTGACCGCGCAGGCCGGGTGGGAGGGTCGGGGGGGCAGGATGGGGTCATGCCTGCTGACGACGAGCGCATCGCGACCTTCACCCGCGACGGACTGCACTTCGAGGTGACCGACGCCGGCCCGGCCGACGGCGAGGTCGTCGTGCTCCTGCACGGCTTCCCGACCGACCGCACCAGCTGGGACCGGGTGGCCGAGCGGCTGCACGCCGCGGGGCTGCGCACGCTCGCGTTCGACCAGCGCGGCTACTCCCCCGCCGCGCGCCCGGCCGGCCGTGACGCCTACCGCCTCGAGGAGCTCGTCGCCGACGTGCTGGCCCTGGTCGACGCCACCGGCCGCGAGCGCGTGCACCTCGTCGGTCACGACTGGGGCGGCGCCCTCGCGTGGCTCGTCGCGGCCAACCACCCCGACCGCCTCGCCTCGCTCACCGTCCTGTCGACGCCCCACCCCGCCGCGATGTCGCGGGCGTGGCGCCGGGGCCTCGAGCAGAAGCGCAAGTCCTGGTACATGGCCGCGTTCCAGGTGCCGCGGATCCCCGAGCACGTCGTGGCCGCGACCTTCAGCACCCTGATGGCCCGCTCGGGACTGCCCGACCCCGAGCGCAGCAGGTATGCCGCCCGGCTGGCCCACGCGGACGCGCTCACGGGGCCGATCAACTGGTACCGCGCGGCCGGCCGCTCGCACGTCGGGGCGCACCGCGTCGAGGTGCCGGCCACCTACGTGTGGGGCTCGCGCGACGCCTTCCTCGGGCGCACCGCGGCCGAGCTGACCCGCGAGCACGTGGTCGCCGACTACGCCTTCGTCGAGCTCGACGCCGGGCACTGGCTCCCGGAGACCCGCGACGCCGAGGTGGCGACCGCGATCGTGCAGCGCGTCACCCCCCGCCCCTGACCGTCGAGAGGCCACTCTTCGCGGGTCTCCGCACGTCGAGAGGCCACTCTTCGTCCCTCCTGCCCGACGAAGGGCCACGCTTCGTCCCACCAGGAGTGGCCTCTCGACGGCGACGCACCCACCAGAAATGGCCTTTCGACGGTGGAGGACCCACCAGAAGTGGCCTTTCGACGGTGGAGGGGCGGGAACAACCGGCGGGGGCCGGTAGGTTGCACGACCGTGAAGATCGACATCTGGTCCGACATCGTGTGCCCGTTCTGCTACCTCGGCAAGCGCCGGCTCGAGGCCGCCCTCGCGACGTTCGAGCACGCCGACGAGGTCGAGGTGACCTGGCACAGCTTCGAGCTCGACCGGGGCGCCCAGCCCGTGTCGGACCTGCCGCTCGTCGACCTCGTGGCGCGCAAGTACGGCACGAGCCGCGAGCAGGCCGTCGCGCAGCACCGCTCGATGGCCGACGCCGCCGCCGAGCTGGGTCTCGCCTTCAACTGGGAGCAGGCCCGCTACGGCAACACCTTCGACGCGCACCGGGTCGTCCACCTCGCCGCCGAGCACGGCCTCGCCGACGCGGCGCACGAGCGCCTCATGCGGGCCTACTTCACCGACGGGCTCGCGGTCGGCGACCGCGAGGTGCTCGTCGGGCTCGCCGGGGAGATCGGCCTCGACCCCGACGCGGTGCGCGCGATGCTCGAGTCGGACGACTACGGCAACCACGTGCGCAGCGACGAGGCGACGGCCAAGATGCTCGGCATCGAGTCGGTGCCCTTCTTCGTCCTCGACCGCAAGTACGGCGTCTCCGGCGCCCAGCCGCCCGAGGTCTTCACGCAGGCCCTCCGGACGGCGTGGGAGACGCGCCACGAGGTGCCCGAGCCGGTCGCGGCGGGCGGTGGCTGCGGCGGGGGCTGCGGCGCCGGCGGCTGCGGGGGCGCCTGCAGCGCCTGAGCCCTACCGTGGTGGGCATGGCCCACCCGATCATGTTCGACGACGGCGACCCCTACCTCGCCCGCGTCCGCGCGATCTGCCTCGCCCTCCCCGGCGCCGACGAGAAGGTGTCGCACGGCCGCCCGACGTTCTTCACGACGAAGGTGTTCCTCACCTACGGCGGTGTCGTCAGGGGTGACCACGACCCCGAGCCGTACCGGCAGTCGGTGCTCGTGCTGCCCGACGCCGCCGAGCGGCCGGCCCTGCTGGGCGACGACCGCTTCTTCGACCCCGCCTACGTCGGGCCCTCGGGGTGGGTCGGGCTCGACCTGCGGGCGTGCGGTGCGCCCGACGAGCTGGACTGGCAGGAGGTGGGCGAGCTCGTCGACGCGTCGTACCGCCTCACGGCCCCCGCGCGACTCGTGCGCGCACTCGACGACGCCCGCCCGGCGGGCGCGTAGGGTACGCACGCGAGGTCGACGGAGGCGCACATGGGACGGCATGCGGAGGTGGGCACCACGGGGTCGTTGCGCGCGGTCGTGCTGACTATCACCGCATCGGTCCTGCTCGTCGTGGGCGGTGTCGCGATCCTCTGGTCGGCCTCCGACCTGCGCATCGGGCCGCCCGGCCGCGTCTCCCGGACCGTGGCCGCCGACGGGAGTCCGGGCGTCGTGCGCCTCGGGCAGCTGCGCGACGCGGGCGAGCTCGACGAGCTGGAGCAGCGGGGCGCGGCGTGGACCGACCTGGCGGCGATCCGCCTCGCGATGGGTCGCGAGGTCGTCGCGCTCGTGGACGCCGAGCGCCGGCGGGAGGGGTGCGCGCCGCTCTCGCCCAGCCTCGTGCTGCGGCGGGCGGCCCAGCTCCACACCGCCGACATGGCCGACGCCGGCTACCTCTCCCTGACCAGCCCCTCGGGCGTCACGCTGCTGCAGCGGGCGCGCGACCTGGGCTACGCCGGGCCGATGGTCGGCGGCAGCGTCTCTGTCGACCACGCCGGCCCCGAGGGGGTCGTGCACGCCTGGCTGGGCGTCGCGCGCTCCCGCACGACGCTGCTCGACTGCTCCTACAACCAGGTCGGCGTCGGCTTCGCGACCACCGACGCGAACCGGACCTACTGGACGGTGGCGCTGGGTGGCTGAGCCGACGGGCGCGCCCCTGCCGCGCTGGCACTCCCAGGACCGCCACGTCGTGCGCCTCGAGTGGGGCGCCGCGGGCGCCGAGGCCCTGACGAGGTATGCCGTCGCGTCGGGCTCACCCGTCTGTGCGGTCGTCGTCGACGTCCTCAGCTTTACGACGTGCGTCTCGGTCGCGGTCGACGCCGGGGTGCGCGTGCACCCCTACCGGTGGAAGGACGCGACGGCCGAGGCGTTCGCCGCCGAGCGCGGCGCCGTCCTCGCCGTGCCCCGCCCCGTCGGGCGCGCGACCGGCGGCATCAGCCTGTCGCCCTCGACGATCCGCGGTGCCGCGGGACTGCGCGACCTCGTGCTGCCCTCGCCTAACGGCGCCACGACGAGCGCCGTGCTCGCCGGCACCGGGGCCGACGTCGTCGCCGGCTCGCTCCGCAACGCGTCGGCCGTGGCCGAGTGGATCGTCGGCTGGCTCACCGACCGGCTTGTCGCGACGCCCCGTCCGGGGCCGGGCGGTGGGCCGACCGTCGTCATGGTGCCGAGCGGGGAGCGCTGGCCCGACGGGTCGCTACGCCCCGCCGTCGAGGACCTCTGGGGCGCGGGGGCCGTCGTGGCCGCCCTCGCGGCGAGGCTCGAGCACCGCGGCGGGCCGCTCCTGCTCAGCCCCGAGGCCGAGCTGGCCGGCACGGCCTGGCGCGCGGTCGAGGCCCGGGCCGGCGCGGCGCTGGCCGGCTGCGCGAGCGGGCGCGAGCTCGTCGAGCAGGACTGGGCCGACGACGTGGCGGTCGCCGCCGAGGTGGACGCCTCCGACGTCGTGCCGGTGCTCACGGACGGCGTCTACACCGCCCACCGGGCCTGACCCGCCCGCCCGGCCCACGGCATACGGCCGCGGTGGGGGCGGCGCCCTACTGGCCGAGCGCCGACCAGAACGCCGAGGCGGCGCGCGACGGGCGCCCGGTGCGCCGCTCCGAGCGGTCCGCCGAGCCCATGAGCGCCGTCACGGCGTTGACGCCCAGCCAGCGGAGCGGCTCGGGCTCCCACGGCCGCGAGGTGCGCCCCGCCCACGGCAGGGCGGCGAGCTCTTCGGGGTCGTCGTCGCGGATCATCGCGGCGAGGGTGCGGCCGGCGAGCGCCGACGTGGCGACACCGTCACCGACGTAGCCGCCGGCGAACCCGAGGCCGGTGTGCCGGTCGTGGTGCACCGAGGGGAACCAGTCCCGCGGCACGCCGAGGTTGCCGCCCCAGGAGTGCGTGAAGGTCACGCCGTCGAGGATCGGGAACAGCTCGACGAGGATGCGCCGCAGGCTCGCGTGCACCCGCTCGTCGCGGTCGTAGCGCGGCGCGACGCGCGAGCCGTAGTGGTAGGGAGCGCCCCTGCCGCCGAAAGCGATCCGTCCGTCGCGCGTACGCTGGCCGTAGATCGTCAGGTGCCGGTTGTCGGCGAACGTCGTGCGTCGCTCGAGGCCGATCTGCGCCCACGTCGACTCCGGCAGCGGCTCGGTCGCGGTCATGAGGGAGTAGATCGGGGCGAGGGCGCGGCGGCGGCCGGGCACGGTCGGCGTGTAGCCCTCGGTCGCGAGGACGACGTGTTCGGCGCGCACCGTGCCGTGCGGGGTGACGACGCGGCGGCTGCCGACCTCGACCGCCGGGGTCTGCTCGAGGACGGTGACGCCGCGCCGCTCGACGGCGTCGGCGAGGCCACGCACGAGGCGGGCCGGGTGGATCGCCGCGCAGTGCGGGGTCCACGACCCACCGAGGGCCTGGCTGACGGCCGCCATCTGCGTCACCTCGTGGGCGTCGAGGAGGCGGTGGTCCTCGTCGCCGAAGCCCCACGCGTGGTGCTCGGCCACCTCGGCGCGCACCCGGTCGAGCTGCGCGGGGTTGCGGGCCACCGCGAGGTAGCCGCCCTGGTCGAAGTGGCAGTCGATGCCCTCGGCGGCGGCGATCCGGCCGACCTCGGCGACGGTGTCGTGCAGCCGGTGCTGCATGCGCACCGCCGCGTCACGACCCCGCTCGGCGGCCATCCGGGTCAGCGATGCCGGGAAGAGCGCCGAGCACCAGCCCCCGTTGCGACCCGAGGCGCCGAAGCCGGCGACCTCCTTCTCGACGACGGCCACCCGGATCGTCGGGTCGGCCGTGACGAGGTGGTAGGCGGTCCACAGCCCGGTGTAGCCCGCGCCCACGACGGCCACGTCGACGTCGAGGTCGGTGCCGAGCGCCGCCCGCGGCTCGATGGGGTCGATCGTGTCGTGCCAGAGGCTGAGGCCGCGGTATCCGCTCGGGGGCATGACGGGGATCATGCCACCGCAGTCTGTGCCCGTTGAAGGGTTCTGCTCGACTCTTTTCGTTGGAACGACAGTCCACGCCTTCGGATTCCGTCGCGAACCGGGCACCGCTCCACCACTTCCGCCGAGGCGTCCGACGCGGCATGATGCCCGCATGAGCACCCTCGACCGCACCCGCCTCGCCGACCTCCACGCGCGCGAGCGGGAGGCCTTCACGGCGGCGCGACCGCGATCCCGGGCCCTCGCCGAGCAGGCCGCGCAGCACATGCCGGGCGGCGTGCCGATGAGCTGGATGGTCAAGTGGCCCGGGGACCACCCGGTCTTCGTCGAGCACGCCGAGGGGGCGCACTTCACCTGCGTCGACGGCATCGACCACGTCGACCTCTGCCTCGGCGACACCGGCGCCATGATGGGCCACTCCCCCGCGCCCACCGTCGAGGCGGTCACCCGCCAGCTCTCCCGCGGCATCACGACGATGCTGCCCACGGAGGACGCCATCGCGGTCTCGACGGGCCTCGCCGAGCGGTTCGGCCTGCCGTACTGGCAGTTCACGCTGACCGCCACCGACGCCAACCGGCACGCGATCCGCTACGCCCGCCACCTGACGGGGCGCAGCAAGGTCGTCGTGCACAACTGGTGCTACCACGGGTCGGTCGACGAGGCCTTCGCGACGCTGGGATCCGACGGCGGCACGGTGGACCGTCCGGGCAACATCGGCGCCCCGGTCGCCACGTCGGAGACGACGCGGGTCGTCGAGTTCAACGACCTCGACGCGCTCGAGCGGGCCCTGGCCCACGGCGACGTCGCGGCGATCCTCGTCGAGCCCGCGCTGACGAACATCGGCATCGTGCTGCCCGACCCCGGCTACAACGAGGGCGTCCGCGAGCTCGCCACCCGCTACGGCGCGCTCCTCGTCAACGACGAGACGCACACGATCTGCGCCGCCCCGGGCGGCTACACCGGCGCCCACGGCCTCGAGCCCGACCTGCTCGTCATCGGCAAGTCGATCGGCGGCGGGATCCCCTGTGGCACCTTCGGATTCAGCCAGGACATCGCCGACCGCATCGTGCGCTCGGTCGAGCTCGAGGACATCGACGTGGGCGGCATCGGCGGCACGCTGGCCGGGAACGGCCTGTCGATGGCGGCCATGAAGGCCACGCTCGAGCACGTCATGACGCCCGCCGCCTTCGAGCACATGGTGCCGCTCGCCGACGCGTGGGCCGACGGGGTGCAGGCGGGGATCGACGAGGTCGGGGCGCCGTGGCACGTGACGCGCCTCGGCGCGCGGGCGGAGTACAACTTCTCCCTCGAGCCCTCGCACGACGGCCAGCAGGCCCACGACGCCGACGACTTCGAGCTGCAGCAGTACCTCCACCTCTACGCGCTCAACCGGGGCATCCTGCTGACGCCGTTCCACAACATGGCGCTCATGAGCCCGGCCACGACGCGGGCCGACGTCGACGCGCACAGCGCGATGTTCCTCGACTGCGTGCGCGAGCTCTTCGCCTGACGCGCCCGGCGGGCGGCGACGGCCGCCGCCCGCCTGCGAGGTCAGGCCACCCGGGACGCCCGCCCGAAACGGGTGGACACACCGGGTGACCACAGCGCGCGCAGCCGGGGCCCGGTGGCCGTGACACCGCTCGCGCCGAGCAGGTCGTCGTCGAGCCCGACGACCTCGGCCTCGTGCAGCGGCCACGGCTCGTGCTCGTTCGGCACCCAGATCGTGCGTCCCGCCACCCGGGTGTGCGCGCCCCAGCGGGCGGTCAGCCACGTCTCGAGCGGCGTCGGCTCGACGCGCTCCCCGACGCGCACGGTGAGCCGGCTGCGCAGGCCGCGCGCGGGCGCCCGGCGCCGGCTCGCGTACGTCACGACGTCACCGTCCCGCTGCAGCCGCATCCGCGCCCACGTGTAGGGGATGCCGAGTCCGGCACGGGCGGCGAGCACGACGAGCGCGCGCTCCGTCTCGAGCGAGCGGAAGAGCACGCCGTGCCGGCCCGCGTCGTCCACGGAGTAGAGCCGGATGTTCGTCTCGAGGAAGCTGCCGAGCCACGGCAGCCGGGGCGACGGGGCCCTCCCGAGCCGGATGCCGTCCATGACGAAGGGCACGAGGGCGGCATACGTGCGCCCGTCGGCGAAGACGTCGGGACGGGTGCCCGCCGGGAAGAACGGCGCGACCGCGTCGGGGTCGACGGGCCAGTGCACGAAGGTCAGGTCGCGCCACACCTGGTCGAAGACGACGGGCCGGCGCAGCGCGGGCGGGTCGACGGGGTAGCCCTCGAGGGCGGCGCGGGAGGCGGGTGCTGCGTCCACGAAGCCATCGTCGCACCCGCCCGGGAGCACTAGCGTGGGGGCGACGGCCCGGGCGACGCGCGAGGAGCGGGACCATGACGGTGGAGGCACTGACGGACGACACGCGCCGGCGGCGTAGGACGAAGCTCGGCATCGTCGGCGCCGGTGCCGTGGGGGCCACGCTCGCGTATGCCGCCCTGATGCGCGGCGTCGCCCAGACCGTCGCGCTCTACGACGTCAACACCGCCAAGGTGCGCGCGGAGGCGCTCGACCTCAGCCACGGCATCCAGTTCGTGCCGATGGCCCACGTCGAGGGCTCGGACGACGTCGAGGTGCTCGCCGACTCCGACGTCGTCGTCTTCACGGCCGGGGCCAAGCAGAAGCCGGGCCAGTCACGGCTCGACCTCGCGGAGTCGACGATCGGCATCGTGCGCTCGATCCTGCCGCGCCTCGTCGAGGTCGCACCCGACGCGGTGCACGTCATGGTGACGAACCCCGTCGACGTCGTGACCTACGCCGCCCTGCAGATCTCCGGGCTGCCACCCGCGCGGCTCTTCGGCTCGGGCACCGTGCTCGACTCGTCACGGCTGCGCTTCCTGCTCGCCGAGCACATCGGGGTGGCGGCCCAGAGCGTGCACGCCTACGTCGTCGGCGAGCACGGGGACTCCGAGCTGCCGCTGTGGGACTCCGCGTCGGTCGGCTCGGTGCCGCTGCTCCGGTGGCGCACCCCGGACGGCGCCGTCGCCCTCGACGCGGCCGCGCGCGAGCGCATCGCCGCGGACGTCGTGCAGTCGGCCTACCGCGTCATCGAGGGCAAGGGCGCGACGAACTACGCGATCGGGCTCGCCGCGACGCGCATCATCGAGGCGGTGCTCTACGACGAGCACCGCATCCTGCCGGTCTCCTCGCTGCTCACCGACTACTACGGCATCGGCGACGTCTGCCTCTCCGTGCCGGCCATCGTGCACGCCGGCGGCGTCGGCGACCGGGTCGAGGTGCCGATGACCGACGCCGAGCTGGGCGGCCTCCGGGCGTCGGCGGAGGCGGTGCGCGCGACGGCCCGGCGCTTCGGCTTCTGAGGCCGGAGCAGAATGGGGACGTGACCCCGTCCGCACCAGCACCCGGCCCCGAGGCGGGGGCGCCGAGCCCCGGCGGGCCGAGCGCGCCGGCACGGGCGACGTACCACCACGGCGACCTGCGGCGGGCCCTGCTCGAGGCCGGCACCGACCTCGCGCGCGAGGGCGGCCCCGACAAGGTCGTGCTCCGGGAGGCCACGCGCCGCGTCGGCGTCTCGGCCAACGCCGCCTACCGGCACTTCGCCGACCGCGACACGCTGCTCGAGGAGGTGGTCTCGCGGGCCCAGGCGCGCGCGGCCGACGTCATCGCGGCGACCATGGACGCCGTGCCCGAGCGGCGCGACGCCCGCGCCCGGGCCCGCGCGCGGTTCCGGGCCGTCGGGGTCGGCTACCTCCGCTTCGCCATGGACGAGCCCGGCCTCTTCCGCACCGCGTTCGCCGTGCCGGTCGACCTGCGCCGGGCCGGCTCGGCCGACGCCGCCGGACGGTCCGGCCGCACGCCCTTCCAGCTGCTCGCCGACTCGCTCGACGACATGGTCGAGGTCGGCGTGCTGGCGGTCGCGCAGCGACCCGGCGCCGAGCTGCTCGCCTGGGCCGCGGTGCACGGCATGGCGATGCTCGCCCTCGAGGGCCCGCTGCGCGACCTGCCCCCGGGTGCGGTCGACGCGCTGGCGCCGCGGCTCGTGCGGATGGTCGACCTCGGCCTGGGCCTGCCCGACGGCGTCACGGACCCGGCGCCCGGCTGATCACACCCACTCGACGAGCTGGACGACGAGCCCGTTCGGGTCGCGGTACTGCACGTAGCGCTCGCCCCACGGCTCGGTCTCCGGTGGGGTGACGACGGGCACCCCGGCCGCCACGAGACGCTCGTGCGCGGCGTCGAGGTCCTCGACGACGAAGGCGAGCAGCAGGCCCGATCCCGCCGGCCCCGCCACCTCGGCCGGCTTGAAGGAGGCGAGCCCGGTGCGCAGCAGCACGACGTTCGACCCCCCGGACGGGTGGCTCAGCGAGACGAAGCCGTCGGCTCGCATCTCGACGGCGTGGCCGAGGTGCTCGACGAGGAAGGCGGCCGACGCCTCGGGGTCGGCGACGTTGAGCGAGATGGCGGAGCCGGTCACGGTGACGGTCATGGGACACCTTCCTGGGTTGTTTCCGTATGGCGTACGGATCGTTAACGTACGGCATACCGGATCTGTTCCGACGACCGACGGAGGGTGCATGGGCAGCGTCCACCTGCTGTGGCGCCACGAGCGGCCGCAGCCCGCCCGACCCGGACGCCGCCCCCGGATCGGCGTCGACGACGTCGTGGCCGCCGGCATCCGGGAGGCCGACGCGCACGGGCTGCACGACGTGTCGCTGCGGCGCGTGGCGCAGCGCCTCGGGGTCGGGGTGATGACGCTCTACGGGCACGTCGACGACAAGGCGACGCTGCTCGAGCTCATGGTCGACCAGTGCCGGCTCGACATGGCGTGGAGCCCGCTCGCCGGGTCGCCGCGCGCGATGCTCGAGCAGGTGGCTGAGGAGAACCTCGCGCTCTTCGCGGCCCACCCGTGGCTCGCCCACGTCGAGACCGAGCGCGCCGTGCTCGGCCCGGGCACCCTCGGCAAGTACGAGCGCGAGCTCGCAGCCGTCGAGCCCCTCCCCCTCGACGACGCGGCCCGGGACCAGGCGCTCGCCCTCGTGCTGACCTTCGTGCGGTCGTCGGCGCGCGCGCTCGAGGCCGCGGCGGGCGAGCGCGCGCAGGAGTCGCCCGAGCAGTGGTGGGCGCGCGAGGGCGCCGAGCTCGCCGCCCTCGGCGTCGAGGAGCGCTACCCCCGCGCGAGCCGCGTCGGGCGGGCGGCGGGCGAGGCCATGGACGCCGCGGCCGACGCCCGGGCCGCGCACCGCTTCGGCCTCGACGTCCTCCTCGACGGCCTGGACCGCTCCTAGGGTGGGGAGGGTGAGCACCGACCGGACCGCAGCCCTCGACCACGACACCCCGGCCTCCTACCGACGGCTCGGGCCCGGGCACTACGCGCCGACGGTGCACACCCAGGGTGCGTGGCGCGACGACGAGCAGCACATGGCGCCGGTGAGCGGCCTGCTCGCCCACGAGATCGACCTGCACGAGCCGCGCGAGGGCCTGCAGCTCGCGCGGCTCTCCTTCGACATCCTCGGCGTCATCCCCGCCCGGCCGAGCCGCGTCGAGGTGCGCACGACCCGGCCGGGGCGCACCATCGAGCTGGTCGAGGCGACGATGACCGTCGACGACCGGGCGGTCGTGCGCGCCCACGCGTGGCGCCTCGCGGCGCACGACTCGACACCGGTGGCCGGCGTCGAGCTCGAGCCCATCCCCGGTCCCGACGACCTCCCCGAGTGGGCCGGCACCGACACGTGGGAGGGCGGCTACATCGCCGGGCTCGAGTTCCGGGCCGACCCGGCGCGCCGCCCCGGCCGCACCCGCACCTGGATCCGCGCCCGGCACCCCCTCGTCGACGGCGAGCCCGCCTCCCCCACAGCGGATCTCGTCCGGCTCGCCGACACCGCCAACGGCATCGCGGTGCGGGTCTCGCCGAAGGAGTGGATGTTCCCGAACGTCGACCTGACCGTGCACCTGGTGCGCGAGCCGGTGCGCGGCTGGGTCGGGTTCGACACGCGCGTGTCGATGGGTCCGACCGGCCTGGGCCTCACGTCGACGACGCTGCACGACGAGCACGGACCCGTCGGCCGCGCCGAGCAGATCCTCACCGTCCGCCGGATGCCGCCACCGCGCTGACGAGGGCGCCCGCAGACCCGTCGCGCGCACCGCAGGCCAAACGGCCGTCGGCCTGCCACAATGAGGGGCGCGGTCGCGCGCACTCCACGCACCGCCAGGCGGTCAGGACACCAGGGGACATCGTGAGGACCAACCGCATGGACCGGGGGCGGGCCGTTCGGGCGCTCGCCGCCACGCTCGTCACGACGGCGCTCGTCGCCGCCGCTCCGGCCGCCCGCGCCGACGACCTGACCGGCACGCCGGCCCCGACGTCGTCGGGTTCCGCGCCGTCGACGACGGCCGGCACGACGGCGGCGACGACCACCGCGACGGAGACGACGGAGACGACGGGGACGGCGACCACGCCGACGACGACCACGTCGACGACGACCGCCCTGCAGTCCACGCCGACGACGACGGCCCCGGCCGCCCCGGCCCCGGCTGCGACCACCCAGGCCCCGGCACCCACGACGACCGCCCCCACGACGACGGCCCCGAGCCCCGTCGTGCTGCGCAGCGGCGACACCGGCTGGGCCGTGCAGGACCTGCAGGCGCGGCTCGCCGTGCTCGGCATCCCGTCGGGCACGGTCGACGGGCGCTACAACAGCGCGGTCGCCGCCGCGGTGCGCACCTTCCTCACGGCCAACGACCTGCCCGGCACGGGCCAGCAGCTGACGCGGGCGGCGTGGGCCGCGCTCGTGAAGCAGACCGCGTCGCGCCTCGTCATCGCCTCGGGCACCCTGAGCAACCAGGTCAAGGACCTCCAGGTGCGGCTGCGCCTCGTCAAGGCCGACTACTGGACCCTGCGGATCTCGGGCTTCTACGGCTGGACGCTCGGCCAGAGCGTGCTCGCCTTCCAGCGGGCCCAGCACCTGCCCCAGTCGGGCGTCGTCGACGAGCGCACGTGGTCGCGCCTCGTGCGCGTGACCTCCACGAAGGTGCTCGCCACGGAGGGCACGACGAGCAACCTCGTCAAGGACCTCCAGGTGCGCCTCCGCATCGTCCGCCCGTCCTGGTGGACGCAGCGGGTCTCCGGCTTCTACGGCTGGACCCTCGGCCAGAACGTGCTCGCCTTCCAGCGCACCTACGACCTGCCGCAGTCGGGCGTGCTCGACCAGCGCACCTGGGACCAGCTCGTGTCGCGGACCCGGTCGCCGCTCTCGATCGGCACCGGCGCGTCGGTCGTCACCGTGCGCGAGCTGCAGCGCCGCCTCGGGGCCAAGAAGCTGTGGCCGTATGCGTTCTCCGGCGTCTACGGGTGGACGCTCGGCCAGAAGGTCCTCGCCTTCCAGCGCGCCTACGACGTGCCGCAGTCGGGTGTCGTCGACCAGCGCACCTGGGCCCGCCTGCGTGCCGTCACGTGGACTCCCGGCACGTTCGACCAGCACCGCTACCTCTCCGGCGCCCGCCCCCTCATGCCCGCCGCGTCGTCGCTCGACAAGCGGTGCCGCACCGGTCGCGTCATGTGCGTCGACAAGGACACCCGCACCCTCACCTGGGTCGTCGACGGCAAGCCGCTCATGGTGATGTGGGCCCGCTTCGGCAAGAGGGGCCTCGAGACGCGCGAGGGCACCTTCCGCGTGTCGCGCAAGTACGAGTACGTCATCTCGAACCTCTTCTTCACGCCGATGCCCTACTCGATGTTCTTCTCGGGCGGCCAGGCCGTGCACTACTCGTCGAACTTCGCGCGGCTCGGCTACGCGAGCGCGAGCCACGGCTGCGTCAACATCGCCGACCACGCGCAGATCAAGGCGCTCTTCTTCAAGGTGCGGGTCGGCGACAAGGTGGTCGTCCACCACTGATCGGGTTCCGTTGCGCACACAGCAAACCCGATCAGGTGTGCGTGGGGTGGCGGGGCGCAGGATCGTGACGTGACCGGACCCCGCGACACCTTCAGCGCCTGGCTGGACGTGCTCGTCGACACCCTCGACGAGCCCGGCCTGACGGGCGAGCAGATCGCGGGCCGGCTGCACCTGTCACGGTTCCACCTCGACCGCATCGTCAGCGCCGGCGCCGGTGAGGCGCCGAGCGCCCTGCGCCGCAGGGTGCTGCTCGAGCGCTCGGCCTACCGCCTCGCCGCGAGCCGCCGCACCGTCCTCGACGTCGCCGTCGAGGCGGGCTACGGCTCGCACGAGGCGTTCACGCGGGCGTTCCGTCGCGCCTACGGCTCGACGCCCAGTGCGTGGCGCCGGGCCCCGGGGACGATCCGGCTCGAGGCGGCCGACGACATCCACTTCCACCCGCCCGGCGGCATCCGTCTGCCGGCCCAGCGAAAGGTCACCGCCATGGACCTCGTGCAGAAGATGGTCGAGCACCACATCTGGCTGACCGGCGAGCTCATCGAGTGCGCCGCCCAGCTCACCGACGAGCAGCTCGACGAGCCGATCCTCCTCGGCATCGACGACGATCCCGACCCCTCGACCCTGCGCCGCATCGTCAGCCGGCTCGTCGGCCAGATGGCGATGTGGAACGCGACGATGGCCAGCCGCGACTACGACTTCTCCGTCGAGGAGCACGAGTCGCTGACGTCGGCGCGGCGCCGCCTCGCCGAGGCCGCGCCCGTCTTCCTCGGCCACGTGCGCGACGCGATCGATCAGGGCCGGCTCGACGACGTCTTCGTCGACGCCTCGAGCGACCCGCCCTACGTCTGCTCCTACGGCGCGATGGTGGCGCATGTGCTGACCTTCGCCGCGCACCGGCGCACCCTCGCGGTGCGCGCGCTCGACGCGAACGGAGTCACCCGGCTCGGGTGGGGCGACCCCATCGAGTGGCTCGACGCCGCGCACCGCGCCTGACGGCATACGTCCTCGGGGCCCGCGACGGGCTCCGGTCCGGCGACCTGTCACCCGAACGGGTGCAGGTCGCCGGACCGAACCACGGTCACTCGACGGTGGTCGTGACCTGCTGACCCAGCTCGACGGTGCGGCTGACGGTGCACCACTCGTCGTGCGAGCGCTTGACGAGCTTGGGGAGCATCTCGCGGGCCGCGTCACCGCCGTCGCCGTCGGGGAAGCGCACCCGGAAGCGCACCTCGATGTCCTGCAGGTGGTTGCCGTGCTCGTCCTTGACCTTGTCGGCGGTCACCTCGACCTCGAACTGCTCCGGCTCCGCGCGACGGGTCGTGACGGTGTCGACGTCGACGGCGGTGCAGCCGGCGATGCCGGCGAGGAGCAGCTCGACGGGCGAGAGCTCGTCGGTGCCCGAGCTCGTCGTGATCGAGCCTCCGCGGTCGTTGCGCACCGTGTAGCGCCCGACGGCGTCACGGGTCAGGGTGACGCGGCGCAGGTCCTGGGGGTCTCTCTCGCTCATGGGTGCAGCCTCTCAGACGTCGGTCGCAGCGGGGCCCGGGTCAGAGCCAGGCGTCCGCGAGCAGCTCGTAGGAGCGCAGGCGGTCCTCGTGGTCGTGGGCGCCGCACGTGACGACGACCTCGTCGACGCCGGTCGCCTCGACGAAGCCGGCGAGTCCGTCGCGCACCTCGTCGGCCGTGCCGACGAGCGACACGCGCGTCATCTCGCTCACGGCCTGGCGCTCGGCGGGCGACCACGTCGCCATGAGGCTCGCGATGTCGCCCTGCGGCTCGGGCAGCCCGGCCCGGCGGCCGGTGACGATGCCGTGGAAGCGCTGGAGCACGCTCGTGAAGAGGCGCTCGGCCTCCTCGGTGGTGCCGGCCACCATGACGTTGACGCCGGCCATGGTGCGCGGGGCGTCGAGGCCCCCGGGCTCGGTCGAGGGGGTGAACCGCGAGCGGTAGACCTCGAGCGCGCTCATCAGCGCGGCCGGCGCGAAGTGCGAGGCGAACGAGTAGGGCAGGCCGAGCGCGGCCGCGACCTGCGCACCGCCGTGGCTCGAGCCGAGGATCCAGATCGGCACGTGGGTGCCCTCGCCGGGGATGGCGCGCACCTTGGCGTCGGGGTCGGGGTCACCGAGGTAGCCGATGAGCTCCTCGACCTCGCCGGCGAAGTTCATCGCCGCGGCCTCGCTGCGGCGCAGCGCGCGCGTCGTGAACGGGTCGGTGCCCGGCGCCCGGCCGAGGCCGAGGTCGATGCGGCCGGGGTGGATCGTCGCGAGCGTGCCGAACTGCTCCGCCACGACGTAGGGGGCGTGGTTCGGCAGCATGATGCCGCCGGCGCCGACCCGGATCGACTCGGTCTGGTCGGCGACGTGGCCGATGAGCACCGCGGTGGAGCTCGACGCGACGCCGCGCATGTTGTGGTGCTCGGCCATCCAGTAGCGCTGGTAGCCCCACTTCTCCGCGTGACGGGCGACGTCGACGGTCGAGGCGATCGCCTCACCGGGGGTGCCGCCGTCGAGGACGGGCACGAGGTCGAGGATGTTCAGCTGGGCTTTCGGGGCAGGACTCACGTGGGTGCCAACGGGCCACGCCGGTCGGGGTATTCCGCGCCCGGCTTGCGAACGCCCTGCGCTGCGGGATAGGTGTGGGGCACCTACAGGGAGAGACCATGATCGAGATCTTCACCCCCGCCGAGCTGCCGCGCGCCCGCGCGGCGGGCCGCGTCGTCGCCGACGTGCTGGCCGAGCTGCGTCGCCGCACCACCGTCGGCACGACGCTGCTCGAGATCGACGCCTGGGCGAAGGAGCTCATCCTCGGTGCCGGTGGCGTGTCCTGCTACGTCGACTACGCCCCCTCGTTCGGGCGCGGTTCGTTCGGCCACTACGTCTGCACGTCGGTCAACGACGCCGTGCTCCACGGGCTCCCGAACGGCCACGTGCTCGCCGACGGCGACCTGCTGACGCTCGACCTCGCCGTGCTGACCGACGGCATCGCCGCCGACTCCGCCATCAGCTTCATCGTCGGCGAGGCCCGACCGACCGAGAGCGTGGCGATGATCGTCGCGACCGAGCGCGCGCTCGCGGCCGGCATCGCCGCGGCCCGGCCGGGCGCCCACCTCGGCGACGTCTCGCACGCCATCGGCTCGTCGCTCTCTGCGGCGGGCTTCCGGGTCAACACCGAGTTCGGCGGCCACGGCATCGGCTCGACGATGCACCAGGACCCGCACGTGCCCAACATCGGCCGGCCCGGGCGCGGCTACCGGCTGCGCGAGGGGCTGCTGCTCGCCCTCGAGCCGTGGGTCATGCTCGACACGGCGTCGCTCGTCGTCGACCCCGACGGCTGGACGCTGCGCAGCGCCACGGGCGGCCGGTCCGCGCACAGCGAGCACACCATCGCGATCACCGCCGACGGCGCCGAGATCCTCACCCTGCCGAGCACCCCGCACCCGTGAGCGGAACGACCGCGCGGCGGCGTGTGCTCGTGCCCGTCGTCCTGCTGGCCGCGTTCCTGGTGAGCGGCGGCGTGACGCAGGCCGTCACCCCGTTCATCCGGCAGGACGACTGGGCGTTCCTGCTGCCGGAGGGCACCCCGGGGGCCGTCCCGCCCTCGTACTACAACGCGAGCGAGGGGCGCTGGCTCAACAGCGCGTGGTGGTGGCTCGTCGGCCAGCACGGCACCACCCAGACGGCCGCGCTCACGTATGCCGTGGCCTACGCCCTGCTCGTCGCCGGCGCCTGGCGCGTGCTGCACGTCGCCGGCATCCGTCCTCGTCCCGCCGTCGACGCGCTGCTCGGCGTCGCGCTCTACGCGTCGTGCGTCTGGGTGCAGCTGCTCTACTGGCCCGGCACGCTGACGCCCTCGGTCATGTGGGGGGCCGCGGCGCTGTGGCTCCTGCCGTGGGCCACCCGGCGCCGGGCCCGACTCGCCGGCTGGCTCGCGGTCGGCGCGGCCGGGGCCGTGCTCACCTATCCCCCGACCGGCGTCGTGCTCCTCGTGCTGGCGGTCGTGGCGCTCGGCGAGGCCCGTTGGCGCCGGGTCGGGCTGACCGTCGTCGCGTGGGGCGTGGGGTTCGCGGCCGGCATCGGCGTCGCCTACTCGCTCAACCTCGTGCTCAACGGGCACTTCGGCCTCCAGCTCGCGGCCTGGCGCCACGCCAACCCGCTCACCTCGCCCGCGGCGCTCGCCGAGAACGTCGGCCGGTGGCTGTCGACCGCCGGCGAGCTGTGGTCGGCGCAGTGGTGGGTCGCCGTCGTGGCCGTCGTCGCGACCGCCGTGGGCTGGCGCGACCCGGTCGTGCGGCCCCGGCTGCAGCGGCTGCTCGTCGCGCTCGTCGTGGCCTGCGGGGTCGACGCCGCGCAGACGGTCGCCACCGGCCTCGTCACCGAGGCGCGGGGCCAGCTCTGGAGCTGGCTCGCGGCGGTGCTCCCCGCCGCGCTGCTCCTGCTGCCGCGCGAGCACGGTGACGACCGGACGACGCCCGTGGGGCGCGGGCTCCTGCGGCGCGAGACCGTCGGGGCGGCCCTGCTCGCGGTGCTCGCCGTCGGCGGTGTGCTCGCCTGGCGGGCCGACCTCGGGCCGCACCAGGCCACCCGGGCGCAGTACGCCGCGATCGCCGCGGCGGCGGCCGCCCACCCCGAGGGCACGCCCACGCCGACGATCGTCGTCTACCAGGACCCCACCGTGCGCGAGACCCGCGACGGCCGGCTCATGGCGAGCACCCTCTTCATGGCGGTCCAGCAGGAGCGCGGCTCGGTGCCGCGCTGGTGCGTCGGGGTCGAGTGCCGGGTCATCGGCGAGCAGGCCGACCGCGCGTCCGTCGTCCAGCTGGGCACCGCGTCGGACGGTTCGCCGCTCGTCGGGATCGTCGTGCCGCGGCCGCCCGACTGGCTCTCCTAGGTCACGCGCCCACGTCGGGCGCCGGCGGACCGGTCAGGGCAGCCGGAGCTGCCCGATCTGGTCGTCGTGGTCGGGGCAGAAGGTCTGCACGCCGGCGGCCATCAGCTGCTTGGTGCGCAGGGCCTCGCCGGTGTTCGCCAACGGCTTGCCGGTCTCGTCGTCGACGGCGATCTGGGCGAGGTCGACGCCGCCGTTCTGCAGCGCCCAGCAGGTCGTCGTGCCCGTCTCGATGTCGTCGTCGACGGTGTCGCCGGTGACCGTCGCACCGAGCTTCTGCGCGGCCAGCACGAAGTCGGCCTCCTCCGCGGAGATGCTCGGCCGGGCCTCGGCGACACCGGCAGGCAGGTCGGCGAGGGTCGGCTCGGAACCGCCGCACCCGCCGAGCGCGAGGACGGCCACGACCCCGGCGCCCACCAGGGCGCCGTCACGCCACCGCCCGGTTCGGCCGGGTCGGCTGGCTGGGCTCGTTCCACCGCGCTCGGTCAAGGCTTGCATCGTTACCCTGAACGCGTGAGCGAGCCCGAACGTCCCCGCCTCGCGTCCGGCGCCCGGCTGGCCGCCGACGCACCGCTGGCCCGTGGCGCCGTGGCCGCCGCCGTCTCGGCCGTCGTCTTCGGCTTCGTCTTCCTGCCGCAGGTGCTCGGTCTCGCGCTCGCCGGCCTCAGCCTGGCCCGCCGCGAGACCGGCGGCCGTCGCCCGGCGCTGCTCGCGGTCGCGATCAGCCTGGCGCTCACGCTCGTCTGGGCCGTCGTGCTCGGCCTGCTCCTCAAGTGGTGGGCCCGCTCCCGCTGACCCGCTGACCCGCCGACCTGCCGACCGCAACCATCCGGCCACGGCGGGCTTCCGGAGCCGATCAGCGCCTCGACGCCACCGGCATCCGGCCACGGCGGGGATCGTGCGGCCCGGCTACTGGGAGTAGGTGGCGAGGAACTTCTCGAGGCGACCGACCGCGTCCTCGAGCTCCTCGACGCGGGGCAGGAAGACGATGCGGAAGTGGTCGGTCGTCGGCCAGTTGAAGCCCGTGCCGTGCACGACGAGCAGCTTCTGCTCGCGCAGCAGGTCGAGGGCGAAGCGCTGGTCGTCGCGGATGTCGTGGACCTTCGGGTCGAGCCGCGGGAAGAGGTAGAGCGCGCCCTCGGGCTTGGTCACCGAGACGCCGGGGATCGCGTTGAGCATCTCCCACGCGACGTTGCGCTGCTCGAGCAGGCGCCCGCCGGGCAGGATCAGCTCGTTGATCGACTGGTAGCCGCCGAGCGCGACCTGGATCGCGTGCTGGGCCGGCACGTTGGCGCACAGCCGCATGTTGGCGAGGATGTCGAGGCCCTCGATGTAGTTGCGGGCGTGCTCCTTGGGCCCGGTGATGGCGAGCCACCCGGACCGGAACCCCGCGACGCGGTAGGCCTTGGAGAGCCCGTTGAAGGTCAGGCACAGCAGGTCGGGCGCGAGCGAGGCGATCGAGGTGTGGGTGGCTCCCTCGAAGAGGATCTTGTCGTAGATCTCGTCGGCCATGACGATGAGCTCGTGCTCGCGCGCGACCTGCGCGATCGCCTCGAGGACCTCGCGGGGGTAGACCGCACCGGTCGGGTTGTTCGGGTTGATGACGACGATGGCCCGGGTGCGGTCGGTGATCTTGCTCCGGATGTCGTCGACGTCGGGCGCCCAGCCGGCCTGCTCGTCGCAGACGTAGTGCACGGCCGTGCCGCCCGCGAGGCTCGCCGCGGCCGTCCACAGCGGGTAGTCGGGCGCCGGGATGAGCACCTCGTCGCCGTTGTCGAGCAGCCCCTGCATCGCCATGACGATGAGCTCGCTCACCCCGTTGCCGAGGTAGATGTCCTCGACGCCGACGGGCGGGAAGTCGCGCAGCTCGTAGTGCTGCTTGACGGCACGCCGGGCCGACAGGATGCCCTTGCTGTCGCTGTAGCCCTGCGCCGTCGGCAGCTCCTGGATGACGTCGACGAGGATGTCCTCGGGCGCCTCGAAGCCGAACGGCGCCGGGTTGCCGATGTTGAGCTTGAGGATGCGGTGCCCCTCGTCCTCGAGCCGCTTGGCCTCGGCGAGCACGGGCCCCCGGATCTCGTAGCAGACGTTCTGCAGCTTCTTGCTCTGGGTGACCGCGCGCATGGGGCAAGGGTCGCACCCCACCCGGCGGGACTCCGGGCGATTCCCACCATGTGACCTGACGTGTCCGTCACGTCCCCTGCCGAGCAGGTATGCCGGGTGGCCCGGTCAGCGCCTCGGTGAGCGTCCCCGTCAGCGTCCCGGTCAGCGTCCCAGGCAGCCGAACGCGGAGGCGGGGCTGCGGGCGGTGAGCGCCTCGACGAGCTGGTTCATCGAGGCCGCCGAGACGTCGATCGTCAGCTCGTGGCCGGCGACGTCGCGCGAGAGGTGCGCGACGACGGGCGCGACGGCCTCGCCGGACGACTGCCGCCAGCCCTTCTGGAGCAGGAAGCCGACGAGCTCGGCCGCCTGCGGCCCGGTCGAGGGCGGGTAGGTGCGGGTGACGCTGCCGTCGGTGGCCGCGCGGCAGGGCGGCATCTCGCCGTGCCCGAGCGGGGTCAGGGTGCGGTCGAGCTCCTCGACCTGGCCGGCGAGGGACGCGTAGGCCGCGAGGTCGTCGGCGTGCACCCGCCCGGCCCAGGCCCAGCCGCCGAAGCCGACGAGACCCACCACGAGGAGCGCGAAGGCGGCCGGGACGACACGTCGACGGGCGTGGACGTCCCGGGCGCCGTCGCTCGGCTCCGGGCGCGGTCGGGAGCGGTGCCCGCGACCGGCCTCGGCCTCGTCGACGAAGCCGGAGTCGCTCACCGGGTCAGTCTCGGGCACCCCGGTCGCGACCGGAAGCACTTGCGGCAACTGTCGCCGAGCCGTGACGCCGCAGCAGGGGCCGGTCGAGGTCGAGCAGGCCGGCCCAGTCGGCGCGCCGGGCCGTGCGCAGGCCCCGGCGCACGACGAGGACGAGCACGACGAGCGCGAACGGCACCCCGACGACCGTCGTCGTGAGCCCGAGGCTGTAGCCCTCGGGGAGGGTGGCGAAGCAGACGACGGTGGCGACGACGGCGAGCGGCCCCTCGAGGCGGTCGCGCCAGAGGGCGCCGAGCGAGACGGCGAGCGGCGGCAGCATCCAGAGGTAGTACCAGCCGAGGAAGACCGGCGCGAGCACGACGACGGCGAGCATCGCCCACCCGATGCCCCGCACCGGGCGCAGCCGTGCCTCGGCGGCCGCCTCCTCCGCGGACAGGCCCGAGCTGTCGATCGGCTTGAGCGCGGCGAGCCAGACGAGCACGAGCAGCACCGCGAGCACGACGAGCGCGACGGCCCGGGCGGCGGCGATGCCGGCGTCGCGCCACTCCTCGTGCCCGAGCAGGTGACCGACCGCGCCGACGGCGATGCCGACGGACGTCGGCAGGGAGGTCCACTGCTCGTTCTTGCCGGGCGTGCCCGTCGGGTTGAGCCACGAGAACCCGAGGCCGGTCAGCAGGCCACCCAGCACCATCGGGACCCCGGCGCTGCCGACGGTGGCGAGCCCCGCGCGGACGACCTCCGACCAGCGCACGGATGCCGGCGCGCCCGTGCGCACGGCCCGTCCCGTCGCGCGGTGGCGGGCCCAGAGCACGGCGACGAAGGGCAGGGCGACGACGGCGGTGACCTTGACCATGGCCCCGAGGGCGATGACGACGCAGGCGAGCACGAGGCGCCGCCGCAGCGCGAGCGCGACGCCACCGAGCACGGCGGCGACCATGAGGGCGTCGTTGTGCGCGCCGCCGACGAAGTGCGCCCCGACGAGCGGCACCGCCACACCGAGCCACGTGGCGCGCACCGGTGACCACCCGAGCCGGCGCGCGACGTCGGGCACGGCCCACGCGAGCACGACGACCCCGGCCACGGCGAGCAGGCGCAGCAGCAGGAGCGCCACCCAGAGCTCGCCCGACACGGCAGCCACGGCGCGCGCGAGGAGCAGCCAGACGGGGCCGTAGGGCGTGGGGCTGTCGAGCCAGGTGGGCGCGGTCGAGCTGCGCCACGGGGAGTCGAGCTCGCGCACGACGTGGTCGTACGGGCTGAGCCCCTGGTCCCACAGCAGGCCCTGCGCGGCGTAGGAGTAGAGGTCGCGGCTGTAGAGCGGCATGGCGAGCACGAGCGGGCCGAACCACAGCGCCGTCGTCGTCCACCACCACTTCACGCCGACGTCGGCCTCGCGCAGCCGCCACCACGCGACGACGAGGAGGGCGAGCGCGAGCACCGACACGGTCGCGAGCAGCGGCGAGCCGCCCTTGCTCGACCAGGCGGCGACGCCGGGCCAGAGGACGCCGGTGTTGGGCCGGGGCAGCGCGCCCGAGCCCCACGAGGCCGCCGCGAGCGCGAGCGCCCCGGCGCAGCCGGCCCAGCGCCACGTCGCGGGGGGACGCGCGTCAGCCATGCGTGACCGGCTCGTCACCCCACGCGAGCAGTCGCCACCCCGAGCCGGGGTCGCGCTCCATCGTCACGACGTGCGCGTTGTCGAGCCGGCGCCCGTCGAAGAACTCGGGCGGCAGCCCGAGGGACGCCGAGCACCAGACGCGCATCGCGGCGCCGTGGCTCACCGCGACGGCCGACGCGTGCCCGTCGGCGGCGATCCGCGCGATGGCGTCGTCGTAGCGCGCGAAGAAGCCGGCGCCGCTCTCGCCGCCGGGGATGGCGTGCGCGGGGTCGTCGCGCCAGCGGATGACGGCGTCGACGTAGGGCTGCCAGTCGGTCGACATCTCGTAGTCGCCGGCCTGGATCTCGCGCAGGCCGGGCAGCACCACCATCTCGAGCCCGAGCAGCTCGGCGAGGGGCCCGGCGGTCTGCTGGGTGCGCACGAGGTCCGAGGTGTAGATGGCCCCGAGGTCCTCGCCGCCGAGGCGGTCGGCGAGCGCCCGGGCCTCGGCCCGGCCCTCGTCGGTCAGGTCGAGGCCGGGCACCGCGGTGTCGAGCTGGCGCGCGACGTTCGCATGGGTCTGCCCGTGGCGGACGAGGAAGAGGCGCATCGTCACAGCCCCTTGACGGTGACGCCGCTCAGGCACTCGACCCCGGTCCTGGGGCCGGTGTGGAAGTTCGGGACCGACACGGGCGCGGTGGCGCCGGGCTCGAGCGTGATGTCGACCTCCTTGCCCGCGACGTCGCTGCCGTCGGAGCGCTTGACGATGAAGACGGCCACGGTGAACGTGTGCTTCTCCGAGTCGGAGTTCGTCAGGGTGCCGGTGAAGCTCCACACGTCGCCGGTGGCCTCGCAGGACGCGTCGGTCAGGCTCGAGGCGGCGTCGAAGAGCTCGCCGTCGCTCGGCTCGGCCGACGGGTCGATGACGTCGTCGCTCGGGGTGACCGCGGTGATGGTCGGCTGCACCGGCACGCTCACCGTGGGGGCCACGCCGTCGTCCGAGGACGGCTGCGGCTGCCCGCACGCACCCAGCACCGCCACGAGCGCCCCGGCGGCGCACCACGCCCCGACCGTCCGGGAGCGGTGAGCAGCGTCGTCCCGACGGAGTCGGCCTGTCCTGGGCACGAGCGGCCCCTTCCTGTCGCGAGGTGTGCGCGGCCCATTGTGCCCCGGCCGGCGGTCAACCCAGCAGCAGCCGGGCCGTCACGGCGGCCACGACGACGAGCAGCCCCGCCCCCACGGCGACGGTGTCGGCCGTGCGCCACGGCGCGGGCCCGGCCCAGGTGCGCCGCCGCGCCTCCGCGAAGCCCCTCGCGTCCATCGCGAGCGCGAGGTTCGACGCCTGGCCGAGCGCGCCGACGAGCAGTCCGCCGGTGACGACGACGGCCTCCCGGGCCCGGGCGGCCACGGCGTGCCGGCCGGCCTGCACCCCGCGCACCCGCCGGGTCGTCATCAGCTCGCCCCACAGGGCGTCGAACGACTGCAGCCGCTGGAGGGCGGCCGTCGCGGCGACGACCGGCCGCGCCGGCAGGTGGAGGCGCTGGGCGAGGTGGTCACCGAGCGCCTCCGGGTCGAGGTGGCCGACGACGACCGCAGAGGGGACGAGGAGGCAGAGCACCCGCAGCGCCGCCCCGGCCGCGACCTCGAGGTCGCGCCCGCCGAGCAGCCAGGCCGACCACGCGACGCCGGCGACGGCGACGACGGCCGGCACGAGCCGGGCGGCGACGCCCCGGAGGCGGCCCTGCGGCGCGGGACCCGCTCCGGGGGCGAGGAGCGCGAGCAGGCCCAGCACCACCTCGACGCCCAGGACCACGAGGCCCTGGCGCCAGGTGTCGAGGAGCGCCGGCAGCGGGAGCACGCAGAGCGCGGCCGCGAGGAGGGCGAGCGGCCCAGCCCGCGCCACGAGCGGGCGGCGGGCCTGCTCGGGCTGGGTCGAGGGCGTCGGGACCGCCGGCGTCCCCGGCGGGCGGGCCGGTGCGGCGACGGCGAGCACGTCGTCGGCGGACGCGACGACGCCCGCGTCGTGGGTCGCGACGACGACGGCCGTGCCCTCCTCCCGCGCCGCGGCGAGCAGGCCGGTCACGGCGGCCCACGTGCGGCGGTCCTGCCCGACCGTCGGCTCGTCGGCGAGGAGCAGCGCCGGGGCGTGCGCGACGGCGGACGCCATGGCGAGGCGGCGCTGCTCGCCACCGGAGAGGTGGCGCGGGTCGGCGTCGGCCAGGTGGTGCAGCCCCAGGGCCGCGAGGAGCGCGTCGGCGCGCGCGCCCGCCGTGGAGGGGTCCTGGCCGAGGGCGTCCGGTGTCGTCAGCACGTCACCGCGAACGGTGCGCCCGAGCAGGGCGGTGGAGGCGCGCTGCGGCACCCACGCGACGGCGCGGGCGACCTCGGGCGAGGACCACCGGTGCGGCGGACCGTCGGCCGTCGCACCGTGGGGCACGGTGAGGCGCACCGTCCCTCCCGAGGGCTCACGCAGGCCGCCCAGGGCGGTGAGCAGGGTGGACTTGCCCGCCCCGCTCGGCCCGACGAGGGCGAGGGCCCGACCCGACCTCGCGACGAGGTCGGTGCCGTCGACGGCGAGCGTCGTGCGCGAGGGCTCCCCGAGCCGCCGGCTCCGGTGCTCGACCCGCAGCCCCTCGGCCCGTGCGACGACCTGGCCGGCCACCCCACCACCGGCCACGGCTCCACCCGCGGCCGCCGACCCGACGGGCGGCAGGTCGACGCGGAGCGGCTCGGGCTCCGGCAGGCCGGGCACCCAGATGCCCTGCGCGGCAAGGGAGTCCGCGCGCTCCGCGAGCACCTCCGCTGGCGGGCCGTCGGCCACGACCTGCCCGTCGTCGTCGAGCACGACGAGCCGGTCGACGAGCTCGACCCACCCGTCGAGCCGGTGCTCCACGACGACGAGCGTCAGGCCGCGCCGGGTGGCGACGTCGCCGACGACCCGACGCACCTGCGCCGCCGTGGCCGCGTCGAGCATGGCCGTCGGCTCGTCGAGCAGCAGCACGGACGGCTCCATGACGAGGGCGCCGGCGAGGGCGAGCCGCTGCGACTCGCCCCCGCTCATCGTGTCGGGGCTGCTGTCGGGCGGCATCGTCAGGCCGACCTCGGCCAGCACCGCGGACACCCGCGCCGGCATGTCGGCCGCCGGGCACCCGACGTTCTCGAGGCCGAAGGCGACGTCGCGTCCGATGCTGGACGCGACCCGCCCCGCCCCGGGGTCCTGGAGCACGAGGCCCACCGCACCCGGAACTGCCTGGGGCGCCTGCTCGCCCACGGTCACGGCGCCGGAGAGGTCCCCCGCGTCGGCCGTGTGGAGCAGGCCCGCGACGGCCCGGAGCAGCGTGGACTTCCCCGAGCCGCTCGGCCCGGCGAGCAGCACGCGCTCGCCCGGCGCGACGTCGAGGTCGAGGTCGCGCAGGACCGGCCGGGCCCGGCCGTACGGTCGCCAGGTCAGGTCGCGCACGCGGATGCCCGCGCCCGCGACCGCGCCGGTCAGGGGCTGCCGGGTCGTCGCACCCGGCGCGTCGGCGGGTGGCACGACGCGGTCAGACCGCACGCCGCTCGCGCACCTCCTGGCCGGGCGGGAAGGGGTTCAGGGCCCCGGCCCCGGCCAGCAGCCGCGTGAGGCCGAGCGCGAGCAGCGAGCCGAGCACGGCCACGCACCCGCCGAGGAGCAGCAGGTAGGACACCTTGTAGCCCCAGCCCCAGTCGGTCCAGTACGAGTACCACTCGTACACGGCCTCGAAGGCGCCACCGAGGAAGCCGCCGAGCAGCAGCGGCCCCCAGCGGTAGACGGCATACCCGAACGCGGCGAAGCCGAGCTCGACCCCGAGGCCCTGGAGCAGGCCCGAGACGACGGTCGTGAGGCCCCACTGGGTGCCGACGAGCGCCGAGACGACGGCAGCCAGCAGCTCGGTGAAGACGGCCGCGCCGGGGCGCCGGATGACGAGCATCCCGACGATGCCGGCGACGAGCCAGGGCCAGTTGAAGAGGGCGCCGAGCGGCGGGAAGCCCGCCGAGACGACGCCGGAGGGAACGGCGTAGACGAGCCCCCAGGCCCAGTAGGCGACGCCGAAGGCGACGCCGAGGAAGGCGCAGGTGAGCAGGTCGATGGTGCGCCAGCGGGTGAGCGGGCCGCTCGCCGTGATGGTGCGGGCCCTGCCGGTGGACGTGGTGGTGCTGGACATGTGTGACTCCCGGGCTCCAGTGGAAACGAGTGGATACCTGGGGGAGGTCACCGGGTGACGTCGTGCCACGAGCCCTCCGGCGACCCGAGAAATCCCGACTTCCTTCGCCGGTGCTAACCGGAGCAGGTTCGAGGGTCTGCGGCTGGGCCGTCTGGGCCGCCGCACTCTCAGCGCGAAGGGCGCTCCCCTGTCGTGATGAACGGGTGGTGCTGTTCAGTTGTGGCCCCGACTCTACTCCCGGCTCCGTGGGTACAGTTCGGGCATGGCTTCCAAGCGCACGAAGAAGGCCGCCGCCGCCGAGGCCGGCGGGACGCAGCACTCCCCGGCCGGGGGTGCGGTCTGGAAGATCCTCAGCGTCGGCTCGACGATCCTCGCGACGAAGATCGCCACCGATGCCGCGCAGAAGGGGTGGAAGCTCGCCACCGGCCGCAACGTGCCGGTCAAGGGCGACTTCGAGCGCGAGCGCACCCGCGACGTCATCCTCTTCACGGCGATCTCGTCGATGGCGGTCGCGGCCGCCCGCGTCGCGGCCGAGCGCGGCGCCGCGACCTACTACCGCCGCTCGACCGGCCACCTGCCCAAGGCGCTGGAGGAGAACGAGGTCTCCCCCGACGACAAGAAGGCGCACCGCAAGCTGGCCAAGGCCAAGCACAAGGCCGAGAAGGCGACCCAGAAGGCCATCGACAAGGCGACCGGGAGCCGCTGAGGCCGCTCCCGCCGCACCACCGCCGCACCACCGCGGCGGGGCCACCACGGAGGGTCCCGGCCGTCTCGGGACCTTGGCCCCTGACGGCTCGGCGCCGGGAGCGCGACGCTGGGGCCGTGGGCCGCAGCCCGTCGGCCCGGTCCCGGAGGTGCACGATGGCCGACCTCACCACCTCGGGCCACGCGCCCGTGCTCACCTTCCTCGGCGCGGCCGGCACGGTGACGGGCAGCAAGTTCCTGCTCGACGCCGGGGCCCGCCTCCTCGTCGACGCCGGCCTCTACCAGGGCGAGCGGCGGTGGCGGTCGCTCAACTGGGCGGCCCTGCCGCTGCCGCCGGACAGCCTCGACGCCGTCGCGCTCTCGCACGCCCACCTCGACCACTGCGGCTACCTCCCCGCCCTCGTGCGCGGCGGCTTCGCCGGGCCGGTGCTCGCCACGTCGGGCACGGCCGCCCTCGCCGCCATCGTGCTGCGCGACAGCGCGCACCTGCAGGAGGAGGAGAGCGTCGCCGCCCGCCACGGCGGCTGGTCGAAGCACGACCCGCCGCTGCCGCTCTACACCGCGGCCGACGCGGAGCGCGCCATCGCGCTCGTCGAGCCCCAGGCATACGGCGAGGCCGTCCGCGTCGGGCCGGACGGGGCGGACGGGCCGGACGGCGGCGTCACCGTCGCCTTCGTGCGGGCCGGGCACATCCTCGGGTCGGCGAGCACGCTCGTGCGGTCCGGCGCGGCCTCCGTGCTCTTCTCCGGCGACCTCGGCCGCACCTCGCACCCCCTGCTGCTCGGCCGCGACCGGCCGCCGGCGGCCCGCACGGTCGTCATCGAGTCGACGTACGGCGACCGCGTGCACGAGCGGGGCGACCCCGACCACGCCGGTCTCGCCGACGCGATCCGGCGCACGGTGCGGCGCGGCGGGTCGGTCGTCGTCCCGGCGTTCGCCGTCGACCGCACCGAGATCGTCCTGCTCGCGCTGGCCGACCTGCGCCGGCGCGGCGAGATCCCCGACGTGCCGGTCTACGTCGACAGCCCGATGGCCCTTGCCGCGCTCGAGGTCTACCGGGCGGCCGCGCACCGCGCCGAGACCCGCCCCGGCGCCGTCGACGCCATCGCGGCGCTGCCCGACCTTCGGGCCGTGCACTCGGCGGAGGAGTCGATGCGGCTCAACACGCCGGGACGGCCGTCGGTCATCGTCTCGGCGTCGGGCATGGCGACGGGCGGGCGCGTCGTGCACCACCTCGAGCACCTCCTGCCGCAGGAGCGCAACACCGTCGTGCTCACCGGCTACCAGGCGGTCGGCACCCGCGGGCGTGCCCTGCTCGACGGGGCGCGCGAGGTCAAGATCGCCGGGCGCTACGTGCGGGTGCGCGCCGAGGTCGTCAGCGACCCGACGTTCTCGGTGCACGCCGACGCCGGCGAGCTCGTCGCCTGGCTGGGCGAGCTCCCGCAGCCCCCGGAGTCGGTCTACGTCGTGCACGGCGAGCCCGCGGCCGCCGAGGCGCTCGCCGCCCGCATCCGGGCCGAGCACGACTGCGCAGTCGCCGTGCCGCGACTCGGCGAGCGGGTGCTGCTCGACTGAGCAGCGGTGTCAGACGACGAGCACGGCGGCGCCGTGCACGCGCCCGGCCTCGAGGTCGGCGAGCGCGCGGTCGGCCTCGTCCATCGGCACCGGCGTCGTCGCGACGCGCAGCCCCAGCCGGTCGGCGAGGGTCAGCAGCTCCTCGCCGTCCCGGCGGGTGTTGCTCGTGACGCTGCGCAGGCTCCGCTCCCGGAAGAGGTGACGCTGGTAGTCGAGCACCGGCACGTCCGAGAGGTGGATGCCGGCCACCGCGAGGGTGCCACCCGGCCCGAGCGCCTCGAGCGCCACCGGCACGAGGTCGCCCGCCGGGGCGAAGAGGATCGCGGCGTCGAGCGGCACGGGCGGCGCGTCGGTGGGGCCGCCGACGGAGGCCGCGCCGAGCTCGGCCGCGAGCGCCCGTGCCCCCGCCCCGCGCGTCAGCACGTGCACCTCGGCGCCCTGCGCGACCGCGACCTGCGCGGTGAGGTGCGCGCTCGCGCCGTAGCCGTAGATGCCGAGGCGGCCACCCGGCGGCAGCTCGGCGCGGCGGAGTGCCCGGTAGCCGATGATGCCGGCGCAGAGCAGCGGCGCGGCCTCGACGTCGGAGAACGACGCGGGCAGGCGGTAGGCGTACGCCTCCGGCACGACGGTCCACGGGGCGTAGCCCCCGTCGGCGTCCCACCCGGTGTAGCGCGAGGCCGGGCACAGGTTCTCCCGGCCCGAACGGCACCACCGGCAGGCCCCGCACGTCGACCGGAGCCACGCGACGCCGACGCGGTCGCCCGGCACGAACCGGTGGGCGCCCTCGCCGAGCACCGCCACCTCGCCGACGACCTCGTGCCCGGGCACGAGCCGGTGCCGGTGGCGGGGCAGGTCGCCCGTCACGACGTGCAGGTCGGTGCGGCACACCCCGCACGCCCGCACGCGCACGAGCACCTCACCCGGCCCGGGCTCCGGCACCGGCAGCTCCGCCCGCACCAGCGGCCTCCCGCGCAGCGGTCCGGGCTCCTCGACGACCCATGCCTCCATGCCCCCGACCCAACCGCGCCCGGCCGGGGCGGGCAAGGGGCCAAGGTCCCGCCTGCAGAGGCCCAGCGGGGTCGGCTGGGTCAGGCGTCGCCGACCCGCACGAGCCCGGTCTCGTAGGCGAGCACGACCATCTGCACGCGGTCGCGCAGCCCGAGCTTGGCGAGCACCCGCCCGATGTGCGTCTTCACGGTGGCCTCGGCGACGAAGAACGACGCCGCGATCTCGGCGTTGTTGAGGCCCCGCCCGACCGCCTCGAGCACCTCGCGCTCGCGCTCGGTGAGCACGTCGAGCCGCTCGAGCCCGCTCGGCGCGGCGGGGGTGACGAGCACCGGCAGGAAGCGGTCGAGCAGGCGGCGCGTCGGCCCCGGCGCCACGACGGCGTCGCCCGTGTGGACGGCCCGGATCGCCGTGAGCAGCTCGGACGGGCCGGCGTCCTTGAGCAGGAACCCCGCCGCGCCGGCGCGCAGGGCGGCGTAGACGTACTCGTCGAGGTCGAAGGTCGTCAGGACGAGCACCTTCGGCGTCTCGCCGCGCTCGACGATGCGCCGGGTCGCCTCGATGCCGTCGAGCCGGGGCATCCGGATGTCCATGAGCACGACGTCGACCGCGCGCCCGGGCAGCGCGTCGAGCGCGGCCTGCCCGTCGGCGCACTCCGCGACGACCTCGATGTCCGGCTCGGCGTCGAGCACCATGCGGAAGCCGGCGCGCACGAGCGCCTGGTCGTCGACGATCATGACGCGTGTCGCGGCGTCGGTGCCCGCCTCGTTCACGGCTCCCCCTGTGTCGGTCCGGTCGGTGCGACGGGTGCGGTCGGTGCGCCCGTCGGAGTCGGTGTGGTGGGCATCGTCGCGAGCACCTCGTAGCCGCCACCCGCGCCCGGCCCGGCCGTCAGTGTGCCACCGTGCACCGCGACCCGCTCGCGCATGCCCGCCAGCCCGTGGCCGCGGCCGTCGTCGACGCTGCGCACCCCGATGCCGTCGTCGCGCACGAGGATCCGCAGCCGCTGCTCGTCCTGCTCGACCTCCACGCGCGCGCTCGCGCCGGCGCCCGCGTGCTTGATGACGTTGGTGAGCGACTCCTGCACGACGCGGTATGCCGCCAGGTCGAGTCCCACGGGCCGGGGCCGTTCCGCACCGCGCACCGTGAGCGTCACCGGCACCCCGGCCGCACGCACGCCGGCCACGAGGTCGTCGAGCTGGGTGACGCCCCCGGTCGGGGCGAGCTCGAGGCCCGACTCGGGGTCGCGCAGCACCCCGACGAGCCGGCGGGTCTCGCCCAGCGCGTCGCGCGCCGTCGAGCCGATCGTCTCGAGGGCACCGACCGACCGGGCGAGCGCCCCCTCGGGACGGCGGGTGGCGGCATACGCGGCGCCGTCGGCCTGCACGACGATGACCGACAGCGCGTGCGCGACGACGTCGTGCATCTCGCGCGCGATCGCGGCGCGTTCCTGCTGGGCGGCGAGGAGCAGGGCCTGCTCGCGCTCGCGCTCCACGCGCTCGGCACGGTCCTGCAGGTCGGCGAGGCGCTGGAGGCGCGCCCGCTTGAGGTCGCCGAGCGCCCAGGCCGCGACCGACGCGGCGGCGCACGCGACGAAGGTGAAGACGAACTCCCCGGCTCCCGGCATCCGTCCGGCGGTGGCCGTGAAGCGCACCCCGGCGATGGCGGAGCCGAGCGCTGCCACCCCGAGGCCGGCGAGGCGCACGCCGCGGCGCCGGTCGTAGGCGGCGAGCGAGTAGAGGGCGACGAGGAAGGCCATGTCGCCGGGGAGCAGGTTGCTCGTCGGCACGACCCGCAGGGCGAGCGCGAGGCTGACGACGGCGAACGCCGTGGCGGGGTGCGACCGGCGCCAGATCAGCGCGAGCGACGACGCCCCGACGATCGCCCACCCCCAGCTGTGCGCCTCACCCAGCAGCACGAGGCCGAGGAGGGCGAGCGCGAGGGCCAGGGGCACGTCGAAGAGGAGCGGCCGCCGCTGCAGCCACTCGTAGACCCGTCCCTCGTTCACGGGGCGAGCCTACGAGGGAGGCGCGACACCGTCGTCCGACCACGGTCGCACGGGTCCGGCCAGGGTCTTCGGGCCCTTCCCGCGCGGGCCCCGAGGTGGTGTGCTGGGAGGACGACGAGATCGAGGAGGTGTGCCATGCAGGCACGCGTCGGTGACCGCATCACGATGGCCGCGGAGCACGTCGGGCAGGGCACCCGGGAGGGCACGGTCCGCGAGGTCAGGGGCGAGGGCGGCGGGCCGCCCTACGTCGTCGAGTGGTCCGACGGCCACACCGGGATCATCCATCCCGGCCCCGGCTCGGTGCTGCGCTGCGAGCACCCCGACGACGCGCCGACGGGCCCCTAGAGGCCGACGGGCTCCTGGAGGCCGACGGGCTCCTGGAGCTCGAGCGCCCGGGCGATCGGCACGCCCGCGCGGTAGGCCAGGTGCAGGTGGCTCGGGGCCTCGAGCACGGCCAGCTCGGCCGGAAAGCCGGGCGCGACGCGTCGCTCGAGCCCCAGCGACCGCGCGGAGGCCGCTGTCGCGGCGTGCAGCGCCTCCGCGGGCGTCATCCCCATCTCGCGCACCCCGAGCGCGATCGCGAAGGGGATCGACGAGGAGTAGCAGGTGCCGGGGTTGCAGTCGCTCGCGAGCGCGACGTCGACCCCGGCGTCGAGCAGGGCACGCGCGTCGGGGTAGGGCGAGCGGGTCGAGAACTCGACGCCGGGCAGCAGGGTCGCGACCGTGGTGCCGCGCGCCGCAACGAGGGCCTCGACGTCGGCGGGGTCGAGGTACGTGCAGTGGTCGACGCTGCGGGCGCCGAGCTCGCAGGCGAGCTGCACGCCCGGCCCGTGGCCGAGCTGGTTGCCGTGCACGCGCAGCGCGAGGCCGGCCGCCCGGCCCGCCTCGAGCACGGCGCGGGACTCCTCGCCGTCGAAGGCGTGGCTCGAGCGCGGCTCGCAGAAGACGTCGATGCTCTCGGCGACGCCGGCCGCCGTGACGGCCGCGATCATCGGCCCGGTGACGAGGTCGACGTAGTCGGCCCGGCGCGACGCGAACTCCGGCGGCACGACGTGCGCGCCGAGGAAGGTCGTGTGGGGCGTCACCTCGCGGGCGACGCGCAGCGAGCGCAGCTCGTCGTCGAGCGTCAGGCCGTAGCCGCTCTTGATCTCGACGGTGGTCGTGCCCTGGGCGCGCATCTCCGCCACGCGGCGGCCGACGAGCCGCCGCAGCTCGTCGTCGGAGGCGCCCCGGGTGGCCGCGACCGACACGGCGATGCCACCGCCGTCGTAGGGCGTGCCGGTCATCCGCGCGGCGAACTCGGCCGACCGGTCGCCGGCGAAGACGAGGTGGGTGTGCGAGTCGACGAAGCCAGGCACGACGGCGCGGCCCCCGAGGTCGCGGCGCTCGTCGGCGTCGGGCGCGTCGGCCGCGGGGCCCACCCACTCGATGTCGCCCGCGGCCGACACGACGACGGCCGCGTCGCGGACGATCCCGAGCAGGGCGTCACCGCGGTCGGCGTGCCCGTCCGCCCGGGCCGGGTCGTTCGTCGTCAGCTCGGCGATGCCGGTGAGGAGCAGGCTCACGCGGGTCCTCCCCCGGTGACGCGGGCGATGGCACCACCGAGCAGGCGGCCGACGTCGCCGAGCCGGTGCCGGCCCTCGCTGACGACGACGTCGCCGCCCACGACGACGGTCGAGACGTCGGAGGCCACGCAGGCGTAGATGATCTGGTCGGCGGCCGCCCCGGCCGTGTTGACGGTGTCGGTGCGCACCGTGACGAAGTCGGCGAGCGCCCCCTTGCTGAGGTGCCCGCCGTCCGACCAGCCGAGCGAGCGGTAGCCGTTGAACGACGCGGCGAGGAGCAGGTCGTTCGCCGAGAAGCGGTCGCGCTCGTTCGTCACGAGCCGCTCGTGCATCTCGAGGCCGCGCAGCTCCTCGAAGGGGTCGATGACGACGTGCTGGTCCGAGCCGAGCGAGAGCGGGCTGCCGGCGTCGTGCAGCGCGCGTGCCGGGCCGATGCCGTCCGCGAGGTCGCGCTCGGTCGTCGGGCAGAAGCACGCCCCCGTGCCGGTGGAGCCGAGGGCGGCGATGTCGCGGTCCTCGAGGTGCGTCGCGTGCACGGCGGTCACCTGGTTGCCCAGGGCCCCGGCCTCCTCGAGCAGCTCGGTCGGGGTGCGGCCGTAGAACATCTGGCAGGCGAGGTTCTCGCCGTGCTGCTCCGAGAGGTGCACGTGGAGCGGGAGGTCGCCGGCCGCCTCGACCACCTTGGGGAGGTCCTCGCGCCGCACGGCACGCACCGAGTGGATGGCCGCACCGAGGCGCACCCGGTCGGTCGCGGGGCGCCGCGCGGACATGCGCTCAGCCCACGCCTCGACGGTGCCGTCGCTGAAGCGCCGCTGACCGGGGTGCAGCTCGACGTGGCCGCTCCCGTTGAGCCCGCCCTCGAGGTAGCACGTGTCGAGCAGGGTGAGCCGGATGCCGGCCTCGTCGGCCGCCTGGCGCACCGCGAGCCCCATGGCGTTCGGGTCGCCGTAGGGGTGGCCGCCCGGTCGGTGGTGCACGTAGTGGAACTCGCCGACCACGGTGATGCCGGCCTGCACCATCTCGGCGAAGACGGCCCGCGCAAGCGCGAAGTAGGTGTCGGGGTTGAGCTGCTCGGCCGCGGCGTACATCTGCTCGCGCCAGCTCCAGAAGTTGCCGCCGCCGCCGTTGACGCGTCCGCGGAGCGCCCGGTGGAAGGCGTGGCTGTGCGCGTTGGCCATGCCGGGCAGCGTCACGCCCTCGAGGCGCACGTCGCCGGGCTCCGGATCGGCGTCGACGAGAACCTCCTTGAGGAGGCCGTCCTGCGTCACGAGACGCACCCGACGGCCGAATCCACCTGTGAGCCAAGCGCTCTCGCACCAGAAGCTCGTCATCGCACGTCCCCCGTCGGTTCAGGACCCGCCGCCGCGCAGAGCTCGGTGACGACGGCGGTGAGGGCCGCCACCCCATGGTTGCAGTCCTCGCGGCCGGCCCACTCGGCGGGTGAGTGCGACACGCCCGTGGGGTTGCGCACGAAGAGCATGGCGCTCGGCACCCCGTGCGTGGCGAGGATGCCCGCGTCGTGCCCTGCGCCGGTGCCGAGCAGGGGCGCCTCGGGCAGGATGCCGCGGAGCCGGTCGAGCAGGCCCGCGTCGAAGCTCGTCGTCGGCGTCCACGACTCGAGCGCCGTCGTGGCGCCGAACCTGCCGGCCTCCTCCGTGACGGCGGCGACGGCCGCCCGCACGGCCTCCTCCGAGCTCCCGCGCGCGTCGAGCCAGGCGGTCGCCCGGCTCGCGATGGCGTTGACCCCACCCGGCACGACGTCGACCTTGCCGACCGTCGCCACGCAGCCCTGCGCGAGCGCTGCGGCTCGCGCCGACTGCACCACGGCCGCGAGGCCGAGCATCGCGTCGGCGCGGTCCTCGAGGCGGGTCGTGCCGGCGTGGTTCGCCTCGCCGGGCACGTCCACGCGCCAGCGCCCGTGGGGCCAGATGTCGGTGCCGATCGCGACCGCACGGGACGGGTCGACGAGGTCGTCGCCACCGTCGGGCGCGACGGCGAGGGCCTTGCCCTGCTCGACGTGCAGCTCGACGAACCGCCCGACGCGGCGCACGGCCTCGGGGTCCGGGCCGAGACCTGCGGGGTCTCGCCCGGCGTCGCGCCAGGCCTGGGCCATCGACACGCCCTCGGCGTCGGTGAGCGAGCGGGCGCGGTCGGCGTCGAGGGCGCCGGTGATGATGCGCGAGCCGGCGCAGGCGATGCCGAACCGGGCACCCTCCTCGTCGACGAAGTTGACGACGCCGAGCGGCACGGCGGGCCGGGCGCCGGCCGCGCGGAGCGCGTCGACCGTCGCGAGCGCGCTGACGACGCCGAGCGGGCCGTCGAAGGCACCGCCGTCCGGCACGCTGTCGAGGTGCGAGCCGACGACGACGCCGGGGGTCCGGTCGGGGTCGCCCCACCACGCCCACTGGTTGCCCGCGCGGTCCTCGACGAGCTCGAGCCCGCGTGCCGCGCACTCCCCGGCGAACCACTCGCGGAGGTCGTGGTCGGTGCGGGTCCACGCGTGGCGGCGGTAGCCACCGGTGGTCGCGTCACGCCCGAGCGGCTCGAGGTCGGCCCACATCCGGTCGAAGCTCGTCGTCACGCCGCCTCCTCCCCCTTAGGTTGGGTGCCATGGTTCCCGACCGCGATGAGGCCGAGCGTAGTGATCCGGACGAGATCCGCACCCCGGCGGTCGACGCCGTGCGCGCGGCCGGCATCGAGCACGAGGTGACCCGCCACGGGCGCGTCTCGAGCCTCGCCGAGGCGGCGGCCGCCCGCGGCATCGAGCCGCGTGACCTCATCAAGACCCTCGTCGTGCGCCGGTCGGAGGACGACCACGTCTTCGTCCTCGTGCCCGGCGACCGCACCTTCTCGTGGGCCAAGGTGCGCGCGCTCCTCGGAACGAACCGCATCTCGATGCCGGACGCCGACGCGGCCAGGGCCGTCACCGGCTACGAGCGCGGCACCATCACCCCGTTCGGGTCGGCCACCCGGCTGCCCGTCATCGCGGACAGCCACCTCGTCGGCCGCCGCGTCTCGCTCGGCGGCGGCGCGCACGGGGTCGGGCTGACGGTCCGGGGCGACGACGTCATCCGCCTCTTCGAGGCGACGGTCGCCGACATCTCCGACGAGGAGGTCCGCCAGACCCCCTGACCCCCCAACCGTCGAGAGGCCACCCTTCGCGGGTGCCTGACCGTCGAGAGGCCACACCCTGCGGGTGCTGACCCCTCGAGAGGCCACTCCTGGAGGGTGCTGGTGCGTCGAGAGGTCAAGGTGGCGGACACTGGTGACCATGTCCCGCACCCCGCTGCCCACCAAGCCCTGCGCCCGCTGCGGCCGCACCATCACGTGGCGCAAGGCGTGGGCCCGCGACTGGGACTCCGTGCGCTGGTGCTCCGACAGCTGCCGCAAGCACGGCGTGCGCCAGGTCGACCTCGACCTGCAGGACACGCTCGAGGCCCTGCTCGACGCGCGGGCGCGCGACGCCTCGGTGTGCCCGAGCGAGGCCGCGCGGGCCGTCGGCGACGACGACTGGCGCGAGCTCATGGAGCCCGCCCGCATGGCGGCCCGGCGGCTCGTGGCCGACGGGCGCGCCGAGATCACCCAGGGCGGGCAGGTCATCGACCCCGACCACGCCAAGGGCCCGATCCGGGTGCGCCGCCCCCGCTGAGCTCCCGCCGGTCGATGTGTCCTGCGGTCACCGGTGACCGTGGGACACATCGACCCGACGAGCGGACCGGGGGCGGACGGCATACGGCCTCAGCCCTCCTGCATGGGGATGCGGACGCCGCGCTCGTGCGCGACCCGGTCGGCGATGTCGTAGCCGGCGTCGACGTGGCGGATGACGCCCATGCCGGGGTCGTTCGTCAGCACGCGCGCGAGCTTCTGGGCGGCGAGGTCGGTGCCGTCGGCGAGGGAGACCTGGCCGGCGTGCAAGCTGCGACCGATGCCGACGCCGCCGCCGTGGTGGATCGAGACCCAGCTCGCGCCCGAGCTCGTGTTGACGAGGGCGTTGAGCAGCGGCCAGTCGGCGATGGCGTCGGACCCGTCGGCCATCGACTCGGTCTCGCGGTACGGGGACGCCACCGAGCCCGAGTCGAGGTGGTCGCGGCCGATGACGACGGGCGCCGAGAGCTCCCCCGTGCGGACCATCTCGTTGAACTTCAGGCCGGCCTTGTCGCGCTCGCCGTAGCCGAGCCAGCAGATGCGGGCGGGCAGGCCCTGGAAGGCGATCCGGTCCTGCGCGCCCCGGATCCACTTGTGCAGGCGGTCGTTGTCGGGGAAGAGCTCGAGCACCGCCTTGTCGGTGGCGGCGATGTCGCGTGGGTCGCCCGAGAGCGCCGCCCAGCGGAACGGGCCCTTGCCCTCGCAGAAGAGCGGACGGATGTAGGCCGGCACGAAGCCGGGGAACTCGAAGGCGCGGTCGTAGCCGCCGAGGCGGGCCTCGTCGCGGATCGAGTTGCCGTAGTCGAAGACCTCGGCGCCGGCGTCCTGGAACTCGACCATCGCCTTGACGTGCTTGGCCATCGAGGCCCGCGCCCGGTCGGTGAAGTCCTCGGGCTTCTTCTCGGCGTACTCGGCCCAGTCGGCGACGTCGACGCCCTCGGGGAGGTAGCTGAGCGGGTCGTGCGCCGACGTCTGGTCGGTGACGATGTCGATCTCGACGCCGCGGCGGAGCAGCTCGGGGAAGACCTCGGCCGCGTTGCCGACGACGCCGACGGACCAGCCGCGTCGCTCGCGCTTGGCGGCGAGGGCCTTGTCGATCGCGTCGTCGAGGTCGGTCGCCACCTCGTCGAGGTAGCGGTGCTCGACGCGACGGTGCAGGCGGGCCGGGTCGACGTCGACGATGAGGCAGGCGCCCTCGTTCATCGTGACGGCGAGCGGCTGGGCGCCGCCCATGCCGCCGCAGCCGCCGGTGAGGGTCAGGGTGCCGGCGAGCGTGCCGCCGAACTTCTTCTCGGCGATGGCGGCGAACGTCTCGTACGTGCCCTGCACGATCCCCTGCGTGCCGATGTAGATCCACGAGCCGGCCGTCATCTGGCCGTACATCGTCAGGCCGAGGTGCTCGAGGCGACGGAACTCCGGCCACGTCGCCCAGTCGCCGACGAGGTTGGAGTTGGCGATGAGCACGCGCGGCGCCCACTCGTGCGTCTGCATGACGCCGACGGGGCGGCCGCTCTGCACGAGCATCGTCTCGTCCTGCTTGAGCGTCGTGAGCGTGCGGACCATGGCGTCGAACGACTTCCAGTCGCGGGCCGCGCGGCCGGTGCCGCCGTAGACGACGAGGTCGTCGGGCCGCTCGGCGTTCTCGGGGTCGAGGTTGTTCATCAGCATCCGCAGCGGGGCCTCGGTGGCCCACGACTGCGCGGTCAGGGTCGTCCCACGCGCTGCGCGGACGGGTCGTGCACCTTCCATGTCACTCTCCTTCGAGTGCGAGAAACCTTGGTATGCCGGGTGGTCCACCGTCGAAAGGCCACTCTTTGCGGGTCCCCGCCGTTCGAGAGGCCATTTCGCGTCGCAGACTTCGACCTATCGACTGGTCATGACCCACACGCTTTGGCCTTTCGACGGTTGAGTTGGGGTTTGGGGGGTCAGCGGAGGGGGCCGGTGACGGCCTCGACGGCCGCGAGGGCCCGGCCCGACCGGACGAGCTCGACCGCGGACTCGATCTCCGGGGCGAGGAACCGGTCGGTGCCGACGCCCGGCACGCTCTCGCGCAGCGCCGCGACGACGGCGGCCGTGGCGGGCGCCGGCGCGAGCGGGGCGCGCAGCTCGATGCCTCGCGCCGCGGTGAGCAGCTCGACGGCCAGCACCCGGGTCAGGCCGTCGACGGACCGGCGCAGCTTGCGCGCCCCCGACCAGCCCATCGAGACGTGGTCCTCCTGCATCGCCGAGCTGGGGATCGAGTCGACGCTGGCCGGCACCGCGAGGCGCTTCAGCTCGGAGACGATGGCGGCCTGGGTGTACTGGGCGATCATGTGGCCCGAGTCGACGCCCGGGTCGTCGGCGAGGAAGGCCGGCAGCCCGTGGCTGCGGGCCGGGTCGAGGAAGCGGTCGGTGCGGCGCTCGGACATCGAGGCGACGTCGGCCGCGACGATAGCGAGGAAGTCGAGCACGTAGGCGACCGGCGCCCCATGGAAGTTGCCGTTGGACTCGACGCGGCCGTCGGGCGTCACGACGGGGTTGTCGACCGCCGAGGCCAGCTCCCAGCCGGCCACGCGGGCGGCGTGGTCGACGGTGTCGCGGGCCGCGCCCGCCACCTGGGGCGCGCAGCGCAGCGAGTAGGCGTCCTGCACGCGGGTGCACTCCTCGGTGCGGTGCGACTCGCGGATCGCACTGCCGCGCATGACCGCCCGGATGTTCGCGGCCGAGGAGGCCTGGCCCGGCTGGGGCCTCAGGGCGTGCAGGTCCGCGGCGAAGACGTCGTCGGAGCCGAGCAGTCCCTCGACGCTCATCGCGGCGCACACGTCGGCGACGCGCAGCAGGTGGCGCAGGTCGTCGACGGCGAGCGCGAGCATGCCGAGCATGCCGTCGGTGCCGTTGATGAGGGCCAGGCCCTCCTTCTCGGCGAGCACGACCGGCTCGATCCCGTGGTCGCGCAGGGCCGTGCTGGCGTCGGTGAGCGTGCCGTCGGCGAGCCGCACCGGGCCCTCCCCCATGACGGCGAGCGCGCAGTGCGAGAGGGGCGCGAGGTCGCCCGAGCAGCCGAGCGACCCGTACTCGTGCACGACGGGCGTAATCCCGGCGCTCAGCACGGCAGCATACGCCCTCGCGGTCTCGAGGCGCACGCCCGTGCGCCCGGTGGCGAGGGTCGAGAGGCGGAGCAGCATGAGGGCCCGCACGACCTCCCGCTCGACCTCGGGGCCGCTGCCGGCGGCGTGCGAGCGCACGAGCGAGCGCTGCAGCTGGGCACGCAGGTCGGTGGGGATGTGGCGCGTGGCGAGCGCGCCGAAGCCGGTCGACACGCCGTAGTGCGGCACGGTGTCGTGCGCGAGCGCCTCGATGACCGCGCGGCTGCGCGCGATCTCGGCCTCGGCCTCCGCGGACAGCGCGACGGCCGCGCCGTGACGGGCGACCGCGACGACGTCGTCGATCTCGAGGGGGCCGGTGCCGATGGTGACGAGGTGCATGAGTCCATGGAAGCGGTCCCCGGGTGGCGCGACGGCCCGCCGAGGTGGACAATTGTCTCGGATGTGAGACGACGACGCCCACACCGGAGGTGACCGCCCCGATGTCCAACGCACCGGCCGCCGCGAACGCCCTCGACGTCCTCGAGCACCTCTCGCGCCATGCGGAGCCCGTGCCGGCCGCGTCCATCGCGCGCGACCTCGGGCTCCCCCGCAGCTCGGTCTACCACCTGCTCAAGGTGCTCCACGGCCGCGGCTACGTCACCCACTACGTCGAGGAGCGACGCTTCGGCCTGGGCCCGGCGGCCTACGAGCTCGGCTCGGCCTACCAGCGGCAGGCCCCCCTGGCCCGGGTGGCGCGGGCCGTGATGCGCCGCCTCGTCGACCAGTGCGGCCGCAACGCCCACTTCGCCACCCTCGACGGCCGCGACGTCATCTACCTGCTCGAGGAGCGCGCGCCGGGGCAGCCGATGCTCGTCACCGACGTCGGCGTCCGCCTGCCCGCGCACCTGACCGCGAGCGGGCTCGCCATGCTGTCGGCCCTGCCGCACACCCAGGTGCGCGCCCTCTACCCCGACCGCGCCTCCTTCGTTCAGCGCAGCGGCGGCGGCCCGCGCTCGCTCGTCGAGCTGCGCGGCGTGCTCGCGCGCACCCGGGCCGAGGGCCACGCCCGCGAGGAGGGCACCGTCACCCCGGACCTCTCGTCGGTGGCGGTGCCGGTGCTCGACCGGGCCGGCCGCCCGCTCGCGGCGATCGCCCTGACCCTGCGCACGACCGACGCCACGGGCGAGCACGTCGCCGACCTCGTGGCACGGGCCCGCACCGCCGCCGACGACATCGCGCGCCGGCTGAGCCCCACCGCCGCCGCGCGCCGGGCCTAGGGTCTCGTCATGGACGTCCACCTCGTCGGCGGCGGCTGGGAAGACGCGCACGCCCCCGCGCTCTACGGCGACTTCGTCGCGGCCGCGGGTCGTCGCGCCGCCGGCACCCCGCGCATCCTGCTCGTCGTGCTCGGCACCGACGCGGAGTCGCTCGAGTACCACGAGCGCTACCGCCACGTGCTCGGCCTCGCGGGCGGTCACGACCTCGTCGTCGAGCGCGTGCCCGAGGGCGCCGCGTTCGACGCCGCGGCCCTCGACGGCGTCGACGGGCTCTTCGTGGGCGGTGGGCCGACGCCCGGCTACCACGCGGCCCTCGCACCCTCCTTCTCCCGGATCCGCGCGCTCGTCGCCGCCGGGATGCCGTATGCCGGCTTCTCGGCCGGGGCGGCCGTCGCCGGGTCCCACGCCGTGATCGGCGGCTGGCGCCTCGACGGCGTCGCCGTCTGCCCCGAGGAGAGCAACGAGGACCTCGACGAGGTCACGGTCATGCCCGGGCTCGGCCTCGTGCCGGGCGCCGTCGACGTGCATGCCGCGCAGTGGGGCAACGTCTCGCGCGCCGTGGCGGTCGTCGCCGCCGGTCTGGCACCCCGCGCGGTCGCCCTCGACGAGGACACCGCGCTCCACGCCGACGGTCGTGTCGTGGGGGCCGGACGCGTGTGGCACGTCACGCCCGACCCGGCCCGCGCGGGCGGGGTCTCGGTGCACACGGTGGCCGCCGGTCAATAGAGTCGGTCCCATGCGCGCCATCACGATCCCGGAGCCCGGAGACGCCGACAGCCTCGTCCTCGCCGAGGTGCCCGACCCCGAGGCGGGGCCCGGCCAGGTGCTCGTCGACGTCGTCGCGGCCGGCGTCAACCGGGCCGACGTCATGCAGCGCCTCGGCCACTACCCGCCGCCGGCCGGCGCCTCGGAGTACCCCGGCCTCGAGGTGAGCGGCCGCGTGGCCGCGCTCGGCGAGGGCGTGCAGGGCTGGGCGGTCGGCGACGAGGTGTGCGCGCTCGTCGACGGCGGCGGCTACGCGGAGCGCGTCGTCGTGCCGGCCGAGCAGCTGCTGCCCGTGCCGAGCGGCGTCTCGCTCGTCGACGCCGCCGGGCTGCCCGAGGTCGCCTGCACCGTGTGGTCGAACGTCTTCCTCGTCGCGAACATCCAGCCGGGGCAGGTGCTGCTCGTCCACGGCGGCAGCTCGGGCATCGGCACCATGGCCGTGCAGCTCGGCAAGGCCGTCGGCGCGCACGTCGCCGTCACCGCGGGCAGCCAGGCCAAGCTCGACGTGTGCCGGGAGCTCGGCGCGGAGTTCCTCGTCAACTACCGCGAGGAGGACTTCGTCGAGCGGCTGCGCGAGCTGACGAAGGGCCACGGCGCCGACGTCATCCTCGACAACATGGGCGCGAAGTACCTCGGTCGCAACGTCGAGGCGCTCGCGGTCAACGGCCGGCTCGTGACGATCGGCCTCATGGGCGGCCGTACCGGCGAGCTCGACATGGGCATGCTGCTCGCCAAGCGCGGCGCCGTCATCGCGACCTCGCTGCGCGCCCGCCCCGCCACCGAGAAGGCCGCCATCGTGGCCGCCGTGCGCGAGCACGTGTGGCCGCTCGTCGAGTCGGGCGACGTGCGCCCAGTCATCCACTCGCACCACCCCCTCGAGCACGCCGCCGAGGCGCACCGCGAGATGGAGGCCTCCGGCCACATCGGCAAGATCCTGCTCACCACCTGAGGCCGGCACGCGAGGAATCACCTCGACCCGCCGCCCAGCCCTGCGGTTCGAGGTAGGCCGCCGCGCCGGGGCGCGAGAAATCACCTCGACCGGCCGCCCAGCCCCGCGGTTCGAGGTATGCCGCCGCGCCGGGGCGCGAGAAATCACCTCGACCCGCCGCCGCGTCCTCGGGCTTGCCCACCCGGGCAATACTCGGTATACATGCCCTCACCACAAGGAATACCGAGTATGCAGGGGGTCGGCCGATGTCGGTCAAGCAAGGACTGCTCGCACTGCTCGCCGAGGAGCCGATGTACGGCGCCCGGCTGCGCAGCGAGTTCGAGGCACGCACCGGCGGCACCTGGCCGCTCAACGTCGGGCAGGTCTACACGACCCTCGCGCGGCTCGAGCGCGACGGTCTCGTCGAGCCCGTGGGCGGCAGCGACGAGGAGGGTCGCATCGCCTACCGCCTCACCGAGGCGGGACGCGCCGAGATCGCGTCGTGGTGGTCGACCCCCGTCGACCGCGACAGCACGCCGCGCGACGAGCTCGTCATCAAGCTGGCCCTGGCCGTCACCTCGCCGGGCGTCGACGTCCAGGGCGTCGTGCAGACCCAGCGCACGGCGACGCTGCGCCACCTGCGTGACCTGACCCGGCTCAAGAGCCGCACGTCCGACGAGCCCGACGCGCACGACCTCGCCTGGCTGCTCGTGCTCGAGAACCTCCTCTTCGCCGCCGAGGCCGAGGTGCGCTGGCTCGACCACGTCGAGTCCACCCTCCGCCGGATGCCGGCAGTCCCCCTCCGCGCGGACGCGCGGTCCGCGGTCCCCGACGACGAGCCCGCGCCGCGGACGAGCGCCCCCACGACGGGGGGCCGCTCGTGACCGCCGGAGCCGCCTCCACCCCCGTGCTCGTGCTCGACGACGTGTCGCGCGTGCACGGCGAGGGCGAGACCGAGGTCGTCGCCCTGAGCCACGCCTCCCTGACCGTGGAGCGCGGCGAGCTCGTCGCCGTCATGGGCCCGTCGGGCTCGGGCAAGTCGAGCCTGCTCAACCTCGCCGGCGGCCTCGACCGCGCGACGAGCGGTCGCGTCGTCGTCGAGGGCATCGACGTCTCCTCGCTCGACGCCACGGGTCTCGCCGCCCTGCGCCGCCGCTCCATCGGCTTCGTCTTCCAGGACCTCAACCTCATCCCGAGCCTGACCGCTGCCGAGAACATCGGCCTGCCGCTCGAGCTCGACGGGTGGTCGGTGCGCCGGGCCCGGGGCCAGGCCCTCGACGCGCTCGACCAGCTGCGCCTGCGCGAGCTCGCGGAGCGCTACCCCGACCAGATGTCGGGCGGCCAGCAGCAACGGGTCGCCATCGCCCGGGCCCTCGTCGGCGAGCGCTCGCTCGTGCTGGCCGACGAGCCGACCGGTGCCCTCGACTCGCACACGGGCGAGGGCGTGCTGAAGATCCTGCGCCAGCGCTGCGACGCCGGCGCGGCCGGGCTGCTCGTCACGCACGAGGCGCGGCACGCGGCTTGGGCCGACCGGGTCGTCTTCCTGCGCGACGGCGTCGTCGTCGACGAGACGGGCGCCCCCGACTCGGCCGACTCGCTCCTGACCCGGACGCACTGACGTGGGCCTCCCCAGCATCCAGGCCCCCGCCTCGCCCGCCTCGCACGGGTCACGGCTCGACCGCTGGCGCGCCGGCTGGCGCGTGTCGCTCCGGATGGCGAGCCGCGACGTGCGCCGGCACCGCGGCCGCAGCCTGCTCATCGTCGTCATGGTGGGCCTGCCCGTCCTGCTCCTGACCGCCGGCAGCACCCTGTGGTTCAGCGAGGACGTCGACGCCGCCGAGCGCCTGCCGCTGCAGCTCGGGCAGACGCAGGGCTACCTCGTCGACCCGCTCGACGTCGCCCTCCACCAGCTCGTCGACCCACGGACGTCGTACGGGACCGGCCCCGACGCCACCGAGCCGCGGGCGAAGGTCATCCCGGGTTACGCGTCCGGCCAGGAGGCCGGGGCGCTGGGCCGTCTGGTCGGAGGCGCCGTCCACCCGGTCACGCTGTCGAGCGGGACGGCGCGCGTCGACGACCGCTCGCTCCGGGTGGAGGTCATGGGCGTCGATGCCTCGTCCGCGGCTGCCGCGCTCTCCCCGAAGGTGTCACTGGAGTCCGGGCGCTGGGCCCGCGCAGCGGACGAGGTCGTCGTCACGGACCTCGGCCTCGCGGCCGGCCTTCCCCGCAGCGGGAGCGTCGAGCTGCGGATGCCGACGCCCGAAGGCCGCTCGGAGCCGCACTCGGTGACCGTCGTCGGTGTCGGCACGGGCTACGCGTCCTGGGGGGCGCAGGACGTCCACCCCGTAGAACTCGTCGGGCTGCCCCAGACCGGCGCGACCGAGCGGCAGTGGCTCGTCGAACGGGCCACCTCGCTGACCTGGCCCGAGGTCGAGCGTCTCAACACGTACGGTGTCGGCGCCTACAGTCGGCACGTCGCCCTGAACCCCGACACCATGGTGCTGCCACCGGACGTCACCCTCCCCTCGGACTCCAGCGCGCTCTTCGTCGTCGTCGCGGCCTCCTTCGGGCTGCTGCTGCTCACGACGATGCTCGCGGGACCTGCGTTCGCCGTGAGCGCCGCCCGGCAGCGGCACTCGCTGGCACTGGCCGCCTCGAACGGCGCGACCCGATCACAGCTGCGCCGGACCGTCCTGGGCCAGGCCCTCGTGCTGGGCGTCCTTTCCGCAGTCGTCGGCGCAGCGTCCGGACTCGTCCTCGGCCTGGTGGCCGCCTCACTGATCCACGGTGCCCGTCCCGACCACTTCTTCGGGCCCCTGCAGGTCTCGTGGTCCTCCGTCCTCATCGTCACGGTCGCCGGCATCACCAGCTCCGTGGTGGCGGCTCTCGTGCCGAGCCGCGGCCTGGGTCGCCTCGACATCGTGTCGGTGCTCAAGGGGCAGAACGTGTCGGCGCCGCTGCGTCGGCGCGTGCCGGTCCTCGGCGCTGCGCTCACCGCGGTGGGCATCGGCGCCGTCCTCTTCGCCTCCTATCGATCTGCCGACGCCTACATCTACGTCTACCTCGGCGGCGCTGCACTCACGGTCCTGGGGTCGCTGCTCATCGTGCCGCTCGTGCTCTCGCTCGTGGCCCGGATCGCCCACGCCATGCCACTGCCGGCCCGGATGGCCGCACGGGAGGCCGGGCGACACCGCGGCCGCGCCACGCCGACGGTCGCCGCGATCATGGGTGGCGCGGCCGTGCTCGCGACCGTGTGCATCGGTCTCCAGGCCGACACCGAGCGGGGGGCCCGCACCTACACCCCGCAGCTGGTCGAGGGCCAGGGCATCATCGACACTCCCCAGGCTCTGTCGCGGGAGGAGGCGCGGGAGATCGTCCGGGCCGCCGATCCCGACCTGGTCTCCCTGACCCCCCGCACCCTCATGCCGCGTGCGGACGGCACGACGGTCGCCCTGGCCGCGGCGCAGCCCGGCTGCTCCTTCGCCCAGACGGCGCCCCAGATCGCCTACGACCCCAACGGCTCCACGTCGCCCGGGGATGCGCTCCCACGGTGCGCCACGATCGCCAGCGAGGCCTACTTCCCGGGGTCCGGCCTCGTCGTCGCCGACGCCGACGAGCTCAGCGACTTCGCCGGGCTGGACGACGCGCAGCGGCGCACCCTCGTCGGTGGCGGCCTCGCGGTGCTCGACCCCGCCGTCGCCCGGGCACTGCCTGCCGTCACGACCCAGTGGCAGCAGAGCACACCCATCGCGCAGCTGAGGCCCGTGGACATCCCGCTCGACGGCGACACCTCCAGCTGGTACCTCTACTCCTTCAAGACCGACGACACCGGCAGGGCCGTCGGCTCGAGCGTCCGGCAGAGCCGCGTCACCTTCCCCGTGGTGAAGCTCGACCACGAGCAGTGGATGCGCGTGCTCGGCGGCGGCTACGGCGGGGTCGGGGCGTTCCTCACGACGGCGGCCGTCGACCGTCTCGACGTGACGACGGCGGACAGCGCCACGTTGGTTCGGGGGAGGTCCGCGATCAGCCAGGCACAGGAAGGCGCTCTCCGCGACGCGCTCCAGGCGCGCGTGCCCGACGGCGGCTTCACGGTCGAGCGCGGCTACCAGCGTCAGGACGGCTTCATCCTGGCCATCGCCATCGGCATGATCGCGCTCATCATCCTCGTGGCGACGCTCATCGCGACGGCGCTCGGGCAGGCCGAGGCCGCTCCGCTGCTCGGCACCCTCGCGGCCGTCGGCGCGACCCGGCGCACCCGCCGGGCGCTCGCCGCGTCGCAGGCGGTCTACCTCGCGCTCGTCGGGGCCGTTCTCGGGGTCCTCGTCGGGCTGGCACCGGGAATCGCGATCTCCCGCATCATCACCGCGACCTACACCGAGGGAGGCATGGACTTCAGCACCGTCATCATCAGCATCCCGTGGCTGCAGATCCTGGCCCCGGTGGTCCTCGTGCCCCTCGTGGCCGGGGCGCTCGCCTGGGTCTCGATCCGGCGGGCCCCCGTGGTGGTGCGGCGGGCCACCTGAGCCCGCCGGCCGGCACACCCCCTCGGCCCGGTGCCCGCGCGACCTGACGGGGGACGCACGGGCCCCGTCCCCGTGGGGCAGGATGGGGCGCATGAGCGACGACGTGAGCCGACAGGGACCGGGCAGCGACACCGCCATGGGCGACGACCCGCGCATCGTCGTGGTGACCCCCAACGGCATGGGGGTCGCCGGCCCCAATGACGGCGAGCGGGGTGGCAACCCCGAGGCGCAGCAGCGGGACGGGTCGGGCGAGTCGCACGAGGAGCACGAGCGCTCCCGCGAGCGCACCAACCCGGCCGACCTCGTCGAGGAGCCTGCCAAGGTGATGCGCATCGGCTCGATGATCAAGCAGCTGCTCGAGGAGGTGCGCAATGCCCCGCTCGACGAGGCCGGGCGTCGGCGCCTCGCCGAGGTGCATCACCGCTCCCTCGACGAGCTCAAGGACGGCCTCGCGCCCGAGCTCGTGGCCGAGCTCGACCGGATCGCCCTGCCGTTCCGCGACGAGTCGCCGAGCGACGCCGAGCTGCGCATCGCCCAGGCCCAGCTCGTCGGCTGGCTCGAGGGGCTCTTCCACGGCATCCAGACCGCGCTCGTCGCGCAGCAGATGGCCGCGCAGCAGCAGCTCCAGCAGATGCGGGCCCTGCCGCCCGGCCCCGGCGCGTCCTACGGCACCCCGCACGGCCTGCAGCCGGGCGAGCCGCACCCGGGCGACGCCGGGCCCACCGGCCAGTACCTCTAGGTCGCCGCCGCGGTGCGGCCGGCCCTCAGAGCCAGCTCGACCGCTCGCGCTCGGTCGGCACCACGCCCGGGTCCCACTGGGTGAAGGGCTGCTCGAGCCGGTAGTGGTGGTCGGCCTGCTTGCGCAGCACGACGCTGGCGGCGTTGCCCGGGTTGTCGAGCGACTCGAAGTACTCGACGCTCCAGTGGAACCAGCGCATGCAGAACAGCCGCATCGTCAGCCCGTGGGTCACGACGACGACGTTCCGCGGCGCGGCCGGCGTCTCGAAGTTGCGGTGCATCGACTCGAGGAACGTCGAGACCCGGTCGTAGACGTCCGCGCCGGACTCACCGTGGGTGAAGCGGTAGAAGAAGTGGCCGTAGCGGTCGCGCAGCTCCTTCTCCGCAGCGATGTCGGCGGGGTCCTGGAAGTTGGCCCAGTCCTGCTCCCGGAGGCGCGGCTCCACCCGCACGTCGCGGTCGGCGACCGGCAGCTCGAGCGCCTCGAGCGTCTGGCGGGTGCGCAGGTAGGGCGAGACGTAGACCTCCGCGGGCGCGCCGTCCAGCACCTCTCGGATCCGCGCCCCGGCGATCCGGGCCTGCTCGAAACCCTTGCGGGTCAGACCGATCCGGTGGTCGGGCACCCGTTCGTAGATCGTGTCGTCGACGTTGGCCTCGGACTCGCCGTGGCGCACGAGGATGATCCGGTCGGGTCGGTGCTCGAGGCTCACCGCCTCAGGGTACGGCCGCGACCCTGCGCCGCCCACGGCGCGACGACGAGGAGCAGCCAGGCGAAGCCGAGGCCGAGGCTCACGACGAGCACGACCCCACCCGCCCACGCGCCGAGCACGCGCGGCCCGAGCAGGAGCAGGACGGCATACCCGACCGACGACGCGACGACGGCTGCCCTGCGGCGCGGACCCATGGCTCCTCCTCGGTGCGGATGCAGCCATCGGAGCATGCCGAGGTGAACGCCCGGTGCTCGCGGGGTGACGCGTACCGGGCCGGTTAGGGTGAGGCAATGCGACTGGGAGGCGCCCTGGCGGGAGGCGAGAACCCGTGGGTACGCCGCGCCTCCGCGGTGCTCTCGTGGCTCGCGGTCCTCGCGGCCTGCTACCTCGGCGGTGTCGCCGCGACGAACCTCGCGCCCACGGTGGCCGAGACGTCGCAGTACCGCGCGGTGCTGCGCCTCGACCCCGTGCCGCGCCACTCCCCCGTGCTGCACGCGCCGACCATCGTCGGCGACGTGGACGTCCAGTTCGCCTCTCCGCTGGTCGCGCCCGGCCTCGACGTGCAGGTGTCGGTGCGCGAGGAGATCACCAACCTCTTCACGCGCCCGAACGTCGACATCCGGGCGCTCCAGCCGTCGGGCGACGAGATCTCCGACGCCGTCCGGCAGGCGGCCGTCGGCGTCGGCGTCCGCTTCCTGCTCGGGGCGGGCGCCATCGCGGTCCTGCTCGCGCTCGCGGCGCACTACATCCGCCAGCGCACGACGCACCGCCACCACGTCGTCTTCGTCGCGTCGGCGACCGCCGTCGCGACCGCCGTCACCTTCGGCGGCATCGCGCTGACGTACCAGCCGAACCGGTTCGCCGAGTACCGCACGAGCGGCGTGCTCGGCGTCGTCCAGCGCAACGCCGGCCTGCTCGCCGACGTCGAGGCCCGCGCGAGCCAGGTGACCCCCTACTTCCGCAACCTGCTCGCCGTCACCCAGGCCCTGCAGCAGAAGTACGTCGCCGGCAACGTCGACGAGCCGGTGGCCGCGCGCCTCCTGCTCGTCTCCGACATCCACGGCGCCAACCAGTACGCCCTGATGCGCACCATCATCGAGGAGGAGGACATCGACGCCGTCGTCGACAGCGGTGACCTCGTCAACTTCGGGCGCGTGCAGGAGGGCGACGCCGCGGACATCTACCGCTCCATCGCCTCGCTCGGGGTGCCCTACGTCTTCACGAGCGGCAACCACGACCAGTCGTCGCCGACCGACCGGGCCGTCGTCGCGCGCCTCGGCCGCATCCCCAACGTCGTGCTCCTCGAGGACGCCGCGGGCGCGCTGCGCGAGCTGAGCTTCCACGGCCTGCGGATCACCGGCTTCAACGACCCGCGCTACTTCGGCGACGACAACGCCGACCCGACGGCCAAGGCGAGGCCCGCCGCCGAGCGCTACAACGCGACGCTCGCCGACCAGCCCGAGCCCGACGTCGTCGTCACCCACGAGCCGTATGCCGCCGAGCAGGTCGAGCGCGGACGGATCCTCGTCAACGGTCACATGCACACGCCGTCGATCGAGGGCAACCGGATCCAGGTCGGCACCTTCACAGGCGGCGGGGTCGTCTCGCACTACGCCGAGGGCTCCGGGCAGGAGCTCGACGGCCAGCCGTACGCCTTCGACATCGCCCAGTTCGGCACGTCGTGCGAGCTCACGTCGTTGACCCGCTACTCGTTCCGCAACCTCCTCGAGGGCCGCCCCGCCTACGACAGCGTGCAGGTCATCAGCGGTGCGCGCATCGACCCCTACCGACCCGTGGCGAGCACGGTCAGCCGGCCCGGACAGGACTCGCCCGACCCGGCCAAGCGGATCTGCAGCCGCATCGACGAGACGTCGGTGCGCACCCTGCCGGCGCCCGACGGGTCGACAGGCGGCGCGTCGGACGGCTCGACGAGTGCCCCGACGGACGCCCCTCCCGGCCGGGCGACCGTCAGCCCCTGAGCTCCGGGAACTGGTCGTCGCGCCACTCGCCCGCGGGCCGGTCGGCACCCGCGGCGTCGAGCTCGGTCTCGCGGCCGCGCAGCTCGACGCGGCGGATCTTGCCCGAGATCGTCTTGGGCAGCTCGTAGAACTCGAGGCGCCGCACCCGCTGCCACGGGGCGAGCCTGGCCCGCGCGTGCGCGAGGATCGAGCGGGCCACGTCCTCGCCCGCCTCGTGGCCCGGGGCGAGCGCGACGTACGCCTTGGGCACGGCGAGCCGCACCGGGTCGGGCGCGGGCACGACGGCCGCCTCGGCCACGGCGGGGTGCTCGATGAGCACCGACTCGACCTCGAACGGGCTGATCTTGTAGTCGCTGGCCTTGAAGACGTCGTCGGTGCGGCCGACGAAGGAGATGTAGCCGTCGGCGTCGACCGAGGCGACGTCGCCGGTGTGGTAGAAACCGCCGGCCATGGCATCGGCGTTGCGCTGCTCGTCGCCCTGGTAGCCGGTCATGAGCGGCACCGGGCGCTGCGCGAGGTCGAGGCAGATCTCGCCCTCGCGGTTGCCCTGCGCGTCGGACTCGGTGACGAGCTCGTTCGTCAGCGGGTCGACGACGACGACGGGGCAGCCGGGCAGCGGCCGGCCCATCGAGCCGGGCTTGACCACCGAGCCGGGCGTGTTGCCGACGGCCGCCGTCATCTCGGTCTGGCCGTAGCCGTCGCGGATCGTCAGGCCCCAGGCCTTCTCGACCTGGGCGATGACCTCCGGGTTGAGCGGCTCGCCGGCGCCGATGACCTCGCGCAGCGCGCCCGGCCGGCCCCCGAGGTCGCTCGTGATGAGCATCCGCCACACGGTGGGCGGGGCGCAGACCGAGGTGACCTCGTGGGCGTGCAGCACGCGCAGCAGCGCGGCCGGGTCGAACCGCGTGTAGTTGTAGACGAACGCCGTGGCCTCCGCGGCCCACGGCGCGAAGAACGAGGACCACGCGTGCTTGGCCCAGCCGGGACTGCTGATGTTGAGGTGGATGTCACCGGGCTGCAGGCCGATCCAGAACATCGTCGTCAGGTGACCGACGGGGTAGGAGCGCTGCGTGTGCTCGACGAGCTTGGGCCGGCTCGTCGTGCCCGAGGTGAAGTAGAGCAGCATCCGGTCGTCGGGTCCGGTGCCCGGGTGCTCCGTCGGGCCCGCGTCGAGGGCGTATGCCGCCGCGTGGTCCACCCAGCCCGAGGTGGCCTCGCCCGCCGGGTCGGCGGGGTCGGCGCCGCCGACGGCCACGCGTACGTAGTCGCCGGGCACGTCGGCGAGCTTGTGCGCCTCCGAGGCGTTGGTGATGACGGCCCGGGCCCGTCCGCGCTCCATCCGGTCGAGCAGGTCGCCGGGACCGACGGCCGTCGTCGTCGGCATGACGACCGCACCGAGCTTGATGACGGCGAGCATCGACTCCCACAGCTCGACCTGGTTGCCGAGCATGAGCACGACGGAGTCGCCGCGACCGATGCCCAGCGCCGAGAGGTGCGCGGCGACCTGGTCGGAGCGCCGGGCCATCTCGTCGTAGGAGTACGACGCGACCGACTCGTCCTGCTCGACGATCGTCAGGCAGGCGCGCTCGTTGCCGCGGGCGACGGCGTCGAACCAGTCGACGCCCCAGTTCCACCGGTCGCCGACGTCGGGGAAGGTGAACTCGTCGGCGGCGCGGGCGTGGTCGCCGCGGAGCGAGAGCAGCTGGTCACGGGCGGCGCGGTACGCCGAGGTCGCGCTGGCATCGGTGGCAGTTGAGCTCATGGCCCCGACCCTGCCACAGGATCAGAGCGGCTGGTCGTTCCCGTCACCGAGGTCACGCGGGCGCCGGCGCTCCTCGGCCAGCTCGGGGCGCTGCTGCGGCACGGCCGTCGTCTCGTCGTCGGCACCCGTCGAGTAGCGCGCCGTGCCGTCGGCCGCGGCGTCGGCGTCGGGCGCGAAGCGGCCGTGGCTGCGCCGGCGCAGGTCGTCCTCGTCGATGAGGCGGTTGATGAGCTGCTGCACCTCGTTGCTGCGCGGGATGTTCGCGAGGTTCTCGTCGGGGCTGTCGCCGGCCGACTCGATGTGGAGCGAGCCGGAGCGGATGAGCCGGTCGAGCACCGTCTGCTGGAAGCTCACGTCGGTGATCTTCGAGAGGGTGATGTCCTTGCCGTTCTTGGTGAGGATGCCGCGTCGCACCATGACCCGGTGCGAGGTGATGACGTAGTGCGTCGTGCGCCACCGCAGGTAGGGCACGACGACGGCCGGGATCGCGATGACGACGAGCACGGCGACGGCGATCCACTGGATGCGGTTGCCGGTCTCGTCGTCGGGCGTGACGACGGCGACGGCGATGCAGGCGCCCGCGAGCAGCAGGCCGAGGATCGTCGGCACGACGACGGTGAGCCAGTGCGGGTGCAGCCCGCGCTCGACCCGCTCGTTCTTGGCCAGCACGTTCTCGGGGAACCCCACGGTCATCCTCCTGTCGGCACGGTCCGGGCGGACCATCGGCACCCGTCCAGCCTAGGCGTTCACCCGCCGACCGGGGCGTCGCGACGGGCCGCCGCGACCGCGTCGTCGTGCCGCGCGCAGGTGTCAGCCCGCGGCGAGGATGCGCGCCTTCTGCTGCGTGAGCTCCTCGTCGGTGAGGATGCCCTGCGCGTGCAGGGCCGCCAACCGTTCGAGCGCCGCGATCATGGCGTCGGTGCCGGTCGCCGGGGCCGGCGGGGCCGCTGGAGCCGCGGGGGCTGCCGGCGGTGGGGGTGGGGGCGCCTGGGCGGCCAGCGCCTGGGCGACCGCCGCCTGCGTGGCGGCGGCCTGCGCGGCTGCCTCCTGCTGCTGCCGGTAGGCCGCGGCCTCGGCAGCCTGCTGCGCCTTCGCCTGCTGGCCCGCCTGCGCTCGCCCGCTCACCGCGTTGGCCGTGCCGGCGACGACGGCCGTGCGGGCGGCGAGCCCCAGCAGTCCGGGCCGACCTCTGCGTCCTCTCATGACCTCTCCTCCTTCGATGCCGTGGACGGGCCGGCGCCGGCGTGACGGTCGTCGCCCACCTCATGCTCCGGAAGGTGCCCCGGGGCCGGCATCACCCCGGTGGGGTGACGTCCCCGTCCCCGCCCCGGTGGTGCCATGGCCACATGAGCGCAGCAGACGCCACCCCGACCATCACCGCCCAGCAGCAGAGCCTGCGCGAGCGACTGCCCTTCGCCGACGGGCACGACGTCGAGGACGTCGACCGTGGCTTCGTCGCCGCGCTCGACCCGGGCGTCGTGACAGCCGCCGACGGGCGCACCGTCTGGGACGCCGACAGCTACGCCTTCCTCGACGGCCAGGCCCCCGACACCGTCAACCCGAGCCTCTGGCGGCAGTCGGGGCTCGTCGCGCGGCAGGGGCTCTTCGAGGTCGTGCCCGGGATCTACCAGGTGCGCGGGCTCGACCTGTCGAACATCTCGTTCGTCGAGGGCGGGACCGGTGTCATCGTCATCGACCCCCTCATCAGCACGGAGCCCGCGGCGGCGGCGCTCGCCCTCTACCGCGAGCACCGCGGGGAGCGGCCGGTCGTCGCCGTCATCTACACCCACTCGCACATCGACCACTTCGGCGGCGTCAAGGGCGTGACGACCCAGGAGGACGTCGACGCGGGTCGCTGCCAGGTCATCGCACCGGCCGGGCTCGTCGAGGAGGCCGTGTCGGAGAACGTCTACGCCGGCACGGCGATGAGCCGCCGCGCGGGCTACATGTACGGCGCCTCGCTCCCCCGCGGCGAGCGGGGACAGGTGGGGGCCGGGCTCGGCCAGACCACCTCGTCGGGCTCGGTGACGCTCATCGTGCCGACCGTGGACGTGACGACGACCGGGCAGGAGCTCGTCGTCGACGGCGTGCGGATGGTCTTCCAGATGGCTCCCGGCAGCGAGGCGCCGGCCGAGATGCACGTCCACCTCCCCGACCTCCGGGCGCTCTGCATGGCCGAGAACTCGACGCACACCCTCCACAACGTGCTGACGCTGCGCGGCGCCCTCGTCCGCGACCCGCACGCGTGGTCGGGCTACCTCACCGAGGCGATCGACCTGTTCGGCGACCAGACCGACGTCGTCTTCGCCTCCCACCACTGGCCGACGTGGGGCCGGCAGGAGTGCGTCGAGTACCTCTCCCTCCAGCGCGACCTCTACGCCTACCTGCACGACCAGACGGTCCGGATGCTCAACCAGGGCATGACCGGCCCCGAGATCGCCGAGGCCATCGAGATGCCGCCCGCCCTCGAGGCCGCGTGGCACACCCGCGGCTACTACGGGTCGGTCAGCCACAACGTCAAGGCCGTCTACCAGCGCTACATGGGCTGGTTCGACGGCAACCCGGCCCACCTCTGGCAGCACCCGCCGGTCGAGGCGGGCCGTCGCTACGTCGAGTTCATGGGCGGCGCCGACGAGGTGGTGCGCAAGGCGCAGGGATCCTTCGACGCGGGCGACTTCCGTTGGGCCGCAGAGGTGCTCAGCCACGTCGTCTTCTCCGACGAGAACCACGCCGGTGCGCGAGAGCTCCTCGCCGCGACGTTCGAGCAGCTGGCCTACGGCTCCGAGAACGGCACGTGGCGCAACTTCTACCTCTCGGGCGCGCACGAGCTGCGCCACGGCAGCTTCGGCACGCCGACCTCGGCGGCCGCGCCCGACCTGCTCGCGCAGCTGACGCCGGAGCAGCTCTTCGACGCGCTCGCGATCCGCGTGCACGGTCCGCGGTCGTGGGACCTCCACCTGCGCCTCGACGTCGACCTGACGGACGGCGACCGCTTCCACCTCACGCTGCGCAACGGCGTGCTCACCCACTCGTCGGCGAGCCGGCACGACGACGCCGAGCTGACGCTCCGGATGCCCCGCGCGGCCCTCGGGGCCCTGATGTCCGGCGCCGACCCGGGCACCGTCGAGGGGGTGGACGTCTCGGGCGACCCGGGCGTGCTGCAGGCGCTGCTCGGCGCCCTCGACGCCCCCGACCCCGACTTCGCGATCGTCACCCCCTGAGCCGTTCCCCGAGCCGCCCCCCGAGCCGCCCCCCGAGCCGCCCCCCGCGCCGGTTTCGGGTCGCGGGGTCGGGCGGCCGGCCCTACTGTCCGAGTCGGGACGTGTGACACGGGGCACATCGTGGGCGCCGGGCGACCCGAACGGCTGCGGCGCCCGGCGCGGCAGACCCTTCACCCACCGACCCAGGAGCGTGTCGTGAAGAGCAGGTTGGTCCCGTCCCCCGTCCACCGCCGCGTGCTCGGCGCCGGCCTCGCCACCCTGTCGGCGCTCGGTGCGGCCCTCGCCCTCGGCGCTCCCGCCGCCACGGCCGCCGGCACCGGCTACGTCGCGCTCGGCGATTCCTACTCCTCCGGCACGGGCACGCGCAGCTACATCTCCGACGGCACGTCCTGCCAGCGCTCGGTCTACGCCTACCCCTCCCTCGACGCCGCCGCCCTCGGGCTGTCGCTCACCTTCCGCGCCTGCTCCGGCGCGACCGTCGCCGACGTGACGAACACCCAGCTGTCGGCGCTCACGACCTCGACGGCATACGTGACGATCTCGGTGGGCGGCAACGACGCCGGCTTCGCGAGCGTGCTGACCGAGTGCGCCCAGCCGGGGTGGCTCAGCAACTGCAACGGCGCCATCGACAAGGCCCAGACGACGGTCAACAGCACGATCCCCGGGCGGCTCGCGACCCTCTACTCCTCGATCCGCGCGAAGGCGCCGAACGCCCGCGTGCTCGTCGTCGGCTACCCCCGCATCTTCAACGGCGAGGACTGCAACGCGCTCACGTGGTTCTCCCCCGCCGAGGAGACGCGGCTCAACGCGATGGCCGACCTGCTCAACTCGCGCACGTCGACCGCGGCCACGAACGCCGGCTTCACCTTCGTCAACCCGACCTCGCGCTTCCTCGGCCACGCCGTCTGCGACAGCCCCGAGTGGCTCAACGGGCTGTCGAGCCCGATCACCGACAGCTACCACCCCAACGTCGCGGGCCACCGCGACGGCTACGCGGTCGTCACCAAGCCCGCCTTCGGCCTGCCGGTCCGGCTCTCGGCGGCCCGGGCGGAGGCGCGCGCCGTCGCATCGGCCGACACCCTCGCCCGCGAGGCGAGCCGGTATGCCGCCGTCGACCGCACCATCACGCCCGAGCGGTTCGTCGCGCCCGACCTCACGACCCCCGCGGCGAAGGCGGCCGCGAAGCGCGCCGGGGTCGACCTGGGCAGCCGGGCGAGCATCGACGCCGCCGACCGCGCGTGGTCGGCCCGCCAGGACGCCGCCGCGCGCCGCTGACGAGCGCGGGCGACGCACCCGGGTGGCGACCCGGGCGCGTCGCCCTAGGGTGGCCTCGTGCGCTACGACGACATCATCATCGGGGCCGGCCACAACGGGCTGACCGCCGCCGCCTACCTCGCCCGCGCCGGACGCTCGGTGCTCGTGCTCGAGGCGGCCGACCACGTGGGCGGCGCGGCCGTGTCGGCCCGGGCGTTCGAGGGCGTCGACGCGCGGCTCTCGCGCTACTCCTACCTCGTCTCGCTCCTGCCGCGGCAGGTGCTCACCGACCTCGACCTCGACCTGCGCCTCATCCGCCGGCGCTACTCGAGCTACACGCCGGTGCCCGGCGACCCGGGCCGGGGCCTGCTCGTCGACAACGCCGACGAGGCCGCCACGCGCGCGGCCTTCCGCGCGCTCACGGGCGGCGACGACGCGTATGCCGGGTGGAGCGACTTCTACGCCCGCATGACCGAGGTCGCCGGCCGGGTCTTCCCGACGGTCCTCGAGCCGCTGCGCTCGCGCGACGACGTGCGCACCCTCTCGGGCGACGCCGAGCTCTTCGACGCGCTGACGACGCGACCGGTCGGCGAGCTCATCGAGTCGATCACGGCCGACGACACGCTCCGCGGCATCATCGCGACCGACGCCCTCATCGGCACCTTCGCCTCGCTCGGCGAGGCGGACCTGCGCCAGAACGTCTGCTTCCTCTACCACCTCGTCGGCGGCGGCACCGGCGACTGGGACGTGCCGGTCGGCGGCATGGGCGCCCTCACCGACTCCCTTGCGGCAGCGGCGGTCTCGGCCGGCGCGACGATCCTCACAGGGGCGCGCGTGACGTCGGTGGACCCCTCGACCGGCGAGGTCGCCTGGGCCGGTGGCAGCGCCGGCAGCGGCTCGGCGACGGGAGCCTCCCTCGTGGCCGGGTGCGCGCCCGCCGTGCTCGACGGGCTGCTCGCGGCCGCCGGGGCCGACCCGATCGGCACCGAGGACGACGTCGAGGGCGCCCAGCTCAAGGTCAACATGCTGCTGACCCGGCTGCCGCGCCTGCGCGACGAGACCGTCGACCCCGCAGCGGCCTTCGCGGGCACCTTCCACATCAACGAGGGCTACGGCCAGCTCGAGCAGACGTATGCCGCCGCGCGCGACGGGCGCATCCCCGACCTGCCGCCGTGCGAGATCTACTGCCACACCCTCTCGGACCGCTCCATCCTCGGTGCCGACCTCGCCGCGAGCGACGCGCAGACGCTGACCCTCTTCGGCCTGCACCTGCCGGCGCGGCTCTTCCGGGCCGACAACGAGCGCGCCCGCGAGGAGGCGCTCGCCGCCACCCTGCGCTCGCTCGACTCGGTGCTCGGCGAGCCCGTCGAGTCGGTGCTCGCCCGCGACGCCGCCGGCAACCCGTGCATCGAGGTCAAGAGCCCGGTCGACCTCGAGGAGGCCGTCGGCCTGCCCGGCGGCAACATCTTCCACCGCTCCCTGCAGTGGCCGTGGGCCGAGCGCGACGAGGAGGTGGGCACGTGGGGCGTCGAGACGGCGCACGACCGCCTGCTGCTCGCGGGCGCCGGAGCACGGCGGGGTGGCGGCGTCAGCGGCATCCCGGGCCACAACGCCGCGCGCGCGATCCTCGGCTGACCGGGGGCGGGTCGGGGGGGGGGGGCGGGTCGGGTCAGTCCGGCCAGACGCCCGAGCTGCCGCGGCGGTGACTCGTCAGCAGGTGCGTGTCGACGATGCCGACGGCCTCCATCAACGCATACATGGTCGTCGGCCCGACGAAGGCGAAACCCTTGCTGCGCAACGCCTTCGACAACGCCTTGCTCTCCGGCGACACGGTGGGAACCTCGGAGTGGTCACGGGGCCGCGGCGTGTCCGCCGGCGCGAACCCCCAGACGAGGTCGACGAGCCCGCCCTCCTCGCGGAGCGCGATCGTGGCGCGGGCGTTCGTGATCGTCGCCCGGATCTTGCCGCGGTGGCGGATGATGCCCGCGTCGCCGAGCAACCGCTCGACGTCGTCGTCGGAGAAGGTCGCCACGACGTCGGGGTCGAAGCCGGCGAACGCGGCGCGGAAGTTCGGGCGCTTGCGCAGGATCGTCGCCCACGAGAGCCCGGCCTGGAAGCCCTCGAGGCAGATCCGCTCGTAGAGCCCGCGCTCGTCGCGCACCGGCATGCCCCACTCGGTGTCGTAGTAGTGCATGAGGAGCGGGTCCGCCAAGGCCCAGACCGGGCGGGCGAGACCGTCGGGGCCGACGACCGTCATGCCCGTGACCCTAACGGGCATGGGAGTGGCATGAGCCCACCCACCGACCCCTACGAGGGGCTCGACCTCGAGACCCTCGACCTGCGCGCGCACCCCGAGCTCTACCGGGTCGGGCGCGGCGAGCAGGGGGTGCTGCGCGTGCAGCCCTACAAGGACGAGCTGCTGCCGCTCTGGCGCTTCCGGAGGCCCGACGTCGCGCGGGAGAGCGCGGCCGCGATCCGTGCACGGTTCGACGCCTACCTCGCGGCCGGCGACCTCGTCGGCGCCGACATGGCGCGCAAGTTCCTCCAGATGGGCTTCACCCGGGCGCGCCGCTACGCGAACCATCCCGGAGGACGCAAGTACGACGGGCCCGTGCCTGCGGGGCGACGGGGGCAGAGCGGGGCGCACGGGCGGCGCGAGCTGCCGCGCGGCACCCAGGACGAGGAGAAGGCCGAGGCGGCCGCCGTCTTCAAGCAGGCCTGGGACGACGTCGAGCAGGTCACCGCCTACACGCAGTGGCGCACGCAGCACCGCGCCGCGCACGGGTGACCACCCACGTCTCGACAATTCGTCCCTTTTGTCGACACGGCCCGTCGCGATCCGTACCGTGGCCGCACGGCAGACGCCCCCATCCCTTCCGGAGGAACCCATGACGACCACGACCACCGCACGCTCCCGCGTGGCCCTCGTGCTCACCGCGGCCGCCGCGCTCACCGCCGTGCCCTCGGTCGCCGCCACCCCCTCCGCCGACGCGGCGACCGTGAGCGTGCAGAACCAGGTCATCACCCTCGTCAACGCCCAGCGCGCCAAGGCGGGGTGCCGCGCGCTCGTGCTCGACGCCCGCCTGTCGCGCGCGGCCCAGGCCCACTCGATCGACATGGCGAAGCGCCGCTACTTCTCGCACACGACGCCCGACGGGCGCACCTTCGCGCAGCGCATCCGGGCCCAGGGCTACACCGGCTCGATGATCGGCGAGAACATCGCCGCGGGCCAGCCGACCCCCAGGTCCGTCATGGACGCCTGGATGAAGAGCCCGGGGCACAGGGCCAACATCCTCGACTGCCGCTACCGCGCGATCGGCGTCGGCGCGGCCGTGGGCGGCCCCTACCGCTACTACTGGACGCAGGACTTCGGCGGCTGAGCCTCGTCGGCACCGGCCGCGGTGTCCCGGCCGCCGATGAGGTGCCGGGCGATCGGCCACCAGTGCCGCGCGGCCACGGCGGGCCGGGCCGTGTCGAGGTCGAGCCACCGGCCGTCGACGACGGGCTCCCCGCCCGCCTCGGCCGCGTCGAGGGCGAAGACCGGCACGTGCGCCCACGGCGTCGGGTGCGGGTAGGCGGCATCCGGCTGCCGCACGACGTTGCGCACGAAGCCGACGCAGCGCGGCGCCGCCCCGACCCTGCCGAGCACCTCGTGGGTGAGGCGGAGCACGGCATCCCGCACCCCCTCCCGCCCCGAGTCGTCGGGCAGGCGCCGCGTCGGCAGGTCGGGGCCCCGCGGCGTCGGCACCGTGAAGAAGGTCGACGGCCCGTCGCCCTCGGCTCGCACCAGGAGCAGGCGCACGATGATCGTCGGCATCGGAGGCTCGTCGAGCGGGCCGACCCAGACCTCGGCGTCGCTCCCGGGCGGCAGCCAGGACGCTCCCTCGGTCGTGGCGATTCGGCGGGGTCGGCTCACCCCGGGCACCCTAGCGGCGGGCGGACGTGTGCCGGCGGGTAGGAGGAGTGCATGCCCGACCCGATGCGATCGCACACTCCCGACGACCGGATCGGCGCGCGCGACCTCACGGCGTGGCCGACCCGCTCCGGTCGCCGTCTCGTCGCCCTCGCCGCCGGCCTGGCCCGCCGGAGCCGGCCCGCCGCCCGCAGCGTCGTGTCGTGGTCGAGCGCCCACCTGGCCTTCGTCGTCTTCGCGGCCGTCGCGCTCGTCGTCCTCGTGCTGCTCGTCGAGGGCACCGAGACGGTCTACGAGGGCGTCGTCGGGCGCGACGGGATCACAGCCGTCGACCAGCCGGTGCTCGACGCGGCCGTGTCGTGGCGCTCACCCGGGCTCGACGCCGCGGTGACGGCGTTCACCGACGTGGGCGGCCCGGTCGGCATGCCCGTCCTCGTCGCGGTGGCCGTCGCCGTCATCACCTGGCGGCGGCGCCGCTGGACTCCGGTCGTGCTCATGCTCATCGCTGCGGCCGGCTCGCTCGCCATGACGGTCGTCGGCAAGGACTTCGTCGACCGGGCACGGCCGCCCGCGGCGCTCGCGGTGCCGCCGCTCGAGGTGTCGCCCTCGTTCCCGAGCGGCCACACCCTCAACGCGACGGTGCTGACGACCGTCGTCGTCTACCTCGTCCTCATCGAGACGACGGCGGCGTGGCAGCGCACCCTGACCATCACGCTCGGCGCCCTCTTCGTGCTGTCCATGGGCCTGTCCCGCGTCTTCCTCGGGCACCACTGGCTCACCGACGTGCTCGCGGGCTGGCTCATCGGCCTGGCCTGGGCCGTCGCCGTCCTCACGGCGCACCGACTGTGGCTGACGCTCCGGGAACGACCGACGCCCGCCGACCCCGCCGACCCCGCCGAGACCGCGAGACCCCTGCCGCGCACCGACCTGCCCTCCTAGGATCGGACGGGTGAAGCCCGCCATCATCCTGGTGTCCGAGTCCCGCTGCGAGGAGCTGAGCGACGAGTTCGGACGCTACGCGAGGGACTACGACCTGCCGACCGCCACCTCGGCGCACGAGGCGAAGCAGCAGGCCCGCCGGGTCGTGGCCGAGGGCGGGCAGGTCGCGATGTTCGTCACCGAGTCGCGCCTGCCCGACGCCGAGGTGCTCGAGGCGTTCCACTGGTGGCGGGCCACGGTGCCGACGGCCCGGCGCGTCATCGCCGCGCACGTCTCCGCCTTCCGCGAGGACGCCGCCGCCCTGCGCGGGGGCATGGCCAAGGGCAAGTACGACGCGTACCTCCTCGCCCCGCGCGGCGCTCGCGACGAGGAGTTCCACACCGCCATCTGCGAGCTGCTCTCCGACTGGGGCTCGACCGTGGCCGAGCCGGAGGTCGTCGCCGTCGCCATCGTCTCGCCGGTCGAGGACGCCCTCACCCTCTCGATCCGCGACTACCTCGACCGGATGGGCATGCCGAACCGGGTCTTCGGCCCCGACACCGACGAGGGCCGGCACGTGCTCGAGCTCGCCGGGCCCGACCCGGAGTTCCCCCTCGTCATGGACCTCGGCGAACGCGTGGCGACCGCCCGCAGCGTCAGCGACGTCGCCGCCCGCATCTACGGGCGCCCCGCCGACGTCGAGGTCGACCGCGTCGTCGACGTCGCCGTCGTCGGCGCCGGGCCGGCCGGCCTCGCGGCCGCCGTCTACGCCTCGTCGGAGGGCTTGTCGACCGTCGTCCTCGAGGCGGAGGCCATCGGCGGCCAGGCCGGCACGTCGTCGATGATCCGCAACTACCTCGGCTTCCCGCGGGGCATCTCCGGCATGCGGCTCGCGCAGCGGGCGCGCAACCAGGCCGTGCGCTTCGGCACGGAGTTCTTCACGGGCTGGCCGGTCACGTCGCTCACGCCGGGCGCGGCCGACGCCGACGGCATACGCCCCCACGTGCTGCACACCGAGGGCGGCGACGTGCACGCCCGCGCCGTCGTCGTGTCGGCCGGCGTCACCTACCGCCGGCTCGACGCCCCCGGCATCGAGCGGCTCGTGGGGCTCGGCGTCAACTACGGCAGCGCCATGACCGCCGCGCGGGAGATGGAGGGCGCCGACGTCGTGGTCGTGGGAGGTGGCAACTCCGCGGGCCAGGCCGCGATCCACCTCGCCCGCTTCGCGCGCTCCGTGACGATCCTCGTGCGCCGGCCCACCCTCGCCGAGACGATGTCGAGCTACCTCGTCGGCGAGATCGACTACAACCCGCGGATCCGCGTCGAGGGCTGCTCCGAGGTGGTCGAGGGCGGGCCGGGCGACGACGGACGGCTCGGGTGGGTCACCGTGCGCCGCACCGACGACGGCACCGAGGAGCGCCGCGACGCGCGCGGCCTCTTCCTGCTCATCGGGGCCTCCCCCCGGTGCGACTGGCTGCCCGACGAGGTGGCGCGCGACGCACGGGGCTTCGTGCTCACCGGTCGCGACGTGCCGACGGAGCACTGGCGGGGCGGCCTGCCGCCGGAGAGCCTCGAGACGACGGTGCCCGGCATCTTCGCCGCGGGCGACATCCGGGCGGGGTCGATGAAGCGGGTGGCCGCCGCGAGCGGGGAGGGCGCGTCGGTCGTGCCGCTCGTGCACGCCTGGCTCGACCCCACCCACTGACCCCGCAACCCACCGACCCCGCAACCCACCGACCCGCAACCCACCGACCCGCAACACACCGAGAAAGCCGCAACCCACCGGGATCCGATCCCGGTGGGTTGCGATCTTCTCGGTGTGTTGCCGTATGCCGGGGCGGGCGTCAGAGGCGGACGAGCCGGCCGTCGCGGAAGGAGTAGCGGTAGGCGCTCGTCGTCGCGGCCGGCAGGTTGGCGGGGTGGGCCGCCGGGTGGCGGTGCGGGTGCGGGGCCGGCGCGGTCGCCCGGAGGGGCTTGATGCCCTCGGCCACGCCCGCCGCGTGGGCCTGGCCGGCGCCCAGGGCGGTGGTCCCGACGAAGGCCACGGCCACCGCGGCGCCGGCGGCGCCGAGCCCGCGGCGGAGGGTGGTGCGGAAGGTTCCGGGGGCGGGGGCGGGGGCTGGTGTCGTGTCCATGGCTCGAGCGTCGGCCCGGCGGCTGTGCCTCGTCTGTGCCCCGCTCGTGCGTCAGGACAGCGTTGCGTCCATGGCGTCCGCCACCGCCGTCGCCGCCGCGTCACCCTCGGCCCGCAGGCCTGCGAGCGCCCCGCGGCGGTCGGCGTCGGACCGGTTCTGGCTGAGCTTCGCCTTGCCCTCGACGGCCTCGACCACGAGCTCGACGCCGACGATCGCCCGCAGGCGGCCGGCGACGTACTTCCCCGGCGCGTCCGAGACCGCCCACGGGTGGTCTCGCCCGGCCTCGTGCCGCTGCGTGAGGCGGGTGACGACGTCGAGCACCCACTCCGGGTCGTCGTGCACCGTGACGGCGCCGCGCAGCTGCACCTCGGAGTAGTTCCACGTCGGCACGACCCGGCCGTGCTCGGCCTTGGACGCGTACCACCCGGGCGAGACGTAGGCGTCGGCGCCGCCCACGACGACGAGGCCCGGTGAGCCGGGGGCGATGCGCCGCCAGTGCTCGTTGGCCCGCGCGAGGTGGCCGACCACGCGGTCGCCGTCGTGGAGCACGGGGAGCAGCGTCACGTCCGGCGCGCCGCCGGGACCGACGGTGACGAGGTGCGCCGCGGGGTGGGCGTCGAGGAACGCCGACACCTCCCCGGCGGTCATGGCGTTCGCCTTCGGCACGTACATGCCCCGATGGTGCCACGGCCCCCGCACCCGGCCTCCCGCATCCGGCATCCGCCATGGGGCGTGGACGACGTACGGAGCCCGCCGACGGTGGTCGACGGGCTCCGGTGCGGGGCGGGCTCAGGTGTGCCGGTGCGGGGACCGGCGGGGCACCGCGGTCCACGGCCGCGGGTTGCCGGCGTGCACCGCCGTCACGACGTGCAGGTCCGGGCGCGACTGGGCCCGGTGAGGGGCGGGCCGGTCGGCGTGGCGAGGACGCTCGGCCACGGGGTCGAGCCGCTCGGCGAGCCCGCGCAGGAGCAGCGCGGCCCGCACGTGGCGGCGCGTGCGCCCCTGCTTCGGGGCGTGGTGCCGCGCGGCGGAGCGCTCGACGATGAGCTCGCGGGCGAGCGCCTCCTGGGGTGTCAGGCTGACCGTGCCGGCGCTCATGCGAGGCTCACCTGCGCCCGCTTGACGCGGATGTCGCCGCTGCCGGAGTGGACGACGAGGCGGGCCTGCGCCTCGGCGTCGCCCGGGCCCGACGTCTCGTCGAGGTCGATCGTGACGTCGCCGGTCACGGTGTTGAGGTCGAGGTAGGCCGCGACGCCGCTCGCGACGGCGATCGTCACGTCACCGGTGCCGGTGCGGCCGCGCACCTCCCCGCCGTGCACACCGCCGAGGCGGATGTCGCCGGTGCCGGTCGTCAGCTCGAGGTCGCCCGTCGAGGCGCCGACCGTGAGGTCGCCGGAGCCCGTCCGGGCCTTGACCGCCGCGTCGGAGCGGCGCAGGTCGATGTCACCGCTGCCCGAGACGAGGTCGAGGCGCCCGCCACCGGAGCCGATCGTGATGTCGCCGCTGCCCGTCTTCGCGTCGAGGTCGCCGCGGGCGGCCTGGACCGTGATGTCGCCCGAGCCGGACTTGAACGCGCCCGTGCCCACCTCGTGGAAGGTGACGTCGCCGGCGCCCGTCGAGGCGCGCACGTCGCCGAGCAGGCCGGCCGCGGTGACGTCGCCCGCACCGGTCTTGGCCTCGACGGCGCTCGCGCTCGGCAGCTCGATCTCGACGTCGACCGAGCCCTTCGTGCCGAGCGAGAAGAAGCTGTCGCGCAGCTTCGGGGCGAGCACCGAGACGTCGTTCCCGCGCGCCTCGACGGTGAACTTCTCGGCGATGTCGGCGCCGTGCTTGCCGTGCGGGTGCAGGCGCACCGTCGTCGTGGGGCCGTCGCCGACCGTCAGCGTGAGGTCGCCGACGAGCAGCTCGGCCTTGAGCGTGATCGGACCCGTCGTGTCGAAGCGGGTCTCGAGGGTGGTGCCCATGGGATGTCCCCTTTGTGTCGTGGTCGTGCGGATCGGATGGTTCGGATGCTTCAGGTGGCTCAGGTGCCGGGGGTGCCCGTCCGGGTGCGCGTCAGCGCACCCAGCCCTGCACGCGCTTGTTCGACGAGCGGTTGCGGCCCGGGGCCCCGGGGCCGAACTGGGGGCCGGGCGGCATCGGGGGGAAACCGGGCGCCGGCGGCAGCCCGCCGCCGGTGGCGGCGCGGACCGCGTTGACGATCCACGTGTTGAGCGACTGGCCCCGGCCGGTCGCGAGCTCCTCGGCCCGCACCTTGAGCGCCTCGGGGAGGCGGAGCGTGATGCGCGCGGTCTCGGCCCCCTCGTCCTCCGGTGACATCACCGTGGTGTCGTCGACGGCCACGGGCTGGGTGTCGTCGACGACGGCGGCCGGGCCGCCCCCGACGACGACGAAGACGGGCTCGCGGCCCTGCAGGCGCACCTCGACCGAGGTGCCGTCGAGCTCGTTGGTGATCTCGGCCGCCGCGTGCGAGAGCGCATCCATCAGCGCGAGCCGGGCGGAGGAGTCGAGGGCGAGGCCGATGCGTTCCGCGGCCTGCTCGGTCTCCGGTCCCATCGCCCTGGCCGCCTGGGCGAGGTCTCGACGCAGTGCGTCGACGTATTCCGTGATGTCCATGCGCATCACTATGACACCACAGTGGTGTCACGTCAACACCATGATGGCGTCGGACTGGGACGGGGTACGTTCAGGTCCACCCCTCACCCCGCGAAAGGTGCCCGATGCGCAGCCTCGGAACCTCCGACCGCCCGTCCGTCCGGGCCGTCTCGAACCTCATCGAGACGGTCTCGTCGCGCACCCGCGCGCGCCAGTTCGTCCGTGTCATGCACCGGATGGGCGCCTCCCCCGGCGCGATCCTGCCGTTCGTGCAGGACTCGCCCCACTTCAGGGACGGGCGGTTCGAGGGTGAGGAGCCCTCGCTCCGCCCCCGCGTGCGCGCCCAGACGAGCGCCCTGCTCGCGGCGATCCGGGTGAGCGGCCGGGGCGAGCCCGTCTCCGACGTGCCGATCGTCCCCGCCGCGCCCCCGGCACGGCCCGGCGAGCTCGCCGTCACGTGGTACGGCCATGCGACGACGGTGCTCGAGGTCGACGGCGCCCGTTTCCTCATCGACCCCGTCTTCAGCGAGCGCGTGTCTCCCGTGCGCCACGCCGGCCCCAAGCGCCTGCACCCGGTGCCCGGCGCCATCGCCGACATCCCGAGCATCGACGCGGTGCTGCTGAGCCACGACCACTACGACCACCTCGACCAGCCCTCGATCGTGCGTCTGGAGCAGACCCACCGCCCGCACTACGTCGTGCCGCTCGGCGTCAACGCGCACCTGCTCGCCTGGGGCGTGCCCGAGGAGCGGATCACCGCGCTCGACTGGCGCGAGGAGACCGTCGTCGCCGGCATCCGGCTCACCTGCACCGAGGCGCGGCACAACTCCGGGCGGGGTCTCGTCGACAGCCAGACCCTGTGGGCTGGCTGGGCCCTGCACGGACCGCGACACAGCGCCTACTTCGCCGGCGACTCCGGCACCTCGAAGCGGTTCGCGGCCATCGGCGCCGACCTCGGCCCGTTCGACCTCACGCTCATGCCGATCGGCGCCTACGACTCCTTCTGGCCCGACATCCACATGGACCCCGAGCAGGCACTCGCCGCCCACCGCGACGTCAACCGCATCGGCGACGAGGTGCACGCACTGACCGCCGACGCGGCCGGCGTGGCCGACGACTTCATCGGGGGCGACCACCGCATCGACACCCCCGGCGGCGAGCACGAGGAGGGTGAGCAGACCGAGACGACGCGCACCGTCGCCACGGCCGCCCACGCCTCGCTCCTCGTGCCGATCCACTGGGCCACCTTCAACCTCTCGACCCACTGGTGGGCCGAACCGGTGCGCCGCTTGCGTCGCGGCGCCCGCGAGGCCCGGGTGCCCGTCGCCTTCCCGCGCGTCGGGGAGCGGCTCGACGCCACCGGCGGCGACGCGCAGGCGGTGGCGGCCCGGTTCGCCGAGCCCTGGTGGGAGCAGTGCGCCGACCCGGAGGACCGCGACTGAGCCTCGCGGCACCGCAGGGGAACTCGGCGGGCTCCCCCGACGCTGGAACGTCAGGACCACGAGTGGCAGGAGAAGCCCGTGCAGCTACCGATCCTCCGGAAGATGGGCGCGTCGACCGCAGCCCAGCGCAGCCGGGTCACGGCATCGCCGAACTACCGCGACGGCGAGTTCCGCTCGCACGAGCCGACGCACGTCGTCGCCGCGCCCGAGGCGGAGGCCCCGGGCAGCATGCTCTCCACGATGGTGCGCGAGTTCGGCCGTGGCCGTCCGCGCGGCACCGTGCCGCTCGTGCGCCCGCGCCACCCCCACGAGCCCGCCGACCTCGCCGTCACGTGGTACGGCCACGCGACGAGCGTCGTCGAGCTCGACGGGCGCCGCTTCCTGCTCGACCCCGTGTTCGGTGACCGCGTCTCGCCGTCCGCCTTCGTCGGCCCGCGGCGCCTGCACCCGGTGCCGGCCGGCATCGCCGAGCTCCCCCGGCTCGACGCCGTCGTCATCAGCCACGACCACTACGACCACCTCGACGAGCCGTCGATCCGCCAGCTCGAGCGCAGCCACCGCCCCCACTACGTCGTGCCGCTCGGGGTCGACGAGCACCTGCGGTCGTGGGGCGTGCCGGCCGGCCGCATCACGAGCCTCGACTGGCGCGAGGAGACCGAGGTGGCGGGGGTCCGCATCACCTGCACCGAGGCCCGGCACTTCTCCGGTCGCGGCTTCGTGCGCAACCAGACGCTGTGGGCCGCGTGGTCGTTCCACGGCCCGGCGCACCGCGTCTTCTTCGGCGGCGACTCCGGCCCGACGCACCGCTACGCCGACATCGGCGCCGACCTCGGCCCGTTCGACCTGACGATCATCCCCGTCGGCGCCTACAGCGCCCACTGGCCCGACATCCACGTCAACCCCGACGAGGCGGTCGACGCGCACCTCGAGGTCACCCGCGGCGCGCCCCACGCGGTCATGCTCCCCATCCACTGGGCGACCTTCAACCTCGCGACGCACTGGTGGAGCGAGCCGATCCGCTGGGCCCGCCGCACGGCCGCCGAGCGTGGAGTGCGGCTCGTGTCGCCGAAGGTCGGGGCTCGGATCGACCTCAGCGACGGGAACGTCGACGCCGCGGTCGCGGCGCACCAGGACCCGTGGTGGGAGGCCTGCGCCGCACCCGACGACCGCGACTGACCCGACGGACCGCCGTCAGCCGCGCCCCGTCCCGCTCCCCCGCACGCCGTCGACCACGTATGCCGGCTCGTGGCGGTCCGTCGGGCCGCCCGGTTCGCCGAGGGCGGACCCAGCGGGAGCCCGGAAGATCCACCGGCGCATCGCCACGAAGCGCACCGCGGTGGAGAGCACGTTGGCCACCGCGACGACCGTGGTCTGCAGGAGCGTGCCGGCCGACGGCACGAGCGCGCCGAGCACGGCGAGCGCCACGGTCGTCGCGGCATACGTGATGCCGAAGATGACGAGCGCCTGGCCGTGGTGAGCCACGAGGCCGCCCCGGCCCCGGACGCCGAACGTCCAGGCCCGGTTGAGGGCGGTGTTGACGATCGTGGCCAGCACGAGCGCCACCCCGTTGGCGACCTGGGCCGGGGCACCGCCGCGCACGAGGGCCGCGAAGAGGCCCAGGTGCACGGCGGTGGAGAGGACCCCGACGCCGGCGAACCGGATCACCTGGCGCGAGAGCCCGGTGCGCGACCCGGTCGCGGCGGGCGAGCCGGTCGTCACCGGACCGGCTGCGTCAGGTCGTAGAACGTCGACCCGTCGACGGTGACGGCGGTGAAGTTCTCCTGCACCCACGAGCTGATCTGCGACGAGGCGCTGCTGCCGCCGTTCTGGTTGCCGAATCCCCTTCCGCCACCGGCGAAGTAGTGGATCTGGCCGTTCGCGACGTACTGCTGGAACTGCGCGAGCGTCGGGCTCGGGTCCGAGCCGTTGAAGCCACCGACGGCCATCACCGGCAGCTGCGTGCCGAGCTGGAGCCCGGCGGCGGTCTGCGACCCGACGGCGGCGGCCACCCAGGTGAACCGGTCGGCGTCGGCCGACAGTGTCGCGACGACCGCGGTGCTCGGGGTCGAGGCGTCGAGCAGTCCGCCCATGCCGCCGCCCGTACCGGTCCGGCCCTGCGTGCCGGTCTGGCCCTGCTGCGGCGCGGTGCCCTGCTGGCCACCGGGGAACCCGCCGAAGCCACCCGCTCCACCTGCTCCACCTGCTCCACCGGGGTTGCCGGCCCCGCCGGGACCACGGCTCGAGCCGGCCGGGCCGGCGGTCACGATCGACCCGCTGTGACCCTGGGCGGTGGTCGACACGGCATACGCCCCCGGACCGGCCACGCCGACGAGGAGGGCGGCCGCGAGCACCGCCGGCAGCGCCCGGGCGTGCAGCCACCGGGTCGCGAGGATGAGCAGGGCGGCCGCCATGCCGACCGCGAGCACCGAGATGCGCAGCCAGTCGCCGTAGGCGGTCGTGCGCGAGAGGAGGATGAAGCTCCACGTCGCGTCGGCCGCCGTGGCCGCGGCGAGGGCGATCGTGGCGACCGCGCTCGAGCGGCGCTCCCACGCCTCGACGGCGCCCATGCCGACGAGTGCGCCGATGGCCGGGGCGAGGGCCACGGTGTAGTACTCGTGGAAGATGCCGGCCATGAACGAGAAGACGAGCATCGTCACGACGAGCCAGCCGCCCCAGACGAGGTAGGCCGCGCGACGCAGGTCGGTGCGCGGGCGACGGCCACGGAGCCACAGCCCGGCCGCGAGCAGGATGAGCGCGCTGGGGATGAGCCACGAGATCTGGTCACCGACGCTCGAGGAGAACATCCGGAAGAGCCCGGTCTCGCCCCACTGGCCGCCCGCGCCGCCGCCCCCGCCACCGACGGAGCCGGTCTCGTCACCGCTCAGGCGGCCGAGCCCGTTGTAGCCGAAGGTCAGCTCGAGGAACGAGTTCGTCTGGCTGCCACCGATGTACGGGCGGGCCGAGGCCGGCACGAGCTCGACGACCGCCACCCACCAGCCGGCCGAGAGCACCATGGTGCCGACGGCGAGGAGCGAGTGGACGATCCGCTTGCGCAGGGTGGTCGGCGCCGCGACGAGGTAGGCGAGGCCGAAGAAGGGGACGACGAGCAGCACCTGGAGGGTCTTGGTGAGGAAGCCGAGCCCGATGAAGACCCCGACGACCATCATCCACCTCGGCGAGGCCTGCTCGATCGCCTTGACCGTGGCCCAGGCGCCGAGCGCCATGAGGAGCGTCAGCAGGGCGTCCGGGTTGTTGAAGGTGAACATCAGCGCGGCGACCGGCGTCAGGGCGAGCACGACGCCCGCGATGAGGCCGGCTGCCGCACCGAACTGGCGTCGGACCGTGGCGTAGACCACGCCGACCGTCGCGACGCCCATCAGTGCCTGCGGCAGGAGGATCGCGAACGAGCTGAGGCCGAGGAGGCGCACCGACAGCGCCATCACCCACAGGGAGGCCGGCGGCTTGTCGACGGTGATGGAGTTCGCGGCGTCGGAGCTGCCGTAGAAGAAGGCCTTCCAGCTGTCGCTGCCGGCCTGGACCGCGGCGGAGTAGAAGGAGTTGGCGTAGCCGCTCGCGGTGAGGTTCCACGTGTAGAGGACCAGCGTGAGCAGGAGCAGGCCGAGGAGCGCGGGCCGGGCCCACGACGGATCGGCGGCCGGGCCGCGCCAGAGGCTCTGCAGCCGGCCGGGACGGCTCCCGCGGGCGGCCGACGGGGTGGTGGTGCGGGCGCTCGGGTCGGCCGGCCCGGCGGGCGCCGCCGTGCTGCCCGGGGCGCCCGGAGAGGTGAGGGTCATCGTGTCCATGCCCCTACGCTCGGGCCCCGCACTGTGCCCGTCCTGTGACCCGACTGAGCCACCCTGATGAACCCCGGAGCCCCGCGGCCGGATGCCGGTCCGCCGGGTCAGGCGGGCAGCAGGAGCGAGAAGGTCGTGTCGCCCGGGCGGCTCTCGAGCTCGACGCGACCGCCGTGCGCCCTGCTGACGGCGGCGACGATCGAGAGCCCCAGGCCGGTGCTGCCGCCGGCGCGCACGCGGGCGTCGTCGCCGCGGGCGAACCGCTCGAACACGTTGGGCTGCAACGACTCCGGCACCCCGGGCCCGTCGTCGTGCACGGCGACCCGCACCCAGTCGCCCTCGGGACGCACCGACGTCGTGACGCGGGTGCCGTCGGGGGTGTGCGTGCGCGCGTTGGCGAGCAGGTTGGCCACGACCTGGTGGAGGCGGGCGCTGTCGCCCGTGACCTCGACCGGCTCGGGCGGCAGGTCGAGGTCCCACCGGTGCCCGGGCGAGGCCGCGTGGGCGTCGCTCACGGCGTTGATGACGATCATCGACATGTCGACCGGCGCCTGCTCGAGGGGGCGGCCGGCGTCGAGGCGCGCGAGGAGGAGGAGGTCCTCGACGAGCGAGCTCATGCGGTCGGCCTCCGACTCGATGCGCCCCATGGCGTGGGTGACCGTGGGCGGCACGACGTCGGGCTCGCGGCGCGTGAGCTCCGCGTAGCCCTTGATCGAGGCGAGCGGCGTGCGCAGCTCGTGCGAGGCGTCCGCGACGAACTGGCGCACGCGCTGCTCGCTCTGGTGCCGCGCGTTGAGGGCCTCGTCGACGTGGTCGAGCATCTCGTTGAAGGCGGCGCCGACCTGGCCGACCTCGGTGCGGGTGTCGGTGTCGCTCGCGTCGACCCGCTCGGCGAGCGCCACCTGGCCGGAGTCGAGCGGCGTCTGGCTCACCTTCGTGGCCGTGGCCGCGACCCGGCGCAGCGGCTCGAGGTTGCGGCGCACGAGCCAGGTGCCGAGGAGCGCGACGAGGACGATGCCCGCGCCGACGGTCATGGTGGCGACGAGCACCATCTGCTTGATGGTGCGCTCGGTGGGGTCCATCGGCAGCCCGATGACGAGGGCCCCGACTGTCGTGCCGTTGGTGAGCACCGGCGTGGCCTGCACGCGGTAGGTGCCCATGCCGGTCAGCTCGATGTTCTTGGGGTCGCCGCGCAGACCGGCGCCCTGCAGCTCGGTCAGCTGCTCGGTCGTGAGCAGGACGGGCCCCCGGCCGCCGGCGCTGACCTTGCCGACGGGGTCGGGGAAGGCCGTCGTCGGGGTCGTCGGCAGGTAGGCGACGAGCCCCTCGTCGCCCGGCCCGCGTGGCGGTCCGTCACCGTCGTCGAGGCCGAAGTCGATGCCCCGCCGGTCCGACAGCAGCCGGACCATCGAGGACTTGAGCTGGTCGTCGACCTGCCCGGTCAGCTGGCGCCCGAGCGCCACCACGGTGAACGCGCCGGTGCAGAGGCTGATGACGGTGAAGAGGGCGAGCATCGAGGCCACGAGCTTGGCCCGCAGCGTCCACGCCGACCACGGCCGGACGCGGTCCTGCGCGGCCGCGAGGCGCCCACGCACCGACGAGCCCTCGTTCCCGGCCGACCCGGCCGACCCGGCCGACCCGGCCGACCCGGCGGACCCGGCCGACGCGTGCGGTGCGGTGGGCACCGGGCCGGACGAGCCGGCATACGGCACCGGGAAGAGGTCGGGCGCCGTGTCGCCGGCGTCGTCGGGCAGGTCGGCGGGGTCGGGCAGCCCGGCGTCCTCAGAGAGCCGGCTTGAGGACATAGCCAGCCCCTCGCATGGTGTGGATCATCGGCTCGCGACCCGCGTCGATCTTCTTGCGCAGGTAGGAGATGTAGAGCTCGACGACGTTGGCCTGGCCGCCGAAGTCGTAGTTCCAGACGCGGTCGAGGATCTGCGCCTTGGACAGCACACGCTTCGGGTTGCGCATGAGGTAGCGCAGCAGCTCGAACTCCGTTGCCGTCAGGTGGATCTCGTCACCGGCACGCATCACCTCGTGGCTGTCCTCGTCGAGGCTGAGGTCGCCGACGACGAGCATCGAGTCGGACGACGACACGGCGATCGTCGTGCGGCGCATGAGGGCTCGCACCCGGGCGACGACCTCCTCGAGCGAGAAGGGCTTCGTCACATAGTCGTCGCCGCCGGCGGTGAGCCCGGAGACGCGGTCCTCGACGGCGTCCTTGGCGGTGAGGAAGAGGACCGGCACGTTGGCGTTGTCGGCGCGCATGCGGCGCAGCACCTCGAGCCCGTCGAAGTCGGGGAGCATCATGTCGAGCACGACCGCGTCGGGGTCGAACTCGCGGGCCGCGCGCACCGCCTCCATGCCCGTGCCGGCCGTGCGCACCTCCCAGCCCTCGTAGCGCAGGGCCATGCCGAGCAGCTCGGTGAGGTTCGCCTCGTCGTCGACGACGAGCACCCGCACCGGGGAGCCGTCGAGTCGCTGGAGGCGGGCAGCCGCGGCCTTGGTCTTCTCGCTCATGCCACCCAGTGAAACCCGCAGGGCTGTGCCGGCGCCAGCCTTTCCCTGTGCGATTCCTGTGGACGCCCTGTCCGCGCGAGTCCCAGCACGCCGACGGCTCCACCACAGGGTGCGCACAGCAGCGGGTCCGAGCGTGGGTCCATGAGCAACGACTCCACCAGCGGGGGCCCGGCGCAGGAGCCGACCGCGCCCCTGCCGCAGTTCGACCCGCACGCGGGCGCCGCCGTCCCGCCCATCGCGCCGCCCAGCACGCCGTATGCGTATGCCGCCCTCCCCGGGGCCGCGCCGTCCTCCGCAAGCGCACCGTCGGCCACCGGGGTGCCCGCCGCCGGGTCGCGCTGGACCGCGAAGAAGACCGCGGTGACCGCGGGCCTCGCGCTCGTGCTCACCTCCGCGGGCGCCATCGGCGCCGCGGCCGCTCTGCCGGCCGGCTCCTCGGGTGGCGACGGCGGCTTCCGCGGACCGGGCGCCGGGCGCTCGTTCTCCTTCCCGGGCGGCCAGCAGCTCGGCCAGCAGGGTCAGCTCGGCCAGCAGGGCCAGGGTCTGCAGCAGGGCCAGGGGTCGCAGCAGGGCGCGAGCCCGCAGCAGCTGCCCCAGCTGGGCGGCAGCGGCACCGGTTCCGGCACCGGGGGCCTCGGCGGCCTGGACCCGAGCCAGCTGGGTCAGCTCGACCCGCAGCAGCTGCTCCAGCAGCTCCAGCAGGGCGTCGACCCCTTCGGCGGCAGCCGTCCGGACCGGGACCAGGACGGCGACGGGACCGGCACGCCCGGGGGCTCCGGCTCCGGTCAGGCCTCGGGCGGCACGAAGACGACCTGACGCAACCCGGCGGCATACGCGTCGAGGGCCTCGCTCGCGCGCGACAGCTCGCGCTCGACGCGGGCGACGAGCGCCTCGTCGGCGAGCCGACCGTCGGCGCCCTGCTCCTCGACCTCGCGGCACACCTCGGCGAGCGCCGAGGCCCCGAGGTTCGAGGCGCTCCCCTTCAGACCGTGGGCGATCCGGCCCGCCCCCTCGGCGTCGCCCGCGGCGTGCGCGGCCACCAGCTCGGCCAGGCGCTGCCGGGCGCTGTCGGCGAAGCGGTCGAGGAAGCGCAGCAGCAGCGACGGATCGCCCGGCTCCAGGTCGCGCAGCTCCTCGAGCCGGGCGTGGTCGAGCCCGTCGTCCTCGGCGACCGACGGCGGGTCCACCCGCCGTGACGACGTCGGCCCCGACCCGGTCCAGCGCTGCAGGGTCGCGGCGAGCAGCGTGACGTCGACCGGCTTGGTGAGGAAGTCGTCCATGCCCGCTCGCAGGCACCGCTCGCGCTCGCCCGCGATGGCCGAGGCGGTCATCGCGACGACGGGCAGGCGACGCCCGGGTCGCTCGTGCGCCCGGATGAGCCGGGTGGCCTCGTACCCGTCCATCTGCGGCATCTGGCAGTCCATGAGCACGGCGACGAGGTCGTCGGCGCGCTCGCGGTGCGCCGCGACCCCCTCGACGCCGTTGGACGCGAGCACGACGGCGTAGCCGAGGCTCTCGAGCACCCCTTGCGCGACGAGCTGGTTCACCTCGTTGTCCTCGACGACGAGGACGAGGCCGTGGCGGCCCTTCTCCGGGTCGCCCTCCCCGGCGCGCCCGGCGTCGCGCTCCGCGTCACCGGCATCCACCGCGGCGTCCGCGGGCACGAGCTGGCTGCCGGCGACGTCGACCATCGCGTCGAAGAGCGCCGACGGCATGACGGGGGCCGTCAGGGTCGCGTCGACCCCGGCGTCGGCGAGGCTCTCCGGGTCGGGCAGGGGCGCCTGGGCGCAGACGAGCACGACGCGCAGCTGCTCGAAGCGCTCGTCGGCACGGATCATCCGCACGACCTCGAGGCACGCGAAGCCCGATCCGGGGTCGTCGAGCACGATGACGTCGAAGGGGGTGTCGCCGCGGTGCGCCCGGTCGAGCTGCACGAGGCCCTCGAGCCCCGACGAGGCGGAGGCCACCGTCATGGCCCACGCGGTGAGCTGCTCCGATATGCGCGTGCGGTGCGGCTCGTTCGGGCCGACGACGAGGGCCCGCAGCCCGGTCACGGCGGCGACGCGGCTCGCGGAGCGCCCGACCGTGCGACCCGAGGCCGGCGCGAACGCGGCCGTGAACCAGAACGTGCTGCCCTCCCCCGGCTCGCTGTCCACACCGATCTCCCCACCGAGCGCGGCGACGATCTGCTTGCTGATCGCGAGGCCGAGGCCGGTGCCGCCGTACTGCCTCGTCGTCGACGAGTCGCCCTGCGAGAACGACTCGAAGAGCCGCGAGCGGACCTCCGGGGTGATCCCCGCGCCGGTGTCGGTCACCTCGACGCGCAGCACCGGACCGGCCCCGCCGCCGTGCTCGAGGGAGAGGTGCACCGACACGCTGCCGCAGTCGGTGAACTTCACGGCGTTCGTCGTGAGGTTGGCGACGACCTGGCCGAAGCGCACCGGGTCGCCCGAGACGAGGAACGGCAGGTCGGGGCCGTGCGTGACCGACAGGTCGACCGACTTGGCCCGGGCCCGCTCGGCGAGCAGCGCCACGCCACGCTCGAGGACGGCCGCGGGGTCGAAGTCGACCGACTCGAGCTCGAGCCGCCCCGCCTCGATCTTCGACAGGTCGAGGATGTCGTTGACGAGGCCGAGCAGCACGCGGCCGGCCTGGTCGATGCCGTCGGAGAGGCGCCGCTGGTGCGGGCTCAGCTCGGTGCGGCCGAGCAGCTCGGACAGGCCGATGACGCCGTTGAGCGGCGTGCGGATCTCGTGGCTCATCGTCGCGAGGAAGGCCGACTTGGCCCGGGAGGCCTCCATCGCGGCGTCGCGGGCCCGCGCCAGGTGCTCGGCCGTCCACTCGCGGTCGGCCACCCGCGCGACGAGCGCGACCGTCTGGCCGATCGTGCGCTCGTCGGTCTCGACGGGCTGGGTGATGCCGCGCATGTCGAGGACGACGACGCACGCCAGCCGACCCTCGTTGACGACCGGCACGGCCACGACCGTCGACCCCTGCGCCGACGTCGCGGTCTCGACGACGAGGCTCGCCGCGGCCCGGGCCGCGACCTCGAAGCCGACGGCCTCGGGCACGACGCTCGTCTCGGTGCCGTCCGGCACGGGCACCGGCGCCCCGAGCACGCCGTCCTCGTCGACGATGGTGGCGAGCACCGGCCGCCACGTCGTGTGGCGTGCGACCTCGGCGAGCACGGCCGGCAGCAGCTCGGCGAGCGTGGCCGACTCGTTCGCGGCGGTCGCCATGGCCGAGAGCAGCCCGAGGGCCTGCTCGGCGTCCTTGACCGCGGTGATGTCCTGGGTCGTGCCGTTCATCCGCACGGCGCGGCCGCTGCCGTCACGGCTGACGAGGCCACGACCACGGATCCAGACGATGTCACCCGAGCCGCGCACGACGCGGGCGTCGAACTCGAACGAGTCCTCGGACTGCACCGCGGCCCCGACCGCCTCGCTGACGAGGGCCCGGTCGTCGGGGTGGATGTGGGCGAGGAAGCCCTCGTACGTCGGCGTGAGCCAGCCTGGCTCGAGTCCGTAGATGCGGTAGAGCTCGTCGGACCACCAGACCCGGTCGCGCCCGACGTCCCAGCCCCAGCTGCCGATCTTCGCGATGGACTGGGCCTCGGCGAGCTGGTCGAGCAGCTGGCGCTGGGCGCTGTGCTCGCTGACGCGGTACAGCCAGCCCCGCGTGCGGCCCTGCTCGTCGACCATCGGCGAGTGCGACACGAGCGCCCAGAAGCGGTTGCCCTGACGGTCGATGAGGCTGCACTCGAGGTTGTCGCCGGGCAGGCCGGTGCGGGCCCGCTCGGCGAGGTGCGACGCGAAGTCCTTCTTGCCCTGCTCGTCGACCGCGTCGAAGACGGAGAAGCCGACGGCCTCGGCCGCGGTGAGGCCGAGCATCCGGGCCATCCGGTCGTTGGCGAAGACGGTGCGCCCGTCGCCGTCGATGACCCAGAGGCCATCGGGCGACGCCGCCACCATCCAGCGGAAGAGGTCGCCCTCGTCCGCTGCGCGAAGATCCGGAATGTCCGACATGAAGCAAATCTTCGCCTATCCCGAGCGCCCGCGCGACGCATTGCCACGGAGCGTCGCCCCGACCGGTGCGCGTGCCGCGGCCGCGGCCCCGACCCCGACCCCGGCCCGGACCGCTCGCGCCCCGGGCCGCACGGGTACGGGCACCCCGCCGTGACGAGCCCGCCGACAGGTGCCACGATCGTGCGGCACCCCCTTCGTCCCGACGGCCCCGGAGCCCCTGATGCCTGACACCCGCGCGTTCGACGACGCGACACCCCCCGCCGCGCACGAGCGGGACGAACCGCACGACGCGGCGGTCGGCAGCCGCCTCAACTGGCTGCGCGCCGGGGTGCTCGGCGCGAACGACGGCATCGTCTCGACGGCGGGAGTCGTCGTCGGCGTGGCGGGCGCGACGAGCGACAAGGGCTCGATCGTGCTGGCCGGGATCGCCGCGCTCGCGGCGGGCGCGATGTCGATGGCGGCCGGCGAGTACGTCTCGGTGAGCACCCAGCGCGACTCCGAACGCGCCCTCATCCGCCTCGAGAAGCAGGAGCTGCGCGAGGACCCCGAGGGCGAGCTCGAGGAGCTGACCCAGCTCTACGAGGCCAAGGGCCTGGGCCGCGCGCTGGCCGAGCAGGTCGCGCGCGAGCTCACGGCGCACGACGCCCTCGGCGCGCACGCCGAGGCCGAGCTCGGCATCGACCCCGACGACCTCACCAACCCGTGGCACGCGGCGGCCGCCTCGGCGGTCGCCTTCGTCGTCGGCGCGGTGCTGCCCATGCTGACGATCACCTTCAGCCCCGAGCGCCTGCGCATCCACGTCACCGTCGTCAGCGTCGCCGCGGCCCTCGCCCTGACCGGCTGGGTGAGCGCGCGCCTCGGCCGCAGCCCCGTCGCTCGGGCCGTGGCCCGCAACGTCGCGGGCGGCCTGCTGGCCATGGGCATCACGTATGCCATCGGCGCCCTCGTGGGCGTCGGGCTCGGCTGACGACGGGCGCGGCGGCAGCCCTCCTCGGCGAGCGCGACGGCATACGCCACCGACGGCCCGCGACGCCCTGTAGAGTCGAGCTGTCCCCACGCCCACGTGGCGCACGAACGGCGGCCGACGGTCCACGTCCTGCGTGACGCGTCGCCCCGGGTCCGGGACATCGTGGCGCGCCACTGCGCGTCCGCCGGGACTCGGGTCGAGTCCGCCGCCGGCACAGACAGGGTTCGACGTCGCGTCGAGCGCAGGGTGCCGCCGGGAGGCCGGCCCCGCGTCCGCCGCGTCATCAGGAGGAACATGGCAACGCGCGTTCGCCGCCGCCCCAGCGACGGCCAGGGCAAGGGCTCCACCCAGCGCAAGGGCGCCGACCAGCGCCACGGCACCCCGCGCCGCGACGACCCCGCACCGCTCATCCCGGTGCTGGCCCGCCGCGTGCGCGAGGTGGAGGCCAGGGTCTCGAGCAAGGGCAAGGCGAGCCCGACCAACCGGACGAAGTTCCTCGTCGTGGCCCTGCTCATGCGCTCCGAGCGCTCGCGCGTGCGCGACGACGCCTCGATCCCCGCCGCGACCCGCGCCGACCTGCTCAAGCGGCTCGACGGCATCGCGACGATCCTCGCCCAGATCACGGCCCGTGACACGAGCCTGCTGACGCTGCTCGACGCGAACGCCAAGCCGGGCCCCGCCGCGCAGCAGATGCGCCGCGACTGGCTGCTCGAGTCCGGGGCCGAGCTCGCCGAGGAGGACCTCGTCATCACGGCCCCCGAGCCGCCGCGCCCGGTCGTGCCGCCGCAGATCGCGGCGCGCCAGGTGACGCCGCAGTCGGTGCCGGCCCGCGCGATGGCCAACCCGTTCCTCACGCCCGACCTCGACCGGGCCACGCATCACGACTACCTGCCCGGCCGCCTGGCCGGCTGGGACCTGCTCAGCCCGCTCTACCGCGCCTTCGAGCAGGGCGCGGGCGGCGAGGCGGCCTCGATGGACCTGCCGCCGAAGCCGCCCATCGACCGCTTCTCCCCGCCGGGCTCGCAGCTGATGGTGCACCAGTCGCGCTTCCTGCAGAGCGTGCAGGCCAGCCACCGCACCTTCCTGCTCGCCGACGAGCCCGGCCTCGGCAAGACCGCCCAGTCGGTGCTCGCCGCGTCGGTGGCGAACACCTACCCGATGCTCGCCGTCGTGCCCAACGTCGTGAAGATCAACTGGGCCCGCGAGGTGGAGCGGTGGACCCCCCAGCGGCGGGTCACCGTCATCCACGGCGACGGCAACGACGTCGACGCCTTTGCCGACGTCTTCGTCGTCAACTACGAGATCCTCGACCGGCACTTCGCCTGGCTCTCGAGCTTCGGGTTCCGCTCGATGGTCGTCGACGAGGCCCACTTCATCAAGAACCTCGGCTCGCAGCGCTCGCAGCAGGTGCTCGCCCTCGGCGACCGCCTCCGCGAGACGACACCGGGCGGCGACCCGCTCCTCATCGCCCTCACCGGCACGCCGCTCATCAACGACGTCAAGGACTTCGACGCGATCTGGCGCTTCCTCGGCTGGATCCGGGACGGCAAGCCCACCGCCGACATCGTGCGCCGGCTCGACGAGACCGGCTACACGCCGGCCGACCGCGCGTTCTACCCCGAGGCACGCCGCACCGTCATCGACATGGGCATCGTGCGCCGTCGCAAGATCGACGTCGCGAAGGACCTGCCCGACAAGCGCATCGCCGACATCACGGTGGAGCTCGACGACGACCTCGGCCGCTCGATCCGCGAGGCCGAGCGGGCCCTCGGCCGCCGCCTCGCCGCGCGCTACCGGGCGCTGCTCGCCCAGGGCGAGGGCGTGGAGGAGGACGACGAGCCCGACAGCGCGCTGATGCGCCGCGTGGCGGCCGCCGAGCTGCGTTCGGCCTCGTCGGAGAAGGGCACCGACAACGTCTTCTCGCTCGTGCGCCGCATCGGTCAGGCGAAGTCGACCCTCGCCGCCGACTACGCCGTGCAGCTCTCGCACTCGGTCGGCAAGGTCGTCTTCTTCGCCAAGCACATCGACGTCATGGACGCCGCCGAGAGCGTGCTCGCCTCGGCCGGGCTGCGCACCGTCTCGGTCCGCGGCGAGCAGACCTCGAAGCAGCGCCAGGAGGCCATCGACGCGTTCCAGAAGGACCCCGACGTCGCCGTGGCCGTCTGCTCGCTCACGGCCGCCGGCGTCGGGCTCAACCTGCACGCCGCCTCGAACGTCGTGCTCGCCGAGCTGTCGTGGACGGCGGCCGAGCAGCAGCAGGCCATCGACCGCGTGCACCGCATCGGCCAGGACGAGCCGGTCACCGCGTGGCGCATCCTCGCCTCCGGCACCATCGACACGAAGATCGCCGAGCTCATCGACGCCAAGCAGGGCCTCGCGGCCCGGGCGCTCGACGGCAGCGACGAGGCCGTCACCTCGGGCGACACGCTCCAGCTCGACGCGCTCGTCGCGCTGCTGCGCACCGAGCTGACGCAGATCGGCGGCCTCTGACGGGATCCCCCGGGCGTCCTCGCCCCGGGGGACCACCGTCCCGAACCGGTCACCACCGGTCGGGACGAACGGCCCTGTCGCCCCACCGTGCCCACGGCGTGCACTGGTGGGGATGCCGCGGGTGCGGCGTCCCCACCCAGGAGGAGCAGCGATGAGCACCGTGCACGCGATCGTCTACCACGGCCCCGGCCGCAAGGCGTGGGAGGAGGTGCCGATGCCGACCGTGCAGGCCGACACCGACGCCGTCGTCAAGGTCGACACCGTCACCATCTGCGGCACCGACCTGCACATCCTCAAGGGTGACGTCGCCGCCGTCACCGAGGGGCGCGTCCTCGGCCACGAGGCCGTCGGCACCGTCACCGAGGTGGGGCCCGGCGTCAAGAACGTGCGCGTGGGCGACCGCGTGCTCGTCTCGTGCATCACGGCCTGCGGCGCCTGCCGCTACTGCCGCGCCGGCAGCTACGGCCAGTGCATCGGGGGCGGCGGCTGGATCCTCGGCCACCGCATCGACGGCACGCAGGCGGAGTACGTGCGCGTGCCGTTCGCGGACACGTCGACGTATGCCGTCCCGGACGGCGTGACCGACGAGGAGGTGCTCATGCTCGCCGACATCGGGCCCACGGGCTACGAGGTCGGTGTGCTGAACGGCCGGGTCTCGCCCGGTGACGTCGTAGCGGTGGTGGGCGCCGGCCCGGTCGGCCTCTCCGCCATCATGGGCGCCAAGCTCTTCAGTCCGGCCCACGTCGTGGCGATCGACCTGGCCGACGCCCGGCTCGAGGCGGCCAAGCAGTTCGGGGCGGACGTCACGCTCAACCCGGCGCGCGAGGACGTCGTCGCCGTCGTCCGCGACCTCACCCAGGGGCTCGGCGCCGACGTGGCGATCGAGGCCGTGGGTGTGGCCGCGACGTTCGAGCAGTGCGCCGCGCTCGTGCGCCCCGGCGGCCGCGTCGCGAACGTCGGCGTGCACGGCGGCCCGGCCACGCTGCACCTCGAGGACCTGTGGATCCGCAACGTCACCATCACGACGGGTCTCGTCGACACGTACTCGACGCCGACGCTGCTGCGCCTCCTGACGACCCACCAGGTCGACCTCGCGCGGTTCGTCACGCACCGGTTCGCGATGGGCGAGTTCCTCGAGGCCTACGACACCTTCGCGCGCGCCGCCGACACCCGGGCCCTCAAGGTGGTGCTGACCGCCTGACCTACAGGTCGACGTGCATGACGCTGAGGCCCACGCGCTCGCCCGACGGCAGCTCGTGGGCCCGCGGCACGGTGCCGACCACGGTGAAGCCGAGGCTCTCGTACAGCCGGACCGCACCGGTGTTCGTCGCGACGACGGCGTTGAACTGCATGGCGGCGAACCCGGACGCGCGCGCCCACTCGAGCGAGTCGACCACGAGCGCGCGCCCGACGCCACGACCACGCGCGCCGGCCGCGACCATGTAGCTGGCCGTCGCGACGTGCGCCCCGGGGCCGGGCCGGTTGCGGCCCATCTTCGCGGTGCCGACGACGGCGTCGCCCTCGGTCGCCACGGTGACCCGGCCGCCGGGGCCGTTCTCGAGCCAGATCCCGCGCGCCTCCGGCTCCGTGAGGTCGACGGGGAACGGGAACGTGTCGCCGGCGCGCACCACCTCCTCGATGACCGACCACACGGCGGGCCAGTCGTCGTCGAGGTGATCGCGGACGATGATCTTCGCTGCCACTCGGATCGCCTTACTTCTCGGGGACGTTCGCGTCGAGCTCGCTGAGCCACGTCACGGCGGACACGTCGGACGGCATGCGCCAGTCGCCACGCGGCGACAGCGAGCCGCCGGCCACGACCTTGGGGCCGTTCGGCAGCGCCGAGCGTTTGAACTGGTTGGCGAAGTAGCGCCGGAGGAAGACCTCGAGCCAGTGGCGGATCGTCGCCAGGTCGTAGGCTGCGCGGTCGGCCTCGGGGTAGCCGGCCGGCCAGTCCCCGGCAGCGCTGTCGCGCCAGGCATTCCATGCGAGGTAGGCGATCTTCGAGGGCCGGTAGCCGCGGCGCAGCACGTGGAAGAGCGTGAAGTCCTGCAGCGGGTAGGGCCCGATGACGGCCTGCGTGCTCTGTGGCTTGTCGCCCTCCTTGGCCGGCACGAGCTCGGGGCTGATCTCGGTGTCGAGGATGGAGGTCAGCAGCTCACCCACGTGCTCCTCGAACTGCCTCGACGAGACGACCCAGCGGATCAGGTGCTGCATCAGGGTCTTCGGCACCCCGCTGTTGATGCCGTAGTGACTCATCTGGTCGCCGACGCCGTAGGTGCACCAGCCCAGCGCGAGCTCGGAGAGGTCGCCGGTGCCGAGCACGATGCCGCCACGCTGGTTCGCGATGCGGAAGAGGTAGTCGTAGCGCAGACCGGCCTGGACGTTCTCGAACGTCACGTCGTAGACCTCCTCGCCCCGGCCGAAGGGGTGGCCCATGGCCTCGAGCATCTGCGTGGCGGCCGGCCGGATGTCGAGCTCCTCCCACGTGACGTCGAGCGACTCCATCAGGGCGATGGCGTTGCGCTTCGTGTGGTCGCTCGTCGCGAAGCCCGGCATCGTGAAGGCGAGGACGTCGCTGCGCGGCCGGCCGAGCCGGTCCATCGCCTTGGCCGCCACGATGAGCGCGTGCGTGCTGTCGAGCCCGCCGCTGACGCCGATGACGATCTTCGGCTGGCCGATGGCGCGCAGCCGCTGTTCGAGGCCGGAGACCTGGATGTTGTACGCCTCGTAGCAGTCGAGCGCGAGGCGGTCCTCGTCGTCGGGCACGAACGGGAAGCGGTCGACCTTGCGCAGCAGCCCGATGTCGCCGGTCGGGAGGTCGAGCTCGAGCTCGACGGTGCGGAACCCCTCGGTGCGTGCGGCGAGCGCACGGCGGTTGTCGTCGAAGGTGCCCTGGCGCTGGCGCTCCTGGCGGAGCAGGTCGAGGTCGACGTCGACGACCGAGGCGCGCGGGCCCTCCGGGAAGCGCTCGCTCTCGGCGAGGAGCGCGCCGTTCTCGTAGACCATCGTCATGCCGTCCCACGACAGGTCGGTCGAGCTCTCGCCCTCCCCCGCGGCCGCGTAGAGGTAGGCCGCGATGCACCGTGCGGAGGCGCTCCGGGCAAGCAGGTGGCGGTCCTCGGCGCGCGCGACGGTGATGGGCGAGCCCGAGAGGTTCGTCAGCACCGTCGCGCCGGCGAGGGCGGCCTCGTGGCTCGGCGGCACCGGCACCCAGACGTCCTCGCACACCTCGACGTGCACGACGAGACCGGGCACGTCGGTGGCGCGGAAGAGCAGGTCGGGGCCGAAGGGCACCCGGTCCCCCGCCACGTCGACCGTCTGCCCCCGCTGGTCGTCGCCCGGCGCGAAGTGGCGCCGCTCGTAGAACTCCCGGTAGGTCGGCAGGTACGACTTCGGCGCGACGCCGATGACCCGGCCGCGGTGGATGACGACGCCGCAGTTGTAGACGCGCGAGCCCTTCTCGAGGGGGGCGCCGACGACGACGACGGGCCGCAGGTCGGCCGTCGCCTCGGCGATGCGCGCCAGGGCGTCGTCGACGGCGTCGAGGAGGGGGTCCTGCAGGAGCAGGTCGTCGATGGCGTAGCCGGAGAGGCACAGCTCCGGGAAGATCGCGAGCGCCACGCCGTCGCCGTCGAGCTCGCGCACCCGGGCGATGACGGCGTCGGCGTTGCGCTCGGGGTCGGCCGCCGCGATCGGCACCGTGCAGGCCGCCACCCGTGCGAAGCCCTGGGCGTAGGAGCTGTAGAAGTCCATGGGGCCAGTCAATCGCACGCGCGGTGTGACACGTGACTCGCCACGAGACGGGTCACGGCGGGGCCCGCGACTCCTACGATGAGTAGTAGGCGACAGCAGCCGCCCGGTCCCCCCCGTCGACCAGACGTCGACCAGCCCGCACCTCCGAGGAGGTCACCATGTCCGACCGAGACCCCGTCCACGTCCTTCACCCGGAGGAGGCCTGGGGCTTCCTGCGGTCCCACGAGTTCGGCCGCCTCGCCTTCCACCTCGTCGGGGAGGTGCACATCGTGCCGATCAACTACGCCGTCGACGGCGAGCGCCTCGTCTTCATGACGGCGGAGGGCAGCAAGCTCTTCGGGGTGACGGCCAACCCCGACGTCGCCTTCGAGGTCGACGAGGTGGCCGAGGAGCGCGCGACGAGCGTCATCTGCCGCGGTCGCACCCGCACCCTCGAGGGGCAGGCGGCCTATGTCGTGGAGCGGCTGCCGGTGCGGCCTTGGGTCGACACCCCGAAGTCCATCGTCGTCGCCATCGAGGTCGACGAGATCTCGGGACGCCGCTTCGACCTCACCCGCCCCTGGATGCGCGACCTGCCCACCGGCTGACGCGACCCGCCCACCGGCCGACGCGGCCTGCCCTACCCTTGTCGCGTGCCCTCCACCGCCACGAGCCCGCACGCGCAGACCCTGCGCGCCGTCGTGCTCGCCGCCGTGGCCTCCGGCACGGCCACGCTCGCGCACGCCGCGGGTGGCGGCCACCTCGTCTCCGGCACGGCGGTCGTCGTCACGACGCTGCTGCTGACCGGGGCCTGCCTGCCCTTCGTCCGGAGGGAGATGACGCTCGCCCGCGCGGGCGCGCTGCTCGTCGTCCTCCAGGTCGCGGCCCACGTCGCCCACGCGGTCACCGCGCTCGCGGCGGGTCCCGGCGGGCACGCGCACGGCTCCGCGTCGGGCGGCCACGTCGCCACCCACACGGCCCACGGCATACGGCCGCTGGGACGCATCGAGGTGGGCGACCTCGGGGCCGCCGCGTCGTCGGCGAGCCCGACGGCGGCCTCCGCCTCGACCGCCTCGGCGGCGGGGCTCGGCGACCTGCTGCCGGGCCCCGGCATGCTGCTCGCGCACGTGCTGGCGGCCGTCGCGGTCGGCGTGCTGCTGACCCGCGGCGAGCGGTCGTGGGCCGTCGCGTGCACCCTCGTGGCCGCGCTGGCGGCGGGGCTCGGCGCTGCGGCCGCGCGCGTCGTGGCCGCCCTCACGGGTGGATCGCTCGTGAGCGCGCTCGGGCTCCTCCTCTCGGCCGCGGGCGACGCCGAGCGCGGCCGAACCGCCCGCCGGGTCGAGCGGACCGCGCGGCTCGTCCGGCCCGACGTCTGGAGCGCGCGCACCCCGGTGCGCCGCGGCCCACCCGCCTTCCTCCTGCACTGACACCTCCTGCGGCGCCGGCCACCGACCGGCCGCCGCCCCCTTCCGTCATGCTCGAGGAGCACCATGTCCGTTCTCGATCCCGCACGTCCGAAACCCGACTCCCAGAAGGCCGCCCGACCACGCACCGGCCTCTTCCGCGCCTTCTGGCGCTGGCACTTCTACGCCTCCGTGGTCGTCGTCCCCGTCCTGCTCGTCCTCTCCCTCACCGGCCTCGTCTACCTCTTCCGCTTCCAGATCGAGCCGCTGCTGCACGCCGACCTCATGCGCGTCGACCACGCGCAGGGCCAGCTCACGCAGCCGTGGCAGACCCAGCTCGAGGCGGTGCAGGCGGCCGACCCCGGTGCGACCGTCGTCTCCTTCACCGAGCCCACCGGCGCCGACGACAGCGCCCGCTTCACCGTCGAGACCGCGGAGGGGCTGACGCGGGACGTCTTCGTCGACCCCTACACGGTGCGCGTGCTCGGCTCGCTCGACCCCGACTCGACGATCAGCGGCACGGCCGTGCGCCTGCACGCCGACCTCATGGCCGGGCGGGTCGGTGACACGGTCATGGAGCTCGGTGCGTGCTGGGCGATCGTCATGGCGGTCACCGGCTACGTCCTCTTCTTCAAGGGCCGGCGGGCGCGTCGGCGCCAGCGGCTCGCCGGGGCGCCGAACGCCCGGCTGCGCACGATGCACGCCCGCACCGGCCTCGTCGTCGGCGCGGGGCTGCTGCTCCTCGTCGTCTCCGGGCTGCCCTGGACCGGCATCTGGGGCGAGCAGGTGCAGCAGCTCGCGACCGACCGGGGCACGTCGCTGTGGAGCGCGGATCCCGGGGCGCTGTCGAACCCGACCTCGACGCTCGACGAGTCGTTGCCGCACAGCCACCACGCCGTGCCGTGGGCGCAGGGCAAGAGCCCGGTGCCGCAGTCGAACCCGGGGGCTGCGGGCGACGAGGTCAGCGTGGCGAACCTCGACACGGCCGTCGAGGTCGGTTCGCGTTCGGGGCTCGCCCACCCGATGACCGTGGCGCTGCCATCGGACGACCGCGGCGTCTACTCGGTCATCGGCTACGCGTTCGACGACCCGGGCGCCGAGCGCACCGTCCACGTCGACCGCTTCGGCGGCCAGGTCGTCAGCACGTACGGCTACGACGACTACCCGACCCTGGCCAAGGTCGTCAGCCAGGGCATCGCCCTGCACGAGGGCCGCCGCCTCGGCACGGTCAACTTCTGGCTGACGGCGCTCTTCTGCGTGGCCGTGGTCGTCTCGTGCGTCACCGGGCCGCTCATGTGGTGGCGGCGTCGGCCCCGCGGCGCCGGCGCCGTCGGTGCACCCCGCGGCCGTATGCCGCTCGTGGCCTCACCGCTGCTCGCCGTCGTCGTCGTGGCGCTGGCGGTCTTCCTGCCGGTGTTCGGCGCGTCGCTCGTGCTCGTGCTCCTGCTCGATCGGTTCGTCATCCGCCGGGTGCCCCGGCTGCGCCAGGCGTTCAGCACCGCGGACCGGTAGCCGGGGAGCGGGACCTCGCAGGGTGCGAGGAGCCGCCCCGAACCGCGCCGTGGCGCAGTTGCAGCGCAGAGTCGGCCGCGCACGCGGCTGCAACTGCGCCACGGCGCGCTTGCAGCCGAGTTTCGGCCCCGCACGCGGCTGCAACTGCGCCACGGCGGGGTTGCAGCCGGCCCGGTCAGGCGACCGCGTCCCGGGCGGCGACGAAGGCGTCGACGCAGGCACGGACGTCGGCCTCGGAGTGAGCGGCCGAGAGCTGCACCCGGATCCGGGCCTTGCCGCGCGGCACGACGGGGAAGCTGAAGGCGATGACGTAGACGCCGTTGCCGAGCATGTGGTCGGCGATCTGCGCGGCGCGGCGGGCCCCGTCCTCGCCCGGGAACATGACCGGGCGGATGGGGTGCGTGCCGGGCAGCAGCTCGAAGCCGGCCTCGGTCATGAGCGAGTGGAACAGGGCCGTGTTGGCCTTGAGCGTCTCGCGCTTCTCGGCCGAGCCCTCGACGAGCTCGAGCGCGGCCATCGACCCGGCGACGACCGACGGGGCGACCGAGTTGCTGAAGAGGTAGGGGCGCGAGCGCTGGCGCAGCAGGTCGACGATCTCGCGGTGCGAGCTGACGTAGCCGCCGGAGGCCCCGCCGAGCGCCTTGCCGAGGGTGCCGGTGAGGATGTCGACGCGGTCCATGACGCCGAAGAGCTCGGGCGTGCCGCGGCCGCCGTCGCCGACGAAGCCCACGGCGTGCGAGTCGTCGACGAAGACGAGGGCGCCGAACTCGTCGGCCAGGTCGCAGATCTGGTCGAGCGGTGCGTAGGAGCCGTCCATCGAGAAGACGCCGTCGGTGACGACGACCGTGCGCCTGGCCCCGGCGTCACGGGCGGCCTCGAGCTGCGCCCGCAGGTCGGTCATGTCGGCGTTCCTGTAGCGATAGCGCATCGCCTTGGAGAGGCGCACGCCGTCGATGATCGAGGCGTGGTTGAGCTCGTCGCTGACGATCGCGTCCTCGGCGCCGAAGAGCACCTCGAAGACGCCGCCGTTCGCGTCGAAGCACGAGGAGTAGAGGATCGTCGCCTCGGTGCCGAGGAACTCGCTGATCGTGTGCTCGAGCGAGGTGTGCAGCGTCTGGGTGCCGCAGATGAAGCGCACCGACGCCATGCCGAAACCCCACTCGTCCAGCGCCTTCTTCGAGGCCTCGACGACGGCGGGGTCGTCGGCCAGGCCGAGGTAGTTGTTGGCGCAGAAGTTGAGCGCGTCGGCCTTGAGGGTGGTGATGTGCGCCGACTGCGGCGACGTCAGCTCGCGCTCGTTCTTGTAGAGGCCGGCATCCTGGATCTCTCGCAGGGTCGCGGCGATCTCGTCCTTGACTGAGCCGTACATCGGTGTCCTTCGCGGGTCGTGGCCGGTGGGCGCGTGGGTGGCGCGGTGCGGATGGCGCCACCCAGCGTATGCCGTGCGGCGCGGCCGTCAGCGGCCCGCCAGGGCGAGCAAGTCGTCGAGCACGTCGCCCATCCGCATGAGCAGCGAGACGTGTCCCTCCCCCTCGACGAGGTGGGCCCGGGTGCCCGCCACGTGCGCGGCGAGCCACCGGGCGTGCGCGATCGGCACCATGAGGTCCTCGGTGCCTTGCCACACCGCCGTCGGCACCTCGATCGCGCCGAGGTCGAAGCCCCACGGGCGGGAGTGGGTCAGGTCGTCGTCGCGCCAGCCGACGATGCCCTGGGCGCCGGCGTGGCGTGAGGCGGCCGCGAGGTAGGCGGCGAGCTCCCCCGTCATCGCCGCCACGTCGACGGGCGGCAGCAGGCCCCCGAGCTCGCGGGCGATGTCGTCGGCGTCCGCCGAGAGCACCGGCGTCCCGTGCTCCGTGAGGAAGGCCGTCAGCGCCTCGGGCCCCGCCGCGACGGCGGCGTACTCGGCGACGTTCTCGGGCCCCATGCCCGCCGTGAGGTCGAGCCCGTCGGCGTCCGGCGGCGCGATGCCCACCCCGGAGGTCGCGGCGAGGCAGCGGTGGGGCAGCACGGCCGCGCAGGCGAGCGCCCTCGGCCCACCGCCCGACCAGCCCAGGGTGACGAAGCTGTCGTGACCGAGCGCGTCGAGCACCGCGGCGGTGTCGCGGGCGTCGTCGGCGACGGTGGCGGTCGTCGCGGCGTCGGGCCGCGGCGTCGACCGCCCGTAGCCGGGCCGTGAGACGGCGATCGTGCGCAGGCCCCGCTCGGTGGCCGGCCGCTCGAGGATGCCGAAGGGCACGGCGGCTTGCGGCGTGCCGTGGTGGAAGACGAGCGGCAGCCCGTCCGCCGGGCCGGTGGTCAGCACCTCGAGGGTGCGGCCGTCCGGGGCGTCGACGAGGTGCGTCTCATGATCGGTCATGCGCTCACTGAACCACGCCGACGGGCCTGTCGCCCCACGAGCCCGGGCGTCCCCGATGTACGACTGGCAGTCAGGTCGAAACGGCTTCGTGACGCAACCGTGCGCGCGCATACTCGTCGGGTGATGCTCACCCAGCGGCAGGCAGACATCGCTGTCATGTTCCTGTCGGCATCGGGCGGAGCGGTGGTCGGCGTCGCGGCCAGCGCCTGGTGGTGGGCGGTGGTCGGCGTGGCCGGTCTGGCGACTGCCGGTTGGCTGCTCCACGTCCGCTCCCGTCAGAACGCCGCCAATGCCGAGATGAGCGCCCTGGTGTCCGACGTGCACCTCGAGGGACTGCTCCGACGAGTGGTCGCCCAAGAGCTCGAGCGACGGGGGATCAAGGAGGAGAACGATGCAGATCCAGATACCTCATGACGTCGAGCTGGCCCGGGCGTTGCGCGGGTCTCCGGACGTCCGCGTCATCAGGGGCATCGAGGGTCCAGTACGCGTCGAGGGAGACGCTGCCGGTCTGTCTCGGGCCCTGACCACCTTCTGGCTTCGGAGAGCGCGGCCGTGGGGTCATCGGATCGACGCGACCCGTCGGCCACCGTCGACCGAGGAGGCGCCCGACGTCCCGTCGGGGTGCATCGTCGTCATCGACCCTGCCGGCCACGAACACGGGCCCTACTGCGATCCCGGCACGATGGGGGATTGGCTGACCGATCGGTTTCTCGCGCTGGGCGAAGAGGAAGGCATGGCCGGTGGACTCGTCGGCGTGTGACGGGCGAGCACCTCGTCCGTGATGCTGCGAGCTCGGGCCGGCTACGCCCTCGGGCGACGCACCCGTGCCCCCTCGGGGCCGGGCAGCACCTCGTCTGCTCTTGCAACCGACGCCCCGCCGGCGGGCACGGCGGCCTGCGGCGATGATCCAGCATCGGGCGCGGTGTCATGGTTCGTCCCCGGTCGACCCCTTTGTGAAACAGATTCGCGATGAAAGCTGTTGCGGGACTGTTCTTTTCGAGATCCGTGGGCGTAGCGTGACCGGTTGACGACCCCTCGACCGTGTTGCGCCCGCGACCGGCCATCCCGCCGATCCGTGGTTCCGCTGTTCGAAGGAGAAGTCATGTCCACGTCACGTCGAAGCTTCTTGGCCGTAGCAGGAGCCGGAGCCGTCACCACGGCGGCCGCCGGCTCCGCGGTCGCCGCTCCCGCCACCGCGGGCACCGCGGGCAGCGGACGGGGTGAACCCCTCGTCGCGCACGTGAGCGACCCGGAGCACGGCACGATCGTGCTCTACGTCGGCACGCGCGAGGTGGTCGTCCACGACCACGACCTCGTGCGCCGCCTCAACCGGGCTGCGAGGCGCTGACATGTCCTCTCACCGCGAAGCCCCAGAGATCTCGAAGGACCCCGTCGCCGACAACACCGACGTCTACGCCTTCGTCAGCCCCGACAAGCCGGGGTCGGTCACCCTCATCGCGAACTTCATCCCGTTCCAGAACCCGCAGGGCGGCCCGAACTTCTACGAGTTCGGCGACGACGTCGTCTACGCGATCCACGTCAGCAACCGGGACGACGCCAAGGCCGACGTCACCTACGAGTTCCGTTTCACCACCAAGGTCCTCGACAAGAAGACGTTCCTCTACAACACGGGACCGCTCACCTCCATCGACGACCCGAACTGGAACCGCCCGCAGTTCTACTCGGTGACCCGCATCGAGCGTGGCGAGAAGCCTCGACAGCTCGCCAGCCGGCTCGCCTGCCCGCCGGTCAACATCGGTCCCCGCAGCACCCCGAACTACGGCGCCACCTTCACCCCGGCCGGCGTCCACCCCATCCGCGGGGGCCGCACCGTCTTCGCCGGGCAGCGCGGTGACGCCTTCTTCGTCGACCTCGGCAGCATCTTCGACCTCGGCGCCCTGCGCCCGTTCCAGAACCTCCACCTGCTCCCGCTGCCCAGCGTGGCCGGCGTCAACGGGCTGCAGGGGCTCAACGTGCACACCATCGCCCTGCAGGTGCCGATCTCCGACCTGAGCCGCGACCACCGCGTGCCCACCGACCCGATGCGGGGCTCCTCTGTGATCGGCGTGTGGGCCACGGCGAGCCGCCAGAAGGCCCGCATCTGGGACGACTCCCACGGGCGGCACCGCGGGCACGGGCCCTACGCCCAGGTGTCCCGTCTCGGCAACCCGCTCTTCAACGAGGTCATCACGCCGATGGCCGAGAAGGACCGCTGGAACGCCGTCGCGCCGCGCTACGACAGCGCCTTCGCCAAGTACGTCGCCCGCCCCGAGCTGGCCAAGCTGCTGCCGGCCCTCTACCCCGGGGTCTTCCCGAACCTCGCGGCCTACACGAAGGACCGCGCCGACCTCCTCGCGATCCTGCTCACCGGCATCCCCGCCGGGGTCGTGCCCGGCTTCCAGAACTACACGGGACCGCGGCAGGCCGACCTGCTGCGGCTCAACCTCGCGGTGCCGCCGAGCACGTCGCCCAACCCGATCGGTCTCATCGCCGGGGACGCAGCCGGCTTCCCGAACGGCCGGAGGCTGATCGACAACGTCGTCGCCATCGAGCTGCGAGCGGTCGCGGGAGCCACGATCCCCCTCGTGGACCCCTCGTTCACCCCGGATGCCGCGGCGGCCGCCCTCACGGACGGCACGTCGAACACCAACCTCGCGGTGCTGCCGCACTTCCCCTACATGCCCGACCCCGCCGGCGGCTTCCAGACCGCTCCCGGGGTGCCGGCCGCCTGACCGTGGGCACCGCCGAGAACCCCGACGCCGGCCAGGGCCCGGTGCTGCTCGACATCGGAGGGGACGTGGGTGCCCTCGTCGTCACGATGCCCGGGTCGACCGACGGTCTCGAGGTCGAGATCCGCCCGGCCGGGTCGACGGCGCGCGGCTCCGGTCACGACCACCACCACGATCATGACCACGGACACGACCACGGCCACCAGCACCAGCACGGCCACCGGCATCCGCACGTCGCCGTGGTGGGCCGACCGAGCGCCGGTGGGGTCGTGCACACGCTCGTCTACCCGTCGGTGCCGGAGGGCGCGCACGAGCTCGTGCCGCTGCCCGACGGCGTGGTAGAGCTCACGGTGGAGGTGCGTGGCGGCGCCGTGACGCACGCGACGTGGCCCACCGGCTGAGCTGACGGCCGCCGGCCGCCCGGCCCGGTCCCGCTCCCGGGGCCGTGGTCAGGCGGCCGGGTCGGTGTCGTCGAGGAAGGCGTGCGCGAGGTCGGCGAGCTCTCGCGCCGACTCGGTGTTGACGAGCGAGCCGGCACCGTCGACGACCTGCACCCGCGCCGTCGGCAGCTGCTGCGAGAGCGCTTGCGCCGCAGTCACTCCCGCCTTGTCCTTGGACCCGGCGACGAGCAGCACCGGCGCCGTCACGTCGCGCAGCGACTCCGTGCCGTCGAAGCCCTTGAGCGCATCGAGCACGGCGAGCATCCGGGGGCGCGAGACGCCCGCGTCGACGAGCTTGCCCTCGGGCACGAGGCGCATCGCGATCTTCTGCAGGCGCAAGGCTCCCCGTCCGGGCCGCACGAGCGCGCCGGCCAGCACGAGCCGCCCCACGAGCTCGGGCCGCTGCACGGCGAGGCGCAGCGCGACGCTCGCCCCGACCGACACCGCGACGAAGTCGGCCTGTCGCACGCCCTGCAGCTCGAGCTCGTCGGCCACGCCGTCGGCGGCGGCCGCGAGGTCGAAGCCGACGGGGTCCTTGGGCCTCAGGCCCTTCATCCACGGGGCCGTCATCGGGCGACCCGCGCCGTAGGCCGAGACGAAGTCCTGCCACGCGATCGGTGACTGGCCGAGGCCGTGGAGGAGGACGAGGGGGCGGGGACGGTGCGGCTGGTCGGGTGCGGACGGCATACGAAAACCCTTCAGCTCCAGTCGAGGACGACCTTGCCGCACTGACCGGAACGCGCCGTCTCGAAGGCCTCCTCCCACTGCTCGGCCGGGAAGCGGTGCGTGATGACCTGCGCGACGGCCGAGCGGAAGCGCTCGCTCGTCGCGATCATCTGCGACATGGCGTACCAGGTGTCGTACATCTCGCGGCCGTAGATGCCCTTGAGCGTGATCATGTGGGTGATGACCTTGCCCCAGTCGAGGTCGTAGGACTGGTGCGGCAGGCCGAGCAGCGCGATGCGGCCGCCGTGGTTCATGTTCGAGATCATGTCGCTGACGGCGGGCGCGGCGCCCGACATCTCGAGACCGATGTCGAAGCCCTCCTTCATGCCGAGGTGGGCCTGCGCGTCGGCGAGGCTCTCGCGGGTCACGTTGATCGTCAGGTCGGCGCCGGCGTGCTCGGCGAGGGAGAGCCGGTAGTCGCTCGCGTCGGTGACGACGACGTAGCGCGCGCCCGCGTGCCGGGCGATGGCCGCGGCCATGACGCCGATGGGCCCGGCGCCCGTGATGACGACGTCCTCGCCGATCATGGGCCACTGGAGCGCCGTGTGCGTCGCGTTGCCGAGCGGGTCGAAGACCGCACCGAGGTCGGGGTCGAGGTCGGCGGGCTGGACCCAGACGTTGCTCGCCGGGATGACGACGTAGTCGGCGAAGGCGCCGTCGCGGTTGACGCCGATGCCCTCGGTGCGGATGCAGAGGTGGCGGCGCCCGGCGCGGCAGTTGCGGCAGCGACCGCAGACGATGTGCCCCTCGCCCGAGGCGCGGTCGCCGACGGCGACGCCGGTCACGTCCTCGCCGATCTCGACGACCTCGCCGTAGAACTCGTGCCCGATGACGAGGGGCGGCTCGACCGTCGAGGCCGCCCAGTCGTCCCAGCCGGCCAGGTGCAGGTCGGTGCCGCAGAGCCCGGCCCGCAGCACCCGGATCTTGACGTCGGCCGGACCGCACTCGGGCTCGGGGCGGTCGACGAGGGAGAGGCCGGGGCCTGCGGTCAGCTTGGTGAGTGCGCGCACGGGGAGAGTCTGCCACTGCCGATAATGGGGGCGTGACCCCCTCGAACGCCCCGCGTGCCACCCGCAGCTCGGCTGCCCCGGGGGGTGACAGCGGGCGCGTGACCGCCGTCGTCGCCCGGCTGCGGGCGGGCGGCGAACGGGTCACGCCCGCCCGGCACGCCGTCCTGCGCGTCGTCGACGCGGCCGACGTCGCCGACGAGCACCTCGACGCCGAGCAGATCGGCGCCCGGGTCGCGCTCCTCGCGCCGAGCGTGCACCGGGCCACCGTCTACCGCACGCTGGCCGCGCTCGTCGACGCCGGCGTGCTGGCGCACGTCCACCTCGGCGGGTCGGCGACGGTCTACCACCTGACGGACCCCGCGCCGGCGGGCGACCGGGCGGCGCCGCACCACCACGAGCCCGACCATGCGCACGTCCAGTGCCACGTGTGCGGGCGGGTGCTCGACGTGGCGCCGGAGCTCTTCGACGACGTGGCCGCACGGCTGCGCGCCGAGCTGGGCTTCGAGCTCGACACCGGCCACGCCGCGCTGCTCGGCCGGTGCGCCGACTGCGCCACCGTCCCACTCTGACGGGAGTCCTCCCTCACAGTGGCGAACGCCCGGGTGCGCACCCTCTCGGGCGGGCAGCGGCGTCGCTTCACCGTCGAGAGGCCACACTCTGCGAGATGGACCCGGTCGAGAGGCCAATGATCGTCGCCGAACGGTGGCCTCTCGACCAGCCGACACCCGCATCTCTTGGCCTTTCGACGGTTGAGGTGGGGGTGGGGGCGGGCGGGGACGGGGTCAGCGGGCCTGGACCTCGAGCAGGTAGCCCTGCGCGGGCGCGAGCACGGGCAGCGGCAGGCCGACGCCCGAGAGCACCGACCCCGGCACCCGCACCCCGTCGGCGGCGAGCGCCTGCTCCCACCAGGCCGGTCCCGTGTTCTGCACGACGGCCGCCAGGCCCGCCTCGGGGCGGAGGCGGACGGCATACGCCCTCGTCGGGTCGAGCCCCGGCAGCGGCACGCAGCCGGTGACGGCGTCGCGGCCGGTGACGAGCCGGGCGATCGTGTAGGCCGCGTGCGTGCGGTCGGCGTCGACGGTGCCCGTGACGAGCACCGTGCCGTCGGGCGTCTCCGAGCGCACGAGGTCGCCGGTGTGGAGCAGCGGCCGCAGCTCGCGCGCCAGGGCGGTCCACGCCGTCAGCGCCGTCAGCTCGTCGTCGGTGCATCCCGTGATGTCCCACTCGAGGCCGGGGTGGCCCTGCAGCGCGAGCAGCATGCGGAAGCCGAGGTCGAGCGTGCGGTGCGTCGTGTGCGCCGTGGCGGGGCCGATGTGGGTGCCCATCAGCTCCGCCGGCACGAGCAGGCTCGTCCAGCGCTGGATGGCGGCCCGCTCGAGCGCGTCGTTGCAGTCGCTCGTCCAGATGCGGTCGGTGTGGTCGAGCACCTCGAGGTCGACGCGCGCGCCGCCGCTGCTGCACGACTCGATCTCGAGCCGCGGGTGGCGGGCCCGCAGGTCGTCGAGGAGGCGGTAGTAGGCGAGCGTGTGCTCGTGGACCGCCGGGGCGTCGACGCGACGGCCGGACCCGTCGGCCTCGCCGACCGTGTGCACGGCCTCGAGGAGGTCGCGGTTGTGGTCCCACTTGATGTAGTCGATGCCGAGGCCAGCGACGAGGGCGCTGACCCGCTCGAGCAGCTGGTCGTAGGCGGCGGGGTTCGTCAGGTCGAGCAGCTGCTGCCAGCGCCACTCGCGGGGCGCGCCGGCGGCGGGCCGGAGCACCCAGTCGGGGTGCGCGCGCACGAGGTCGCTGTCCTCGTTGACCATCTCGGGCTCGAACCACAGGCCGAACTCGAGGCCGAGTCCCTTGACGTGGTCGACGAGGGGGTGCATCCCCTCGGGCCAGACGTCCGCGGAGACGACCCAGTCACCGAGGCCGGCGCGGTCGTGGCGCCGCCCGCCGAACCAGCCGTCGTCGAGCACGAAGCGCTCGACGCCGATGCGGGCGGCCTGGTCGGCCAGCGCCTTGAGCTGGTCGAGGTCGGTGTCGAAGTAGACGGCCTCCCACGTGTTGAGCACGACCGGGCGCGGACGCGACGGGTGGCCCGCGCGGGCCCGGAGGCTGCGGTGCAGGCGGCGCGAGAGGCCGTCGAGCCCCTCCGTGGAGTGGACGAAGACGACGGTGGGCGCGGCATACGTCTCCCCCGGTCCGAGGCGGACCTCGCCCGGCGCGAGCAGCTCGCCGCCGCCGATCACGGCGTGGTGGCGGCCGGCGCCCTCGGGCAGCGACTCGACGAGGTGCTCGTGGTTGCCGCTCCACGCGGTGTGCACGGCCCAGACCTCCCCCGTGCCCCAGTCGAACCCGCGCGTGCCGGCCATGAGCAGCAGCGTCGCGTCGTGGCCGGTGCGCCCGCGGCGGCTGGCCCGCAGGTGGGTGCCGTGGTCGAGCCGGCTGCGCTGAGGCGAGCGCTCGCGGCACCAGCGGCCGGTCAGGTCGAGCACCTCGTCGGCCCGCACCGGCAGCGGCAGGATCGCCCGCAGCGCCGCGACGTCGAGGGGGACGTCGGCCACGGCGGTGTTCGTCACCGCCGCGTCGACGCGGAGCACGCCGTGCTCGTCGAGGGCGTGCCGCAGCTCGAGCCGGATGCCGTCCGCCGACGTCGCGCGCGTGACGAGCGCGCCGCCCTCGGCCGAGCACGACACGTCGTGCCAGCGCACGGCACCGGCGCCGCCGGCCCGGTGGCCGGCCCAGCCGGGCGTGCCCGCCCAGCCGTCCGCCTCGCCGGGCAGCACGGTGAGCGGCCACGGCTCGTCGAGGGCGCTCGGGGGCGCGGGGGCCGTCGTGAGGGCGGCGAGGGCGGCATACGTGCTCGCCCCGCCCTCGAGGACGGGACCCCAGTGGATCACCTCGGGCAACCCCGAACCGCCGGGGCGCGGCTCGAGCACGAGCGCGGTCCCGGCGGACTCGAGGTGGACGATGGACGGGGTGGTCAGGTCGGTCACGTCATCCCTTGGTCGCGCCGAGCGTCAGGCCCGCCACGAAGTGTCGTTGGAGCACGAAGAAGATCACCAGGGTCGGGATCGCGATGATCATCGATCCTGCCGCGACGAGGTTGTTGTCGGTGAAGAACTGACCCCGGAGGTTGTTGAGCGAGCTCGTCACCGGGTACTTGTCGCCCTGCTGGAGCAGCACGGTGGCCCAGAAGAACTCGTTGTAGATCCACGTCGTCTGCAGCACCGCGAGGGCGGCGAGCGCCGGCCGGCAGAGCGGCAGCGTGATCTGGAAGAACTGCCGCGTCACGCTGGCGCCGTCGATGACGGCCGACTCGTAGAGCTCCTTGGGCAGCGCCTTCATGTAGTTGCTGAGCACGAAGGCGCAGAAGCCCGTCTGGAAGGCCACGTTGACGAGGATGAGGCCCTGGAAGCTGTTGAGCAGCGTGCCCGACTCGCTGAACCAGAACGGCACCTCGATGGCACGGAACATCCGGTAGACCGGGATGAGCAGCGCCTGCGGGGGCAGCAGGTTGGCGGCCATGAAGAAGCCGAGCAGCGCGAAGTTGACCTTCCACGAGAAGCGCGCGACGACGAACGCCACGCACGCCGAGAGGAAGAGCGTCAGCAGCACGGCGGGCACCGTGATGATGAAGGAGTTCCAGAAGTGCAGGCCGAAGTCGCCCTGCTCCCAGGCGTTCTTGTAGTTGTCGAGCGTGAAGCCGCCCCACGAGATGTAGCCGTTCTTGGCCGTGAACGCGTAGTCACGGAACGAGTTGACGAGCGCGAGCAGCAGGGGGAACAGCCAGATCAGGGAGATGACGGTCAGCACGACCGGCAGGAACCAGCGGCGCCCGGACGAGGGCCCGCCCTCGCGTGGCTTGAGCAGCTCCTGGGAGCGCTCGGTCACGGGGTTCGCGGTGGCGGACATGTCAGTCCTCCTTCATGGCGATGCGGAGGTAGATGAAGACGAGGACGCTGGAGATCGCGAGCATGATCGTCGCGAGCGCCGAGCCGAAGCCGATGCGGCTGGCCTCACCGACGACGTTCTGCGTGACGAGCGTCGAGATGAGCTCGAGGCCGTTGCGGCCCTTGTTGATCACCCAGACGAGGTCGAACGCACGGAGCGACTCGATGAAGGTGACGACGAGGACGATGATGTTGATCGGGCGCATCACCGGGAAGACGACCTTGAAGAACGTCGTCGTCTCGCTCGCACCGTCGATCTTCGCCGCCTCGCGGAGCGACGGGTCGACGCCCTTGAGGCCGGCCAGGTAGAGCAGCATGATGTAGCCGGAGTGGCGCCACGTCGCGGCGACGAGGGCGGCCCAGAGGTTGACGCTCGAGTCGCCGTACCAGTCGGTGCTCCCGCCGGTCAGGGCGTTGAGCAGGCCCTGGTCGCGGGAGTAGATGAGCTGCCAGATGAAGCCGATGAGGGCCAGGGACAGCACGACCGGGAGGTAGATGCTCGTCTGGTAGAACCGCGTGCCCGCGACGCCGCGGTCGACGAGGATCGCGAAGAGCATGCCGAGCGGCGTCGCGACGAGGAACATCACCGCCAGCCAGATGAGGTTGTGCTGGATCGCCGGCCAGAACGGCGGGTAGATCGTCGTGATGTCCCGGTAGTTCTGGAGCCCCACCGGCTTGATGCCGGAGAGCGGCCCGATCCCGTCCCAGTTCGTGAACGAGAGCAGGACCGAGCCGATCGCCGGGATCCAGACGAGCCAGAGGACCAAGAGCGTCGGCACGACCACCATCAGCGCGACGACGATGCGGTCGCGCGCCGACAGCTGGTCGATGCCTCTGTACCTACGAGTGCCCGCCATGGTGATCGCCCCCGTCAGGAGCCGAAGATGCTCTTCTTCTGGGCCTGGATGCTCGTGCAGAGGCCGTCGATGTCCTTGGGGTTCTTGAGGAAGGTCTGGATCGCGGGGATCATGACCGTCGAGGCGAAGTCGGGGCGCGTGTCGCGGTCCATGAACTGCGTGATCGACTTCGCGGACTTGACGAACTCGGCCGACTTCTTCTGCAGGGCCGTGTAGCCGCTCGTGTCGGCCTTGTCGTTCGTCGCGATGACGCTCGGGTCGGCCTTGAGGGCGAGCAGCTGCGCCTCGGGCTGCGAGATGTACTGGAGCAGCTTCTTGGCGGCGGCCTCGTTCTTCGGCCGGGCGCTCATCATGTAGCCGTCGATGGGGGCCTCGACGGCGTCGGTGCCGATGGTCGAGTCGATCTCGGGGAACCCGAAGAAGTCGAGGTCGTCCTGCTCGGCGCCCTTGGTGAACTGCTGGGCGAGGAACGAGCCGAGGACGTACATGCCCGACTTCTTCTGCTGGAGCGACTGCGCCGCCTCCTGCCACGTGCGACCGAGCGAGTCGGACTGGTGCAGGGGGAGGATGCCGGCCCAGGTGTCGAAGACCTTCTTGACCTTGGGGTTGGTCCAGTCCTCCTTGCCGGCCATCAGGCTGACGTGGAAGTCGTAGCCGTTGACGCGCAGGTTGATCTGGTCGAAGGTGCCCATCGCGGGCCAGCCGTCCTTGTCGCCGAAGGCGATCGGGTCGAGGCCGTCCTTCTTCATCTGCGCGCCGAGGGCATTGAGGTCGTCGAGGGTCTTGGGGACCTCGTAGCCCTTCTCCTGGAAGACGCTCTTGCGGTAGAAGACCGCCCACGGGTAGTTCGTCATCGGCACGAAGTACTGCTTGCCGTCGGCGCCGGTCGACGCCTTCTTGAGCGCGTCGCTCATGCCGGTGATGCCCGACCACACGTCGGAGATGTCGCCGGCCAGGCCCTTCTCGGCGAAGAACTGCATGCGGTAGCCGGCGAACCACGTGAAGACGTCGTCCGGCGAGCCCTGCAGGTAGTTGTTGATGTTCTCCTGGAAGGAGTTGTGGTCGACGGTGTTGATCTTGACCGTCGTGCCCGAGTTCGCCTTGGCGAAGGCGTCCATGTAGGCCTGGACCGCCGCCTTCGGCACGGCGTCGGACTGGTTGGAACCGACCGTCACGGTGCCGGAGACGGCGCCGGTCGGGACGCCCGAGCCGGTGTTGCTGCTCGAGCCGCAGGCGGCGAGGCCGCCGGCTCCGAGGAGGGCGCCGATGCCGAGGGCGCCGCGCAGGACGGTCCGACGGTCCACGCCGCGGACGGAGGGGGGAACCATGCGGGCCAGGAACTCGGCCTCGCTCGAGGGGCGGGTCATTGCGGTCTCCTTTGACGCTGTGCCGGGTGCGTTGTCGGAGAGAGGCGATGAAGTCGAACATCCGCCACCAGAAACCTCCAACAACAAACAGAGGATGTCCGGGACGGCCGAGGCTGTCAAGGGATTCCGCGAGACCGGTCGACTTCCGCGACCGAACCGAGACACTTGCGCCTCTGACCTGCACGTTTACACCGTTGTAAACGTGCAACCGGGACACTCGACACGATCGGTGCGACCGTTCGCCGAGCCGTCGGGCAGCCCTGCTCCGACGTCACCCCCACACGTCGACGGTCGATACGACCAAGGATTGTGTTGGAAATTGTTGACATCGTCGCGACGGAGGCGACACCCTGTGTGGCATGCGCTCCTGGCCGACGAAGACCCTCGCACTCGGTGGCGACTACAACCCCGAGCAGTGGCCCCGCCCCGTGTGGGACGAGGACATCGAGCTCATGCAGCGGGCGAACGTCTCGTTCGTCAGCCTCGGCATCTTCTCGTGGAGCTGGCTCGAGCCGGCCAAGGGCGAGTACGAGTTCGAGTGGCTCGACACGATCATGGACAAGCTGCATGCCGGCGGCATCGCGGTCGACCTCGCGACGGCCACGGCCACCCCGCCCCCGTGGCTCTCGCACGCGCACCCCGAGATCCTGCCCGTCGACGTCGACGGCCACACCCTGTGGCCGGGCAGCCGCCAGGCGTGGTGCCCCACGTCGCCGGTCTTCCGTGACTACGCCCTCGCCCTGACCCGCCAGCTCGCGACGCGCTACCACGAGCACCCCGCGCTCGCGATGTGGCACGTCTCGAACGAGTACGCCTGCCACAACCTGCCCTGCTACTGCGACGAGTGCGCGCGCCACTTCCGCACCTGGCTGCAGCGCCGCTACGGCTCGCTCGAGTCCCTCAACGACGCGTGGGGCACCGCCTTCTGGAGCCAGCGCTACACCGACTGGGAGCAGATCCTGCCCCCGCGCCGCTCGACGACGTTCAACAACCCGACCCACGTGCTCGACTACAAGCGCTTCAGCTCCGACGCCCTGCTCGAGCACCTGCGGGGCGAGCGCGCGGTGCTGGCCGAGCTCTCCCCCGGCGTGCCCGTCACGACGAACTTCATGACCCTCGACCACTTCCGCCACCTCGACTACTCGCAGTGGACCCCCGACGTCGACGTCGTCAGCACCGACCACTACATCGTCGACGCCCTCGAGCACCCCCGGGCCGAGCTCGCCTACAGCGGCGACCTCACGCGCGGCCTGGCGGGCGGCGCGCCGTGGATGCTGATGGAGCACTCGACGAGTGCGGTCAACTGGCAGCCCACCAACCACGCCAAGGACTTCGGCCAGACGATCCGCGACGCGCTCGCCCACGTGGCCCGCGGCGCCGACACGATCGGCTGGTTCCAGTGGCGCCAGTCCCGCGCCGGGTCCGAGAAGTTCCACAGCGCGCTCGTGCCGCACGCCGGCGCCGACAGCGCCCGCTTCCGCGAGGTCGAGCAGCTCGGCCGCATCGCCGGCCGGCTCGGCGAGCTCGTCGGCAGCCGGGTCGAGTCGCGCGTCGCCGTCCTGCACGACTTCCAGGCGATCTGGGCGGCCGAGGGGCCGTGCATGCCGAGCTCCGAGCTCGACGCCCTGACCGCGGCCTCGGCGATCCACCGGGCGCTGCACGACCGCGGCGTCACGGCCGACGTCGTGCACCCGTCGACCGACCTCACGGCCTACGACCTCGTCGTCGTGCCGCAGCTCTACCTCGTCACCGACGCCCACGCGGCCGCCGTCGCCGCCGCGGCCGCGAGCGGCGCGGAGGTGCTCGTCACCTACTTCTCCGGCATCAGCGACGAGCACGACCACGTGCGGCTCGGTGGCTACCCCGGTGCCTTCCGCGACCTGCTCGGCGTCCGCGTCGAGGAGTTCTTCCCCCTGGGCCCGGTCGAGACGGTCGCGCTCGACGCGGGCACCGGCACGTGGTGGAGCGAGGACGTCACCGCCCTGCCCGGCACCGAGGTGCTGAGCACGTATGCGTCCGGTCCCCTCTCGGGTCGCCCCGCGGTGACGCGCCGGGCGGGCACCGGCGACGCCGGATCCGCTTGGTACCTCAGCACGTTGCCCGACGACGCCACGCTCGGCGCGCTCCTCGACGACGTGCTCGCCGCGGCCGGCGTCGACCCTGCCGTCGCCGGGCTCCCGCGCGGCGTCGAGGCGACCCGCCGCAGCGACGGCACGTCCTCGTGGCTCTTCCTGCTCAACCACACCGGGGCCGCGCAGGACGTGGCCACCAGTGGGTACGACCTCGTCGCGGACGCCCCCGTCGACGGCACCGTCCGCCTCGCCCCCGGCGGCGTGGCCGTGCTCAGGGAGGGCTGACCGTGCTGGCGAGCCAGAGGCGCTCGGTGATCCTCGACCTCGTCGAGGAGTCCGGCGCCGTCAAGGTGTCCGACCTCGTCGAACGGCTCGGCGTCTCGGACATGACGATCCGCCGCGACATCGAGCGGCTCTCGACCGACGGCCTCGTCGAGCGCGTGCACGGCGGCGCGCTCGCCCTCGGCGGCACCCGCAGCAGCGACGAGCCCGGCTTCTCGGCGAAGTCGCTGCTCCAGCTCGCCCAGAAGCAGACCATCGCCCGCGCCGCGGCCGCGCGGGTCGAGGCGGGCAGCGCCATCGGCATCTCCGCCGGCACGACCACCTACGAGCTGGCCCGGGCCGTCAAGGACGTGCCCTCGCTGACCGTCGTCACCAACTCGGTGCCGGTCGCCCAGCTGCTCCACGAGTCCGGTGCGCCCGGCCAGACCGTCGTGCTGACCGGTGGCGTGCGCACGCCGTCCGACGCCCTCGTCGGACCCGTGGCGGTGGCGGCGCTGCGCAGCCTCCACGTCGACCTCCTCTTCCTCGGCGCGCACGGCGTCGACGGCCGCACCGGCCTGACGACGCCCAACCTCGTCGAGGCCGAGACCAACCGCGCGCTCGTGTCGGCGGCCCGGCACGTGTGCCTGCTCGCCGACTCCTCGAAGTGGGGCACCGTGGGCCTCAGCACCTTCGCCGACCTCGCCGACGTCGACCTGTTCGTCACCGACGACGCCCTCCCCGAGCGCGCCCGTGCGGCCGCCCGCGAGAGCGTCGGCTCCCTCGAGATCGTGGAGGCCTGATGTCCACCACCAGCCGAACCGCCGCCCGGTTCACGTCGCGGCGGCTCGCCGACGGTCGCGAGATCATCTACGTCGACGAGCCGGGCACGCCGCCGCGCACCGCGGAGGACCCCCGCCCCGTCGAGCCGCGGGTCGAGTCGGGCGAGCTGCGCCACGACGCCCTCGTCGACGACTGGGTGGCCGTGGCCGCGCACCGCCAGCACCGCACCTTCATGCCTCCCAAGGACGAGTGCCCGCTCTGCCCCGCGGGCCACGGCTCGGTCCCCTCCGAGATCCCCGAGCGCGACTACCAGGTCGTCGTCTTCGAGAACCGCTTCCCGTCGTATGCCGTCACGTCCGTCGGTGCCGACGCGCCCGACCCCGACGGCATCTTCGGCACCCGCCCCGCCGTCGGGCGCTGCGAGGTCGTCTGCTTCACGAGCGAGCACGAGTCCTCCTTCAAGGACCTCTCCGTCGACCGCGTGCGCACCGTCGTCGACACGTGGGCCCAGCGCACCGAGGCCCTCGGCGCGCTCCCCGAGGTCGAGCACGTCTTCTGCTTCGAGAACCGCGGGCGCGAGATCGGCGTGACGCTGCCGCACCCGCACGGCCAGATCTACGCCTACCCCTACCTGCCCGACCGCACCAAGGCGCTGCTCGAGGCGGCCCGCCGGCACCACGCGCGCACCGGCCGGCTGCTGGGCGCCGACATCCTCGCCGCCGAGCAGGCCGACGGCTCGAGGGTCGTGGTCTCGGGGACGCACTGGACGGCATACGTGCCCTTCGCGGCGCGCTGGCCCGTCGAGGTGCACCTCGCGCCGCATCGCGACGTGCCCGACCTCGTGGCGCTCGACGACGACGAGCGCGACGAGCTCGCCGTCGTCTACCGCGACCTGCTGGGCCGGCTCGACCGCTACTACGTGGCCGACGACGGCTCCCCCGTCACGCTGCCCTACATCGCGGCCTGGCAGCAGGCACCGGCCCGCACGGGGCGCGACGTCTCGCGCCTGCACCTGCAGCTCATGTCGGTGCTCCGCGGCCCGGGACGCCTCAAGTTCCTCGCCGGGTCGGAGTCGGGCGTCGGCGGCTGGGTCAACGACGTCGCGCCGGAGCGGGCCGCGGCGCGCCTGCGGGAGGTCGCACCGTGAGCGAGCGCTCCTCGGACGACGTCGTCCGCTCGGTCACCGCGGCCTTCGCGAGCGCCTACGGCGGCGCGCCGACGGGCGTGTGGTCGGCGCCGGGCCGGGTCAACCTCATCGGTGAGCACACCGACTACAACGGCGGCCTCTGCCTGCCGATCGCCCTGCCGCACAGGACGTTCGCCGCGGTGTCACGCCGAGACGACGATTTCCTGCGTGTCTCGTCGGCGCAGCAGGACGGCGTCGTCGAGGTCGCGCTCGACGACGTCTCCGCCGAGACGCCGGGTGGCTGGGCGTCCTACGTCGCCGGCGTCCTCTGGGCGCTGCGCCGTGACGGCCTTTCCGTCGGCGGGCTCGACGTGCTCGTCGACTCAACCGTGCCGCTCGGCGCCGGTCTCTCCAGCTCGGCGGCGCTCGAGTGCTCGGTGGCCGCGGCCGCGAGCGACCTCTTCGGGCTCGGGCTGCTCGAGAGCACCGCGGGTCGCGCCCACCTCGCCGCACGCTGCGTCGAGGCCGAGAACGACATCGCGGGCGCCCCCACGGGCGGCATGGACCAGTCGGCCGCCCTGCTCTGCGGCGAGGCGGCGGCGCTGCTGCTCGACTGCCGCTCCGGCGACACACGCCAGGTGCCCTTCGACCTCGACGGCGCCGGGTGCGTGCTGCTCGTCACCGACACCCGCGCGGAGCACGCCCTCGTCGACGGGCAGTACGCCGCGCGGCGCGACGCCTGCGAGCAGGCGGCCCGGGCGCTGGGCGTCGACACCCTCCGCGAGATCTACCCGAGCGGCCTCGACGACGCGCTCGCGCGCCTCGACGACGAGGAGGTGCGCCGGAGGGTGCGTCACGTCGTGACCGAGATCGAGCGGGTGACGCAGACCGTCGACGCCCTGGGCTCGGGCGACCTCGACGAGGTCGGCCGGCTGTTCGACGCCTCGCACGCGTCGCTGCGCGACGACTACGAGGTGTCCTGCGAGGAGCTCGACGTCGCGACCGGGACGGCCCGCCGGCACGGCGCACTCGGCGCGCGGATGACGGGCGGCGGCTTCGGAGGATCGTGCATCGCCATCGTCCGCGCCGACGACGCGGACGCCGTGGCGGCTGCCATCGCGGACGCGTTCGCCGAGCAGGGCTTCACGGCCCCGGCCTCGTTCACCGTCACCGCGTCCGCCCCCGCCGCCCGCGACCGCTGACCGCGACTCCTGACCGGCTCGTCCTCACCTCCACCGTCGCGCGGGCGGGCTCACTAGGGTGCGTGCATGACCCCGGCGACGCCGCCCGCACCGAGCACCGCCCTGCCCGCCGTCGTGCGGCGCGGCTACGGCCTGGGGTCGGTCGCGACCGGGTCGTTCGGTACGGTGCCGGGCCTGCTCCTGCTGCCCTACCTCACCGACCGGCTCGGCGTGCCGGCCGCGGCCGCCGGCGTCATCGTCTTCGCCCCCAAGGCGTGGGACGTCGCGCTCAACCCGGTCGCCGGCCGGGTCAGCGACCGCTCCACCCACGCGGACGGGCGCCGCCGCCCCTTCCTCATCCGCGCCGGCCTGCTGCTCGCCGCGGCCTTCGCCCTGCTCTTCCTCGGGCCGACGGCGCCGCAGTGGCTCGCGGCCGGCTGGGTGGCCGTCGCCTACCTCGCGTGCGCGACGGCGTACAGCTTCTTCCAGGTGCCCTACGTCGCCATGCCGGCCGAGATCACCGACGACTACGACGAGCGCACCCGGCTCATGACCTGGCGGGTCGCGATCCTCGCGCTCGCCATCCTCGTCAGCGGCGGCGCCTCGCCGGCGATCCGCGACGCGTTGGGGCCCGACTGGGGCTACCGCGCCGTCGGCCTCTTCGTGGCGGCGCTCATCGCGCTCGGCGCGTGGGGTGCGTGGCGCGCCACGGCCTCGGCGCCTGTGCGCACGGGAGCCATGACGGGCGCGACGTTCGGCGACCAGCTGCGGGTCATCCGCTCCGACCGGCCGTTCCGGCTCCTGCTGACGACCTTCGTGCTGCAGGCCCTCGCGACCGGGGCGATGCTCGCCGGGGTCGACTACGTCGCCCGCTGGGTCATCGGCACGCCGCTGTCGGCCACCCTGCTCTTCGCCTGCTTCGTCGCGCCGGCCCTCGTCGTGACCCCGCTCTGGCAGCGGTTCGGCACGGCCCGCGGCAAGCACGCGGGCTACCTCGTCGCCTCGGTCCTGCTCGGCGGCGGCGCGCTCGTCCTCGTCCTGCTCCGCGCACTGCCGGAGGGCGCCGTCTACGCCGTCGTCGCGGTCGTCGGCATCGGCTACGCGGGCGCGCAGATGTTCCCGCTCGCGATGCTCGCCGACGTCACGAGCCGCACCGCCGAGGCGCGCACGCGGGTCGGGCTCTACACCGGCGTCTGGACCGCCGGCGAGACGCTCGGCCTCGCCCTCGGACCCGCCGCGTATGCCGTCGTGCTGGCTCTCGGCGGCTACGTGTCCTCGACGGGATCGACCGTGCCGCAGTCGAACTCCGCCCTGACCGCGATCACGCTCGGCTTCTCGCTCGTGCCGGCGGCGCTCGTCGCCCTCTCGCTCCTGGCCCTCCGCGCCCTTCCCGCCCTCGCCCTCCCCCGGTTCGATGTGTTCCACGATCACGGGTGACCGCCAGACACATCGACCCGACGGAGAGGTGCCCCGATGACGATGGACCACGACGAGATCCGCCGGACGCTGACGGCGATGCGAGCGCGCGACCTCCCGACGCACGGGGGTCGCACCCTCGCCTACGTCTACGACTCGGGCCTGGCCTCGGCGGACGCGATCGGCCGCGAGGCGCTCGCAGCCTTCGCGTCGACGAACGGCCTCGACCCCACGGCGTTCCCGTCACTGCTGCGGATGGAGAACGACCTCGTCGGCATCGCCGGGCGTCTCGTCGACGCTCCGGCGGGGTTCGCCGGTGTCGTCACGTCGGGCGGCACCGAGTCGATCGTGCTCGCGGTCCTCGCCGCCCGTGACGCACGGCCCGAGGTCACCGCTCCCCGGATGGTCCTGCCGACGACGGCCCACGCCGCCTTCCACAAGGCCGCGCACTGGCTCGGCGTCGAGCCCGTCCTCGTCGACGTCCACCCGGTGACGAAGCGCGCCGACCCCGAGGCGATGGCCGCCGCCGTCGACGACCGCACCGTCCTCGTCGTCGCGTCGGCGCCGTCCTACGCCCACGGCGTCGTCGACCCGGTCACGCCGATCGCCGCAGCCGCCGCAGCCGCCGGGGCCCGGTGCCACGTCGACGCGTGCATCGGGGGCTGGGTGCTGCCGCACCTGCGGGGCTCCGAGCCCGACCAGCCGCCGTGGACCTTCGCCGTCCCGGGCGTGACGAGCGTGTCGCTCGACCTGCACAAGTACGCCTACACCCCCAAGGGCGTGTCGGTGCTCCTCCACGCGTCCGCCGACCTCCGGCGCTCCCACCTCTTCGCGTCGGCGCGATGGCCCGGCTACACGATGCTCAACACGACGGCGCAGTCGACGAAGTCGGGCGGACCGCTCGCCGCGGCCTGGGCCGTCGTCCACCACGTCGGCGCCGAGGGCTACACGACGCTCGCCCGGCAGGCGCGCACGGCGACGCTCGACCTCGCGGCTGCGGTGGACGGCATACCGGGTCTGTCGCTGGCCGCTCCCCCGGACTCGACGCTCCTCTCGCTCGTCGCCGACGAGACGTGCGACGTCTTCACGATCAGCGACGAGATGCTCGGGCGGGGATGGTTCGTGCAGCCGCAGATGCGCTTCCGCGACCTGCCGGCCACGCTCCACCTGACTCTCAGCGCGGCGACGGCGGCGTCGTCCGACCTCATCGCCACCGACCTCGCCGACGCGACGGCGGCGTCCCGCGCGGCCGGGCCCGCCATGCCACCGGCCGAGCTCGTCGCGAGGGCCGCGTCGGTCGACCCGGCGACCCTCGACGAGGCGACGTTCACCGGCCTGCTCGCCGCCGCAGGACTCGCGGGCGCCGACGACGGGGCCCTCGTGCTGCCCGAGCGGATGGCGCCGGTCAACGCGCTGCTCGACGCCCTGCCCCCGGAGCTGCGCGAGGTGCTGCTCCTCGGCATCGTCGACCGCCTCGCCCGGCCGACCCCGCCGGCCTGAGGGGCCCGGGGACGGCGAAGGGCGGGCACCGTGCGGTGCCCGCCCTGCGTCGTATCGGTGTCGGTCAGCCGGGGATGATCAGGCCCGACGTCGCCTTGGCGCGCTCGAGGCGGGCGGAGACGTCCTCCCAGTTGACGACGTTCCACCAGGCGTTGACGTAGTCGGCCTTGACGTTCTCGTACTGCAGGTAGAACGCGTGCTCCCACATGTCGAGCTGGAGCAGCGGGATCTGGCCGACCGGGATGTTGCCCTGCTGGTCGAACAGCTGCATGATGTGCGGCCGCGCGGCGATGGTGTCCCACGCGAGGATCGACCAGCCGGAGCCCTGGATCGCGTTGGCGTTGGCGTTGAAGTGCGCCTTGAACTTCTCGAAGCCGCCGAAGTACTCGGTGATCGCCGCGGCGACCTCACCCTCGGGCTCACCGCCGCCGTCGGGGCTCATGTTCTTCCAGAAGACGGAGTGGTTCGTGTGGCCGCCGAGGTGGAAGGCGAGGTTCTTCTCCACCCCGTTGAGCGCGGCGTAGTCGCCGGACTCGCGCAGCTCTTCGAGCTTCGTGACGGCCGCGTTGGCACCGTCGACGTAGGCCTTGTGGTGCTTGCTGTGGTGCAGCTCCATGATGCGAGCGCTGATGTGCGGCTCGAGGGCGGCGTAGTCGTAGTCGAGCTCGGGAAGCGTGTAAGCCACTTGTCGTTCCTTTCTGGAGACCATTCGGCTCCGACCACTCTATGCCGCGCCGAGACGGCGCCGACAGGGTGTCGGGAGCAGGCTGCGGGAGACGTACCCACTCCATGGATCCTGCGATGTCAAGCCCACTCGAGGTCAAGGCGGCGTCCGGCGAAACCGACTCGGGCAGCGACGTCCTGCGCCATGATCGGCTCGTGCTGGACGTGAGGCTGCTCGGCCCCGTGCGCCTGCTCCGCGACGGTCGACCCGTCGCCCTGGGCGGGGCGAAGCAGCGCGCCGTCCTCGCCCTGCTCGCCCTCGAGTCGCCGCGCGCCGTGGCGGTGACGACGCTCGTCGACGCGGTCTGGGGCGACGCACCGCCCGCGAGCGCCCGCAACGCCGTGCAGGTCTACGTCTCCGGCCTGCGCACGGCCTTCGGCACCGACGACGCGCGCATCGAGCGGGTCGGCGACACCTACCGCCTCGTCGGTGCCGGCATCGGCAGCGACGTCGGGCGCTTCACGGAGCAGGTCGCGGAGGGACGGGCCGCGCTGCGCTCGAGCAGTGCCGAGCGCGCCGCGGCACTGCTCGAGCACGCCCTGCGATCGTGGGACGGCACGCCCTTCGCCGGCCTGGAGGACCTGCCCGTCGGGGAACGGTCGCGCCGCCTCGTCGAGGAGGCACGGGCGACGGCCCAGGTGGAGCTCGTCGACGCGCTGCTCCGGCTGCGCCGACCGGCGGACGCCGCGGTCGTGGCCGAGGCGCTCGTCGGTGAGCGCCCGCTCGACGAGCACGCGTGGACGCTGCTCGCGTCCGCGCAGTACCACGCCGGCCGGCAGGCGGCCGCGCTCGCCACGTGCCGCCGGCTGCGACGCGTCCTCGCCGAGGAGCTCGGCGTCGACCCCTCACCCCCGTCGCTGGCCGTCGAGGCCGCCATCCTCGCCCAGACCCTGCAGGCCCCGCCGTCCGCGGGCGGCGGGGCCGCGGGGGCGGTGCCGGGCGAGGCCACGGCGGCCGACGCCGACGCCGCCGATCCTGCGGCCACCGACGGGTCGGCGGGCGGTGCGGCGCTGCCCGCGCTCCCGGATCCCTTCGTCGGGCGCGACACCGAGGTCGAGCACGTGTCGGCCCTCCTCGCCGCCGCCCGGGTCGTCACCTTGACCGGGTTCGGGGGCCTCGGCAAGACGACCGTCGCCACGGCCGTCGCACGCCGGCTCCGGCCGTCCCGCCCCGCCGTGCACTTCTGCGACCTCTCCGCCGAGCTGTCCTGGGCGACCGCCGTCGACCGCGTCTGCCGCGTCCTCGCGCTCGAACCCACCGACGACCCCGTCGCCACGCTGGCAGGGGTCGCCACGGGCACGCTCGTCGTGCTCGACAACGCGGAGCAGGTCGCGGACGTTGGGCGCGGTGTCGGTGAGCTGCTCCGCGGGACCGGCCTCACGCTGCTCGTGACGAGCCGCCGACCGTTGCGGGTGGCGGGCGAGCACGTGGTGCGGCTCGAGCCGCTGCCGACGGCGGCCGGCCCCGACGGCGGCCCGTCGCCCGCCGCCAGGCTCTTCCTCGCGCACGCCGAACGCGTGCGGGCGGGGGCGGGTCGCGCCCCGCTGGAGCGCACCGAGGCGCTGTGCACGCTCCTCGACGGCATCCCGCTCGCCCTCGAGCTGGCCGCGAGCCGCACCCGGGCGCTCACGGTCGAGCAGCTGGGTGAGCGACTGCGCCGTTCACCCGTCGGCGGTGCGGCGAGCGGCCTCGGCGACGCGCGTCGCACCGACCTGCCCGGGCGCCAGGCGGGCCTCGCCGTCGTGCTCGACGCCTCGATCGAGCTGCTGCCACCCGAGGCCGTGCTCCTGCTCCGCGTGCTGGCCCGCCTCGGCGGCTGGGCGTCCACCGAGCTCGTGGAGCAGATCCACGACGCCGTCGCCGCCGGAACCCCGCCGGCCGCGGGGCCGGACTTCCTCGACGCCCTCGAGGACCTCGTCGACGTCGGCCTCGCCGAGGTCGACGGCGCCGGCCGCGTCCGCCTGCGGACGCCGGTGCGTGACCACGTCCTCGCCCGACGTGATCCGTCCGTCGACGAGGCGGTCGGGGCGAGCGTCGGCGACCACGTCGAGGACCTCGTCGTCGCCACCGCGCCGCTGCTGCACGGGCCGGCGGCACCGGACGGCATCCGTCGGCTCTCGCACGACCACGACGCCGTGCTCGCGGCGCTCGGCCACGCCATCGCCGCCGACGACCGGCGCCGCGCGCACGCCATGACGCTCGGCCTCGGCCGCTACTGGCTGCTCACCGGCCGGCTCGTCGAGGGGCGGCGGTGGCTCGACGCGGCTCGCGGCCTCGACCACGACGGCGCCGACCGCATCCGCCTCGACCTGCTCGCCGGCACCTACGGCAGCTACGTCAACGACGCCGACGCCGTCGGCCTGCTCGAGGACGCCCTGGCGCGCGCCGACGCCGCAGGGCTGCCCGTCGACCGCCTGGTCGTCAACGGGGCGTGCTGCCTGGCAGCGATGACGGCCCACCTCGGCGACGTCGCGGCGGCCGAGCGCTGGGCGTCGGAGGCGGCCGGGCTCGCCCGGCGCAGCGGTGAGCCCGCGCTCGTCAGCCTCGCGCGCGACCTCGCGGCGCACGTGGCGAGCTACACCGGCAACGCCGAGTTCGCGCTCGAGGCCTCGCTGGCCGGCATCACCGACGCCCGGCGCGCGGGCGACCGGTTCGACCTCGTCAACCTGCTCTCGAGCGCTGCCGAGAACCTGCTCGACCTCGGGCGCGGCGACGAGGCGGTGCACCTGACCGACGAGGCGTTCGCCCTGACCCGCGACCTCGACGTGGGCCCGGTCGTGGCGCACGTGCTGATGATGCGCGGTCTCGCCCTGGCCGGTGTCGAGCGGGCGCGGGAGGCCCGCGGGTGCCTCCTCGAGGCCCTGCGCATGGCCGAGGACCGCTACCCCGACCGCTTCATCGTCGGGGCCATCCTCACGGCCCTGGCCGTCGTCGCCGCCCAGGAGGGTGACGACGTCGAGGCCGCGCGGCTCTGGGGCAGCGGCGACGCGGTCTTCGCCGACGAGGGAGCGGTGCCGGCGAGCACGGCCGGGGCGTTCCTGCGCGCCTCCCTCGGGGTCGTCGCCCAGCGCCTCGGCGCGGAGCGGCTCGCCACCCTGCACGCCGTCGGCGCCGGCGCCCCCCACGACGTCGTCGCGCGACTGCTCGGCCAGACCGGCGTCGACGGTGTGGCGGGCTCCCCGACGCGAGAGACCGGGCGGGCCGTCCCGTGACGGAGGGCCCGCCCGGCGCGCGACCCGGGGCGTGGCTCAGTCGAGGCCGAGCAGGTCGCGCACGTCGTCGGCGCTGATGGCGCCGGAGAGCGCGCCGCCCTCGTCGACGACCCGCTGGAAGAGATCGCGCTTGTGCTCCTGCAGGGCCACGACCTTCTCCTCGATGGTGCCGGCGGAGACGAGGCGGTAGACGGTGACGGGGCGCGACTGCCCGATGCGGTGGGCGCGGTCGATCGCCTGCGCCTCGGCGGCCGGGTTCCACCAGGGGTCGAGGACGTAGACGTAGTCGGCCTCCGTCAGGGTGAGCCCGAAGCCGCCCGCCTTGAGGCTGATGAGGAACGCCACCGCGTCGCCCTCGCGGAACCCGCGCACCACCGACTGCCGGTCGGTGGTCGAGCCGTCGAGGTAGGCCGTCTCGAGCCCCGCGCGGCGCAGGGCCGCGTCGACGATGCGCAGGTAGCCGGTGAACTGGCTGAAGACGAGCGCCCGGTGGCCCTCGGCCGCGAGCTCGCGCAGCTGCTCGACGAGGAAGTCGACCTTGGCGGAGGTGGCCTTGCCCGCGTGCGCGTCGTCGACGAGGGCCGGGTCGAGTGCCAGCTGCCGCAGCCGGGTCAGCGCCGCGAGGATGGCGACGCGGTTGGCCTCGGGGTCGTCGAGCAGCCCGAGCACCCGCTGCCGCTCGCGCTGCAGGTGCTGGTCGTAGATGTGCCGGTGCACCGGGTGCGGGTCGAGGCCGAGCACCTGGATCTGCTTGGGCGGCAGGTCGATCGCCACCTGCTCCTTGGTGCGCCGGAGCATGATCGGGCGGATGCGGCGGCGCAGCAGGTCGAGCAGCTCGGGCCGCTCCCCCGACTCGATGGGCTTGCGGTAGCTCTTCGTGAAGACGTCGGGCCGGGGGTAGAGGCCCGGCGCCGTCAGGGAGAGCAGCGACCAGAGGTCCATGAGCGAGTTCTCGAGCGGCGTGCCGGTCACGGCGAGGGTGAAGGGCGCGGCGAGCTTGCGCACGGCGATGTGGGTCTTGGCCTGGCGGTTCTTGACGAACTGCGCCTCGTCGAGCACGACCCCGGCCCAGCGGACGGCCTGGAAGGCGGCGTCGTCGAGGCGGAGCACGGCGTACGAGGTGAGCACCACCTCGGCGTCGGCCACGACGTCGGCGAGCGGGTGGCCGCGCTTGCGCTCGGTGGCCGTGACCGCCACGGCCCGCAGCTGCGGCGCGAACGTCTCGAGCTCGCCGAGCCACGTGCCGACGACGCTCGTCGGGGCGACGACGAGCACCGGCCCCCGCGTCCGCGGCGACCCGGCGCCGAGCTCGCCGCGGTCGTGGGCGCGCACGAGGGCCGCGATGACCTGGAGCGTCTTGCCGAGGCCCATGTCGTCGGCGAGGATGCCGCCGAGGCCGGCGTCCCAGAGCCGCGCGAGCCAGTGGTAGCCGTCGAGCTGGTAGGGCCGCAGCGTCGCCCGCAGCCCATCCGGCACCGGTGCCAGCGGACCGGACTCGAGCGACCCGAGCGCCTCGACGCTTGCCGCCCACCGGGCGCTCTGCGCGTCGACGACGCCGAGCGCGACGAGCTCGTCCCAGAGGTCGGCGTGGTGCGCGCTGAGGCGCAGGGCACCGGTCTCGGGGTCGGCGATCTCGCGGGCCTCCTCGATGAGATCGCGCAGCCGGTGCAGCTCGGGGCGGTCGAGGCGGAAGTACGAGCCCGAGTCGAGGAGCATGATCTCGTCGCCGCGGGCGAGCGCGCCGAAGAGCGGCTCGAACGGCACCTCCTCGCCGTCCACCTCGACGGAGACGTGCAGGTCGAACCAGTCGCCGGGGTCGTCCGCGCCGGACCACGCACGCCGGTCACCCGCACCGTCCGCGTTGCCGGAGTCGCCGGAGTCGCCGGCTCCGAGCCGCACGACGGGCGCCGCGGTGACCTCCTCGTAGGCCGGCACCTCGCCGTCGACCTCGACCGTGACGTGCTCGTCGGCCTCGAGCAGGGGCAGGGTGGCCGACACGAACCGGGCGGCCTCGAGACCCGTCAGCACGACGCGGGGCACGAGGTAGGCGTGGCCGGCGACGTCGGAGCGCAGGGCACCGGGCACCGCCCGCAACGACGTGGCGGCCTGCACGGCCGCCGACTCGGCGTCGCGGTCGCGGCCGCCCACCGTGCCGAAGCGGGCCGTGGTGAACGGGCGGGGACGCCCGTCGTAGGCGTGCCCGAGGTCGAGGCGCAGCTCGCCGGGCACGTCGCTGACGACGCGGACGTGCACCGTCACCTCCTCGGGCCGCGACGGCTCCGAGGGCTCGGGGGCCGGCAGCGGCACCTCGGAGCGCACCCGGATGCGCCGGCGCAGGCCGGGCACGACCGAGCGCAGGAAGGTGCCGCGCTCGTCGGCGGGCACCCGCAGGCCGGCGAGCGCCGCCGTGAGCCCCTCGGGCCCGAGGTCGAGCTCCTGCTCGAGGGGCACGAGCGTCAGCGACCCGTCGTCGCCCTCGACCGCCACGGCGTGCACGGGGTCGCCGAGGTGGAGCAGCTCGCCCGTGGCGTCCTCGGGCAGACCGTCGAGCTCGACGTCGAGGTCGAGGTCGCCGCTGCCGTCGGCTGCCCGCCGCACGTGCAGCACGAGCGAGGCGGCCTCGTCGGCGACGGAGACCGGGCCGGTCACCCCCTCGCCGGGCAGCAGCTCGATGCCGGCCGCGACGGCCTCGCGCAGCAGCGGCCACACCTCGGCGCTCGAGTCGAGCGAGAGCGGTGGGGTGGCCGAGAAGTACGTCGTGCCGCCGGACCCGCGGCGGGCGACGTCGTGCAGGCGCCCCATGATCCGCTCGTGCTCGGGCAGGAACCGGATGCCCGGTCGCCACTGCGGCAGGGCGTCGTGCCACGACAGGGTGCGGTGCCACGTGCCGGCCCGGGTCCACCGGCTGGGGCGCAGGCCGTAGCTGAGCTCGGGGACCCCGCCCCGGCCCCGCTGGTCGCGGTAGACGGTGTCGACGAAGAGGCCCGCCGGCATGAGGTCGCCGCGCGGCTGCGGACGCTCCGCCGCCGGGTCGGCCTCGACGGGCCGCTCGCGCAGCCGCCCGAACACCTCCGACCAGTGCGCGGAGCCCGGCAGGGCCGCGTGTCCACCGGGGCCACCCGCGCCGCCGTCGGGCGCGTCGACCCCGTCGACCCCGTCGCCGCTGTCCGTCCCCGGGGGCTCGAGCAGGTGCCCGCGCGCGACGTCGCGGGCCGTCAGCATGAGCGCGACGACGTGCTTGCAGTCCTGGCCCACCGGGCAGCTGCAGCGGCCGCTCCAGAGGTGCGAGCGGCCCTTCGGGTGCGGCCGAGCCTCGATGATCGTCTGGTAGGTCTCGGCGCCGCTGCCCTCGATGGTGCCGAGCAGCATCATCCCGTCGGGCCGCGTGGCGAGCGAGCGCACCCGGCGTTCGGCGGCATACGCCTCCCCGCGGTCGAAGGTGCGCGAGCCGACCTGCTGGGCGATGTCGGGGTCGGTGACGTCACCGACCCACGTCGCCCGACCCACGCTCCATGCCACCCGACGACTCTACGGTCGCTCACCGACAGCGGCGCACCGTCCGTCCACAGCCTTCGGGCGGTCGGACGCGGTTCGGTCCGGCGAGGTGGCTCCGGTCCCGCGGACTTCCGCCGGACCGAGCACGGGTCACCGCCCCGGAACCACGCCGGAGGCCTCGGGCAGGATGGGCCCATGGCCGACACCCCCGAGCGCGACCCGCGCACCCTGACGCTCGCGGACTTCCCCGTGCACCGCCCCGTCACCACGCGGTGGTCCGACAACGACATGTACGGCCACCTCAACAACGCCGTCTACTACGAGCTCTTCGACTCGGCCATCAACGGCTGGCAGGCCGAGCACGTGACTGTCGACCCCACGGGCGATCCGACGCAGGGGGTCGTCGCCGAGTCGGGGTGCGCCTTCTACGCCGAGGTCGCCTTCCCGGCGCCGCTCGTCGTCGGGGTGCGGGTCAGCCGGCTCGGGCGCAGCAGCGTCACCTACGAGCTCGGCCTCTTCGTCGACCCGGTGCGCAGCGCCGAGCCCGACCCCGGCATCAAGGCGCTCGGCCACTGGGTGCACGTCGAGATCGACGCCGCCACGCGCCGCCCCACCCCCATCCCCGAGCACCTGCGCGCCCTCATGGAGACGGCGGTCGCGGGGGCACGCGCGTGACCGACCCGCTCGAGGAGACGTGGGAGGCCTGGACGGCCCGCCTCGGGGCCGACCTCGCCGGCCTGGCCGCCGACGACTGGGTGACCTTCAGCGTGCGCGCCCCGTCACCCCCGCCGAGCCCGGATGCCGGGTCGCCGGCTTCACGCCCCAGGCCGCGGTTCGGGCGTGCGCGGCGGGGAGCCGCGGGCTCGTCCGGGGCGACCGTGCCCGACGTCTTCGTCCAGGTGCGCCGGCTCGAGGGCGTGCTCGCGCTCGAGTGCATCGGCGACACGCAGTTCGAGGGCCTCACCGACCTGACGCCTGCCCAGCAGTCCGCCCTCGAGGCGCTCGGTTGGGTGCGGGCGGGTGACGACCCGGAGTTCGACGTGGCCCTGACCGAGGGCGCCGCCGCTGCGGCGCTCGTGGCCGCGAGCCTGCGCACCGTCCTCGGGGCGGCCACGCCGGCCGACGTGGACGTCCGCCGCGCGCCGCGTCCCTGACCCGTCGCTCGCTCCTATCCTCGGAGGATGGACGATGCCGCAGCGGAGCCGCCGGTCGCCTCCACCGCCGATCCCTTGGCCCAACAGCGCGCCGAGCACCTCAAGGAGCGGGTCTACATCACGTTCACGGCGCTGGCCGTCGTGCTCGCGCAGCGCGCGCACGCCGAATCGGCGGGGAGGGCCGCGTCGACGCTCTTCATCGCCGTCATCGGGACGCTGCTCGCGGTCTTCCTCGCCGACGTCGTGTCGCACCTCGCCGTCCACGCCTCGCTGCCGACCGCACCCGAGCTGCGGCACATGGTCCGGGTCAGCTTCGGCACGCTCGGCGCCGTCGGCCTGCCCTTCGCCTTCATGGGGCTGGCGGCAGCCGGCGTCTGGACCCTCGACGGGGCGTTGCGCGCCTCCACCATCGCGCTCGTCGCCGCCCTCGCCGTCATCGGGTGGGTCGCGGCGCGCCGGGCGCCGCTCTCGTTCGGTCAGCGTCTCGTCGTGCTCTTCGGCGAGTTCGCCCTGGGCCTCGCCGTCATCGGGCTCGAGGTCCTCGCCCACGGGTGACCGCGCCGGGCGACGGAGTCAGCGCGCGGCACCGAGCCGACGGGCCGAGCGCTTCATGACGGCCGTGTAGACCGGGCGCGCGAACCGCTTGGCGCGCCAGGCGATCCGCCCGTCGCGGTCGGTGAGGATGACGTCGCGACGGGCGTCGATGCCGCGCACGACGACGGCGGCGACCTCCTCGGCGGAGCGCTTCGACCCGCTGACCATCTTCTTGCCGGCCGCCTCCATGTCGGCGTCGGCGCCCTGGAACGAGGCCCCGAGGTTGGTGCGGAAGAAGGACGGGCACACCACCGACACGTCGACCCCGTGCGGGGCGAGCTCGTGCGACAGCGTCTCGCTCAGGGCGACGACGCCCGCCTTGACGGTGTTGTAGGCCGCCATCCCCGGCGCGTGGACGAGGCCGGCGAGCGAGGCGGTGTTGACGATGTGGCCGTGGCGCTGCTCCTTGAGCAGGGGCGTGAAGGTGCGGCAGCCGCGCACGACCCCGAGCAGGTTGATGTCGACGATCCAGTGCCACTCGTCCATCGTCGCGACGTCGATGCGGCCACCCGCCGCCACGCCGGCGTTGTTGACGAGCAGGTCGAGCCCGCCCCACGTGGAGCGCACGTGCTCGAGCGCCGCCGCCCAGGCCTCGTCGCTGCGCACGTCGAGCGGGAGGTATGCCGTCCGCTCGGGCAGCACGTCGGGCCGCGACTGCGACACGTCGGTCGCGAGCACGAGGTCACCGCGCGCGTCGAAGGCCCGCACGAGCGCCAGGCCGAGGCCGGAGGCCGCGCCGGTGACGAGGACGCGTCGGGGAGAGGTGGACGGGGCGCGGTTCGGGCGGGACGGCATACGCCCCAACCTAGTCGCGGACGGTCAGGGTGACCTTGCCCTGCGCGCGGCGTCCGTCGATCTCGGCGAGCGCGGCGGCCACGTCGGCGAGCGGGTGGCGCGTGCCGATGGGCGGGTCGAGCGCACCGGACTCGAGGAGCGGGAGGAGCGCCTGCCACTGGGTGCGCAGGTAGCCCGGGTCGGGCATCCAGAACGCGCCCCACCCGACGCCGACCACGCTGATGTTGTTGAGGAGCAGGCGGTTGACCTTGACCTCGGGGATCTGCCCGGCGGTGAAGCCGATGACGAGCAGGCGGCCCTCGGGCGCGAGGCAGCGGAGGCTGTCGGTGAAGCGGTCGCCGCCGACGGGGTCGACGACGACGTCGACACCGCGACCCTCCGTCAGCGCCTTTGCGGCGGCGAGGAACCCGTCCGCGAGCACGACGTGGTGCGCACCCGCCGCTTGCGCGGTCGCGGCCTTCTCCTCGGACGACACGACCGCGATGACGCGCGCGTCCATGGCTCGGGCGAGCTGGATCGCGGCCGTCCCGATGCCTCCGGCGGCGCCGTGCACGAGCACCACCTCACCCCGCTCCAGCTGCCCGCGACGGGTCAGCGCGAAGTGCACGGTGAGGTAGTTCATCGGCAGCGCCGCGCCCGTGGCGAACGACAGGCCGTCGGGCAGCGGGAACACCATCGCCTCGGGCACGGCCACCGTCTCGGCGAAGGCGCCGAGCACGGGGAAGGCCGCGACGCGGTCACCCGGCTGGACGGCGCTGCCCGGCGCCGCCTCGCGCACGACGCCGGCGCACTCGGCCCCCGGCAGGAACGGCAGCTCGGGGCGCATCTGGTAGAGCCCGCGGCTCATGAGGACGTCGGGAAAGCTGACGCCGGCCTCGTGCACGTCGACGAGGACGTGGCCGGGCTCGAGCGTCGGCTCGGGCACCTCCTCGACGCGGACGGATGCCGGGCCGTCGAGGTTCGTGATGCGTGCGGCTCTCATGGCTCCGACCCTAGTCAGACATCGCGCCCGGGCGTGATGGTGAAGGTCACACCGTGGAGGTCGGCCTCGCGCGAGCTGCGCCCGACGAGCAGGCGGAACTCCCCCGGCTCGACGACCCGCCGCCCGGCCGCGTCGACGATCGAGCACGCCGCCGCCGGCACGTCGAGCCGCACCCGCACCGACTCCCCGGCAGGCACCGTGACGCGGCGGAACGCCTTGAGCTCCTTGGCCGCCCACGTGACGCTCGTGACGACGTCCGTCACGTAGGCCTGCACGACCTCGTGCGCCGGCCGGCTGCCGGTGTTCGTGAGCGTCACCTCCGCCACGAGCACGTCGGCCGGCGCGAGCTCGGCCTGCTCGATCGCGGGCTCGGACCACTCGACCGTCGTGTAGCCCAGGCCCTCGCCGAAGACGAACTGCGGCTCCTGCGTCAGGTCGGCGTAGCGGTGCCCGTGCTGGCCCCTGACCTGGTTGTAGTAGGTCGGCTGCTGGCCGACGTGCCGCGGGATCGAGACGGGCAGCCGGCCGGCGGGCTCGACGTGCCCGAGCACCAGCTCGGCGAGCGCCCGACCGCCCCGCATCCCCGGGCTCACCGCCTCGATGACGGCTGCCGCGCGCAGGGCGCTCGGCGGCACGACGCACGGCTTGGCGTGCAGGAGCACCACGACGACAGGGGTCCCGGTCGCGACGACCGCGTCGAGCAGCGCGACCTGCCCGCCCTGCAGCTCGAGGGTGGCGGTCGAGCACCCTTCTCCCGTCAAGGCCATCGTGTCGCCGAGCACGACCACGGCGAGGTCGGCGTCGCGCGCCGTGGCCACGGCCTCGGCGAGCTGGTCCGCGTCGACGGGCGCGGCGGCGGAGACCGGCGGGCGCGGCTGGCCGTCGGGGAAGAGGGGCCCGTCGGGGTCGGGCACGAGGGTCTCGATCTCGGCTCCCCGGGCGTGCGTCACCGTCCACCCGGGAGGCACGACGGCCCGGAAGCCGTCGAGGACCGTCTCGACGGTCTCGCGGGGGTGCCCGTCCGGCATCCAGTCCACCTGGCCCGAGGCGCCGGCCCAGTCGCCGAGGTTGGCCTGCGGGTCGTCCGCGTTCGGCCCGAGCACGGCGACGGTCCGCGCCGTCGCACCCGGGTCGCCGACGGCATACGGCAGCGTGCCGTCGTTCGTCAGGAGCACGAGGGAGCGTCGGGCGACGTCGAGGTTGAGCGCCGCGTGGTCCGCCGAGCCGATGACGAGCCGCTGCCGCCCGGCGTCCGGCGGGCGGGGGTTCTCGAAGAGCCCGAGCTCCAGCTTGACGCGCAACACCCGCCGCACGGCCGCGTCGACGTGCGACTCGTCGAGCAGGCCCCGCGCCACGGCCTCCTGCGCGGCGTCGAAGAACGCCGGGGTCGTCATGACGAGGTCGTTCCCGGCCCGCACGGCCACCGTGGCCGCCTCGACGTCGTCGGCACAGACCTTCTGCTCCCAGACCATCCGGCCGACGTTGTCCCAGTCGGTGACGAGGGTGCCGGTGAACCCCCACTCGCCCTTGAGCACCTCGTCGAGGAGCCAGGCGTTCGCCGTGACGGGCACCCCGTCGATGGCCTGGTAGCCGAGCATGAAGGTGCGGCAGCCCTCCTGGACGGCGCGCTCGAACGGCGGCAGGAACCACGACGTCAGCTTGCGGCGGCTGAGGTCCGCCTCGCTCGCGTCACGTCCGCCCTGGGTCTCCGAGTAGCCGGCGAAGTGCTTGGCGCACGCGAGCACCGCTGTGGGGTCGGTGAGTCCGTCGCCCTGGTAGCCGCGCACCATGGCCGCCCCGAGCTCGCCGATGAGGTACGGGTCCTCGCCGAACGTCTCTCCGACGCGGCCCCAGCGCAGGTCGCGGGTGATGCAGAGCACGGGCGAGAAGGTCCAGTGGATGCCGGTCGCCGACACCTCGACGGCGGTCGCGCGGGCGGCCCGCTCGACGAGCTCCGGGTCCCAGGTGGCCGCCATCGCGAGCTGGGTCGGGAAGATCGTGGCGCCGGGCCAGAACGAGTGGCCGTGGATGCAGTCGTCGGCGGTGAGCAGCGGGATGCCGAGCCGCGTCCGCTCGGCGAGCGCGATCGCCTCGACCATCCGCTCCGGCGACGTGTGGAGGATCGACCCCGCCAGCTTCGTGCTGACGATGTCGTCGAGGTCGCCCCGCGCGTCGAGCTGCAGCATCTGGCCGACCTTCTCGGCCAAGGTCATCCGGCCGATCAGGTCGTCGAGCCGGTCCTCCACCGGCAGGGAGGCGTCCCGGTAGGCCCAGGTCGTGCGCTGGTCTCGTGCGTCGTCGTCGGCCACCTGCACGACGCTAGCCCAGGACCGCACCTTCCTGCGTGGCGCGTCCGGGCGCCCTAGGCTGGCCGGGTGATCGAGCCGTGATCGAGCCGCTGACCCGCCTGCCGGACGGGACCGTCAAGCAGGTCAACCCCATCACCGGGACGAAGGTCTGGACGCTGCCGGGCCGGGCCGCGCGACCGCTCGGCCAGCCGATGCACCACCCGCTGCCCATCGACCCGGCCGACCACGACTCGCACTGCGCGTTCTGCGCGGCGCGCAAGCGGGAGACGACCCCCGAGATCGCCCGGCTCGTGCGGGACGACGCGGGGTGGCGCGAGGTGCGTGGCGTGCTCGCCGACGACCTCGACGAGACCGTGGCGGAGTTCCGGCTCATCCCGAACCTCTTCGAGATCCTCAGCTACGACTACTGGCACCTGGCCCACGGCTGGGAGCCGACAGAGGCCTCCCGCGCGCGCCGGACGGCATACCTCGCGAGCGCCGGCGGCCGCGCGCACGTGACGGCCCTCGCCCGCATCCGGATGCGGGCGCGCGGCGCCGAGGGGGCCGACGCCGAGCCACTGGCGCACGACGACCTCGAGCGCGAGGCCGTCGGCCTCTTCGCCGGCAACCACCAAGTGGTCGTCGCGCGACGGCACCACCTCGACGGCGCGACCGACGACAGCCAGCTCGCGGGCTCGGGCACCCTGACGCCCGAAGAGCACTGGCAGTACACGGATCTCACGATCCGCGCGATGCGCGACCTCTACCGCGACAACGACTGCGCGCGCTACGTGTCGGTCTTCCAGAACTGGCTGGCGCCGGCCGGCGCGTCGTTCGACCACCTCCACAAGCAGGTCGTCGCCATCGACGAGCTGGGCACCCAGAAGGAGGACGAGATCGCCCTCGTGCGCGACGAGCCGGACGTCTTCGCGCGGTGGGGCGCCCGGTATGCCGCCGAGCAGGGTCTCGTCGTCGCCCGCACCGAGCACGCGGTGGCGTTCGCCGGGGTGGGCCACCGCTACCCGGCCCTCGTCGTGCACGTGACCGGTCCCGGCGCGTGCCCGTGGGACCTCACGGACGAGCAGCGGCGCGACTTCTCGGACCTCGTGCACGCCTGCCACGCCGCGACCGGGGTGCACGTGCCGTCCAACGAGGAGTGGCACCACCGCCCGCCGGGCGTCGACGTGCCGATGCCCCTCCGCGCCGTGCTGAAGTGGCGCATCTCCACGCTGGCCGGCTTCGAGGGCGGCACGAAGATCTACGTCAACACGATCAGCCCGTGGGACGTGCGCGACCGTGCCGTCGCCCGGCTGCGCGAGCTCGCCCGGGCCGGCGCCCTGTCCGACCGCGTCACGATCGGTCGGTAGGGCGACAGCCCGCGCGGTGGGACGGCCGGACCGGTCAGAGCTCGCTGCCGGTGCCCTCGGTGCGCCCCTCAGTGACGCCGCGGCCCGTCGCCGACTGCAGCCGGTCGATGTGCTCGGAGGCCTCGGCCTTGGTGAGGTCGGCGGGCAGGGTCTCGCCGGCCTCGCGGGCGAGGGTCTCGAGGTAGCTGCGCTGCGCCCCCGTCATGGCCTCGTCGCCCGTGACCCAGTCCTCGGGGTCCTTGATGGTGGAGTCGCCCCCGGCGGCCGCGGCCGCGCCGGTGGCGCCGATGACGTCGTCGTTCGAAGGTGTGTTCGATTCGCTCATGCGCTGCCCATACCCACTTCGTGCCCCGCGCGCGCCGCGGGGCACGTCGGGTCAGCTCGCGGTGGCCCCGGCGGGCCCGGCGGGCCCGGCGAGGCCGGCGATGCCCGAGCCGGGGGCGGCGGGTGCGCCGAGGGCGCCGAGGGCCGTGCGCAGACGCGCACACGCCTCGGCGACCGGGATCCCGAGGGCCTGGGCCACGTCGCGGACGGGGTGCCCGCCGTAGTACGCGAGCTCGAGCACGCGGTCGTGGCCGGGGTGGCCGTCCGGCTCCTCGTGCGCCTGGACCGAGGTCAGGGGGTGCCGGGTGTGTCGGGCGTGCGCCACGGCGCGGCGGTGCGCGAGGCCGAGCACCCAGGCCACGGCGCCGCGCGACGTGCCGGCGCGGTCCGCCGTGCGCCACACCTCGACGAAGACGTCGCCGCACACCTGCTCGGCCTCGTCGAGGTCGCGCACGATGCGGCGGACGAGGCCGAGCACCCGGGCGGCGAGCAGGTCGTAGAGCTCGGCGAGCGCCGCCTCGTCGTGCCGGGCGATCCGGGCGACGAGCAGCGCCGCGTCGGCCTCGAGCGATCCCTGCTGCGCCATGCGATTCTCCCGTCGTCGTTCCGGACGGGGTCGTACCCGATCACACCGCCCCGGAGTCGATCGCGTGGGCGCGTCGGCCCCGTTCAGCGGGCGAAGGACATCCCCTCGGTGACGTCGCCGTGGAGCATGTCGCGGCGGTCGAGCAGGTAGTTCTGGCGCATCAGCCAGGGCGCGCCGTCACCCTGCTGCGGCAGCTCGTCGGCCGCGCGCTGCACGTAGCCGGAGCGCAGCGGCAGCAGCGGCCGACCCACCATGCCGCCCGGCGCGCGGGGCACGGCGACCCGCCACCCGTGCCGGTCCATGTGGTCGAGCAGCCGACACAGGTAGCGGCTCGCGAGGTCGGCCCGGAGGGTCCACGACGCGTTGACGTAGCCGATGCACATGGCGAGGTTGGGCACCCCGGCGAACATCGTGCCGCGGTAGACGGTGAGGTCGCCGGTGCGGCAGGCCTCTCCGTCGACGCTGAGCGCGATGCCCCCGGCGATGCGGATGCGCAGGCCGGTGGCCGTCACGACGACGTCGGCGCCCAGCTCCCGGCCCGAGCCCAGCCGGACGCCGCCCTCGGTGAAGCTCTCGATCGTTTCGGTCACGACGTGCGCCCGGCCGTCCCGCACGGCCGCGAAGAGGTCGCCGTCGGGCACCACGCAGAGGCGCTGGTCCCACGGGTCGTAGGTCGGGGTGAAGTGGTCGGCGACGAGCTCGCTCGACCCGAGCGCCCGCATGGCGCCGCGGGAGAGGAGCGACCTCAGCAGGGCGGGCCGGCGGCGGCTCAGCTCGTAGACGCCGAGCGCGCCGAGGACGTTCTTCCACCGGGCCGCCGAGCCGGCCGCGCGCGGTGGCAGCACCCGCTGCAGCGCGTTCCGCACGCGGTCACGACGGGGCAGCGAGGCGATCCACGTCGGGCTGCGCTGGAGCATCGTGACGTCGGCCCCGCGCTCGGCCAGCGCCGGCACGAGCGTCACGGCGGTGGCGCCCGACCCGACGACGACGACCCGGCGCCCTGCCACGTCGAGGTCGTCCGGCCAGAACTGCGGGTGCACGACGCAGCCCCCGAAGTCCTCGAGGCCGGGGAGCCGCGGGTCGTGCGGCCGGTCGTAGTCGTAGTAGCCGCTGCAGAGGTAGAGGAACCCGCAGGTCAGCCGGTCGCGCCCGCCGGCGTGCTCGACGGTGACGAGCCAGCGCGCGTCGGCGCTCGACCACTCCGCGGCGACGACCCGGTGGCCGAGGCGCACCCGCTCGGTGATGCCGTGCCGGTCGGCCGTCGCCCGCAGGTAGTCGAGGATCTTGTCGCCGTCGGCGATGGCGTCCGGGTCGGTCCACGGCTCGAAGGGGAAGCCGAGCGTCATCATGTCCGAGTCGGAGCGCACCCCCGGGTAGCGGAAGAGGTCCCACGTGCCCCCGATCGCGTCGCGCGCCTCGAGCACCGCCCACGTGCGCGCCGGCGCCGACCCGGGCGACGACGTCGCGAGCCGGTAGGCCGCGCCGACACCCGAGATCCCGGCGCCGACGACGAGGACGTCCAGGTGCTCGAGATCGCTCACCCCGCCATTCTCACCCACGCCGGCCGGCACTGTGACGCAGGCCGCGTGCAGGGCTACCGGGCGGTAACCAGCGGCTACCCTCGGCGGGTGACGACGGCATACCCCCACCTGCTCGAGCCCCTCGACCTCGGCTTCACGACGCTGCGCAACCGCGTCGTCATGGGCTCGATGCACACCGGCCTCGAGGACCGGGCCCGCGACTTCGACCGGCTCGCGACCTACTACGCCGCGCGGGCGCGGGGCGGCGCCGGCCTCATCGTGACGGGTGGCTTCGCGCCCGACCTGGCCGGCGCGCTCTATCCGGGCAGCTCCGTCCTGGTCACCTCACGCCAGGCCCGGCGGCACCGCGTCATCACCAACGCCGTGCACCGCGAGGGCGGCAGGATCGCCCTGCAGGTGCTGCACGCCGGCCGCTACGCGTACTCCCCGCTCGCCGTGTCCGCCTCGGCCGTGAGGTCACCGATCTCGCGGTTCACCCCGCGCGCGCTCGGCCCGCGCGGCATCCGGCGGACCATCGCCGCGTACGCCCGCTGCGCCCGGCTCGCTCGCGAGGCCGGCTACGACGGCGTCGAGATCATGGGCTCGGAGGGCTACCTGCTCAACCAGTTCCTCGCGCCGCGCACCAACCACCGCACGGATGCGTGGGGCGGCTCCCCGGAGAACCGGCGTCGCCTGCCCGTCGAGGTCGTCCGCGCGGTGCGCGAGGCGGCCGGGCCGGACTTCGTCGTGGTCTACCGCCTCTCGGTGCTCGACCTCGTGCCCGACGGCCAGAGCTGGGACGAGGTCGTCGCCCTGGCCCGTGAGGTCGAGGCCGCGGGCGCGACGATCCTCAGCACCGGCATCGGCTGGCACGAGGCGCGCGTGCCGACGATCGTCACGTCGGTGCCGCGCGGCGCGTTCACCCGCGTGACGGCACGGTTGCGCCCCGAGGTCACGGTGCCCGTCGTCACCTCGAACCGCATCTCCATGCCCGACCTCGCCGAGCAGGTCGTCGCCGACGGCAGCGCCGACCTCGTGTCGATGGCCCGGCCCTTCCTCGCCGACCCCGAGTGGGTGGCCAAGGCCGCGAGCGGCCGCGCCGACGAGATCAACACCTGCATCGCGTGCAACCAGGCCTGCCTCGACCACACGTTCGCGCGGAGGACGGCCACCTGCCTCGTCAACCCGCGCGCCGTCCGCGAGACCACGCTCGTGCTGGCGCCCAGCCGCCGGACCAAGCACGTGGCCGTCGTCGGCGCCGGCCCCGCCGGGCTCGCGGCCGCCGTCGCCCTCACCGAGCGCGGGCACCGCGTCGAGCTCTTCGAGGCCCGCGGCGAGCTCGGCGGCCAGTTCGCCATCGCCATGCGCATCCCGGGCAAGGAGGAGTTCGCCGAGACGATCCGCTACCACCGCCGCCGGCTCGAGCTCGCAGGCGTCACGGTGCACCTCGGCCGCCGCGCGGAGGTCGGCGACCTCACCGGCTTCGACGAGGTCGTCGTCGCGACGGGTGTCGAGCCGCGCGTGCCCGATGTCCCCGGCATCGACCACCCCACGGTCGTCACGTATGCCTCCGCCGTCCGCGGCGAGGTGCCGCTGGGTCGGCGCGTGGCCGTCATGGGTGCCGGCGGCATCGGCGTCGACGTCAGCGAGTTCCTCACGCACGTCGAGTCGCCCCTGACGGTCGAGCAGTGGATGGCCGAGTGGGGCGTCGGCGAGCCGGCCGCGTCGCGAGGCGGCCTCGTCGCGGCGACGCCCGAGCCGTCACCGCGCGAGGTGCACCTGCTCCAGCGCAAGGCGACCCCGATCGGGCGCGGGCTCGGCAAGACGACCGGTTGGGTGCACCGGACAGCCCTGAAGGCCAAGGGGGTCCACCACCACGTCGGCGTCAACTACGAGCGCATCGACGACGAGGGCCTCCACATCACGCACGGCGAGGACCGCACCGACCCCCGCGTGCTCGCCGTCGACACGATCGTGCTCTGCACCGGGCAGGAGTCGGTCAACACGCTGGGTCCGGCGCTCGCGGAGGCCGGCGTGAAGGTGCACGTCGTCGGCGGCGCCGACGTCGCGGCCGAGCTCGACGCCAAGCGCGCCATCCGCCAGGCCACCGAGCTCGCCGCCACCATCTGACGGGCGCGTGCGGCACGCGCGACACACGAAGTCCCGACCGGCCTGCCGGTCGCCGCTGCACCGGCTCGGTCAGCCCGACCTGGTGCGTTCGGAGGGTCCGCGCAGGTACCCGTCGACGAGACGGGCCGCGTCGCCGGCGCCGTCCTCGGCCCGCACCCGTTCACCGAGGGCGTATGCCGCCGCGCGGGCTCCCGGGGACAGCGCCACCTCGAGCGCGCGCTCGAGGCGCTCCGCCGTGAGGTCCTTGCGGGCGATCGGCGCGGCCGCCACCCCGAGGTCGGCCACCCGGCGCCCCCAGTACGGCTGGTCGGCCGCGTGCGGCACGACGACCTGCGGCACCCCGGCGCGCACGGCGGCGGACGTCGTGCCCGCTCCCCCGTGGTGGACGACGACGGAGCACCGCGGGAGCAGGACGTCGTGGGGCACCGGGCCCACCGCACGCAGGTCCTCGCGGGCGGGGACCGTGAGCCCGGCGAGGCCCGCCGACACGACCCCGCGCGACCCGAGACGGCCGAGCACGTCGGCGACGATCCGCGACACCCCGCCCGGGTCGGGCGTCGGCATCGAGCCGAACCCGACGTAGACGGGCGGGTCGTCGCGGTCGAGGAACGCCTCGAGGTCGGCGGGCAGGGCCGAAGCCGTGTCGTCGTCGCGCACCCAGTAGCCCGTCTGGCGCAGGGCCGCGGGCCAGTCGGCCGCCGGCGGGACGACGTGCGGGCTCGCCGCGAGCAGGGTCGGCGTCCGCTCGGCGGCCGACGTGTAGTGGCGGAACCGCTGCCGGGGCAGTCCCCGTCGGGCTCGCACGAGGTCGCCGGCAGGTCGGAAGAGGTCGAGGGCGACACGTCCCGCGAGGGTGCTCCACGCGCGGTTCGCCCACGAGGCGGCGCGGGGCCGGAGGGCGAGGGCGACCGAGTGCCCGTGGGCGCTCGGCCACACCGGGGCGAAGACCGCGTAGAGGTGCGGCTTCGTCGGCCTCCCGCCCCGGTGACCCGGGTCGAGCAGGGCGTCGACGAGGTCGAAGGTCAGGGCGCCGGACACGACGGCGTCCGCCGTGTCGACGAGGCGGGTCACGTCACCGGCGAGCTGCTCGGCGGTGCCGGCCATGACCTCGCGCATGAGCCGCGCCTCGCGCACCTGCGTGCGCGCCGAGCCACGCAGCGACTCGCGCCCGAGCCCCTCGCGCAGCGGCCCCTCGAGGTCGAACGACAGCGGCTCGAAGTCGACGCCGCTGCCCACGACGACGTGACCGAGGTCGGCCGGCGCAGCGAGCGACACGGCATACCCCCGTCGCCGGAGGCGCTGACCGAGGGCCACGAGCGGCTGCACGTCGCCGCGAGAGCCCATGCCCAGCAGCAGGATCCGCACGTCAGCGCTCGCCGAGCTGCGCACGCACGCGCGGCACGACCTCCTCGGCGTAGAGGCGGATGCACTCCATGCGCTGGTCGTGCGGGAGGGTGCCGAAGGAGTACTTGAGCTGGAAGCGCGAGAGGCCGAGCACCTGCACGGTGTCGACGATCTTGGCGGCCACCGTGTCGGGCGAGCCGCAGTAGACGGCGCCCCCGGGTCCGAGCTGCGCGAGCGCCTGCTCCTTGCCCATGGGCGCCCAGCGACGCTCGCGGCCGAGCTTGTTCATGTAGGGCAGGAAGTGCGGCATGAACTCGTCGCGCGCCTGCTCGTCGGTGGCGGCGACGTAGCCCGGCGAGTGCACGCCGACCGGCAGCTCGTCCTTGCCCATCTCGGTCAGCGCGCGCCGGTAGAGGTCGGCGAGCGGCGCGAACTGGCGCGCGGACCCGCCGATGATCGCGATGACCACCGGGAAGCCGTAGTGCGCGGCGCGGACCACCGACTGCGGCGTGCCGCCGACGCCGACCCACACCGGGAGCCGGCCCGACTCGGTGGCGGGCATGATGCGGTCGACGCTCAGGGGCGGGCGCGTCGAGCCCTCCCAGCGGACCGGCTGCTCGGAGACGATGGCCGCGAGCAGGTCGAGCTTCTCCTCGAAGAGCGTCTCGTAGTCGGCGAGGTCGAGGCCGAAGAGCGGGAAGGACTCGATGAACGAGCCTCTGCCGACGGTGATCTCGGCGCGACCGTTGCTCACGGCGTCGACGGTGGAGAAGCGCTCGAAGACGCGGACCGGGTCGTCGCTCGAGAGCACCGTCACCGACGTGCCGAGACGGATGCGCTCGGTGCGGCTCGCGAGCGCCGCGAGCACCACGTCGGGCGCGCTCACCGCGTAGTCGTCGCGGTGGTGCTCGCCCACGCCGAAGAAGTCGAGGCCGAGCCGGTCGGCGAGCTCGCCCTCGGCGAGCACCTCCCGCACGACCGTGGCCGGGTGGAGCGGGGCGCCGTCGGGCCCCTCGGCGATGTCGCCGAAGGTGTCGAGGCCGAGTTCGAGGCTCATGGCCCCATCGTAGGTATGCCGGCCGCGGTCCAGACGGGCCACACCCTCCGGGCGTCGGGGTCCCACCGCCGCACCTCGACGACGGCCCCGTCGTGCGCGTCGCGCCCGTCGTGGGCGCCGTCGGCGTGCGCCGCCTCACGCAGCAGGGCGATCGCCCGCTCGACCTGCCCCGCGCCGAGGCCGCGCCCCAGGGTGAGGTGGGGCACCCAGCGCCCGACGGCGACCTGGCCCGTCACCTCGGGGGCACCCGCCATCGCCGCGGCGACCGTGGCGTGCAGGTGCAGCAGCCCGGCCGACGGCACGAGGAGGCGGGCCAGCACGAGCCGCGCTCCCCCGAGCACGACGAGCGGGCCGAGGCGGGCCGGCACCGGTCCGTCTCCGAGCGCCTGCGTGAGCGCGGGGCCCAGCCCGTCGTCGACGACGGCCGGCACCGCGACGGCGGCCGACAGGGTGACGTGGGGGACGTTCGTGTCGCCCTGGTGCGCGGCCTGGCTCGGCAGCCCCGCCTCGGCGAGCAGCTGCCACTCGCGGCGCACGGCCGCGTCGGTGACGGGGTCGACGAGGGCCTCGACCGACTGGAGCGGCACCTCACCGGCTCCCGGCGTCGAGGCGCGCGAGCAGCCGCGCCAGGGTGGCGCGGTCACGCTCGCCGAGCACGCCGAAGAAGGCCGCGCCCGCCCGGCGCCGCGCCTCGTCCACCTCGGCGAGCACGGCCCGCCCCTCGTCGGTCAGGACGACCGTCATGGCGCGGCGGTCGTCGGGGTCGGGCGCCCGTGTGACGAGGCCGCGCAGCTCGAGGCGGTCGACGACGTCGGTGGCCGAGCGCGGCGCGATGCGCAGGTGCTCGGCGACGACCCCGAGCCGGGTGGGCCCGTGGCGGCCGACGACCCGGAGGGCGCGGGCGTCGTGCGGCGACAGGTCCGGGCCGAGCCCGCTCGCCCACTGCCGGCGCAGGGCCCGTGCCGACTCCATGAGCAGCTCGTCGAGCGAGGGGTCCTCGCCCGGGGGACCGTCGACGTCGCGCACGGCAGCAGCATACGGGGCGGCGTTGCTACAAGACCTCATATTGAGGTAACCTCAGCATCATGGGAAGACGCCGACAGATGGAGTGACCACATGACCGTTCCCCCCAGCACCCCTCGCGGCGGCCGCGGCGGCCGTCAGCCCGAGACGATCGACCCCCTGGACCGCCGCCGGCTCGCCGAGTCGCCCGTGTCGGTCCGACGCGTGGCCCGACTCTTCCGCCCCCACGCCCGCACCGTCGTGGTCGTCACCGCAATCATCGTGGCCGTGTCGGTCATCTCGATGGCCCAGCCCTTCCTCCTGCGCACCGTCATCGACGACGCCCTCCCGGCGCGCGACGTGCGGCTGCTGCTCTGGGCCGTCGGCGGCATGCTCGCCGTCACCGTCGTCACCCAGCTGCTCGGTGTCGTGCAGACGTGGCTGACGACGAGGGTCGGCCAGCGGGTCATGCACGGCCTGCGCACCGACGTCTTCCGGCACCTCCAGCGGCAGTCGGTCGCGTTCTTCACGCGCACCCGCGGCGGCGAGGTGCAGTCCCGCCTCACGCACGACATCACCGGCATGCAGTCGGTCATCACCTCGACCGCGACCGGCGTCGCGAGCAACGCGACCACGGCGGTGGCGACGGCGCTCGCCATGGTCGCCCTCAGCCCCCGCCTCTCGCTCCTGTCGCTGCTCGTCGTCCCGCCGGCCGTGCTGCTGACCCGCCGGGTCGCCCTGCTGCGGCGCGACATCACGACGACGCGACAGCGCCGGCTCGCCGAGCTGCACAGCCAGGTGGAGGAGGGACTCACCGTGAGCGGAGCCACCCTCGTCAAGACGATCGGGGCCGCCGACGCGACCGCCGAGCGCTTCGCCGCCACCTCGACCGACCTCATCGACCTCGAGCTGCGCTCCCAGCTCGCCGGGCGCTGGCGCATGGCCACGATGCAGATCGTCTTCGCCGCCATCCCGGCCCTCGTCTACCTCGCCGCCGGCTTCCCGGCGACCTCGGGCGGCATGACGATCGGCACGCTCGTCGCCTTCACGACGCTGCAGGCCGGCATCTTCCGCCCGCTCATGGGGCTGCTCGACATCGGCGCGCAGTGGGTCACCTCGATGGCGCTCTTCAGCCGCATCTTCGGCTACCTCGACCTGCCCGTCGACGTCGCACCTCCGACGGATCCCGTTGCCGTGAAGCACGACCGCGTCCGCGGCGAGGTGCACTTCGAGGGCGTGCGGATGAGCCACGACGTCGACGCCGAGGAGCCGACGTATGCCGTCGACGACGTGACGCTGCACGTGCCCGCGGGCACGACGCTGGCCCTCGTCGGCGAGACCGGCTCGGGCAAGTCGACCCTCGCCGGCCTGCTCGCCCGGCTGCACGACCCGCAGTCGGGGCGCGTCACGGTCGACGGCATCGACCTGCGCGACCTCGACCCCGCCGACCTCGCCCGCATCGTCGGTGTGGTCTCCCAGGACACCTACCTCGTGCACGCCTCGATCCGCGACAACCTGCTCCTCGCCGCTCCGGGGGCGAGCGAGCGCGAGCTGTGGCAGGCCCTCGAGGCGGCCCAGGTCGCGGCGCTCGTCGACGGCCTGCCCGACGGGCTCGACACGGTCGTCGGCGCCCGCGGCCACCGCTTCTCCGGCGGCGAGAAGCAACGGCTCGCCATCGCCCGGACCCTGCTGCGCAACCCGCGCGTGCTCGTGCTCGACGAGGCCACGAGCGCCCTCGACACCGAGACCGAGCGCGAGCTGCAGCAGGCCCTCGACCGGCTCATGGCCGGGCGCACGACGCTCACCGTCGCGCACCGGCTCTCCACGGTCCGTGGCGCGGAGCAGATCGCCGTGCTCGACCAGGGCCGCGTCGTCGAGCTCGGCCGCCACGACGACCTCGTGCGACGCGACGGCCGCTACGCCCGCCTCGTCGCCGAGCGCGCGCTCACGGAGGTGTCCCGGACGGGCGGGGCGGCCGGGGCGGGCGGGACGCTCGCCGCCTGAGGACGGCAGGATGGTCGGGTGGAACCCACCGCTCCCTCGCCCGCCCGCCCCGATCCCGCGGTGCACGAACCCGCGCTGCCCGAGCCCGTCCTGCGCGAGCCCGCGCACCGGGTGTCCGACCGGGCCGTGCTCATGTGGACGGTCGACGCGGCCGCCCTGCTCGTGCTCCTGCTCGTCGGGCAGGTCGTCTGGTGGTTCGTCGACGACGCGCCGTCCCGCGCGCCGCACTGGGTCGTCGGCGCGGTGTGGCTCGTCGTCGGCGGCACGTACACCGCCGTCATGCCGCGGTGGCGCTACCGCGTGCACCGGTGGGAGGCGACGCCGCGGGCCGTCTACACGCAGAGCGGCTGGCTCTGGCAGGAGCGTCGCATCGCGCCCCTCAGCCGGGTGCAGACCGTCGACCTCGACCGCGGCCCGGTGGCGCAGCTGCTCGGCCTCGCGGCCGTGACGATCACGACCGCCTCCGCGGCCGGTCCCGTCTCGATCCACGCCCTCGACCTCCCGGTGGCCCGCGAGCTCGTCGACGCCCTGACGGCGGCCGCCGTCGAGCGCACGGACGACGCGACGTGACCGACGGCTGGCGGCGCCTCGACGCCCGGATGCTGCTCGTCCACCCCCTCGAGACCCTCGTCCGCTTCCTACCGGCCCTGCTGGCCGTCGTCTTCTTCCGCTCGGGGAGCGACGACCACGACCGGTGGGAGCTCTACGCCGTGCCGGTGCTCGTCGCCTACGGGGTGCTGCGGTGGGTGACGACGCGCTACCGCGTCGCCGACGGGCAGATCGAGCTGCGGCGCGGGCTCTTCACCCGGCAGACGACGACGGCGCGACTCGACCGGGTGCGCACCGTCGACCTGACGGCCCAGCTGCACCACCGGGTGCTCGGCCTCGCCAAGGTCGAGATCGCCACGGCCGGCGGCAAGGCCGACACGCTCGTGCTCGACTCGCTCAGCACCGGCGCCGGCCGCCGGCTGCGGGCCGAGCTGCTCCACCGGGCGGGCGGCGACGAGGGCACGGTGGCCCTGACGGCCGACGACCCGGGCACGACCCCCGCCGTTCCGACCGGGCAGCCCTCCGGGCAGCCGTCCGGGCAGCCGTCCGGGCACCCGTCCGGTGACGAGCTGCTCGTCCGGCTCGACCCGCGGTGGGTGCGCTACGCACCCCTCACGGTGACGGGCATCGCGAGCGCCGCGGCCATCGTCGGCTTCGTGTCGCAGGGCTTCTCGCGGTTCGTGCAGGAGCGGTCGGTCGTGCGCGAGGGGGCCACCTGGGTCGCGTCGCTCGCCTGGTGGGTCGACGTCGTGCTGCTGCTCGGCGTGGTCTCGCTCCTCGCGGTCGGCGCCTACGTCCTCACCTTCTGGGGCTTCCGGCTCGTCCGCAACGAGCGGGGCTCGCTCCACACCCGGCGCGGCCTGCTCACCAACCGGGAGACGAGCATCGACGTCGGCCGGGTGCGCGGCCTCCAGCTCGACGAGCCGCTCGGCCTGCGGCTCGCGGGCGCCGCCCGGCTGCGCGTCGTCACCTCCGGGCTGCTGCGCGAGCGCGGCGGCTCCGACTGGCTGTGCCCGCCCGCCCCCGACGAGGTCGTGACGCCCCTCGCCCTGCGCATCCGCGACGACGTGGCCGCCGTCACCGGTCCGCTGACACCGCACGGCCCGGCCGCCCGCCGGCGCCGCCTCACCCGGGCCGTCGTGCCTGCCACGGTCGCCGCGGCGGCGCTCGTCGTCGCCCGGGTCGCCTGGGACTGGCACGGCTCGCTGCTCGTCGCCGTGCCCCTGCTGCTCGTCGGGGGCGTCGCGCTCGGCCTCGACCGGCACCGCGCCCTGGGGCACGCCGTCACCGAACGACACCTCGTGACGCGACAGGGCTCCCTCGACCGCCGCCGGGTGGTGCTCGACCGCGACGGCATCATCGGCTGGACGGTCGAGCAGACCTTCTTCCAGCGACGGGCCGGCCTCGCGACGCTCGTCGCCACGACGGCGGCCGGCCGGCAGCACTACGACCTCGTCGACGTGCCGGTCGCCACGGCCTACGCCGTGCTGGCCCGGGTCGACCCCGACCTGCACGCCGAGTTCGCCTGACGAGGGGCGCCTCCCGTCGCGCCGGCTCAGTCCGCCTCGAGGATCCGGGCGATCGCGGCATACCACTTCTGCCGGGCGTGCTCGAGCGCGGTGACCCCGTCCTTGTCGGCGATCGCACGGTCGGCGCCCGCGTCGAGCAGGATGCGGACGATCTGCTGGTGGCGCTCACCGCCGTCGCCGAGCAGGACCGCCTCGAGCAGTGCCGTCCAGCCGAGGTCGTTGACGTGGTCGACGTCGATCCCGGTCGTGACGACCCGGCGCACGTAGTCGACGTGGCCGCGCTCGCTCGCGGGGATGACCGACACGCCGCCGTAGCGGTTGCGGATCGTCAGGTCGGGCCCGGCGGGCAGCAGCACCTCGAGCATCGCGACGCTGCCGGTGACGCCCGTGACGAGCCACGGCGTGTCGTGCCGGTCGTCGAGCGCGTCGGGGTCGGCACCCATGGCGACGAGCACCCGGGCCGTCTCGACGTGGTCGCCGGTCGAGGCCAGCAGCAGCGCCGTCCGCCGGTGGCCGTCGCGCGCCTCGAGGTCGGCGCCGGCCCGCAGGGCGAGGGCCACGCCGTCCGCGTCACCGCGCGCGGCGGCCGCGAGCAGCGCAGCGTCGAGGTCTGCGACCGGCTTGTCGCTGGTGGCTCTCACGAGAACTCCTGTCAGTCGGTCGAACCCGCGCTCGCGGGCCATCTCGAGCGGGGTCAGCTGCTCGTCGCGCGAGCGTCTCACGAGCTCGGCCCCGCCCGCGACGAGCACCCGCACCGTGTCGACGTAGCGTTGCGTGTCGCGGCCCAACCACACCGCCTCGTGCACGGCCTGGTAGCCGATCCGGTTGACGTGGTCGCGGTCGATGCCGGCCCGCAGCAGCTCGCCGACGACGGCCGCGTGGCCGCGCTCGGCCGCGCGGATGAGGGCGGTGCCGTTCCAGCTGTCCTTGTCGTCGACGCGGGCGCCGTGCGCGAGGGCGAGTCGGAGCAGCCCGAGGCGGCCCTCGCTCGCCGCGATGAGGTATGCCGACTGCTGGGTGTCGTCCTTGGCGTCGACGTCCGCGCCCCGCTCGACGAGGGCGCGCGCCGCGGCCAGGTCGTCACGCCAGGCGGCGTCGCGCAGCGCGGCGTCGAGGCGCGCGCGTTGCGCCGTTCCGACCGACGACGGCGGAGCGGTGCGTGGCGGCGTGGTCTGCGAGGTGACGCGGGGTGTCGCCCGACTCCCGGTCGCCGGACCGACGGCGCTGCCGGCCGGTGTCGGGCCGCCGGGCGTCGGACCGCCGGCCGTGCAGGCAGCCGCCAGGGTCAGGACGGCGACGACGAGACCGGCGACGGGCAGTCGGGCGCTCATCGCGCGAGCGGCTCGGTGACGACCTCGTACGGCCCGGACGCCACCGGCTCGTCGAACTTGCTGTCGACGTAGAGCGTGCGGCCGCGCAGCACCTTGGCGGTGGTGAGCACGCGCGTGGGATCGGTGGCCTGCTGCGTCACGAGGTGCGCGCGCCGGCCGTCCGACGAGAGCCGCAGCGTGGCGAGCATCCGGGCGAAGTTGCGCACGACGGTGAGCCGCGAGCCGTGGCGCACGAGCCCGTCCGCGTCGGTGAGCACGGCGTCGCCGGTCGCGACCCGGCTCACGGCGCGGCTGCGCAGGTCGAAGCGCCAGAGCGCCCCGACGTTGCCCTGCGCGACGACGAGGGCGGACCGGTCGGCGGAGACGACGATGCCCCCGAGGTTGAAGCCGGCCTGCTGCTCGACGGTGCCGGTCGCGTCGGCCCAGAGCGTCGCGCTCCACGTGCCGCCGTGCCGTGCGACCCGGAAGACCTGCGGCGCGTTCGAGTTCGTGAAGTAGGCGGCGCCGTCCGGTCCGATGGCGACGTCGTTGAGGAAGACGTCGTCGCCCGGCGCCCGCAGCGCCGCGAGCAGCTCGCCACGCGGCGAGTAGACCCAGAGGTCGGGCCGGCCGGTGCCGATGCCGTTGGGCCCTCCGGCGACGTAGACGCGCCCGGCGGCATCCGTCGTGATGCCGCGCGCCGTGAAGCGGCCGTCGGTGCCGTCGCCGGCGAGCCACTCCTCGGTGCGGGCCGAGCGCGCCGAGCCCCGGTGGATCTCCCCGCCCGTCACCTCGCTGACGTAGAAGAGCCCGCGGCGCTCGTCGGCGCCGATGCCCTCGAACTTCGACCCGCCCGGGTCGCCCTGCAGCTGGTAGGTCGTCGGACGCCCGTGCGCGGTGGCCGAAGGGCTCGCCACGACGGGCAGGGTGGCCGCCGCGGTGAGGGCGGCGAGGACGGCGAGGGTGCGCTTCATGGTGGTCTCCGATGCTCGGTGGTGGCCGTTCCCCTCCACCTTCGCGCGCACGCACCCCCTCGCGCGTCGGGCGAGCGGCCACCCCCGGATAGCCGATCGGATGATGCCGGCCGGCCGCGTCGTGCCTAGGCTGCCGGTCATGGAGGAGGGCATCCTCGCGCCGGTGGCGCGTCTCGACCGGTGGCTCGACGCCGTCCTCGTCGTGCTGCTCGCGACCTGCTCCGCGCGCTACCTGCTGCGCCACGACCTCGACGCGACCGCCGTCCTCGTGCTCGCCGGCGCGGTCGTGCTGGGAGCCGTGCACCTGACGCGCCGCCGGGTCACGGGCCACGAGGCGTGGCCGCAGGTGTGGATCGCCGTCGTCGTCGCGCTCTGGGTGACCCTGACGCTCGTCGCCCCCTCGTTCGCGTGGACGGCCGTGCCGGTGGCCTTCGCGGTGCTCCAGGTGCTCCCGTTCCCGTATGCCGTGACGACCGTCGTGCTCATGACCGCGGTCGTCAGCGTGGCGTGGAGCCGCATCACGGCGGACCTCGACCCGACCGTCGTCGTCGGGCCGGTCGGCATCGCCCTCGTGACCGTGCTCTCCTACCGCGCCCTCGAGCGGGAGGCGCGCACGCGTCAGGCCCTCCTCGACGAGCTGACCGAGGCCCAGGCGGACCTCGTTGCCGCGCAACGCCGCTCAGGCGCCCTCGCCGAGAGGACGCGCCTCTCCCGCGAGATCCACGACTCGGTGGGGCAGGGCCTGTCGAGCATCACCCTCCTCCTCGCAGCGGCCGAGCAGGACTGGGACCGCAGGCCGCTCGTCGCCCGTCAGCACGTCACCGCTGCCGCGTCCGCTGCGCGCGACGGGCTCGACGAGGTGCGGCGGGTCGTGCGCGACCTCGCCCCGGCCGACCTCGACGGCGACGACACCGGCGAGGCCCTGCCCGCCGCGCTGCGGCGGCTCTCGGCCACGGGTGCGCACGGGCTCGACGTCGAGGTCCGCGTGCACGGCGACCCGGTGCCCGTGCCGGCCCGCACGGCCGGCGCGCTCGTGCGCTCGGCCCGGGGCGCGCTCGCGAACGTCGTCGAGCACGCCGACGCCTCGCGCGCCGTCGTCAGCCTCACCTACCTGCCCGACGAGGTGCGGCTCGACGTCCGCGACGACGGCGCCGGCTTCGCGACGGCAGCCACCACGGTGGCCGACGACGACCGCGGTCACGGCCTCGACGGCATCCGGCGACGGGCGGTCGAGCACGGCGGCAGCGCTGCGGTCGAGAGCGCCCCGGGCGAGGGCACGACCGTCTCGGTGCGCGTGCCCCTCACGGACGGTTCCCCTCCCGGCGGCCGACGTGGCTGAGCGGGGCGGGCCCGTGCGCGTCGTCCTCGTCGACGACCACCCCGTCGTCCGAGCCGGCCTGCGGGCCCTCGTCGACGGCCAGGACGGCATCGAGGTCGTCGGCGAGGCGAGCGACCTCGGGGGCGCCGAGCACGTCGTCACCGCGCAGCATCCCGACGTCGTGCTCATGGACCTCAACCTCGGCGACGGGCCGGGCGGTGTCGAGGTGACGGCCCGGCTGCGCGCCCTGCCCGACGCCCCGAACGTCCTCGTCCTCACGACCTACGACACCGAGGCCGACGTCCTGCGGGCCCTCGACGCGGGCGCCGTGGGGTACCTGCTCAAGGACGCACCGGCCGACCAGCTCTTCGCCGGCATCCGGGCGACCGCCCGCGGCGAGACCGTGCTGGCCCCGTCGGTCGCGGCGCGGCTCGTGCGGCGGGCGGCCTCCCCCGGCCCGGTCGTCACCGAGCGCGAGGTCGAGGTGCTCGAGCTGCTCGCCACGGGGCTCGGCAACCGCGAGCTCGCCCGCGAGCTGCTCGTGTCGGAGGCGACCGTGAAGTCACACCTCGCGCACATCTACACCAAGCTCGGCGTCGACACCCGGGCCGGCGCGGTGGCTGCAGCCATCGAACGCCGCATCATCCGCCCCGGCGGCTGACCCCCGCCGCCACCACCCCCCCCCCGCGCCAACCCAGCCAAGGCGCAGCTCGCGCGCCCGACACCAGCCCCACCACCACGCCAACCCAGCCAAGGCGCACCTCGCGCGCCCGACACCGCCCCCACCACCGCGCCAACCCAGCCAAGGCGCAGCTCGCGCGCGCGACACCAGCCCCACCACCGCGCCAACCCAGCCCTGGCGCGGCTCGCGCGCGCGCGGGACGGCGGGACCCTCAGACAGGTCGAGCGCCGCACCACCCAACCAGGCGGATGACGCGGCGCTCGACGACGGCTGCCCGAACGGGTCAGAGACGCATCGACGCCCCGACCTTGTCGGTCTGCTCGTCGACGTCGGCGGCGAGCCCGTGCCCGTCCATGACGTCGTCGGTGTCGACCGGCTCCCCGGCGGGCTCGGTCTGGACCATCTCGCCGACGCCCTCGCCGGGCGCGGTCTCCTCGAAGGTCAGGGCGAAGTCGTCGCCGTGCTCGCTGACGCCCGCGACGACGGCGTGCTCGACGGCCGCGACGGCATACTGCCGCCGGACGACCTGCGGATCGCGCGAGAGGTCCTTCACGAGCGCGACCGCCAACCCGACCATGATGACGAGGAAGGGCAGCGCGGCCACGATGGTGACGTTCTGCAGACCCGCCAAGGCGTCCTCACCACCGATGAGGAGCATGACCGCGGCCACCGCACCGGTCGCGGCGCCCCAGAAGACGACCGTCTTGCGCGACGGCTCGAGGGTGCCCTTCTCCGAGAGCGTGCCCATGACGATCGAGGCCGCGTCGGCGCCCGAGACGAAGAAGATCGCGACGAGCAGCATGACGACGACGGCCGTGACCGTCGACCACGGCAGGTTGCCGAGCATCGCGAAGAGCGAGCCCTCGGGCGAGGCCTGGCTCGCGATGTCCTGGCCGTTCTGCTGCTGGTCGATGCCGGCGCCGCCGAAGATGGCGAACCAGATCAGGGAGACGACCGACGGCACGAGCAGCACGCCGGAGACGAACTGGCGGATCGTGCGACCGCGCGAGATGCGCGCGATGAACATGCCGACGAAGGGGGTCCAGCTGACCCACCAGGCCCAGTAGAAGATCGTCCAGCCGGCGAGCCAGTCCTTCATGCCGTCGCCACCCGCGGCGTCGGTGCGGGCCGACATCATCGCGAGGTCCTGGAAGTAGGAGCCGATCGTCGTCGGGAGCAGGTTGAGGATGAAGACGGTCGGGCCGACGACGAAGACGAAGACGGCCAGGGCGAGCGCGAGCACCATGTTGATGTTCGAGAGCCACTGGATGCCCTTGGCGACGCCCGAGACGGCCGACAGGATGAAGCAGATCGTCAGCACGACGATGATGGCGATGAGCACGCCGTTGCCGACCGGGCCGATGCCGGCGACGATCTCGAGGCCGGAGCCGATCTGCAGGGCACCGAGGCCGAGCGAGGTGGCGGACCCGAAGAGCGTCGCGAAGATCGCGAAGATGTCGATGACGCGGCCGGCCGGGCCGCCCGCCCGCTTCTCGCCGAAGAGGGGCGCGAAGGCGGAGCTGATGAGCAGCGAGCGCCCCTTGCGGAACACGCCGTAGGCGACGGCGAGGCCGACGACGGCGTAGATGGCCCACGGGTGCAGCGACCAGTGGAACATCGTCGTCGCCATGGCGGTCTGCACGGCCTCGGGGTTGCCGGCCGCGCCGGTGCCGGGCGGCGGCTTCACGAGGTGCGTCAGCGGCTCGGTCACGCCGTAGAACATCAGGCCGATGCCCATGCCGGCGGAGAACATCATGGCCACCCACGACGACGTGCGGAACTCGGGAGCCTCGCCGTCACCGCCGAGCGGGATGTTGCCGTACTTGCTGGCCGCGAGCCAGATGACGAACACGACGAAGCCGGAGGCGACGAGCGAGAAGAGCCAGCCCGTGTTGTGCACGACGAAGTCGAGGCCGTTGCTGGCGCTCGTGCTGAGGCTGTCGGTGCCGAGCGCTCCCCAGAGAACGAAGGCGATGGCGACGCCGGCGGCGACGCCGAAGACGACCTTGTCGACACGCGACGGCGGGGCGTCGTCGTGGTTGACGGGTGGCGGCTCGAGCGCAGGGTGCAGCGCCTCGTCGGGACTCTTGGTCAGTTCACTCATACGTCATGGACGGCACCCGACGAAGGCGCCGTCTGTCTCCTCACCGTTACGTGTCACAGATGTCTGGTCGAACACTCAACTGTGTCGGGGTCAGCCGTCGAACGCAAAGTGAGCAGCACCGTCCCTCAGGGAACATCACCACGCACCTCGTGAATCACGCTGTCCGCGAATGGTTCCCGAGCGGCGAGGTGAAGATCGTGACATGCCCCACGTCGACGACGAAGGACCGCGAACCCCACGGTTCGCGGCCCCTCGGTCGGGCGGGAGAGGTCAGCGCGGGGCGCCGACCAGCTCGGTGTCGTGGCCGGGGGCGTCGGCCGGCACCTCGTCGCGGTCGTCGACCATGCTCGCCTCGTCGAAGCGGTCCTGGCCGGAGAGGACCCGGCCGGCCTTGTCGCGGTCGATCTCGCCGACCCACGTGCCGATGATGACCGTGGCGATCGCGTTGCCGGCGAAGTTCGTCAGCGCGCGGGCCTCGCTCATGAGGCGGTCGATGCCGACGATGAAGCCGACGCCCGGCACGAGGTCGGGCCGGTGCGACTGGAGGCCGCCAGCGAGCGTCGCGAGGCCGGCCCCGCTGACGCCCGCGGCGCCCTTGCTCGCGATGATCATGAAGACGAGCAGGCCGATCTGCTGGCCGATGCTGAAGGGCTTGTCCATGGCCTCGGCGATGAAGAGGCTCGCCATCGTCAGGTAGATCGCGGTGCCGTCGAGGTTGAAGGAGTAGCCCGTCGGCACGGTGATGCCGACGACCGGGCGGGAGATGCCGAGGTGCTCCATCTTGGCGATGAGGCGCGGCAGGGCCGACTCGGACGACGACGTCGAGAGGATGAGGAGGAACTCGCGCCCGAGGTAGCGCAGGAGCGAGAAGACGTTCATGCCGGTCGTGACCTTGAGGATCGAGCCGAGGAACGCGAAGACGAAGATCGCGCAGGTGATGTAGAAGGCGACCATGAGCTTGAGCAGGCTCGTCAGCGAACCGATGCCGGTCGCCCCGACGAGGGCAGCCATGGCGCCGAAGGCGCCGACCGGGGCGGCCCACATGATCATCGCCATGAGGCGGAAGACGAGGCGCTCGAGGTGCTTGATGCCGGCGAGGATCGGCTCGCCGCTCTTGCCCATCTTCTGCAGGGCGAAACCGACGAGGAGCGCGATGAGCAGGGCCTGGAGCACCGAGCCCGACGTCAGGGCGGAGACGAGGGTCTCGGGGATCAGCCCGAGCAGGAAGTCGACCGCGCCCTCGGAGTCCTTGGCGACGTGCCGGACGCGGCGATGGCGTCGGTGAGGTTGAGGCTCTCACCCGGCTTGATGATGTTGCCGACCACGAGGCCGATGCCGAGGGCGACCGTCGACATCGTGATGAAGTAGCCGAGGGCGAGACCGCCGACCTTGCCGACCTGTGCCGCCTTCCGCACCGAGCCGATGCCGAGGACGATGGTGCAGAAGATGATCGGCGTGATCATCATCTTGATGAGGTTGACGAAGCCGGTCCCGAGCGGCTTGAGGCTCTTGCCCACCTCGGGGAAGGCCCAGCCGACGAGGATGCCGGCGAGCATCGCCACGATGACGGCGATGTAGAGAAAGTGCGTGCGGTCGCGCTTGGGGGCCGGGCCCGGCTGGGCGTCGACGGCGCTGTCGGCGGTGGAACTCACGGTGACCTCCGTTGGCTGGGTCCCCCGCTGGGCACGGGACCGGTGAATGTTCCGAGGCTGCCCCTCCCAGGAACTAGGGTCACGGTTGTGTTCATTGAGTTCTCGCGACCGGGCGACGGTCGTTGAGACCGCCCCGGTGGCGTCGCCTCGCGGTCCGGGTGCTCGGCGCGCCCGGGCGCTGGAGCGTCGCCACGCAGACCTTCGCCCTCCAGGTGCTCATCGCGGTGCTCGTCGTCGTGGCCGGGCTGGCCGGCGCCTACGGCCAGGCCCAGCGCGCGGGTGACCAGCAGGCCATCGCGCGGGCGCGCGCCGTCGCCGTGACGGTCGCGGCGACGCCCGAGGTGGTGCGCGCGGTGCAGGGCTCGGACCCGACCTCCGCCCTCCAGCCGTATGCCGAGCGCGTGCGCGTCGCGTCGGGCACCGACTTCGTCGTCGTCATGAGCCGCGACGCGATCCGCTGGACCCACCCGGACCCGGCGCAGATCGGCAAGCGCTTCATCGGCCACACCGAGCAGGCCCTGGCGGGCGGCGAGGTCGAGGAGGACTACACCGGCACCCTGGGGCCCTCCTCACGCGTCGTCGAGCCCGTGACCGACGACGGGCGCGTCGTCGCGCTCGTCTCCGTCGGCATCCGCAAGGCGGCCGTCGGCGAGCGCGTGCGCGCGCAGCTGCCGGGCCTGCTGCTCGCGGGACTCGTGGCGGCGGTGCTCTCGGGGCTCGGCACGGGGCTCGTCGCGCGGCGGATCCGCCGGCAGACGCACGGCCTCGGCGAGGAGCAGCTGCGCGAGATGTACGAGTACTACGACGCGGTGCTCCACGCGGTGACCGAGGGCCTGCTCATCACCGACCTCGACGGCCGGCTGCGACTCGCCAACGACGAGGCGACGCGGCTGCTCGCCCTGCCGCCGGACGCCGTGGGCCGGCCGGTGGCCGAGCTCGGGCTCACCCCGGCGCTGGCCGCCGCGCTCATCGACGACGCGTCCCACGAGGACGAGCTGCACGTGACGGCGGCGCGGGTGCTCGTGCTCAACCGCGGGCCGGCCCGCTGGCAGGGTCGGCTGCTCGGGCACGTCGCGACCCTGCGCGACCGCACCGACCTCGAGGCCCTGACGGGCGAGCTCGACTCCGCGCGGGGTCTCACCGAGGCGCTGCGGTCGCAGGCGCACGAGTCGGCCAACCGGTTGCACACCATCGTCAGCCTCATCGAGCTCGGGCACACCGACCGAGCCCTCGACTTCGCCACCGACGAGCTGCACGTCTCCCAGGTGCTCACCGACCGCGTCGTCGAGGCCGTCGACGAGCCGGCCCTGACGGCCCTGCTGCTCGGCAAGGCCGCCGAGGCCCACGAGCGCGGCATCACCTTCGAGATCGAGCCCGGCGCCCGCTGGCCGCGCGACGTGGCGCCGACCCGCGACGTCGTGACCGTCGTCGGCAACCTCATCGACAACGCCATGGACGCCGTCGCCGACGAGGGTGGGACCGGTGCGGGCCGCACCGAGCGGCACGTCCGCTTCGCCTCGCGGGTCGACGGACGCGACGCCGTCCTCGTCGTCGCCGACGACGGCCCGGGCCTGCCGCCGGGCGCGGTCGAGGACGCCTTCCGGCGCGGCTGGTCGACGAAGGAGCAGGGCAGCGCGGGCCGCCGCGGCATCGGGCTCGCTCTCGTCGCCCAGACGGTCGACCGGCTCGGCGGCACGCTCGAGGTCTCGGGCCCGCCGGGTGCGACGTTCACGGTGCGCCTGCCCGACCGCTCGCCGCACGGGCACGAGGAGGGGACCCATGACCGACCCTGAGACGGCCACGCTCCGGGTGCTCGTCGTCGAGGACGAGCCGATCGCGGCCGAGGCCCACACGGCCTACGTCGGCAGGGTCGACGGCTTCGTCGTCGCGGCCACGGTCGGCACGTCGCAGGCCGCCCTCAAGGCGCTGCAGGACAAGCAGATCGACGTCGTGCTGCTCGACATGAACCTCCCGGACCGCCACGGGCTCGACGTCGTGCGGGCCATGCGGGCGGCCGGCCACCGCGCCGACGTCATCGCCGTCACGTCGGCGCGCGACCTCGACGTCGTGCGGGCCGCCGTGTCGCTCGGGATCGTGCAGTACCTCCTCAAGCCCTTCGTCTTCGCGACCCTGCGCGACCGGCTGCTCGCCTACCGCTCCTACCGCGACCAGCTCGTGGCGGGCGACGAGGTGAGCACCCAGGCGCAGGTCGACGAGGTCTTCGCCGGCGCGCGCGTGGCGGGCGAGGCACGGCTGCCCAAGGGGATGGGCGAGGAGCTGCTCGCCGGGGTCTCCCGGCTGCTGCGCGAGAGCGAGGACGGGCGCTCGGCGAGCGAGCTCGCCGACGCGCTCGGCGTGAGCCGGGTGACGGCGCGACGCTACGCCGAGCACCTCTGCGAGACACGGGTCGCCGTGCGCCGCAACCGGTATGCCGGCGCCGGCCGTCCCGAGGTCGAGTACCTCTGGGCGCGGTGACCGCTCAGGCGGCAGGCGCGCGCCGCCCGAGCCGGGCGAGCACCCGAGCCTGGCGGTCGGCCCCCTCGGGAGCGGCCAGCGCGGGCTTGCAGACGCCGTCGTCGTAGAGGTGCTCGCCGAAGCCGTCGGCCGACCGCTCGAGCAGGTCGAGCTCGTCGTCGGTGAGCCGCTCGTCGAGACCGGCGGCCGTCGCGATGTCCCAGCGGTGCACGACGAGGTCGAAGCCGTGGAACGCGACGATCGTGCGGCCCACCGTGGTGGGGCCGAAGACGCTGTCGTACTCGTGCCCCGCGACGCTCGGGTCGGCGAGGAGCTCGCGCACGCGGCGGTCGTGGGCGTGCCACGCATCCCGGACGTCGACCGCCGTGCGCTCCGGGTCGTCGATGTCGAGGGGCCGGTCGGTCGCGGCGTCGAAGCCGTGCTCGGCGAGGAACTGCCGCTGGCTCGTCGCGACGTGGGCGAGCACGTCGCGGGCGGTCCAGCCCTCGCACGGGCTCGGCCGCTCCCACCCGTCGGCGGGCAGCCGGTCGACGACGGCGGTGAAGGGGTCGGCGAGGTGGGCGTGGGCACGGGCGGCATCGGTGGTGGTGGGTGAGGTCATGGCCACACGCTAGGGACCCACGCGTCGGTGGGTCTTGATACTTTCCGACAGGTGACGACGTCACCGGGATCGGCACGTGCGACGGGCTCTGCGGGCGCCCGCACACGCGACGACATCGAGCGTGCCCACCTCGTCGACCCCACCGACCGCACGTGGTCGATCGACCGGGCCTCCGTGTCGCCCGACCTGGGCGAGCTGGCCCGGCGCTTCTGGATCCCCGTCTGGGACGTGCCGGAGGGGCGTGACTCGGTGCAGCGTGTGCTGCAGTACCCCGTCTGCCTCCTCGTCGTCTCCGACGGCTACGCCCGCTTCCACGGCGTCGTCTCCGGCCTCTCGCACACGATGCTGACGGGCCGGGGCTGGGCCGTCGGGCTGATGTTCCAGCCGGCGGCCGGGCACCTGCTCACCGGTGAGCCCGTGCGCCGCATGACCGACCGCTGGGTGGACCTGTCGACCCTGCGCACCCTCGACGGCACCGACCTGACCCGACGGGTGCGAGCCGCCATGGGCCCCGACCCGCGCGACCCGGACGCCCAGGCCGTGGCGCGTGCGCACGTCGAGGACGCGCTCCGGCCCCTCCTGCCCGTCGACGAGGAGGGCCGGCTCGTCAACGCGGTCGTCGAGGAGGTGGAGACCTCACCCGAGCTGCTCCGCGTCGACGAGCTGTGCGCCCGCTTCGACATGGTCGAGCGCACCCTGCAGCGCCTGCTGCACAAACGGATCGGGCTCGGGCCCAAGTGGCTCATCCGCCGCCGTCGTCTGCAGGAGGCCGCCGACCGGCTGCGTGACGCCGAGGCCGGCCTCGCCGCCATCGCCGCCGAGCTCGGCTATGCCGACCAGGCCCACTTCACCCGGGACTTCCGCAAGGCCACCGGGCTCACGCCGGGCGAGTTCGCCGCCCGGTTCCGCGGAGCCTGAGGAAAACCGCGCGGCACCGTGGGCGACGTGTTCTACCGTTGGGGAGGAGGACCGGTCGACCCGAGGAGGTGTCGTGACCAGGTTGGCGCCCCAGACGACGATGCTGCACGGGCAGGCGCTCTCGTACGTCGACAGCGGGCACGGCGACACCGTGCTCTTCGTGCACGGCCTGCTCGGCTCGCACTCCAACTGGGCCCACCTCATCGACCGCCTCGACGACCGCCACCGGGTGGTCGTGCCCGACCTCTTCGGGCACGGCGCGTCGGCCAAGCCCGAGGGCGACTACTCGCTCGCCGCCCACGCCGCGACCCTGCGCGACCTGCTCGACCGGCTCGGCATCGACCGGGTCACCCTCGTCGGCCACTCGCTCGGCGGCGGCATCTCGCTCGAGTTCTGCTACCTCTTCCCGTCGCGCGTCGAGCGGCTCGTCCTCGTCGGCAGCGGCGGCCTCGGCCGCGAGGTCAACCCCGCGCTGCGCGCCGCCACCCTGCCCGGGGCCGAGCTCGTGCTGCCCGTGCTCGCCTCGGAGTGGGTGCGCGGCGGGGTCGAGACGGTGGGCCGCAGCCTCTCCCGGCTCGGCTGGCGCGCGAGCAACGACATGCGCGCGGCCTGGGAGGGGTTCGCCTCGCTCAGCGACGCCGACGGCCGCCGGGCCTTCCTCGCGACGACCCGGGCGGTGGTCGATCCCGGCGGGCAGCGGGTCAGCGCGGGCGACTACCTGCCCGACCTCGCCGACCTGCCGGTGCTCGTCGTCTGGGGCACGCGCGACATGGTCATCCCGGCCACGCACGCCGCCCGCGCGCAGGCCGCCCTCGCCGGCGCCCGCGTCGAGCTCTTCGAGGGTGCCGGCCACTTCCCGCACCTCGACCAGCCCGAGCGCTTCGCCGACCTGCTCACCGACTTCATCGCGACGACCGGGACCGCGGGCGACGCGACGGCCGCCAGCTGACGGCCCCTTCGTCGAGTCCTGCGGTCAGCCCTGTGCGAGCCAGGTTCGGATGGCCGCGCCGTCCTCGTCGAGGGTGGGCGGCGCGGCGTGGTCGCGCCGGGTCACCTCGGTGCCGTCACCGTCGAAGCAGCGCAGCGGCGGGCCCGGCAGGGTGAGCGGCCCGAGCGTCGGGTGCTCGACCTGCACGAGCAGCCCCTGGCTCGCGGTCTGGTCCCACGCGTAGACCTCGTCGAGCGTGCGCACCTTGCCCGCCGGCACGCCCACCTCGGCGAGCCGGGCCAGGAGCGGCTCGGCGTCCCAGTCGGCGAAGGCCGCCTCGACGACCTCGATGACCCGCTCGCGGGCGGCGACGCGCTCGGCGTTCGTCGCGAGGCCCTCGGCGGCCGGGTCGAGCCCGAACGCGGCGCACAGCCGCTGCCAGAGGCTCTCGCTGCCGACGGCGATCTGCACCGACCCGTCGCGGCAGTGGAAGAGGCCGTAGGGGCTGATCGAGGGGTGGTGGTTGCCGGCCGAGCGGCCGACCTCGCCCGCCACCGTCCACCGGGTGCCCTGGAACGCGTGCACGCCGACGACGGACGCGAGCAGCGACGTGCGCACGACCCGGCCGATACCGGTGCGCGAGCGCTCGTGCAGGGCCGAGACGACGCCGTACGCGCCGTACATGCCGGAGAGGAGGTCGGCGATCGGGACGCCGACGCGCTGCGGGTCGTCGGGCCCCGAGCCGGTGAGCGACATGAGCCCCGCCTCGCCCTGGGCGATCTGGTCGTAGCCGGCGCGGCCGCCCTCGGGTCCGTCGTGGCCGAAGCCGGTGATCGAGAGCACGACGAGGCGCGGGTTGCGCTCCATCAGCGACTCGATGCCGAGACCGAGGCGCTCGAGCACGCCGGTGCGGAAGTTCTCGACGAGCACGTCGGCCCGGTCGACGAGCGCGAGCAGCACGTCCTTGTCGGCGGCGTCCTTGAGGTCGAGGGTGATCGACTCCTTGTTGCGGTTGGCCGAGAGGAAGTAGGTCGACTCGCGCCGCCCCTCGTCACCGACGAAGGGCGGTCCCCAGCCGCGCGTGTCGTCGCCGCGGCCGGGCGCCTCGACCTTGATGACGCGGGCGCCCTGGTCGGCGAGCATCATCGTCGCGTGGGGCCCCGCGAGGGCGCGGGAGAGGTCGACGACGAGCACGCCGTCGAGGGGTCCAGAAGAGGTCATGTCGTTCACCATCCGGGGAGGATCAGGGCGGCCCACACGAGCAACGGGCCGGCGAGGACCACGATGACGCTGTAGGTGAGGATCTGCTTGTAGTACACCGGCTCGCTGATGCTGTCGGGCCGGTTGGCCAGCATGAGAGCGCCGTTGGTCGAGAACGGGCTGACGTCGACGATCGTCGAGCTGATCGCGAGCGCCGCCACGAAGGTCGCCGCCCCGATGCCGCCGTTGCTGATGAGCGGGACGGCGATCGGGATGATGACGGGCAGCAGGGCGGTCGAGCTGGCGAAGGCCGACACGACACCACCGACGTAGCAGAGCACGAGCGCGCCGATGACGACGGCACCGAGGCCGGCCGCCCAGTTGCCCACGAACTCCGGCGCCTTCGCCTCGGTCAGCACGGCGGCATACGTGCTCACGCCCGCGACGAGCAGGACGGTGGGCCACGCGACCTGCTTGACGGCGTCCTTGTGCTGCGTCGGCGACAGCAGGGCGAGCACGACGGCCGCCGTGATCGACACGAAGCCGATGTTCTTGTCGAAGGCGAGCGCGACGACCGCGACGAGGGTGAAGGCGACGAGCGTCAGCACCTGGTCGCGCTTGACGCCGAGGGCCTGCGTGCGGGCCAGCGTCATCGTGCCGGTGCCCCGGGCGGCAACGCCGACGCCGCCGCGGTGGAGGTCGTCGGTGAGCGACTCGCCGTCGAGCGGCCCGTCGACGTCGTCGGCGCGCAGGTTCATGAGGCGCCGGCCGCCGAGCACGACGAAGAGGATGCCGGCCATGACGAGGTTGACCGCGAGGCTCGCGATGAAGACCGTCATCTCGCTCGACGGCAGGCCGTTGTCCTTCATCACCGAGTTGGTGATCGTGCCGTAGATGCTGATCGGCGAGAAGCCGCCGCCCTGCGCGCCGTGCACGACGAACATGCCCATGAGCAGGGGGTTGATCTTGTAGCGACCCGCGAAGCCGAGGGCGATCGGGCCGATGATGGCGCAGGCGGCCGGGCTCGCCGCACCGATCGCGGTGAGCAGCGCGGTGACGAAGAACATCACCCACGGGATGAGCGCCACGCGCCCGCCGACCGCCCGCACGGCCGACCTGACGATGAGGTCGACGGTGCCGTTGTTCTTCGCGATGGCGAAGAGGTAGGTGACGCCGATGAGGGTGAGGACGAGGTCGCCGCTGACGCCGGCGAGGATCTCCTTCTCGCTGAGGCCGAGGGAGTAGACCCCGACGAGCCAGGCCGCCACGTAGGCGAGCGCCCCCATGTTGATCGGCAGGAGCGTGCCGATCACGAAGAGGGCGACGAGCGCGATGATCGAGACCCATTCCGGTCCCATGCGTGTCCTCCGTCGGTCGCGGCCAGCTGCCTGGTCCGCGCCAGTGGTGACGAGGCTCGTGGCCGGCTCAGTGGACCAGCCAATAGGCCATTGGGCCGGAAGTCAATAGGATGACCCCATGCCCGCCCCGGAGCTGCCGCGGCTCGCGCGCACCCGGCTCTACGAGCAGGTCGCCGAGCAGATCACGGCGTGGATCGCCGCGAACGGCCTGACGGCCGGCGACCGGCTGCCCCCCGAGCGCGAGCTCGCGCAGCGCCTCGGCGTCAGCCGGGCCACCCTGAGCCAGGCCCTCGTGGCCCTCGAGGTCATCGGCGTCGTGACCGTGCGGCACGGCGACGGCACGGTGCTCGCCGACGCCCGCGCGCCGCGGCGCATCGTCGAGGCCATCCGCGCCCACGCCCACCGGCTGCCGGAGGTCATCGACACCCGTGACGCGCTCGAGACGAAGATCGCCGCCCTCGCGGCCACGCGCCGCACCGACGACGACCTCGCCCGCATCGACGAGGCGCTCGCCGAGATGGCCCGTGACGTCGCGGCCGGGGGCCGGGGGCTCGAGGGTGACGAGCGGTTCCACGGCGCGGTCACGGCCGCCGCCCACTCGCTCCTGCTCGCCCGCCTCATGGACGAGATCCGCGACCTCGTGCGCGAGACTCGCATCGAGTCGCTCTCGCAGCCCGGCCGTCCGGGCGACTCGCTCGCGCACCACCGGGCGATCGCCGACGCGATCCGGGCGGGCGACGCGCAGGCCGCTGCCGACGCCATGCACGCCCACGTCGTCCTCGTCAGCGACGTGGCCGTGCTGCGGGACGGTCCGTGACGACGGTCGACGGGCCGGGCGAGGCGCTCGCCGTGCTCGGCGCGGGACTCGGCGCCGGGGTGCTCACCTCGACGGTCGGGGTCGCCTCGCTGCTCAGCTTCCCGGTCCTGCTCGCCGTCGGGCTGCCGCCCGTGGTGGCGAACGCGTCGAACACCGTCGGCCTCGTGGCGGCGGGGGTGAGCGGGTCGTTCGGCTACCGCGCGGAGCTGCGCGAGCACCCGAGGATCACGTGGACGGTCGTCGTGACCTGCGCGGTCGGCGCCGTCGGGGGCGCGGCGCTGCTGCTCGCGCTCCCGTCGAGCGTCTTCGAGGCCGTCGTGCCGTGGCTCATCCTCCTCACCTGCCTGCTCGTCGGCGTCCAGCCGTGGATCGGGCGATGGCTGCGCGCCCGCGCGGGCGAGGACGCGGGCGCTCGCACGCGGATGGGACCGGTCACGACCGCGTTCGCCCTGCTCACGGGCGTCTACGGCGGCTACTTCGGCGCCGGGTCGGGCGTCATGATGGTCGCCGTGCTCGGGCTGGGCCTCGACATCGACCTGCGCGTCGTCAACGGTCTCAAGACCCTCGCCATCTTCGCCGGCAACGTCGTGGCCGGCCTCGTCTTCGTCGTCGTCGCCGACCTCGACTGGCGGGCCATCGGCCTGCTCGCGGCCGGCTCGGTCGTCGGCGGCTACGTCGGGGCGCGCGTCGGACGCCGCCTGCCGCCCACGCTCTTCCGGGTGCTCGTCGTCGTCGCCGGGGTGGTCGCGGCGGTGCTGCTCCTGCGCTGAGCGGGCCCGCCCCCGGCGCTGCCGCTCAGCCGCCCGTGGCCTCGCGGTGCCGGCGGGCGAGCTCGAGGTAGACCTCGGCGTTGGCGCGGATGCGCGCCAGGCCCGGCTCGTCGATCGAGCGGCGGATCACGCCGGGGACGCCGGCGACGAGGGACCGCGGCGGCACGACCATGCCCTCGGGGACGACGGCGCCCGCCGCGACGAGGCTGCCGGCGCCGATGACCGCGCCGTTGAGCACGACGGAGCCCATCCCGACGAGGCAGTCGTCCTCGACGGTGCACCCGTGCAGCACCGCGCGGTGGCCGACCGAGACGCCCGAGCCGATCGTCGTCGGGTGGCCCGCGTCGGTGTGCACGACGACGCCGTCCTGCAGGTTGCTGCCCTCGCCGAGCACGATAGGGTCGAAGTCGGCGCGCAGGACGGCGGTGTACCAGACGCTCGAGCCGGCCCGCAGGTCGACGGCGCCAGCGAGGACGGCGCTCGGCGCCACCCAGGCGGTCTCGTGGACCACCGGGGTGACGCCGGCGAGGGTGACGATCACGTCAGTGCGCCGTCACGGACTCGCGCACGTGCACCTCGGCGGTCGCCATCTTGCGGCGGATCCACGGCACGAGGGCGAGGAGCACGCCCGCCACGACGAGCGTGATGAGGCCGTTGACGAGGTAGTACGTCGCGTCGCTCAGGCCACCCATGGCCTGGATGAGCTGTGCGGCGATGGCCTGGCCGGCCGAGCTGGCGAGGAACCACAGGGCCATGGCCTGGCTCGCGAAGGCCCGCGGCGCGAGCCGGGTCGTCGCCGACAGGCCGACGGGCGAGAGGCACAGCTCGGCGACGGTCTGGAGCACGAAGACGCCACCGAGGACGTAGACGGGCGCCGTGTTGCCCGAGAAGGTCGCGAAGGCCCACGACATGGCGAGGGCCGAGACCCCGATGAGCGCGACGCCGAGCACGAACTTCATCGGCGTCGAGGGGAAGCGACCGGCGCGGCGGACCCAGATCAGGCCGAAGACCGGCGCGAGCAGCACGATGGCGAGCGGGTTGATCGACTGGAACCACTCGGGGTTGATCGAGACGCCGGCGGTCTCCTTGACGGTGTTGTTCGCGGCGAAGAGGGCCATCTTGCCGGCGGCCTGCTCGAAGATCATCCAGAAGAGCATCGCGCCGATCCAGAGCGGCAGGTAGGCCGCGAGGTGCGACTTCTCCTCGCGCTCGACCTTGGGGCTGCGGAACATCATGGTGAAGTAGGCGATCGGCGTCAGCACGGCGACGATGGAGATGGCGTCGATGACCTGGTCGAGCACCGTGTCGCGCCACAGTCCGGCGAGCACGACGACGAGCGCGAAGGCGACGACGGCACCGACGGCGAGGGCGCCGACCCGGCTGCGCTCCTCGGGGGCCAGCGGGTTGGGCACGTCGTCGACGGCGGGGCCGAGGGCCTTGCGGCCGAGCACGAACCAGGCGATGGCGACGGCCATGCCGACCGCGGCCGCCGAGAAGCCGGCGTGGTAGCCGTAGTGCTCGCGCAGCCACCCGACGACGAGCGGCGAGAAGAAGGAGCCGATGTTGATCGACATGTAGAAGATCGAGAAGCCGCCGTCGCGACGGGCGTCGCCCGGCTTGTAGAGCGTGCCGACCATGGCCGACACGTTCGGCTTGAGCAGCCCGGTGCCGAGGGCGACGAGGGCGATGCCGAGCCAGGCGGTCGCCGTGGCGGGCACGGCGAGGCACACGTGGCCGGCCATGATGACGACGGCGCCGTAGAGGGTCGACCGGCGCGCGCCGAAGACCCGGTCGGCCGTGAAGCCGCCGATGATCGAGAGCAGGTAGACGGAGGCGCCGTAGATGGCGACGACCGCCGCGCCCGTCGTCTCGTCGATCCCGAGGCCACCGTTGGCCGCCGTGTCGACGAGGAAGTAGAGCAGGATGGCGCGCATCCCGTAGTAGGAGAAGCGCTCCCACAGCTCGACGAAGAAGAGCGTCGAGAGGCCCTTCGGGTGCCCGAGGAAGGCGCGGTCGCCGGCGCCGCCGCCGGTCGGGGATGCCGGCGTGCTGCCGTCGGTCTGTGTCGACATGCGTTTTCTCCCAGCCCTTCGTGGGGGCAGTTCGATGGTTGGACAACCACCCCAAACTAGGCGGCAGCCCCCTCCGACTCAAACTGCGGAGGTCCGAGCCACCTCCCGTCGCAGCCGCAGCGCGTCCTTGACGAGGCCCGTCGCGAGCGCCGCACCGACGCCCTCGCCGGCCCGGATGCGCAGGTCGAGCAGGGCCTCGAGACCGAGCTCGCGCAGCACCTCGGCGTGGGCCCGCTCGCGCGAGCGCTGGCCCCCGACGAGGTGCGCGGCGCAGCCCGGCTCGACCCGCACGGCCGCGAGCGCCGCGACCGAGGTCGCGAGCCCGTCGAGCACGACGACCCCGCCGCCCTCGGCCACCCCGAGCACGACGCCGGCAAGCACGGCGAGCTCTCCCCCGCCGAGCCGTCGCAGCACCGCGTGGGCGTCGCGCCGCTCCGCAGCGGTGAGGCGGGCCAGGGCCTGCTCGACCACGTCGCGCTTGCGCTCCATCATCGCCGCGTCGGCGGACGAGCCGCGCCCGACGACGGCGTCCGCAGAGGCGCCGAGGAGGGCGGCGGCGACCGTCGCCGCGACCGTCGTGTTGCCCACGCCGACCTCCCCGAGGGCGACGGGCCCGTCACCGGCCAGTGCGCGACCGAGCTCGCGCCCCTGAGCCAGCAGGGCGGCATACGTCGTCTCGTCGAGCGCGTCGGTGGCCACGAGATCGCCTCTGCGACAACCGATCCCGGCATCCACGAGCTTGACGTCGAGCCCCGCTGCACGCGCAGCGACGGCGCCCATCGAGGTGCCCTCGCGCGTGGCCCGTGCGACGTCGGCAGTGACCGACGTGGCGAAGGCGCTGACGCCGTGCGCCGTCACCGCGTGGTCGGCGGCCGCGACGACGAGGGTGCCGGGCCCGTCGACCGCGGTCAGGGCGGTGACGCGGTCGAGCACGGTGTCGAGCACACCGAGCGAGCCGGGCACGGTGAGCAGGGCGTCGGACCGGTCGCGGGCGCCGACGAGCGCGTCGGGGCCGGGCGCGCGCAGGTGGGACGGCGGCGCGTCGCGCTCGGTCCAGCGCTCGCGCATGACGACCTGCTCGAGCGGCAGCCGCCGGCTCCACCCGGCGCGCTCGAGCCCCGGCTCCGGGGGCCGCTCGTCGGGCCAGCCGAGGCAGAGCCAGCCGAGCGTCTCGACGCCGTCGGGCAGGCCGAGCAGGTCGGCGAGCTCGGCCGGCTCGAAGAGGGTGACCCAGCCGAGGCCGAGGCCGTGCGCGCGGGCCGTGAGCCAGATGTTCTCGATCGCGGCCGCGCACGACCACAGGTCGGCGTCGGGGAAGGTCGCCCGGCCGAGCACGCCGGCCGCCGGGGTGCGCCGGTCGCACGCGACGACGATGCCGAGCGGCGCCTCGCGGATGCCCTCGAGCCGGAGGTCGAGCAGGCCCCGCGCCGACTCCTCGGCCATGCCGGCGGCCTGGCGCAGGCGGCAGCGGTCGGCCATCAGCGCCGCCGCGTCGCGCGTGGCCGCCTCGGTGACGACGACGAAGCGCCACGGCTGGCTGTGCCCGACCGACGGGCCGCGGTGCCCTGCGGTGAGGACGGCGGTCAGCACGTCGTCGGGCACCGGGTCGGGACGGAAGCGGCGGATGTCGCGGCGTGCACCGACGACGCGCTCCAGCGAGGCGAGGTCGTCGGGCAGGGCCCAGGCGTCCGGGGCGAGGGCCCGCTCCGCCGCCGACGACGGGTCGCCGATCGTCGGCCGGGGGCGTGCGTAGGTGAGACGGTCGGTCATCGGGTCGGCCATCGGGTCGGTCAGGCGATCCAGCCGCGGGTCGCGCCGAGCACCTGGCTGCCGTCGGTGTCGGCGAGCGACATGCCGACGAAGGCCGTCGCGCCCTCGGAGGTCTGCCACCGGAAGCGGTAGTCGGTGGCGGTCGCCGCGTCGGCGATGGCAGCACCCGCGTCGCGGGCCGACTGGGCGTCGGCGAAGGCACCGGCGGACCGGGCGAGGTAGGCGTCGAGCTGCGCGGCATACGGGTCTGCGTCGGTGACGCCCGCGGGGCGTGCGACGTTGCCGACGAAGTCGCTCGCGACGGCGGCGGGCTCGATGACCGACACGTGCACGCCGTGGGCGAGCATGACGACGGCGAGCGACTGCATGAAGCCCTCGACGGCGAACTTCGCCCCGCAGTAGGCGTCGGCGAAGGGCTGGCCGACGGCGCCGCCCACGCTCGTCACGGTGAGCACGGTGCCGGAGCCGGCCTCGCGCATGCCGGGCAGCACGAGCTTGGTCAGGGCGACGGGGCCGAGGTAGTTGACCTCGAGCTGGTCGCGCACCTCGTCGAGGCTGAGCTGCTCGGCCGTCGCCACCGCACCCCGGCCCGCGTTGTTGACGAGGACGTCGATGCGGCCGTGGTCGGCGAGGACGCCCTCGACGCAGGCCCGCGCGGCGTCGTGGTCGGTGACGTCGAGGGCGCGGACGTCGAGCTCGACCCCCGCCTCGGCCGCGGCGTCGGTGAGGGCGGTGGCCCGGGACGGGTCGCGCATCGTCGCGACGACGAGGTGCCCGCGGCGGGCCAGCTCGACGGCGGCGTGCAGGCCCATGCCCGAGGAGGTTCCGGTGACGAGGGCGACCGGCTGCGCGTGCGGGCTCATGCCCTGACGCTACGCCCCGCGCGGGTCAGGCGTCGATCTCGTCGAGCCCGGCGATGACGATCTCGAGGAGGCGGGCCAGCTCGTGGCGCTCGTCGCCGGAGAGGTCGCGCAGCGTGTCGCTCTCGACGACGTTCGACTCGCGCACGGCCGCGCGGAAGAGGGCCCAGCCGTCGTCGGTGAGCGAGACGAGCGTGCGGGTGCGGTTCGACTCGTCGGGCCGTCGCTCGAGCAGGCCTCGGCCGGCCATCTTGTCGAGGCGGTGGGTCATCGACGACGGTGCGACGTTGGCGAGGTCGGCGAGCTGGCTCGGGGTGAGGCAGGTCTCCCCGGCGCGGGCGAGGCCGGCGAGCACCGCCCACTCCCCCTGGGTGAGGTCGAGGTCGGCGAACTGCCGCGAGTACCACTGGTCGAGCTTCTTCGTCACGGAGAACACGGCCGTGATGACGCGCTGCACCGACTCCTCACCGCCGGCGGCGACGTAGGTCGCGACGTCGGCCGCGTGCTCCTGCTGGGCGGTCTGCCGTCGCTTCGCTGCCATGGGACCGCATTGTTCCATCCCGCCGCCACCTGCTAACGTTTCGAAGTCGAAGTTTGAACTCGAAATATTTGATGACGAAGATCCGTTGTAGACCGGGTCCGTCCTGAAACCCCCCGGAAAGGGTGTGAACCACCGTGCGCACCAAGCTGCTCATCCTCGCGTCGTCCATCGGCATGCTCGGATGGGGCACGGTCCTGCCGTACCAGTACGCGTATGCGGCGAACACCCGCGGTTGGGGCGCCCTCGCGGCCGCCCTCGCCAGCACCCTCTTCTCGGTCGGCGCGCTCGTGGCCGCGCCCTTCGCCGGCCGCCTCAGCGACCGCTTCGACCCGGTCGTCGTGGCCGTCGTCGCCAAGCTGCTCGCGGCCGTCGGCGTCGGTGGGCTCGTGTGGGCGCAGTCGGCCCCGGCCTTCCTCGTCGGCATGTTCGTCTTCGGCTTCGGCCTGACCGCCGCGGGCCCGGCGGCCTCCGTCCTCGTGCTGCGCTGGGCCGGCAGCGACGACCGCCGGAAGGTCTTCGCCTACAAGTTCACCGCCGAGGCCATCGGCATGGCCGTCGGCGCCTTCGTCGCGGGCCAGTTCGTCGACCTCTCGCGCGTCGACGGCATGACCTTCGCCTTCGTCACGGCCGGGGCCGGCTTCGCGATCTCCGCGCTGCTCATCCACGTCGCCGGCATCGGCGCGCCCGCCGAGGCCGCGCCCGACCTCGCCGCCGGCGAGGCCGAGACGCGGGTCAGCACGATGGAGGCGCTGCGCCGGATCTTCGCCGTGCCCGCCCTGCGCTGGACGGCCGTCGTCGCGGTCGCCCTCGCGCTCGGCTTCTACGCGCAGTTCGAGTCCGGCCTGCCGGCCTACGCCCTGACCGTCCTCGACGTCGACGAGTCGGCCATCGGCCTGGCCGCCGCCGTCAACTGCGTCGTCATCGTGGCGCTCCAGGTCGTCGTCGTGCGGCTCACTGCCAAGCGCAACGCGGCGAGCCTGCTCATGGTCGTCGGCGCCGTCTGGACGCTCTCGTGGATCGTGCTCTCCCTCGCCCAGCTGACGCCCGGCGTGGCCTCGGCCCTGTTCGTGACGACCTTCGGCATCTTCGCCGTCGGCGAGACGATGTATGCGCCGGTGCTCAACCCGCTGACCGCCAGCCTCGCGCCGCGCGGCCTCGTCGGCACGACGCTCGGCACCTTCACCGCCATCCAGACGACGTTCTCAGCGCTCGGGCCGCTCGTCGCGGGCGCCCTGCTCGGCCTCGGCCTCGCCAACGGCTTCCTCGGCCTGCACCTGCTGATCAGCCTCGCCGCGATCTACGGCGCCTGGCGCCTGCGGGCCGCCCTGCGCGCCCGCTCCGCCGAGGAGCGCCGGAGCACGCAGCCGGTCCAGCCGGCGCTCGAGCCCGCCACCGCCTGAGCTCGCCCACCCGAGCCGCGGGTCGAGGTGAGACGCCGCGCTGGAGGGCGCAGTTTCACCTCGACCCCCGCGGCACCTCCGCGAATCGAGGTGAGACGCCGCGCTGGAGGGCGCAGTTTCACCTCGACCCCCGCGGCACCTCCACGGGTCGAGGTGACACGCCGCGCTGGAGGGCGCAGTTTCACCTCGACCCCCGCGGCACCTCCGCGAATCGAGGTGAGACGCCGCGCTGGAGGGCGCAGTTTCACCTCGAC